>NZ_SJPG01000001.1:1452727-2652727 GCF_007859715.1 Rubinisphaera italica
GGGACTTTGTGGAACACTGTGTCATGAGAAGGCTGCCTGTCGTTTGGGGTGAAAGCTGTTGTGAGAAAACAACTTATCCCAAACCAGGCAGCCTTTTTCCACCCCCGGGTGAGAAATCCGGGTTAGCATCACTGTGTTTGATGACTTTCATCGCAACGGTGCGTTTGACAGGAGCAAGTTGCCTGGCTCGATAGACGGTACCCATTCCTCCAGAGCCGATTTTGGCTTCAACGATATAATTTCCGAATCGCTTGCCGATCAGGGAGCGAGTGCTGTTTTCCAGCCGTCGCCCCCCTGCATTCGTAACATTTTCAGCTGTGTTTTCAGCTTCCCAATGAGCATTATCGATATCGTGCCTGGCGACATGCGGGAGTTGGTTGAGTTGGAAGTCGAGGTCAATAGTTTGCAAGTTCTCTTTGGGCGGATCAGATAGTGACACGATTTCGCCCCTCGTTCTTGGAGCGATATAGTTTTGCATCTGCGATTGCAATAAGATCGGTATCCGGTTGTAAAGTATCCTGGCTGAGAGATTGCATATTGGAGACACCCAGGCTGATCGAGACTGTGATTGTGTCACTTTCGCAATCAAATTTAGTCTCAGAAATGACCGCTCTGCATCGTTCTGCAATCGTTGCGATCTGTTCAATATTGAGCTCGGGGATCAAAAGTGCAAATTCTTCCCCACCATAACGAGCAAAAGTGACGTGAGATTCGATCACGCTTCGTATTCGTTGAGAAACTTCACGAAGTACCTGGTCTCCAGCGAGATGCCCGTAAGTGTCATTTATCGATTTGAAGTGATCGATATCGAACATAATTAGCGAGAGTGGGCGATTGGTGTTGATCGAACGAAGTGTTTCACGTTTGAGGATGTCCAGAAATGCTCGCTTGTTGGTGGCTCGGGTCAATCCATCCTGAGTCATCATGTCGTAAACGGCTTCGTAGTACTGGGCTTCCGTTTCATCGTTGGAGAGCAATTTGAAAATGTACGACCCGACAGAAATTCGATCGCCGGGGCGAATATCTGCCTTTTCAACGTCTACGCCGTTGAGGAAAGTGCCATTGGTACTGCCAAGGTCTTGCAGATAGCACGTCCCATTCTGGAAAGAAATTGACGCATGTTCGCGGGATATGGAATCATCGTGCAGAATGAGTTCGGCAGTGTTTCCTCGACCGATTTTTAAGCCACTTTCTGGAATGTCGATCAGTCCGGTATTGATTTGAACCGGATGTATCTGAAGCAGTTTTCCCGGACCGTTCGATTTGGGAACGGATGTGTTATTCTTGCTCGATACGGTGGCTTGCCAGATGTTGGTCATCGTTACGATCCAGACAGTTTTATCGATGATGAATACGGGGTCTGACTGAATTGTAGGTTATTGATTCATGCCCGCGTAGAGTTTCTTTGCGAAAGAGCTTCTGGCCAGGTCAGTGTTATCGATTATAGCAATTATGCAGCCGATTCCGTTCAATGAAATGCCAGGGTCGTCTGTTTGGACTCGTGAATTGTCGAAGTGTAGAATTATTTGCGGAATAGACCGTATTCCTGCAATCTGTTTGTATCACATTTAATTATCTGCAATTGCCAGGGACTGTATGTCGATGAGCCTGATCAAAACGATGATCTGTCGTGTAGTACTGATTCTACTCACTCAAGTTACAGTACCGTTGGCTGGAATCATCTGTTTAGCTGGTGAGGAACCTCCGAATATCGTTTTTATATTAGTTGACGATTTATCGTGGAGTGATCTCGGCTGTTATGGAAACCGGATTCACGACACGCCTAACATTGATCGGCTGGCCCGTGAAGGAATGCGCTTTACTCAGGCTTACGCTCCCGCACCAATTTGTTCTGCATCGCGTGCTGCAATTATGACAGGTAAGTTTCCAGCCCGATTGCATTTTGAATTTGTAACTAAAAACTCGGCTGGTCAACAGGACCTGTCGGTGCCTCTGCAGTCTCCACCATTTACACTCAACCTGCCGTTGGATGAACAGACAATTGCCGAAGTATTGTCGGCAGTTGGTTACGAAACAGGTTTCTATGGGAAATGGCATATCAGCCAGCATCATGACGGATATCTGGGCTGGTCGCCGACTCATGGCCCTTTGCAGCAGGGGTTTTTGACTGGTGCAGGAGACTTCGGGTCTCATCCTTACAGCTACCGTTTGAACAACATTCGTGACCAACCAATTCCGACTGGCAAATATCCTGTTGATACGTTGACTGAGAAAGCAGTCAATTTCATCAACGATCACCGTGACAAACGATTTTTTCTCTATCTATCCCATTATTTCGTGCATGATCCGATCCACAGTCGCTGCGAGTGGCTGGTCGAGAAATATCGCAATAAGCTAGCAGGAATCGGCCCAGAGTCTCGGGCGCCTTATGGTGCGATGGTGGAAACTCTAGATCATCTGATTGGAGAGTTATTGCAGTCTTTGGATGATGCCAGGATTGCCGACCGAACGCTTGTCGTATTCATGTCTGATAATGGGGGCCATCCTAATTATACAACAAATGAGCCGTACCGAGGCAGCAAATGGAATCTGTACGAAGGAGGCATACGAGTGCCTTTCATTGTCCGGTGGCCGGGTGAAGTAACTCCCGATACAACCTGTGACGATGTTGTACACGGTTGTGATTTATTGCCAACATTTGCTGAGGTCTCAAATCGTAAGGCGCCATCAGGAACGTTGGATGGTGTCAGCTTATTGCCATTGCTTCACAATCCTCAATCCGTTTTGAATCGTGAGCAACCGCTTGTGTGGCACTTCCCTTATTATCATCCCGAGAAAAAGTTTGCCCAGTCGCCTGCGGAAATTGGAGTTGGAGATTTCCTGACCAGCCAGACACGTCCCCATGCAGCAATTCGGAAGGGGCACTACAAGCTGCTCCACTTTTTCGAGGATGATCGAGTTGAGTTATACAATCTGATGAAAGATCCCAGTGAGGCTAGGAATCTCGACCGGAAGGAGCCAGTAAAATCACGTGAACTTAAACATCAACTCAGTGATGCTCTGTTGAAGCTCGATGCGAGGCTTCCCACTAAACGAGTCATCGCAGAGTAAGCAGAGCGATATGTCTAACGGAAGATATGCGCGATCTGCTGAATTCCAAAGTCGAATGAAACACTGCTGGGCAAGCCAGCAGTGTTACACGTCAAACGACATTTATTGATAGAAATCGCATTCGGAATTTCCACATATTTAATTGACTGATTATTCGGCTTGCATCAGATAGGTTAGCAAGTCGGCCATCGATTCTTGACTGATCTCTTTTTCCAGTCCTTCCGGCATCAGCGACATACCAGTACTGCGAATGTCTTCAATTTCAATCCGGCGAATTTGAGTTTCTTTTCCTTCCGCTCGTTTTAATGTAACAGTCGTTGCATTCTGAGATGTAAGGATTCCCGTATGAGATCGTCCGTCTTCGGTCACAATCACGTAATTGAGATATTCGGGCGTCACTTCCCGGTTGGGATCGAGAATGTTAATGAGGATGGCCATTTTTCCACGATTCCGGAACGAAGCCAGATTGGGGCCAATCGCCTGACCTTTGCCTTCGAGTCGATGACAACTCGAGCAGTTTTTTTCAAAGATCACCCGGCCCTTGTCAATACCACCAGATTCGTTGAGCACCGGTTCATAAGCAGTGACAATGCTTGCGCGTGGTGTACTGCTTACTCTCTTTTTCAGCTGATTTGAAATGTCTCGAACTTCCGCAGTCTCGGATTGCGCCAGTATCTGCAGAGTACTCAATGAAATCGTTGAGATTGGTAATTTTTCCTCATTCAACGCAGTCAAGAGCGAGACAGTCCATGGATCGCGACTCAATAAAATATCGACAGCGGTCTTACGGAGTTTGGGGCTGAGACTTTCCCAGTTGGACAGCAGAAAACTGTCGAGTTTTGAATCGGCCTGACCAGCAAGTACTGACAAAGCAGCTGTCTGGATTTCGTCCGGTTCCCGGGGATCAATCAGATTCATCAGCCGTTGGTGGTCTTCAGAATCGGAAGAGATCGCTAACAAACGAATCGCATCGACGCGTTTCTGGACTGTGAGTATATTATCATCTGTCTGTAAGCGGGCTGTTACGAGGAGATCGTCGAGCAACTTTTGCAATTCGCCTTGGCCCATTGAGACACCGCTGCGATCAAGTCGTCCCTGAGCGGCAGATTTAACGAGATAACGTTGCAACAATTCCTGTTTGACTGCGGGTGAGAGAGCAGTCTCGTCTGTGGTTAATTTTACAAGAGTCGCCAAGTGCGTGGGATCGGGTTGATTGGCCATTAAAGTGACTAGTTCATCGATGACCTTTTTGGCTGATGGGGTCGTCACAAACTGAGATTCGTTTGCCAGTTGCTTGAGCACCAATCCGACTTGATCACCGATTGAAGTGAACAGTGCAAAACGAATCCACTCATTATCACCATGAGATTTCAGGAGTTTCGTAATCAGCGGTGTTCGCCATGTCGCTGAAAATTCTCCGAGCGTGAAAGCAAGTTGGAAGATGACTTCAGGATCCTGATCATCGATGCATTGTTCCAGCTTTTGCTTAACCAGGGCATTGTTGGCAAATTGTTCAGCGTACATTATGGCGTGTCGCCGTACTTGTGGATGCGGATCGTTAATTTTCTCAGCCAGAATATCTGGAGTTAGCAGTGATAGTCCATCCAGGGTTGCCAGTGCGTGCATACGTCCGAGAGCGGAATCGCCACTCGCAACTTTGATCAATTCATCACGTACAGATTGATCCTGCCGTTCGAACAACAATCGGCTGGCTGTCTCCCGGTGCCATGAGTTTGGGTGCTGCAGTAAATCGACTAATTCCTTTGACGAGAGTTCGTCTACAACGGGACGCGAAGGCTGGGTATATCCCTCAGGGACAAGGCGATAGAGCCGACCGCGATCGCGGCCACTTGTCAAATCCAGATGTTGTTTGATCATTGGTGGGAGGCTTGCAGGATGCTCAATCACTTCGCGGTACATATCCAGAATGTGTAAGGCTCCATCAGGACCGTTTTCAAATTGAACCGGTCGAAACCAGATGTCGCTGGATGTCAATAATTCTGAGTGATCATCGATTCTTGTTCCGTGAAAGAGCACGCCATCCGGAATGAGTCGTTTGCGATGTACGATATTACTTCCGACGTCTCCAATAATAGCTAACCCCTGATCCTCTTTCGGCCAGGCATCTCCTCGATAGATTGTTACTCCAGTGGATCCGGTGAAATATCCGGCAGGCTTTCCGCCTCCCTCAACAACGCCTTTCACTGCTCCTGAAACACGCAGGCGAGTACGGACAATCCGCCAGGGTTCGACTGGGCTGGATCGAAATACGGGAGCTTGTCCTCCATCATCAGCGATACTCTTACGGGAATTGGGTGCGGTCAGATAAGGATTCCGGGCAGCGTATCGATCATCGTAAACGACCATCTGCAGGTGATCGCTGTTTGAGCAGACAAACTTCCGACCCCAGTCATCAAAACTCATTCCGTGTTGTGCGCCACCGCTCTCTGATTGAATCTCGTAAGTCTCAGGATCGAAAGAAAAATCGCGTCCGCGTAAATTGACGGCTGCGGATTCTGGCTGATCGGGCCGTCGTACGAGTCCTCCGGATGAACTGGCTGCTCCATGGATTCGATTATCGAGTCCCCAGCGGAAACAGTTGAGTAGACCTTGAACATTGGTTTTACCAAAACCCGTAAAGACAATTTCCTTGAGATCGGCTTTATGATCGCCGTTCGTGTCTTTGAGGTAAAAGATATCCGGTGCAGCGCCGACAAACACACCTCCGCGATAACAAATGATCGCCGTCGGCCAGGAGAGTCCTTCTGCAAAAATGTGACTCTTATCGAAAATGCCATCCCCATCGACATCTTCCAGCAGACGGATCTGACCCAGGTTATCTTCCGACTGTTCCGAATAGCCACGCATTTCGGCGACGTATAAACGACTTTGTTCATCAAAACACATCGCTACTGGATCGTTCAACAGCGGTTCAGTTGCTGTTTGTTGAATCTGGTAAGTGGGGGCGACATTAAAATGTTTCATCGCTTCGACGGGGGATAAAGCCGGAACTCGCGGAAGTTCATCAGCGTAGCTTTGTTTTTCATCGGCTTGCAACAAGCAGGAGTTACTTGAAGTGCAGGGAGGTAAAGTCAGGAACAGAAACAGGAACACAGCAAAGTGAATTCTTGGCATAGATTCTCTCGCTCAGATTTCAGCAGGAAGGACACGGGCGGGAAGCTTGAGCGGCTAACTGATATCACGTTATACTAAAACTTGTAAAAATCAAAACCTCTCAACCATCAATTTCAGAGAGTCGCTCGAAATTATCTCCACGATTTGCCTGTTAACCTGAACAGGCTTATGTTACCCCAACGAACAAGTGAGAAAATCATGAACTCTCGAAATGATCATCTAATCTTTCTGATTCTAACCTGTGTGGCCAGTATTCTGCTCATTTCCGGGATGAATATCGAAGCTGCCGATTTACGAGTTGCGACCTTCAATGTGGATGCCTCGCCGCCAGTCGGCAGTCCGCTGGCTTACGACCCGACGATTGGTATTCAGGAACCACTGAGTTGTCGTGGAGTTGTTCTGCTGGGTTCCGGTCAGCCGATTGTACTCTGTTCGGTCGACTGGATCGGCATCAGTAATGGAGGCCAAACTCGCTTTAAGGAAGAATTAGCAGAAGCAGCAGGGACGATTCCCGAGAGAGTTTCAGTCCATACGATTCACCAGCACGATGCCCCTCGCTGTGACTTTTCCGCCGAAGCCTTGCTCAATCAGTCCGGTGCTTCTGGCGTTGGATTTGATCCTCGCTTTGCGATGACTGTGATTAAACGGGCTGCAGGGGCGATTGAAGAAGGTTTGCAGCATGCTGTGGAAGTAACTCATTTTGGATTTGGTGAAGCTGAGGTTAAAGAAGTCGCTTCCAATCGAAGGATTCTCGGACCAGATGGAAAGGTTCTGTATACCCGATACACGGCAACGGCCGATCCGAAAATTCGTGCTTTTCCGGTTGGCACAATCGATCCACTCCTCAAGACTTTTGTACTTTACAATGGCGACCAACCGATCGTCGTAATGACTTATTACGCAACGCATCCACAAAGTTATTACCGCACTGGCCTTGCGAATCCCGATTTTCCTGGAATGGCGCGGAATGCCCGTGAGAAGAAAACAGAGATTCCGCACATTCATTTCAACGGCGCCGGTGGTAATATTGGGGCAGGGAAATGGAATGATGGATCCCATGAAAACCGGCAAGTACTTGCAGACAAAGTCGAGAAGGGGATGGAACAAGCCTGGAATAATATCAAGCGGAGTCCTCTGAGCAGCGAGCAGGTATCCTGGAAGACTGAGGCGGTTCAGTTACCAGTGGCGACTCATCTGGTTGAAGAGGAGCTAGTTGCCGTCATTAACGACCAGACAGCAAAGCCAGATGCTCGGTACTATTCGGCCAAGTATCTGGCCTGGCTGCGAAGTTGTCAGGCGGGAGAAAAGGTTGATATCGGATGCCTGTCAGTAGGGGATGTCCGCATACTCCATATGCCAGGCGAGCTATTTGTCGAGTATCAACTGGCCGCACAAAAAATGCGACCTGACCTGCACGTTTTAATGGCTGCTTACGGAGAGTATGCCCCAGGCTATATTGGCACCAAAATTGCCTACAGCCAGGGCGGGTACGAGGCGAGTGATCGCGCTTCCCGTGTGACAGAAGATGTCGAAGCGGTTCTGATGGAGGCAATGCAAAAGCTACTGAAGTGACTTGATATTTGTTTTACGCTCAATTGTTTTACGATCAAGTGACAAATATGCTTGCGAAGTTCATGGGAATAGTTGAAGCTACTGAATCGGTAGACGCTTAAGCTGTAATCGATGACATTCTCGCACTTCCATTAAGCCATTGCGTTTTGACAATTCTTTGACGATGATTCTGAACTTTCTGCAAGGAAGAATATCTTATGATCACTCGTATCGATAAAAGTAAAGACAATATCCTCGGATTCACTCTCAGCGGCAAATTGCACGACGAAGATTACAAGTTCTTTGTCCCTGCAGTCGATGAGGTCATCGCATCTCATGGCAAGGTTCGGCTTCTTGCTCACTTTGTTGACTTCCACGGATGGGATCTTCATGCGGGCTGGGACGACATTAAATTCGCCACTACCCATTGCACCAAGGTTGAACGCATCGCCCTCGTTGGCGACAAACGCTGGGAAGAGTGGATGGCCAAGGTTTGCAAGCCTTTTACAATGGCCAAGATTCAATATTTTGATGCCACGAAGATCGACGAAGCCTGGGAATGGCTCGAAGAGGATGCGGCCTGATTCTGCGATGTGGGGCACAGGTTTCTTTTGAGTCTGCCAATCGTCTGCTGAATCCGTAATTGATACATGCAAGTTTCAGGGGGGCACTTTTCAAAACGGAGAGATGGGCGTGGAGTTTGCAAACGACCACGCCCATCGCTTCATTGCGTTGGTAGTGTGTTTCGGTATTCATCCTTGTATAAGCCGATATTCTCGATCGGAATCGTTTCGAATGTTGGAATCTGTATTTGTATCCATGCCTGCATCAGCGTAAGGGATTCGCGAGCGGTTAGCGAATCGTCGCCAAGTTCGATCGGCTTCTCTTTGCTGCCGGAAATGTCAGTGAATCCTTTAACTTCGCTCACCTGGGCCTCACCGTTTGTGCTGACTGCCAGATTGTCAACGATTTCAAATTTATCGAGCAGTTTTTTGACATTGCCATCAAAGCTGCAAACCTGTTTGCTGCAGTTGATGAACGCGTTGTTGCGAATGGGGTTTCCCAGCGGTTCACGAGGATTCTCGTTCATGATTGCAGCCAGGCGTGGGTAACGAGTACTCCATGGTGCTTGCTTGTAGTTGAGACGCTCGGCTTTTTCTTCCAGCATCCAACTTGGGTGATCAGGGTTGTTCCATTGCTTCCAGGTCATCCCTCGCGCGTCGATATGTAGACCAATCGGGCAATCGACAACCAGATTATTTAATACCGGATTATCGCGTCCTCCGCCAATCATGAGGGCGCGGCCTGCGCGATAGAAAATGTTTCCCTCAAGAGTATCTCCGCTGTCGCAGTCATCCAGATAGATTCCCATCGTGTTGACATGACTTGCATCGCCTCCACCGAGATCGTGAATGAAATTGTGACGGAGGATATTCCCTCTGCTCGTCCAGTCCCGACCTGTATAGAAAGCCCCAGCATCTCCGGTTTCCATGACGACTCGATAGACATCGTTGAATTCGAACAGATGTTCGTTACCACTATATAAGACGGCATTGTGAGGAGCATCGTGAATACTGTTGTTGCGAACGATCTGTCCACAGCCGTGGACTCCGATCCCAGGTGCATAAGTTCGCTGAAAGAGGCCGTAATGATGAATATGATTGTTTTCTGCAACATTTTTCGCTGGCGTGAGTGATTGACGATCACCTCCGTTTAAGGAAATTCCTCCGCGACCAATATTGAAGACATCACAGGAACGAATTGCACCTGAGGTTCCATGAAACGAAATTCCACTTCCCGCCAGATTCGCGACGATACACCCAATAACTTCAAAGTGGTCGGTATTGCGAATGAGCATCCCGTTGGCGTGGGCATACTGAAAATCCATACCAATCAGTTTGACATGTTTTGTTCCCTCGACCTTGACCAGCGATTGAGTAGAAGTCGCCAGGACGATCTCAGATGTTGCCAGTTCATTTTCGGGATAAAAATAAAGCCGTTTGTGATTGCGGTCCAGATACCATTCATTGGGGGCATCTAATTCTTCGAGAGTATTTAAAGCAAAGAAACGCCGTTTCTTCGCGCCCCAGGTTCCCGCGTTGATGCCGTAGGAATGGGGAGCGGCCAGCTTGATAATTTTTTTCTCTTTGTCGTAGGAATCAATGCGGATCGCTTCATCGTTCCAGTCATGTGTCCAATATCCATGCAGCCAGACACCCTCTTCCAGATTCCAGCGAGCAGGTCTAGAATCTTCAAAGACAAATGAACCAGGATGAAGTTTTTTTAAAGCCGGGGCATCAGAATCGGGGCGGGGTAGGCCAGTATCGATTGTCTTGGAGAATTCTGCCCAGCTACTATCAGTTTCCCCGGAAATGTTTGGCCAGCGGGACAGTGTCATCGGTTGCTGATCGACATAGAGCCAGGGAGCCGAAGGCGAACCGCGATAGGCGGTTTTGAATTCGGGGAACGCAGAGGAAATGATTTTGGAAAGATCGCAGACCTTCACTTTGTTGCGAACCGCGGGATCCAGTCGTGACAAAACAGCCTCATCAGTTATTTGCTGAAAAGATTCTGCATTCAGCGAAATGCCACCCTGAATCAGAACTTTTCCACCTTTGGCGGCCTGGTAAACAATTGGTCCATTTTCAGTGCCGCTATCCTGAGCCGTCAACTCAAACGAGGATTGCTGCGAATAGACTCCCGGATTCACATGCACCGTGACTCCTTCACCTTGTTTGAGGATTCCCTCTTTTCGAAGTTGTCGAATTTTATCACGAGCTTGATTTAAAGTTTTGAATGGTTGCTCAGGACTGCCGTCGCTTTCGGCATTGGCATCTGCTGAGACGTACAGATTCTGTTCTGCAAATGTGAACGAGAGGAATCCAGGGAAAACCAGACAGGAGAGGAATACAAACGCTTTCAAGAGGCACCTCTGAGGAGTGAGAAGATCGCGAGGAAATAGAAAAATGACCTGCGAATAACAGCTATGACCTGCTGAATCCACACATTTTCTTCGTCAATGGTAGCAACTCAGAGAAACGCATTCTATTGGTTGAGAGAAATCGATTATCATAAAATGATGTATACATTAGAATTGACTGATCTTAAATGATACCCATCATTCATGTTTCGGAATTCTTTAAGTTGATGATCAGTAATGAGATATGGCAAATTATAATCTCACTTTAAAGTGGCAATTTACGGATTGAATGGGATTTCTTCATCAATTCATCAAATTTCTTTCTGTTTATGGGTAACCTGTCGGAAATAACTGCCATATCTTTATGTATGAATGCTTATGAGATGAATGATATTAATGATCATCAGCTTGAAAAGGCGATTTGTCGCACCCAAAAAGGGGAGCCAGCCGCTTTTGAGATCGTGGTGCGCAGGTTTGAGGCACCATTACGGGCATGGCTGGCGGGACACGTTCCGCCCGGAATCGATGTTGATGAGGTCGCTCAACGGACATTTGTCGCAGCCTACACTCGGCTGGAGGAATATACACCAGGAACGCAATTTGGTTCGTGGTTATTCACCATTGCGAATTATCAACTCAAAACAGAACTGACACGATTAAGACGAGTCGCGGATTACCATGCCCGCTACGCACCCGATTTACTGCAGCGTGAACTGGAAAGAAGAAGTTCGGAACCACCGGAGATATTTGTTGAGCGACTCGATTATCTCAAAGTTTGTGTAGATTCACTGGGCGAGCATCTTCGCAGGTTTATCACCTGGCGTTACGAAGAAGAAATTCCTCTGGACGAGATGGCATCCCGTTGTGGTCGATCTGTGGCGGCGGTGAAAAAACAACTCTGGTTAATTCGTCAAAAGTTACAGCAGTGCGTTGAAAATCGAGTCGCCGCTGCAGAGGGAGAGCTGTCATGAAAAATCAGGAACGCTTTGCCGAGTTGTTCACCGATTACCTGGAAGGGGAACTCGATGATGCCGCGCTAACGGAATTGCGAGAACTGCTTGCATCGGATGAGAGTCTGTTGAAATCTGCGGCTGATCTCTATCAGACTCATCATCTGTTGGGCATGGTCGTTGATGGGACGCAGTCTCGAAAAGAAAAATTCATCCGTGAAACGCTCTCTCGTTTGCCAGTCGATACTGGAAATTTCGTCAGTCAGGTGATGGCTGACATCGATCAAATTTCAAATGATGGTCAAGTCGTTCGTCATTCAATCAAACCGCTGTCGAACATGACTTCTGAAAATTCGCGACTGGAAAAGCGTAAGTTGCATCGAGGCTTGATCACCACGGCTTTAATTGCAGTTCTGGCTCTCTCCGCGTATTCCTTCCGGTCCAATAAAAATACAGGTCTGGCTGGAAAAGTTCCCAATCCTTCAACAGAGGATGTGACACAAAGCGAAGCGCGGTTTGCACACATGGCTCATGCAAAGTTTTTTGGTGAGTTATTGCCTCCCGTTAATTCGGCACTCGCTTTTGGTCGCGACTATGTTCTGATGAGCGGTCTGGTGGAAATTGAGTTTCCGGAAGGTGCATCAGCCATTCTGGAAGGCCCGGCTGTGTTTCGGGTACTGACTGATGAATGTCTCGCGCTCGATGTCGGACGATGCAGTGTGCATGCCCCCGATGGAGCCGAAGGGTTTCGTATTGAAACGCCTGTGACAAGCGTTGTCGATCGTGGGACGCGTTTTGCGATCAGTGTTTCCGAAACGAGTGAAACCGAAGTGCAGGTGATTGAGGGAGCCGCAGATGTTTATCAGAAACCTGATCGGCCAACTGGCCAGATTGGATTGAAGCAGCAATCACAGCAGAAGTTTCAGGTGCGGATGGCCAGCAATGAGGCGCAGTCATTCACTCATTTAGGTAAGTTTTCAGCAGACGCAGTCCCGTTCAATTCCAGTGTTTATCATCGTCAGTTACCCGACAGGGTGATTTCCTATCAGGCGACAAAAGATGCCAATGGAAGGGCTGAGATGCTCACAAGTGTTAGACTTCAACGCGGCGGTATAATTTACGATATCCCAGTCGAGGATTTGATTCCTATCGAGGTGATTTCGTTCACTGGACATTCCGGGCACGCTCATGTTGCGACAAAAGGATTGCTCCCGTCCCATCGCAGCGAGACTTCTTCCGACTATAGTCTGATCACTGGAGTCATTAATCCGGATGGCAGCCGGGAACCGCTTACGTCTGATCCCGTGCTGAGTGAATCGGGGGATCCAGGGAAATCTGAAACGCCGGGAATGGCGATCCATTTTAAGTCTCCTGTCATCAACGGACCCGGTCCGGACGTGGTCTTCTTTGATCTGCAAACATTTGGAAATCCACCTGAGGGCGATGCTTTTCATGTCAGTCCACTCAAATTTACAGAGGGATTGAAATCTCACACGATCCACGCATACGATTTAACAATGGAATCACCAGCAGCTCTCGATCTGCAGGGGTTTCAGATCCATATGTTTGAAGAAAAGGTGAAGTCTCTGGAGATGCTTGAGACTGCCCAGTGTGCTTCTCGTTTTGCGGGTATGAAATTCCGTGGTCTGGCTGTGGGAATCGACTTGTCAGATCTGGGGTATGAAAACGGGGATAGTGTGGACGGACTATTCATTCAGGATGCAATGGATGATGTTCACAATGTCGACCCCGTGTTCATTGGAGGGCTTCCCTCACAACTTGAGGTTCAAAATATAAAACCAGGAAAGTCATTAAGATGATTCAGGAAATAACTTCGAAACGATTACCGTTTCAAATCGCATTGATGCTCGTTGTTGTTCTATGTGGGACAACAGCTTTCGCTGAGGATATGTCCGTTGAAAAACTAAAGTTTTTTGAAACGCATGTTCGGCCTCTGCTGGCTCAGCATTGCCTGGAGTGTCACAGTGCTGAGAGTCAGAAGGGTGAGCTTCGGCTCGATTCACTTTCCGCCATGATGAAGGGTGGGGAATCTGAAGAACCAGCTGTCGTACCGGGACATCCCAACGAAGGGATGCTGCTCAGTGCGATCAAGTATGAATCTTATGAAATGCCGCCCCAGGGGCAGCTTCCGGAGAAAGAGATCGCGATCCTCGAAAAGTGGATTCAGATGGGAGCTCCCTGGCCGGGCGATGATGACTCGCTGATCGTTCGGATGGATAGTGATCGATTAACAGAAGAAGACCGCAAGTGGTGGGCTGTTCAACCTGTTGTTGAGCCAGCCATTCCAGAGTCCGGTGCAGGCTGGGCGCGGAATGAGATTGATCGATTTATTGCCGCAAAGTTGGAAGCAAATGAGTTACAACCAGCTCGCGAAGCGGATCGTCATGAACTGGTCCGAAGAGCCTATTTCGATTTGCATGGATTGCCGCCGACTCCCGAACAGGTTGATGCATTTGTCAATGATGATCGTCCTGATGCCTGGCCGCGATTAATTCGTGAGCTGCTCGATAGTCCGCGATACGGCGAGCGTTGGGCACAGCACTGGCTGGATGTTGTTCGCTACGCCGACAGCGATGGCTATAACGAGGACGCGTTTCGACCAGATGCCAGTACGTTTCGTGATTATGTGGTTCGTTCATTGAACGACAACAAACCCTACGATCAGTTCGTTCGTGAGCAATTAGCGGGAGACGAAATTGCTCCTGATGATCCCGAGGCCTTTATCGGGACTGCTTTTTTGCGTCATGGTGTGTACGAATGGAATCAACGCAATGCAACCATGCAATGGGATCTGATCGTCAATGAAATGACACGGGTCACAGGTGAGGCGTTTCTGGGAATTGGGATCGGGTGTGCTCAGTGCCACGATCACAAATTCGATCCGATTTTACAGAAGGATTATTTCGGTTTACAGGCGTTTCTTTCTTCAGTTGCCTGGCCTCTGGATAAACCGCTGGCAACTCCCGCAGAAATTGCTGCTTACGAAAAAAAACAGCAGGAATGGGAGGAAGCAACTCAGGCGATACGCGATGAAATGCATTCGTTGGCCAAAGCCGAGTTTGATAGCAAGCAGAAATACACCGTCGGTCAATTTCCGGACGATGTTCAGGAGATCTACAATAAGCCCGAGTCGGAAAAAACGACTTACGAAAAGCAGATCTCCTATCTGGTATATCGTCAAGCCAATCGAGCTGCGACGCGATATGACTACGAAAAAGCACTGAAGAAGAAACCGGAAAAACTGGCCCGGTATAAGGAATTGAAAGAGGAATTGAAGAAATTCGATTCTCTCAAACCAGCTCCATTACCCAAAGCATTTGTTGCGACTGATGTCAGTTCCGAACCTGCTCCGACATATCTGATGACACGGACAACTAAAGAAGCTGTTGAGCCAGCGTTTCTGACTTTGCTGGAACAGGAACCGAAGATCGAACCATTGCCGAACAGCACAGGGCGCAGGACGGCTTTAGCCAACTGGATCGCCGATGAGAAAAATCCGTTCTCGACACGGGTGATTGTGAATCGGTTGTGGCAACATCATTTTGGATTTGGAATCGTTCCGACACCGAACGACTTCGGCACACTGGGCGAAGCGCCCAGCCATCCCAAGTTGCTCGACTGGCTGACGCTTCGGTTCCTCGAAGGAGACTGGCAGATGAAGTCGCTGCACGAGTTGATCATGAACAGCGCCGCCTATCGCCAGACTGCACAGCGTGAGCCTGGCGAAATGGAAAATAATGTCGACCCGACAAATCGATTGTTATGGCGATTCCCTCCGCAACGACTCGATGCCGAACAGGTTCGCGATGCGATGCTGGCGATCTCGGGAGAACTGAAGTTTCGTGAAGGTGGTTCTGCAGTCAGCGGCACGACCCCTTATCGCAGTGTTTATGTTAAAAGGATGCGAAATCGACCCGATGAAATGTTGTGCGGGTTCGATGCACCACTCTGTTTTGAATCGGCTCCTGATCGAATCTCTACGACGACTCCAATTCAATCGCTATTGCTGGTCAATGGAGACTGGACACTGAGTCGTGCACAGGCTTTTGCCAAACGATTGCTCGCTGGCAAGCATGAGTTTGGAACTGATGAAGTTCGTTCCGCCTATCGACTGGTTTACAACCGGGACGCAACGCAGGACGAAGTGGATATGGCACTCAGCTTTATTCAGCATCAAACTTCAGTGATACCCAGCCCGGAAGTCGAGCATAAGTATCCGGATGAAACAGGCTTGAGACCAATTGCTCAGCATTTTAATGCGGTCAAGGATGTGGAACTGGGAGCTAAAACACTCTGGATTCAACCCGACAGCCGCTTCGAGCGATTGCAGGTTCTCAGTGCGGACGAGCTTGACGACCATTTCACCGTAGAAGCGATTGTGAATCTCGATCGCATTTATACCGATGCCAGTGTGAATACGCTGCTCTCCCGCTGGAATGGTAGCACGAAAACAAATGGGTGGAATATCGGTGTGACCAGTCAAAAGTCATCCTATCAGCCGCAAAACTTCATCGTGCAATTGATCGGACGCAATTTCCAGGATGAACCAACTTACGAAGTGGTTGCTTCCGGTTTGCAATTCCCACTCAACAAACCGGTTTATGTCGCCGCAGTCATTTCCGCAAGCACATCCAAAGAGAATCCAACCAGCGGAACAGTCACGTTCTACATGAAAGATTTGTCCGATCCCAATGCGAAGCTGGAAACTTCGACTGTCGAAACCTCTGTCGTCAGTCATATTCAAAATCCTGCAATGAAATTGATTGCTGGTGGTCGAGATGCCTCAGGCCATTTGTGGGATGGACAGATTGCACGACTGGCTGTCAGCAGAGGTACGTTGTCGCAGGAGCAGCTTCTGATTGACAAGAAATCTGATACTTCCAGCCGCATTTTCGATTGGAGGTTCAATGGTGACGATGGCGAACATCCTGCCACAAATACCGCATGGCTTCGACGAAGTTCGACAGGCAACGTGACGGCTGTTTCAGAAGAAACATTTGGAGCGGTCACGGACTTCTGTCATGCCCTTTTCAATTCCAACGAATTCCTCTACCTGCAATAGGTGATTAATCATGAGTTGTAATAATATCGAATTATCGACATCACGACGTGACTTCCTGTGCAATACGGGAGGTGGTTTTGGTGCATTGGCATTTGCAGCCCTGAGCGGGCAATCGCTGATGGCAGCCGGGACTGAAAACCCGGTTGCGGACAAGATTCCTGAACGTATTGGGAAAGCGAAAAATGTCATCTGGCTGTTCATGGAAGGGGGACCTAGTCACCTCGACCTGTTCGATTATAAACCGGCGGTCAATGAACTGGCCGGGAAGCCACTGCCCGACAGTTTTCCACGTCCTGTGACCGCGATGGGGGAGGCCAATTCTCCCATCCTCGAATGCAAACGCAAATGGGAACGGCACGGGGAAAGTGGATTGTGGATTTCAGACTGGTTCCCGCATCACAGTAAGATTGCTGATGAATTGTGCGTGATTCATTCCTGTGTTTCTGACGGGATCAATCATGCGGGTGGTGTCTGTCAGATGAATACCGGAGCGGTGTTTGGCGGTCGGCCTTCACTCGGTGCCTGGGTCTCTTATGGTCTTGGTCATGAGAGTGAAAGCTTACCTGGATTCGTTGTGATGAAGGACAGCTCTGCGATGGTGGTCAATGGAGCCCGCGCCTGGGGATCGGGATTCATGCCTTCGAGTCATCAGGGAGTTTTATTCGAACCGGGTGTGGAGCCATTACGAAATCTGAACAATCCGAAAAATGTGACTTCTACGCAGCAGCAGGGCAAGCTCGATTTTATCAATCAGCTCAATCGTCGACATTATGTCGGTCGCGAATCCAATACCGAACTTGAAGCTCGAATCAACAGTTACGAGATGGCTGCCCGTATGCAGACGACCGCACCCGAAGCGATTGATCTGGAGCAGGAACCCGAGCACATCAAATCCATGTACGGGATGGATCAGAAAGAGACCGAAGTTTACGGCCGCCAGTGCTTGCTCGCTCGAAGACTTGTCGAGCGCGGTGTGCGTTTCATTCAGCTCTACTCCGGAGCGGGGAGCAAATGGGATAGTCACAGCAATATTGAGTCGAACCATTCGCGACTTTGTAAAGGTGTCGACCAGCCGATTGCCGCTTTGATAGCTGACCTCAAACAGCGTGGTCTGCTGGATGAAACTCTCGTCATCTGGGGAGGTGAATTCGGTCGAACACCAATGAGCGAGAAGGGGACTGGTCGCGATCATAACCCGACAGGTTTCACTATGTGGATGGCTGGTGGCGGAGTCAAAGGGGGCCAGACAATTGGAGCGACCGATGAAGTTGGCCTGTATGCCGTCGAAGACAAACTGCACGTGCACGATATTCATGCGACAACAATGGCTCTACTCGGAATGGACCACACGAAAGTTGTTTATATGCACAAAGGCCGTCCTGAACGCGTCGACCTCAATGAAGGACATGTGCATTCAGAACTTGTCACGGGTGTTTGAGTCGATCGTTGATTTCGAAGAGTAAATTCCAACTCGAATCGTCGAGTGAAAGGCTATAAATAAATGTCAGTCGCTTCCGCAATGAAACTTGTCAGAAATTTCGATTTTCTCCAAACTTACTCGCGAAGCATGTTTACTTTCGCGATGATATTCTTGGTCACTGCCAGCAATGCACTGGCAGCTGAACCAGTTTTGGAATGGCGTTTTGATGGCGAATCTCAGCCTGGCGCCTGGCAGGGCAAATTCGGTGCTCCAGCTAGTGGGCCACGTCAACCTCGCTATCCAGGATTCTCGACTAACAATCGTGGAGCAACGTTCGTCGGCCACGAAGGTTGGATTCTCGTTAAGGATCACGAGCGTGGCGGCTTCACCAATGTTCGCTATGGAGCAGGGGAGACCTTCGCCTTCGAAGCCTGGATCAAAGTAAAATCCATCAGTAAGGGGCAGATGGTTTATTTGATGGGTAAGGGGCGCCATGGCAAGCTGGGTGAGAATTTAGGAGAGAATAATCAAAACTATGCGGTTCGCCTTCAGGGAACCGATGGCGGTGCCAGTTTAGGATTTCTGTTTGCCAGTGAAGATCCCAAAACAAAAGCACGTGACTGGCATCGCTGGTGGAGTACACCGGAATTGGCTCTCGCAGGATGGCATCATCTTGCTGTGGATTTTACGTTTGGCAAAGCGGACAGCTTGCATGCCTACATTGATGGTAAGCCAGTTGAGGGCGTCTGGGATATGGGGGGCGCGACAACACTGCCGCCCGTTCAGGATGTCGACGATCTTGTGATTGGAACCGGTCAAAGTCGTAGTTCAGGTGTATCTTTCCAGGGTTGGATGGATAATGTCGTCCTATATCGAGAGCCGTTTTCTCCAGAGGAAATGGCTGAGCGATATGTTTTTATCCCGCCACCACCTGCAGTGACGCGGGATATGATTCCTTCAGGTAAAGTTCTCGTGCAAATTAGTGAAGAGGGAGTTCCTGAGGCTAACAGTTGGCCAGAAGAGCCTCAAGTGACAGAGACGTATCAGGAAGATGTGTTCGGGATTTTCGAGCTGCCTCAAAAATATATTTCAACCGGAGTGAGAGCCGATCGGGCTAATCCACTGCATTTGAGAGCCTCGGCTATCGTCAAATTGCCAGCTGGGAAGCATCGTTTGCTGTTACGCGGACGTGGTGCTGCTCGTTTGGAGATTGATGGAAACCTGATTCTCGAAACGCCCATGCGTCCGACAGATACAGGCGGTCATGGATTACTTTCCTCGCAGGATAAATATCTCGATCTTGGTCCCGATTTCCGCTTTGTTCCTCCGGGCAACCGAGAAACCTGGGGAGAATTTGAATCCGACGGCAACGAGCATTTTGTGATTCTGGAAACTCTCGTGGGAGGGTTAGCTGGTAAGAACAAACTTCGCTCTGAACCTGGGGAAACGGTAGTCGCAGTCTCATTGGAAGGACGTGAATCCTGGTCGCTGCTTTCTCCTGGTGATCGACAGGTCAAGTATACCGATGAAGGTTGGGCCAGTTACGAAGCTGAGCGACGTCAATGGCTCGCTCAAGTGAATGCCAAAGCCAGAGCCAACTGTCTGGCGAACAAAAGCGATTATTGGAATCATCGCCATTCTTTCGCTGCTGATTGGCTGGCCAGTATCGAGCAAGTGAAGGTGCCGGAACTGGCAGAGGGATATCCCGCCAATAATGCGATCGATCATTTCATTGCCGCCCGAATTGCAACGGTTGCCAAAGAATCGAGTCAGGTCGAAGCTGGTGGTGTTGACTATTTCAAGGACGTTCGCCCGATTCTGGAGAAGCATTGTTACGACTGCCATCAAGGTGGTAAGGCTCAGGGAGGACTGCGGATTGATAATCATGAATCGATGCTGACTGGTGGCGAATCTGAGGAGCCTGCGATTGTGCCCGGCAAAGTTGATGAAAGTATTTTGCTGGAGCGTGTCAGCACAGAAGATGATGGCATGGTGATGCCGCCAAAAGGGGATCGGCTCTCCGATCAGGAAATTGCGATTCTCAAAAATTGGATCGAAGGGGGAGCTGTTTGGCCTCAATTTGATGTCGCCAGTTTCACACCGACTCCTCTCTCTGAAGATCTGGATTTTCTCCGTCGTGTCACCCTCGATACGGTTGGTGTCACACCAACAGAAGAGGAGATTGCCGAATTCCAGAATGATAGTCCTGAAACTCGTCGGGCCAATGCGATTGACCGATTGCTGGCTGATCCTCGCTGGGCCGATCATTGGACAGGCTATTGGCTGGATGTGCTTGCTGAGAATCCGAATATCATCAACCCGACGTTAAACAACACTGGGCCTTTCCGCTGGTGGATTTACGAATCGCTGCTCGACAATAAGCCGGCTGATCTCTTCGCAACCGAACTGATTCGCATGGAAGGGAGTGAACGTTTTGGCGGACCGGCTGGGTTTGCGACTGCTTCCCAAAACGATTTGCCGATGGCTGCCAAAGGAATTATCGTCAGTTCCGCCTTTCTTGGCGTGCAGATGAAATGTGCCCGTTGTCACGATGCTCCTTCGCATGTCTCGATGCAAGAGGATTTACTGCAAGTCGCGGCACTATTAAAGCAGAAAACCATCAAGCTGCCTGAGACCAGTAGCGTCCCAGCGGGACGTTTGGAACATACCGGACGCAAACCTTTGATACAGGTGACACTCGAGCCTGGTGTTGAAATTCAACCGGCCTGGCCTTTCGAGCGTTATTGCGACGAAGCAGTCGCCGATGAGTTGGCGGAACATCCCGATAACCCTCGTGACAGGCTCGCCGCCCTGATTACCGCTCCCCAGAATGAGCGTTTTGCTCAGGTGATGGTGAATCGGCTCTGGCAAAGAATGATGGGGCGAGGTCTGGTCGAGAGTGTCTCCGATTGGGAAATGAGTGATCCTTCGCATCCCGAGTTATTGCGTTGGCTTGGTCATCAGTTGGTCGCATCGGGTTACGATCTGAAAGCTGTCAGTCGAATTATTCTGAATTCTCATGCCTATCAGCGGGCGACTGACACGACGCTGGCAGAAACGAGTCCGCTCTTTATTTCCCCGGCTCCACGCCGCTTGACTGCGGAACAAATCGTTGATTCCGTGTTCCATGCCACGGGGACTCCGTTTGACCTGGAAGAAGTCAGTCTGGATGTGGACAGTGTAAGAGTGACTAAAACTTCGATAACGCTCGGCAAACCGCGTCGATCATGGATGCTGGCTTCAACGTCCAATGAACGCGATCGTCCCAGCCTTTCCCTGCCGCGGATTACTGCCGTGGCAAATGTATTGGAAACCTTTGGCTGGCGAGGAGCCCGACAGGATCCCCTCAGTATTCGCGAAACAGATCCCAATATTCTTCAACCAGCGATTTACGCAAACGGCGTCATGAGCATTTGGCTCACTCGTCTGAGTGATCGTCACGGAATGACTGAGCTTGCGCTGGAGGATCAACCTGTTGAACAGCTCGTTGATCGAATCTTCCTCCGACTACTGACTCGATTGCCATCGGCTGAAGAAAAACAGCGCTATGTCAGCTTTTTATCGGAAGGCTACAGCGATCGAGTGATTCCTGAATCGGAGCGGGTGAGTCCAGAACATGGTCCTCATGAACCGGTTCGGTATGTCTCCTGGTCGAATCATCTGGACGGTGCAGCAAATGTCCTTGCGTCCCAGAAAGAAGCCGCTGCCCGTCGTGGAGATCCACCGACTAACGCATTGAACGAGGAATGGCGTCTTCGTATGGAAGATGTCGTCTGGGCCGTTTTGAATGCTCCCGAATGGATTTATACACCGTAATAAATATGTGAAACAAATGAGTCACAAAGACTTCCTTTTTATTACGTCTGACAATAAACAAAATTGATTTTACTACGAAAGTTTCAAAGAAAAGGGTGGCGGGGGCGCTCTCGCAGAGAAGCCCCCGAATCATAGATCTTCAGGGGGCTTCCGCTAACGCGGAGCGCCCCCGCCACCCAACTCTAAATCAGCGGAACATTAGACAGGATCAAGCTCATGGAACGTCGACAATTTCTCAAACAATCTGGAGTATTGACTGGTGCTGCTCTGACCAGTTCGTCTCTGCTGGCATCACCTTCTCCGACGGCAATCAATATTCCCAAAGGAAAAGCAGAGCATTGCATATTTATCTGGCTGGGCGGTGGAATGGCGCAGATCGACACGTTCGATCCCAAACGCAAAGGCAATTCCAAAGCGTCTCCCAAAGTTTCCGGCTCGGAATATAATTCCATCGAGACAGCCGTCCCCGGGGTTGAGTTTTGCGAGCATTTGCATCGGACTGCGAAGCTCGCCGATCGCCTGACAGCGATGCGGACAATCAATCACCATCTGATTGACGAACACGCCTTCGGGACAAACTTCGTTCATACGGGGCGTGTCACAACGGGCAGTATTACATACCCTTCAATTGGATCGGTTGTTGGTCACTTGCGCGGCGCTGCAAACCCGGATGTTCCGCCTTACATGCTGATTGGCTATCCGAATGTCAGCCGTGGTCCTGGGTTCCTGGGGGCGAAGGCTGGATTTGTATATCTTGTCGATACTGAGAGTGGACCTTCCGGTTTTTCACGGCCCGAAGATGTCACTGCCCAACGTCTTGCTCGTCGTCAACAGTTACTCGAACCTTTAACTGATCGTGTTCCAGAGTCCTCGATTATTGCACAATATCGGGAGGCTCAATCCGAAGCGATGCGACTGGCTGGGCCCGATTTCATGCGTCACTTTCGGCTTCAGGAAGAATCCAGCGATTTACGCAACGCCTACGGCGGAGAGTTTGGACAACGCTGCCTGCTCGCTCGCAGACTTGTTCAGGCGGGCGTCCGTTTTATTGAAGTCTCACACAACCTGAACTTTATTAACGGCACAGGCTGGGACACCCACAACGAAGGCCAGCAAAACCAGCACGTGCTCATCCAAGAACTCGATATCGCTCTTTCAGCATTGATTACCGACCTTGAAAAGCAGGGGATCCTCGATAAAACACTGATTGCATTAGGCACCGAATTCGGACGACCAGCTGCATACGATGGTCGCGGTGGACGCGGACATCAGGGCACATGCTTCAGCTTATTACTGGCAGGTGGCGGATTGAATCATCACGGAGCCTACGGCGTGACCGATGAACTGAGCAAGAAAATCCTCGAAAATCCTGTCTCTGTTGCAGATTATCACGCCACTATTCACGCGGCGATGGGTATTGATCCCACTCAGGAACTCTATGCTGGCTCACGACCTGTGCCGATTACAGATCAGGGGAAACCTGTTGCTGCGTTGTTCGGGTGAGTCAGTTCATTTGTGAAAGTTTCACTTTGAACGCCTGATAATACTTGATCATAAAAATCAATAAGGGGTGGCGGGAGCGCTCTCGAAGAGAAGCCCCCGCCGCCCTTGTTTTCATGACTTATTACGAAAAACTTGAAATAAGAATATTGTTAGGCGTTTCCGGACTCCCTGAGCGTAATGCTCGCTGCTGGATTGTAAGTCTGTTGCGGATGAGGTTTCTGCACGATAGTTTGTAAATAGTGTGTGGGAAGTTTGCTTATTGAAATGAGTGATTGGAATGGATCATCCGGTCACTCCCCGAATAAGCAGCTTTACGTTCCGAAACATAGCATTCAGATATGCTCTATCGTGTCGCAAGCCATTTGAAGTCTTATACATGAGCAACAATTCCATATCTCGACGTTCGTTTTTGGCTATTCTTGGTTTGACCGCATTCGTCATGCAGATAGACGGATTACTTCTGGCGGAGCCTCAAGACGTTCTGGCAACCAAATCTGAACGAATAATGGCTTATGTCGGCACTTTCAGCTCTCCTCTGGGAGATGTCTTACCAACTCAAGTGGACCTTCCACCTGGAAATGGTCGTGGTATCCATTATTTCCAGGTGAATCACGATTCGGGAAAGATGACTACAGCTGGATTTTACGAAATGGGGACCAGTCCAAGCTGTCTCGTCGTGAATGCAGAGCATACGAGGCTCTATTCCAGTAACGAAACTGATCGTGTCGGAGAAGGCAGGGAAGGGACCGTCAGCGCATTTTCTATTGATAAAGCCGACGGACATTTGACTTTGCTCAATACGGTTTCATCTGGTGGTGATGGCCCAACTTATGTGAGTCTACATCCTTCGGGACGGTTCCTGTTTGTCGCTAACTATTTTGGCGGTTCGGTTGCGGTACTACCAATTCTGGCTGATGGCCGTTTAGGGAAGGCCACTGATATCAAGAATGATGCCGGCGAAATTGGTCCCACAAAGGCGACTCATGCACCTCCGGGAAGTTTTGCTTTCAGTGGGCATGACCGGACCCATGCACACATGATTCAGACAGATCCTGCCGGAAAATATGTCCTGCATGTCGATTTGGGACTCGATAAAATCTTTGTCTGGAAGTTCGATGATCAGGCAGGAACATTAGTACCTAATGATCCACCTTCGATTTCGTTACCCCCGGGCGATGGTCCACGTCACTTTCATTTTCATCCCAATGGCCGCTGGCTGTACTCAATCCAGGAAGAAGGCTCGACGGTCGTGCTTTTTGACTACGATGCCCAAAAGGGGACTCTATCTCCGCGTCAAACGATCTCTTCGCTGCCCGTCGGTTATGCCGGGAGTAATTTTTGTTCGGAAATACTGGTTTCATCCGATGGCAAATTTGTGTATGCAGGAAATCGGCTGCACGATAGCATCGGAATATTTTCAGTTGGAATAAACGGTGAACTTAAGCAAGTCGGAAACGAATGGACTCGAGGAAATTATCCCCGCAGTTTTAATTTCGATTTGACAGGCCGATTTCTCTACTGCTGCAATCAACGCGCCGATAATGTTACGGTTTTTAAAGTTGATCACAAATCAGGCGGTCTCGAATTCACCGGGTATTACACTCCGGTTGGTAATCCTTCGTGCATTGTTTTCGTTAATATTGGCGAACACGATTAGCGAGGAATGATATCATGAAAATCCCAGTTTTTTGTATGGCCTTGATCGTCCTGGAACTGAATCAACTCGACTTCGAGTGGCGTCTCCTGCACAGGTAAATAGATTCGGACAATCTGCGCCTGACCTTCAATCGGCAGATTAATGGGAATCGTTTGCCGTGTCTCAGATGCAGGCAATGTGAAAATAATGGACTGTCCCGTCTCAGGAAAGTTCTGTTGGTTTCTCGTCTTCCACTGTACTTTGCCTTCGCCGCCTGCGGTGTTGCGAACTGTGATGTTTAGTTTCAGCGGCCCACTTAACTTCACACTGGCAGTCCCGAGAAAAGGAAACCGACCTTCTCCTATAATTCGGATCGCTCCCTCGGCTTTAACAAGCTTGCAACTTCTGGGCACAAGTCCTGCAGTAACCTCAACCTCTTTTTTTACATGATAAGCTGGATTCGGCTTTGGGTAGAGTGCCCCGGTCTCTTTCACGAACTGGTCGATCAGGGCATCCAACTGCTTTACTTTGTCTGGCTTTTGCATCGCCAGATTATTCGACTCGCCGACATCTTCTTTGAGATTATATAGCTCCCGAATTGCAGGATAAATGGAGTGTGGTTCAAACCGTCTAATCAGTTTCCAGTCACCTTGACGGACTGAGACTGCAGGAATCAGGTGGGGAAACCATGTGAAATACGCCTCTCGTTTGAGGTTGTCTGTTTGTTCTAATACGGGAATCAGCGACTCTCCATCGACGATGTGAGACTCTGGCGTCTTCAGACCAGCGGCATCGAGAATTGTCGGGTACAAGTCAATCGGCCCGACGATTTCATCACTCGTGGTCCCTGGTTGGATGTGCCCTGGCCAGCGGACCATCAGAGGAACGCGTTGGCCACCTTCGTAAATACGTCCCTTGCCCTCACAGAGCGGAGCATTGTTCGTTGGAGGTTCCCCACCGGCCCATTTTCGCCAATTCTGAATCTCCTCAAACTGAGGATGCCCTTCCTTAATTTTGGTAAGCTTAGGATCGTCGTATGTGCGACTGTGGACGTTTCCGCCGTTGTCAGAATAGAAAATAAATAACGTGTTTTCAGTCAGACCGAGTTCATCCAGTCGATTCATCAATCGGCCAAGACTTTCATCGACGCTTTTGAGCATCGAGGCCATGATCGGATTACGCTGTTCGCCTCGTGGATCTTCCTTTTGGGCAAATTGTTTTGTGTACTCTTCCTTGTGCCCCCAGGGACCATGCACGCCATAGTGCCATAAGTTGAGAAAGAATGGCTTGTTCTGATTGTCTTCGACAAACTTGATCGCTTCATCGGTGAGTCGATCTGTGATGTATTCACCTTTGGGGCCGTCAGTAATTGTGCCGACATGATGACGTCCGGAGGGCTTGCCATCTTTATCCACCCCATAGGGTGAAAAGTAACTGGGAGGACCGGGGCTCGGTTGTGCGTGAAACGCCACGTCGAAGCCGTGCTTGTCAGGCCAGTGTTCCTGACTTAAACCCAAATGCCATTTTCCAAAGTGCCCTGTCTGATATCCGGCTTCTTTGAGAACTTCAGCTAAGGTGTCAATGTTGGGATCGAGATAGTTCTTGCTGTTGGCATACAGGAATTGTTTGTTGGGTGAAGCACTCGCCGGATAGGGATCAGCACCTTCAGGAGCAGCAGGTTGATGTCCACTTGCAGAAGTCACGCCGTGTCGGGATGAATATTGGCCACTTAAAATACAAGCCCGCGTTGGCGAGCAGAGCGGTATGGCATACGCATCAGTGAATCGCATGGATTGATGGGCCAACTCCTGCATATGCGGCGTTTCGTAATACTGCGATCCGTAAGGTGTGCTGTCCATCCACCCCATGTCATCCACCAGAAAGAGGATAATATTCGGCTGAGATTTCGGACTGTTTTCTGCAGCACAGAGTACCGATACAGGCAATTCTATTATCAATAGAGTGAGCGCGATTAATCTTATCATATTTCTACTTTCGATTAATAATGCATTCTTGCAGAAAGAGATTCTGCAGTTCATGTAAAATAGGGCTATCTCTTGTTTTTACCAGCAGGAACCGAAATCAATGGCCATTGCAGAACCTGCCCATCGGTTAATAATTGCTCTTTGAGATGGTCGTAATTCACATCCTGCACGGGAACATTCTCTTCTATCGCCAGACACGCCGCTGTCGCAGCTGACTGGCTGGTGACCATGAAAACAGGTTCCATCCGAATACTGGCAAATGCTGTATGACTTGCCGATAAGGCAAACGTCACGAACAGATTCTCGCACTCCTCCGCTTTGGGAACAATCGCTCCATAGCCAATCTTGTAGGGACCAAACCCACCCCGGCCGCCCGCGACTTTGCCTTCGCGAGTGACTACTCCGTCTTTAACGATACGTCGGATCTCGTGCACGTCGGTCCCATAGGAACCTAATCCGACCGAATGTGGTGCGATCATGCGTCCGAACGTGTGATTCTCGGTCAGCACAAGATCGCTGACCATGCGACGTCCCTCTCGGATGTAAAGTTGATGAGGCCAGCCATTCGTATCTGGGAATTCATCTTTGGGAAGACCAAAACGTTGCATGTCACTGCGGACTTTCTCCGGAACTCGGGGATCGGTTGCCAGGAAGTACAGAAGCCCACGATGATAATTTTCGATCTCCCGAGCGATTTCCACACGTCGCTCATAACTTGCTTCCGGCCATTCCCAGCTGGCTCCTGGGAGATTGCCACCAAAAGTTGCGGTGTTGAAATCCCATTTATTGTTTGGGAGGGGATCGTGTTTGCTGAACCAGCGCAGGTCCATGTCATCGCCGATGGCCTCACATGCTTCAATAAAGCGGACGACCAGTTCGTATTGTTTCGCATTGTAGTTGGGAGGCGGAGAGATCGGCAGTCGATCATCGGCTGTGCTGAGACAAAGTCGAAAGCAATAGGCCATCACTCCGGGGGCAGATTCCCCCTGTGTTCCCGGCTCACCCTCGTTGATGAGTGGTAACAGACCACTGGAGGGATCGCCTTTCATGATATACGGATCGAGTGGAAAGTCGCGATCCCACACACCCTGTCCGCCAGGGACTCGTCCATTGGAACCGGGCTTCAGATGATTGAGTCTGGGTTTGTATTTATCTGTGTAGTGGATACCATTGTATTTCTCTCCGTACTGATCGTTTCCTTCGCGTATTAATGTGTAACTCACATCAGCCGCAGCCATCAAGTCACCCTCATAGGTTGTATCGAGATACATCTTCGCTCGAATGGTTCGACCATCTTGCAAAGTTAGCTCCTCAATACGTGGGCCGCTTTTATTGATGGATTTGAGTTGTGCATTTTTTAAAACAGTAACACCTGCTTCTTGAACCATTTCCTCAAAAACTCGTTCAGCGACATGGGGCTCAATGGAATAGGCACCACCGGTAGCCGGGCCACCATGTCCCTGAAAGGCTTCTCCCCAGTTCAACTGTTTTCCATAACTGGCAACCAGCCTGGTGAAATACTCACGGGCAAGTCCACCCACGCTGCGGGGATCTCCGATATCAACGGCACTCAATCCGCCACTGGTCATTCCACCGAGATGCAATCCCGGCTCTATCAATACGACGCGTTTTCCCATGCGTGCTGCCTGGACCGCAGCAACCACACCGCCTGAGGTGCCACCATAAACACAGATATCGGCTTCTATAGATTTGTCTAACTGAGAAGTGCGATTCTCTTTCGGAGTTGCACCTCGGACCCAGGCTTCGTCAAAGCGAGCCACTGTGAGCAGTCCAGTTCGATAATTACTTTTTCCATCCGTACTGCCTCGTTCGTAGAAACAGAGGATTGTCCCATCGGGAAGAGCTGCCAGGTCGCTGTAGCCGCTGAAGCCTTTTTCCAGTGTCCGATTGACGGGCCATGTCTTTCCCTCATCGTAACTCAGTTTGATCGAAACATTTTTTCGATCCCGACTTTTGCCGAGAGTTTCCTTACCGTCTTGCCGAGTCAAGTTATCGGGATTAGAGAAAGCAAGAATTCCAGGTTCATTTTTCTGAGGTTCTCTAACTCGAACCAGTCCGCTCATGCAGATTGGTTCAACCAACGCGTTGTCAAATTTCGGCTCGGACCAGTTCGTTGCACCATCAGGACTGGTTGTGATGACACGTCGATGCTTTTTTGATTCCGTGCGCGAATTCAGCATCACACGACCGTCGTCCAATTGAACAATAGCGGTTTCGTTGGGATAGACAAACTCGGGAGTATCGGGCACTGCGATCTCACCGCGCTGCCATGTTTTGCCATGGTCATCACTGTAAATGGTTGCCGTCACCGAGGGACGATGAGCGTGTCCGCCAGTTCCCAGAGACAACCACACCGGAACGACCAGCCGACCGCGATGCGGCCCTCGTGTCAATTGAATGCCGTGAGCTGGTCCCGTCGCAAGCACCTTCCAGTCATATTCCGGGCGAAAGTCTTCAAAAGTCGATGTGATTTCGACTGGCTTACTCCACGACGCGCCATCGTCTTCGCTTCGCATGTAGAAACATCGCATATATTCCAGACAATAGAGGAAATGTACGGTTCCAGTTTCATGGTCTACAATTGCGACCGGGTTATTAACAGTGTTCTCACCCGGTTGATCAAGGTTTTGAGCAGCGGCGACCGGATTGATCGGCAAGTTGCCTTTCATATGGATAATCTGCTGACGAGGGGGCCAGGTTTTACCGCCATCGGTACTTCGACGCATCAGCACATCGATCTGTCCCCAGTCGCCCGAATCGCTCTTGCGAGCTTCACAGTACACCAGCACCGTTCCATTTTGGGTGACGACAATTCCAGGGATTCGATAGAGCTTGTAGCCTCCGTGACCGGCTTCAAACAGATCGATCTTCATCGGCTCGTTCACATCATCGGCAATGACATCATTTTGATGAAGACACATGTTCGCGATGATTATTGCGATGAGAATCAGCGAGCATCGCATAGCAGTATGGTGCATTATTTCTATCCTCGATTGAGCGTTATTGACGATAGTCTGAACGTTATTGCTGTGACTCTGCGACCTTCTGTGGCTTAGATTTCATAATTTGCCAGTAGGTGAAGCCCGTTGGTTGAATACCATAGCATAAGGAGAGAATGAAACTCATTCCATAGCCTAAAACCATTGCAGTACCAAATCCAATTGGCCAATACCAGATCGAGAACCAGTTTTGTGTATACATCAGAAACAGTGTCAAAATCGTTGCCAGCGAGACGCTGAATAGTACTGCTGCAGAACTTGCCCTGCGGGAAAAGAATGCGAGAACGAAAATCGCGAGCAGAGGCCCACCGAAGGCGGCAGTCAATTTTTTAGCGACGTCGAAAACATTTCCCAGTGGACCGACGAAACACGCAAGTGCGATTGATATCACCCCGATGATAATGACCAGAGTTCGAATCCAGCGAATTTCGTGCGTTTCGTTTTTTGGTCGAAGTTGAGGGAATAAGCGATCCCGGAAATCAACGATGATAGCCGTCGATACCGAGTGAACTCCCGAATCGATGCTGGACATGATGGCTGCCATCAGTGCAGCCAGGAAAAGTCCAGCGAGCCCAGGAGGAAAGTGCATTCTGACAAACTCCGGCAAGGCACGGTCAGCAATATGAGGATCGTTTTGCAGGATTTGTGTGAGTGTTCCATCGCCGAGTTGTTCCGGGAATTGTGTAAAGTAGGCATACAGGCCCACCCCAATGAGCAGCAAACCTGGCATGACGATCCACATACCAATCAGATTGACCAGTGCACCCCACTGAGAGGTTCGCTCGTTTCGTGCGGAAAGATATCGTTGTACCGCCACCTGATCGACTCCGAATGCGGACGCCGCTTCCAGAAAGATACCGATCAAAATCACCCAACTGCCATATGGTAATGTCATTGATGGTGTGAAATCGAAAATCAGGTTTTCTCTTCCCGAGAAATAGGTCTCAAAAATCTCCAGAGGACTTGAGTTGGACAAAAACACAATGAGTGTCAAAGTTGCTAAAATCGTGATGGCGAATACGAAGAACTGGATAACGTCAGTCCACATCACGGCTCGAAGTCCACCGACCATCGTGTAAGAGACCGAGACAATCCCCAGGCCGATGATCACGCCAGTCTGAGGGAGACCAGTGACACTGGCAACGACGACCGATGCGGCATATGTCGCCGAGGCCATCCAGCCAATTCGCAGCAAAATAAACAATCCACTGGCCAGTGTTCGCACGGCGACATCAAAGCGTAATTCCAGGTACTCGTAAGCGGTTTCCAACTTGAGACGAGAATACACTGGAATGAAAATCCAGATGACGACCGGAGTCATCAGGGCGAAGGAGATCAGCGATAATCCAATGCGCAGGCTGTCTCCAAAGGCTGCTGAGGGATAGAAGACAAAGCTGTTTGATGAGAACAGCGTGGCCATCACACTTAAGCCGACGGGGAGCCAGCCCATGGTTCGTCTGGCGACGAAGAATTCCTCTCGCGACTGATTGCGTCCAAAAAACATCCCCATTGCAAGCATGGAAGCGAGATAGATAAAGACAGCAGCAAAATCGAGAGGATGCATGGGGTTGCCCGCGTTCTTGGAGGTAAAAAAATCTAGTTATAGATTTTTGGCGATGAGAGGAGCCAGTGTCGAGTCTGTGAGGAGAATAATCCCTGGCATTCTGAAATTACTGCAAATGCAAATAGAATGATGAACGGCAGTGTCTGTTGTCGAAAATTGGCCGCCACTTGTAAATTGGCTGCACAAAGCAAAGACTGAAGGATCAGGGGAATGCGTTTGTCATACTCGAGCATCATAAAGTCAGCAGTGAAATAGAACGATCGAATTGGAAACAATCTATGAAATTTGCAGAGATGACATCTCCTCAACTGGCTGAGGTGGAGCGTGGTGAAACATTGGTCATAATTCCAATCGCTGCCGTTGAACAACACGGTCCACATTTACCGACAGGGACAGATACCATCATCTGTACTGCGATTGCAGAATTACTTGAGGAGCGTTTATCAGATAGCGTTCTGCTCGCTCCTACGCTCTGGCTGGGAGCCAGTGCACATCACTTGCGTCTTGGGGCCACACTTGATTCTTGTCTGACGAATTACATGGAGTTGCTGCAGGACATCGCTCGATCAGTTTTACAGGATGGATTCCGCAGAGTACTGTTTCTTAACGGACATGGGGGCAATATTGATCCACTCAAAGTCGCATTGCGTCAACTTCAGTTAGAGTTTCCAGAAGCATTGCTTGCAGGTGGTTCTTACTGGGCAAGTGCTTCAGACCTGATCGACGAAACGCTGACAGGAGATCATAAGTTCGTCGGCCACGCCTGTGAATTTGAGACATCATTGATCATGTACTTGCATCCCGAACTGGTTCAGCAGGATATCATTGCCAATGCGGGAGCACTTATTCCTGATGAGATAGACGGACTATTCGTCTCGCGAGATATGAAGCAGCGAACACGACAGGGATGCACGGGGCGACCGGATCTGGCGACAGTTGAAAAAGGTAAAGTGCTGATGGAAGGAATCGTAAAAAGACTGGAGTCGACCGTTCAAAAACTTCTCCAACAGAAACTGGGGACGTCGTACGACGAGTTCTGTTAATGAGAGTCCAATGATTAACGCATTTTCCAATGGTAACTGCAGTCGCATGGACACCAAATGTCCTAAATCGCTGTGTGTGCTCCTTCTGAACGCTGCAGGTGATTTTTGAATATGCTCTGGTAACTGAACTATTACAAAATTCCAATTTTGAAAATGAACCACAGATGGGCACGGATCCGCACAGATAAAAATATCGCATTCTGGTCGACACAGCGGATCATGTCACTTCACCTGAAGAACTCCGATTAGGATTGATCATGTCAGACAGTATTTGACATACGAAGTTGATTCACCTGAAATCTATTGGACAAGAAACGCGGACAGCGCCTGAGCATCGAACTTGTCGCTATTGCGGATCGGCGAGCTGAGTAAACTATTCGTAACTGGCAGTTGCTTCGACGACCATTTCAGGCTTTTTCCATTGTTCGAGTAATGCGAGGATCCCTATGGGATCGCTGGACAAGATCCGTTTCCGTGCGAGGGCGGTTCGGTTTTGATTGACGATGCATAAAGTGATAGACTGTTTATGAAGGTCGAAGGCGATACAATTCATCGTGATGTCTTTCTTTGTGGAAACGAATACAAATTATGTTGACCACGCACTAGAGAATATCACAGTCGGCTCAGCCTTCTCAGCGTTTCAACCTGTAAGAGATGAGTTCGAACGGAATTCTGGTTTTCAAGTGTAGAATAGTATCGTCAAATATTGAATCATAATTCATCAGAGAAAGCCTTTGCCTGTGAGTATTGACACCGATGAATATGCCGCCGAAAAGCGAGCCGTTGAAAAGATTCGGGATGGGCGTGACCGAATCCTCCTTGAACTTTCCAAAGCCGTGATTGGTCAAAAGGATGTCATTGAGCAACTCCTGCTCTGTCTGTTCGCGGGGGGGCATTGTCTGATCACAGGAGCACCGGGGCTGGCCAAAACACTGCTGGTCAATTCGATTGCACAGGTATTTGATCTCGAATTTCGCCGCATCCAGTTCACGCCCGATTTGATGCCCGCTGATATCACCGGGACAGAAATTCTCGAAGAATCCGACGATGGCAAACGGAAGCTGCAGTTTGCCAGAGGGCCAATATTTGCCAATGTGATTCTTGCCGATGAGATTAATCGAACGCCTCCCAAAACACAGGCTGCTTTATTGGAAGCGATGCAGGAACATCAGGTGACTGCAGCCGGGGTTCGGTATCAGCTGGAAGAACCCTTTTTCGTTCTGGCCACGCAAAACCCAATCGAGATGGAGGGAACTTATCCGCTTCCCGAAGCTCAACTCGATCGTTTCATGTTCAATATCTGGATTGACTATCTCCCGGAAGATGATGAAGTTGCGGTTGTGAATCAAACAACGTCCCGCCGCAATGAGCCGATTGAAGCACTGTTCACAGGGGAAGATGTTTTACAATTTCACAATGTGGTACGCAGCGTGCCCATCGCCGAAGATCTGGTTCGCTATGCTGTTCGTCTGGCAGATGCCTCTCGTCCGGGGCGAGCCAGGACGCCGCAGTTCATTAACGATTGGGTCACGTGGGGAGCGGGATTGCGAGCTGCTCAGTATCTCGTTTTGGGAGCCAAGGCGAGAGCAATATTGAACGATCGTACGCATGTGACGGCGAGCGATATTAAAGCACTAGCTCATGTGACGATGCGGCACCGAATATTAATTGGATATCGAGCAGAAGCGGAAGGGGTGACTGTCGAGAAAGTGATTGATCGACTCTTGGAAACGATTCCAGTACCGGGGACCGAATGACCGGCACACCGATCCCATCATCGAATGATTCAGGATCCTTGGGCGGAGGATCTCGCGCTAAGCCTGCGTTGATTGACCCGGGTTCGCTGATGCGGATAAAAAATCTAGAACTGCGCGCCAGATCGATCGTGGAAGGGTTTCTCACCGGATTACATCGGTCACCTTATCATGGCTTTTCTGTGGAATTCACCGAGTACCGACAATATTCACCGGGAGACGACACACGCTTTCTCGACTGGAAACTCTTTGCCCGCTCCGACCGCTATTTTATCAAATGTTTTGAGGACGAAACGAATCTCCGGTGTCATCTGCTGGTTGATTTGAGTCGTTCGATGAGTTACGGAACGGTTGGATACAAAAAAGCGGAATACGCAAAAACCATTGCGGCCACCATTGCCTACTTCCTGTCGCTCCAGCGAGATGCGGTCGGCTTATTGACTTTTGATGAGTCGATCGTCGATCACATTCCTGCACGCTTTCGACCGGGGCACATTCACCGTCTGATGATGAGTCTGGAACGGACTCCGACAGGAACCGCAACCGATATCGAAAAACCACTGGAACAAATCGCCGCAACAGTGGCGAAGCGGGGCATGGTCGTGCTCATATCCGATTTGCTGACACCCGTGAATACCCTCGAAAAGCAACTCGGCTACCTCTGCGCACGCGGACATGAAGTGGTTCTGCTGCGTGTTCTCGATCCGACAGAAATCGATTTCAACTTCGAAAAGCCTGCCATGTTTCACGATATCGAATCGGGACGGGATCTGTTTATTGATCCTGAATCTGCACGGGAAAGCTACCTCGAGAAGTTTCGCGAACATGCCGGGGCTCTTCAAATACTATGCAGCAAGCTCGGAATCAGTTTGCATCAACTCCCGATTAATCGTCCGTTGGAATTGATGCTGTTCGATCTGTTGAGCGACCGCCTGAACCGAAACCGACATTCCGTGCGACAACGCTCGCCAATGGGGGGGAGCGGAACGTGAGTTTTCTATTCGGCTCATTTCTATTAGGGACGGCTGCCATCCTGGCTCCGATTCTGTTTCATTTGATCAAGCGGACACCCAAAGATCATTATGAGTTCAGTTCGCTGATGTTTCTTAAGCCAACGCCACCTCAGTTGACACGCCGTAGTCGATTGGATCAGTGGTTACTTCTGGCAATTCGCTCTCTGGCGATTCTGCTCCTTGCGATTGCATTTATGCGTCCCTATTTTCGGGCTCAAGCCGATCTATCACTGGCCGACGCACCGACTCGGCATATTGCAATTCTCATTGACCGTAGCGCCAGCATGCAACGCGGCGAACTCTGGGAGAAAGCAATTCAGGATGCGAAATGGGTGGTTTCTAATCTTGAGCCAACGGATGAAGTCTCGCTCTTTGCGTTTGAGGAGAAACTCGAAACTCTGGTCGGTCCAGACTATTCAACCGGAGTTGATCGGCAGCAGCGTCGTCAACTGATATTGGATCAATTGGACAATCTAACACCCTTGTGGGGGGCGACTGAACTGGGGTCGTCTTTGTTGAATGTCGCCGAACGACTGGTCGAGCATGACGATCTCAGTCAGGCCCATGCCGCTCTGCAAATCGTGTTGATTGCTGATTTACAGACCAGTTCAAAGTTGGACGAGTTGCAGTCAAATCAGTGGCCGGAGGCTGTGCGACTTGATTTGAGAATTATCACCCCCTCAGAAGAGTCAAATGCTCGATTGCGTCTGCTTCAATCGTCAGATGATGAGACTGGTGACAAACCGATTCCTCGCGTGCGGGTCAGTAATGCTTCGGGTTCTATAATAGAGCAGTTTGAAGTCAACTGGAGCGATGAACTGGGCCAACAATCGAAATCAGTTCCATTTTATGTGCCTGCAGGGGAAAGTCTTGTCCTTGAAGTTCCGTATGATCAATCCAAGTTAACTCCTGATCGACTCCTGTTGAGCGGCGATGATGCTGGAATGGAATTCGACAATCTATTTTATGTGGTCCCGCCGACCCAGGAGCAGATCAAGATTGCCTATTTCGGATCGGATGCCGATGATGATCCAGCCGGCATGCGTTTCTACTTGAGTCGGGCATTCAGTGAAACAGTCGCTCGAAAAGTAGACGTTGAAACGGTTGCACCAGATGCGGTTCTGAATTGGGAATTCGATCAGCTTCCTCGACTTGTGGTGATTTCAGAATCAATCTCTCAATCTCATCAAACTGCGGTAGACAATTATCTGAAACGTGGTGGTCACGTTCTTGTGGTGTTGACGAGCGAACAAATGGTGAAAGATCTCGGAACCTGGCTTGGGAATGTCCAACTGGAGTCGTCTGCTTTGGAATCCGCATCCGAAAATGATTCGTATGTTATGCTCGGAGAGATTGACTTCCGGCATCCGCTCTTCGTTCCGTTTTCAGGCTCCCGCTACAATGATTTTACAAAAATACAATTTTGGAAGCATCGCAAAGTCAAGCTTCAGGAGGTCGAGAACGCGACCGTCATCGCACGCTACGAGGACCAGGCACCTGCCTTGTGGTCTTTGAATCGAGGCCCAGGAGTATTGTATACACTCAGTTCCAGCTGGAATCGAGAGGATAGTCAACTGGCTCGTTCGACGAAGTTTGTGCCATTGCTTTCCCGCTGGCTGGAACTGGCTGCAGGTAACCGAATGGCAGCTGATTCATATGTTGTCAACCAACCCGTCCCATTGCCGGAAGGTGGGGAAACGCGAACAGTTCAAATGCCGGACGGTACCGAACTCCAGTTGAGCGATGATAATAAAGTCTTTGAGCAGACAACTCAGCCGGGGATTTATTCATTGATTGTGGATGGGAATGATAAATCATTCGCCGTCAATCTGGCAGATTCTGAAAGTGAAATCAAATCTCTGGAACTTGAGCAACTTGAGCAGCTGGGAATTCCGATTGGAACTTCGCTCACACAGGCCGAACAACTCGAACGGATGCGGCAACTCCGCGATTTTGAACTTGAAAATGAGCAAAAACTCTGGAAGTGGCTGATTGTTGCAGTTCTTGCACTATTGGGAATCGAAACACTCATGGCTGCGAGACGAACTCGTCCCTCAATTTCCTTACAGGAATCACGCGAATGATCAATCGCGAACTCAAGCATCAACTCGACCGCGTAGACAAGCGTCTGCGAATGTATCGTTTCTGGAGTGGGCTTGGAATCGTCCTGATCTCAACTGCTGTTTTGACTGGGCTGATTTATGCATACCAGCGCGGGACGGGCAACACGATCGAAGGAGGACTGCAACTCACATTGAGTGTCGCTTTGCTGGGATCTTTTTTCGTCATCGTGGCCAGCTTTTTTACAAGACGCGAACAGCATCGTCTGGCTCAACAGATAGAGTCTCGCTATCCGCAACTCGATTCTGTATTAGTCACTGCACTTGACCAGCAGCCTGACAAATCAACTGGGCACTGGGGATATCTTCAACAATCCGTCGTTGATAAAGCCGTGCATCATGCACTCGTTCATGACTGGCGATCACTAGTCTCTTCAAAACAGATGGGTTTCGCACGCTTTTCCGCATTCGCCGGAATTGTGTTTCTGGTTTTGGGGTCACTCGGGCTCAACTCACTTCCCGCAAACCGGATACCAGAAAAATCGACTCCAGAAAAATTGTTCGACAATGTGGAAATTGGCTATACGGCATACGACGTCATCATTGAACCGGGTGATACCGAAGTGGAGCAGGGGACAAGTCTACTCGTACTGGCACGATTTGCTGATCGGCTACCTCCAGAAGCGACACTGATTTACAAAACTGATGGTGGAGTGGAGCATGCGGTTCCCATGTCGCGATCTTTAGATGATCCTCTTTTTGGAGGTCGGATCGCATCCGTAGAAAGTCCACTGAACTATCGAGTAGAAATTGGCAGTCAGAGGACCAGTGGCTATCGAGTCGACGTATTCACTTACCCAATGCTGGTTCAGACGGACGCCCGACTTCTCTTCCCGATATATACCAATCAGGAGGAAAAGCTGGTTCAGGATGTGCGACGTGTTTCGGCAGTGGAAGGCACAAAATTGACGCTGATGTGTCGCGTGAATAAAGCTCTCGCGACGGCGCAGTTTGTTGAAGTCATCGAGAATCAGGAGGAAACGATCTCTTTGAATCCAAGTGATACCGACACTTTAATCTACGAGACCTCTTTTGTTGTCAATCGTTCGCGTGAACTGGAACTTTATTTGACGGATGAGAACGGACGCACGAACAGGCATCCCCCTAAGTTTCGCATCACGATGATTGAAAATCTCCCTCCGGATATCAAACTGGCAAAACCGACTCGGGATATCGAAGTCTCACCCATCGAAGAAGTTGAGTTGGCTGCTTCGGCCTGGGACGACTTCGGACTCCAGCAGGTGGGGGTGAGCTATTCAATTCCCGGAAGAATCGAACAAGAAATTTCCATTGGCGATACTTTCCCAGCTAAAGAACGCATCGAAGTTGAACATCTGCTGGCTTTTGAGGAATTGGATGCCTCGTCCGATGAGTTACTCACCTGGTATTTCTGGGCGGAAGATATTGGTCCCGATGGGGAGGTCCGCCGTGTTTCCAGTGATCTGTTTTTTGCCGAGGTCCGTCCCTTCGAGGAGATTTTCCGTCAGGGGCAACAACCTGAGGGAAATTCTCAACAGCAAAAACAGCAGAGTGGTCAGAATGCGGAGCAAGCCGAGGAATTAGCAGAACTTCAGAAACAAATCATCAATGCGACCTGGAAAATTATTCGACGCGAAACCAGAAATGAACCGTCCGCAGAATTCAAATCAGACATGCAGTTGATTACGGAATCTCAGCAGTCGGCTCTGACACAGGTGTTGGAACTCGAACAGAATTTGGAGGATTCTGAATCGCTCGCTCATGTAGAACGTGTGAAACAGGAAATGCAGAAGGCGATCCAATCTCTGGAATCAGCAGGAAGTGGATCGTCAATTAGTCAGCTTCAACCGGCACTTGATCATGAACAGGCCGCTTATCAAGCATTGCTTCGTTTGCGAGCCAGAGAACACGAAGTTGTACAGTCCAGTCAGTCTCAGCAGTCAGGTCAGTCACAACAATCAAAAAACAGTCGATCTCAACAGCAGTTGAATCAGCTGCAACTCCGCGAAGATGAAAATCGATATGCACAACAGGAGCAGGCACAAACCGAACAGGAACAGCAAGCCAGTGAAGATCGTCAGGTATTGAATCGATTGAAGGAACTGGCCGAGCGTCAGGGAGATCTTAATGAACAAATTAAGGAAGTACAGGCAGCCCTGGAAGAGGCGGAGACAGAAGAAGAACGAGCGGAAGCAGAGCGTCAATTAAAACGATTACGAGAAGAGCAGGAAGAACTTCTTCGCGATACCGATGAATTGCAGGAGCGAATGGAGCAGCCTCAGAACCAGGAACGAATGGCCGAGGCTCAGCAGCAACTTGATGAGGCTCGTGAAAACATTCGCCAGTCCGCGGAATCTCTTCAGCAGGAAATGCTGACGCAGGCTGCGAATCAGGGAACGAGGGCTCAACGGGGATTGGATGATCTTAAGGAAGAATTTCAAAAGCGAACCGCAGGGGAATTCGAGGAACAGCTTCGCGAAATCCAGGAACAGGCGCAGAAGTTGGTTGAAGAGGAAAACAAACTGGCAGAACAGCTTGAGGATCTTCGTTCAGGTGACGACCCTGCCAGCAATTCGCTACGAGACTCGGGTGATCAACAGGCAAGCGAGCAACAATTGCTCAAGCAGAAAGAGCGACTCAAGAACCTGCTCGATAAAATGCGTGAAACGATTGAACAGGCCGAAGAATCTCAGCCACTTCTGGCCGAAGAGCTTTACGAAACAATTCGCGATACCCGCAAAGCCGACCCGGAAAAAGCACTGGAAGCGACGGATCTGTCGCTCCAGCGAGGTCTTCTCGATTATGCTATCGAACAGGAAGAACTGGCGAGAGAAAGTATGCAGGGACTGGCCGAAGGAATTGACAAGGCAGCCGAGAAAGTGCTCGGTGATGAGGTTGAGTCTCTGCGTCGTGCTTTGTCTGAACTTGATCAATTGAATAAAGATCTCGATGGCGAATTAGCTCGTGCTGAAGGGCGTGAGTCTGATGAGCAAGTCGGACATACTTCCGCTGGAGAAGCCCGTGAAGTCAGCGAAAATGAGAAGAAAAATGAAGAGGCCGAATCTCCCACAGGTCAAGGCACCTCTAAAGAGCAGCCGAATGAACAAGATTCAAAGATGCAGCAATCCGGGCAGCAAGGCAAGCCTTCCGCTCAGCCTGGAAAGCCCGGCCAGGAGTCTGCTCAAGAGTCTGAGCAGCCGGGGCAAACACCCGGCCAACAGAAAACTCCTGGTCAGAACAACAGCCCTGGGCAGCCAGGCCAGTCGCAGCAGAACCAACCTTCCGGACAGCAGCAGAACAGTCCAGGTAATAGACAATCAGAAGGTGATTCAAAGACGTTGAATTTTGGTCCAGGGGGAATTGAACAATTTCTTAATAATGGTGGAAATGCTCCCGCGTCTCCATTTTCTGGGGATAACTTCGTCGAATGGTCGGATCGCCTTCGCGATGTTGAAGAAATTGTCGATGATACTAATCTCCAGGCCGAGGCGGCTCGTATTCGTGATGAGGCCCGCGAAATTCGCAAAGAAATTCTCAATTCTTCCACACCCCCACAGTGGGATCTCATCAAGCAAAAAATTGCTCAACCGCTCACCGAACTGCAAAATCGTGTTGCGGAGGAACTGCTGAAACGTACCGCCGAGGATGCCCGCGTACCCATTGATAAAGATCCAGTACCAGCCGAATATGAAGACGAAGTTCGTCGCTATTACCAACGTTTAGGGAGCGGCGAATGAGTGACTGGATTCGTGAACAGTTTTTGATTGAATTCCCGAATATGTGGGGGGCTCCTGATTGGGCTGTCCCAGCTTTTATTGCAGGCGGTTTGCTGTTTCTGCTGATTTTGTATTCTTACCGGGTCATCAAGGCTCCGTTGTGGCTCAAGTCTTGCTGCGGCCTCCTGAAAACCTTTGCGATTCTTCTGCTTATTGCCACTCTCGTCGAGCCGATGAGGAGTGATTTGAAACCGACGCCGGGAGTAAACGTCTTCGTCATTCTCGCGGATCAGTCTCAAAGTTTACAACTGACCGATCCGGGGCAATCTTCAAGTCGAGCCGATACTCTTAAAGCCACATTAAATCGTGAGCAAGCCTGGCAGGTTCGTCTGGGGCAGGATTTCGAAGTTCGTCGATATCAGTTTGATTCTCAACTTTCTGGGGTGAGCGACTTCGACGAATACACAGCTCAGGGCGAAGGTTCATCAATAGTGTCTTCACTGAATACGATTGCAGACCGGTTTCGCGATCGTCCGACTGCCGGGATGCTCCTGTTTACTGATGGCAACGCGACCGATCTCGCTGCAGCTGATCTCTCTGGGACAGAAATAGACTGGAGCCAGTTTCCTTCTGTTTATCCCGTAGTCCTGGGTAAGGAGGAATCGGGGAAGGATATCAGTGTGCGACGTGTCACCGCCAGTCAGACAAACTTTGAAGCCGCCCCTGTCACGATAATGGCTGAAGTCAGTGCTTCAGGGATCATTGGCGAGTCAGTCGTTATTGAATTACTCGATGAAAAGTCCGATGTTCTGCAAACTGAGATCATCAACGATGTCCAGAATGATCAGACATTTGCGGTTCGATTTCAAGTGAAACCGGAACAAAGGGGTGTGTTATCTTATCAGGTTCGTGCATTCAGAGATGCCGAACAGGGAGTCTTCGAAAAGCCGGAAAAGAGTACCGAAGCGACGCTACTCAACAACACGCGATTAGTGATGGTTAATCGAGGTCGAGGGCCCTATAAAATCCTCTATGTATCAGGTCGCCCGAATTGGGAATTCAAATTCTTGAATCGTGCCCTGGCTGGCGATGATGAAATTATCATTCATGCACTGATTCGCATCGCAAAACGGGAACCGAAATTTCAGTTTCGAGAAAAAGACTCGAATGCAAATCGGATTTTCACAAACACCGATGACGAAAAAAAAGAACAGGTCGAACGTTACGATGAACCTGTATTATTGCGGGTCGGGAAAATGAATCCGGGAGAGCTCTCGGGTGGTTTTCCGAAAACACGAGAGGAATTGTTTAACTACCACGCGGTCATCCTTGACGATCTTGAAGCGGAGTTTTTTACTCAGGATCAGAAATCACTGTTGCAAGACTTCGTGAGTCAACGCGGCGGCGGGTTCATGATGCTGGGCGGGATGGAATCATTTGTCGATGGCGAATATCATCGTACCCCTATTGGTGAAATGCTGCCAGTCTACTTAAGTGGAGTGAGGCAGTCATCTGGATATGATGCATACAGACTCGAGTTGACTCGTGAGGGAAAACTCGAACCCTGGATTCGCGTCCGTTCGACTGAACAGGAAGAGCGTCTTCGTCTTTCTGAAATGCCATTGCTGCAAACACTCAATCCGGTTGGTGCTCTCAAGCCCGCTGCCAGCTTACTGACGATCATTCGCAATTCAAAAAGCGAAACTGCTCCGGCACTCGTGACGCAACGTTACGGGAAGGGGCGCACATGTGCGTTAATGATTGGGGATTTATGGCGTTGGAAACTGCACCAAAATGCACCAGACAATGAAGACCTTGAAAAAGTCTGGCGACAAACGGCTCGTTGGTTGGTTGGTGAAGTTCCTCAGCGCGTTCTGGTGGATTCCACTCGAAAACTGGATAATCCCATTCATCCGATCGAAATTTCAATCGATGTGAATGACGAAAACTACAGGCCGCTCGATAATGCTGACGTCAAAATTGAAATCACTCCACCTGATGGAGAAGTGGTCAAATTGGTTGCTTCTCCCAATGAAGCATTTTCAGGGAAATATACTTCAAATTATGTTTCACGGGCTACTGGGATTTATCGTGCAAAAGTTATGACCTCGAATCCAGATGGAAGTGAAATCAGTCAATCGGAAACTGGCTGGATTTCAGAACCGGCTACCGATGAATTTCTTACACTGAAACCGAATCTTGAATTTCTGGAAACGATCGCTGAGAAAACTGGTGGAGAGATCATAAAAATAGACGCACTCGAAAAATTTGTGAGAACTCTGCCCGATCGAGAAATCCCCGTTGTCGAACCGGAAATACATTCAATCTGGCATAAGTGGAGTGTCTTTCTACTGGCAGTTGGACTGCTCGCTTCGGAATGGGGTCTACGACGATGGAAGGGGTTGGCGTGAAATGAAAATGGTGGCTGCTTTATTTGTGTTACTGTTATGTTCTGTTTCCAATACTTTCGGGCTGGAAACGCCATCGAATACGTCTGTCATCGTCGTTGTTGGGGAGTCGGGTGAATCCAGTTACGAAACGATGTTTGTGGAGTGGTCCAGACGTTGGGAACGTGCAGCGATTAAATCTCAGTCCCAATATCAAGTGATCGGAACGCAGAACTCAACTGCTGATGAACAGGATCGCGATGCACTTTCCCGAATTCTAAAATCAATGTCTTTAGAGACTCCCGAAACACTATGGATCGTGTTGATCGGTCACGGAACATTTGATGGCAGCAAGGCAAAGTTCAACTTGCGTGGTCCAGATATCACCGCAGCTGAACTGAATGAACAGCTCTCTGCAATTTCCTGTCGAATCGCATTCATCAACTGTGCCTCTGCGAGTGGGCCGTTCATTGGCCAACTATCTGCAAAGAATCGCGTAATCGTCACTGCCACCCAAAGTGGATTTGAATCGAACTTTGCACGTTTCGGGGAATACCTTTCGACATTGATCGATGATCCTACAGCCGATCTTGACAAAGATGGTCAGACATCTTTGCTCGAAGCCTGGCTGGCCGCGTCGAAACAAACGCAGGAATATTATGATTCCAATTCCCAACTCGCGACCGAACACTCAGTTCTGGATGACAATGCCGATCACAAAGGAACGCCCGCGGATTGGTTCCGAGGTCTCCATCTCATTAAATCCACGACTGACGATTTCCTTCCAGATGGTACTTTCGCCAGTCAGTTCATTCTTGTTCCCGATCAAAACGATGCCGCTCTGTCCGAGGAGCTTCGAAGTGAACGCGATCAACTCGAAGTCGAACTTGCCAGACTTCGCCAACGAAAGGCTGCTTTTACTGAATCGGAGTACTTGAAAGAACTTGAATCTCTACTGATTCCCCTGGCTGAAATTTATCGAAAATCAAAAACGGAATCAGATGACAACAGAAACAAAGCCGATTGATTATCGACAGGTATACTGAAATCAGTGCGGATCCTTGGTTCAATTTCCAATAAAATCATAACCCGGTGCGTCAGCGAGGCGATGATGTGGAATTCATAATCAGCGATATCTTGACCATGTCAAACCTGTTAAACGAATGGCAAAACAGGCGATACTTAAGCTTCATAGATCAGTATTTCACATTTGAGTGTGCGATTTGCATTTAGACCATTTTCAAATGGTATCTGCAGTCGCATGGACATAAAATGTCCTAAAAACGCTGTGTTTGCTCCTGCTGAACGCTGCAGGTGATTTATGAATATACTCTAGGATGCCAATTGAATACGTGTGAGATATTCTTGGGATATCAATCTGCAATTCAATTTGTTACCGGCTCTCCCCGGTTTTTTCTGGTTCCGTAAAAAATGGAAACAGTACTCGAATCTCGGCAGCCGTTGGTTGCCTGCCATATTCGCAGATTTCAAACGCTTCGGCGTAACGGATCTGCTTCCCTTTTTCTGGCCCATACCACTGAACGAGTGCCGCCCGGAATCGATCCGCTTCGCCTCCCTGGCGACGTTCCCAGCGTTCCCGTAGCCATGCCTTCCTCAACTCAGGTTGAGAAGCCGGTGGACTTTTCGCTGTTTTTTCCGCACTTCCCAACGCTCCCCCCTCAAATGTCTGGGATTCGAGTGCGAGTAGAGCATTCACTTTCTTTTCAAAGACATCATCCAGCCCGACTGCAATATCCGCATCGAATGGATAAGGCTTTTTGAAGTTGTCGCTCGAATACAAAAAGACTGGATTTTTCTTCAGAGGGGGAGTATCCGGACAGAAGAAGGGGACGGTGACCATAAATGCGGCATCCTGTACGAGAACACCGACATAGCGGTGATCGGGATGATAATCCCATGGACGATGAGCAATCACAATATCTGCGTCCCATTCACGAATCAGCCGCGTGATTGTTCGCCGGTTTTCGAGAGTCGGCAGGAGTTCACCGTCATGGATATCGAGAACCTGTGAAGTGACTCCCAGTCGCTTTGCAACTTCAGCCGATTCCGCCGTCCTTCGCTGCGCGAGTTCACCTCCCGCCATTTTCCAATGTCCAATATCCCCGTTCGTCACTGAAACCAGTTTGACATGATGCCCCTGTTCAGCCCAGAGGGCGGCAGTTCCTCCACTTTTGTATTCGGCGTCATCGGGATGGGCACCAAAGCAGATAATTCGTAACTTCGGAGTCTCAGCAGCCTGGACATGATCGATAACAAACATCAGTCCCATTAAAAGGAGCGTGTAAACAGAAATGGATCGCATGTCTCTCTCCTGATTAAAATGTTTTTCGTCGCATGAGGTTTGTGTTCTGATCATGTCTCAATTCATATGCTTGACAGTTAATGTATCACTTGTGAGACTAAAATTCACGTTTAAAGTATTAACCATTATGAATAGCACAGCTCAAATGCCTACCATTACACAGTGAGGTGATCGATAATGGATAAGGTCCATCGAACCATCTTAAATATTATCCCTGCCTATTAAAATGAGAGCCCTAATAGATGAACCCCGACCACTCAATAGACACTTCATCAACTCAGCAATCGACGACTGCGGATAGATCACAAGTCGAAACTGTACGTGAGAAGTCCTCTGCAGTTAATCGTCGTAAATTTTTGAAGCAAGCAGCGACAGGAGTCGCAGCTGGTATGGCGTTTCAAATTGTCCCTCGTCATGTTCTGGGAGGGAAAGGGTTCGTCCCTCCGAGTGAGAAAATCAATATTGCGATGATTGGCTGTGGCGGACGGGCCAGAGGGAACCTTAAAGGCGTAATGCAACATGCTGACGCACAGGTGATCGCGGTGGCGGATCCCGCTCAGGAAACTGATACCAAAAGCTTGCGGATTTATCGGACAGTGAATGGTCGCATGCCTTTCAAATCGGAAATTGAAGGTTTTTATGCGGCGAAAACACCCAGCCACGGCTGTGCAGAATACGAAGATTATCGTGTCATGCTCGATCGCGAAGAGGGCATCGATGCCGTGATGATTTCTACGCCCGATCATCAACATGCTCACAATGCAGTCCATGCGATGCGATTGGGGAAACATTGTTACTGTGAAAAGCCGTTAACCCATAACATCCGTGAAGCTCGTCTCGTTTCCAAAGTTGCTAAGGAAATGCAGGTTGCAACACAGATGGGGAATCAGGGACACTCACGCGACACGATGGCTCAAACGATTGAGTTGATTCGCAGTGGAGCAGTTGGTGATGTGACTGAAGTGCATTCCTGGGTTCCCGCCAAGCGTTGGAATCCTGAACTGATGGCTCCTCCAACTCAAGCAGAGTCGGTGCCGAAGGGACTCAACTGGGATTTATGGATTGGACCTCGTCCGCTGCGTCCATTTCATTCGGCTTATCATCCGGTCCACTGGCGCGACTTCTGGGAGTTCGGCTGCGGAGCACTCGGTGATTTCGCCTGCCACGATATGGACTCTCCCACATGGGCACTCAACCTGTATGCTCCTGCAACTGTCGAAGCTCATTGTGTCGGCCAGACTCACCCGGATCTGGCTCCACAGGGAACGATCTGCTACTTCCACTTCCCAAAATCAGGAGATCAACAAGAGTTGAAAATTACCTGGTACGACGGCGGTGTGATGCCGGAACTTCCTGAGGGAGTGGATCCTGTACGCAGTCGTTACAGTCGTGGCGTGATGTTTGTCGGCACAAAGGGACATTTGCTTTGTGAAGGTGCAGGTGGGACACCACGGTTGATACAAAATGGAGAACTGATTGAAAAGCCGGAGTTGCCACCTGCCACAATTCCTCGTGTGCAGGACCATTATCGCGACTGGCTGGATGCCTGCAAAGGAGGACGACCTGCTCTCAGCAATTTTGAATACGGCTCCCGTTTGACCGAAATTACATTGTTAGGGGTGTTGGCTGTTCGCACTGGCGGAAAACTAAATTGGAATCACGACAAGATGCAGGTGACAAACAATCCAGAAACGGAAGTGATCATTAATGGCACCTACCGTAAGGGTTGGGAAGTCAGTTAATGAGTCACAAAAAATGATTGTGTTAAACGCTGAAGTTTTCGATTTGATAAGGCTCAGAAAATGACAACTGGACAGGATCTCGGCTTACAACACCGGCTTCTGACGAAACTGTTTACTCAACCAAAGACCGTTGAGGAATGGAGTCAACATCAATTGAGTCCTGATCAGATTAATCAATTTCAGGTACAAGGATTTCTGCACGGTATCCAACTGCTCAACTCTACTCAAGTGGAAGCACTTCGATCAGAGTTGGCAGAGATGGTAATTCCGGATCATAGTGGTCGAGAATATTTCTACGAGTATCATTCCAATGAAGCCGACGACACGAATGCAACGCTGTTTCACGCTCTTGGAGCATGGCGGGTGCGACCCGGTTTCCATGACCTGCTTTGGAATCCTGCCTTTCTTGTTCCCGCATACCAATTGCTGGGAAGCGGGTTTCGAATGTTCCACGATCAGCTATTCAGCAAACCAGCCCGACATGGGGGAGTAGTCGCGTGGCATCAGGATTACTCTTACTGGACATGGACTAAACCGATGGCTCATTTGACCTGCTGGATCGGGTTGGATGATGTCGACACGCAAAACGGTTGCTTGTATTACATTCCCGGATCACATCGTTGGGGGCTGGTTGAAAAGACGAAACTGGCAGGTGACATGGATGCTGTTCGAGACGCTCTCACGCCTGAGCAACAGCTTGATTTCGACAATAAAGTACCGATCTGCATGTCAGCTGGCCAGGCCAGTTTTCATCACCCGGTTCTCATGCATGGCTCTTACGAAAATCGGTCCGAGCGTTCTCGTCGGGCGACGGTTATTAATGTGATGGCTGATGGTGTTGTTTCAAATGTTGATGATACGAATCGTCCCGGAGCCGGAACATATCCTGAATTCCCAACCGGTAAGCCGATGGGCGATCCATTTTATCCGCTCCTGGTCGACCCTTCTGACGAATGGTCCGACTTCTGGTCGAGCCTGCCAACAATCCGTTGAGATGCAAACCACATCTTCATTGACCGCAGACATGGATATGTAGTAGCCCAGTTAATAGTCCCTTTGTACTTTAGAGACATCATATCGAATAATTTTCTCTAATTGTTTGATCTTTCGAGTAGATGCAATGTAGGATGATGGAAATGTGATCAATTGTTAATCTATGATAATGAGTCGGTTGTATATTAGTAGATGGAGAAGGTCTATGTCTCTTTCCGGTGAATCCTCTGTGCCACATCAGGAAAGTCCAGACATGACACCCATCTGGGATTTTATCGATCGAATTCGACAACGAATCGCTACGGTGGTGGTTGGTCAGGATGTGGTTGTCGAACGTTTGCTCATTTCTTTATTCACGGGTGGACACACACTGCTACAGGGCGTTCCCGGTCTGGCAAAAACGTTGCTCGTTTCTGCACTCGCGAAAAGTATTCATCTGGAGTTCAGTCGAATTCAATTTACGGTCGATTTGCTGCCGTCGGATATTGTCGGCTCGGAAATTCTGGATCAGAAATCGAACGACTTTCGCGTGCATAAGGGGCCAATCTTCACGAACCTGCTGCTTGCAGATGAAATCAATCGAGCCGCTCCGAAAGTTCAAAGTGCATTGCTCGAAGCGATGCAGGAACACAAAGTGACGATCGGAAACGAAACCTTCAAACTGCCGGCTCCTTTTCTCGTCATCGCGACTCAGAATCCCGTCGAACAGGCTGGAACATTCGAATTGCCTGAGGCTCAACTTGACCGCTTCATGCTCTGCCATCGCCTTCAATATCCGACACCAGCCGAGGAACGCGAAGTCTTAATACGAAATGCCCGGCTCGGTATTCGACGTGAAGGCGAAGGAGCGGTAGCCCGGACGGAGTTTGATGTGCTCGAGCAGGAAGCGGTCGGTTCGGCTGAAGATTTGATTGCGGCCATGAATGCCGTGCAACAGGTTTATGTCAGTGAGACATTCACGGATCATGTGATTGATATTGTCCACCGAACAAGACTCGATTCCCGTCTCGATTTCGGATGTAGCCCCCGAGCAGGCATTGCACTCATCAAAGCCGCACGAGCCCGCGCGATTATTCACCGTCGACATTACGTCATTCCAGAAGACCTGTATGCACTTGCAGAAGACATCATTCTGCATCGAATTCGACTCAACTACGAAGCACTGGCAGATGGGCAAACCGGTCCACAAATTCTCCAGCAAATTATGACAGAAGCGGGGGGAAATCCTATCACAAATGGAAAGCCTGCAATGGCTTAAAATGATTCTGATCCACAGAAGTCGGTTGGGTTATGACTTCGCTAACCCAACCTGCGAACTGCGAATATTCTTTGACGAGCCCAGAAAGTAAATCATATTGAGACGGTTTTCATTGAGTCAGAGTTCTATTCCAGACAGGGATCGAAATGCGCGGACATTGAACGCCGTGGAGCCGCTCGATTCCCGAAAATTTCTGGTCGCAGTTCGCAGACTTGCTGACAGCTTGAATTACGGAACGGATCGCTCTCTGTTTCTAGGTTCTGGGCTGGAGTTTGTGCAGTCGCGGCCTTATCTCCCTGGCGATCCCATCAAGTCGATCGACTGGCGAGTGACAGCTCGAACGGGGAAAATTTTCGTTAAGGAATATGAGGCTCCCAAACGTCTGCCCGTCTATCTGGTGATGGATACTTCCGCTTCGATGGCGATCAGCAGTTATCGTCATAGTAAGTATGAACTCGGTGTGCAGATTGCAGGCGGATTGGCTTTGGCATGTCTGGATCGAATCAGTCCGGTGGGAATCATCGGAGTTGGTTCGAGACCTCTGCATTTTCAACCTTCGCTGGCGAAAGACCAGATTCTGCAATGGCTGCATAAGTTGCGAAAATACCGCGACGATGAACCGACACAAATGGCCGAGCGACTCACACAACTTGGCCCCAGTTTGCCTCATCGGGTGCTGATGATCATCATCAGTGATATGCACGAACCGGGCGCATTACCGATTGTCAAACGTCTTTCACAACGCCACGATTGTTGCGTGCTGCAAATGCGCGATCCTGCAGAGCGAACTTTACGAGGAACCGGTTTTTATCGAGCTCGTGAAGCGGAAAGCGGGCAGACAATTGTTGGACATGGCCGCAAAATCTGGAGTAATCATGAAAAACTGAAAGACGATCTGCGACGAAGTGGGATTGACCATCTAGTTGTTGACACGGATCAGCCGATCGCATTGCGACTCCGGCAATTCTTCGCCGCTCGCGGCTTGATCGGACGAGGAGCCCGCTAATGTCTTTGTCAAAATCAAATCGAATCCTGCTCGTTATCATTGCATTCAATGCTTTGATTATCATCCAATCCAGCTTGGCAGTAGCTGAAAATGTGACTGGAGATTCTGTTGAAGTTACTAACTCCGTTTCTGAAGAAACGGAGACCGATCTCACAACAACAGTCGGTATGACCGCGACTTTGGAACAAGTGGTACTGCCGGGTTCAGAACTGATTGTTCGCCCTCTCGAAAATCGTCACGATCCCTTTTTATTACGAATTATCGAAACGTTCGGGCATGGGACGGATCATCGGTACGATTTTGATTTTTATGCCCTTGAACCGGGAACGTACAATCTGATCGATTATCTCATTCGGTCCGACGGATCGGCTGTGGACGAGATCGATCCTGTTCTGGTACGTGTTACGGAGACATTACCAGCCGGTCAAGTCGTTCCCACAGAGTTATCTGAACCGATCCTTCCTTCGCTGGGCGGATATCAATTACTGCTCATTGCTGGCGGCGTGGTTTGGGTGCTCGGTTTGCTGGCTCTGATATTTGCTGGAAGAAAACGAGAGCAAGTGGAAGTCCGTGAAACGGAATCGCAATTGACGTTAGCCGAACGCCTGCTTCCGCTTGTCCATTCTGCTCGAGATGGTTCCTTGCCAGCCGACCAGCGTGCTCAACTGGAGAGGATGTTGATTGGCTACTGGAGTCAGCGGTTACATCTGGAGGAGATGTCGCCGGCTGATGTGATGAAGAAATTAAAAGCTCACGATGAAGCCGGGCCATTGCTGAGACAATTGGAATTCTGGCTGCATTGTCCCGATCCAGCCGCTCCCGTCGATATTGCTGCTCTGCTGGCTCCTTATGAGAACATCACTGAGGCTGAATTTCCCAACTCGTCTGTTCATCCATTAGACTCTACAAACCTCGATAACAATCCTAATCATCACCTCGAATTGGCTAAAGCAGGTGAGAAATGATTGTCGGATTCACTCATCCCGAACTATTGGCGCTGCTCGTTATTCCGATCGGTTTACTGACCTGGACCTGGAAACGATCCGGTCGTGAGATCGCAATTCCCAGCGACTACGGGAATCATGGCTCCGGCCTGGGATGGCGACGGACGATCAATTTGTTTGAATCGCTACCGGCTGCAATTCTGATGATTGTGATCTTCCTGTTGGCCGGCCCTCAAGAGCAAGGAAGTCCCCGGTCAAAACGGGCATTGACCAACATCGAGTTTTGCGTGGATATCTCTGGCAGCATGACTGCTCCGTTCGAGGAAGGGACACGCTATGAAGCGTCGATGAAAGCAATTAATGATTTTGTCAAACATCGTGAAGGAGACGCGTTTGGTCTGACATTTTTCAGCGATGCAACATTGCAATGGGTGCCGTTAACGACTGACACATCTGCATTCCAATACGCATTGCCATTCATGGACCCGCGCAAACGACTGCCTCCTGGACTTGGTGGGGGTACACAAATCGGCAAGGCTCTGGAAGCCTGTCGCCGAACGTTGTTGGAACGAGAGGAAGGGGACCGCATGATTATCCTCATTTCAGACGGTGCCAGTGCCGACTTGTTCGGTAATCGAGCCAGCGAAATAGCGACTGCACTCAAGGAGGATAACATCGTCCTTTACGACGTGCATGTAGCAGGAGGGGAAGTCCCTGATGAGATTGTCAAAATTGCTTACGAAACCAATGGCGAAGTTTTTCAGCCGGGAGATAAGGACGCTTTATCTGATGTCTTTGCTCGGGTCGACAAGATGCAGCAAACGAAACTGGTCAAGATCTCTGCCGAGACACACGATCAATTTCAGCCTGCGGCAATCACCGGTTTATGTTTTCTGGCACTCTCAATGATCGGACTTTCCGGACTGAGGTACACGCCATGGTAATTGAAGTTATCACTGCTATAGTCTGCCTGCTGGCGCTCATCGCCGAGTTCTGGCATTTGCGTCGCTGCCAGCGCCTCGCTCCACTCGCCTTTGGATATGATCAACAGCCGGGCCACTGGGTTAAAATTGCCCCTGTCATACGAGTCGTCTCAATCGGATTCCTGACTTGGGGATTGTCGACTTTGCTGGTTGAAAAACCGCGGGCTTTTCGACCTGAGGGAGAAGTTCAGCCGGGAAAAGAACAACACCTTTTAATTGTGTTGGATGTTTCGCCGAGTATGAGACTCGAAGATGCCGGCCCCACTCAGACACAATCCCGCAAATCACGAGCCCGAGATGTGATGCGTTCGTTATTTGAACGCATCCCGGCTGAGGAATTCCTGGTTTCGGTCATCGCGGTATATAACGGAGCCAAGCCTGTCGTTGTCGATTCGAAAGATCTTGATGTTGTCGATGGCGTACTGGGAGATTTACCCCTCTATCATGCGTTTGAATCGGGTCAGACAAGACTGCTCGATGGTGTTAAAGAAGCTGCAGTTTTAGCGAAACCCTGGAATCCCGGCAGTGCGACTCTGCTATTGGTCACAGATGGCGATACGGTTCCCCCGCAGGGATTGCAGCCTATGCCCGTTTCCGTTGGTAATGTCATTGTGGTGGGAGTGGGTGATCCCGCACAGGGCTCTTTTATCGACGGACGTCAGTCCAAACAGGATGTTTTCACGTTAAGACAAATCGCGACCAGACTGCGTGGGATCTATCACGATGGCAATCGACACCATCTGCCTTCCGATCTCGTCTCAGAGATCAGCCATCGTGGTACACAAAATCTTAAAGAGCCATGGACGAAGCGAGACTATGCTCTGTTATTGATTGGTGCAGGAGGATTCGCTTTCGCATTTCTACCATTATTCCTGGAATATTTTGGACGAAACTACTATCCGGGCGTTAGAATGAACAATCGAGAAAATGAGCGAAAATCGCTCCGAGGCTCTCAAACAGTTTCGAAAATCAACTCTGCTGTTTAAACGAATCTGTAATTAGAATTTTAACAGGAGGTAATTGATGCGACTTTTTGCAATACTCTGCTGGCTTTCGATTCCGGTTTTTGCTTGGGCCTATCATGTCGGACCAGGCCAGCAACAGATGCAGCTCGATCAAGCTGATGCCTCTCTCCAGCAGGCACAGATGAGTTCCGAGAAAGGAGATTTTGATCAAGCCAAACATAGCTTTGCAAAGTCCCTCTCTGAAATTCCTGAGGATCGCAAAACGGAACAACGAAAAATACGTCTCGCTTTCGCGAAAACGCAAATGGAATCGAGCGAACTTCCCGAAGCCAGAGTTGCTTTGGAAGGACTTCTCAAGGAACTCGAAACGGACGAAACTTCATCTCCCGAGTTGGTCAAAGAAACCCGTCAGGCCCTCGCCAGTGCTCAATACTACATGACCTGGCTGATGCGACTCGAAGGGCTTCCCAATACCGAGTGGGAACCAGAGATCGAAGCTTCACGGCAGCATTACCGGGTGATGGCTGAACAGGCAAAAGCAGAAGGAAGTTCTACAGAGTTTGCCACGCGTCAACACGATCTTGAAGCCGCCATTCGACTGGCACGAATGGACTTGAGTGAACTCCAGGCGTTGAATCTTCCCTGCCAATGCAAAGGCTGCTGTAGTGGTCAATGCCAGGGGAAGAAACCGAGTCGTAAGGTTGCCAAGAAAAATGAGAAAAAAGGCAAAAGTGCAGGTCTGGGGCCACTCCCGGATGGAAATGGCTCTTGAGCAGACATGTCAGGGTGAATTCACCTGAGACGAAAAAGTTTCCTCTCCTCGGGGAGAGGGTTAGGGGCAATGGGTGTTGATTGTAATAAGAACGTCGAAGGGATCCCCTCATCCGGCCTTTGGCCTTTCTCCATCAGGAGAAAGGAAGAAAACCGCTCCCCAGGGAGAAGGATAATAAAGATACTTTTGCTGAGGTTATTATGTCGAGACAGCTTGCCGTCACGTTCGCTTTTCTTGTGTTTAGTTTGTATCTGAATCCTAATCTGAAAGCTCAGGCTGTCCCTGCTCAAAATGTCCCATTGCAGGTCGTACCAGCAAAGCCTGCCGTTGAAGAGAAGCCGGTTTCAGTAACTGCTCCAACTTCTGCAGATGCATCTACAGAAACAAAACCTGCCGCAAATGCCGCATCGGAAGAACAGGCGCGGCTAGCTGCAGAAAAGCAGGCAGAGGAACAATGGAAGGCTCAGCGTCTTAAGAAAATTCAAAGTATGAGTTTTGACCGCCGCCCCTCAGCGATTTTCAAATTATGGGTCATTAAAAACAAACCCGAAAAGCCAGCAGAGAAAGCAGCAGCAGAAGAAGAAAAGACTGAAGAACCTGCAGCCACAACAAAGCCAGCTCCTCTTACCGAAAGTCAGCAGGCTTTGGCGAAAGATAAAGAAAAATTCGCAGAGACAATCAAGCTGTTGTCTGAATCTGTGACTCTTGGGGAATGGGAACAACTGAAGAAATTGCTGGCCAATCGTGAGAGACTGACCGAAGCTGAAGCCGTTGCCGCTTATGATCGAATGATTACTCAATTGGGTTCACAGGTCGGCATGGATTTCACTCAGGTTGTCGGCCTGTCTGCGGAAATGCAGCAGTTCCTGCAAAATTACGCGAATCAGTCACAAAATCGCCCCGCCAGGGCGTATGCAGAAAAGCATTCGTTAAATTTTCAGGATCTCACGGGAATCTTACTGGCTTCCCCCAAGGATTTGACTGATATCCAAATTCGTAAACTGGCCAATTTGCTTCGTCGAGCCGTAGCTTCAGGACATCGAATTGAAGATTTTGTGGCTCAATTGAAAGAGATCGATACCGAGGAATTCTCGAAACAGAATTCCGCACTCCTGTTGAGTGCCGCCTCATATAATCAATTCACGATCGACTTCCTGCCTTCCGTGGAAAAGGCCAAAGAGAAGAAAAGTCTGCAGGAACTCAATCTGCTGGCCGAATATTATCTGGCTCAGTTCAATAAAGACCGGAAAGAATCCTTCCGAGAACAAGCCTGGGATGTCACGCTGTTGGCATTGGCGATAGAAGATGGAGCAGAAACAGATCGGGCACAGGCGTTGACCAGAGCTGTCACTTTAGCCCCCAAACTCCGGGAGGAACTCGGCAAAACCTGGCTGGAAGAAAGCTTTACCAAATACCCTGAGCGAGGTCAGGAAATTCTGGCTAAAATTGGTACCGCAACTGCTCAGCGTCTTGCCCAGACACCTCAAGACGCTACGAGTCGTCAGGAATATATCGAACTACAGCATGCAGCGGTTCAATCATTCTTTGATGCAAAAACAGAGGTGACAAACGAGCTGTCAGAAATTCTGAATCTGCTGGCCAGTAACTGGCTGACTGAAGCGAAGGTTGCCTATCAACATTCTCAGCAAAGTCAGTACGGCTACTCAATGCAACGGGACCAGTATGGAAATATCTACTATGCTCAACCCTCCTATTCGATGAGAGATTCTTCACAACCATTTCGCATGGGCCAAGTGAGTCCTATTGATATCAATGCTATTCTGGAATTCTCACCCTCAGAACAATGGTTTGATATACTGGATGAAAGTTCTCAACCAGAATTCACCAAGACAATCTGTCAACTCTGGTTGAAGGTTAACGAAGCCGATGAAGCCTTTCCGTATATCGAGCAGCTCTCTGAAACACATCCCGAGACCGCACGAGAACTGGCTGAAGAATTCCTGAGAGTGTGGACGAAAAATCACAACCCCAATGCTGCACGCGAACGCACGAACTATTACATGTTCATGTACGGCTACGAACAGAAGGCCGAGAAAATCCCACTGACTCGTTCCCGACAGGAACGCAATTTACAGCAACTCTCAGAATGGATCACCCGTCTGAAAGCCCTGCCACTTGAAGGAGAGCTCGATGAAGAATTGCTGGTCAGTGCCTTCATGACATGTCATAGCGTCGCCGAGGTTTATGATGTCGAAGACATCGAAGAAATATTCGGAACATGGGGATCGATTGAGCCCGAGACAATGGCAGGCTTGATCCAGAAAATGCGTTCGAATCTGAGCAGCACCTGGCGTGATCCCAACGTGCAACGTGATGCCAAAACCAAACGTAAAAAAGCGGATATTCAGGCTGAAGTGACGCGTGGTTATCAGGTCGCCAGCAGCGTGCTGAGTAAGGCTCTGGAACAGTATCCAGAACATTGGCAATTATCGCTTACTAAAGCCTGTTTATTGCATGACGAGAATGACTATTTGCAGGAAGTGGCTCCTTCATCCGAATTCAGTGCCCGTCGTCAGGTCGCGTTTGACGTTTTCGAAAATGCGGCTCAGGCTTATCTAAAACTGGCACCAGAACTTCCTGAGCGCGAACAGTCGACACTCGTGTTCGAACACTGGTTCTATGCGGCTCTGGGAGCCACGGAACTGCAGGGGATCAGCGAAAAGAATAGCGAGGCTCCTGGTGAAGTCGAGCAGATTGCCGAGATGCTTCAAAAAATGCCCGGTGAATTGGGGGAACGTCACCGCGATCAGTTTGCAAATGGACTGTTCACACGCATGAGCGCGGTCAGTCCTTCCTGCAAGTTTCGCTATCTCGAAGCAGGTTTCAAACTTGTGGGCGATAACCCGGGAGCACTTGAAGCCCGCAAAGTTTACGACTACTACAAGGATTTGGTCACCGAACTCGAACTGGTTGCTCGCCTCGATGGAAGCAGTACCGTAGGCAATGAGGAACCTTTTGGTGTCTATATTGATCTGCATCACACACAGGAACTGGAGCGGGAAGCAGGAGGCTTTTCCAAGTACCTCAATAACCAGAAAAATATGTATTTCTCTTACAACTACGGACGCCCTACCGAAAATTATCGGGACAAATTTCAGGATGCGGCTATTCTCATGCTGCAGGATCATTTTGAAGTGCTTTCGGTTACCTTCAATCACCCGGAAACGAAAAGCCGGGCCAATGAATCTCGCGAAGGCTGGCGAATCACGCCGTATGCTCATCTCCTACTTAAAGCCCGAGGACCCGAAGTGGATAAAATCCCCGGTCTGAAATTAGATCTCGATTTCATGGATACCTCAGGCTATGTCGTTTTGCCGATCTCAACTTCGCCTCTGCCAATTGATGCCGGTAAAAAATCTACTCCCTCTCAGTGGAGTGACGCCGAGCTTATTCAGGTACTCGATGAACGGGAGTCCGATAAAGGGAAACTCAAGGTAGAAGTCCGAGCCACCGGTCGCGGACTGATTCCCGAACTTTCACATCTCGTCGAGACAAAGGTTCCAGCATTTAAAATAGATAGTACAGATGATTCCGGAGTCAGCGTCATCGAATTTGATCAGGAAGCCGAGGAACCGATTGTTCGCTCCGAAAGAACCTGGACTCTACATTACACGGCTGCCAATCCTTCAATACCAACGCCAGAGAAATTTGCCTTCCCCGATCCTGTCGTTGATCTGGAGAAAAGCAGTTATCAGCGCTATGTCGATGCCGATCTTGAAGAAACGGAACGAATTGTTGCCTTGAATGCCGAGTATGGTTCGAATCGATATGCCTGGACAATCGGAATTCTACTCAGTGTTGCCGGGCTGTTCATACTGATTGGATTTGTGAGCTTAGCCCGTCAACGACAGTCAGCTTCGTCAGCTCAAGAGGCAATCGCAGAAGAACCACTTACTCCATTCACGCTTCTGACTCGACTCAGAAAACACGCTCAAACTGTGGATTTAAGCCCGGAACAGCAAGCCGCTTTGCAGTCCGACATTGCTCAAGTCGAAGAGCACTACTTCGCTGATTCGCAGTCAAAAGCAAAACCTGATTTACGGCAACTTAGTGCTCAGTGGTCATGAGGAAAAGATTAAGTTCATGAAGCATCGATAAAAGAGTGTCGCGGAATAATCATGAATTACGTAAAGCATAAAATTCATGTCATTATTCGTCCTTGATTTCACGCAGTCGTTTTGACAGATACTTCGCGGTTTCATCGGCAATCACGTTGTAGCCGGCCAAGTTGGGATGCCGATCTGCATACCAACCTTCCAGATGGCCGAGGATGGGGGCGAGTTCATTACTCATGATTTCCACACTTGGCCCCTTCACAAAAGGTTTGACTAATTCGTGATACTGCTTGGCGATTTGTTCGAGCGGATACCGACGATAATTGAGCATATTGAATCCCTTCTTCAATTCGTCAGCGTAGCGTGGATAGATGTCAAAGACCTCTAAGTTTTCTTTCTTGGCCACTTGGCGAACCAGATCGTTGATCTCTTTGCTGGCTTCTTCATTAGCGAAGGGAATGACAGTCATCGGAACAAGCAATGCGTTCGGATGGTCTTCTTTCAGGCGAGCAAGAAATTCGTGAAAATCTTTGGTGAAGTTTTCGGAAAACTCTTCTCGCCTCGCTCGGTCGTTTAGACCGTAGCGAATGAAAATGAAATCCAGTCCTGGCAATTTGGCCGCATCGCGATCGTATCGTCCTGAGTCGAGAAGTCGACGAATGTATTCTCCGCTCAAACTGGAATTGATAACCTGGCATGGAGGAAGGTCTCCTTCAGCGGCCAGTAATTGCTCCAATACTTTCTCCAAATGCGGGCCTTCGGGTTTATGAACGACTGGGAGAATTTCAATTCCGTCGTAAGAGATTTGTCGTTCAAAGAACAACTTTAGATCTGGCGGTTTTAGAAAGTGGTGCAGATGAAGGCAGCGAAATTGTGATTGGTGGAATTGCAGGAGCCTTTCTGTGCGGAGGAGTGATTTCGTTGGGATCATTGATTGGCTTCGTCACCGTCCTGGGAGTCGCGGCTCGGAATGGCATCATGATGATCGACCACTATCGACATCTCGAACATAACGAAGGTGTTCCGTTCGGAACCGATATAATCCTCCGGGGAGCCTCAGAGCGACTTGCCCCGATTCTCATGACAGCCCTGACGCTGGTGCCAATCATTCTTGGAGGCAATATTCCGGGCCACGAAATCGAATTCCCTGTGGCCTTCATTATTCTGGGAGGACTGACCACGTCCACACTCCTGAATCTGCTTGTGGTTCCTACCTTCTACTATTGGTTGATGAAACCCAGGAGTATATGACTACTCTAAAGTCGACTCGATGTGCGTTATTTGAAGGTCCATTTGATGTCCCCCAGACCAGGAAAATCCAGCAACCAAAGTCACCATGATTTTCAAGGATGACTAATTAAATGGGTAATAACAAAGCAGCTTCGACCGTGATGCCTGGTCCAAAACCTAGAACCAGGCATGGGAGATGATTCTCGTCTTGCATCATTTGCTGGAGAATGAAGAAGACGGTCGCCGAACTCATGTTCCCGTAATTTTGCAGGATGTCGTAGGAATGCCTCAATGCGTCTGCTGGCAATTCGACGGCTTCCTGAAAAGCTGCCAGAATTCTCGGTCCACCAGGGTGGACAGCCCAACCACGAATTTCCTCAATGGAGAGATCGTGCGTGGCAAGCCACTGACTGAGCCAGGGTTTAATGTGGTCGTAAATCAATTGGGGTAATGCGGAAGAAAGTGTCATTTCAAACCCTTGGTTACCGATCGACCAGGACATCATTTCCACAGAATCAGGAATGACATACGATGTTGAAGCAGCGACCCGCCAACCGGTTTGAGGTGCATGATTTGATGAGTCTGGAAGTCCAATCACCGCCATGGCTCCATCAGCAAACAATGCATTCGCAACAATCTGATCCGCTCCCCCTTCGTACTGATAATGCAGTGTGCATAACTCTGTCGCACACAAGAGAACTGCTGAGTCCGGATTAGAATTTGTATAAGCGGCCGCCGTCCGCAAGCCGTTAAGTCCACCATGACAGCCCATAAATCCGACATGTGTCCTCGAAGTCGAACGCTTCAATGGCAACTGTTCAATCAGATCGAGATCAAATCCCGGAGCATGAAATCCACTGCAGGAAACGGTGACGAGATCAGTAATACGATTGGGGTTCAGATTCGCCATTTCAAATGCCTGCTGGCAAGCATTTACCGCCAGTGGGGTCGCATGTTCCTGATACGCCTGCATCCGTTTTAAGGTATCCGGGCCGAGATAATCGGGTTGTTCTTCAACGGATTCATAGAGACTTTGCCGCTCCATCAAGTCGCCGCTGGAAGATCCCAAAATGCAACTGTGTCGTTGCTGGACTCGGGATTTTTCATACAACTTAGGCAGCACACGACGCTCCTTCTCGGAGCCTCGATACATTTTCTGAGAGATTTGAAACCGGTCTTCCATTGTGGCGACATGTTTTGGAGTCGCTGTTCCAATCGCAATTATTTTCATCAGTACTTTCGTCGAGAAGGCTCGGATTGAGTTCGTCTACTTTATCCGTGGATAGACCGGACAAAGGGGCGAGAGATCTGCGGGGCTATGCTGAGGAGATTAATTGCCGGTCGAATTAGCCAGGGCGTATCCAGCATTCTTTTTATAATTTTACAGGTGAGTTGCCGTCTCCTGACTAACTTCTGGTGATGGAAATTCCAATCCTGTACAAATTGCGGTTTCCAATTATGAATCGCTTGTCCGGCCAGAGACTGAACCAGTTCAGCCGATTCAAACGCCCAGGCCATGCCTTCACCTGTAAACGGTTCGACATAACCTGCAGCATCTCCCAAGACAAAAGTTCGAGGGAATGCAGGGCATCTGAGCTGTCTTGTAATCGGTAAGGTTCCCTGCCATTGGGGGGCGAAAGCCGAGAGCTTAGTACCAAACCCCGTCCGCTCAAGCATCCCAGAGATAACTTGCGTCACTCCACCTGCCTGCTTGATGATAGCGCGATTCAGTGCAGCGGCAAGGTTTAATTTTCCATCTTCCAGTTGAACCAGGCCCACATATCCAGCACGATCGACAATCATCTCGATTGTCTGACTTTCAATCCAATTCCCAGAGTCCACAATAGCCGCGACCCCAATCTTCGAATTCTTTTCGACATCGACAGGGATTTCTTCTCCAGAGTTGTTGGGAATCTCTCCCAATCCACTGCAGCAGAGAATCAGTTTGGCTTCCAGCAAGATAGTTTCCGCAGGCGACTGCAACGTTATAGTCCGAGAGTGATCGTTCACTTGCCCAAGGATTGCCGTGCTTCCCTGTATGAGATCTGCCCCTGCAGAGACGGCCCTTTGCAGCAAATTGTAATCGAGTTCCGCCCGAGAAAGCACGACTCCTCCAGCGGTTGGCAATCGAACGGATTGACTGGCCGATTTCAAGACAAAGGATTTCAAAGGAATCGCTCGGGTCAGCACCTCCGACAATCCCAGATGCTCAAGCTGCCGAACTGCTCGCCCACTTAAGCAACAGCCGCACACTTTGGCTCGGGGGAATGTTTTCTTTTCGACAATTAATACTTTAAATCCCTCTTGGGCGAGTAGAAAAGCAGAGGCAGCGCCAGCAGGTCCTGCTCCAATAACGACCACGTCCCATAACTGAGTAGCTGCTTTTGTCAGCGAAATATCTGTAATGGATTGATTCAAACAGAAACCTTCCACTTCAGTAAAAAACGTTCCGGCCAGAATCGAGTCACCGTTTCATTCTCCAGTCCAGCCTGCTGAGCCAGAGAATGAACTTCCTGTTCAGTGTAAGCGGCTTCGACAGATCGAGGACCATCCACATGAACGATCTTTGAACGGGACAACAGTCGCGTGCCCCACCAGGCCAGTTGATAACCCCATCGGCTACGGCGGAGATCACTCACCAGAACCAGTCGTTCTGCTCTGGATGCCATGCTTTTCAGTAATTCAATAGCTTGATCTTCCGATAAATGATGCAGAAATAAAGAGCAGAAGACGACATCGGCCTGGAGGGAATGGTCAGGTTCCAGTGCATTTTGTATGTGCGTTTCAACAGGCAACTGAGCCGCTTCAAAATGACTGGCCGTCGTTTCAATGGCGGTCGGACTTAAATCGCAGGCGATCCACTTCATGTTGCAGCCGGCGGCCTGTCCTTTTTTTGCCAAAGTCAGCAGAACATCACCGCCACCACAGGCGACATCCAATACCGACAGAGGTTTTTCCGTTTCCTGAGAAAGCGTGAGTATGTTCCGCCATAGCATGCGTGTGCTGCACGTCACCAGATTGATCCGAGCGAGTCCCTGTAATGCCATTGCATGTTCGGCTCGATCCAAATCGGGATCATCCATCAATTCCCCTTGCAGGTTTCGACTCTTCAAATTTACCGGAATTGTGAACTTTCCTTACAAAAGGGGAGCAGAGATTATTCAAGTTATATTAGTCAGAACCTCTTGAAATGACAGACCCATAGAACTCAAAGTTCTCAATTGGTTACCAAAACAGCCAGACCAGACTGCTGTATGTAATCGAACGTCGTCTAGAGCATATTCAAAAATTACCTGCAGCGTTCTTAGGACATTTGATGTCTATGCGACTGCAGATACCAATTGAAAATGGTCTAAGTGGAACGTTCCCTCTAAGAATACGGATTGATACCTCTCAAACTCGCAGATCAAAACAACCCGAAATCTAAGCAGGAATGCCGTGTTGATACTACTATAGAGAGTTATCGCATGTCGATTCTTTTTGATAATCTTTAGCGAACTATAAACTGTCCAATCGATGAACATTTTCTTTCCAGTACTAGTCTGGCAGAGTTGTGTCTCCCCTGAATTTCAGAGATTTATTAATGGTACATGGATTGCGGTACGAAATGATTCACTTGTGATTTCAACGTGAAGTCCGTATCTGGTGAGTCAACGATTTTACTCTCAATCTCCCACCAAAGGAGGTTGCCTGCCAGTTGTGTTTTAACAGGTGAAATTCTTAAAAATCGTTTGATGTGAAATTCGCTACAATGATGACCGCGAAATATATGACAGCCAGATACTTCTGTATGATGAATAATGAAATACTTTGAACTGAGTGCAATAATGAAAATCTATGGTATTTCTCTTTTGATGAAATAAGGCGTTTGACGGACATGTTCAATTATAATTCCATTTTAGCGACCATTGTTCGTTCCCCATTGCGAATTCTCGTGATCATCCTCGTGCTCATTTTCACGACCGAAGTATTTGTGATGCTGGTCCTGCCCTATATAATGCCTGATATTCTTGGTATTACAGGCGAAGCATTTTTTGACGCAATCTTGCTGACTCTGGTCTGTGCCTTACCGGTCTGGTTTGTGATTCTGGCTGCCAAGCAGGCCGAGCAGGAACGTGTTACGATGGCACGGGAATCGGAAGCTTTAAAAGCTCAGCAAATGATGACACTGGCCCAACTGGCAACCGGAGTTGCCCATGAGATACGTAATCCGCTCACATCAATTAAGATGCTGATTCAGGTCAACAAAGATAAATTTGCTGAAGAAGGCTTACCGACGGATGACCTGGAACTGGTTGTCCATGAAATTCGCCGCATGGAGCGTTCGGTGAACAGTTTGCTTGAATACGCCCGACCAGAACGCAGCGAGTTTGCGAAATTTACCATTCAGAAAATTATTCGTAATACCGCTCAATTGATTGAGAGCCGGTGTTCCACTCAAAATGTAGAGTTGGTGATCAATCTCCCCGAGATTCCTGCTACTATTGAAGGCGACTCCGCACAAATTCAGCAATTGCTGCTTAATCTTGTGCTGAACGCTCTCGATGCGATGCCTGAAGGGGGCAAGTTGACACTGGAAGTTTCTCAATCTCAAGAGACTTATCAGATCATTGTTCGAGATACAGGAACTGGTATCGCTCCTGCAGTCGAAAGTCGATTATTTTCTCCCTTCGTCACCACAAAGGATAATGGGGTCGGACTCGGGCTCGGCATCTGCAAACGAATTGCAGAAATGCATCAGGGCACTTTGACTGGAATGAATCGTCAGATACGGGGAGCAGAATTTTGTTTGACGCTCCCAATCACTCATGACTACTCTCATGCGAATATGGAATCAGAACAGGATTCTGTGGATTTTCAATCTGGAACCGAGGCGTCATGCAAAGTCTATTAGTCATCGATGATGAACCTTCTATTCTGAAAGCTTTCGAACGGGCTTTTAGTAATGAGACGACTTGTGTGCTGACTGCCAAGAATGGAGCAGATGGGGAAAAGCTGTTCAAAGAAAAAAGTCCTGATGTCGTCGTGATTGATCTTCGCTTGCCTGACATGACAGGTCTTGAGCTATTCAAACGACTTCGAGAACAGGATCCCCGAATCCCATTCATATTTATCACTGGTCATGGCACGGTTGAGTCAGCAATTGAAGCGACCAAACTTGGTGCATATGACTATCTGTTCAAGCCGCTTGAACTGGACGAGATCCGATCATTGCTCGAAAAAGCATTCAATCTGAGTCGCCTGGTTCGTGTTCAGCCGGTTCTGGCAGAAGACGATGACATCACTTCTGGTGATGCCATTGTTGGTCGTTGTCGAGCCATGAAAGAAGTTTATAAGGCGATCGGCAGAGTTGCTTCTCAGAATCTTACAGTTCTGTTACTCGGCGAGAGCGGGACAGGCAAAGAAGTTGTCGCCCAGGCCATCTATCATCATAGCGATCGAGCCAAAGCTCCATTTCAGGCGATCAATTGTGCGGCCATTCCAGACGCGTTACTCGAAAGCGAGATCTTCGGTCACGAACGAGGAGCATTCACGGATGCGAACCGACAGCGAATCGGCAAACTGGAGCAGGCCGATGGGGGCACGCTCTTCCTCGATGAAGTGGGCGACATGTCTCCGCTGACCCAGGCGAAACTGCTGCGTGTGCTTCAGGATAAGACATTCGAGCGTGTCGGTGGAAACAGCCCGATTACCGTTGATGTGCGCATTATTGCGGCTACGAATCATAATTTGAAACAGTTGGTCTCAGATGGTCTGTTTCGATCCGATCTTTATTTTCGTCTGTCGGTCGTGACAATCAATTTACCTCCTCTGCGAGAACGGGATGATGATATACGAATTCTCGCCGAGTTCTTTTTGAGGAAATACAGCGAGGAATTTGGCAAAGACATTCGTGGACTCACCCCAGAAACGCTGGAACTGCTTCAGGCGTACCGTTGGCCAGGAAATGTTCGAGAACTTGAAAGCGTGATGAAGCAATCGCTGCTGACAGCCCGTGGGAATCTGCTGCTGCCTGAATTTCTTCCTTCACTGGGAGACGCTTCTATCATTGGCGGATTGGGGACTACTGCAGATGATTACCTCTCAAGTCGTTTCGTGACAGAAAGGTTGGAAGCGGGAAGTGAAAACCTTTACAGCGAGGCGATTTCACTTGCAGAGAGTCACTTATTCCGACAGACGCTTCGCTTCACCAAAGGGAATCAACTCAAAGCTGCTGCGATTCTGGGGATTTCCAGAGTCACATTACGAAGCAAGCTCAAGTCATTAAGTATTGAAGCCAGCGATTTCATGGAGACATGAATTCAGGATCGATTATTCCGAAGTCTCATAATCGATGATGGTTTTCGGAGGAATTGCCACGCGAAGTGCATTCAGCACAGCAACAACATCAATAATTTCCTGGCAGATGGCTCCCGCAACCGGCGGCAGGTAGCCCGTGGCTGCGAACATCATGCCGACAAGACTGAGTGCCATCCCGCCGATCGCACTTTGCAGGGCAATTCGTCGCATCCGACGACTGATATGCAGAAACTCATCGATCTTTCTGAGCGAACTATCTAAAACAACAACGTCTGCTGCCTCGGTTGTCACATCGCTATTTTGACCGAATGCGATTCCGACAGTCGCCGCCATCAGAGCAGGAGCATCGTTGATTCCATCACCGACAAACATCGTGTTGCCATTTTGCATTTCTTCATTCACGATCGTCAGCTTTTGTTCTGGTGTCTGACTGCTGAAGACCGATGTAATGCCGACCTGTTCTGCCAGATAACTGACTTCCGATTCACGGTCGCCCGAAACAAGCAGAGTTCGCGTGATACGGTGACGCGGACCGAGATGACCTATAAAATTCGCTCCATCCGGACGGGGGATATCGCGAAAACGATACGTAGCTGCATACTTGTCATCAATCAGAATGACACATTCCAGACCAGCCTGCTGCTCGGGCAATTCCTGGAGAAACTCGGGATGGAAACGACTTAATTTATTGCGGCTGGTTACCTGAATGGTTCGTCCAGCGACGATTCCCCATAAACCTTCACCGGGTTTCTCGCTCAACTCCGAAGCATTTTTTAGCAGAGCCCCAGACTTTTTGGCTGCCTGAACGATCGCGTTGGAAAGGGGATGCTTGGAGTAAACTTCCAGACTGGCGACTAAAGAGAGAACATCTTCTGATTCAAAGGGAGGTGCAACAATCTGATCGGTCAAGTTGGGTTGGCCGTAAGTGAGTGTTCCGGTTTTATCAAAAATCAGCGTTCGACAGGTGTCGGCTGTTTCTAAAGAGGAGGGATCTCGAATGATGATTGCACGCCGTGCGGCGAGTGAAATCGACCCAATAATTGCTACGGGAATTGCAATCAGTAAAGGGCAGGGGGTGGCAATGACCATGACCGCAAGAAACCGCACGGGATCTCCCGTGGCGATCCAGGCTGCAATTCCAATAGCGACTGCAAGGGGGGTGTACCAGGCTCCGAGTTGATCAGCCATACGCCGCAGTTTGGGTTTTTGCTGTTCGGAAGCAGCCATGACTTCCATAATTTTTGCGTAGCGAGAATCGATTGCCAGCTTATCCGCTTTGATGATGAGAGCCGATTCTCCATTGATCGCCCCCGAGAGGACACTTGCTCCCGGCGTCTTGGTCATCATGTAAGGTTCGCCCGTCAGATACGATTCATCCATCACGCCGTGCCCTTCGATGACCGTTCCGTCAATGGGACAGGTTTCATGAGGAAAAACGGCCAGAGTATCTCCAATTGCGATCTCTTCCAGCGGAATGTCGACAACTTTAGAATCGACTTTTCGATGGGCATTGGAGGGCATCCTCTTACTGAGTGCTCTCAGCACTGAAGAAGCACTCCGCACCGCGTAAGATTCCAGGGCTTCTCCACCCGAGAGCATCAGCACGACCAGAGACCCCGCAAGATATTCACCAAGAATCGCCGAAACGACAATTGAAATGCCAGCCAGCAGATCGGAGCCGAATTCGCGGTGCAGCATTTTTAGTAAGAGATCCCATACCAGAGGGATTCCACACAAGGCTAACACAAGCCACAGTGGGATATTCGCAACGGTTTCGCCACTGCCGAATCCCAATCGCAACACCAGATACAGGGCAATCATAATGATCGAAAACAGTGCGATTAATACACCACGCTGCTTCCACCACTTAAGCTCTAGAGTGGATTGCGACATAGAAAGGACTCTTGTTTTGGATTGATGACTAAAATGAAATTATGCAAGAGCTTATCACAGTTCCAATTACTACAGCGACTTATTGATGGTATGAGCCCTAATTTTCCAGTCAATCACCCGTTACGCATTTGCGGAACTGGCTATGGTAACCGGATATTCAGTTTGAATTTGGTTTCGTGTAATATTCTGAATATTGAGAAGGGAATGGTCGTCGGTAATCCCCACGCCCATCACTTTGTTCTGGGGCGTGCTTACCCAACTAACGATGCACCCGGTGCCAATTAGTCAAGTGCCGTCTCGGGATCGTAGTGATGAGTCAGTTTGATATCGTGTAAGCCTCGGGCGAACCACGGATAAATCGTTGGAACAACGAGCGATGTCAACAGTGTCGAGGTGATCAGACCACCAATAACAACTGTGGCGAGAGGTCGCTGCATTTCTGCCCCATCACTTGTCGACATTGCCATTGGCAAAAATCCCAGACTGGCCACTAACGCAGTCATTAAAATTGGACGGAGACGGACCAGAGCCGTGTCGTGGCTGACCTGATCGAGTGGCATGCCTATCTTGCGGGAGTGTTCTGCCGCACTAACCCAGACCAGACCGTTGAGCACCGCTACTCCAAACAAAGCGATAAAACCAACTCCCGCAGAAATACTGAACGGCATTCCTCGCAGATAGAGTGCGATAATTCCACCGGAAGCAGCCATCGGAACCGCGAGAAAGATCAACATCGCCAGTCGCATGGATCCGAGACTTGTGTGCAACAGCAACATGATGATGATCAGAACAATCGGCGTGATAATGACCAGTCGTCGGCTAGCCGACTGCAGATTCTCGAAGTCTCCCCCCCAGCGAACTTCATAACCGGGAGCAAATTCGACTTTTTCTGCCACCGCTGTCTGAGCTTCATTCACAAACGACGCGACATCCCGACCGCGGACATTCGCTGAAATGAATGTTCGCCTGCGATTTCCTTCGTGTTCAATTGTTGGTGGAGTTTCTTCGAGCGCGATATCAGCCAGTTCCTTTAACGGCACCGATTTTCCATTGTCATCAGCCACGGGAATCTGTTCCAGCAGGTTGATCTTCTCACGCCATTGTTCAGGAATGCGAACAATAATTGGGTAACGAGCCCGGCCCTCAAAAATCTGCCCGACTTGATGTCCTCCCAGCGAGGACACAACATCTAAAACTGTCTGGGCATCGATTCCGTATTGAGCCAGTGCTTCAGGTCTGGTCTTGATTGTTAACGTCGAAAGGTTCGACTGATAATCGGCCTTCACATCGACGGCTCCGGGAATCGCCCGCAGAACAGCTTCAATTTCTTTACCCTTCTGCCCGAGGATTTCCATATCATCGCCGTATAACAGAACCGCAACATCGGCTTTCACACCGGCGACCAGTTCATCGACACGCATTTCAATCGGCTGGGTAAAGCCAAAGGCCACTCCAGGAACATTGGCATTGAGTTCTTCAGACATCTGTTCAATCAACTCGTCGCGAGTCTTATGCGATGGCCAATCGTGAACCGGTTTAAGCAATACCCAAACGTCTGTTTGATGAACTCCCATCACATCGTTGGCGATTTCCGGACGCCCTGTTTTACTGAAGACCGTTTTCACTTCGGGATACTTCATGAGAATTTTTTCGATCTGTGTCGACATCTCAATAGAACCTTCCAGCGTTGCACTGGGGAGTCGCTGGGCTTCGATCAATAAGTCTCCTTCTTCGAGCCGGGGCATGAACTCGGCTCCCAGATTGCGAGCCATCGGAATGCTGATCGAAAATACAGAAAGAGCAATAATGATCGTCACCAGCGGATGCAGAATCGCGCGACTGACGAGTGGTTCGTAAAAGAATTTGACGATTCGTACCAGGAAGATTTCGTCTTCCTTCATCTTCTTCGGCAGGAAGATGGATGCCATTGCTGGCATGAAAGTGAGTGAGAGAATTAATGAGCCACCTAAGGCAAACAGAACCGTTAAGGCCATCGGACGAAAGAGTTTACCTTCGGTTCCTTCCAGGAGCAGGATCGGCAAAAAGACCACGGCAATGATCAATTCCCCGAACATGGTCGGTTTTCGAACTTCGACAGCTGCGTCCAGAATGATATCTTCATGTTTCGTATCGCCATTATCGTGAGAGAGTTTCCGAATACAGTTCTCTACCATGATGACACTGCTGTCGACAATCAAACCAAAGTCAATCGCCCCCAGGCTCATCAAACTGGCGGTCACTCCTGTGAAGGCCATGACGTTGGTTGCAAATAACATCGACAACGGAATGGCCATTGCAACAATGATGCCCGCACGCAAGTTGCCCAGCATCAGCAGGAGTACCACGATCACCAGCATGCCCCCTTCGGTCAGATTGGTGAGGACTGTTTTCAATGTGCGGCCAATCAGGGCGGCTCGGTCATAAGTCACCTCGAGTCGAACTCCTTCAGGCAAAGTCTCTTCGATTTCTTTCAGACGTTCCTTTGCCGCGATCACAACTTCGCGAGAGTTCTCACCGATGAGCATCATCACAAGTCCTGTGACCGCTTCGCCTCGACCATCACGGGTGACAGCTCCCTGGCGAGTCATCGGTTCGATACTGACTTTGGCAATATCTCTCAGCAGAATTGGGGTTCCATCAGGTTCGCGACGAATCACAACCGATTCAATATCGGCTTCATCTTCTAGGAGAGACACGCCGCGAATGAAACGTTGTTCGTCGTGATGAATAACGTACCCACCACCAGAGGTATTATTATTCGACTGCAGTCGCTGAAAGAGCAGATCCATCGAAATGCCGTAGCTGGTCATTCGATCGGGATCGGGCTGGACTTCAAATGTTTTATAGTAGCCGCCATGGGTATTAATTTCGGTAACACCATTCACTTGCCGCAGGCGGGAAGCAATGTCCCATTCGAGCATGGTGCGTAATTCCATCGGCGTATGTCGGTCGCTGCGAACTTCAAACTGCAGAATTTCCCCTAAAGCAGTCGTGAGTGGTCCCACAGTGGGCGAACCATAACCGGCAGGAATACTGCTCGCAGCATCGGCAAGACGTTCAGTGACGAGCTGACGTGCCCGATAAATTTCCGTGCCTTCTTTGAAAACGATTGTGACCACCGAAATCCCAAACTTAGAGACTGATCGCAGTTCTTCCACATCGGGTAATCCTCCCATCGTATTTTCGACGGGATAGGTCACGTAGCGCTCGACTTCAACAGGCGAGAGCGAACCGGCATCGGTCACAACCTGCACCTGCACGTTGGTCATATCGGGCACGGCATCAATTGGAAGATGCAAGGCAGAATACAGCCCTCCCAGTGCCATCAACATTGTAAGGATGATGACTAGACCGCGATTGACCAGTGAGAGTTCAATAATTTTCGTGAGCATGATGGAAAGTCAGTCTGAAAAGTCGAACTCTGTTGGAGATAGAGTTCTTAGCTGGAATGTCGGAGGGAGAGATAATGAAGCAATGGATGAGAATGACTTATTCGCCTTCGCCGCGTAACAGAAACTCCGACTTCAGCAGAAATGCCCCGTCAGTGACGATCATCTGACCTGTAGAGAGCCCATCGGTCACTTCAACCCAATCTTCAGAGGTTTGCCCGGTAGAAATATCATATCGTTTGAATTTTCCCCCCTGCATGTCGACAAAAACAAACTGCTGATTTTCATGTTGAATAATTGATTCCGGCTTTACGGAGAGTGCTTCGTGTGGAGTTCCTATCGGAATCGTCACACGAACATACATTCCGGGACGCAGCAAACCCTCCTGATTTTCAATCGTCGCAACCAGGGGCACGGAGTTCGTCTCGGCCTGAACTTCCCGTCCCACATAATGTACTTTGGCCTCGAATGTGCGATCATCCAGTGCGGGGACCAGGACTTTGACAATTGTCCCCTGCTTGAGTTCCATTGCCGACCAATCACTCTCACGGATACTGGCTTCGACATACAGAGTCTCGGTATTGGCGAGTACAACCAGTGACGCTCCACGGACGACGCGTTCATTATTTGCAAAATCTCGCGATTCCACGTTTCCAGCAAACGGGGCACGAACTTCCAGACGGGACAACGACTCTTCATCAGACAGATTCGCAGTCTCTTTATTTTCTTTGTAACCGAGCAATGTTTCCAGAGATTGCCACGCCAGATTAAGCTGACGATCAGCTTCTGAAACATCCGCTTCTGCTTTCATCTTCGCCTGAGTGACCGAGAATTTCGCAAGATCGCGAGCGGTCAGAAACGACGTTTCTGCCAGTTGTCGCTCATTCTCGCGTTCTTTAAGAGTCCGACCCGGAACAGAACCTGACTCGACTAGCGGGCGAATTTTTTCTGTCAGTTCTTTGGCCAGCACCAAATTTGAATAAGCCGACAGAATCTCCTGACGGTAACTCCCCAAGGCCAGATTTGCAGAAGCCGCTTCGATCTCCTTGACAGATTTTCCTTCTTCAAGCATGGCAGAAAGTTGCTTCAAGTTGCTATCCAGGAGTTCTTCCCGCTCCAGGACTTTGAGAGCAATTTCGCGTTGTTGCTGTCGCTTGAGAATTTCAGCACGTGCCTGTCCGATTTCCGGACTGCGGATCACCGCAATCAGGTCGCCAGTATTCACGAAATCCCCTGGAGTCACCAGAACCTCAGTTAGAATTCCATCCATGGGAGCTTTGACATCGACATGCTTTGTCTGATCGTATCGCAATCTCCCGGGCACTGTGTGGACATGCTGCACCGACCTTTGCTCGGCAGGCACACTTTCAAACTTCCCAGTCTTGAACTTTCCTTCTGGCAGGGTGATTGTATCAGACTCTTCCGATTCGCCAGTTGTCTCCACCGATTCCTCTGAAGATCCACCCGATGAATTAATGTGATGCATGATCATCCATGCTGCACCCATTACAGCTAAAACCAGGATTGTCGGCAATCCCTTCAATAAGCTGTGCAATAAATCATTTTTATTTGCTGATTTCGATATGTAATTCATGGCAATCCAAAAGTTGATTTGATTCGGAATTTGACTCGAATCAACTTTCAATGCACGTCTTATGCCAGTCCATAGAATTGCCGTTTTGCTGGCGGATTTTGCATTTCAGCACTCTTGAAGACTTAAGAAGTAAAGTGCTTTGCCATGGGGGTGGACAGATTCTGTCCATTTCGCTCAATTTCCAGACGATGCTTCACGTGTTCGATTCGATGGCTCTCACTGAAAGTTTATCCGAAATAGAAAATTCACCAGAGCACTTGAGCCGGACTGCTTCAGTTATTCATAAGAACTCCGAGACTTCATTCTGTAGCCCATGTCACCGTTCTAATTCTGTTGATTTGATGATCACTTCAGCGATTGGAGTTCAGATAAATCGCTTCTGACTTATTTAATTCTACTAGTTTAGAGATGTTATGCTTGACGAATGCTGTCTCGGAGTATTATTGTACTAATGTAATAGTACACAAGGTGTGCTGGTTAGATACAGTCACTTAACGACTCCAGGTAGAGATAATGTTTTTTCAAATTGAATCTGGTAGCGGAGTGCCGATCTTTGAGCAGATTTGTCGGCAGGTCAAATACGCAATCGCACAAGGTTCATTCAAACCTGGAGATTTACTTCCTTCAGTTCGTGAGTTGGCCGGGACACTGGCAGTCAACGCAAATACGATTGCCCGCTCTTATCGGGAACTGCAACGGGAAGGAATTGTCATATCGGTGCGCGGCACGGGGATGGAAATTACGAAAGAAGCCAAGACGATTTGCGTGAAAGAACGGAAACGACTGGCTCAGGAAAATCTGACAAGTGTTTTAGCAGAAGCTCAGGCGAGTGAATTGAGTGAATCGGAAGTGCGAACCTGGATGGACAGGGAAATTCGTCGATTGTGGAAATAACTGACCTTGTGACTACAAATAAAGACTTTAAAGAGGACTGAGAAAATGAGTCAAGCCGCATTTGAATTGCAGAACGTGACCAAACGTTTTCGACGGCAAACTGCTCTCGATGGTGTTTCGTTTTCTGGGAACTCTGGCGAGGTGATCGCGATTCTGGGAGAAAATGGCGCCGGCAAAACGACGGCGATCAATATCCTGCTCGGGAAGTTGAAAGCCGATGACGGGTCTGCTCACGTATTAGGTCTCGATTCGGCTGTTCATAGCCAGGAAATCCGTCAACAAGTTGGCTATGTGCCCGATGAACCCTGTCTATATGACTGGATGACCGTTGGAGAAACGGGCTGGTTTGCTTCGGGATTTTACCCCTCCGGCTATTACGAGCGATTTTGTGATTTGATGAGCGAATATCGCGTGCCGCTCGATAAGAAAATCAAACAGTTGTCGCGGGGAATGAAAGCGAAAGTGTCACTGGCGTTGTCTTTGGCGCATGAGCCGGGGCTGCTCATTCTGGATGAGCCGACCTCGGGGCTTGATCCCCTTGTTCGGCGTGAATTTCTCGAAAGTATGGTTCGTGTGGCTGCGGAAGGGCGGACAGTGCTGCTGGCCAGTCATCAAGTCGCGGAAGTGGAGCGGGTAGCCGATGCGGTTGTGATTATGATCAAAGGCAAGCTCGTCATGCAGGCGCGTCTCGAAGAATTGAAGCAGAGTTGTTGCGAAGTCGTGTTGACGGGCGATATTACTGCACTCGATAAGCAGGACTTACCGGGCGAGGTGATCTCTCAGGAGACGAGTGGGAGTCAACAGCAGTGGCTGTTTCTTAATACAAATGAGAATGAACTAAGGAACTACTTCAATCAGATTTCAGGATTGATTTACGAAATCCGTACTCCTTCTCTTGAAGATGTCTTACTACGGCTGTTGATGTCATCACGAGAAAAATCAGACGAACAGGCTGTGTCAGCAAAGCCAGAGGAAGCCACTGCGAGTTCACTGGCGAAATAACGCACACCATGAGGAATTCGATTACGTCATTTCAGAAGATGTCTTAGCAGTTTCAGAATATTTAAGGAGATCGTCATGAATGGTCTACGGCAGATGATTTGGAAAGAGTACCGAATTGTTGGACCGTTCATCGGCTTGATGCTGGTGTTGAGTTTGTTCGGATCGTTCTACATTCTCACCGGTAGTATTAACAGCTCTACGCGAGTAGGGTTACTGGCATTTCACATCGCGACTGTAATTGCAGCAGCCCTGCTGATGGGCGTGCTGATGTTCGCAGGTGAGCGGGAATTCGGGGCAGAGAATTTGCTCCGCCGTCTTGATATTCCGCCCTGGCAGATCTGGGCGAGCAAAGTGATTGTGGCAATGTGCGGCTTATTGGTATTGGTCGGCTGCCTTTTTATGATAAATTGGCTGGTCATAGTATCCCTCAGGTTGATGGGTGATCCTCGAGTCACCAATGCATATCTTTCATCGGAGTCCATGGATTTTTTCTGGGGTCCGTCGTTATCTGTGATTACCGCTCTTGAGTTGGGGATTTTGTTTTCCTGCCTGACGAACCGACTACTCACAGCTCTCGTCGGTGCAGTTATTGCATTAATAATTCTCACGATCACCCTCTCAGATTCGACGCTGATGCAAGATGTAGCCGATTTGTATTTTCGCTGGCATTGGAAATACGGTGTGCTGATTGTAATTCTTGCCGGATTGGATGCGCTGGTAATTCAACGCTGGTTGACAGGTCGTCAACTGGTAGGTTTGTCAGGTTGGGAATGGCCATCACTCCAGTGGAATGTGGTTGCCTATGGACATCGGCTCTCCCCAAAGTGGCGGTTTGCCAGTCGGGTGCTCTGGTGTGAGGTGCGTCAAAGTGGATGGTCTTGGATGCTGCTGATGCTGTTTGCCGTCGTGATGGAAATCCTGTTTACGTGGTGGGGAGACATGCAAATTCCTTCCTTCTCGTGGGTGCTGATTCCATTTCTGTTGGGTGTGTTGTGCTTTTACAGCGAGCAGAATCGATCTCGACCGCGATTCTGGTATCAAAGAGGAGCGACAGGTTTTGATTTCTGGTTAAGTAAAAATGCAATCTGGCTGCTCGTACTATTCTCGATTTTATTTACGGTTCAAATGATCCAATTCGCGGGTCAAGGAGGCTGGGCAGGATCGACACGTGATACAAGCAGTTTTTGGGTGCGCTTATCGCAAGCAAGCATTCCGATCAGCGAAATTAATCTGAACAGCCCCTGGGTAATTGCTCTGGTGGTCTTTTTTGCGACTCAGAAAATGATGCTCATGGTGTCGCAAATTGTATTGGCGATTTTATGTACGCTGGGCATCAACTTTTTCTGGATCATGATGATCGGTCAGGGAGTCAATTATGCGGAGGTCTCTTTGTGGATTGTTTTCACTCCGGTCATCATCGCCTACGGATATCTCAGTTGGATGAAAACAGCAGATCTATTGGCTGATCGCAATGAACGCTTCCGCTTTCGCTGGAGTATGTTGCTTGCCTTGCCATTGGCCGTATTAATCGGCTTTATCGGGTTTTGTAGCTATCGAGCCTACAGCGTTCCATTGAATCGAAGCTTATTCGGTCTAGCGCATCTGAAATTGTCGGAGCAGGAAACAGATGCGGAGTTTACACAGAGATATCGTTCCCTGTGTCAGGAATTCGTAGAACTTGAGTCTGAACATTCAGAAGTCGAGAGAAAGTGGAGGGAAGAGCCGAGGACCCCGACCTCGGAAGATCCTACAGGTGAGTCAAAACTAATGGCTCTCCGTGAAAAGCATTGGGCACTTCGAGCACCAATTGCTCATCAGATTATGCAATTGTTAGAGCAACAGGTCGATGCTGGTAAACCATTGCTGATCGAAACTCAAGTGATTGAAAATAAACGTACCGTAAATACGCTGGATTATCACCATCTTAAAAGTCGTATCTTATGGGCGTCGAGATATCTGCCTGAGGAACTCATAGGGAATCATTCTGCACAGAAGGAATTGAGATATCTGTGGGATTATGATGCCCTCTATGCAAAAACTCTTTATGAATATCGAAGTTTCATGAGTAACGAAAACATGGCACGACTTTTCTACAACAGTCGCAGCACTGATAAAAAATCGACTGGTCTCATTTATCATCTATATGCTGAGGAAAACTCGGAATCGTTAAAGGAATTAGCAATCGAATGCAAAGTCCGCGAAAGTAATCTCCCAAAGCTGTCGGATATCGTTGAAAATAAATATGCAGGCACATATCAGGGTTTACAGAATATTAACTCGATTGCACTCGAAAAGCTGAAAACAGCGCTGTTTCCAACTCCGGAACAACTCAACTCGACTCATCAGGATAATTTGCTTGGCGAAGCAATGCTGGTCATGCCGCTGATGTTACCTTCAGAGCAGGAACATTTCCGGCGAACATTGATTAACACCAGTAATGACGTATGGAGTGAAGCAAGGAGATTGGATGCTTTAGTTCTCAACGATGCTGTTGTTGGAGATTCCTGGAAGAAAATATATGTCGAGAATGGATTGCAACGTTTTTATTTTATCGACCCGAATTTGTGGATCTCTTATCAGCATCAATCATTTCTCGCATTCATTGAAACCCATCAAGAATATCGATTCACACAGACAGTACTGGCTTTGATGGCATTTCAAAAACGAACTGGGGTTTATCCAAAGTCATTGCAGGAACTCTTGCCGACGGAATTGGCCGAATTGCCAATAGACCCATGGACGGGGCTGCCGTTTGAATATGTGCCACCAGATTTCAACGGGGAACTCGTCCGTGGAGAAGAACAAATCCCTGTTAAGTTTCCTCTCTTATGGAGTCGTGGACGCTGGGAATTGGATATGGAGTATGCTCCGACAGTAGAGAAGCCGACTCGCTACATTTTAATCAGCCAGAACCGATATCGCGAATTGATTTTCAACAGACTGGCTCAACTGAAAACGGGTGAGGAATTAAACGTCGGCACGAAAGTCAAAGAAAACGCAAGTTTCAACGACTGGTCATTGAACTGTGAACTCCCGATGAAAAACTAATTGAATGTTTTGTCCAATAACGGACTGCGAAAAGCGAAATGTTATTCTGCTGCTTGTCGCAAATTTGTAAAACTCCATTGAATATTGAGCCGAAACGTCAGCAAGGGGCCAGTGTGGCATTGTAGGATGAGTTGCATATTCTCTATGTCGACCATGGTCAACGAGGTGAGTAATCCCTATTGTTTCCGCCTCGCTGACGCTTTTTGAAGTTGCACTCTTTGTTTTAGTTTTCAGCGATAACATTCAAAAAGCAGGAGTGCTCTGTCTACCGTTCAATGTCGTTTGACGTGTGTCACCGTTGGCTTGCCCTGCAGTGTGAAATAGGGCGTGGACTTCAGAATGAGACGACATATAACGAGGGGCGAAGCAGAAGAGTGTGTTTACACGGAGCTTTCTATGAGTGTTCATGCACGAGCATTAACAATTCCCTTCAAATTTGGAGACATTGAAAGATGCGCCGAAGTGCACCTTTTTCGCGTTGTTGATGACGTATAATGTCGATGTCATCGACTTGCTAATGGGTGATTCCTTCTGGTATGTTCATTCAAAATCCCTGCTGCGCTCGACTCTGCTGTGATACTCAACTTGAGGCTGTTGATGACAAATTCCAATGATTGCAAAGAAGGTAATATCAGAGCGAGAATTCATCCACTACTGGCATATTTACAGGAGGTCCATGCGAAATATGCAGATAGTCGGGATGGTGCTTTAGCCGATTATATCCCGGAGTTGAGTCGTGCTGATCCGAACTGGTTTGGGATAAGCATTGCGACAATCGATGGCCAAATATATCAGGTCGGCGACACCGCTCAAGACTTTACGATTCAGTCGGTCTCTAAGCCGTTTGTTTACGGGATGGCGCTGCAGGACAACGGGCTTGCATACGTGAATGATCGTATCGGTGTTGAACCCTCCGGCGATGCTTTCAATTCAATTAGTTTGCAGAAGGATTCTGGTCGACCGTTCAACCCCATGATCAATGCCGGCGCCATTGCATCGACAGGATTGATTCTTGGTGACAATTTTGAACAAAAATATTCCAGATTACTCCAGACGTTTTCGGATTATGTGGGCCGTCCCGTATCGATTGATGAAAGTGTTTATCAGTCGGAATCGGAAACGGGGGATCGTAACCGAGCGATTGGATACATGTTGCGAAATGTCAAGAAGCTCGACTCAGCTCCTGAAGAAGTCCTGGATCTCTACTTTCGGCAATGCTCCATATTAGTCAACTGTCGCGACCTGGCTGTGATGGCTGCGACTTTGGCTAATGGAGGCGTTTCTCCGATTACTGGCAAAACCGTCATCGATGAATGGTGCGTTACACGTGTTCTCAGTGTGATGTCAACCTGTGGCATGTATGATTATTCCGGAGAATGGATATTTCGAGTTGGAATGCCCTCGAAAAGTGGAGTCGGAGGAGGCATTATCGGAGTTCTGCCAGGGCATCTTGGGATTGCTGTCTTTTCTCCATTGCTGGATGAACGCGGCAACAGTGTGCGAGGAATACAAGTGTTTTCTGAACTTTCGGAACACTTTGATTTGCATTTGTTTAATGTAAATCGTTCGACGAAGTCCGTCATTCGCTCGCGCTATTCAGCGGATAAAGTCGGTTCAAAACGAGTTCGACCAGAATCAGAGATGAAGTTAATGTCTGAACTAGGAAAACGAATTACAATTTATGAGCTTCAAGGCGACTTAACACTCGCCTCCATAGAGATCGTTATCAGAGACATTATGGCGTTGCCGGACACGTCCGAGTATTTAATTATTGATTTCAAACGCATACTGGGCTCCGATCGACCAGCTTTAGACTTTTTCTTCAAATTCTTTGAATGCAATTTTGATCAGATTAAAGACGTAATTTGCACGCATGTGATTGACCATCCTGAACTTGTTGCTGTCATCGAATCGTTTGGATTGTCGTCCTTCTTTCGAGTGAAAACGGATACTGATGACGCTATCGAGTTCTGTGAAGATCTCCTGCTGCAAAATCAAATACAGCCAAGAACGAATTACGAATTAACGGAACTTCCTGATTTTGATTTACTTCGAGGGCTTCACAGTGAAGAGGTGAATACTTTACTTCGCCTTCTCAATAAGCGTTATTATGAGGATGGTGATGCCATCATTAAGCAGGGCCAACCTGCAGAGGCGATCTACTTGCTGGCTGTCGGTCAGGTTTCAATTTATATTGACCTTCCCAACGGTCAGAAACGACGATTGACAACATGTTCGCCGGGCATGGCTTTCGGAGAGATGGCCATCATTGAACGCAGTAATCGATCAGCCAGCGTGATCGCAAATGGGAAGGTCGTCTGTTATCAGTTTCCTCTGGAGGCTTACGAAAAACTTACGCAGACCTACCCATCCATCAAATTCACAATTCTTGAAAATATTGCACGTAGACTTTCTGTTCGCGTACGTAAGCTGACTGATGAAGTCCGAACTCTCAGTCAATAGAAGGTTTCCTGCTGCGGAGAGTTGTGATGATTGATTGAAGTCATTTTCATCTCATTCGGTATCAACTCGATAGTAATACGAATTTAAATCCCATGAATTATGTCCTGCAAGCTTCGGATCATCATGAAAACAAAGCTGTCTTTCAGTTGTTACCAGTTCAAAAAATACGACTGGGCCGGGACGCACAACTTGAAATTTCAGTAACATGGGATCGGGCCATCTCCCGTGAGCATGCCAGCGTTCAGTTGGTCGATAATCAACTCCATATTGACTCCTTTCCAGCCGCTCGAAATCCAATTCAATACCAGGGAAAGAGGTTTCGAAAATGCAGGATTGACGAGGGTGACATCTTTAAAATTGGTAGTACGGAATTCCATTTTCAGATCCTCGCCGATTCATTGGGAACAATTGACACTATTCATGAGGAAGACAATCAGGTTGGTCGCGATGAACACGTCTATCTTGCTGAAGAATTGCATCGGATTAAATTTGCCAATAGCGAGCAACAGATTGAAATCCTGGCAAAACTTCCTGAGATAATTCGCGAATCCGAGAATGATATCAGGCTCGCAGAGCGACTTGTCGATTTATTACTGGAGGCTATTCCACAGGCTCATGCAGTGGCTGTCGTCGTGTTCGATTCGAATCAAATTTACTCAAATCTCGATGCCGAGACCGTTCATCCGGCCAGCAATCCTCAAGTCCTGCCTAAGCCAATTATGACTCGAGTGGGAACTCGGGAAGATCTGAATTTTCGATTTCTCCCCAGCCATCGATTGATGCTGCGAGCACTTTCGCAGAGAGGTAGTGTTATCCATGTCTGGGGCGAAGAATCCGAAAGCCAGTTCACGATGACGGGAGGGCTCTCCTGGGCATTCTGCTCACCAGTGATTGGAGAATCGAGTGACGGCTGGTGCCTGTATGTCTCAGGAGCAGGCACGAGAAAAGAATCTCTGCTTGTGACGGAAGAAGATCTGGCTGGAGATTTGCGGTTTACCGAATTAGTTGCTCAATTTATCGGTTCGATTCGTCAAGTCCGAACCTTACAGGAACATAGAACTCGCCTCAGTTCATTCTTTTCACCGAATGTCATTCAAAGCCTCTCAAGCCGTCAGTCAATTCAACCAGCTGAGTGCGATATTGCGGTTCTTTTTTGTGATATCCGAGGATTCTCCCGCAAAGCTGAAGAATTAAGAGAGGACCTTCCGAAGTTACTCGAAAGTGTCAGTGAAGCTTTGGAAGTGATGGCAAATGGCATTCTTGATTTCGACGGCACAATTGCTGATTTTCAGGGAGATGCCGCACTTGGTTTCTGGGGATGGCCTGTCGCTGGTAACGAAGGAGCTGCTCCTGCCCTCCTGGCTGCGATGCTTATTGGACACGCATTCGATGAAGCCAATCGCGAGCCAGACAGTCTTCTGAGAGGTTTTTCTGTTGGCTTTGGTGTCTCTTTTGGCAAGGCACTTGCCGGACAGGTTGGAACTTCATCGCAGTCAAAGATTGGTGTTTTTGGACCGATCGTTAACCAGGGGGCACGACTGGAGGGGATGACCAAATTATTTGGAACGCAGATCTGCGTTGACGAAGCGGCTGTTCAAACTATTGGCGATCGCTTCGCAGCAATGGACGCAAAATTTCGCAAGCTTGGACGATTCTACCCCAAGGGGATGCATCAGCCTCTGACTGTCTACTCGTTACAACCTTCCGGTAGCATGCCGGAGTCAAACCGAGAAGTCTATTTGAATTACGACCGAGCGCTCAAAGCCATTGAGCATGGTCTGTTTGAGGAAGCGGCTGGTTTGATTCGGCCTCACGCTGAGCAGGATAAGCCCTCTGGGTTCTTGTTGTCGTTCCTCGATTCTCACGATCGCGTTGCTCCGGAGAACTGGGATGGAATCATCCCCCTGCCGTCCAAATAAAATTTCTGGGAGAAGTATGTCTGTGAAAGTTCGTATTATAAATAGCAGCCTTGGGCCAGACGAATGCATTCAGTTTGCCCAAACCATTCTCATCAACGATGAGATCGCAATTGATGCTGGGACACTCGGGCTAATCACACCGTTACGAACTCAACAGGACATCGAGCATGTATTCCTTTCCCATTCCCATCTAGACCATGTCGCCACATTGCCGCTGTTTCTGGATAACGTCTATAAACCCAGTGACGATTGCCCGACAGTTTATGGCACTTCAGAAACACTGGCCTCGCTTCACACTGACTTTTTTAATGATCGCGTTTGGCCAGATTTATTTCGACTCTCAGAAGAAGAAACTCCGTTTCTTCGTCAACAGAAGTTGAGTAGTCAGGAACCGATTAAAATTGAAAATTTGTCAATCACACCGGTTCTGCTCAATCATGTTGTTCCAACCATGGGCTTTATTATTCAGGAGGCGACTACGACTTTGGCAATTATTTCTGATACTTTGCCTACGGTACAAGTCTGGAAGCTGTTAAATGAAGTCCAAAATTTAAGTGCCCTCTTTCTGGAATGCAGCTTTCCAAATCGAATGCAGTGGCTGGCAGATAAAGCTGGTCATCTGACTCCGCAGCGATTTCAGAGTGAACTTGCCAAACTCAATCATTTCAACATTCCTGTTTATGCGATCCATGTCAAGGCTACATATCATGAGGAAGTCATACGTGAACTCCAGGAATTGAAAATTCGGGAACTTCATATTTCCCCACCAAACCTTGAGATCACAATCTGATCTGCAGGGCCGTTTCTCCAGCGGTATAAAACTCGATAAGAATCGCTCTTCATTCGCAACTGAAGCCCCCGGCTGTCCACTCCCCAGTCCTTGTCGTAAATCTGTGTGTCGTCATTTGTGGTCAAGAATCTCATTTGCAGATCTGGGGTATAAAATGTCGTTGGGTCTGCTTCTTGAGGGGTGCAGCAAATATTATTTGTTTGGGGCAGTCGGGATTGGTGATAAACTTTTTGGCGGAACAAAATGTAATTATACTTACTGACAACGCGAGGCGATTACAAAACGTTTGGCGATACATTGAAAATAGAAATTTACACGCGGCTGAACGTAAGTGCTGATGTGAGCGGCGGTCTGCGTTCGACGTGATTTAACGTTTTCAGTCAGTCTCCACACTTACCAGATCGTTCGCCAGGGATATCGAGATCTCAGAGCGTATTCAAAAATGAACCGCAGCATATGGCAGGAGCTAATACCACATTTACAGTCCTTTGATGCTCACGTGACTGCAGAATCCATTTGAAAATGGTCTAGTGCCGTTTCAGGACTTAGATTTGGGCATCAAATAACTGTAACGCACTCCGTTGTCGTGCTTAATAAGAACATCAACCCACATTATTAGTGTGGAAGACGCACTCGTAGAACTTAAAATTATGAAATTACTTATGACACCTTTGATTCGATGCTTCTTACTTACGATTACTTTGATGACGACCTTCAGTCAGAAAGGCATGGCCGGGAACGAAGCTGATGTGATTGTCTACGGCTCCACCCCGGCTGGCTTTTGCGCTGCGATCGCTGCAGCTCGCGAGGGGGCTACTGTTATCCTTCTGGAACCGACAGACCATGTCGGTGGTATGAACACGGGCGGGCTGAGCCACTGCGACTCCAACCAAATGGTTCGCAGTGCGGTGAGAGGGTTGTTCGAAGAGTGGCATATGCGTGTCGTCAAGGATTACACGGATCGTGGACTCAATGCTCCTTACTTTCCTGGCGTGAAGGATCAGTCACTGTGGACCTTTGAGCCAAACGTCGCGATGCGTGTGACGATGCAGATGCTCGATGAGGCTGGAGTCCGCGTACTGACCGAACGCTATTTGAAGTCAGTGACGAAAGATGGTCCTCGGATTACCTCTCTGATCACGAAGAACGGTACATTTACAGCCCGGGTTTATGTTGACGGCTCATATGAGGGCGATCTGATGGCGGCCGCGGGGGTGAACTGGACGATAGGCCGCGAGGAACGCGCGGAATATGGCGAGTCGCTGGCCGGCAAGCAGTATCCCAAACAAAAGATGAACATCAACGGCTTCGACGAACAGGGCAACCTGCTGCCGCTGGTCACGACCGATGATGCCGGTGCAGAGGAGGGAGGGGACAGCAACGTGATGACCTACAGTTTCCGGCTCTGTATGACCGAGGACCCAGATAACCGCATACCGATGCCCGCTCCATCCAACTACGACCCGGCCCGGTTCGAAATCGTTCGCCGAGCGTTGAAGGCCGGCGTACGAGTTGGGTTCGATCTCTACCCGCTACCCGGGGACAAGCTCGATGGCAACAACTCCATTGGCGGGCAGTTCTCGTTGGGGCTGGTTGGGGGAGGCAAGGAATGGCACTCAGCTGACGAAGCGGGGCGAAAGAAGATCTGGGAAGCTCACAAGCAGTACACTCTGGAATTCTATCACTTTCTGACGACCGACCCGGCTGTGCCCGTGAGCATTCGAAACAGATACTCCACTCTCGGCTTGTGCAAAGACGAGTTCGCGAGCTACGACCACTTCTCGCCAGCACTCTACGTCCGCGAGTCACGGCGAATGAAGGGGATGTACGTCATCAGCCAGAAAGACATCCTGGAAGAACCGGAGAAGGACGATCCGATTGCGATCTCCTCGTTTCCGATCGACTCGCACGACTGCCAGCGTATCGCGTTCGAAGGTGGAGGGGTGATCAATGAGGGGACGATTTACCCTGTGAGGCGAAAGAATCCCAAACAGGGCTATGCGTACCACGTACCGTACCGTTCGATCCTGCCCAGGCCCGAGCAATGCGACAACCTGCTTGTGCCCGTCGCATTGTCGTGCAGCCATGTGGGGATCTCGTCGTTGCGGATTGAAGGGACCTGGATGATCATCGGCCAAAGCGCCGGTATCGCTGCTGCATTAGCAGCTCAAAGTGATGCGACTGTTCAGGAACTGCCGTATCTACAGCTTCGCAAACGACTGTTAGCACAAGGCCAGGTTCTCGAACTGCCTGACGTCTCCGAATACCCATCGACAACAGGATCCATCTCCTTGAAGACTTTGCCGGGAATCGTGCTGGATGATGCGAACGCCATGCTGACGGGGGAATGGTCTCACTCGACAAATTTTAAACCGCACATCGGCAATGGTTATCTCTTTAGTGGCAAGCCGGGCATCAAAACGAAAGGCGACGGTAGCACATCGGCTACCTTCCGAATCAATGTACCGAAGTCAGGTGAATATCAATTGTTGATGAGCTATTCGGCTCACGAGACCCGCGCCACAAACGTGCCTGTGATCGTAATCAGTGGCTCCCACGAAAAAGAATTCACTGTAGATCAAACCAAGCCTCTGCCTTCAGGCCAGCATTTCAAATTCATTGGCAACGTACAACTGGAAAGCGGAGTTGAAACAATGATTACCATCCGCAACAGTCAAACGGCAGGCTTTATCATTGTCGACGCGATGCAATTGCTTCCGAAAGACGAGTAAGTTGCTCTGGCGAAAGGCCATTACTGAATTCACTTCTCAGATATTAAACTGAGGAGATCTCCAATCTGCCGATGGGCTTCAATGGGATGGCGTAACGACTTGTCTTCGATCACGGTGTATTGATTCTTCCGTCCCACCTTGACCCGTTTGATGAAGCCGCCCTCTTCAAGATCTTGAACAATTCTTTGAACCGCGCGTTCTGTAATCCCAACGGCAACCGCGACTTCCCTGAGAACCATCTGAGAGTTTTCATGCAGCACGATCAATACGTGGGCGTGATTTGTCAAAAACGTCCAGCGAGCGTGTTCCAGGGGTCGCGAGCTCTCTTTTGTAGAAGTTGATTTTAGAGATTTTGTCAGCACTTGTTTATTCGCTCCCTCTGAATGGGAAACGACGACTGGCTTTTTCTTCGTAGCTTTTGCAGATTTCTTCACACGAGCACCCTTGTTTTAATAAACACATCAGCGACTGCTTAATCCATCTCTTTTTCCGATGCTAACATCCTAGCAATATAAATCTGAAATGGAATTCATGAGATAGTAAGCACGAAAGAGTAAGCGTATTGGTTTTTTTTGACATCCTGCAATTAAAACTAAGAAATTATCGGAAAAGATACGATATTTAATTGACGACAATAAAGTCGTGCATTATAAATCGCGTATTAAATATCGCTAACCGCTGGGAGACTATCATGGTTTACGCTGTTCTTTTGCCGATTCTGCTCTTCATGGGGCTTGGCCTGTTACCTGTGGCCAATTCCATTCGCGGGACCATTGGAATTCGTCGTCTTGTGACTTCGGTAGCGGCTCTCCAGCTGGCAATTTCACTGATCGCAATGACCGCATTCATTTTTGCAGGAAGAGTTCCTCAATTTCTGGAAATCATCTCAGTAGGAGAAAGCAGTCCAATCGGCCTCAATCTCTATTACGATGGATACAGTTCCCTGATGCTCCTGCTCGTCAGTTTTGTTGGCTGGATCATCTGTTGTTATTCCAGTCGATATCTCGATGGCGATGAATATGAAAGTCGCTATTACCGATGGACTGCATTCACGATAGCTGCTGTCTCGCTGATGGTTGTGGCGGGTAATCTTCTGATGTTCTTCATGGCTTGGGTGTTAACAAGTTCAGGTCTCCATATGCTCCTGACACATTATGCGGAGCGAACTGCGGCGACACGAGCGGCCTGGACGAAATTCTTCATCAGTCGTATTGGAGATATTGCCTTAATCATGGCTATCGTTCTGACTTTTCAAGAGTACAGAACCTTTGATTTTCCTGAGCTCTTTGCCGCTGTGCGACTAAATGTCGTTGAAGGGGTCCCCGCTAGCGTCAATTCCTTAATCATCGGCTGGCTGTTGATGTTGGGTGCGGTTACGAAGTCGGCTCAATTCCCTTTTCATGTCTGGTTGCCCCAGACACTGGAAACTCCAACTCCAGTTTCTGCACTCATGCATGCCGGTGTGGTCAATGCTGGTGGTTATTTAATCATTCGGGTCAGTCCAATGCTGGTCTACTGCCCCGGAGTCCTTGAGACTTTGGCAGTCGTTGGTGGATTCACAGCATGTTTTGCTGCGATTGTGATGACCACACAGACAAGCGTCAAGAAAATGCTGGCCTATTCAACAGTTGCCCAGATGGGATTCATGATGCTGCAATGTGGATTGGGGGCCTTTTCACTGGCGATGCTGCACATCCTGGCGCATTCGCTTTACAAGGCCTATACCTTTCTCGACTGTGGTGGAGTCATCGCACGGAGAGCAGCGATGGTTGAAGTCGTCAACGACACCAGGGATAAGATTCATGCGGGATGGGCGGTTACCGCCTCTGTATTGATTACCGTAGCGATACTCGCAATCAACTTTTCGCTCTTTTCCGTGAATATTACAGAGAAGTCAGGGGGAGCGATACTGGGAACTGTCATGCTCCTGGCATTTTCAACCTGGCTCGCACAAGTCTTTCAGAAGACGACCTGGAAAGGGAAACTGATCAGTGTTCTCTTCACGGCTTTTCTGATCTCTTCTTACACGATCGGATACTGTCTGGTTGAAGAAATGGTCAAAGCCAGTTCTGTGCCTGTGCAGGTGGCTGGTTCCTGGTTGGTTGTGCTGCTGATTGGGCTTTGTTTCGGTGGATTACTGTTGACCCATGCCGTAACTCGAACCGGGGCTTCAACTCCTCTGCTGGACCGACTTTACATTCATGCATCCAACGGATTCTACATGGAAGCGTGGTATCGACGGCAATTTAAACAATTTTCATAACAGTACTGCTCACCGCTCATTTCCACATTCAAAACCCAAGAAAGCCTGGACCTATCATGTCTACGATTAATCTGCCAAAGTCGCTCGGAATGCAGTCTGAGAAAGTTGCTGATAACAATGGAGTGTCTGTGAGAAAATCACAGGGAAACCATCTGCACGTCGTTCTGGGGCAGGTTCAGAAAGCCGTGCCTGCCGTTTGGCCACTTAAGGATTATGTGGCTATCAATCCGTTTGCTGAGATTTCCGATCGAAACTTCTTGAATGCAAGAAATTACCTGAGATTGTTTTCCGAGACAGAACTGCTGATGCCGCTTGATTATTTTGAAAATCTTTTCAAGCAGGGAAAGTTCCATTCAGGCGATATTCAAACTGCGATTGAGGAGTTTAAGGGATCAATCTTCAACTCTGCTCCTGAAAATTCACTTGATGAGATTATCCAACTTTTGCACGACAGGAATTCTGTCAATCCGGAAGCTCCTCAAGTGCATGAGGAGTCCGATCGGCAGATCTATACGATTGCTGAATCCATGGATCGATGCACAGGTTCCGAATGGAATTCTGTCTTCTGCGAAGAAATTTCAAAATACTGCTCTGCTCATTACGACGACGGTCAGGCAAGTTGGAAAAGTCCATGGAAAAATTTGATGCTTTATCAGGCCTGGAAATCAGCCGCCTCGATTGATCGGAATATTGAGGTACTTGGGCTTACTGGATTTCGAAAATTCGTTTCTCATCTCCCTGAAGTTCCAGAGGCGGCTATTCTCGAATTGCTAAAACGAATGAATGTCCCTCAGAAAATGTGGGAACCCGTTCTGCTGTGCTATGCAAACAGCATTCCCGGCTGGAGCTCATGGACTCGATTCCAGGTCGACTCCGGCCAGCGGTCAGGAATTGAAAATTCTGATCTGAATGGCTTGCTGGCCATTCGAATGGCTTATGATGTTGCCTTGTCGGATCTCTTCGCATTCGAGATCAATTGGACATCCTGGATTCCAGAACATTTGAATTTGAACTCCAATTCTATTGAACCAGCTGCTCTTGAAGTCAACAATGAGGTGAAGCTTCGTTACACACTTCTTCGAGCAGCAGAATTGGGGTATCAACGTGAACTCCTCGGGCGACTTTCTCCTCAGGCGGAGAGTTCTGAAAGCAGCGATCAACAGAAGACGGGAGCAGCGGGACAGAAACTGGCACAATTTGTGTTTTGTATTGATGTTCGATCAGAGCGAATCCGACGACATCTTGAGTCTCTTTCTCCAGAGATTGGAACAGGTGGATTCGCTGGATTCTTTGGAATTCCGCTGGAGTTCGTACCTTTGGGGGAAGCTTCGGGAATCAGTCAGGTGCCCGTACTTCTGCAACCATCGTTTCAGGTCAAGGAAAGTTTGACTACGCATTCTGATTGTCATACCTGCGAATCCGCAGAGCCGGAAGCGGTTGAACGTAAGCAGTTGATTCGAAGTCTGAGAGCCGCAATAAAAACTCTCCAGAGTTCAGCGATTTCCTGTTTTTCGTTTGTCGAGACTTCAGGACTCTATTATGTCCAGTATCTCATCGGACGAACATTCGGATGGAAATCAGCTCACGGTAATGCTCGGTATGATGGTGTTTCTTCAGCACAGAGAAAGCAATTGGCACCTGGTTTTGATGGACTGGAGTGTCAGGGAATCGGTCTGACTGATCAAGCACAAATGGCCAGTAAAATCTTACACGGAATGGGACTGACTGAGTCATTTCCCAGATTCGTTGTGTTGTGTGGTCACGGTAGTCAAACAGAGAATAATCCACTCAAGGCAGGACTGGATTGTGGAGCATGCGGGGGGCACTCTGGAGAACCGAACGCGCGGTTTGCCGCCAGACTTTTAAATTCCGAACCAATTCGGTGCGAACTGAAAAAACTCGGAATTGAAATTCCCGTTGAGACCCAATTTCTGGCGGGACTGCACAATACGACTACCGATACCATTACATTCATGGACTTGGACGAGCTTCCCGAGTCCCATCAAGCCGAATACGAATCCATCGTGGAGGTTTGTGCTCAGGCGAGCGAGTTAACTCGCAGGGAACGATTCAAAGATCTCTCGTGTTCAAATGTATCGCAACTTCTCAGGAAAAGTAATGACTGGTCGGAAGTCCGCCCTGAGTGGGGATTGGCTGATAATGCCTCTATCGTAATTGCACCGCGAAACCTGATGAGAACGATTGATCTTGAGGGACGAGCATTCCTGCATGAATACGACTTCAATCACGATGCCAGTGGCGAAATTCTTGAGTCAATCATGACTGCTCCCATGATCGTCGCCCATTGGATCAATATGCAGTATTACGCCTCAACTGTCGATCCGAAACGTTATGGAAGTGGGAACAAAACGATTCACAATGTCGTAGGGCGGTTTGGACTACTTTCCGGGAATGGTGGAGACCTGATGACAGGCTTGCCCTGGCAGTCTCTGCATGATGGTCATGACTACAGGCATCATCCGCAGCGTTTACTCTCTGTGATTGCTGCCCCGAAAATAATGATCGATAAGGTCATCCAGAAACATGAAAATATTTCCAATCTTATAGTCAATGGATGGCTCAATCTGGTTGCGATTGAGGACGGAGAATATTTTCAATATTCGCAGGATCACACTTGGTCAGAAATACCTCAGTCCTATAAATCTGTTGGGGAATAGCAGCTGGAAACAGTCCGGCTGAGCAGATCTGAACGGAATTGATGTTATGAAAATTTCTAATCAATACCGAGATTTCACAGGCAGACTACGGATTTAAGTCATATCTTTGAGATGTCAGGCAGAGGAATAACGGAATTTGTGTCTCTTCGGTTGAATACATCGTAAATTCCTATGGAAAGATGCTGATTTAACGATTATTCAATCATCAGGACGTTACGTACCATTCGATAGAAATCGTCCTGTTGTGAGGTCAGATCATTTTCGAGAGTACGCATTTTTTTGTAAGTTAATGGAGTGAAAGAGCTTGAGTCAAATAGACCGAGAAGAGATCTGCTGGCATATTGAACAGCTCATGATTCATTCCGGATTGATGGTGGATCGTCCAAAGATCAATCATATCGTGGATGATGCGCTCGCTCAGTATGACGATTCAGAGATGGGCTCCTGGTGGAGACTGATTCTTGAGGTCAGCCGCAGCCTGTCGTTGAATTGCCGTGTGGTCGATTGTTCAGCAAAGCAGCTCCGAGAATTAGTCACCAACGATTCAAATATTATTCTTTGCGATCCGTCTTCAAATCGTCTGATTTCTGTTTTGAATATGGTGAATGGTAAGTATGAAATTCGAGAGAATTCAGCGAAACCCATACGGCGTAATGTTCGGCCTGGAGAACTCATAAAGAGATTAGGTAGTGAAAATGTAACGAGTCCGATCCGCTGTGTGTTGTACGGTTCTCAATTAACAGCAAGTACGATGGGAGTTTCCAACACTCGTTCCTCGAAACCTCTGGATAGACTCATTGGGTTGTTAAAACCGGAGTTGAGTGACGTTGGAATCATTGTCGTTTTCGCCATGATTACGGGCTTGCTCGCACTGGCAACTCCGCTGGCAGTGGAAACGCTTGTCAGTACGGTCGCTTTTGGCAGGTTTCTTCAGCCAGTTGTTATTCTGGCATTGATTCTCTTTGCTTTCCTGTCTTTTTCAGCAGCTTTGAGGGCGTTACAAACATATGTCGTTGAAATTATTCAGCGACGATTGTTCGCGCGCATTGCAGCGGATCTTGCCTTTCGATTCCCTCGAGTTGAAATTTCATCGCTGGATGGGAAGTATGGCCGGGAAATGGCCAATCGTTTCTTTGAAATTGTGACAGTACAAAAGGTGACTGCACAACTTCTTCTGGATGGAATCTCACTGATTCTGGGCACATTGATCGGTATGGCGGTGCTCGCCTTTTATCATCCCTGGCTTTTGGGGTTCGATTTGATTCTGCTCGCTTCAATTGCTCTGATTATTTTCGTACTGGGTCGAAAAGCGGTAGAAAGTAGTATTAAGGAATCGAAAACCAAGTATCGGATGGCGGCCTGGTTGCAGTCTTTGTTGTCAGCAGAAACAACATTTCGGCACTCCAATGCAGCAGAATTCGCGTTGGCTAAAGCCGACCAGATGTCCTATGACTATCTTAAGGCACGCAAAGCTCACTTTCGAATTTTGATGCGGCAAATCCTATTCGCACTCGGATTACAAGCTATTGCCAGCACCGTGTTGCTTGGATTAGGAGGATGGCTCGTAATCACCGGGCAGTTGACATTGGGGCAACTCGTGGCCTCAGAATTGATTGTCACTGTTATCGTCGGCTCATTTGCGAAACTCGGTAAGCACATGGAAAGCTATTATGATTTGCTTGCTTCTGTGGACAAACTGGGAGCCCTGTTCGACCTGAAAGTAGAACGGCAGGATGGTTTAATCCACTATTCCAGTTCTGGCTCTGTGGAAGTTAAAGCTGTTAATGTCAGTTCGAAACTGGCTGACAATCATTTCAGTCTCAATAAATTTTCTTTTCATCTCAAATCTGGCGATCGTCTCGTGCTTCGCGCGGATGAGTTGAATGGAACCGGCTTGTTGCTCGACCTATTGTTTGGCATGAGGGAACCGACAGAGGGTCATGTTACGATCGATGGAATTGATCCGCGTGATTTTCGTCCGGACGTCCTGCGAAAACATGTCCAGCTCGTTCGAGATATGGAAATGTTCCTGGGAACGGTTGCCGAGAATCTCCATCTTGGTCGTCCTGAAGTCTCACAACATTCAATGCGAGAGGTCTTGGAAAATATCGGTCTGCTGGATGATATTCTCAGATTACCAGACGGATTGGAAACAACTCTTGTTGAAAATGGATATCCTTTGAGCCAGGATCAGATCACCAAACTTGTCTTGGCCCGTGCTCTGTTGGGCTCGCCGAGTTTATTGCTGATTGACCGAACTCTTGACACATTTTCTGATCAGGATGCTGTAAATATTGCCAAGGAAATTATGGATAAACGTCACCCCTGGACTGTCGTCCTGGTAACGAATCGCAACAGTCTGATGAACTTGGGGAATCAGTTCCTGCCAAACTTCGATTCTCCTGCAGACTCTGACCAGGAGCTGATACATGTCTGATTTGAGCCTTAAGAAAACTGAAACTCCTTCGACTTTGATGCGAAGTAGCACGTTACTGCTTCCTGTCGCTTACGATGAATCGGTCATGCCTTCTCTACAGTTGGCTAAATCATCCCGTTCTATCCGGCGTATCGCAAAGCTACTGTTCCTGGCCTTGCTGTTGACAATTGTAGTGGTCGCAATTGCTCCCTGGCAGCAATCGATTTATGGATCCGGCAATGTGATTGCATTTTCACCGGAAGAGCGACCACAGGTCATCGAATCTCCAATTAAAGGACGAATTGTTTCCTGGGGAGAGGGGATTTATGAAAATGCGGAAGTTAAAAAGGGGGATCTGATTGCAGAAATTCAGGATTTGGACGAATCCTATCGGATGCGTCTTGAACAAAAACTGAACAATAGCGAACGAACTGTTGTCGCAGTGGAACAACAACTTGCTGCCAATAAGCGAGCCCTGGAAGCGGCACTGACCTTAGTGGATTCGTTCTCCTCGCAGGTGGTTGCCTACAAGAAAGTAAAGCAGGAAACCATCGCTGCACAAGATGCTTACATGGAAATGGCCAGAAAAAAAGTCGAAGCCGAAAAACAACAACTTCTGGAATATGAAGCGGCGATTCCCCAGTTGAAAGCAGAAGCGCAACGTATGGAAATGCTGTACCAGGAAAATAATATTTCCTTGCAAAAAGTTCAGGAAGTTAAAAGAAAGCTTTCTGAAGCCGAGGCAAAAGTCGCCAGGGCAGAGGCATACGTTTCTTCTGCTGAGTCTGAACTGGAAGGCAAAATTCGGGAACGAATTTCAAAAATTGAGAAAGCTCAAATCGATATTGATTATGCCGAGGCGACTTTACGAAAAGTTCGAGGAGATATTTCCAAAGCAGAAAGTGATGTCGCAAAAACAGAGCAGGAGTTGAATAAATCGCAAAAAATACTGATTGAATCTCAAACCGAACTCTCTCGCCAGGAAAGACAAACCTTAATCTCTCCATGTGATGGATACGTCGTTCAAATCAACCCTAATATGGGGACCGCTGTGCTCAAGGAAGGGGATCCTATCTGTACGATCGTCCCGTTAACTTCAGATAGAGCCGTGCAAATCTGGCTGCAAGGAAATGACGCTCCACTGATTCAGAAGGGACGTCATGTACGTCTGCAATTCGAAGGTTGGCCGGCTCTCCAATTTGCGGGATGGCCTTCAGTGGCTGTCGGGACATTTGGTGGCGAAGTGGTTTCGATTGATGCCACGGATAATAGCAAAGGTCAATTTCGAATCCTTGTCAAACCTGTCGAAAGTGGTCAAGACTGGCCTGGTGATCGCTATTTGAGACAAGGAGTTCGTGCCAACGGCTGGGTCATTCTTGACAGGGTTCCGCTGTGGTATGAAATTTGGCGACGGCTCAACGGGTTTCCTGTCCTCCCACCGGAAGATGGAAAAAGCTCGGATAAAAATAAACCCAAACCTCCCAAGATTCCTAAATAGCTTAGGTTTTATTTAAGACTGGGTAAGCTTGTGAACTTTTTACGGTTAGAGGTCTGACTGGCTTTTTAACGATTGATCCATCGGTTTAATGAGTCATGATGCAGATCATTTCGCTCCGATAATGATGACAGCGTTCATAGAATATTAGAAATTCGAATGTGAAATCTCTGAAGTGAAGAAGACATATTTACTTCTCGATAGATTTGTTCATTTTCGAGCAACTTCCCTGATTCTTGCTGTGATTGAGAGTTCTGAGTGTGCAGTCGTATCCTGACAATTCTGGCGATGATGCATTTCTTAGGATGCGTTACGGTCAATAAATACGACTCCCAGTCAACTCATGAGTCCTCGAATATCAATAAACCTATTAAGGTGGGCGAAGAAAGCTCAGCTGTCCAGGTAGAACCGTCCATCGATAAAGCTGATAGGGAAGTGGCGAAGATCTCCTTAGCCGCGTTTGAGGAACAGATCGACTTGTCCACGGGAACAGACCGTTCAACGGAAATTCAGTCTGAACTACCTCCTCTGGATGAATCTGCAAATGAACCTGCAAATGAATCTGCAGAGGAGACGCCTTACCCGACCGAGCTACAGGAACTTGCGATTGAGGAGAATTCCGTTTCGCTCGATTCGGTGATAGGGAGTGTTTATCAGAGTTTTCCCTTGCTGGAATCGGCTTATGCGGGGCGGAGAATTGCAGAAGGCGATCAAATGTCCGCAGCAGGAGCATATGACTTCAAATTCAAGGCGGCCTCAGAAAATAATGCCTTGGGATTTTATCAGAACTACCGACAGAGTTTAGGATTTGCCCAACCTCTCTATGGAGGAGGTGAATTCTTCGCAGGTTACAGGGTCGGCAATGGCAGCTTTCAACCCTGGTATCTGGAACGACAAACCAATGAAGGGGGGGAGTTTAAAACGGGTGTGAATATTCCATTGGCGAAAGATCGAAATATTGATCAACGCCGTGCCGAACTCTGGCGTTCCAATTATTCACGAAAAATGGTGGAACCCGAAATTCATGCTTTGCTGATAGGATTCATTCAGGAAGGCAGTTATGCCTACTGGGAATGGGTCGCCGCAGGGGAGAAACTCCTGATTGCAGAAGAAGTACTGGTCCTCGCTCAGGAACGCACCGACCGAATTCGTCAGCAGGTGGAGAATGGATTCATCGATCCACCGGAGTTGACTGATAACTTAAGACTCGTCTCCGAACGTGAAGCAAAACTTGCAGAGGTATTACAGAAATACCAAAAGGCAGCGATCAAGCTCTCGCTATATTTGAGAGATTACGAGGGGAGTCCAATTGTTCTTAGTATAAAAGATTTGCAGCGATTTCCATCTCCTGAGGAAAGACTTGAGACTTCTGTCGATCTCGACATCCAACTGGCTATCTCGAACCGTCCTGAATTGATTGTCATGGACTTTTTGCGGAAACAACTTCAGCTCGATTTTTCTGCTGCTCAAAACGAAACCCGTCCTACCATTGATACGCAATGGATTGCTTCTCAGGACATCGGCCAGCCGACCAGTCCCAAAAATGACAAAGGGGAATTCGTACTGGAAGCTTCTGTGTTCATGGATGTTCCGCTCCAAAGACGCAAAGCCAGAGGAAAGATGTTTGCAATCGAAGGTAAAATGACTCAACTGCAGGCGAAAAGAAAAATGACAGAGGATAAAATCGCAGTTGAGGTTCAAACGGTTCACACAGCTATGCAGGCAGCATTAAAACGGTATGTCTCGACTAAGCAAGCTGTCGAATATGCAGAAGATCTTGCTCAGCGAGAACGTAGGAATTTCGAACTGGGCTCCTCTGATCTTCTCAAAGTAACACTCAGAGAGCAATATGCCGTTGAAGCCTCCGAGAAAGTGATCGATGCTCTTCTGGATTTCTATCAAGCTGAAGTTGATTACCGCGCCACTTTGGCCCAGGATCAATTACCCTGAGGCACCCGCCATTCAGGACTACGGAAAAGTCTGGCTCCGAAACAAAGGCTATACCGCGTTCCAAATGAAAACCGGAGAAGTTCAACGATTTTAAGAACACTGGTTATCACCAGATGAATACCGGAAAATAATCAAGCGCAGGTGGCGGGGGCGCTCTCGAAGAGCTTCCTGGGGATTCCGCTGAAGTGGAACGCCCCGCCCCCGGAGGTCCTGTTCAAGATGTTACAGGAAATCCGGTTTCCAATTGGAACAGGGTTTAATTGCAGAAAAATAAATTGACAGATATTGTTAATATCTATGGTAATGCGCCTCAGTATGTTATTTACGATGTTATTGTTTTTTGCTAATATCTGACAATCAAGTATCTGTTCATTTCGAACCAGTCAAAACGTTATTGCGAACGATCAGAGCATTAAGAAATGTTTTACTCGAACGTTCCAATGAAGAATTAGGGTGGAACTGGATTTTCAGTGTATCGTAACTTCAGTATGAGTCTCGAATTGCACTGGTGAATCCAGTGGCATAAAACTCGAAGCTTGAATGCGAACAATCCCCCACTCGAAATTCTCAAAAAACTGACTCACACACTGGCCGAAAAATGAATTTGAAAAAATGTCGTAATCAAAATGTTATTGAGGCAAGACCATGTCGTTGGACTGGATTAATTACCATCACTTGCTGTATTTCTGGACGATAGCCAAAGAGGGTAGTATATCTGCAGCCTGTCAGAAGCTTCATCTGGCGCAGCCGACAATCAGTGGGCAGCTTAAAAAGCTTGAAACACAAATCAACGGAAAATTGTTTGATCGAACTGGTAGAAATCTCGTCCTGACAGATCTCGGCCAGACGGTTTTCAAATATGCCGATGAGATGTTTACGGTGGGACAGGAATTGATTGAAGTCCTGAAAGGTCAGCCTAGCGGTCGCCCATTAAGATTTCACGTCGGTGTTCCAGAAGTCCTGCCCAAGTTAATCGTTTTTCGACTACTCAAGCCTCTAATGGATATGGAAGATGAAATTCAATTGATTTGTCATGAAGGATCTCAGGATCAACTCCTGACAATGCTCGCAGCACACGAACTGGATGTTGTATTTTCCGATTCACCAGCTGCATCATTGATCAAGGTCAAAGCCTTCAATCATCACCTCGGTGCCTCCCGGATAGGACTGTTCGGGACAAAACAGTTGATTAGAAAATATGGAAACAATTTCCCGGAAGAATTTTCTGGGGCACCGCTTCTGTTGCCAGGTGAAGGAACGGCCTTGAGAAGGTCAATTGATCACTGGTTGAGAGAGTCGGATCTGCATGTCAATGTCAGGGGAGAATTTGATGATACGGCACTCATGAAAGTCTTTGCGGAATCAGGTGTGGGTTTTATTGCGGCCCCGTTAGTCATTCAAAAAGAAATCGCTCGACAATTTTCACTTGAGCTGATCAAAGTATTACCAAACGCCAAAGAAGAATTTTATGCCATCTCTGTCGAAAGGCGTATCAGGCACCCTGCGGTGGTGAAAATTTCTGAAATTGCTAAACAGCAACTTTTTGTCACCAAAAGCAGTTAGGCATCTTTTTGGTGTCAATGCGCCGTATTCAACGCTTTCAGAATTTTCCAAAGGATGTTGTATAATATCCGGTTTGCTCATTCAGACGTGAATCAAGCCAACTGTTATGTGAAACATCGTCATAATCGTTACGTCCAGACGATCCATCAGGCTTCGGGCATTGGAATGTGGGATCGATCTCAACCATTATGACAATCGTGCCGAAAGTATTAGTGGACCGTGCCGCTTGAAATTACTGCAAATCCCATTTTGTCATTGCGTAATATGCAACGGCGATCTGGTTTTGCATTCTAGTCCATTCAGCGAGCCGTTATGCCTGTACGATTTCTGTATTTCGTTCTCCTATTGGGGATCGCAGGCTGTTCAGCTTCCGGAAAACAGAATTCCGTCGTCTCTGACGAAAATCCTCGCGTGATGCCTCCTGATAGTGTGGTCGCCTCTGCTGAAGACTCCTCCAGCATTACCCTGGTCGGATTGAAAGAAGACTCTCCGCCACAGCAGATACAAACCACTGAAACACTATCAATTGATGAAGCTTTTTCAATTAATGAAAATGCTTCAACTTCTCTTTCAGATTCACATTCTGAGCGGATTTTTCTGGAGTCACTCGCTGTCGATCAGAATCCGAAACTGATCCGACTCTATCGGGAATACCAGGCTGCTGCTTCACGTTCGCATTATGTCGACAAACTCCCGGATCCCAAACTGGGCGCCAATGTTTTTGGTAATCCGATTGAAACAGCTTCGGGATCTCAGCAAGCCAACATGTCTCTCAGTCAGACAATTCCCTGGCTTTCCCGATTAAACGCCGAGCAGCAACGGGCCTGCTTTGAGGCGATGGCTATTCGTGCGGAGTATGCAGCCGAGCGATTGCGCGTGATCGCAGCCGTGCAAACACAATGGGCCAGGCTGTATCTGATTGAACAGCAGATTGAAATCACACAGGCGAATCAATTGCTACTGGAATCTCTGATTGATGTGGCGAATTCGAGAGTCTCCATCGGAAAAGCCAGTCAGGGAGATGTTCTGCTTGCTACTGTGGAATACTCGAAACTTGAAGAACAGTTGCTGGTCTTTCGTCAGCAAAAGCAGTCTGTTGTTTCCGAGTTGAATCGGCTGACTGGACGACCAGCAGGCACGCCAATTAAACCTCCAGCGAAGCTCGATATCCTCAAGCCCGAGTGGTCGCTTCAGGAAGTGACTCAGATCGCATTGAATGAGCAGCCCGAAATTCAAGCGGCTCATTTGCGTACTCAGGCCACCGAGTGGGGAATTGAAGTGGCTCGACTGATGAGACGTCCTGAATTCATGATTTCGGCCAGTTACTTCATTACAGATGATAATCGTCCCCCCAGCCCGTTCGTCAACGTCGGAGAAGATCCCTGGGCGCTGGGGGCTCAGGTCAGCATTCCGATCTGGCGGGATAAGTATGATGCGATAAAGAATGAAGCCGGATGGAAGCATCAGGCGGCTCACAATAGCGTTCAGGAGTTGTTGAATCGATATGATGCCATGCTGCTCGATCTGGTGACGGAATCCCAACGAGCGGCTGAAACCGCCAATTTGTATAAGAGCTCGATTCTCCCACAAGCCGAACAAACATTGGCAGCCGACCAGGATGCTTACATCAATGGTGTCGTCGAGTTTGATCGCGTTATTCGCGACTATCGGAATCTGTTCACGCTCGAATTGGGGTATCATAAAGCCATCAGCGACCTGACCATCGCCAATGCCAAGATTCAACAAGCGGCCGGTGTCCCGGTACCGCTTAAGCATGCCGCACCGTAATCATCACGCATTGACGACATTGCAATTCTCTTTCAACGACACTACGGACATCATGTCATGTTGAAAACATTATGTATGAGCCCTCTGTCTATAACATGAAAGCGATCTGGTTACGGCAGGAAGTGCTGGCGGTGTAATTCACTCTTGCCTGTTGACAGTTGGGATTCGGCAGATACGATTCAGAAAGGTACGAAACTCTTTCTGCAGGTATTTTGTGAACTGGTCTCGCTACATCACTGGCTCCCTCACAGCATTGATGCTGCTTGTGCAAGCAGTATTCCCTGCGCAAGCTGCGGTATGTCATTGTTCAGAGTCGGGGCAAATCTGCTGTGCCAACCCGGAAGCGTCCAGCTGTTGTTGTCAAAAGCAGGGATCTCCAAACAGTCCTGCGGGGTGTTCTCATTGTCAGAAAACGTCTGAGCATGAGGCAACATCAGGCTTGCAGGTAGATTCTATTTGTCATTGCGGAGATGCGGAACCGCTCTCTGTTCCCCCAGTCAATTCTTCCACGACTCCAACGAGCGATCAGCTCTCCAGTGTTTTGGGAATGTTATTACCGAATGTCGAATCAACGACATTGATTCAGATGAATTCCATCCGCTCATTTGTGATGGAAAATCAAACGATATTGCCGGGATTTCGGCAAATTGTTTTTTGTGTCTGGCAAACTTAAACACTGATACTACTGCTTCATGTGACGACAGTCTTATGTTGAGATCTGTCTTCCGCTCTTACTGAATTTCGGGCTTCCGGTCCGTCAAATTACCTCATTTATTGCAAGGATTTTGCCATGCGCAGTTCTATTTTTCTGATGATTCTCTCGACCGCAGTCATTGGCTGCACTCAAGCTGACACTCCTCCCACGAATCCTCCTGCTGGAGATTCGACCATGGGAGAGCATGACCATGACGATCACGACCATGGTATGGAGATGTCGGGTTTCAAAACCGCCAACGAATATTGCCCGATTATGGGGGGCAAAGTGACCGCCGAAGGAGGCATGACAGAATGGAATGGCAAGACCATTGGTTTCTGCTGCGACGGCTGTGACGAGAAATGGGAGGCTCTCTCCGATGAAGAGAAAGCCGCCAAGTTGGCTGCAGCTCAGGAAAAAGAGCACAAAGATGCTGATACTGCTTCCTGAGTGAAAATCAAATGAAGATTTGATGCGTCGAGCGACTGGCTGGGACCTTTCCCGGCACGGTCCAAAGCTGGTTTTGTGTTTTCAGTCAGTCGCTCCTTTCCTTCACGTTTATCGTTTCTAAGAGCAGAATCATGAACAGCACATCCATTGACAACAACTCATCTGGAGAGCGGCCTCAGCAAGCGGCTCGTTCGCGGGGATGGTGGATTTTGCGGTTCTTGAATGTGGGATTATTTTTCGCAGCAGGCATTTTGCTGATCCTGTTACTGGGACTGGCTCAACGAACAGGTTGGATTCAATCTGGAAGTTTTGGTGCAGGGGGGAACTCGGCTGGAAACTCTCAGAAGAGTTACACCTGCCCGATGCACCCTCAGATTCGCCAGCCCGGAGAAGGTCGTTGTCCCATTTGTGGAATGGCGTTAGTTCCCGCTGCGAAAACAGGAGAGGACTTGGATGAATTTGCAGTCAACATTGAACCGGCTCAACGCCGTCTGGCGAATATTCAGACTGCCGAAGTCCAGCAGCAGACGGTTTCAAGTTTTCTGAATACGATTGGTGAAATTCAAATCGATGAAAGCCGCGAAGCGACGATTGCTTCTTACATAGATGGGCGAGTCGAGCGTCTGTTTGCAGACTACACAGGAGTAGAGGTTCAGGAGGGGGATCATCTGGCAGTCGTCTACAGTCCTCAATTGTATGCGGCCCAGGTTGAATATCTGGAATCCAAACGAGCCTTGCAAAAAAGTAGTAATTCGGTTCTGGAGTCTGTACGGGATGCTCAAACCCGGTTAGCCGAAAACTCTCGGCAACGACTTGTCGAGCTTGGTATGACAGACGAACAACTGACCGAACTGGAAACCACGAACAAAGCTCAATCCCGGCTCACCATTTTTGCCCCGATCGGTGGGACAGTAATCGAGAAACTGGCCGAGGAAGGCAAATATCTTTCTGCTGGAGAGCCTATCTACCGGATTGCAAATCTCTCAACCGTCTGGCTGATGCTCGAACTCTATCCGGAAGATGCCTCCCGGATTCGCTTCGGACAAATTGTGGAAGCCGAGTTGACCTCTTTGCCTGGCGAAACTCGCACAGGTCGAGTCGCATTTATCGATCCCACTGTTAATGAACAGAGCCGGACGGTAGGGGTACGTGTCGAATTCAGCAATGAAGAAGGACGGTTGCGTCCCGGCGATTATGCCAAGGCTCAACTGACAATTCCGATTGGTCCTCAAGGAACAGTTTATGATGAAGGACTTGCGGGAAAATGGATCAGTCCGATGCATCCACAAATTATTCGAGAAGAGCCGGGGGAATGCCCTATTTGCGGAATGAAGCTCGTTCCAACATCACGCTATGGATATGCCGATCAACCAGTCGCTCAACCGAAATCCGTCGTTATTCCACGCTCTGCCTTATTAATGGCAGGCAACGACAGTGTCGTCTATGTGGAAACAGAACCGGGACGATTTGAATTACGCAGCGTTGTTCTTGGAAACATTTTGAAAGAACAGGCAATCGTCCTGGAAGGATTGAAGGTTGGCGAACAGGTTGCCACCTCTGGTAATTTCCTCATTGATTCGCAAATGCAACTGGCTGGCAAACCAAGCTTGATTAATCCAACTCGCTATACCGTAAAACCCAAAGAGAATTTCCGTAACACTCCGATGCAGTTCGAAGAAATCAACGTCGCTAAGATTGAAGGGGCGACTGGAGAAAAACTCGAACAGCTCTATCAATCTTATTTCGAGGTACAAAAAACATATTCCGAGGACAAGCTTCCGCAAGAATCGTCAGTCTCAATATTGTCACAACTGGCAGCAGAACTTTCACAGGACGAATCCCTGAACGATGAGGTTAAACAGCAGATTGAGATCATCGCTGAGAATAGTCCCCATCTGAATCATTTGGAACTTGAAGCTTCCCGTCAGAAATTCAAACAGATCAGTCATGTGATATTAACTCTCTCCACCAAGGTCCGAGGAGAGCAGGCCAGGCAGTCCTTTCAGCATTTCTTTTGCCCGATGGTTAAGCAAGGGGAAGGGGACTGGCTTCAATCAGAAGGGCAATTACGAAATCCCTATTACGGTGAAGAAATGCTTCGTTGTGGCGAATTAGTAAGGACCATCCCAATTACTGATGAAGCCAATAACTCGGAGAAGACGAACGAGAAATCTGAGCAGGAATGACCATTCTGCTAGTAGTGACAGATAAGGCATCGAGTAAAAAACACGAGTATTGATTGAATCGAATGTTAAAGGCACTGATCTCATTTTGTATTCGCGAACCGATCATCATGCTCGTCCTGGCCATCATTGGAGTGAGTTATGGATGGTATGCCGTGCAGCATGTCCCGATCGATGCGATTCCCAATATCGGCGAGAATCAGGTGATCGTCTTCACCGCCTGGCCAGGTCGCTCCCCGAAAGATATTGAGGATCAGGTCACTTATCCACTCTCAGTCGCTCTGTTGGCCGTTCCGGATGCAGAGTCCGTGCGCGGCAAAAGTCTTTTCGGATACAGCTTTGTTCAAGTGACATTCAAAGACAGTACAGATTTTTATTGGGCACGCTCCCGAGTTGCCGAACAATTAGGAACCGCTGGAGCGATGCTCCCTGATGGTGTTGTCCCTACGCTCGGTCCAGATGCCACAGGATTAGGACAGGTTCTGTATTATGTTCTGGAACCCACAGACGACACGAATCTGGCCGAACTTCGCAGCCTGCAGGATTTCGTCGTCAAATATGAACTGCAAGCGGTTCCCGGGGTGAGTGAAGTCGCCAGTGTCGGTGGGTATGTGCGGCAGTATCAAATTGAGATCGATCCTGACAAACTCCGTTTTCACAATGTTCCCCTGGATCAACTTGTGGAAGCCGTTAAGAAATCGAATGTTGATGTTGGCGCGAAAACTGTGGAATCCGGTGGGATGGAATACATCATCCGCGGCCGCGGTTTCATTGGAGCCGATCAAGATCCTGCACAGGCTGTTGAAGATATCGAAGAAACAGTCGTTCGTTCACAAGACGGTATCCCGCTGCGAATCCGCGACCTGGGTCATGTCCAATTGGGCCCAGAGTTTCGCAGGGGTGCTATAGATCTCAACGGATCCGAAGCAGTTGGCGGCGTTGTAGTGATGCGATTCGGAGAAAATCCTCGCACAGTGATCGATCGTGTTAAAGCACGAATCAAACAGATTGAGCCAAGTTTGAATGGCGTTAAAGTACGCATTATTTATGATCGTACCGGCTTGATTAACGAAACGATTTCCACACTCACTGAAGCCCTCACCCAGGAAGTGATGATCACTGCTCTGGTCATTCTGTTCTTTCTACTGCATCTTCGAGCCAGTCTGGTTGTGGCAATCACTTTACCAATTGCAGTCCTGTTTGCATTTGTTGCGATGTATCTCTTCGGGGTCGATGCCAATATCATGTCGTTGGCTGGAATCGCGATTGCTATTGGCACGATGGTCGACATGGGAATTATCGTTTCCGAAACGATTTACGATCGCCTGGCCGGCTGGGAACGAGAAGGGCGTCCCGGCGGTCGAGAACAGCGAGTTCAACTCATCAGCGAAGCTGCAGGTGAAGTGGCACCGGCGGTCCTGACTGCCGTCATGACAACAGTCATCAGTTTCCTGCCCGTCTTTATGTTGACAGGGCGCGACTACAAGTTGTTTGCTCCACTGGCGTGGACGAAAACCTTTTCGATAATTGCCGCATTGATTGTGGCGATTACAATAGTGCCGCTGCTCAGTCGCGTGTTTTTGACTTCGACTCAATTGAAATTCAAATACCGCATTCTGTTCAGCCTCAGTTTCGGAATTGTCGGAGCCTGGTTTGCTGGAATGATGGGACAAACCCTGGCTCACTCTTTCCATATTCCGTTCATTGTTTTCGTGGTCGGATCATCAATTTTGTCCTGTCTGGTAGGTTACTGGATTTTGGGAGAACGATTAAGGCCGGTGGACGAGAATCCCGTCAGTCGATTCATCCTCTGGATTTATAAACCAACATTACGCTTATTTCTGAAATATAAATTCAGTTTCCTGAGTGTTCCTTTGCTCATTATGGCATTGGGAATTGGTGCCTGGATTGGATTGCCAACCATTCTTCAACCGCTCGAATCAGCATCGAAGACTCTCGGGGCCGATCTCAATCAAGTTCCCGGCTATGTCGATGCCAAACACACCATGACGGGACTAAAGTCCGATGACTGGATCGCACTGGACGAGGGGAGCTGGTTCTATATGCCAACTCTTTACCCTGCTGCCAGTTTTTCGCAGGCGATGGAGGTGTTGCAAACTCAGGATGCTCTCATTCGTGAAATTCCTGAAGTTGAAAATGTGCTGGGAAAAATTGGCCGCGTCGAATCCGCACTCGATCCTGCACCTGCAGCAATGATTGAAACGTATGTCATGCTCAAGCCCCAGTCTGAGTGGCGAGAGGGGGTTACGACTATGGACATCTGGGATCAAATCAATGCTGTCGCCACACTGCCAGGTGTGACTCCAGCGTCTCCCCTTCAGCCAATTGAAGGACGAGTCGTAATGCTGCAGAGTGGCATCAAAGCCTCAATGGCGATTCGCATTTATGGCTCCGATCTGGATGGACTTGCCAAGGCTTCCCTGCAGGTTTCTGAGTTTCTCAAAACCTTGCCACAGGTGAATGGGGGAACGGTCAATCCTGATATTGTTCTCGGAAAACCGTATGTCGAATTTGAAGTCAATCGGGAGGCCGCGGCTCGATATAACATGTCCACAGCAATGGTGAATCAGGTCATCGAAACGGCATTGGGTGGATCGAATATCACGACGACAATTGAAGGACGGGAACGATATCCCATTCGGGTTCGTTACGAGCGAAGCCTGCGGGAAAAACTTGACGAGCTCGATCGACTGCCAGTCGTTACGCATTCCGGGGAAGTTGTTCCCTTATCGATACTCTCGACAATGACAACCACCTGGGGGCCGGGAGTCATCAACAGTGAGGACGCCCGCCTTGTCGCTCACGTTTCATTTTCTCCCTCAGGATCACAGGGCGATCTGGAAACAGTTCAAGCTGTCGAGCAGGCATTACTTCAGGCACAGGAAGAAGGAACGCTCGAACTCCCGACCGGATATGCCTTGAAGCCGGTCGGTTCGTTTCAGAATCAAATCGAAGCCAATCAAAGACTGCTCTGGGTCATTCCTCTGGTGATTCTGGTCAACCTCTTCATTATTTATCTTCAGTTTCGTCACATACCGATATCGATGGCCGTCTTTGCAGGAATCCCGGTTGCGTTTGCCGGTGGCATGATCTGTCTGGCGATCAATGCGATTGAACTCAACACTGCAGTCTGGGTCGGTTTCATCGCTTTATTTGGAATTGCTATCGATGATGGAGTCGTGATGGCCACCTATCTCGACCAGGTTTTTACCCGCAAGCGACTGGCAACAATCGAAGACATCCGCGCTGCTACTTTGGAAGCCGGAATGAAGAGAATCCGCCCCTGCCTGATGACTACGTTCACCACAATCATTGCACTCTTACCAATCATCTATTCGACCGGACGCGGATCAGACGTTGCCAAATCCATGGCCTGGCCCGTCATCGGAGGCATGACCGTCGAACTGCTGACATTATTCGTCGTCCCCATTGTCTATTCAGGATTCAAAGAATTGAAAATGAACTTAGGATTGTCCGATCATCATTGGGAGGGTATGAAATAGAGTGTTGAATAATTGAAGGTAGATTCAATTTTGTAATGCATGGGTTTTGGGTTCGAACAGTTCGTGTGGTGATTTGATTAGGTACTTCTTGCGGACTCGCCAGCTTCGCCTCGTATTTCTTCAGGTAGGATTGCTGGTCCTCCCGGGTCATCGAAACATCGGCGTTGGCGGCGTTCTTTTTCTGTGTTCTTTAGTCGTTGTCGCAAGAGTATAACGACAACTCAGCATCAAGCTGAGCTAACTTTTCTATCAAAGATTCAATCGCCAGATCGTGAAGTTCAGCACGCTCGCAAAACTGACCCACGCCAGATACGGCACCATTAAACCTCCGGCAGTTACAGACTTTTCGAAGAAGAGGATTGTCGTCGTCAAAATCGCCAGCCACAAAAAGATAATCTCCACAAACGCCCAACCCGGTTGGTGCATGCCAAAGAAGATCCATGACCAGCCAACATTTAGCAGCAGTTGAATGGCAAATGTAGTCAGAGGCAATTTGGCAGCCTTGAATCCTGCCTGTTTCCAAACCAGCCAGGCCGCGATTGCCATCATGATGTAGAGCGTCGTCCACACGGGACCGAAAATCCAGCCAGGCGGATTCCAGGAGGGCTTGATGATTGTCTTGTACCAGCCTTCGATCTCGGGAGTGGTGGCAATCGCACCCAAGCCGCCTGCGCCAACACAGATAACGATGAAGACCAATAGACCAATCCAACGAGTACGACTTGTCACAAAGATTTCCTTGATGATTATTGAATCAAGCAATTAGAGCATAACTAAATGCTTTAGACCATTTTTAAATGGTTTCTGCAGTCGCTTGGACACAAAATGTCCTAAAAACGCTGCAGGTAATATTTGAATATGCTCTAAAAGAGATGATACGCTTTTGCGTCCAATCTGGCGGCCAATTCTGGATCGTCGGCTCTTCGAACCAGATCATAATACCCATACGGATACTTAAATACGTGACCAATGCCGACGGACTTGTCTCCTCGCCTTTCCCAGTACTCCGATTCCGATGGTCGCAGTTTGCTCGGTTTGTGATCGGGAATGAGTCGCGAGTCCGCGTCGGGACCGAGCCGCGTAACGGTCACATACTTACGAAACGCAACACGGCAGCTTTCGGCCCATTCTACGTCGCCCATCGCGGCGAGTTCGACAAGTGCCTGACCAAACGTCAGCATATGGCCCGCGAAACCCTGGCCGTATCCGACGAAACGATCAATCGATTCGCTGGCTTCGTTCAAAATGAACCTGGCTGAGGCGGCTTCATCAGTGAAAAGAGGCGGGTCGACGGACGGGTCTGGATCGATGTCGTGCCATGGCGTAAACGAGCGGATCAACGCACAGACTCCGTCGACTCGTTCCGGAGTCGCTGCTTCCGGCAGCATGCGAAACCCCTTTATTGCCAGCATCGCAAAGATTACGTTGTGTCCGACTTGTCGAAGCACGGTGCCACCTTCGGCGAGCGCGGTGCCAATCTTCTCGATCGCCTTAGGGTCGGGATCGGCCTCGGGAAAAGGCTGGCAAAGCTTTGACTTTGCCCAATTCAGATCAAACAGTTCAGAGATTCGCGACGTGCAACCGGCGTCAAGATGATTGTCCTCACACAAAAGATGCGCGGAGATCATGCTCGCTCCGCGATGACCATCCACGAAATAGTTCATTTCATGGCACCTCGCGAGTGCATTCAGCCCGAGTAAAACCAGGTGTTTGTCTGGTTTGTCCGTTTCATCGGCAAGTAAGGATGGAAGGTCGAACAGACGACCGCCCATCATTCCGCCTAGCATTGCGGCAGAAGCGCGCTTTGCAAAACTTCTACGATCAAAGCTGCTGCTCATGAATACGGTTCTCCTTTCATGGGAATGTCAGAGTCGAAACTTAAATTCTATGTTATTTTACTGAGGTCGACAAAACTATTCTTAAGGCTATTCATCAAAGCAACAACATCGGGCAATTCCAGTTGATTCAATTTCATCTTCAGAATCAGATTGAAGACTTTGACGTTGTCATCCAGGGGCCGCCATTGGAGAACAGCCGACCATTGGTTTTGCTTCAAGACGCAGAATCTCTCCACGTTCCGATTCTGAATGAGGTTTGAGGAATCGAGTAATGCCTTTTCCAGCTGATGCCTGAGGCAAGTTTGTTTGCTCATAGGTCAGAATTGTCTATCGGCATCGATTGGTTGGCCATGTTATTGTCGTCATGCTCAGGCCGTGCAGAGATCTGGCGAGCTAAAACGACTGAAGAAACCTTGTAAGTTGATTGCGGAAACATTAAAAAGAATTATCGAAGCGCTCAGCTTCGCGTCCCCCCATTAAGGACGAACGCCGTGCCCTGCCGTAAACTTCAGCACAATAATCACGCCTTCACGAGTTTCCATCCTCATGAACAGGAAGGCCTGTGTGTCTTCAGTCGTCGTAATATGCTCAAAGCCAGCTTTGCCGGGTTGGGGGGATTGTCGCTCCCGGCACTACAGCAACTGCGGGTTGAGGCGAGTCAGGCTGGACAGCCAATGCGGCAAAAGAGTGTTATTCTACTCTGGATGACTGGCGGCCCGAGCCATATTGATACCTGGGATCCGAAACCGGACCGCCCGCTGAATAACCGAGGACCGTTTTCGACCATCGAAACCAAGGTCCCTGGCATTTTCATCTGTGAACATCTTCCCAAGCAGGCCGCGATGATGGATCGATTTACCCTCATCCGCTCGGTCGACTCTGAACGTAGCAGTCATCAGCCGAATCAAGTGATGCAAACCGGTCACCGGGATGCTGCTCCCAGGACTAAGAAGAACGGGCATATGTTCCCTGCGATCGGGTCAATCGTTGCCCGACATCGAGACAACGGTCGACTTGATATTCCCCCTTATGTCACGTTTCACAAACACCACTCGCATGTCGCCTGGGGCGGATATCTGGGTAAGAAGTACGATCCATTTAATGGCAATTTAGCCGCAGAATTACCGCAGTACGACCTGTTGGGGAAACCTCTCAACAAAACTTCCAGGGCAGATTTATTCAATCTCGCAGCAGGATTGAATCATGAACGCTTGCTTGATCGTCATACGTTGCGGCAGGACCTGGATAATTTGCAGCGAGGTCTCGATTTGAACGGTTCGCAGATGGCACTCGATGCCTATCAGCAGCGGGCTTACGATCTCGTGCTTGGCGGCAAGGCGAAGCAGGCGTTCGATCTGTCTCTGGAACCGGAGAGCGTTCGCGAACGATACGGCGATCATCTCTGGTGTCAACAGGCCTTACTGGCCCGGCGGCTTGTTGAGTCTGGCGTCAGTTATGTCACGCTGGATTTAAGTCATCATACCGCTTCTGGCACTTGGGACAATCATGGCATTCCCGGTGGAGTTTATGGGGGGATTACCAAAGGCCTGAAGCCGTTGCTTCCATTGTTTGATCACCTGTTGACCACACTCGTGTCTGATCTGGAAGAACGAGGCCTGCTTGATGATGTGCTCGTTATTGCGATGGGGGAATTCGGGCGGACACCGAACATGGGAACTCAAAACAGCCAAGATGGCCGCAACCACTGGCCATCGGTAATGTCGATGTGTCTGGCGGGCGGGGGGTTCCGGCATGGTCAGGTGATTGGGGCCAGCAGTGAAGATGGCGGCGAAATTGCCGAACGTCCCGTTACTCCGGGTGATCTTGCAGCGACGATCTACCGGCACATGGATGTCCCACTGGATACGCAATACCTCGATCATCAAGGACGTCCCCGTTTTGCCGTGCAAGAAAACGGGCAACCGTTGTCTGAACTTGTCTGAAAGCGGTTTCAATCCCTGTTTTCTCAATGAGCAAAATAATGCAGGGCTGGGGCCAGGCACTATGGCACTCGTACGTTTACGAGAATTTCTTTTGCATCGTTTTCAAAGTCCATCGTAAAACCTTTGATCTCGAAGACTACGGTCATTCCACACCAGTGGACAATCCATAGAGCATCTTTTTGTCAATTCTGACAAATCGAATATTCAGGTAACCCTATCCTTAAGCCCCAACCTACATTGCAATCTGAGGATGAATTAAAGACAATATGAGTACCTCACCATCGAACCACAAGCGTTTTGTGACGATCGTCAATCTAATGTCCCACCTGCCTTTGTAATGGGAAATACCAAATTGATGCCTCTCCTCAATTGTTCTCAGTATCTTCAATTGAAACACGCGTTTTCTTTACTGATTGTGATATTGGGTTATACGGAATTTTCTATTGCGGAACAGCCAATTTCGGAAGCTAATCAACTCGAATACTTCGAGCGAAAAATTCGCCCATTGCTTAGCGAACATTGCTACTCCTGTCATTCGTCTCAAGCCAAAACGATCCATGGAAGTTTACGCCTCGACAGTGCCAGTTCAATTGCCGAGGGCGGGGACAGCGGTGAGATTCTGGTTGCAGGAAAACCAGACGAGAGCCTGCTGATCGAGTCCGTCCTCTACGATGGCGATATACAGATGCCGCCGAAGGGAAAGCTGCCCGAGCAAGAGATCGATCACTTGAGACAGTGGATCGCACAGGGGGCTTATTTTCCGCCATCATCAGACGAGCCATCACAAACAAACGGATCTATCGATTTTGTAGAAGGTCGTAAGCATTGGTCGTTCCAGCCTGTGCAACAGCAGGATCTTCCCAATGTTAATAGTCCAGATTGGCCACAGACTCGAATTGATAATTTCTTATTGGCGGCTATGGAGCAAAATGAACTCAAACCGTCTCTGAGAGCTGAACGCGCCACGCTGATAAGACGCCTCAGTTTTGATCTTATCGGTTTACCGCCCACTCGCGAACAGGTTCACAATTTCATCAATGATGATTCGAGTGAGGCTTATTCGCGACTGGTGGATCAACTCTTAAGTACTCCTGGGTATGGTGAGAAATGGGGACGATGGTGGTTAGATCTGGCGAGGTACACCGATCGAACAGCCAGCTGGCTGCCGCAAACCAGTCAGGCGCATCTTTACCGTGACTGGGTCGTCAATGCATTCAATGCAGACATGCCCTATGACGAATTTGTTCGACGTCAACTCGCAACAGACTTAATGCCAGAGACAGGACCGGAGGATTTGCCTGCCCTTGGGTTCCTGAGCCTCAGCCCAACATACTGGAAAGAACTGAAGCTGCCATGCGAAATCATAAAAGTTATTGTCGCTGATGAGTGGGAGGAACGAGTCGATGCAGTTTCTCGAACATTTCTTGGATTAACTGTCGCCTGTGCACGTTGTCACGACCATAAATTCGATCCTGTTAGTGCCGATGACTACTACGCCCTGGCTGGAATTTTTGCCAGTACTCGGTTCGCTGAGCGTCCTTTGATCAGTGAAGAAAAGTACGAACCCGTGCGGCTCGCGAAGGAAGAAGTCGGCAAACTGGAAACAGAGATTGCGAAGTTGAAAAAAGAAAAGCCGATACCTCAGGGAAAGATCGACGAACTTGTCGTCAGGATTAAGGAAATAAAAGCTTCCACGCCTTTTTACGAGACACCGCTGGCGAATGCCCTGGCCGAAGAATCGACCTATGTTGTTCGTGCCGGGAAAACTCCACAGGACGGAACTCGCATGGAATATCGTGCGGAACCTCGTGATCTTCCTTCGTTTATCAGAGGGAACCCCAACAGACCCGGCCCTGTGATTCCTCGCCGATTTCTCACCGTGTTGACCCAGGAACCTGAGCCGTATCAGCAGGGAAGCGGGCGATTGGAGTTGGCAAATTCGATTACAACAGAGGCGGCTTCGCTATCGGCTCGTGTTATCGTCAACCGAATTTGGCTCGCGCATTTTGGTCAAGGACTTGTTAGCACGCCAAGTAACTTTGGCCGTCAAGGGGAACGGCCGTCTCATCCTGAATTGCTGGATGATTTAGCCGCACGATTTATCTCACAAGGCTGGTCTATTAAGCAGCTTCATCGCGAAATTCTGCTCTCAGCTGCGTGGCAGCAATCAACGAACTCCAATTCAAACGTAGCCCAGATCGATCCTGGAAATCGTTTTCTCTCTCATATGAACCGTCGCAGGCTTGGATTCGAAGAGTGGCGCGATGCCATGTTACTCATCAGTGGTAGCCTTAATCCGAGTTTGGGAGGACCATCCGTCGCACTTGATGACAAAAATAACTTTCGTAGAACATTGTATGCCACGATCAACAGACGGGATATGTCACCGACATTCATGATCCATGACTTCCCGGATCCGACACAGCATAGTCCCATGCGGTCATCGACTACGACTGCACTCCAGGGACTGTACGCCCTGAATGGAGAGTTACTGGCAGAACAGTCGAAACAAATCGTCTATCGAATCTTTTCAGAGTCTTCAGAGGATGATCGGACCAGAATCACACAAGCTTATTGGCTATTGTTCTCACGCGAACCTACCGAACGAGAACTGAACCTGGGGCTTACTTACATTGGCGATACGAAAGAGGAAGTCTATCGGCAGCGATGGCAACAATACGTTCATGTTTTGCTGGCTTCGAATGAATTTATTTTTATTGATTAACTGAATTCAAAGTGCTCATCAAAATACAATCCCATCACGCAGGTTTTCCATATGAACACTCAACAACAAAATAAATCAGTTGAACGAAGGCGATTTCTGAAGCACATCAGTGGAGTCACTGGGGGATTGGGAGCCGCCCATCTGATGGGAATGCCTCTTGAACTTGCAGCCTCCGATTCGTTCGCTGCTCCGGGAGCCCATTTTCTCCCGAAAGCAAAACGTGTGATTCACTTATTTATGAATGGCGGACCGTATCAGTCTGATTTGTTCGATCCCAAACCGGCACTCGAAAAATATGCAGGTACAAGACCTGAAGGTGCAGATCTGCTCACAGAACGGCCTACCGGTGGATTGCTTCCCTCGCCGTTCAAGTTTAACAAATGCGGCGAAAGCGGTGTGCCTGTCAGTGAATTATTGCCGAAGCTGAGTAATCATATCGATAAGATTTGCGTCCTTAAATCTCTGCATGCCGACAATCCGAACCATGGTCCAGCTCTCCTGCAGATGAATAATGGCACAATCATACCCACACGTCCGAGCATGGGAGCCTGGATGCTGTATGGATTAGGGAGTGAGAACAATAACCTGCCAGGGTATGTCGTTTTGTGCCCGGGACGTCCGGTCCGTTTTTCGATCTTATGGAATAGCGCATTTTTACCTTCAAAGTATCAAGGGACCTATGTCAATCATTCGACGATTGAACCCGATAAGATGTTGCCCAATTTGAAGAACACAAACTGGGATCACAGCATTCAACGCGAACAACTGGACCTGCTCGGACAACTCAATGCAGACCATCTCGCATCTCGTAAGAACACATCGGATTTAAATGCCCGGACAGAAGCGATGGAGACTGCCTACCGGATGCAATTTGAAGCGAATATTACCTTTGATTTGAATCGAGAATCGAAGGCCTCTCGCGAAGCGTATGGCAGTGGTCATTTTGCAAATGGTTGCCTCCTGGCTCGACGAATGGTGGAACGAGGCGTTCGCTTCGTTCAGGTTTACTATGGTAATGGCCAACCCTGGGACACGCATAGTGGCCACAACGAGAAAGTCCCGAAGCTGTGCAAGGATATTGATCAGCCGATTGCGGCTTTGTTGAATGATCTTGAACAAAGGGGATTGCTGGATGATACGCTCGTTGTCTGGGGTGGTGAATTTGGCCGAACTCCGACGTCTGAAAATGGCAACGGTCGAGATCATAACCATCACGGATTCACAATGTGGATGGCCGGAGGAGGAGTAAAAGGTGGAATGACTTACGGAGAAACTGACGATTTCGGATTCAAGGCTGTCACAGACAAGGTCCACGTTCACGATTTGCATGCCACAATTCTGCATTTGCTGGGGCTGGATCATGAACGATTGACGTATCGACATGCGGGCCGGGATTTCCGTCTAACGGATGTCCATGGTCGCGTGGTTCATGAAATCATGAGTTAATTTGTCGTATCAATAGTCAGAGAGTTATGCGGTGGATAGAAAATAATACTTGGAATACGAACTTTTAGCGGGAAATGTTCGTCGAAGTCTCTTTCGTTTGGATGTTGCCGCAAGATTACACATAATTACAATAGTAGGAATTAGATTTGCGATGAAGTATTTTGGAATGTTACTTATGCTGGGGATGATTGTTTCCGGCTGCAAGCCTGCCGATGAACCTCAACCGTCTGAAGCAAAACCCTCAGATAAAACCGCTACGCCAACGGCGACCGCTCCAGCAAAAATGCCAGCGGACAACTCAGAAACGGTTGCGTCTATTGAAGCCTCAGGCGCGAAAGTGGAAAAGGATGCAGAGGGGTTCATTACACAAATCGATTTCCGGAAGCAGCAGGTTGAACCGGAAATTCTGAATAAGCTACCGGAGTTGACCCACCTGCAGTCGCTGCTTTTTAATGAGTCGAACCTCAGTGATGAGGGCATGAAACCGATCGGAAAATGCACAACTTTGAAGAATCTCGATCTGAGAGATTGCAGCATCGGCAACACGGGATTGGCATCAATAACCGAATTAAAAAACTTGAAAGCGTTGAGGTTATCGGGACAATCGGGGGCGACGACTGTCGACGATGCAGGCATGGTGAGCGTAGGACAATTGACTGGACTGAAAGCCTTACTACTCGATTTTCTCTGGGTCAGTGGAGAGGGTTTGGCAGAATTGAAAAATCTGCAGGGACTTGAAGAACTGTATCTGGCCAGCACATTGGTCGGTGATGAAGATCTCAAGCAGTTAATGTTATTTCCACAACTAAAAAAACTCCGAGTTTCAAAGTTATCGCAGGTTTCACGCCCTGGTATTGAACAGATCGCCCAACTTTCTCACTTGGAGGATTTGGATTTGAGCGAAAATAGTTCCTTGTTTGATGAGGATCTGGCTCCGATTGCGACGATGCTGCCTTTGAAGCGTTTGAATTTGTGGCGGGTCGCAATCACCGATAGCGGAGTCTCTCATTTGAAAGACCTGACGAATTTGACCTGGCTGAATCTGGATAACACGCAATTGACAGACGCGGGACTTCCGTATTTGCAGAAGATGCAGCATCTAACGTTTCTCCATTTGGGCTCGACTGCGATATCTGATGCTGGACTTTCCGAACTTGAATCCTTGAAAAGCCTCAAAGACTTAAAGGTCACCCGAACAGCGGTGACTGAGGCGGGAGTTGAGAAGCTGAAAAAAGAACTTCCCAATACCGAAATCCAGCTCAACTATCTGGGTGATCAATAACGGTCTGCCCGAAAAGTCGATTAGCTAATTACCATAAAAAACCGCCGCGATACGCAAGTACCGCGGCGGTTTTTTCATCACTGAGCAAAATGCTCTAGCTGACTTCCCAACCTTCGCGATAGGTTTTACGGATAAACTGATCTGCCCGGGAACAATTGGTCGCTTGCAGATTTTCAGCATCCCATTCCAACCGCTCGCCTACGCGGTAGGCAACGTTCCCCAGCAATACCGTTTCGGTGAGTGCTCCGGAATAATCGAAATTGCAGGTCGTGGGCGAACCATCCTTACACGCTTTGATCCACTCGGCATGATGTCCGATTGAAGGGGGAATGGTTTGCTCGGGAACTTGGAAGTCGGCAAATTTATCCTGAGGGAAGAGGCGATAATTGCTGTATCCGGAAAACAGCTTGCCTTCACTACCGACAAACATCACTCCGCTACCAGGAACACGTTCGCCGGCAACTTCTTTGGGAGTTTGGTTGCCATCGTACCAGGTGAGTTTAACAGCGGGCTGTGTATCACGAGCTGGGAATTCGTAATGTACAGTCAATCCATGCGGACACGATTCCGGATGCACTTCCGGTCCCTCGGCTACACAACTTGTGGGATGTCTCAACCCGAGCGCCCAGAATGGTAAATCCATGTAATGGCAGCCCATGTCACCCAACGTTCCTTGGCCAAAGTCCCACCAGCGTCGCCACTGAGCGGGGTGATATCGTCCAGCCGCAAAGGGCCGCTCAGGAGCTGGTCCCAGCCACAAATCCCACGCCAGTGTCTCTGGTGGTTTCTGGCTTTCTTCAGGGCGGTCGCCCCCTCCCCAGCCTTTTCCAACCCAGACATGAACTTCATTCACGTCGCCAATTGCACCCGACTGAATCAGTTCCACGACGCGGCGATAATTATCTCCTGCGTGAATTTGGGTTCCAAGCTGCGTGGCCACTCCGTGTTTTTTGGCTTCCTGAGAAATCAACCGAGCTTCTTCGACAGTATGGGTTAATGGTTTTTCACAGTAAACATGCAAACCGGCCCGAATCGCCCGAATGGTCGCAGGTGCGTGATGGTGATCGGTGGTGCCGATGACGACCGCATCAATTTTTCCCTTTTCTGCATCGAGCATTTCTCGATAATCGGAATAAGTGCGTGCGTCGGGAAACTCCGACAGTTTACGTGCCAGATAATTTTTATCGACGTCTACCAGAGCAACAATATTTTCCGAATGTACGCCGGCGATATCCGCTGCAGCTCTGTTGGCAGTTCCAATGCAGCCAATATTTAATTTTTGCAGGGGAGAAGTCGGCTCAGCGATCGCTCCTCCCGTCCAGACACCCGCTGAGATGGCAGCTGCTCCAGCGGATGTTGTTTTTAGAAAATCACGTCTACTGAAATGTAGTTTGCGGGGACTCATCGGGCGGGTTCCTTTAATTAGGATTGAGAACAACGGTGGGTCTGCTTTTTACGTTCATCGACTTATCGTTAAGTATTATGCTTCTTATTGTAGCAGAAGATCAAGTCTCTGCACTTGATCTATTCCGCATTCGAGGAAACCATTTCGCTCACCTGATCAACAATCAGGTTTTCAACCTGGGGCGCCCAAACCGTAGGCAAGCCGTAATAGATCATCGATCGTGCCCCTTCGTACCCTCCTTCCAAAAGAACGCGACGGGACGGAATATAAGCCATAACATCGTTGCAGTAACCTGCGACCCAAAGTTCCGGTTGATTCAGATCTCCTTTCAATCGCAGTGAGTAATCGACAACCACTTCTCCACCCAGAAAAACGATAGTCTCTGTTCCAAGTGACCAGACCTGGATCGGATAGGGATAAGTCGCTGAAAGTTCACCGGCGCTATCTAGAGTTTTGAGCAACATTTTCGCGCGGCTTGCGACGTACTTATCCGAAGACATCGTATCGGTTTCCAGTTGCGATCGGGTTGGCAGTTCCGAAAACGGAATCGTAATTTCCTTGTACTTGGTTACAAGGTTGTCGGCTAAGGGCTTTGTGTCCTCGTCGGTAATATTTTCAACCGCGACCGCAATTTCTTTACCATACTTTTCTGCCAGTTCGACCGTCCGGCGGGGGATTGGATTTTGATCGGCACCGCAGCCAGCGACAAACAGGGCGGTGGCACCGGGATAGGCTTTTTCAAGTTCGATTTGAGCAAACCCAGGCCAGTCGCCGTTCCATTGGTAAAAACCCAGCGTGGTCGCATGACAGGCATAGCCAAAGACAATCGCTTCCACTTTCCCCTGAGTATCTTTCACGAACAGCGTCGGCAGGGCATGATCAATCGGCCCTTTGAGTTCTTTGCCTGCCTCACGAAGGTCTGGCACATCTTTTTCCACGTTTTCACGACGATTAACCGCAAACGTAGCCGTACCTGTTCCAAAACTGAGTGCAGCCGGATGTAGATTCTCAATCGCGGCAGCGACCGCTTGATTGACTTTCTCAGGCAATGTTGCAGTGTAATCGTCTACAAGGCGTTGTTGCTCTTCATCGAGAAAATACATCGACGAAAGTGTTTCTCCGACAACGGGACCACAATGGGTATGCGAAGTACAAAACACGATCTGTGAACGTTTCAAACTGAAATTCTTCTCAAGCAGCCCGCTCCATTGCTCGGCTACCTGACGACTGATGCCGACCAGATCCAGGGAGATCAAAACCGCCCGTTTTCCAGATCCACTTTCGAGCGCAATCGCTTTGACCCACAAGTCGTGCAGTTTGCCTTCTGCAGGTTTATCTCGGCCTGCGTAACCAGACATCCAGATCGGCTGTTCGGGAGTAATGACAACCCGCCCAACACCCGCTTTCCATCCCTCGGCCGCTTCAACATCTCTGCTTGCCGCGAAACAAAACAGAAGTAAAGAACAGAAAACAGCCCGTGGGAATACTCGTGAAAATAGTCGTAACGTGTAGTTCATCCTCGAATCCTTATTCAGTAAACGACAGCGATCGAGCGACGCGAAATTCAATATTTATTTAGCTTACATTAAATCGATCAGCAAGTCTGCTAACACGGCTACGTGGAGATCATTCTCCAAAACTTAGTAAGTCCAGCCCGAGTTAACCATGGCGAGGCTGCCCTCCAAAGTTTCTTTCGGGTTGGTGCAATCCTTAACAGATCTCTTCAGAACAGGCTATCAGATGGAATGCCTCTTATGGGCTTTGTCCACCGAGACAGAAAAGCGATCTGGGTTACTGCGGAGGCAACAATAGAAGTGTCCATATCAGCTTCGTAAATCTCCGTCAGTCATTCGGTAAACTCAAGAGTCGAATGTGTGAACCACTCAAACAAGTGACGGGTCGTTTTGAAAGCTTCGATGGAACTATGACCGCAACGATGTGTTCACGGATTTGGACATTCAAGTTCGGATCATTTAATCTTCTTGTCACCGTAACCTGCCCATACCCATTCAATGGCATGAGGGAGAAATTGTTCTTTGGCATTGCGGATGCCGTGGCCTGAATTGCGACAGAATAAATACTGATACTCATAGCCTTTGTCTTTAAGCACTTTGGCCATCTGGTGGTTTGCCAGGACCCAGTCGTGCATATCGTCGCGCATGACATTGGGGTTGAGCAGGTCGCGATCGCCTACGGATATGAACAGTCGAATCGGCTTTTTGGGGCTGTTGGGAATGATTGTACTGTGAAAGCCCCAGGCACCATCGGGATACTCTGGATCGAATGGCCATGCCTGGTTTACGAAAGTACCAGAAGTGGTGAGCACACGCCGATAGAGATCAGGACGAAACCAGGCCATGATCAATGCTGCAGAGCCCCCTGAACTGGAGCCCATCGCCGCGCGGCCTTCGGGATCTTTAGTCAGTTTCACATTGCAATTCTTCTCGACGCGAGGCAGTACTTCGGTTTCGATATATTCGGCAAACAGTGCCGACATGTTGTCATACTCTTTGCCGCGTTGATGCCCCTGCGCATCACCGCCACCGTTAGCGATCTGGATGAGGATGATCGGAGGAATTCGCTTTTGTGCGATCAAGTTATCGAGAATCCGCGGCAACTCCATACTTGGTTTCCCTTTGGGGCCGTCGTGGCAGACCATAAACGGCGCCTCTGTGCCGGCTTCATACTGAGCAGGAATGTAGACCGTAATCTGCCTCTTATAGTCGATTTCGTGAGTGTCGACGATGAGAGTTTTAGGGTTCTTCGGATCGACCGTTCCAAACTCGTTGCGGGCAATCCCCGGATTATAAATTTTGGTTTCTGTGGAATCGATCGTAAATTGCTGGACCTTGCCGCGTGGAACGTCTTGTGCGACTTTGCCTTCAGGGGCGGACACATACTCCGGCCCGATCACAAAATTGTCATACGCATCCAGAGGCGGATTCTCGCCGGTTTCCAGCACTTTGAATGAGGGGGAGCCTGGAGCATCAAATTGGCGAACTGGCGGTTCCGCATTCGCGGTTGCCAGAGTTCCAAACAAACAGATCAGCATCGTCGACAATAGCTTAGACATTAGACATCCTCGTAAATTGCATTAGTGGTTCTCCGAATGACAAGAAGTCGAAACCGCTGTTCGATACGACTCAGAGAATTAGAAGTTACCAAATCCTGTCCTTCAACGCTCGGTACTATTTTGTTGACATGTCCTGGAATGTGAAATTCACATTCAATTGAAGGTATTCGGACAAAGTTCTGAGATTTTATAAAAAACCAGGGAAGATTTTGTCCCCGTTCACGTTCCTCTTTCGCTGTAAGAGTATGAGACATCACTGAATGTCAAAACAAACTCACTATTTTAGTCCACCACGAAAGCGAGAAGAACGATGAAAACTTTCACAAAAACAACGGGTACGAAACTGGTCAAAGAAGTCAGCAAATTGCGATCTGACAAGCAAGCCCCACAAGGCCGCTGCTGCAGTTCATGTCGTAGTTGCCGAAGCTGTCGCTCATGTCGTAGCTGTAACAGCTGCCGCAGCTGCCGCGGATGCGGTTGCCACTAAGAAGCATTTGGCTTGACCGAGGGCCGTCGCATGGGCATCTGGAGACTCAGCTTACAAAGCTCGCTCCTGCAGAAATCTGCCCATTAAAGTCAATGACGTATCTTTCGCCTGCGTGCGAAGACGAATCGAGTGATGTTTTGTAACCCTGCCGTCGTATGCGGCAGGGTTTTTTTGTTGCTGAAACCGCGGTCCAAATGAAACCCGGAATTACCTTAGCCGATGAAATGGCTCTCTAATGAGACCAGGAATGAATTTATGAAACATTCCCTCAACGATAGATGACTTGTAGTCTTGAAAATTTGTATTATCAGCCTCTGCAGGTTGGATGGTTCGATTGTTATGCAATTGTCTTGTAAGTCTTCATTAGGCAACGTATTCTCACATTAAGAAAGATCCCTGGACAAATCCAAACTATGAATATGGGAACGAAGATGTCAATGAAAATAATGTTCGTCGCCGTCCTGATTTGCGGTTTTGCATCTGTTGGGGTAACTGCCCCAATTGAAACACCTGCGGAGGTTCAGTTGACGGGAGATTGGACTGTTTCGGTGACGGTACCGGGCTCCCATCCGGTTGCTGCCGAGGTGGAAATCCCCGGCCCCGATATCGTCACGGTCGCCCATGAGAAATACGACAGACTTCCAGATTTCGACGCCAAGACTTCAGCTGGCTGGAGAAGGGGTGTTCGGCTCAAAGGAGTGGTTGCAGCGGAATGCACGGTGGAAGCTTTGCTCGACCCCGAGAGCCTTGTGATCCGAGACGGGCTGGAACCTGAGGCAAAGACGTTTAAGAAAGGCATCGATTACGAGGCAGACCTTGTCTCCGGTACCGTCGGTCGTTTGCCAGAAGGAGAGATCGCTCCCGACCAGCCTGTGTACATCGACTATCAATATGCAAAACAGCGTCTCGATTCTGTCGTGCTCAGTGACGATGGTCGGATCGTGCACAAAATGGGAACGCCGCATGCGTCCATGCCTGAACCGCCAGCGCTGGAGCCGGGTGAGATCCGACTGGCGAACATATATATTTCAGGCCGTCTCAACGCTCTGACTAACGACCACCTTTATCCGATCCTGGAAACCGTCTATCCGGAGCCGCAAGCAAACAGTACATCGATTGCAGAAATACTGCTTCCCAAGACCTTGGAAAAACTTGAGTCTGGAGAGTCATTGACAATCCTCGCCTGGGGCGACAGCGTAACGACTTTCAATCGCTACCAGACGATGTTTGTCGAGCGTCTGAAAGCACGCTATCCAAACGCAAAGATTGAATTAGTCACCGAGGCGTGGGGTGGACGAAATACTGGGAGTTACCTTAGCGAACCACCGGGCAGTGAACACAACTATCAGGAGAAGGTGTTGAACAAAAAGCCCGATTTGATCGTCTCTGAATTCGTCAACGATGGCGGTCTTTCTGAAGCTCAAGTGGAGGAACGCTACGGTAAGATCCTTGCCGACTTCCGGGAAATTGGCGCGGAGTGGATCATTCTGACCCCGCACTATGTTCGTCCAGGCTGGATGGGATTATCGAGCCAGCGAAACATCGATGACGATCCCCGCGCCTACGTGAAAGGAGTCCGTGATTTAGCGAAGAAGAACCAGATTGCGGTTGCCGAAGGATCTCTGCGGTACGGTCGGCTCTGGCGGCAGGGCATTCCCTACATCACATTGATGGACAACAATATCAACCATCCCAACATGTACGGGCACAAGCTCTTCGCCGATAGTCTCATGGCACTTTTCCCGAAGTCCGAATGAGGGAAGGGCAGCGAGAATACAAATTTTGAAAATTCGCAATGTTCTCAAATTAGAGGATATGATCTTCTGGAATCTCAGACTGATCCTGAGGCCATGCGACGAATCTCTATTCGACGATCAATTCGCCATTCATAACCATCCAGTGGCCTGGGAAAGTGCACAGGAAAGGGTAGCGTCCTGGTTGAGAAGGAGACTGAAAATAGATCGTTTGGCTTTGTCCGGGACCAACGATGTCGGTATAACAAATGACGTCATCGGACTCAGGAATATAGTTGCGAGCGTACGCTTCGGGGTTGGCGATCAGCTGGTTGGACAACTCGCCCACATGTGCAAGCGTTCCAGGGCGGGCTAACACCCAGTTATGTGGAACGACGTCCGGGTTTTCTAAAGTAAATGCGATCGGCTGATTGGCGCCAACGCGAAGTTCTCGTGTTGCGTAGGTCAAGTTTCCAGCGGTCTGTAATTCGAGTTGATGGGCTCCGTTTATCTTATTACGCCATGGGTTGGGAACTCGCACAGCATTTAAAGCCATGTCGGTCAAAATAGGGTGAGCGGCGATTGTCTTCTCGGCAGGCGTGTAGTCGGGAAAGTCCTGAAACGGAGCATCCATTTGATGCACCGTGAGAAATAAATCATGTCCGCTGCCAGCGGGATTGCAAACAGTGTATTCCTCATCGGAGTTGACGTGCAGTCGCAGGTGGAGTTGACTGACTGGCTGCAGTTCTGGAATTTCAATGAAGATAGATCGCTGATCAGTCATCACATGGGCGCTGCGAATTCGCAGTGGATCATGCCCCTCGATACCCGGATGGCTTGGCGAATATTCGGGTGAGCCATAGGCGCCGCTATAGCGGTAATTCCAGCACTGTGCGAAGTGATTGCTGACGTTCTTTACGAACGCTTGATCGACCGGTTGAGCGAACGTGATTCGCACCCCGTTCTCGTGGACGTGAAATTCAGTAGGAATCTGAAAGAGATCGCCCGTGTAGCGAATACGCTGAAAACACCCCTCGTTCTGAGTAAAACTTCCCCATCCCTGCTGACCGCTCACATACAGGTGATGATCATGTTTAGAAAATCGTCCCCGGTGAACCCCGGATAGAAAATCACCGGTCATCGGCATGACGGCTCCCTGGACTTGCCCTTTTACTTCGTCTTGCAGAACTGTAAACCATGTTCCCATTCCGAACGATAAATGGAGAAGTTGTTCTTGCATTGGCCCCCATGTATCGGCCGGGACTACCGTCTGGCCGCCGCTGGAATTATCCATGGCTCGTGGCAGGTAAGCCAACGGCAACTCGGGAGGTTGATTGTTTTTTGGCCCGCCATAACCAAAGTGTGGTGGCGAATGGCTTCGTGCATTTTTCCCGTCAGGCAGCAGGCAAATTGTGGAAGCAGGTGTCCATCCTCCTTCAGAACAAGCAATTGTCACGCTTCCATCGGGAAGTATTCCCAGCCCATCCGGGTTCCGAAAACCAGTGGCAATCACCTCGGCGTTTAGGCCGTCAGAAGTCATGCGGACCAGACCTTGATTGCTGGATACCGTGTAGAAATTTCCCTGCAGATCCTGCTGCAGTCCGCAAATGAAATCATGCCCTCCCGATGAGGTCATGAAATCATTGCAGTAACATTCGTAGAAATCGGCTTCGTCGTCACCGTTCATATCGGTCAGTCGTGTTAGTTGATCTCGACATTGAACGTATATTCCATCAGTGGCGACGACCAAACCCAGCGCATGATGCAGGCCGGATGCGAATCGCTTCCAGCGGGCAACGCCTGGATTGTCAATTCCAGAGTCCAGGCCGGTGACGTGCCAAACATCACCCTGCATTGTACAAATCATCGCGCTGCCATCGGAAAGAAAATCATGACCACCGCAAAACAGCAAAGCATTCCACGGGTTGTCCGTTGGCAGTTCAATGGTATCTATGGCAAACGGTCGACCGTTGCCCGGACTGATTTTGGTTTCCAGAATCTGCGGCCATTGGGAAGGCCCACCAGTAATGACTGATCGTAGCGAATGTTCTGTAACAGGTGCGACTTCTCGCATGAAATATCCATCCTTCACCCATGGCGCATCAAGATATTCAACATCACCAATTCGGTAGGCGAAGATGATCCGATTGTGGTGTCGGTAGTAGCCGTGATATTTAAAAGATTGCTTCGGTGTATTTTGCTCCGGACACGCCTGTGGTGTTCCCTGTAATTGAAGACCACCGAGAAAACCGTGCCGGACTGAGGAAAAGGTGACAAATCCGTCAGACCAAACAGCATCGTAAGTAAGCGTGTCGGGGTTGAAGCAAGCAGAAAGTTCATGATTGTCGCCAAGTCGCACGCAGACAGCGCGCGGAACTGTCAGCCCTTTAGCGTGCAACACACCGGCCTGGACAATTCCCAGTTGAGTCTCGTTCCAGCGATTGCTTGACCAGTCTGCTTCAGACTGGTTCCCCCAGTGTCCCAGTTGCCCACCGTCGAGCCCGGGGGATGCTGAAAGAAGCATCGGAACATCGCGTTGCTGTCGAAAATGTTCGGCCTGCTTTGTGTAAAAGTCGTATACGCGATCTCGATTAACATGATGGGTTGAGTTCGGCCAATGCTGCGGTTGAATTGGAGCCTTTGTGTAGTCGAACTTCACCGGGCCGTGACTTTGCGCATGCGAGATCACGTGCTCAATTTCTGGTGAGAGCGATTGACCATCGCGCCCAAGGTCACTCAGAAAACGGATCAAATCCAATTGCTGCTGGCGAGTCATTGCAGCGGTCAATCCGTCCGGCATCACCGTACTTCCGACCACTTCTTCATCGATGTCATCTCTAGCGATTGATGTCAACTTTCCCGATGCGGGATCTCTCAGTGTAATATTCTGTTCGGTGGCTTCCGTTTTGTATCCCGTGACAATCTTGCCATCCACAGTCAATATCTGCCATGTCGTAAATTCGGGCTTCACTTCACGTTTAGGCCAAAACACCGATTCGACAATGTGAGTGAGTTTTCGATCTTTCGCGATTACTGATAAAGCTGGTCCCACGGTTCCACCATGAGTACCAATCCTGTGACAGGACAAACAAGCCAATTTCGCGTCGCTGAAAATGACGGCTCCGCGGATGGCATCGCCAGAATTTCGGGAATCCTGCACCAGGTTGGCGACAAATTCTGCATCATACGGCAGTGGCTTTATGGAGGGATTCATAGAACTGTGCCCGGAATGTTTCGGTAATTGATCTTCCTGGCTGAACTGCCACAAACCGATAGTCGAGTCGTCGCGTTTCACCGTCGTTACCGGCTTCTTCGGAATTTCTCTTACGCCACTGGAAATCCGCACCCAGTCGATCGTTCCGCTGCAACCCAACCTTCCTTCAACGAGCCTGCCAATAGCCAGCGATCCAGGCACACTGGTATTGCCATCGCGACCTTCAATCGCCTGATCAGCGACTTGTGTGCCGTCGACATAGAGCTTCACTCGAGTAGGTTCGTAACTCATCGTCAGTGTATGTGGCTGGCCGTCACAGATGTTTGCATTACTGCGAACATGGTCTGGATTCTGTCCAGGCAGATAAGCCGTCAGCTGACCGCTTCCGTTCATCGTAAACAGTTCCCAATGATCATTTGACTGCTTCGTGTCGCTTGCCACCAGGATGTTGTACTGATCACTGCGATGAAGCGTGGCTCGCACTTCAACCGTGATCGGGGGACGTCGGTACGATTCCGCTCCGGGGAAGAGGTGACCACGGTCTAGGCGTGATGTCGCGCGTGGCGGCTTCAAGTCAATCGGTTTCAATTTGATGGGGGAGTGGCCACCACTTCCTGGTTTCTCAATTTCTTTGCGGACCCACTCCAGGCCATCGCGGTTCTCCAGCAGTGATTCGCGGGCATCAAGTTCTGGACGATGGTCGAGAATGCCTATCGGCCCGTTGTAGCCGCTATCCAGAATCGAACGAATCATCTTGAATTCATGGGTTCCTTTGCCGATTCCCAGAATTTTTGGCTGCGCTCCGTCATTCATGCCGTTCAAGTTCAGACAATGCAAATAAGGCAACATCAGAGTGAGGGACTCGGTCCAGTCCTCGATATGCCCATGTCCATGATGGAAGTTGTAAACGATGCCGACATGATCGTGTCCCAGTTCGCGCAGTCGCTCGCATACAGCGACTAGATTTTCTGGCTCTCCACCCCAGCCGCCGTGGTTGTATAAACCGAGCTTACAACCCATCGCTTTAGTCCGAGTCGCAAGAGCCAGCCTCTGCTGAGCGGCTGCTTCGACCTTGGCAGCCTGGTTCTCTCCACCAGGATCGTTGAGTGTCTGCCAGATCTGAGGATGCAGTTTGTGTTTCTCGAATAACGCGAAGGCCTCTTCATTGACGGCCCAGAAGGCGAAGAACTCGATGCCATGCTTTTTGTATTCCAGGATTTCCTGCTCAAATGTCGGGACGTGTTCGGTACGCCAGTCGTATGCGCACCGAGTGATCCCGAGTTCCTTCAACATCTGAGCACGCTCTGCTGGTCCGCGTTTTGACGCATCAAATGGAACGATGCACCATGCCACAAGATTATTTTGCCGCAGAACGGCCGTCTTGTCCTGCTCGGTATTCTGAATTTGAGCAAAGGTCAACGTACTGGTGAGCACGCTCATCAAAAATGCAAGGCAGCTGATCGATTTGGTCATTTGATGTCTCATAAAAGTGGTTTTGGTGTCCAGCCTGGAAAAAGTGTGACCTGTAATCAATTCACATCTCTCTAGATTCATTGGAACGTCACAAATACAAAAAATCTTTTGAATTTCAATGAACAGAGGATAGAGATCAATCCTGATCAGCTTTACAAATATTGACAGCAAATGAAATCCAAATGCATATTCGATTGGTTCGACGATTATGATGGATCACTTCAGTAACAGGGTTGAGTGATCAACATTTTCAACTGCCGATTTCAGGTAATGATGCTCTCTGGAGATAAAAATGCACAAATTGAACCTTGCAAAAATTTTTCTCTGTTATCCATAAAGCAGGATTCCAATGTCCGACTGTTTCCTGAAACCAAGAGTATTCAAAAGTTCTCAATTCTAGACAACCGACAACTCATTCCAGTAAAAGAGATTGCAAGGTTTCTAATGTGAATCGAAATTAGAGGATGGAAAATGATGGTGATGAGAAAATCTCTTTCCCGAACTGTCTTGGCATTTATGCTGATGCCCGGATATTCAGCCTTAAGCGATGATGATTTAAAAATGAAAGATGTCTCCTCCGTGACTGATTCAAAGCAACAGCAGACTCTTCTCACCATTGACAGAATCTTCGATGCTAAAGAATTTGAGCTCAAAGACTATTCCGCGCGTTGGATTGAGGGGACCAGCAGTTACACGCTGCTTGCAGAAGTGAATGATGACAAAGACCATCATGAAATTCGGCGTTATTCAGCTGCAACGGGAGAATATAAAACTCTTGTCGCTAAGGAGGATTTAATTCCTGAAGCGGAATCGACTCCATTAGAAATAGACGACTATGAGCTGTCGGATGATCAGTCGAAAGTATTAGTTTATACGAACGCACAACGAGTCTGGCGGAAGAATACCCGAGGCGACTATTGGCTGTTTGATTGCTCAACGCGGCAATTGGTCAAGCTGGGAGGTGCAGGAGAACCAGCGACGATGATGTTCGCAAAATTCTCTCCGGACGCAACGCAGGTCGCCTACGTAAGAAATCGTAATATTTATCTTCAGGACCTGTCAGATCTTTCTCAACGATGTCTGACTGTCTCGGACAACGAAAACATTATCAATGGCACGACCGATTGGGTTTATGAAGAGGAGTTCCAGGTTCGGGATGGATTTCGCTGGAGTCCTGATGGAAAACGTATTGCCTATTGGCAGATTGATACGTCTGATGTCGATCAGTTTCCACTCGTTAACAATACAGACTCGCTCTATCCGGAAGTAACCTGGTTCGCCTATCCAAAAGTTGGTCAGCGAAATCCTGCCTGTCAAATTGGAGTTGTTGATTGCGAATCAGGAAATAATCAATGGATTCTGACACCTGGAGAATCTCACGAATATTACATCCCACGAATGGATTGGGCGGAGAGTTCAGAAGAGTTAGTCATCCAGCAATTAAATCGACTGCAAAATTGCAATCAGCTATTTCTGGCAGATGTAAATTCGGGAGAAGTCACACCAATTCTGAAAGAGGAAGATGCGGCCTGGGTTGATGTGCATAATGAATTGTTCTGGCTGGATGATGGTAATAAATTCATCTGGATCAGTGAACGTGATGGATGGCGACACGCCTACCTGATTTCCCGTAATGGTGAAGAGTCTCGATTGTTGACTCCAGGTGATTATGATGTCATCAAACTTTTGCAGGTAGATGAAAAACGCCAATGTTTTTATTTCATCGCCTCTCCCGATGATCCAACCCGGCGTTATCTTTTTCGAGGATCTCTCGATGGGAGTCCAGCTATAAAACTGACCGCGCCAGAAACGGTTGGAGTTCACGATTATCAGTTCTCCGATGATGCCAAGTGGGCAATTCATCGGACATCCCATGCCGACTGGCCTGGCCATACAGCATTAATCAGTATTCAAGAATTTCAAACCGTCCGAATGCTCGAGGAAAATGAAATCGTTGCTGAAAGTGTTCGGAAACTGGATCTCAATCCAGTCGAGTTCTTTCGAGTCGATATCGGTGATGGCATAGAGCTTGATGGCTGGTGTATGACACCACCTGATTTTGATCCGCGCGCCAGTTATCCTCTGTTGATCTACGTCTATGGGGAGCCAGCTGGGACAACTGTGGTTGACCAGTGGGGGAAGAGCAATCATCTCTGGCATTTCATGCTTTCCCAGAAGGGCTATGTGGTCATGAGTTTTGATAATCGAGGAACGCACGTCCCTCGTGGTCGAGACTGGCGTAAAAGTATTTATAAGAAGATAGGAATTCTTCCGCCCAAAGATCAGGCCGCAGCAGTTAGAGCAGTTTTGAAGGAAAGACCGTACCTCGATTCCAAGCGTGTTGGAATCTGGGGATGGAGTGGTGGTGGTTCCTCAAGTCTGCAGGCGATCTTTAAGTATCCCGATCTTTATTCAACTGCAATCGCAGTTGCCTCAGTTCCAGATCAGCGTTACTACGACACCATTTACCAGGAACGCTATATGGGCCTGCCGGAAACGAATGCGGAAGCATTTCAGGAAGGATCCCCAATCAATTTTGCTCAGAATTTGGAAGGAAATCTATTGCTTGTTCATGGGACAGGCGATGACAACTGCCACTACCAGACGCTCGAATTGCTGATTGATAAACTAGTCGCCTGTAATAAGCAATTCAGCTTGATGGCTTATCCCAACCGAACCCACGCCATCAAAGAACGCGAGAATACAGAACGTCACCTCAGAGAATTGATGACACGTTATCTTCTGCAGCACTTACCAGTGAACGAATGACTTGACTGGTCATTTGAGTTCAGTAGAAGGACGTGAGGGATTGAGCAGGAGGAGTTAATAAGATGTGCAATTAATAAGATGCGCAAATGGTGATAAAACCTGGTCTCGTAATTACGGTTCCAAACCAGAATGAGCAAAATGCTCTTGAATCTTCATGCTTTTCACCTATGATTAAATTCCTCCACTGACTGCATGCGCTTCTCTCCGACGTACCTGCCGTTTATTCCCTTCATAGAGGTTGTTGTCGCAATGCAATACCTGGCTTTTGTTCGACCGGTTATCTTGAGATTATGTTTGCTTGGTGTGTTTGGTGCATCAACATTCGTCTGTGCCGGGGAACTTGTCTATGAAACCGATATCCGTCCCATTTTGAAAACACACTGTTTTCATTGTCATGGTGAAGATCGTGATTTGTCAGGGGGATTGGATTTACGACTCCGGCGAATGATGGTTTCAGGCGGAGACTCTGGACCAGCGATAGTGCCGGGCGATAGTGAATCAAGCCTGCTGATCGATTATGTCGAAAGTGGCATGATGCCTCCGAAAGAGGAAGAACATCTCCCCCCGGAAGACGTCACACGAATACGACAGTGGATCGATCAGGGCGCGAAGATTCGAGACCTGGAGCCGGAAGAAAATCCTGAACCGGGAGAATTTTTAATATCGTCAGTCGAACGGGCTCACTGGGCTTATCAATCGATTCAGCGTCCTGATGTTCCTCAGTCGGAGTATTCCAACCCAATTGATGCATTCGTTTCGAGGAAGCTTGCTGAGCATCAACTCGAATTTTCGGAGATCGCCGACAAAGTGACGCTCATCAGACGGGTCACCTTTGATTTAACCGGATTAGTGCCAACACCGGAGGAAGTGGCGAATTTTGTGAATGACCCGGCAGAGGATGCCTACGAGCAATTGCTGGAACGTTTGCTTGCCTCCCCACACTATGGGGAGCGGTGGGGACGACACTGGCTTGATGCAGCTGGCTATGCAGACTCCGAGGGCTACAACGATAAAGATATCCTCCGTAATGATGCCTGGCATTATCGCGACTACGTGATCAACTCGTTCAATGCAGACAAACCCTGGGACGAAATGATTGTCGAACAGATCGCCGGTGACGAGCTGGTTCAGGCAACTTCTGCGAATGCCGTTGCATTGGCGAACAAGGACGAATCTGCACGGGAAAAGCTGATTGCGACTGGTTACTTAAGGATGGCTCCCGATGGAACGGGATCGTCTCCGATGGACGCCAACCTTGCACAGAATCAGACGATCACTGAGACGATCAAGATTGTGACGTCGTCACTTCTGGCCACGACGGTTGCTTGTGCTGAATGCCATCATCATCGGTTCGACCCGATTCCACAGGATGATTTTTACCGCCTGCGAGCCTTATTCGCCCCCGTCTACAATACTCAAAAATGGTTACAGCCAAAGTCTCGTCAGGTTGCGGTGCTTTCAGCAGAAGATCAACAGAAAGCGGCAGAAATTGAAGCGGAGGCAAAGCCGATCTCAGATGCCTATAACAAGCGACTGATGGAGGTCGTCGATCTTATTTTTGAAAGAACGATGGAATCTGTCCCGGAAGCCGATCAGGAAGTTGCAAGAACGGCCTACCAGACTGTGAAGGCAGATCGGACGCCTGAACAAACAGCGTTACTCGAAGAAAAGTATCCGATGCTGGGCTTGCTAAGCCGCAATACAGTGCATTTGTTTTTAGAACGGTATGAAGATGGTCCCGAGCTGAAAAAGTCCTATGAGGATCTGTCTAAAAAGGCGAACGAAATTCGCGCTACGAAACCTCAACCTGACTATTTGCGGGTCGCTTATGAAGTAGCCGGTCAAGTTCCTGAGACGTTCGTATTTTATCGAGGTGATCTGAACTCGCCGATTGGCGATCCTGTGACTCCAGGCGGTTTGTCTCTCTTTAAGCATGGATCCAAACCTACAGTTCAACCGACTGAAGCTGATCCTGCGGGAGAATCTCTGTCAAAGTTAGCAACTTCGGGACGACGTCTCGAATATGCAAAATCACTCGTTAATGGTTCTCATCCTCTTGTGTCGCGTGTGCTCGTCAATCGATTCTGGCATCACCATTTCGGGCGAGGAATTGTGGATACGACCGGTGACTTTGGAACCCAGGGCAATCCACCGTCTCATCCAGAATTACTCGATTGGCTCGCCTCCGAGTTTATGAATCAGGGTTGGTCATTGAAACAGTTTCATCGTCTGGTGATGACATCACGAACTTATCGTCAATCATCCAAACAACGTCCGACAGCAATGGCTGTTGATGCAGAGAATCGATATTTGTGGCGGATGCCCGTTCAACGACGTGAAGCCGAATCGATTCGAGACGCGATTTTATTTGTGAGTGGGCAATTGAATCTGGAAATGTACGGACCACCGGTTCCCGTTTCCACCAATGCGGGAGGGGTGTTGACTGTCGGCGGCGGAAAGATTTCCGAAGATCGCCGTGAACTCAAACGGACGGTTTATATTCAGGTTCGACGAACAGAGCCAGTTGCTATGTTGCAAGCGTTCGATGCCCCCAGCATGGAGCCGAATTGTGAGCGACGTGTTGTTTCCACAGTAGCGACACAGTCTTTGGCATTGTTGAACAGCGATTTCGTTCTCCAGCAGGCAGAAGCATTTGCGAAACGAATTGGCAAAGAACTTGGTGAAAACGGGTCACCTTCCGATCAAGTGACAGCCGTTTGGAATCACGCTTATTCGCGGACTCCTTCCCCAGCTGAAATGGAAGCCGCTACGGCCTATCTGAGCTCTCAAGCAGCTCACTTTGAAAATCAGAAACAAAAGCAACCGGATGAATTGGCTTTGGCCTCATTATGCCAGATTCTGTTCAGTTCTAATGAGTTTCTTTACCTGGATTGATCAACATCATGAAACCTAATTCATCCTGTAATTCTCGAAGACACTTTCTGTCTCAGAATGCGTTGGGCATTTCTTCACTGGGACTTGCTTCTCTACTGAGCGCGGATAGCGTGCCTGCAGCCCCGGCTAAGCCATCGCTGATACCGATTGAATATGATCTGTTACCGAAACAACCGCACCATCCACCGCAAGCCAAAGCGATGATTTCAATCTTCACTGGTGGCGGTCCGAGTCATCTGGATCTGTTCGACCGCAAGCCGATCCTTGATAAATATGCCGGAGAGCAGTTTCCGGGGAGTGATATCAAATATGATAATGCCGGACAGGCAACGTCTGTTGTACTGCCTACGCCGTGGAAATTTTCCAGGTGTGGTCAGTCAGGCATGGAAGTGAATGATGAACTTCTGCCACACTTTGCCAATATCGTCGATGATGTGACCCTGATCCGCTCAATGAATCTTCCTGATATCCGGAATCATGTCGCGGGGATGCGCGCTTTGACAACGGGCCGCGGTCGTGATGGCTGGCCTTCTTTGGGAAGTTGGCTTGTTTATGGCCTGGGAGCGAAAACTCAAAGCTTGCCGGCGTTTGTTGCGTTAATCGTCAATAGCGATCCCCCCGGTTCCCCATTTTGGGACAGTCGGCATCTTCCATCGATTTATCAGGGAACGATTGTCCGTGAGCAAAATCCTCGGATTGCACATTTGGATCCGCCCAAGCACCTGCAGGGCGATGCACAATCTCGTCAGCTCGATTTGCTCCGGCAGTTGAATCAGTCGCATCTTCAGGAGCATGCCGGCGAGCAGGATCTTTCTGCAAGAATTGCCAGTTATGAATTAGCGGCTCGCATGCAAACGTCGGCTACAGAAGCCCTCGATTTGAATAAAGAGTCCAAATCCATTCATGAAATGTACGGGACACAGGATGGTGAAACTCGCAAGCTGGCAGAAGCCTGTCTATTAGCCCGTCGACTTGTCGAACGTGGGGTCCGCTTCGTGCAAATCTGGAATTATGCTTGGGATATGCATGAGAATATCTTTGCTGCTCTCACCGGTGCTTGTAAACGGATCGACAAGCCTTCGGCAGCTTTGGTTACAGATTTGAAACAAAGAGGATTGCTGGACAGTACGATCGTGCAATGGGGTGGAGAAATGGGGCGGCTTCCGGTTATTCAGGATCGTGGTAAAGGTCGAAAACCTGGCCGTGATCATAATACGGAAGGCTTTTCTATCTGGATGGCTGGCGGTGGAATAAAGGCTGGTCATGTCCATGGGAAAACGGATGAATTCGGTCATCGGGCAATCGAAGATGTTGTCACACAACACGATTTCCATGCAACCATCATGCATCAGATGGGACTCAATCACACCGAATTGGCCCATCCAACAAACGGACAATCCGTGACTCTTGTTGAACCTGGGCAAGGTTCGGTCGTCGAAAAAATATTGGCTTAATTTGTGACTGGATTTTTGCGAAAAGACAGAATTCATAAATCCAAAGCCTCTTAACCCGAAGCGTCAGCAAGGGGACGGCTTTCGATTCGTAATTCGGTTAAACTCAAATATCAAGTCGTGCCTGTTATTTTAGGTGAAATACTGATCTGCGTGGCATGAAAATTGCTTGTTTTGCTATCAGTTTAACAGGGATGACATGGACAAGATCTCGTTGATTATGAATTCCACAAGGGCCCCTCGCTGACGCTTCGGGTTATGATTTTATTGGAATTTGCATACCTCCAGTCATAATTTGGGCTGAGGTGTTTTAAAGCACGACAACGGAGTGCGTTACCGTCATTTGAGGCCCAACTCTATGCCCTGAAAGGGCAATAGTGCTCTGTTCCAACTAACAATAGAGTGGCACTGGCTTTGTCAGTGTATCAAACTTCCCTTTTAGTCTCGACTTGCACTGTCGAAACCAGTGGCACACAACCCAAAGTTTAAGCGTAACGATCCACTAGTTACAGAATGCGTGAGTCACGGCAATGGTCGCATAATGACCGCCGTGGTGTGGTAGCGCTCATGTTTGTCCTGGTAGTTCTTATTTCTTTGAAGAGAATGAATTCAACTGACAATAAGCACTTTGTAAAACGAAATATCAGCAATCAAACAGAAATAGGAAGATCCCATGACGATCATAAGCATCAATCCCGCCACGAATGAAGAACTTGAGACCTACACGGCGTTATCTAAAGATGATGTCGTTGATGCGATTGGGAAGTCACACCATGCCTACCAAAGCTGGCGAAAGACATCTTTTGATGAACGTAAAAAGGCTCTCTTAAAATTCGCAGAATTATTGCGAAAGGATGCTGATGAATTTGCTCGTACAATCACACTTGACATGGGGAAGAGAATATCTGAAAGCCAGTATGAGATTGAGTATTGCGCGAGCATTGCGGAGTATTATGCCAACGGAGCTGAGAAATTTCTCGCTGATCAACCGATGAAAGATGTCGATGCAGATGCCTATCTTCACTACGAACCACTCGGCGTGTTGATGGGTGTGATGCCATGGAACTTTCCCTTTTATCAAGTGATTCGGTTTGCGACTCCCAACATCATGGCTGGCAATACCGTGATGGTGAAGCATGCGAACAATGTGCCTCAATGTGCTGAGGCGATCGCTGAGTTGTTCTCGCAGTGCGGACTTCCCGACGGTGTTTACACGAACTTGTTCATTCCCACTGACTTCGTTGAAGACATTGTGTCGGACGCGCGTGTTCAAGGCGTTTCGCTGACAGGCAGCGAAAAGGCGGGAGCGGCGGTTGCAGCATTGGCTGGTAAGAATCTCAAACGCAGTGTGCTCGAACTCGGCGGGAATGATCCGTTCATCGTTTTGGAAGATGCCGATTTGGAAAAGACAGTCGAGTTGGCGGTTAAGGGACGAATGGTAAATGCGGGGCAATCGTGCGTTGCCTCAAAACGATTTATCGTGGTCGCAGAAGTGGCTGACAAATTTCTATCGGCCTTCAAGGAACAGATGTCGCAACTGAAGATGGGTAACCCGTTGGACGAAGAGACAACGTTGTCTCCTTTGTCGACCGAAGAGGCTGCAGTGAAGTTGCAGAAGCAAGTCCAGGGAACCATCAATGCAGGAGCGACGGTTGTCCTCGGTGGTGATCGACCGGATCGCCAAGGTGCGTACTTCAACCCCACAATCCTGTCTGATATTACGCCAGACATGCCCACGTTCGATCAGGAACTGTTCGGTCCGGTTGCAAGCGTCTATGTAGTCAAAGACGAAGCTGAAGCCATTGAGCTTGCCAACAATTCTTCCTATGGACTTGGCGGTAGCATCTACACGCAAGACATCGAGCGAGGGCGTCGCGTCGCTGAACAAATCGAAACAGGTATGGTCTTCATCAATCAGCCCACTAAATCTCAAGCAGAATTGCCGTTTGGCGGCATCAAGAATTCCGGTTACGGAAGGGAGTTATCGCATCTCGGCATCCTCGAATTTGTCAACAAGAAAATCATCCACCTGGGTAACAGAAAATAGAGCTATCAACAAATAACAAAACAGTGCCATAGGATTCAATTCACGCATTCGGCTTCACATTTCGTTGAGTCGACGGAGCATCTACCAAATGGAGTCTGACATGAGTACATCTACAACAACAAGCAACCGTGAAGTTCATCTTCATTCTCGTCCAGACGGTAAGCCGTCGCCTTCGGACTTTAAATTAATAACGAGCGAACTCTCGCCAATCGTAGAAGGCGAATTCCTTGTCAAGAATAAATGGATGTCCGTAGATCCATACATGCGTGGACGCATGAAAGATGGTGAAAGCTACGTTGAACCATTCCAGATCGGAAAGTCACTGGAAGGTGGCTGTATCGGCAAGGTCGTCGAGTCACAGAACAGTGAGTTCAAAGAGGGCGACTATGTGCTCGGGAATCTTGGCTGGCGGGAATACTGGAAGTCAAATGGAGAAGGCGTCGCAAAGATTGATGCGAATCTTGCGCCTTTACAGGCGTTTCTTGGTGTGCTGGGGATGACCGGCATGACCGCCTGGGTTGGTCTTAAACGCGTGGCTGAGCTTCAACCCGGCTGCACGATATTTGTATCAGCCGCTTCGGGAGCGGTTGGTTCAATCGTCTGTCAGATTGCCAAAGCGAACAACTGCCAGGTGATCGGAAGTGCTGGTAAGCCCGAGAAGATAGAATGGTTGCAAGATGTCGCAAAGGTCGATGCTGTGATCAACTACAAGGAAACAAATAATCTCAGTGATGCGCTCGGAAAGGCTGCTCCCGACGGAATAGATGTCTATTTTGATAATGTTGGTGGAGATCATCTGGAGGCAGCTCTGGATCATCTGAACGACTTCAGCTGTGTTGTTTGTTGCGGAATGATTTCAACTTACAACGCGACGGAACCTTCTGCTGCCCCGCGAAACCTGTTCAAGATCATCGGTAAGAGAATTCGTATGCAAGGTTTCATTGTGCGAGATCACATGCACGACCGTGACGACTTTCTGCGTGAAATGACTACTCTGATTCGTGACGACAAAATTCATTGGGAAGAAACTGTCACCGATGGACTGGAGAACGCTGCCGACGCATTTATCGGATTGTTCGACGGAGACAATCTTGGAAAGTCGCTAGTCCGCATTAAGTAAGACGATCTTGCAGATCTACAACTGGAATCTGTATCTCGATGGCGAAAGTGGACATAACCATAACCCCGCTCGCACCATTCCTGGGGAGGCCCATTGCAATCTAGCATCTGGTATTTTTATACTTTCTTGTTGAATGAATTTCTTATTGCATGAATTCTCGTCATAATGTGTGACGTCTACGAGTAGCCAACTGCTCTGAGCTTCTGTCAAAATCCCAATAGCACATTGTAAAGTCGACTAAATGCCTGCCATATTCCGATTTCATCGATACGCAACTTTTGTGGCAATCGTATTCTTCTCATTTGCCATTGGCTGCGATCGCAAGAAGCAGGAGACTAAAGAGAAGCGGCCTCGACCTGTTGTAGTTCAATTACTAACAAAGCAGCCTCCACCGAGTTCGTCGTCAATTTCTGCATCAGTGGCCTCTTGGAAAACCGAAGAGATTGGTTTTGAAGTCGGTGGACGTGTGCAGTATGTTCTGGAACCAAACACAGAAGTTGAAGGTCGTGTTATTGATGAAAGTGGAAAACTCCTTATTGAGGGAACGCCAATTGGGCAAATCGAAAGCGAACGTTATCAACTCGCGGTCGCTCTGGAGAAATCGGATGTTGTGAAAGCCGAGCAGAATCTGGCGGTGGCTGAAATAACGCTCAAGGAAAGTCTTCCCGCCCAAATTGCGGCAGCGAAAGCCACCCTTTCAAAAATACGAACGGAATACGATCGAAACCTGCAACTGCTTGCGCAAAATGCGGTCTCCCAAGGTGAAGTGGACGAGGTCGAGGCGAATCTCAAAAACGCCCAGGCAGAATTGCTTGTGCTCGAATCCAATAAAAAGTCGCAGAAGGCAGAAATTGAATCGCTTAAGAATGCGATCTTGCAATCCAAACAAAATCTGCGTGATGCAGAACGAAACCTCGAAGACTGCAAACTGTTTTCTTCTTTCAAGGGACAGATCGCAGACGTTTCTGTCGTTCCCGGAAGTGTTGTTTCCGCTGGGCAGCCTGCCATTACCGTCCAGATGATGGATCCGATAAAAGTTGAATTTGAGGTCTCTGCCGAGGAGTCGCGGCGTCTGGAAAGGATTGAAATCTTACCCGTCATGGTCAACATGCCGGATGGAACTGTTCAGCAGCGGGAAGGATATTTATACAGAATTGATCCCGTGGCAGATCCACTTACCAGAACTTATACCGTGACTTTGCTGGTTATGAATGAGAAAGTGAATGGTTTGGAAAATGAACAGGATCTGGCGACCACATCCCATATCTGGCGTCTGGATTTTAAGTTTTTGCCGGGAGCGAATGAAAACACGCTATTTGCTGAAGAAGGTGCTATTCTTCAGGACGATGAAGGATATTATCTGTGGCAGGTTACGAACGTTACCGTTGGAGAACGACCACCACTTAATGGGCTTCTCGATGTCCGCAAGGTTCGTATTACTCCTCAATCTCTAAAAGTACCATTCCTGGGGAATTGGGTGTTTCAGCATGTCATTGTCAATGACGAAGAGTTCGCCCCCAAAAAGAATTTTATTATCGGTGAAATTGAAGTCAAACAGGGCACTCCGGAAACCTGGAACGGAGATCAGGTCCTGCTGGATTCCGGAGGCAAATGGATCCTCCGGCCGGGAGATCTGGCAAAAGTCAATTTGTCGGGAGCTGAAACTATTGAAGGCTTGTATGTGCCCATGGATGCAATTGTCAGGACAGACAACAACTCCTATCTCTTTATTGTGGAAGAAGAAGGCCAACAATTAATCGCAAAGCGAATCCCAATTCGGATCGCGGAGAGTTCTGGCAAGAAGACGACAACCAGTTTACTTCGGATTGAACCCGTTGACGATGTTGCTCTGGAAGGTCGCAGATATATTGTCAAGGGGGCTCATTACATGATCGATGGCGAACCAGTCGCTCCTGTGAGTGACTCGGAGGAGATACAATGAATCTCTCAACGCTGTCGATTCGTTATCGTCCGATTGTGTTAACTTTCGTGGGTCTGGTCACGGTCTGGGGAGTGATTACATTTGCCACAATGCCACGGCGTGAAGACCCCGAATTCACAATTCGCACCTGTGTTGTATCGACTCAATGGCCAGGCTCTCCGACGATCAAAGTCGAGGAACTTGTCACCGACAAGCTGGAAGAAGAACTCGATAGCATCGAAGAAATCGATTATCTGAACTCGGAAACGACGAATGGTCAGTCGATCATTTATGTCAATTTAGAAGATAATGTTCCGCCAGGAGACATTCAGCAGGTTTGGGATAAAGTTCGAGCGAAAGTTGATCTCGTCCCGATGCCGGACCCAGGAATTCATCCGATCGTCAATGATGAATTTGGTGACACAACGATTCTCCTGCTGGGGATCTATCAAGTGCCGCTGGAAGGGCAGGATCAAGTTGAGGATCAAAATCGCTACAGCCCCCGCCAACTTGAGATTTATGCAGACAAAGTCAAGGACGCAATCCGCCTCCTTCCTGGAGTTGCAAAAGTAGATAAATATGGAGTTCAGGACGAGGCAATATTTATCGAAGCCGATTTAGGAGCGTGGTCGCAACTGAATTTGACGAGCTCGACTCTCAAGGATTTACTCAAAGCCCGGAATATTGTTGCTCCTGGTGGAACGATTGACACGAAAGATGGCAAATTCAATGTCAAGCCGGGGGGCGAATTCGATGCAATGAGCGAAATCGAAATGCTGACTGTCGGGACGGTTCAAAGCGGAGATTCCAGTAATCGAGTCTCTCTGAATGATCTTGGATTGACTGTGAAACGCGATTACGAAGACCCTCCCGCTGTCATTAGTCGCTTTACGGAAGACCGAGGTACATTTCCAGCTGTGATGCTGGGGATGACGATGAAATCGGGCTCCAATATTGTTGACGTTTGTGAAAGCGCAATGGCACGGATCGATCAACTCGTCAATGTCGAACAGGCCCTCCCTCGCGATATCGAGATCCGCCCGGTCTCTCAACAGTCGGACAACGTAACCGCAAAAATTGATGATGTGATTAATAACGTCATCTCTGCCATTCTAATTGTTGTGGTCGTTGTCTATCTGTTTCTGGGCGTGAGAACTTCACTGGTCATGGCTGCAAATATTCCCTTTGTCGTTCTCGGCTCAATCGCCATCGTCAGTTTGTTCGGGGTCGAACTGGAGCAAATCTCGCTGGCGTCAATCATCATCGCACTAGGTCTGTTGGTCGATAATGCTGTCCAGGTTTGCGATCAGACACGTACCAATATATTAGAGGGGATGACACCGACGGACGCAGCTGTCTGTGGAACCAATACTCTCATGTTTCCCATGCTGACAGGAACGCTGACAACCGTTGCGGCTTTCTTACCGATGTTGTTTGCCCTGGAGGGTGGAAGTGCAGAATATGTTTATAGTTTGCCTGTGACCCTCTCTACAACATTGTTACTCAGCTGGGTTTATGCAATGACGATCTGCGTTGTTCTTGCAGCCTCGATCATTCGTGCTCCTAAGAATCCAGATCGTCCTTCCGCTCCTCTCCCGTGGTTGAATGAATTGTTTGAAAACTTACGACGAAAAGGTTCTTCCGGGAAAACCACGTCGCCTAATCAGACAAAGCAGAAAGACGACAACATTTTCATGCAGGTTTACGGTGCAACCGCATGGGTCGCCATTAAGTACAAGTGGATCAGTGCCATTGCAGCCATGGGTTTATTGTTTGCAACACTTCAACTGCCTGTCAGTTCAGAATTTTTTCCGCTTGATCGTCGGGATCAGTTTTACGTCAATATCAAACTTCCCGAAACGGCTACCATTGAGCAAACCAATGCGGTTGTCGCACAAGTGGAGTCTGCGATTAAGAAACTCAGTCTAATTACGGATAAGAATGGCAATGACGTTGAGCGTCTAAGAGTAATGCGAAGTATCATCGGTCAGGGAGGCGCACGATGGGCACTTTCTGTCGCTCCTCAACCAGCCGGTTCCAATACGGCACAAATACTCGTGCGGACAACGAATGGATCTCTGACCGATGGAATGATACGCGACTTGCGTCAAGCAGTCGATTTCGGAAACAAAGAACGCGACATTCTTCCCATTGCAGGTGCACGCATCACTGCAAAACGACTGCAGATGGGACCAGATGCCGCTCCCGTTGAGTTGAGAGTCTCTGGTGACGGATTTGCTGATATCAACGAACTGCGAAAAATCGCAGATGAAGTGAAGCTGATGATTCACCAGGAAAGTGGGACTTGGGACATCGCTGATTCCTGGGGGATCGATGGATTTCAACTCAATGTCAATATCGATGAAGAAAAGGCGAATCTTTCCGGTATCACGAATGCGGCGGTCGCTGATACGCTCAATTCCTATTTCACAGGATTGGAACTGACGACTTTTCGCGAAGAGGATCATCTCGTCCCTGTTTACTTTCGACTTCGCCCCGAAGATCGCCAGGATTTGTCAGGAATAGATACCGCATTCGTTGAAGGAACCAATGGCAAAATTCCACTCAATTCCGTCGCCACCATCACTCCGGTCTGGCAACCTGCAAAAATTGATCGACGCGATCAAAACCGCACGATCGAGGTGACTGCTGAAGTTGAAGATGGCGTTCAGGGTAATGATGTCGTTTTAAGTGTTTGGAATTCTGACCGTATGAAAGCGTTGATCGAATCTCTTCCTGTCGGCTACAGAATTGAGATTGGCGGTGCGTTGGAGGAAAGTCAGGATGCGTCAGCACAGATGATGACTTCATTCGGGATCTCCATTTTGTGCATCATTCTGATTCTGGTGATTCAATACAATGGATGGTCGAAAATGATTGTCATTCTGATGACATTGCCTCTGGCAGTGATCGGTGCCTGGTTCGGCTTATGGGTCACACAGAACCCGCTCGGTTTTATGTCTCAACTGGGACTGCTGTCTTTATTCGGAATTGTTCTCAACACGGGAATTATCTTCATTGAATTCGCCGATATTCTGATCGCGCAGAAGCGTGACGAACTCTCGTCTGCCGGAAGTGCAAACGGACCCATTGCAGGATTGAATGTCGATGAATTTCGAAATTGCCTGATCTCTGCTGGTAAGCAACGCATGCTTCCCATCTTCCTGACAACAGCTACCACAATCGGTGGACTCTTCCCATTGGCGCTCTCCGGCGGACCGCTCTGGGAAGGCATGGCCTGGTTGATGATTTACGGTTTATTGGCTGCCACCATGCTGACGCTCTATATTATCCCGGCTCTCTATGCCATTCTCGTCGAGACATTTCGAATTCGCCCCATCGAAAATAATCCTTGATACGATGACAGAAACTCCGACAATTTATTCCAACTTTCGCGAGAAATTACGAATTCCTTTGGGATTACGAAATCTAAGCTGGAATGCAGTATTGTTGAGTAATCGTAATATTTGGTTTTTACTACATGAAATTGTCAGTATGCAGGTTTCAGCATCTCTCGAATAAGTTAAAATAAATGTATTGTTTCAAGCATTTATTTTAGTTATAATTATTATCCAACCAAGCCGCATTCTCCCTCAAAGCTGCCTGCCACTGCCAACTGATCAGTCACAGGGGATCTTAGTGTCTGACAGGTCTACTGAATGGATTAACAATTTCCAACTGAGATACAGATCACGTTGATATCACTGCAAATCTTTTTGAAAGATCGATCATGCTTAATCGAAGAAAAATGATTCAAGGGATGGCAGTCGGTGCTGGTGCTGCATTCGGCCTCCCGCTTTTTCCCGAACGTCTTCTGGCGTCTTCCACCAGTAACACCACACCGAAGCGTATCGTCTTCTTTATGCAGAATCAGGGCTTTGATCCAGAGACCTGCATTCCAGAAGGTATGAAACGCAGCAGTTCGCTGGCGAAAGCTAAACTTCCTGAGCCAATCAGTGCACTGGAACCTTACAAGGAACGGCTGCATATCATCAATGGCTTGCATGGTCTGCATACCAGCCCGTCACATAGCGCCTTCTTTGGGGCTTTGGGTGGTTATCGCGGTAGCGATGGTGTTCCCCCCAGCGGATCGACGATTGATTTTGAGCTGAGTAAGGTTCTGCCGCAGACGCTTCTGCCTCATTTGTGCATCGGTATGGACTCCATTGAGAATATGACGACCAAGCCGACGATTGCGACTCTTTCCGCCAGCGGCGCAGGTCAGCCGATCTTCATGCATTCGAATCCGAATCATCTTTATCAAATGCTGTACGGGGGGATTTCGACTGGTGACATTCGCCTCCAGCACGAAGCACGATCAAACGTGTTGAATCAGATTGAGGAGTTAGCTGCTTCAAAGGGACGTTTTCTTCCGACTGCAGACCAACAGCGTTATGGACAATTTGTCGAGGGATTCAAGGAAGTCAATGGCCTGCGCGATCGCCTCGGCACGGTTGCTGATCACTTACGTAAATTCGCACCTCCGGTGGACTCGCGCTACACAAATCCCGAGTTTGAAACAGATTGGCATGATGTTCTGCTGGATATTGGAATCTCATCGCTCACTTCGGGTATCACCAATACACTGACCATAGGTTCGGGCCGTGGTGAGATCTTTGGTGCGTGGAAGGGACTGGGTATCGAACAACAGGGACACAATTTGGGACATATGGAACAACCTGGAAACCCGATCTGGATTAAGATTCGTCAGTACAATAGCCGTATGCTGGTGAGGATTATGAAAGCACTGGAAAGTGTCCCTGAAGGCAATGGCACGATGATGGACCACACGCTGATCGTCTACACAAGTAACAATGCCGATAAGCAGCACACCAGCGGAGCCAACTGGCCGGTCATGTTGTTGGGCAATTTTGACGGTACATTCAAAACGGGTTGCTTTACACAACTGGACGGCAAACGCCCCATCAACTCGCTGTATGCAACAATTCTGCAGGCGGCGGGCGTTTCGTGTGATTACTTCAATATGGATGAAAAGCTGGCCAGGAAGTTCGATACCGGCGTAGGACCTATCAAGGAACTGCTGGTATGATCAAGGTCGGATTCATTTTTGGGATCACGTTACTGTGTAGCTTACTTTCTGTGACAAGAGGTGAGACTTACACGCCAGGACAAAAAGTTTCTAAAGACTTTGACAGTTTTGCTCATTCATTTCTTGTTAATCACTGCGTGGACTGTCATGGAGAGACAGAACCCGAAGGCAATCTCTCGCTTCATGACCTGGGGCCAGTGGATGAAGTCAATGCCGCCATTTGGAGAAGTGTGTGGGCACAGGTTACCTTAAAGGAGATGCCTCCTAAGGACATGGACCAACCGAAAGTGATCGACCGGCTCCAGTTCTCGGACTGGATTGTCGGTGAACTCACTCGCGTGATGAGTGACAAAGGTGGGTTTCACGATCATCTTGATCCAAATAAAGGCAACTACGTCGACCATGACCTGCTCTTTGGCCCACTCCCTGAAGGCATTAAACTCGCACCAACATCATCTCCGGCACGCATCTGGCGATTGACTCCCCAGGAGCACATTACGCGTCTTAATGAATTGATTAATAAGGAGCCGGAGTACGATCCAGCAATGCCTGGTCTGCGCACTCACGGGGATGTCGTTCCCACAAACCATGGTGGCGAACTCAAGCTTTACTTTGGTACGGATCGCATCATTAAATGGCAAGGTGGAACCGTGGCCTATGCGACTGCGGTCAAAAGTCTGCCTGCCGTTCTCTCATCGGCTCGTGCACACGGATTAGAAAACTATCCCGACTTCTACACCGTTAATAGTGCGGAAGCGACGCAAATTCTGGATGTTGCTGACGACATCATTCGCTACATGGCTTATGGTCCTTTGAGTATCGCTCAGCCGTATCAAATCACAGATGATCCCAATTCCATTGCGGACAAGATGAAAGGCGATATTCGCGGTTTGCCGACAAGTCTTGTTTACAGCACGAAGATCGTACGTCCGTTGACGCCGGTCTATGACCTCATGCAGGCAGAGGGAGTAAACGATGACCTTTTGCGGGCTGCGATTGATGAGCTTTTTGAAGCGTTGACCTTCCGTCCTCCAACTAATCAGGAATCCGAAGATTACCTGGTAATTGTTAAGCAGTCCATAGAAAAACTCGGCAAGGAAGAGGGCGCGACCCTCGGTTTATCGTCCATCTTTCTCGATCGCGATGCGCTCTTTCGACCGGAACTCGTCGAGACCGGTAAACCAGATGCCTATGGACGTATTATGCTTCAGGACTGGGAACTGGGACTGGCAGTCAATCACGCACTGCGATACATCAAGCCAGACGAACAGTTGCGGGAAGCAATCGCCGAGGGGCGTATGCGGACCAGAGATGATGTGAAACGTGAAGTCGTACGGATGCTCGCTGACGATAGCATTCGCAAGCCACGTGTTCTGCGCTTCTTTCGTGATTACTTTGACTATGACTTGGGCGGTTACATCTGCAAGGACTCCAAAGCGTTATCTGAAACAGGCGTTAGTAATCGAGGGCAATCTCATTACAATGCCATGTTCGATGCAACGGCGAGTACGGATCGCCTGATCGAACTGATCCTGCAAGAAGACAAAGATGTCTTGAAGCAGTTGCTGACCACGGACAAAGTTGTCGCAACCAAGGCGGATAATGTCTATTTCGGTAGGAGACGCTCGAAAGCAGAAACGGCCGCAGCTGTTGCAGCCGCAAAGAAAGCTGCAGAAGAGTTGGCATTGATTGAGGCGGCCAAACTTGAAGCCTGGCTGAAGGCAAACCCGGGAAAGGAACCCCCGAAACCCAAAAAGAAAAAGCAGGAGACTGTCAATCACAACATCACTGAGGCTGACTTGTCAGGACCGGATATCTATGCCCGTGTCAGTCGTCGAAGTTTTGGCAACGGGTCTATGAAACCAGAACGTATCCTGGCTACAGCGCCCGAAGGTCAACGTTTGGGAATTCTGACTCATCCCAGTTGGCTCGTTTCTCACTCTGATGCCATGGACAATCACGCAATCCTGCGTGGCCGGTGGATTCGAGAGCGATTGCTGGGCGGCGGCATTCCCGATGTCCCAATCACAGTCGATGCCATGCTTCCAAATGAACCACACAATACGCTTCGTGAACGCATGCGTGTCACGACAGAAACCTATTGCTGGACATGTCACCAGAAAATGGATCCGCTGGGATTGCCATTTGAAATGTTTAATCATGCGGGCCTGTATCGAGAGACGGAACTCGAAAAGCCTGTCGACACAACTGGCGAAATCATAGATTCCGGCGACCCGACAATCGATGGATCAGTCGCCAATGCCATCGAGATGATCCAAAGACTTGCTGAAAGTAAGCGGGCCGAACAGGTTTTCATACGGCATGCTTTTCGTTTCTGGATGGGGCGCAACGAAACCCTCAACGACGGGCCGATTCTACAAGAAGCGCATCGTGCCTACAAAGACAGCGGTGGCAGTATGAATGCATTGCTTATTTCTCTCCTCACTTCGGATGCGTTTCTCTACCGCACCAAAAGTTAGGCCTTGCTGGCAGAACGAAACGAGTGAATCTTTCCATCAAGTGATACGGATTGAAAAATCCACTCTACCGCGTTCCAAATGAAAACCGGAAAATAATCAAACCCGGGTGGCAGGGCGATCTTGAAGAGAAGCCCCCGCCTTGTAGAACTCCCGGAGGTTTTTGTTGAAGCGGAACGCCCCCACCGGAGGTCTTATTCAAGATGTTACTGGAAATACGTTTTTCAAAATGGTTTAAGACCTATATTTCCAATCAAACAGTCGCTACATATTCGTGGAAACGACCATAGAACAGGTTTCGGGTACTGCGGATCGCGATTCAATCGATCAGGGGGAATTACACGCTACGATTGGATACGTTTGTTGGATAGCGTCGATTTTCGATCAATTGCCATATTTGATTGAACTCTTCAATTCATTCAGCATCTCCAGGAGATTCTCAGTCAGTATCACTGAGGCGTCTTCTTGGACAATGTTTGTACCGAGCCAGGTTTCATACCCACCGAGTCGATGTTGTTCTGGAGGAGGCAGGTAACCATGCCGACCATTGGCCAGACCAATCACCATTGTTTTCGTAAACGGACTGCGGTCTTTGATTTCCAGGCCGATCTCAACGAGTGTTTCAAAAGGAATGCCAACAATCGCAAACTCGCCAACTCGAATTGCCTGTATGGTGACCGTTAAAAATTCTTCTTCACGCTCATTTGCGCGAATTGTCTGACGGGCATAGCCTTGTGCTTTATTGGGCAATTTGGAAATCTCAACTGGATCCGTCAATGCGAGCACTTTTTGTGCGGCAGCCACATCCTCTTCGCTCGGTCGCCGATACTTAAGGTCGATTTCCCTCTCTAACATGTCCAGTGTCACGTTGCGGTCGTATGTATCGATTTTCCTGTACGCAAAATAGGCCGCATCGGCTGCTTTAGCAGCAACAATTCGGATCTGTTCGAACGGCTCACGAGGAGGGCGATTCACGAGAAAAGGAATATTGTTGATGTCTCCTGAAGCTCCATTGGACATCATCGCCACAAACTCGGGATCAGCTCGCAAGCGACTCGGCATCAAGCGTGAAAACTCACCAAAGTAATCAGACGATGCATGCTTCTCCTTGATGCCACCCACATAATGCAATGCGTAGTTCGCCAGCAGTCCAATTGGTTTTCGCTTTTCGTCTTGGAGTGACAGGATCATCAACTCCGGATCGGTCGGGCCAGCCGGTCGATCGAGAACGTCCGGGCTTGTACCGGGGTTCATCTTGACGATGTCCATCTTCCCAAAGGGATTCACGGGCATCTTGCCTGGCTTCAAAAACCAGCGTCGATTGAAGACCTCGTCAGGAAGGTCATGTGACGCCACGCCCACAGATGCAGGCTCCAGTTTTTCATATGCTTCAATGATCGCCTGAGCGAGACCATTAACCAGCAATACACGATACGCCACATCGCCCGGCGAACCTTCCGTTCGATTAGAAGGCGGCGTCGAATGAGAATGAGTCGACGAGATCAGCATCCGCTCGATCGGAATTCCCGTTTTCTCTGCAGCAATCTGCTTCGCTTCGTTAAGCATTTCTGGAGGAGCCCCCAGGGCATCGAGAACGGCAATCGCGAGAGTCGTCTCGCCATCATCCAGTACGATTGCGCGGGCATGAAGTGGATCATGAACTGCGCTCGCATCCATCGCTTTTCCACTTCGCAAACTGACGGGAAACTGCTGAGGAGAAACATCCACTGCAGATGCTCCTGCCCGAAACTTTACAGCCTCTGCCTCGGTTTTCTCCAACGGAATCGCGATCCCCCAAAGGATAACAATCAGATAAAGTAATGAACGAGTCATCAAAACGCCTTTCTGTAAAACGCATCGATTCATATTTTATCAGTCAACGGGAACCACTTCATGGGAAATTGTTTTCTTGTGCATATTCAATAATTACCTGCAGCGTTCGGCAGGAGCAGGCATAGCGTTTTTAGACCAATTCGTATCCAAGCGACTGCAGAAACCATTTGAAAATGGTCTAACATTTCTGAGCCACTCAAATATAACGGAGCGAATTTCAAAACGAGACCAATCTCGCTGATCACTTGAAGTTGACTGATGTTGCCTATCGTACCACTTCCGACGATCAGTTCAAACCTCACCGTCTTTCATGCCGATCATCGATATTCTGAATGTAAGGCCAATGATCAGCAGGTTGATTGCGATTGCTGACAGCACCGGCAAACCCCTCGCGTCTACCGCCCCTTAGGTCCACTTCGCTGAACCCGAAGATTTCCATGAAGACGGCCAGCGATGGTTAATAATCGACTTATCCACTATTCTTTGGGAAGTGGGAAGTCTAAATGAATGTAGAAATACTGAACGAAGCGATGTATGATCAAATGAGAGAACAGAATACCGTGAATAACTTCGTTATGTCCTATCTGACAGCCCTAATATTGCTGCTAATCCCTGCCTCGCTACAGGCTAGGAAACCCAACATCGTATTCATCTTGGTTGATGATCAGGGATATTATGACCTGGGCTGCTACGGAGCCACTGAGGTTGCGACGCCACGGATCGATGCGATGGCACAGGAGGGGATACGATTTACAGACTATTATGCGGCTGCTCCAATTTGCAGCCCATCAAGAGCGGGTCTGTTGACTGGATGTTATCCCCGGCGTATCGGAAACGAGATCTGGGTGCATCGTGCTGATTCAACATCAGGAATCCATACCGATGAGCTGACACTGGCCGAGTTATTTAAAGACAACGGTTACGCTACGGCCTGTATTGGCAAATGGCACCTTGGATTTCACGAGCAGTTCCTGCCACGAAATCAGGGATTCGATCACTATTTTGGATTACTGCACAATCTTGATCCTGTTGAAGTTGTCTATTTTGAAGACCAGGGAGGCGTCCCCCTGATGCGAAATGGGGAGATCGTCATACGACCTGCTGATCCAGCAGAACTGACAAAACTCTATACTGATGAGGCGATTCAATTCATTGAAGAAAATATAGACGGCCCATTTTTTCTCTATCTGCCACATACCATGCTGCATAATCCACTTGGCGTAAGTGAAGAATTTCAGGGAAGTTCCAAGTGGGGGGAATACGGGGATGCAATTCAGGAAATGGATCACAATGTCGGACGCATTTTCGATTCTTTGAAACGTCTGAATATTGACGACAATACCATTGTGATCTATGCATCCGATAACGGACGTGGACCGGGACGTACCCCGGATCAGAAGATTCGTGGGCACAAGCTCTCGACTTATGAAGGTGGTATTCGTGTCCCTGCAATTGCCTGGGGGCCGGGGCTTGGATTGATCGCTGGTCAAAACTCTTCGGAAGTCGTGAATGCAATGGACTGGTACCCGACTCTCGCCACATTCGCGGGAATCAAAGTTCCAGAAAACCGAGTCATTGATGGGCGTGACATCAGCCCGCTTTTGAAGGGGGAAAGCCGCGTCGTGCCACCACCAGGCCAGAAGGCATCACTCAACGCATTGGTCCCACTTCGACGGCGTTGGAATCCATCAGGTGAATGGAAATCCTTGTTCCAACGGAACGAATATCACAACGCATTTTTCTATCACGGTAGTCAGGGCGCGCTAGCCGCAGTACGTTGGCGCAACTGGAAACTTTATTTGAATCCAAGTCTAGAGTTGTATGATCTGGCAAATGATCCAGGAGAATCCGAGTTGGTTCGCAATGGAGAGATCATTCGCAAGTTGCGTGGCATGGCAATTCTGTTCCAGGAGGAGATGCGACTCGATGCCCGTCCAGCCGGCGAAGCTGCTCCCCAACCCCGAGTCGATGGGCGAACCGAGTTGTCTCATGCGTTACTGGACAGTTTAGATCAAAAGTTAGATGTGACTTACGCGCGCTATGGAAATCGCACGCTGGAAATGGATATCTATCGGCCGAAATCAATTTGGGGCCAATTGCCTGCAATCGTATGCATACATGGCGGGGGCTGGGCGAATGGCAATCGAGCCAATCATGGAAACGTTGCCCGAGCGCTGGCTGCACGAGGGTATGTCGCCGTGACGATTTCTTACCGGTTGAGTGGTGAAGCTCCCTTTCCGGCAGCAATCCACGATTGTAAAGCCGCAGTAAGATTTTTAAGAGCCCACGCCAGGGAATATGGGATCGATCCCGAGAACATTGGTGCCCTCGGACTTTCCGCTGGAGGTCACCTGACCGCCTTGTTGGCGACTTCAGGCGGTGTTGCAGAACTTGAAGGTCAAGGTGGCAATCCAGAATTCAGCAGTACAATTCAGGCAGCCGTACCAATGGGGGCACAAACTGAACTGCAGTCGCAACGCACGCGTGAAATCTCTGCAATAGAAGATCGCGGCCAAATCTGGAGGCAGTTTCTCGAAGGCTCTCTGGACGAGAAGCCAGAGACTTACCGCCTCGCTTCTCCGCTAAATCATCTCGACAAGAATGACCCACCCTGCTGGTTTATTACAGGTGAAACAGACGATCCCAGTACGCACGCGGAGAATTTCCGAGGTCGAATGGAGGAGTTCAGCATTCCTTCCGGGCTCTCGGTCATCAAAAATGCACCGCATCCGTTTCTTGGTAAACAAGTCTGGTTTGATGAAATGGTTGATACAGCAGACAATTTTTTTCAAAACACCCTGAAGTAGAAACAGTAAATCATCATACTGCGATGAGCCAATAGCCAGCTGGCTTTCAGTCAGAAGCTACTCCCATTCTTGATAACAAATTTAATCGGTACTGTTCTGGCTGATCTTTCTGCATTTTCGGGGCAATAATCAATCAGGTGTCGCCATTTAGTGGATTTCTACTTCAGCCGAAATGCTTGCTCAGTTTGGGCAATTTAACGTGAGCCATGATCGACTGACAAAAATTTGGAAATTTAGACAACAAATGTGTTGAATATGTTGAAGTCAATCGGCTGTATCGCATGAAGCAGGAAAATCGAATTCCTGAAGATGGCCAGATTCGATAGACGACAATTGGCTTGAATTGAATCATTTGTCTACCGTTTTTTAAGATGAATATCAAAAATTTCCAAATATTTGTTGGTAAACTCTTTAAATTTACTTCATATAATGATTTGTAGATGCTAATTTTTACGATACGTGTTAAACTTGGGTAAACTCTTACCTAATTCTTTTAATTCCTTTTAACATTCGTTAATTCTTTTTGAGGGGTGAACCCATGCTAAAACTGCGCCATGCATTTACGTTGATCGAACTTTTGGTAGTTATCGCAATTATTGCCATACTTGTGGCATTATTGCTTCCTGCTGTTCAACAGGCCCGTGAAGCGGCTCGTCGTTCCTCATGTAAGAACAACCTTAAACAGCTTGGGCTGGCACTTCACAATTATCATGATGTCCACAACTGTTTTCCTGAGGGTAACTTCGGATCATGGCATGACTCAGGCAATGGTACTAATGCATGGAGAGGTTTCAGTACTCATGCGATGCTGCTGCCGTTCATGGAACAGTCAGCCATCTACGATGGAATGGATTTTAATCTCAGGTACGATCAGGCACCAAATAGTACGCTCAAAAATACTAAAATTGCTGGTTATCAGTGTCCTTCGGACAATGCGTACCCTGGGGGAGAAGCGGGTGTGAATTATGTTGTCAGTGCCGGACCGACGACTTTTTGGGGAATTGCAATCGGCGACCAGGTTGGAATGTTCAATCGGAATCGAACAATTCGATTCCGTGATCTGAATGATGGGACTTCAAATGTCATTGCCATGTCTGAAGCGTTGCACGGAGACAATGCAAGCGTCTACAGTCCTCAACAGGATTTGGTTCGGGCACAGGCATTCCCTGGTGGCTTTCCAGATGTCTTTGCGACACGTGCCCAACTGGACAGTTACGGGACAACGTGTAGCGCGAATACTGGAAGCTTGCATAGCCATACACGCAGAGAATGGATGAATGGTATTGGTGGCCAAACGGTATTCAATACTTTGAATACACCGAACTCACAGAATCCGGATTGTCATCCTTGCACTGGTTGTGGCTGGTATGATAGTAAGGGTGTCTGGACGGCTCGAAGTCGTCATAAGGGTGGTGTCCAGGTCTTACTGGGTGACGGCGCAGTCCGTTTTGTAGGAGAGAATATCGATTTTAATACCTGGCAGCGATTGGGACATATCTCTGATGGAAATGTAATTGGCGAGTTCTAGTCATATTTACGTCAGAATAATTCTTATAAGACGTTCTGTGTACTGTCACAGGACGTCTTTTGCAATTCTGGAAAAGTTAATTTGAGGATCTTTGCTTAGATGAAAAAGTATTCAACCTTCCTTTTCGCATTAATTGTTTGTTCTTCATTTTCAATCGGGTGTGGTGAAAGTGGACCTGCCCCGGATCTGGCTGGAAAATCGGTTGGGGATTTGAATGCTGCCGATACCAAAGCCGAGCTTAAGGCAAGATTACAGGAGATTGCTGATACTGGAACAGCTGGTAGTGCTGTGGTAGGACTGAAGGAAAGTATTGAATCTTTGAAATCGACTGACGGAGCGGTAGCCGACGAATTGTTGTCGCTCTACAATCAACTTGAGTCCGCCACAGACAAGAGTAAGATCAAATCGCTCGCCTCATCAATGGCGGCCAAGCTTTAATCAAACGAGACTCAACTCGTGATATCGGTGTCATGGAGATCTGTGACCAGTGAAAATCATCGATGAAATTCGCAACCGCTACGTACGGTGGATCATCCTGCTGGCGGGCATTGTGGTTCTACTCGGAACATTCTGGAATTTTTATCCTGTTTATTGTGTCAACAGGGCAGAGAGTGCACTTTACTCTCAAGACTTGGAAGCCGCACAGGATTGGATACAATCTGGTCTTCATTGGTCACCAGATTCCATCTCCTTGCACTTGTTAGATGCACGCTGGAATCGTCGTCTGAGTCGTTTTGAGGAAATGAATTCGTGTCTGAGCAAAGCGGCTGAAGCTGGAGCTGATAAAGAACGAATCGTTCATGAACAGATACTGGCTTCAGCTCAGACCGGAACAATTGGTCCCTTAAAAAACCAGTTGGCCGATCTGTTAATGAAAGGCAAAGACCTTTCCGACATTTGCGATGCGTACGTCCGTGGTTGCCTCATGGTTTATCGAATTGATGAAGCCGAGAAAGTCCTGGGATTGTGGAAAGCGGATCTTCCAGATGATCCGCAGCCACATTTTCTGGCCGGACGACTCCTGGAACATCAAGTCGAGCTTGACGGAGCAATCGCCTCTTTCGAGGCAGCGTTGCAACGCTCTCAACAACACGCCCCTGCTGCTTACAATCTTGGTAGAATCTATTTTAGAAACCAGAAGTACGAAAAAGCACTCATGATGTATGAGCAAGCTCGTGACTCTAGCTGGAATCCCAATCCCGCACTGGTTTCAATGGCACAATGTGCAATTGAACTGGAACAACCTGAAAGAGCAGCACGCTATCTTAGCGAAGTGACGACGACTGAACCTGCTGACGACTTGGAAATGTATCGATACTTAGGCGACCCATCTTCTGTTGCATTATCTCGCTATTACGCGGTGAAAGGTCGTCTCGCCCAATTCAATAACGACAACAATAGAGCCAGGCAAGCCTACGAAGAAGCCCTGACAGCCAATCCTCAGGATTGGCGTTCGCGTTATCAGTATTCGCAAATTCTTAGAAAATTAGGTCTTTCCGAGCAGGCTAAAGCCGAGGTCGAAAAATATCGTGACACACAAAGCGCTCTTAAAGAGTGTGATGAATCGATCCGCCGCCTTTCAATAAATCCTAATGATGTCGAGGCGAGGATGGCGGTTGCGCGTGTAATGATGGAACACATTTCCGAATCTCAGGGAATTATCTGGCTAAAAAGTGTTTTACTGTATGATCCAGATCATGTCGAAGCCCGACAAATGCTGGATCACTATGATAATAAACATAGCAAATAATTTGCCTAAAGAACGAGAATACGGGAACCGATGCCATATCTCCAACTCATTCACTACTCGATGCTCTCACTGGTTCTGTGTCCAATTGTTCTCGTACTGGGTTGTGGTGGATCGGACTCTAATGATCAGCCGTCATCATCCACTGATTCGCAATTTGAGTCGGATACTTTAGCTGAGGAAACCGTTACCTTCCGATGCTCGGAAGCGTTAGAACAACTGAAAATCATCTACAACAACGGCGAAGAGGCAGAGCAGTTTTCAATTGTTGAATCGCTAGGTGGTGGTGTCGGGGTTTTTGACTACGATCGGGATGGCTGGTTAGACTTGATCTTCCCTGGAGGGGGGACATTTTCAGAGAGCACTTTGGAGGGCTTGCCAACTCGAATTTTGCGTCAGTCGGCTCCTGAGCAATTTACGGATGTCTCTTATGCGGCAGGAACAGAAGTTGTCCGACATTACACGCATGGAATCGCTAACGGAGACTACAACAACGATGGCTTTACCGATGTATTAATCACTGGATATGGAGGGTTGCAGCTCTTATCCAATAATGGTGACGGCAGTTTTTCCGACGTGACTGATCAAGTCGGACTGCATGATTCCTCCTGGTCCGCTTCGGCTGCATGGGGAGACTTCAACAACGATGGGTTTCTCGATATCTATATCACACATTATGTGAACTGGAGTATTGAAAATAATCCGATTTGTTTCAATCAAGATGGCCATCGTGATGTCTGTGCACCCCCAGATTTCTCCGGATTAGACGACGTCATTTATCTCAATTCGGGAGATGGAACATTTACAGCGAATCGTGAAGCTCTGGGCCTTTCACCAGAAGGAAAGGGCTTGGGGGTTTTGCTTGCTGATTGGGATGAAGATGGAGATCTCGACATTTACGTAGCTAATGATACGGTTCCCAATTTCTTTTATTCCAATAATGGCAATGCGACATTCACGGAAAAAGCTTTAATTTCGGGTTTGGCGATTGACGATATGGCCAATTCAAATGGCAGTATGGGATTGGCGGTCATAGATTTAGATCGCGATCACCGAGCAGATATATTCGTCACGAATTACGAGGAAGAACTCTCCGCTTTGTATATGAATTTAGGGGGATCAAACTTCAGCTACGAGAGTCGACAAGCAGGACTCAATCGACTTGGTAAACTTTTTGTTGGCTTTGGTTGCGTCGCAGGCGATTTCGATTTGGACGGAGACCACGATGTCGTTATTTCTAACGGACATGCGGTTCGATATCCGACGAACGGCGAATTAAAACAGGAACCTCTTCTTCTCATTAATAATGACGGAAGACTGAACAGGATGAATGCGGTACCGTCTTCTTATTTCGGCCAGACTCATCGCGGGCGGGGATTGGCTACAGGAGATATTAACCGAGATGGCCAACTCGATTTAGTTTTCGCAAATATTCTTGAGCCAGCTGTGCTCCTTTTCGGAGAAGTTCAGCAGCCACAAAATAGATTATTAGTATCGCTTGTAGGACGTAAGGTGAATCGTGATGCGATTGGTGCTCGAGTCTGTATAAAAATGAAGTCTTCAGAGCTTGTGGAGTGGACGACAGCCGGAATGGGTTACCTGTCGTCGAGCCCGAATGAATTACTGTTTGTAATTCCTGAGGAAGAAGTCATTGAGGAAATTGAAATTATGTGGCCTGGTGGAGACGTCTCATCTGTCTCAGCGGATTATTTAGACTTGACGATGAATGATCAGGGATTTGGTCATCTCAGAATCGTTGAGTAGAGCAGAGCTTGTCCCAAAGCAATCCTGGACTTTTACTGATTAACCTGTCAAGAAATATCAGACAGAGAAATTGGTCTAAGACCTCGCCTGACAGGCACATTGTATCGCATTCAGGAATCTGCCATAATCTAAAATTATAATCAACTCTCATTTCTACCGAGGCGCTCATGCATTCAGCCGTGCCAGTTGAACGATTGGTCAACTTGCTCAATCCTGCGGGAAATCTCATTTTCAATATGTCTGTTGACCAAGCTGCAGAGCGGGTTGGTTCAGGAGATCCCCAACAGGTTCGGGCAATTGATGGTCATTTTGCTCTAATTCACAAACAGGGGCAGCAGATCCGCATGGCACGTTCTCTTGGGCGTCCAATGCGATATTTTCTTGCCAAGAGAACAGAGGGGCCTTGCCTGATTGTGGCTGAACGGATTGACGAGATTTACAACTTTCTATGCAACGAAGGTTTGGCAGGGCAGTTTCATCCGTCTTACACCCGCATGGTCCCGGCTCACCATATTGTTGAACTCGCGCTAGTGGGGTGTCCTGATCCCAACCCCGAGGCGATCCGCTATTTCACTCCGCAGCGGAATCGATGGAGTACCGATCTCGACGAAATTAGTCGAAAATATATGGGTAAACTGGCGGGTGAAATCGACCATTGGCTCAATACGATTTCCAAAGAAGAACCGCTAGGGGTCCTCTTCTCAGGTGGGATTGACAGTGGAGCGGTACTCTTGGTGCTCTATCATGTTTTGCTCAAACGTGGCGAGTCTCCTGCACGGCTCAAGGCATTTACATTGACTGTTGATGAGGGGGGATCGGATACCGCACAAGCCGAACAGTTTCTTAGTGAACTGGATTTAACACTGTTTTGGGAACAGATTCCTGTCCATCGCGATGATTTGGATTATCGTGAAGCGGTTAAGATTATTGAGGATTACAAGCCACTCGACGTTCAGGCTGCGACAATGACTCTGGCTCTGTGTCGTGGTATTCGAAATCGCTATCCTGATTGGAAATATCTGATTGATGGGGATGGAGGAGATGAGAATCTTAAGGATTATCCCATTGAAGAAAACTCGGAACTCACGATTCGAAGTGTTCTGAACAATCCCCTTTTGTATCAAGAGGGCTGGGGTGTGCAGGCGGTCAAGCACTCGTTGGTTTACTCTGGAGGACAAAGCCGTGGGCATGTTCGCACGCATGCACCAGCTAGACATTTCGGATTTCACGGCTTTAGTCCATATGCTTTGCCCAATGTGATTGAAGTTGCAGAAGGAATTCCTTTTGTCGAATTGACGGATTGGCAGCAAGATCGACTTTACGAACTTAAGGGCGAGATTATAAGACGGGGTGTGAAGGCGATTACGGGCCTGACGATGCCCATCTTCGAAAAACGGCGGTTTCAGCAAGGTGCGATGGAAGATCAACTGTTCAAGGAATTATTCCCCGCTGAAGAAACAACCTATCGGCAAGCATTCGCAGGGCAGTATGAATAATCAGTATGCGCACCTGAATGATGAAGAAATTCTCAGGTTGCGGCCCCCTAAGCATGCTGTCGATCCAAAGCGTCCTTATGCCTTCACACACGAATCAGAGGCAGCAGCGAATGGCCAGGTGGTCGATGTGTCGACCCTATTTCTTACCAATCGCGAATGTCCATTTCGTTGTTTGATGTGTGATCTCTGGATGAACACGACCGACCAATCAGTTCCTTCAGGCGCTATCCCTCAACAAATCGATTATGCACTCGATCGACTGCCTCCTGCACAACATATCAAACTCTATAACAGCGGGAATTTCTTTGATTCCAAAGCCATTCCTCCTGCGGATTATTCCGATATTACTCAGCGCGTGAGGAGGTTTGAAAACGTAATCGTCGAAAACCATCCACGACTATGTACGGATAAATGTTTACATTTTCAAAGTATGCTTGAAGAGACCTCGCTGGAGATAGCGATGGGGCTGGAGACCATACATCCGCGTGTATTGCCCGCGCTTAACAAGCAAATGAATTTGAATGATTACACACGGGCGGTCGAATATTTGCTCAATCACGGAATTGCCGTTCGCAGCTTTATTTTACTCAAGCCACCTTTTCTGCTGGAAGAGGAAGGTGTCGAATGGGCGTTAAAATCAATTGAATACGCTTTTGCAAATGGTGTCGGTTGCTGCGCTGTCATTCCGACGCGATCTGGTAATGGTATGATGGAACAATTGGAGGCGAAAATGCATTTTGTTCCCCCATGTTTAAGCTCGCTGGAGCGGGTCATGGAAGAGGGGTTGGCAGTAGCAAATGCGCGTGGACGAGTCATTGTCGATTTGTGGGATCTTGAGCGTTTTGCGAACTGTGATCGCTGTTTTGAGCAACGCCGCGAACGCTTGCATCGTATGAATCTCGTGCAGAAGAACTTACCTCCGATTGCGTGTTCTTGTCAAAAGGTTCGATTATGACGGATAATCTCTCGGTGGATGTTGCCGTGATTGGTGCGGGTTTTGGCGGCAGCTTAACCGCTCTTCTTCTCAATCGTATTGGCCTTCGTGTGGTCTTACTTGAAAGTGGAAGCCATCCCCGTTTTGCCATTGGAGAGTCATCGACACCGATCGCTGATTTGATTCTCGGTGATCTTGCTCAACGGTACGATCTGCCAAGTCTACTTCCGTTGTCTCACTATGGAACTTGGAAGCAAACTTACCCCGAACTGAATTGCGGTCTCAAGCGGGGCTTCTCGTACTTTAAACATCGACCAGAACAACCTTTTCACTCATTACCCGACCACAGTAATGAACTACTGGTTGCTGCAAGTCGAGACGACGAACATTCCGATACCCATTGGATGCGATCCGATGTCGACACGTTTCTTGTGAATCAGGTAAAAGCAGCTGGGATTCCTTACTTTGATCAAATGAAATTGACTCACCAGCAACACTGGCCGACTTGGCAACTCAGGGCAACGAGCGAAACAGCTTCTCTCGCAATTCGAGCTGAGTTCCTGATTGATGCTACTGGAGAGGCTGCGTTTCTACCTCGGGCACTTGATTTGAGCAGTTGTCTCCACCAGTTGCGAACAAGTTCTCGAAGTCTATTTGCACACTTTACCGATGTCACTCCGTGGCAGGACATTCTGACTTCACAACAATCCGACACGAACATACATCCGTTCTGCTGCGATGCTGCAGCTCTGCATCATGTCCTGGAAGAAGGCTGGATGTGGCAACTGAGGTTTGACAATGGTGTAACAAGTGTAGGTATTACTTTGGATGCAGACCGTCACCCGCTGAATTCAGTAATTTCGGCTGACAAAGAATGGGAGGCGATATTGAATCGCTATCCCTCGCTGAGCAGGCAGTTTGCATCTGCTCAAATTGTTGCTCCAGAACGAGGACTCACTCGGACGGGCAGACTCCAGCGACAATGGTCGCAGATAGTGGGAGACAACTGGGCGCTGTTGCCGCATACGGCAGGTTTCATCGATCCCTTTTTCAGCGCGGGTATAGCGCATACATTGTGCGGTGTCGAAAACTTAGTACATCTTCTTGAAAATTATTGGGGACGTGAGTCATTCTCAACGGAATTACGGGTTTACGAGATGATGATAAAATCGGAGTTCGAGCTAATCGACAAGTTGGTCCAGGGCAGCTATCTCAGTTTGCGTAACTTCGATTTGTTCGTGCCGTTTACCATGTTGTATTTTGCTGCAGCAACAACCTATGAGCATCGCCGTTTAATAACTGGATACTCACCAGGTAGAGCATTCCTGTGTGCAGATGATGGTGAATATCGTAGAATCGTATGCCAGATTCGACATAATCTGGAGATTGCACTGCGCCAAACAGACCTTCAAACCACGCATCGTTTTTTTGATGATGTGGCTCAAGCGATCGCCCCCTACAATATTGCGGGACTCTGTGATCTAAACGTTAGTAATATGTACCGTTACACTGCCGTCTAAACTTGCTCGGACAAAATCTTTAACAACGCTTGGCAAACTCCTTTTGCATAGCTTATATGTCATTTCCAAACTTTGTTTTCCACGTTTTGCCTGAGAGAAAAAAGTTTCAGGGCAATAGTCGTGCATGCGAAGGCACACTGCATTTAAGTATGCTCCAGGTTGACTATAGCTGGCACAAGATTGCTCGATTTCTCGTTCTACAGCACGCCGAACTTAGCGTAGGCCTCGGTTGCCAGCATGCCGTTTCGGATCGCATCGCGGACTTGGTTTTCGTCGCTGATCTTGCTCAAGGCGAGCTTGAGCACCTCTTCTTCAATGGTCTGGGGGACAATCACAATACCATCTTCGTCAGCCACAATGAGGTCGCCTGAGTTTACAATCACTCCGCAGAGTTCGACGGGAATATCAACATCACAGACCCGTTGTCGGTTCTGACTGTCGAGCGGACAGGCTCCGAGGGCATAGACAGGAAAGTCGTACTCCCGCATCTTGGAGACATCGCGGACGGCTCCATCGATTACTGCGCCCAGACATCCTCTGTTGCTGGCTGCTGTCGTCAGGAGTTCTCCCCAGATTCCCGATCGCATCGAGCCATGTGCGGCTGCAATTACAACATCGCCAGCTGTCAAGGAGTCAACAGCCTGAAGTTCTTTTGCATAAGGAGTCGGGTCTTTGTGGAACATATCGCCCCACAGAGTTGTTCGGCAACGGCCAATGAGTTTTCGCGACACCGTTAGTGATGAAAGGCCAGGCTTAGCGCATTGATTAAAGTACCCCATCATGTCCAGTGCATCACTGACGACTGCGGAGTACAACAGATTTCTGTTCTGGCTATTCATCTCTTCGGTTCCTTCGTGCAACGACTATCGTTAGGTTGGGCGAGCGAGCATGCATGGTTTGGCGGAAATGGTATCCAGGGATCGAAAGGCGATGATGGCAATTGACGACCCCATAATACGGAACATACTATTCCCCTTTTTCCGAAATTCCAGTGTACGCTGTGACAAATCTCATTCACCGCTGACTGAAGTCCCGTGCTGGAAGCAGAGAGAATTCAAATTAACTCAATATCAGAGAGATGATTCCGCACATGAGAATCGGCATTGCGTCAATCGCGTTAGAGGCCAATACCTTCAATCCCATTCCGACAGTTCTGGAAAGTTTTCAATCCGGAATGCTGCTGTGCGGGGATGAAATCTGGCAACTTAGAGATAGTCATCACGAGTTGGGGGGCTTCCTGTCGGGACTATCCGGGCAGGGGGTCGACATTGTTCCTCTTCTGGCTGCTGGAGCTGCTCCTGGAGGAATCCTGAGTGCGTCTACATTTTCTGAGCTTCGCTCCCGTCTCCATGCGCAGCTGGATCAGTCGCCGCCGCTCGATGCAATGTTGCTCGCACCACACGGCGCCATGGTGTCCGAAGATGCACTCGACGCTGACGGGCTTTGGCTGCAAGAGATTCGAGATCGAATGGGAGCGAGCATGCCCATCATCGCCACAATCGATCCCCACGCGAATCTTTCTCCACTCATGGTCTCGGCTACAGATGCGATCATTTCTTACAAGACGAATCCACATATGGATCAGCGGCAACGGGGAATTGAAGCAGCGAAACTCATCACACGCGCTGTCAAAGGTGAAGTGAAACTTTCCCAGGCAGCATGCTTCCCTCCTATTGCGATTGAGATTGAACGTCAATTTTCTTCTGAGGGAGCCTACGCAGAATTGCTTGCACACGCGCAGCATATGCAGGAAACCCCGGGCGTTTTGAGCAGTTCGATCGTTCTCGGCTTTCCCTATGCAGACGTTCCAGAACTTGGTTCCTCAACAATTGTTGTGACTGATGGCAATGTGCTGTCTGCTCAACCATTGGCGAATTCGCTTGGCGAAGCACTCTGGCAAAGACGTCATAACTTAAAAAGTCGGCTGCTCTCCATGACAGACGCAGTGCAACAGGCTCATGAATTTCCTGGAACAACATGCCTGCTCGACATGGGGGATAACGTTGGCGGCGGCTCACCGGGAGACTGCACCATCCTGTTCGAGATCATTCAACAACAGCACGCCGGACCTGCATTGGGAGTTATCATCGACCCTGCTTCGGCTGAGCAGGCGAAATCTGCAGGGGTAGGAGCAATTTTGAATCTGCAGATAGGAGGAAAGTTACCCGGAACCGTTGGCAAGCCCATTGAGGGTAAATTTGAGGTGATGGCTGTCAGTGATGGAAGATTCACGGAAGAAGAGCCCCGGCATGGCGGGCAGCAGAGCTTCAATCAGGGGACCTCCGTTGTCGTGCAGAATGAGGAACTGACACTCGTTCTGATTACCAATCGGGTTCCCCCTTTCAGCTTGCGACAGATTACTCATCTTGGAGTTGATCCCTCAAAATATGGAATTATTATCGCTAAAGGCGTCCACGCACCCGTCGCAGCGTACGCTTCCATTTCAGATCACTTTATAAGAGTGAACACCCCTGGAATGACAGCCGCGGATATGTCAAAGTTTGTTTACATTCATCGTCGCCATCCTCTATTCCCATTGGAACTATTTTAATTGCAGTGTGCATACGATTGTGCAAATTTGCGATCAAAGGCTGTCATTGCTGATACAGAACGCAAAATACAAATTGCGTATGAATCGATTACTCTACTGTGGTCCAGAGGGAAGGTTTTCCAGGAGATATCTGAGGATCAGCATTCTGACGTGCGTTTGTGTTCCTTTGCCCTCACGAAGTCCGTGATCTCGATTGGGATAAACCATATAGTCGAAAGGCTTCCCAAGTTCGATTAATCGATCGACCAGCCCTTCTATGATCTGAATGTGTGTATTCGTTTCTCCAGAACCAGTCATGATCAATAGCTTCCCCTGAAGTCCTTCAGCGAAATTAATTGGAGCTGATCGTTCATAGCCTTCGGGATTTACTTCACGAGTTCGCATATAGATTTCCTGGAACCACGCGTTATAAAGATGTGGCTGAGGTTTTGGGACAACAGCAATACCAACGTCGTAAAGTTCGGGTTTGCGGAACATGGCATTGAGTGTATTAGAGCCGCCCCCGCTCCAGCCCCAGATTCCAACTCGGGAGAGATCGACGAATGGTCGTATTCGTCCCAGTTCCTTCAAACCTGCGGCTTGCTCTTCTGTGGATATTGGCCCCAGACTGCCGAAGATCGAACGCCGCCACGCTGCTCCCTTTGGTGAAGGAGTCCCTCGACTGTCGATTGAAACAACAAGATAACCCTGATCGGCACCAACTCGATTAAAATGACTTTGACCTGCTCCCCATTCATCAAGCACAGTTTGTGAATAGGGTTCGCTGTAGACGTATACGAATACGGGATATTTCTTTGTCGGATCAAAACCTCTCGGCTTGATCATCCAGGCATCCAGAGTAATACCGTCCTCGATATCGAGCTGAAGAAACTCAGTTGGTTGAGTGATTATCTTTGTTGCCTTTTCGCGAAGCTCACGGTTGTCTTCCAGAACGCGTACATGGCGATGATCAGGCAATTCCACGAGTTCGACCTGAGGCGGAGAATCAAATGTCGACCAGGTATGAAAAGCCCACTTGGTATTTGGAGAAAATTCGTATTTATGAGTTCCCGGCTGGTCATTAGGCGTGACGCGTTCGAGCGTTCCCGATCCATCCAGAGGGACACGATAAAGGTACTTCTGTGTCGCATTCTCAGGAGAAGCGTAAATGTAGAACCATTCTTCCGATTGATCTACGACGGCCCGTTCGATGATGTCATATTCGCCAGGCGTTAGTAGTGCGACTTCCTGACCATCACGAGAATACAAGTAGGCGTGACGCCAACCATCTTTTTCAGTGATGACGATGAAATTCTGACCATCACGAATCCAGATCAGCCCGGAGCTTGTCTGTTGACTGCCAATCGCCCAGGCCTCGTTAGATTCCTGGTAGAGACTCTTAACCTCTGAAGAATTGAGATCTACCAGCAGGAACTCTCGCTTATCGCGGAACCGACTGAATGTTTCGACGAGAACTTCTTCAGAATTCCCGGCCCAGTCAACCTGTCCCAGATAGAAACCTTCGGCTGGAACCACAATCGGTAGCCATTGAATATCGCTTCCAGCGAGATCGACAACTCCGACACGTAAATTTGCAATCGTCTCACCCACCCGAGCAAAGCGACGGTTGCGAACTTCTGGATATGACGGATCGGTTGGTTCAAGAGTTGGCCGCAGTTTGACGTCGGTTTCGTCCGACTCAATGAACAGGACTCTTTTTCCGTCAGGACTCCAGACAGGTTGTCGATACCAGATTTCTCGATCCTCTGGTCGTTTCGTTAATTGAGTCCGTTGATTGCTGGTCAGATTGCGGGCAAACAATTGTCGCTTGCGAAATTCCAGAATATTTTTCCCATCTGGGGATCGCAGGGGATCGCGATCCGACTTGCCTGCCTTATTAGTGTCGACTTCAGTACGTTCTCCGGATTGAACATCATATAAGTACTCAACGGGTTGGTTATCCTGAGGTCGCTTTTCTCGAGTGATGTATCCCGAGCTATTGGGAAGCCATTCGGAATCAAATTTCTTGCCATTATATTCACCACGTTCATAAATCGCACGAATTCGTGGTTCCGCTTCTTGTTTCCAATTCTTTGGAACATCGGCTTGAGACTGCTCCCCGTTGAATCCAATGAAGAGAAATAGAATGATTCCTAATGCAGTTGCAGGGAAAGAATTCAGTCGAATCATTAGCAAGCCGTTCCTGATTAAGAGATGACGAGGTTGGTCAATGAATGTGGCGAACATAACTTCTGGTTACAACTCATTCCTATGATTTTGGACTAACACAGATTGGTCGGTGCGGGATTAAGTTTTAATCGCCTGCTCGAATTCCATTGGAAGAATATATCCCAATCTCGAATGAGAACATTGCCAATTATAAAACGTTTCAATGTATTCAAACAAGCTCCGACACGCCTGACCTCGTGTTCGATAATGATCTCGATGGGCCAGTTCCTTCATCAATGTCGCAAAAAAAATTCCGTCGGTATCCCACTACCGCCTGACTCCTGATTGGTTGGAAGCTTTCGTTGCTTTCCAGCAGTTCTCCTTCCGGATAAATTCGTTGATCATCTCCTGACCTACGCGTATACTGGTTCTTGTACGGCCCTTGGAGAGTTGTCGTGAATGATCAAACCAGTCAGTCGATGAAATCAACTTGATCAATGGGTTTTGTGGGACTTTATTTACAGTTCACCCTGTCGAAATATGCTTAACCGATAGCATCGAGCTGTGACTGCGAGAAGACAACGAAGTCATAAACGAAATACAAACAATCCATGCAATACGTGATATACCGATTCCTGACCCTGTTTCTGTTGCTACCGGCTGCATCGGTCCTGGCTGAATCACCAACACGAGTGGATTTCAATCGTGATATCCGACCAATTTTGTCGAACAAGTGTTTTGCCTGTCATGGACCGGACTCACAAGATCGCGATGCAGATTTCCGTCTCGACACCAGTGAGGGCGCGTTCAAAGATCTGGGTGGCTACGCCGGAATCGTTCCAGGTGATCCAGATACCAGCGAACTCGTGCTGCGGATCAATAATGACGATCCAGATATGAGGATGCCGCCACCGGAGCATAAGAACCCACTTGAGCCTGAAGAAATCGATCTGCTGACTCGTTGGATTCGTGAAGGTGCCGAATATTCCGGGCACTGGGCGTTCGAACCGGTCCAGCGACCGGTGCCACCATCGGCAACAGCAAAAATCGAAGGACCGATTGATCAGTTTATCGCCGCGAGATTAGCCGAGGAGGAACTTCACTTCTCGCCCGAAGCAACGCCGGAGACACTCGTAAGGCGTCTCTATTTGGATCTGACCAATTTGCCACCGACATTGGCTGAGGTTGAGGCGTTTCTTCAAAATCCTGATGCTCAGTATGAAGCGACTATTGATCGTCTGATGGACAGTCCGCAGTTTGCGGAGCGATTGGCGATGGACTGGTTGGACGTTGCTCGATTTGCTGACACGAATGGCTATTCGATCGACGACCATCGAGATATGTGGGTCTGGCGAGATTGGGTGATCAAAGCTTTTCAGAACAACATGCCCTACGACGAATTTCTTCGTCAACAGCTTGCGGGCGATTTGATGGAAAACGCTACCGAAGACCAACTCATCGCTACAGGATTCCTCCGCAACAGCATGAATACACATGAGGGCGGTACGATCGCTGAAGAGTATCGAGTCGCGTCCATCGTTGACAAAATCGATACGGTTTCCACGGCTTTCATGGGGCTGACGATGCGGTGCGCCCAGTGTCACGATCATAAGTATGACCCGATATCGCAAAAGGACTATTACCAATTCTTTGCGTTCTTCAACACTTCGACCGAAACCGGTAGAGGAGGCAAGAATGGAAATACGAAACCGATGATTTCTGTCGATCCAATTCTACCGGATGAGATCCAGTTTCGTGCTTCCCTCGAAGAACGAATTGCAGCCCTGCAGCTCGCCAAAGCGTATCCGGAGAATCTTTTGGGAGATGCACGTCTGAAGTGGGAAAAAGAGACGCTCGCAAAGTTTGATAAACAGGCACTCGTCGAGATGACACAACCATTTAGGGTTCCAGTTCAGGGCGAGGCCGAAGAGTTGTCTTGGATTTGGTCCAACCCGCAGGCGGCGGGAGAGTTCGCATGGTTTCGTAAAACATTTAACCTCGAAGAGATTCCCTCGAAAGCCGACTTGATGGTGAGTTGCGATAATGAAGCCGAGATTTGGGTCAACGGAAAGCTTCTCGGAAAGAATCCGGATTGGCGGACGCCGACGGTTTTTAATCTTCAACCACTCTTAGTTACAGGTGAGAATCTGATCGCTGTGGCAGCGAAGGACTGGACAGAAGGGGGTGGGAAAGCTGCGCTGCTCTCACTCGCTGTGTTCAACGATAATGAGTTCCTCGCAACCGACTCAACCTGGTTGGTCTCTTCGCTTGCTCCCGAGGGGTGGAATTTACCTGGCGAGATCAAAGGTTTTCTACCCGCTTCGGTCGTCGCTGCCCACGGTTCGCCCCCCTGGGGGGATGTCTTTGCAAAATTAGATGCGACTGATGAGCATCACATTCCATCTGCGTTGATTGTCGCCCTGCGAAAGCCGGATCTGGAACGGAGTCAAGAAGAGCAAGATCTCGTTGCTGCCGAATTTGCCAAAGTCAATGTGGATATGCAGAAACTGCTTAATACAATCGATGGTGAGATTGAATTATTGAGACAGTCGCATGCCAGTGGTAAGACATCAGTGATGGTGATGGATAGAGGGGCCGCTGATCGCAAAACGCCGATTCTCGAACGTGGACAATATGATCAGCACGGCGAAATCGTCGAAGCCGGAGTTCCCGAGTTCCTCGGGGCGTTACCCGAATCGATGCCTGCGGATCGGTTGGCATTGGCGAATTGGTTGACCGACCCCGCCCATCCGTTGACCGCCCGCGTCACGGTGAACCGGTATTGGCAGTTGCTGTTTGGAACAGGGATCGTAAAGACAACCGAAGACTTCGGCTCTCAGGGAGAGTGGCCATCGCATCCCGAACTACTCGATTGGCTGGCGGCGGAATTTGTGGAATCGGGTTGGGATGTGCGTGCGTTGCTGAAGCAGATGCTCATGTCGCGAACCTATCGCCAATCCTCAAATATCGATGGGCATCTTTTGGAAGTCGATCCATACAATCGGCTTTATGCCCGAGCCCCAAGGTATCGACTGTCTGCCGAAGCGGTTCGCGATAGTTCACTCGCAATCGCAGGCCTGTTGAATCAAGAGATCGGTGGCCCGAGTGTTTATCCGCCCCAACCGGTCGGGCTTTGGAAAGAGGTCAGTCACTTTGGGTATGGCGGCTTTTTTTCGGCTCAGCATTACTTCACCGATACTGGTCGGTTGAAGTATCGCCGAAGCCTCTACACGTTCTGGAAACGTACTTCGCCACCACCCGTGATGACAACTTTTGACGCCCCCAACCGTGAGACTTGTTCGGTGCGGCGATCACTGACCAACACCCCACTGCAAGCCCTTGTGCTGATGAACGCTCCGCAGTTCGTCGAAGCTTCTCGTGGACTCGCCGAACGTATGATTGATGCGAGTGACTTGCTGGATGAACAACTCCGATATGGCTTTCGGCTGGCAACCGCGAGAAGGCCGTCAAAGAGGGAGATGAAGATTTTGAAATCTACATTCCAGCAGCAGTCTTCCTATTTTGAAGCTTCGCCTGAAAAAACAGTCGATTATCTGGGAGCGGACTATGGAGCCGGTGGCGTCGAGGCCACTCATGTCGCCGCGATCCGCTGCGTTGCATCCCTAATTCTCAACCTTGACGAAACGATTACACGAGAATGAATATCCATAATCTCGCTTCCCGTCGCAAATTTGTTAGCCAGGCTTTCGGTGGTGTGGGGGCCGCAGCGCTAGGGACATTGTTACAAGGCTATGCTAATGCCGATGTGCAATCCCAAGTGAGTGGAAAGGCTAATAAATTCGGTCTGCCGCATTTCCAGCCGACTGCCAAGCGAGTCATCTATCTGTTTATGTCAGGCGGCCCTTCGCATATCGATCTGTTTGACTACAAACCTATACTGGAACAGAAACATGGCGAAGAGCTTCCACCAAGCGTGCGTGGCAATCAACGTTTGACTGGAATGACTGCGAAGCAAAAAGGATTCCCCGTTTGTGGTCCGATCGGTCAGTTTGCGCAGCATGGTGAGTGTGGTGCCTGGATCAGCGATTTACTTCCATATACTTCCAAGATCGCGGATGATATCGCCATCATTCGCTCGATGAATACCGAAGCGATCAACCACGATCCTGGGATCACATTCATCAATACCGGCTCGCAAATTCCGGGCCAGCCAAGTGCAGGCGCCTGGGCCAGTTACGGGTTGGGCAGCGAAAATCAAAACATGCCAGCTTATGTGGTGTTACTATCGCAAGGCAACGGCAAGAATCCGGGGCAACCGATTTTCTCTCGGTTGTGGGGCAGCGGTTTTCTGCCGTCAAATCATCAAGGCGTCATGCTCCGTAGCAGCGGGGATCCCGTATTATATCTGAAAGATCCCGATGGCATCACGCGCGAGAATCGTCGTGATCAGCTTGATCATCTGGCGGCACTGAATCGTCTGAAATTCCAAACCAGTGGCGATCCAGAAATTGAAACTCGAATTTCTCAATATGAGATGGCTTTCCGTATGCAGGCGGCAGCACCCGAAATTGCTGACCTCTCGGATGAACCGGAAAGCACGTTTCAATTGTATGGCGAGGATGCTCGACAGCCGGGAACCTACGCGTTCAATTGCCTGATGGCCCGACGCATGGCAGAGCGGGATGTGCGATTCGTACAACTTTTCCACAGAGGGTGGGATCAACACGTCAGCCTGCAGACTCATCTTCGCGCCCAGTGTCTCGATACTGACCAGGCTTCCGCTGCGTTGATTACGGATTTAAAAAATCGTGGGATGCTGAACGACACTCTGGTGATTTGGGGTGGCGAGTTTGGACGCACAGCTTACGGCCAAGGCAAATTGGGAAGCGGACGCGACCATCACGGCCGATGCTTCAGCATGTGGATGGCTGGCGGCGGTGTCCGCGGTGGTGTTTCCTACGGACAGACCGATGAGTTCGCCTACAATATCGCCGAAAATGGAGTTCACATCCGAGACCTCAACGCAACGATGTTGCATTGTCTTGGAATCGATCATGAACGTTTCACTTATCGATTCCAGGGGCTCGATCAGCGTCTCACCGGTGTGGAGCACGCACACGTTGTAAGCGATATTCTGCTGGATCGTTCCACCCCGCATGGTTAGATGGAACGATTCACTAAATCATTGTGCAATAATTGTGTACAATCATTAAGTCCTGCTCTCACATCCGACCTGCATATTTTGCGGAGACATCCCTGATTCGCGTCCCAGTATCTGAGCATTCGTTGACAGTCAGCAGATCTTTCCCCCCAATTATCGGACACCATGTCCGTATCGGAAAGACCGCAGATGATTGAATAGTAAGTAACCCAATTTCTGAGGCTTAACTGAGCAACAGGCTCAAGCACTCAAACGGGAAACCGCAATTAGGTACCGTTGCGATAAATCTGCGTTTGCGATGCTGTGGTTAGCATATAAGCATGCGTTGAGGCTTCACTTTTCTGCTCAATAGGGATTTACCATTAAGCATATCTGCTGATGATTTGCGCATAATCTGAAGCCAGCACATTCCATTCACTATTTTTGATGACACTCTGATCTCCTATTATAATACCATTTAGGCAGGGATTGTCATTTTTACACAGTAATGGTTCGAGATTTGCATGTTAACCAATTAGCTCGCCATAGTCTGATTCATTCATCTCTAATTCGCAGAGATTCTTAATTTCAGGAGAAATCAATGAGCAAAGCACGTCTGAGAGGGTTCACACTAATCGAACTATTAGTAGTAATCGCGATTATCGCCATCCTGGTTGCACTGTTGTTGCCCGCTGTACAACAGGCCAGAGAAGCTGCCCGTAGAACAAGCTGCAAAAATAATCTGAAACAAATTGGATTGGCATTGCACAACTATCACGATACACACAGTGTTTTCCCTTATAGCACTTCGGCTGATGGTGCCATCGAGAGCAATAACAATGCTAACACATCAAACTCGACCGGTTTTACATTGAATCATCGAGGCTGGACTGGCTTATTGCCTTTCCTCGAACAGGCTGCCTTGTTTGACCAATTCGATTCTCGCTACCCCGCTGGTTCGTATGTCAGAACAGGGGGGACTGCACCTGCTCCTCTGGTGCAACCGGAGTCGACAATTCAAACCAGTGGTAATGCACTTGTTGTCAGCACTTTGATACCAGCTTTACTTTGTCCTTCTGATAATGGACGTAATACCTACACAGGTAACGATAATACATACGGTATTTATACGAACGCAGCATCAGCAGGTTTTACAGGCGCTAAAACTAACTATGACTTCTCCGTTGCCAGGTACAGCAGCAGCACGACATCTTGGAGAGATTGGACGTCAACATCTCGGAGAATGTTTGGTGTCTATTCTTCCTGCCGGATGAGAGACATTACCGACGGTACAAGTAACTCGGTCGCTGTTGCCGAAACAACTCTGGATGTCAAAAACGGCGTAGGTCAAACCTGGGGTTATTCTAAATGGGTCGGCAATGGTGTCGATCTTGCTGACAGCAGAGGCATCAACGACTTTCGTGACTGCTGCAGTTGGACCACTCCTCCATTCCAAAATGTATCCAAAACCCAATTGGCCGATTGGGGGACGACTGGCAGTCTCCATAAAGGAGGCGTACAGGTTCTCATGGGTGACGGATCTGTAAAATTCCTGAGCGAAAATATAAATGCTTCCACTCGTACAAACCTGGCATACATTTCCGATGGCCAGGTCCTGGGCGAATTGTAAAAATGGATTTTCTCAACTCAGGGGGATCGGTTTGGCCTTTCCTCCTGTTTAGAATTTCTCCCTACTTTAATCGCGAGTTTTAAAATGCTTCCCTCTTATAATACGACTGCCTTTCATCTTTGCTTGCTGCTCTTGATTGCATTATCTGGATGTAATTCCTCGAATACCCCCGAAATTCCACTTGCCCCCGTCGCTGGCACAGTGATGGCAGATGGGCAGCCTGTGGTCAAGGCGATGGTTACTTTTTTTCCCAATGGAGATACCATTGGGAAACCCTCTTTCGGTTTGACCGATGAGAAGGGCCATTATGAACTCAATTTCGTTGATGACCGCAAGGGATGTCTACCGGGTAAGCATCTCGTCACCATTTCCAAGTTTGCACAGCCGGATGGTTCACCATTCCCAAAAGACATGGCCCCCGAAATGCAGACTGCAAATGGAATCGAGCATATTCCTGCACGTTTCAGCAGTTCTCAACAGACAAAGCTCTATGCTGAGGTCAGCGCTGAAGGCGGACAATTTCCTTTCGAAATCAGTCTGAAATAGTAAATGTCTGCGAACATCGATTCTTAGTGCTTTGTTCTTGCACTCTGTTCAGTAAATGTTGTTTACCACGTCGTAACCCAATCGGAATGGTTCGTCTGGCTCGCATTCAGTAGTCGGAACTGAACCGTCTCCATCAGAATCCTTGAGGTTTTCAGAACGTGAATCTGGCGAACCTGTCTCCGGCAATTCAGGAAGCAATTCTGTTATTGTGTCGAAAGGAGGAGGGGAGTGCTCCTCTGACAGAACAGGAGTTATGGAAGGTATTGGGGGGGCAATTGAGTAAACGAAATTAATTGAAAATGAATTCGCGCATCTGAAATAGTCGAGAACTGTTTCTTGATCGGCTCACAATTTCTATGAGATAACCATTTAAATTGAACGAGTATAGACACCATCATGTTTGATTGCAGAATTCTACTGACGCCAGCATTGGTTTACTCAAGTCATCGGTAAAACAGAGTTAGACCATTTTCAAATGGTAACTGCAGTCGCATGGACATCAAAAGTCCTAAAAATAATGTGTTTGCTCCTGCTGAACGCTGCAGGTGATTTTTGAATATGCTCTAGATATTATCAGCCCCAATTGAGAATTCTCTTGATTTTCACAAGGATGCCCTCTAAGATAGCAACTAGGATATCGCGAGATATCAGCCTCGCAGATGCATACTCCCTCCCTCCTTTGCCCACCCTGAGTTTTGTTGAGAGGCAATATCATTATCATGAAATCGCTAATAATCGCTGGATTTCTGGGAACCTGCCTGATTACTCCTTTGTCTGCAGAGGAGACGATAGTCCCGGAGGCGGAGATCTCCTACGAAAAACAGATCCGTCCGATTCTGCAAGCGGCTTGCTTTCATTGTCATGGGGAAGAAGCAGAAGTAGACGGTGGACTGGATCTGCGTCTTCGCCGTTTTATGGTGCAGGGCGGTGATTCAGGACCTGCAATTGTTCCCGGGAAACCGGACGAAAGTTATCTGCTCGATCGCATTGCGAGCGGTGAAATGCCTCCCTCAGGATCAGGTCATCCCCTCTCTTCCGAACAACAGGATCTGATCACCCGCTGGGTTGCTCAATCGGCTCCCACGCTCCGTTCCGAACCGGAAACTTTGGCACCGGGGATGGTCATTCTGCCTGAAGATCAGGAATGGTGGTCCTATCAGCCAGTCACCCGTCCGGAACTTCCGGACGTCCGCAAGCCTGAATTGGTCGAGCAGCCGATTGATCGATTCGTATTGCACAAACTGGAAGAGGCTGGTTTTGAATTCTCGCCTCTTGCGGATCGTAAAACGCTTATCCGTCGCGCCTGTTTCGATTTGTGGGGCTTACCCCCAACACCCGAAATGGTCGAGGAATTCGTGAAGGATGATCAGCCAGACGCCTGGGAGCGTTTGCTCGACCGCCTGCTGGCTAACGACCATTTTGGAGAACGTTGGGCTCGTCACTGGCTCGATGTCGCTGGCTATGCAGATTCGGAAGGAGTGACAACAACCGATCCCGAACGCAAATGGGCCTGGCAGTATCGCGACTATGTGATTAAATCACTGAATAAAAACAAGCCCTACGATTTGTTTGTTCAAGAACAGTTGGCGGGGGACGAAATGGTGTCTCCGCCTTACAAAAATATGCCTCCCGACGCGATCGAAAAGTTGATTGCCACCGGGTTTTTGCGAATGGCCCCCGATGGCACGATGTCTAAACAGCTCGACGACGATCTGACAAAAAACGAAGTTGTGGCCGATACTGTGGAAATTGTCAGCAGCATTTTTCTCGGCTTAACTGTCGAATGTGCTCAGTGCCATGAACATCGTTACGATCCGATACCGCAAGCGGATTACTATCGTTTGCGAGCCGTCTTCGAGCCAGCATTGAACTGGAAGAAATGGAAAACGCCCAGCCAGCGGAGCATTTCTTTATATACCGACGAAGATCGCGCCAAAGCGGCTACGATTGAAGCAGAGGCGAAGAAAATACTCGATGAACGCCTGGTGAAACAGCAGGAATTTATCGATCGCAACTACGAAAAAGAATTGGCCAAGTTGACCGAAGCCGAGCGTGAAATTGCCGTCGCTGCTCGTGAAATTGCCGAAAAGGATCGCACGCCTGAACAAAAAGAAATATATAAAAAATACCCCAGTCTCAGCATCACTGCCGGTTCCCTGTATTTGTACGACAAACCGGCAGCCGACGAATTGAAGAAAATGGCCGATGCTGCTGCCGAACTCCGCAAAACCAAGCCGGAAGAATTTTTCGTTCGTGCATTAACCGAAACCGCCAGTGATTTAACTCCCACTTTTGTTTTTAACCGTGGTGACCATCAACAACCCAAAGAAGAGGTCAAACCGGCTGGGCTTTCGATTTTGAATCACGTTGTGGAATCGCAAATTCCCGATAACGATCCTGCGATCCCTTCTACAGGACGCAGGCTCGCATTCGCTAAGCAGTTAACCTCCGGTCAACATCCGTTGACTGCGCGTGTGTTTGCCAACCGTAATTGGCTGCATCTGCTCGGTCGTGGAATTGTCATTACGCCGTCCGATTTTGGTCGACTCGGGACTCCTCCCTCGCATCCTCAACTCCTTGATTGGTTAGCTGATGAATTCGTGCAGCAAAACTGGGATATCAAAAAATTCATCAAAATGGTCATGCTGAGCCACACTTATCAACAGGCACTTTCAACAGATACTGCCTACTTGACCAGAGATCCCGATATCGCCTTGTATGGCAGTGCACGACTGAAGCGGATTGAAGCGGAAGTTCTGCGCGATATGGTCCTGGAAATTAGTGGAAACTTGAACGAGAAAATGTATGGCCCGCCCGTACCGGTCATGTCTGATCCGGTTGGACAGTGGGTGATTGGCATTGAAAACCTGAGTGCCGGACGGCCTGGAAAAGTGCTCGAAATGCATGGGGAAGATTTGCGACGCAGTGTCTATGTGCAGGTTCGTCGCACCCGTCCGCTTTCGATTTTCGAAGTCTTTGATAATCCTCGTATGGAACCGAACTGCGAACTTCGCAGTTTCTCGACCGTCGCACCACAATCGCTCATGCTGATGAACGGCGACTTCATAATGCAACAGGCCAAAGATTTCGCCTCCTTATTGAATACCGAGTATAAAGAAGATAACCCTCAGAAAATTAATCAGCTGTGGCAGCGCGTATATGCTCGTCTTCCCGACCAGTCAGAATTGGCAGACGCACAACAGTTTCTGGTTGAACAGCAGGAAACATTGGCTGAGCGAGCAGGGAAGGACGATGATCCTGCATTGCTCGCGCTGGCGAACTTGTGCCAGATTCTCCTGAGCTCTAACGAGTTTCTCTACATTGATTAATCGACCTGACGCGACTCAGACTCTCTCCTTGCGCTCCTGCCTAAAATTCATCAGGAAGTTCTTATGAACAAAGAGATTTCAGCCGAAAAATATGCAGGTAGCCGACGTCACTTCCTGGCTAGTTCCGCCTTCAACCTGGGTGGACTGGCGGTTAGCTGCTTGGCCCAGCAAGCCAGTCACGGTGCAGAGGGGACGAAGCCTCCCCTCGAACCGCAAATTTTCGATACGCAGCCTAAACCGGCGCATCAACCTGCCCGCGCCAAATCGATGATCTCCTTATGGATGCAAGGGGGCCCCAGCCATCACGATCTCTTTGATCCCAAACCGGAAATGAGCAAACACGACGGCGAAACCTATCCCGGGGAACTGAAGTACGACGACCGCGCCAATTCCACCTCGAAAATATTCGCATCACCCTGGAAATTCGCGCCCCGTGGCCAATGCGGGATGGAACTTTCCGATCTGATCCCCCACACCGGAGAGATTGCCGACGATATCACGCTTATACGGAGCACTCATACCGGGGTCAATAACCACGGGCAATCGATCACCGCGCTAAACACAGGTCGGATCATTTCCGGTCGACCTTCATTGGGAAGTTGGCTGACCTATGCACTGGGAGCCGAAACACGAGACCTGCCCGCGTATCTGGCTTTGATCGATCCGGGGCAACTTCCAGTGATGGGAACGGAAAACTGGTCGAACGGCTGGCTCCCCGCCCTCTATCAGGGAACAGTGATCAGACCCCAAGAGCCTCGTATTCTGAATCTCGATGTCCCTGCTCATTTACAGGGTGCCCCACAAGCACGGGCCTTGGAATTTTTAAACCATCTGAATCAGAAACATCTTGTTGAAAGACCACATCAGAATGAATTGCATGCGCGCATTTCGACTTACGAACTGGCCGCACACATGCAGCATGCCGCGAAAGAGGCGCTCGACTTATCTAAAGAATCCAAAGCGACTCATCAGATGTACGGCCTCGATGACCCTGCGACCAAAGAATACGGCGAACGTTGTCTCATCGCACGACGGTTAGTCGAACGGGGCGTCCGTTTTGTCCAGGTTTTCACCAGCAACCAATTCTGGGATCATCATTCTGGACTGACCGTGAGTTTGCCGAAAGCGTGCAAAAAGGTCGACAAACCTTCGGCTGCCCTCGTCAAAGATTTGAAGCAGCGCGGCTTGCTCGACGAAACGATTGTGCATTGGGGCGGAGAAATGGGACGCTTGCCCGTGATTGAAAACGACGGTGCCCCCACGAAAGTTGGACGTGATCACAACACGTATGGTTTCAGCATGTGGGTCGCCGGCGGAGGATTTCGAGCCGGGTACACTCATGGAGCAACTGATGATTTTGGTTACAAAGCGGTTGAAAATATCGTGAACCACCACGATTATCACGCTACCATCCTGCATCTATTCGGCCTCGAACATGAACGACTAACGTTTCTGCGAAACAGTCAGGAACAAACATTGACTGATGCTCAGGAATGCCGTGTCGTCAAGGAACTCCTTACATGAGTATCTGTGAAGATAACGGCCGGATAAGTCGCGTGAGTTGAAGGAGGTTGATCTGACATGAGTGAAGTTAGCCAGACCAGCCAGAGCATTTGAAAATGCTTCATATAGCCGTGCGCGATTTATGGATACTCTTGAAATGAGAGATTCGCTCAATATCCTGCATCAATTACTTTTATGATCAATGATTATCTGAGTGGCACGACCCAGAACGAAGTGATGGGCGTGGGTAATACGGGCGACCACGCCCTTCGCGTTGCTCATGGCGTGCCACGCATGATCCAGTCATATGGTCAGGGCTTATCGCAGGAAGCTCTGCAATCTGTTCGAGCTCACTGGAGATGCATGGCCTGCTTATCTGGTAGCATTAGTCGAGTATATCGTAGCCCGGGTTCAACTGCAGTGGACACTCGGCTGGTCTAAACATGCACCGAAATATGCATAAGGGATAACCACAGCATTTGAGTCTGGCGAGACGATGCTGATTAATAAAAGAGAACGTTGCATCGCGTCAGGATTCTACTGATGCGACTGTTACCCAAGTGACTTGTTGGTGATGATGGCGCATTCTGGTGTCGCTCATAGTACTACGATAATAAATCATGCAGAACATGCCCGTGCACGTCGGTCAGGCGGAAATCTCGACCTTGGAAGCGGTAGGTGAGACGCTCATGGTCGATGCCCATTTGATGAAGTATTGTCGCCTGCAAATCGTGAACATGTTTTGGTTTTTCATCAACTCCAAAGCCGAGTTCATCAGTCTTACCGTGAATTAATCCTGGGGAAAAGCCACCGCCGGCGGCCCACATGGAATAAGCATCGATGTGATGATCGCGACCAGTGTTTTGGCGGACTTCGCCCATTGGTGTGCGGCCAAATTCTCCGCCCCAAACGACAATCGTTTCATCCAGCAGACCTCGTTCTTTTAAATCCCGTACAAGTGTAGCGGACGATTGATCGACTTCCCGGCAGATATCAGGCAGATGTTCTTCCAGGTTTTCAGTCGGTCCACCGTGGTGGTCCCAGTTCGTGTGATATAGCTGAATAAAGCGAACACCACGTTCCACGAGTCGACGTGCGAGCAGGCAATTATTTGCAAAGGAAGGCTTGCCCGGTTCGGCTCCATACTTTTTGAGTGTGGTTTCTGTCTCTTGTGAAAGATCCATCAGGTCGGGGGCACTCGATTGCATTTGATAAGCCATTTCATAGGCTGAAATTCGAGTCGAGATTTCTGAGTCTCCAACGGCTTCCAAATTGATACGGTTCATGTCTGAAACGGTATCGACAAAATTTCGCTCCTGTTCACGCGTGATACCTGCAGGGCTGGACAAATTAAGAATCGGTTCCGGGCCGTTGCGGAAAGGAACTCCCTGATAAGTGGTTGGTAGGAAACCGCTTGACCACAGCGCCGAACCACCCCGGGGACCGCGCGGCCCGGATTGCAGTACGACAAAACCCGGGAGATCCTTTGTCTCGCTGCCAAGACCGTAGGTGAGCCAGGAACCCATGCTCGGTCTTCCAGGTTGAGGAGATCCGGTATTCAAAAAAATCTTTGCCGGTCCATGATTGAATACGTCCGATTGCATTCCGTGCAACCAGCAGACATCGTCGGCGATTGCACGATGGTGAGGCAACAAGTCGGAAATTTCCTGCCCGCATTCTCCATAACGTCCGAATGTTCGGGGACTGCCCAGCAGAGTTTCATTTCCCTTGAGAAACGCAAATCGCTTACCTTCCAGAAAACTGGCAGGGGGAAGCTCACCATGATGTTTCCGTAATGCGGGCTTATCATTAAACAGGTCGAGCTGGCTCGGACCTCCGGCCATGAATAGAAAAATAATCGCTTTTGCTTGAGGGGCATGATGCGGCAAGCCAGATTGCTTTGAGTCTGACTGAGCCGATGCAGTTGTCGGCCTCTCCAATTCGCCGAGAGCAGCAGCTCCAATCCCCAGCCCACAATTTCGAAAGAAATGCCGACGGGTTTGATTGCTAAGGCTTCCCATCAGGTCACTCAGATGCGATGCAGGAATCATTGTTGTGTGATCTTTCTGTCTTCAATGATTATTGCCGAGTAATAAATTCATCTAAATTGATGAGCACACGGGCAACCATGACCCATGCGGCTTGTTCGGATGTAACTGGTTTGCCATCATCGCGTTGTCCGATAATGGTTGCCCTCAGTTTCTGATCCTGGTCGAATACTTTTTCTTGTGAATCAAAATAAGTATTTATTCGATTCAATTCTGAATTTGTGGCTTTGCGTGAAAAGCAGATTAGAAATGCATACTGCAACCGTTCGTCCCATGTCCCTGGTGCAGTAGAGATCCGCCTTCCGAGCGATTGAGCCATTTCGAAGAAGGCAGGATCGTTAGCGACCGTGAGTGATTGCAATGGTGTATTGGAACGATCTCGACGAGTACATGTTGTGTTAAACGATGGAGTATCAAATGTGCTCAACAAGGGATGAGGCGCACTTCTTTTAAAGAACGTGTACATGCCACGTCGATAACGATCCTCTCCTTTACTTGTGGGCCAACTGGAGTTGACTTGAGTGAAGGTGTAAACGCCATCCGGTTGAGGCGGGTAAACACTCGGTCCACCAATTCTTTCAGTCAATAAATCTGAAACCGTGAGTCCGGCATCTCGAATGAGTTCTGCATCGAGCCGAATACGCGATTGCCGAGCCAGATACTTATTGAGAGGATCAACGCGAAAAGCATCTTCCCTGGCTTCCGAAGCTTGCTGATAAGTTTTCGAAGTGACGATCAAACGAATCAGATGCTTAACCGACCAGCCGCTTGTCATGAATTCACTGGCGAGCCAATCGAGTAACTCAGGGTGAGTTGGAGGAGTACTTTGCAGTCCGAAGTCATTTTCGGTTTCGACCAACCCACGGCCAAACAGCTGCATCCAAATTCGATTAACGGTGACTCGAGCCGTGAGCGGGTTATCTTTTTGAGTCAACCAACGTGCCAGATCGAGCCGAGTCATCAAAGGAGATTCACTGTTTTGTCGACTATTGATCCCCGGCAAGAAATCAGGAGTTCCGGGTGTTACTGGCTCTGCCTTCCTGAGAAAATCTCCACGAATTAATCTGTGTGATTCCCGTGGTATTTTTAATTCCGACATTATCATAGTTGTCGGGATCGACTGAATCAGTTTTTTCTGGTCTGCTTCGAGAGAAGTTTGGATTTGAGTAAGCCGCGTCAATTCCGGGTCCGGCAAGCCAAGTAATTGGTGATCAGCTGCAGAAATCAGCAGCCGGAATCGACCGATGCTGTATTGCGGGTTTGCCATAGTCAGCGTCAACTGGAATTCCTGTTTGTCAGCGTTCGACTTGAGGGGTTGGCAATAAATTATCGCCTCACGATTCATGTTCATGTTTCCCTTAGTGACGTTGATTGCCCAGCCGGTTTTTAAGTTGCCATCAATCGCGTTTTTTATTGGAAACTGATTCTGAGAATGATCCGCGGTGGCATCGACCCATTGAGCGATCTGTTCGGTTGTTTTCAAATCAACTTCATGGAGTACAAAGTTCCCATTGCTGGCTCGTCCTGGTCCTTGCTTTGGCAATGAAGGATCGATGAGTGTTTCGAGCTTAATCGCCGAAATCTGTGCCAGCGGTGATGTGAACGTGACGGTATATTCTTCAGAGTTCGGATTGGTCCCGGACGCGAGAACAGAACCGTCTGGTAAAACAGTGAGGATGGCTCCACCAGCGGACGTGCTGTTTTCTGGTGTGATGGCCGTCCAAATTGATTCCGTCGAAATCGGCTCGCTGATCGTTGAGTCGAGTTGTTGTTTGCGTGCTTTTACTGCGGCAGTTGCGGACCTGAATTTCTCATTCAATTCTGCCAGTTGTTCGCGTTGCTGGTCAGAGGGGACCTGAAGTTGTGGTGAAATGGAATTGACATCCTGAGTGTGATTGAAAAAGGCAAACAGCCTGTAGTATTCCGTGTGAGTAAGTGGGTCATATTTATGGGTATGGCATTGTGCACAGCCTACCGTTAATCCGAGCCAGACCGCTCCTGTTGTATTCGTTCGATCGACAACAGCTTCATTCCGGAACTGCTCTTTGTCAGATCCTCCTTCTTGATTGACCAACGTGTTGCGGTGAAAACCAGTCGCTATCAACTGCTCTGGCGTTGGGTTCGGCAGGAGATCGCCGGCGAGCTGTTGAAGAGTAAATTCGTCGAATGGCATATCGTCATTGAAAGCATTGATCACCCAGTCACGATAGAGCCAGATTGATCGAGGGGAATCGACGGTGTAGCCATTGCTATCGGCGTATCGAGCTTGATCGAGCCAGTGTCGTCCCCATTTTTCGCCATAGTGGGGACTTGCGAGCAGACGGTCGACCAGTTCCAGATATTTCTCTGGCGACTCGCTGCTAATATAATCCTTCGCATCTTCAGCCTTGGGAGGCAAGCCAATCAAGTCGAGTGAAACGCGGCGGATCAATGTCGAGGGGGACGCCTTTTGAGATGGAGTCAACTGCAGTGACTCTAGCCGGCGACGAATAAAAGCATCGATAGGATGAATTGAATTCCCGTCCGCTCCATTCTCTGAGGCTGGGACAGGTGGAGACTTGATCGGCTTGAAAGACCAGTGTTGTTCATAGTTTGCACCACTGGAAATCCAATTCGCAAATTGCTCTTTTTGTTGCCCGGATAGTTCTCGACCGCTATCTGGCGGAGGCATCATGAGATCGGGATCGTCTGAAAGAATGCGACGCATTGCTTCGCTGGAATCTGGATCCCCGGCAACAATGGCTCGATATCCTCTTAAATCCGCTGTGGCTCCCTCATGAGTATCCAACCGTAAATCGGCGGATCGGGTCTGCTCATCTGGACCATGACATTTGAAACAGGTATTCGACAAAAGCGGCCTGATATCACGCGTGAAATCGACTGAGTTCGTCGGGTCAGAGTCTGCCGCTTGGCTATATTGTACAAAAAATGTACCCGCGAAAAGCAGAATGAAAATATGAAAATAATTTAGCAATGAAGGGTTTAATCGCGAGTAAGTCATACTGCAATCATCAATCAAACAAGGCGAGAAATTGGAGAGGCCATTCGGTCGATCAGGAACTCTTTAAACTACGACCGCATAAACAGTTTATTATACACGACTGACTGAAATCTGACTATTGTTTGCATGCTTTTTCAGTCCGGGAAACTGAACACATCATAAAGATCGTCAAAGGACGGACACTAACTAAAGTTCACCATAAGTCTCATGTGTGGTGAAAGGTTGATACGATGAATTAAAGCAAACCTTAAGTCTCGATAGTTGCTTCGCTTGCAGGGACGATATAGCATAGTTGAAAAGTGATCTGAAAAATCTGCACCGTTTTCGATATGAGCTCGCGTCCATTTCATTCAGATATGTCCTTCCACATTTATGACCACGTGATGATTTTTCGAAATGCGAATCTTCACAAACCTCGTGGTAACCACCCCGCCCAACAGGTATTTTTCTCAACGGAACTTCTAAACCGACTTTGCTTCGTGTTTGTATCGAAGTTGATTTTTAGTGGGACTGCAGAAAATATTACCCTGTAGAGACCATCAACCTGCGGAGAAAAATAATGTTACGTACACGTCGTTTCCCATCAGTAATTCTGATGACTCTAATAATGCTCGCAGGAATGAACCTGCTTACCAAATCGGTTCAGGCGGACGCCCCCAAGGGGTTTAAGCCAATTTTCAATGGAAAAGATTTGTCCGGTTGGAAAGGGCTCGTTGGTAATCCAAAGACTCGTGCATCCATGTCTGATGAAGAGCTGGCAACCGCGCAGTTGGAAGCGGACGAAGTTATGCGAGCACACTGGAAGGTAGACAATGGTATCCTCGTCTTTGATGGAAAGGGCAAAAGTCTTTGTACTGAGAATAACTATGGAGATTTTGAACTCTACGTCGACTGGAAAATCCTCGAGGCTGGCGACAGCGGAATTTATCTGCGAGGCAGCCCACAGGTTCAAATCTGGGATACCGAGTACGAACCGTATTTCCGGCACGGAGCTGAGAATGGTTCCGGATCGCTGTGGAATAATAAAGACAATCCGCGGTTCCCGCTTGTCAAAGCAGATAATCCGGTTGGAGAGTGGAACACATTTTACATTCGCATGATTGGCGAGCGAGTGACCATAAAGTTGAACGATCAACTCGTCGCCGACAATGTTGTGATGGAAAATCTCTGGGAACGCAACCTGCCAATTTATCGCAATGGACAGATCGAACTGCAAAACCATGGCAACACCCTTTATTTCCGAGAAATTTACGTTCGTGAAATTCCAGCGAGTGAGGCCAATGACCTTCTCCAAGCTCAGGAGGACAACAGTGGCTTCGAGAAAATTTTCAACGGGAAAGATCTCGCTGGTTGGACGGGAGCAGTCGACAGTTACAAAGTCGTGAATGAAAAACTCATCTGCAAAGAAGGAGTAGGAGGTTCACTCTTTACCGAAAAGAAATACTCGGACTTCGTTTCAACTTTGGAGTTTAAGCTTCCACAGGGCGGGAATAATGGGCTCATCCTTCGATACTCTGGCGAAGGTCAGCCACACATCGAAGGGCTTGAGTTACAGGTTTTCGACTCGGAAGATCCGAAATATGCCAAGCTCGATCCGCGTCAATACCATGGCTCAGTCTATGGGCTTGTACCAGCCCATCGTGGCTATCTACGCCCGACAGGAGAGTGGAACTTTCAGAAGGTTACGATGCGCGGATCGCAGATTAAAGTTGAACTGAACGGTACCACGATTCTCGACGCGGACTTATCGGAAGTTAAGGAATCAAAAGATGGTGAAGTTCCTCCCGGAGCGAAGCGTAAGAGTGGTCACTTTGGTTTTGCTGGTCATAATGATCCGGTCGAGTTCCGTAATATTGCGATTCGAGAATTACCGGGCGACCCAGCAGTTCCTCCCTCACGCGACACCGCAATCAGCCCGACCGATGGCCCGATTGAACTCTTCAATGGTCGCAACCTGGAAGGAATGTATACATGGATTCGTGATACTCAATACTCTGATCCCAAAAAAGTATTCACTGTTAATGATGGCATGATTCATGTTTCAGGTGATGGATATGGCGGTCTGATCACCAATGAATCTTATCGCGATTATCACCTCATCCTGGAATTTAAGTGGGGCGAGAAAACGTGGGGCGACCGAATAGATCGCGCGCGAGATTCTGGTCTTCTGGTTCATTGTTGGGGGCCGGATGGTGGTTACGCGAAAACGTGGATGGCATCAATCGAAGCTCAGATTATTGAAGGTGGAGTCGGTGACATCCTTGTGTTGTCAGGGACTGATCCCATCACTGGTCAGACTCTACCAACTTCTTTGACAGCTGAAATTACTAAGGATCGGGATGGAGAAAAGGTCTGGAAGAAAGGCGGAGAGCCAATCACAATTTCCAGTGGACGTATCAACTGGTTTGGAAGAGATGTCGACTGGGCTGATAAGATCAACTTTCGAGGAAAAGAGGACGTCGAGAGTCCATTCGGCGAATGGACTCGGCTGGAAGTGATCGCAGATGGCGGGCACTTAACTTATAAGGTTAACGGTGTAGTGGTTAACGAAGCCTTTGAAGCAAAACCAGATTTCGGAAAACTGCTTCTACAAACCGAACAGGCTGAGATATTCATCAGGCGTTTTGAATTATGGCCTATCGGAAAAGCTCCGAAAGATAAGCTGAAGCCATAACCGAAGCTCTGTAATGCTTTTTGATTTTCACACCGCACGCCATTGCTGGCCTGCGGTGTGTTTTTATGTCTTTTGTTCCGTGGTTCCGATCTGGCAAAGAATTGGCAAAATCTGCCCTGCAAAAAGATGCAGTGTTAAACCATTTCGAGCAATCCGTTCGTGAATAAAAAGCCTGACAGGTTTCCAACAGATGGTCATTTGAGTGACCCTCAATGACCGCCGTTTGGTTTTGAGATGATTGTCGGGCGGCACTACTATTCGACTGAACCACGTTTGCTATGGGCTGGAAGGTCCTCCGAATAGAGGAATCATTTCTCAGCACTGTTTTGCAATACAACAAATTTTGAAAATCGAAGTACAAATCTTATATCAACTCAAGAATGCCTCACTGTGCTATCAGTCTGAGTCTCTTTAAAAATTATGCCTTAATATTTGCTACCCATATTAACAGCGCAAGGATGATGAAACACACGACGACTGATACAAGGAAGCCGGTGATGTCTTTCCGACTTGGTTTCATAAATTCCCAGTCGGTGCCCGGTAGCAGACGGCGATCATCAAAACGAGTCGGGTTAGCGTAGGATTCAGCCAGTTTGGCTGTATCTTTCTCGGGATCAGGATCGACTTCCGTTTTCATCTTGGCATAATAACGATTCAGTTTTTCGGCGTTGCCTCGAGGAGTCACTAAGCTGACCAGCATCAGAAACACGAATGGCAGAATGACTCGTGGGGGGAGGCGCAGAGTTTCCAGCGTGGCTTTCGAAGCATCTGATAAATCGATGATCCCCAACCATTGATAGATCAGGAAGTCGATCTTTAATGGGCCTTCACCCTTGAATTCCCCGGTCCGCTTCTGGACCACGATACGTGTACCGTCTTCTGAAGTTTCTTCACGGACAGTCATCAGATTGGAATTATCCGCTCGAACATCATTCCAGAAGATCGACTCCCCACCTGTCGTCATTGAGAGTTGAATGGTTTCGCCCACAACGGCATCGGGAGGAGATGCCCCCAGTTTTTTCAATGCAGCGTCTAGTTTAGCAGGGTCATTGACGTATTGATTTTCTGCCTGAGCCTTCGCCGTTTCCCAGGCTTCTCGACGAGCAACATCGACTTCCGTTGCGGTTCGTTCGCGTGTAGTCGTGACGACTTCCGTGCTGACCGTATACGCCGGGTCGGTCCTCATCGACGGATTTAACACAGGCAATAGATATGGCAGTACAAAGAATACCATGCCCACAAAGCCAATCGTCAGCCAAACGGCCATCGCATTCGAACGTCGCCAGAAGATTCCTACCCAGAACGGGGCGGCGAATAGCAGCGGAAGTTCGATGGCGAGCTTAAACTGCCCAAACACATCGCCCATGACCAGCGAAACAATCGTTGCACCAACAATGATGGTCAGCCCCGACAGCCGGGCTATTCGCACGCATTCCTTTTCAGAAGCATTCGAATTTATGTACGGCGAATACACATTGCGCACCACAAGAGCACTCGTTACAATCATGTACGCATCAGCCGAACTCATCATCGCGGCCAGCAAACAGGCCAGCATTAAACCGACGAGACCCATATTCAGCGGCCCAAGAATCTCTCGAGCGGCGACTCCCCAAACCTTGTCGGGATCAGCTGCAATCTCTACGTTGCCTGCTAATAGAGCCAACGCAATCAAAGCGGTGATCGCCCAGCCAGCTGTGCAGAGTCGCTTCAGGAAGTTGCCGACAACCAGACCAATCCGAGCTTCATCTTCGCTTTTGGCAGAACCGCCGCCAGTTGCAATGAAGTGAGGTTGTACCACGATGCCAACAAGGGCCAGCAGTGTGAGTGAAAATATATACTGTGGCGGAAATTCTCCTGCACTCGGTCCCGTGAACAGGCCGAAATTCTCTGCAGAGACGCGTTGGTGCAAAATCGTGAATCCATCCAGCAGTCCTTGAGTGCTCGGATCGCCAAACTTCTCGACCAGTTCCCAAAGTCCGTATGGAATAAGCAGTATGGAAAGCAGGATAATAAAGATGCCCTGAATCAGGTCCGTCCAGTAGGCAGCTGTCAAACCACCGAGGACTCCGTACGCAATTACAATCATCGAAATCAGCGGTACCAAAACATACTTCAATTCCATGCCGAACATCATATCTGTACCCATCAGTGGCACAGAAAACTTTGCGATTGCGGACAGCATTGTCGACAGATAGAACATATAGAACAAAATCGCGAACGCCGTGTACGCAGCACCCAAAAGCTGTGATTGATAGCGTTCGACAAACCAGTCACCCAAAGTCAGGTGACGCATGCGACGATACCAAACTGCGGTGAACCAATAGACTGGAGTCACAAACAGCCACATCATCGCCGACCAGACACCGGAGAGCCCGCTGGTCCATACGGTACGCCCCACCTGAACGGGTTCATGAGCTCCCGTACCTGCTCCGAAGGCAGCGAAAGTTTGCAGCAACTTTCCAAAGCCGCGACCACCCATGAAGTAGTCTTCCTGCCCCTTGACTCGCCTCATTGCCCACAAGCCAATGGCGATCATGGTAATGAAGTACGTGATAATGACAACAAAGTCGATCGTGGTCATGTTGTGTGTCAAACAAAGAAGGTGGCGGGAATCAATGCTAGGACCTTATCATTCGAGGGTTAGAAAAGTCAAATATGTAAAGCCTTCAATTCAATGGATTATTTGATGGTAAACACATTCAGTGAAATAAGAGAAAAAATGGACAAGCCAGACCTATCCCCAATTATGGTAGAAACAACTCATTTGGAGCATCTCTAAATGTAGTGTGCCTACACATGTCCGATGATTTTCCAAACGATGGGTCCCGATATGATTCGACGGTCCTCGCCTTCAGATGCAACCTTCAGATCCATTCTCTTTGGGATAATTCACCAGGGCATGTTGCCCGGACTGCGACCGCAGTTCATAAGAACTCTGTGACTACAGTCCGTAGTCCTCGGCACCTGTCAACTACTGTTGATTACCGGCTTCAGCGCATCCTGATTCATTTCCATAAAACGTGATGTTTGCTCAATTCGAACCTCACGCTTGATTTCTGCAAGATCATGCAATTCATTCTCAAATCAACAGTTGGCCGTATATTGTTTCAATCTCGCGCTCTTCTTTATGTTCTGATCATGCTTCTCAATATTTCATGGCAATTCGAAAGATAATTGCGGTGTTGGTTGGGAGCAATCACAGTTGCTTGAGGAATTCCTCTACCTGGGCAGTGAACAGCTGCAGCCAACCTGGGCCGACCAGGGAATCGCAGTCTTCCTGTGCACAGCCGGGATTGTTGAGTTGGTCATCGGTAGGCGCGTAATACAGATACCCGTTCGTATATCCAGCCACAAAGGTGGCATCACGCGGAGCGTTCTGTTTGATGTCGAGTCCGATCTGGACGGTCAGTTCGCCGGGGAAGGTGACGAGGGTGAATTCGCCCACCCGCAGTCCCAGAATTTCGGCATCGACGGTTGTTGCGTTCAGCGCCTCAGATTTCGCCTGATGCCGTTTGAGCAGGTTGACGTTAGTCTTCACCCGCGTGAGCTCTTCCATGGTGTGAATGTTGCGGATGTAAGCTTCCAGATTCCTGCGGTTCTCTGCGTCGAGTCTCTCCCAGTCATCGCGGCCGATCAGCTGATCGTGCAGATACCCGTGAGAATAATATGACGGATACTTTTCGGACAGTTTGTACTTGACCAGCAAGGGCACAAAAGTTTTTAAATTCAGGCTTGTGCCCGTTAGTGCCTCGACGAGCCGATCCTGCTCCGTCTGCAGCGAAGCGATCCGCGACGTGTGATCGGCCCGTGGTAACTGCAACGTCGTGTGTAGCATTTTGAAATCGGTTGTTGTGGTGCATTTAATCTGCCGAATTGCTTTGAGCGTACTCAAGCCGAGTCGATTTCCCAGATGTTCGGCATGTCGAGGCACGCTAACATCTTTATACATTATGGGATTGATATCCCCCGCGCAGCCCTGCACAAATAGAGCGATTGTGTCCGGGCTGAGATTGTCTTCGATCACCGCCGAGGCGTAGCCGGTCATATCAGCCGTATTGCCAGCCGTGCGGGGCGTACCCAGAATCGGATGACAGGCAAAGTTATACAGCACTGCAAGCGTTTCCCCGTTGAGCCGATCCAGCCTTAGGACTCCAATCTCGGGATCAATCGGTCCGATCTCTGCGACCTCTTCATCGGCTGGCAGCGAATAGGCATGCCGCACATCGACCTGTTTGCCATTTTTGAGCAGCAGCCGTCGGTTTTCCATCACTCGGTTTTCAAAACCAGTACCCCAGCCGACCCGCACCGGCTCCAGTTTTTCGTAAGCTTGTTTAACGACGGCAATCGTGCGGTCGGCCACATCCGTGCAGACAACACCATGGCAGTGGCTGGCATTGACGAGCAACCTCGTCGGATCGAGCTGCAAATCCTGTTTCAAAGCGGCCCGCACCGTCGGTAGAAAATCATTTTTGATCGGTCCGATCTCTGCAATCGCAACCACATCAAGCGTCACAATGACCGCAGTTGTTTCTCCATCGCTGAGCACCAGTGCCCGCGCCCACAAATGTTCGGGAGGTTCGGCAACGTCCCGATTTGTAATATCAATCTTCGCCGCTCCAGCTTTCAGTTCGGCTTGTACCCGCGAAACCCCAAGCCCCCCGAACACGGCCATGCAGGCCGCCAGCAACAGTAAAAACCGGGAAGATGTCAGCTGATATCGTGAACCCGTCTCGTGAAATTTCATATCGTCATTTCATGTTGAAGCAAAAAATAGCCTGAAACAAAACGCCGGTCGACGTAATTGCGCCGGTCATCTCAATCTCTCTAAAATACTCGTTGTCGTTGAGCAGCACGTGAACCACTTCGGCGACCGATTCATTATATCGATGCCTGCACGTCAGCGTCGATAATTGTAACCCATCGCCAGCCGATGCCAGTCCGGGCAGATGTCCATTGGGGGACATCTCCAGCGATTCTTATTGAATCATCGCCTCGATCAGGAAAACGGAAAGGGCAGCAATGATCATCAAGCAGAATATGAAAACCTCTGCATATGAACGAACTTCAGACAACACCAGTCAACCACACCAACCAATCAGTCAGCAAACATCCATTCGACTTGATTATTCCACAATATTCCGCTCAAAACAAGCCGATACTCCGACCTCTCACCTTTTCTATACTCGGATTGAACCATAAAATCTGTCAAAAAAAATGGCGATCCTGAACTTGTCGCGGAACAATTACGGCATTCGATTGAACAACGCGCCACCGAAATGCGAATAACGATGGCACAGGCATATCGGTGGCATCGCTGGTTCAACCGCTTTCGCCCAAAATAAGAAAACGCTCAGATCCTTTATGTGATTGATGATCTGGATGATGTATGGAGCAATGTAGAAACGCGATATGCACGACTTGCAGACCGGAATGGAATCAACCAGCCGGGATGGTAGAACGAAGAACGGGGGCTTTGCAACTTGCAGCAAGATGTGAAACTCATTAATCCGCATAACAAAATATTTCACCGGAGTTGCAGACTGGTCGAATCTGAATTCGGAGTCGCTGATGATCAACCCAGATGATCATGAACTTTATTTCGACGAATCAGCAGTTGAACCGCCTTTGCAGTCGCGCCGAGAAAATACTAATTCAAGCACAATAGGCCACGTGAGCCGGGTTCGGATTTCGCAAAACATGAACCTGTTGAACCAGGCTACTGAGGTTCAGTAAGCGATCCGTTTTTTACCACGGGTTGAGCAGAGGGATCCGATGACTGAGTGGGAGCTTAGGTAGGTTGTTTAGGTGCAGGATTGGGGGGGAGCATTTCGGAATCTGGTAGTAATTGCAAATCGATTTCATAACCTGATCATAACCTGATGTTGTCGCGGCGAACTTAATTTAATGATATCGTTCTTGAAGAGCCCGAAACCGGAGAGTACTCTTAATGGTGTTGTGAAAAATACGGTCATGTACCAAATTCGATGCGGTATCGTATCCTGATGGATCATCAGAAATTCGTCGCAAAATGCCTGGCCATTCTTCTGTTTATGAGTTATTTGATCCCTACTCGACCGCAATAAAGCGGTCAAATATGACCTTACTTCGGCGGACAAATACCTGCCATGCTGCTTACACGTATGTTCCATAAACTTCATGCTATTTTAGAGAAGGCATTTCACCGCCGGAAGGAGGAGTTGCGGCTCTCAGTTAGTGACGCTGAGGTTGTGTTATTCAAAAATGATACAGAGGTATGGAGATTTCGCTGGGATTTAGTCGCAAGGATTGTGACTTGCAAGCGAGACTTATTCAGCATGGATTTGATTTGTTTGGATTTTTTTATGGATTCGCAGCAGTTGAACTATTCAACGCATGAGGAGATGCAGGGATTTCAAGATTTAAGCGAGCAAATACGCCGCCTGTTTCCTAGTATCGGCGAGGGCTGGTGGTCAGAGGTCGCATTTCCAGCATTTGCTACGAACCAAAAGATTTTGTATGACAAGCTAGAAAGCTAACACAGTACTGAAGCCAACCTCCAACCCGCGTTTGGATTTGTCGCTTCGGATTTCTGGTTTGCGGATGTCACTGTTCAGCAGCGGCTCAGCATTAGATCGTTAGACAACAATATGAAACCATACTACCTCATCATCTCATTCATTCTGACCATGTGCGTGACCGCACGAGCGGACGATGCTTTTAAGCCGGAGTTCTATGCTTTCTTTAATGGTATGCCGCCCATGTCTTATGAGGATGAGGCGATAATGCTCAAGGGGCTTGGATACAATGGTATTAGCCAGATCTATGTTGGCGGGGACGAGTTGGAGCAGCGTGTCGACGTATACAGGAAGCACGGACTCAAAGTGTTAAGTGTTTATCTCGGAGCATCAGATAAGCCGATAAACGCCAATCTCGTTAAATCACTGGAAAATGGCGGTATGATCGAGTTGACGGTTAAGAATATTTCGCCGGAGGTGATCGAGTCTATTCGCCAGACAGCGGAGATGGCGGCGCAGTTAAATATTCGCGTGGCAGTCTACCCGCATCACGGAAACGCAGTGGCGACGATGCCACAGGCGATCGACCTTGTCGAGAAGGTGAGCCACCCGAATCTCGGCATCATGTTCAATCTCTGCCACTTTCTTAAGAACGAAAAAGCGGAGGACCTGGAGAGTGTCCTTGGGAAAGCTGCTCCTTACCTCTTCTCAGTCAGTACTTGCGGCGCCAACTTGGATGGAAAGAATTGGGACACACTAATTCAAACGCTCGACAAAGGCACTTTTCCGCAGAAGCGACTCTTCGCGGCACTAAAAAAATTGAATTTCACAGGTCCGGTTGGATTGCAATGTTTCGCCGTGAAAGGTGATAAGCGCACCAACCTTAAGAACTCCATCGATGCATGGAAAACGATTCTTAATGAACTTCAATAGAGTGCACTGGCTCAGGACCATTGAGACGCCAGCTATTCCTGGGTAAGTCCAAACACAATTATCATAATTTGAGGTGAGCGGAGTGTAAGAAACGAAGAATGAGAGAATGATGAGAATTCGCGATTCGACCAGTAAAATCCCCCTTTGATTGGAGTAGACTTTGCGACTTGAATTGGGGGAAAGGTACAGACGAACTCACAGTTTGGCGGCAAAATTTTAAATCGTTCAGGAAGTGTGATTGCAACCTTTGTGGGGTTTGGAATCGCAGACAGCAGAACTTTGATCACTTTGGCTGAAGTGGATGCGAAAATCGTTCTGGCGATTCGTTAGATCGAGAGGAGAATAAGAGGATGAAATATTTTTCCCTGGCTTTCCTTTTGCTTGCATCCCCAATGTTGCATGCCGATGAAAATTTTATCTCGAAGATCGAGCCATTGCTTCGAAAGCGTTGTTTTCAGTGCCACTCTCACAACCATAAAATCAGTGCGGGACTGTCGCTTGATTCCAGATCAGGTTGGGAATTGGGTGGAGATTCTGGGCCCGCGATTATTCCTGGGAATCCCGATGAGAGTCTGCTGATCGACATGATCAGCCTGGAGCAGATGCCTCCAGAAGAAAAGCTGCCAGCAGAAGAAATTGCACTGCTGGTGGAGTGGGTAGAACGTGGGGCACCTGATCCCCGAAAACTGAACAATGCCCACTCGGATCCACTTGACTGGTGGTCGCTAAAACCACTCAAGAAGCCATCGGTTCCTGGGAATGGCCATCCGATCGATGCTTTTATTCGGTCCAAACTGACGGAAAAGGGACTTCAACCCACAATACAAGCCGATCGGCGAACCTTGGTTCGTCGGCTTTACTACAACCTGCACGGTCTTATGCCGACACAATTGGAAATCGAAGCCATTGCCAACAAACAGGATGAATTTTCCTGGAAAAAACTCGTCGACGAATTGTTGGCGTCGCCTCGATACGGAGAGCGGTGGGCGCGGCATTGGCTGGACGTGATTCATTTTGCAGACTCCCATGGATGTGAACATGACGTGAAGCGACCAAATGCCTGGCGATTTCGGGACTACGTGATTGATCGATTGAATGCGGATGTGTCTTGGGGGAAATTTATTCGAGAACAGTTGGCGGCTGATGTGTTCTATCCTGACGATCCACAACTCACCGCGGCGTTAGGTTTCATTGCGGCTGGACCATTGGAGTTAAGTCGTGCGAGCACAGCACCCGTTACTTTTGATTACCTTGATCGAGACGATATCGTCACCCAGACAATGGCTGCTTTTGCAAGCACGACCGCAAATTGTGCTCGCTGCCACACTCATAAATTCGATCCAATCTCGCAAGAGGACTACTACGCACTACAGGCCGTTTTTGCAGGCGTAGGGAAAGGAGATCTCGAATACGATGCAAATGCGGAGGTGAAGAAACGACGGCAGGACTTAGAGAATTTACGATCGGCTATTGCCCGGCGGGATGAGACGGTATTGCTCGCAGAGCCGTACATTAACATTGTCAGTGAATGGGAAACTGCCTGGCAAAAACAACCGGTGGCATGGGCGGTCCTGGAACCGGAGGTCTTTGTGACCACAGGTGGTGGAACCTTAACTCAGCAAGACGATGGATCAATCTTTGCTGAAGGCGAAGTCAGCGATCAGGAACACTACATCGTCACATCGGAAATCCATAGGAAACGACTTTCGGCAGTTCGATTGGAAGTCTTAAAAGATGAACGTCTCCCTGAGGGAGGTCCGGGACGTGCAGCAAACGGAAATCTTCATCTGTCCGAGGTCAACCTCCATTGGTTTCCAAATCATGCTGATGGGGCGGTGAAGCTGAATATTGCTCGGGCATCGGCTGATTTTGATCAGGAGGGTTGGACTTCCGCCCAGGCAATTGATCACGAACTCAAAACGGGATGGGCTATCTATCCGAAGGTTAACGAGTCACATCAAATCGTCTTTGAACTTTCAGAATCCGTTGATGTGTCTGCTGGTGGTAAACTGGTCGTGACTCTGAAGCAGCTATATCCGCCTAAACACCTTATCGGAAAGTTTCGTCTGTCTGTGACCGATGTTGAGGGGGGTATCGCAAAAGCCCTCCCAAAGGCTGCATTCGAAGCGCTGAACAAACCGGCTGATCAGAGGACGACTGCCGAATCTGATGCGGTCGCTGCAGTTGCATTGGAACAATATGTCGAAAAGGCACTGGCAGCCTTGCCAGCAAAATTGGTCGTCTACGGAGTTTCCTCGTCATGGTCGCATGCAAAAAGACTGGCGAATCCACAGGAGCCAAAGGTCGTTCACCTGTTACGAAGAGGAGCAATTGATCAGCCGGTTCACGAAGTGGGGCCGGGGACACTCTCGGTTATTCCAAGTCTGCCAGCTCGATTTGAAAATATAGATTCAAAAAAAGAATCGTTACGACGAGCGGCTCTTGCCGATTGGTTAGCTCATCCAGACAACCCACTGACCTGGCGAAGTATCGTAAATCGCGTCTGGTATTATCACTTTGGTCGAGGGCTCTGTGAAACACCGAATGATTTTGGGAGAATGGGAGGTAAACCGACACATCCTGAGTTATTGGACTGGCTCGCCGTGTGGTTTCGAGATGAAGCGAAGGGGTCTCTCAAGGAGTTGCACAGGTTGATTCTTACGAGCGAAACCTGGCAGCAATCGAGCTTGGTGAACTCAAACCCGATTGACGTCCAAAATCTTTTGCTCTGGCGTATGAACCGCAGACGCCTGGACGCGGAAGTCTTCCGCGACTCTGTGCTGCAAATTACGGGACGGCTCGACCTGACAATGGGCGGACCGGGAATTGAACAATTCAATAAATCGCAGGGACCACAAGCAACACCTTCTCTAGACTATTCCGCCTATGACTGGAATTCGGAGAATGCCGGACGCCGTAGTATCTACAGAGTTGTTTGGCGGGGAATTCCAGATCCATTCATGGAAACGCTGGACTTTCCCGATATGGCCCTACTGACTCCGAAGCGCGGCTTCTCAGTCTCTGCCCTACAGTCTCTTATGTTATATAATGACGATTTTGTCCTGAATGCCTCGGTCTGGCTTGCTGAAAGCATCAAAAGAGATGCTTCCCAGAAGGATTGGGTTCGACGAGCCGTCGGTCTGTGTTGGCTGCGTGAGCCAACAGCCTCAGAGGCAGAAGCGTTTGAAACTTTCGTGAGGACGCATGGCATGGCCGCACTCTGCCGGGTGCTGCTCAATAGTAATGAATTCCTCTTTGTCGATTAGCGAGCATGTCCAATATGAAATCATTTGATTCGGCGAGTCAGCGACGTGAGTTTCTCTGGAAGATTGGAGGAGGACTGGGTGGGATTGCAATGTGCCAAATCCTCGCTCGGGATGCCGCTGCCTCGAATGGTTCCGCAATCGAAGAGGGACTGCATCACCCGCCAAAAGCGAAACGTGTCATCCAGTTGTTTATGACGGGCGGCGCCAGCCCGATGGATACCTTCGACTACAAGCCTGAACTAATCAAGTTACACGGCCAGAAGTTGGGGCCTAATGAAAAACCTGAAGGATTCACCGCCATGCCCGGTGCAATCATGAAAAGCCCTTTTGAATTCAAACAGCATGGAGAATGTGGACGATGGGTTAGCAGTGTGTTTCCTCATCAAGCCAAGTGGGTCGATGAGATGGCTTTCCTTATGGCGATGTCCTCAAAGACGAATGTCCACGGCCCTGCAACTTATATGATGAACTCCGGTTTTCTCCTCCCCGGTTTTCCCTGCATGGGGGCCTGGATCTCCTATGGTCTGGGAAATCTCAGTGACAACTTTCCGACTTTTGTCGTCTTACCCGATTCAAAAGGGTTGCCATACAACCAGCGTGGACCATTCTCTTCGGGCTTTTTACCTGCCATTCATCAGGGAACGGTCATCAATGCCGGGTCACCAAATCCAGTGCCAGCTCTTTTTCCTCATGAGAATTTCAAATTTGCAACCAAACAGTCCGACCATGATGGCATGAAGCTCCTGCAACAAATCAATCGGGCTCATGCCGAATTGAGACCTGATGATACCCGTTTGGATGCCCGAATTCGTTCCTATGAACTGGCAGCCAAGATGCAGCTTTCCGCGCCGGAAGCTTTTGATCTGAGTCGTGAAAGCGATAGTACGCAGAAGGCTTATGGTTTAGGTGAAGCGGTCACAGATGATTTTGGCCGTCGTTGTCTTCTGGCAAGACGCTTGATTGAACGAGGAACACGATTCGTCCAGGTGTGGAGTGGACCGCAAGGAGCTACTGGCAATTGGGACAATCATGGCAGCATCCCTAATGAGCTGCCACCAATCGCAATGAGCGTCGATCAGCCGATCGGGGCACTCATTGGTGATTTAAAATCTCGCGGACTCTTTGAAGATACCTTGCTCATTTGGACAACAGAATTTGGCCGTACTCCATTCGCTCAGGGTGGAGAAGGTCGGGATCACAACGGGGGAACCTTTGTTACATGGTTAGCAGGAGCCGGTATCAAACCAGGAATGGCCCATGGCAAGAGTGATGATTGGGGATATCAAACAGCCGAGGGGCAGACATACTGCTACGATTTTCACGCGACGATCCTGCATCTCTTAGGGCTTGATCATACTCGACTGACATTCCTCCAGAATGGTATCGACCGTCGCTTGACTGATGTGCATGGACATGTCATCCATGAGATTCTAGACGAAGCAAATGCTTCTCAATCCAAATAAGTTCCCGCATTGGAATGACACTACACTAAGTTCTCAAAAACTGTATCGCACTCCGTTATCGAGCTTTAAAACATCTCTACCTACTATCAAAGCTGGAATGCATCACTAGACCATTTTCAAATGGTATCTGCAGACGCGTGAACACGAAATGTCCTAAAACGCTGTGTTTGCTCCTGTTTATATTGCTATTGGACAGGCAACTATCCTGAATTTCCTCCCGATAAACCGATGGGAGATCCGTATTCTCCTCATCTGGTTAATCTTGCTGGGGAATGGTCCGGCTTCTGGTCAAGTCTGTCGGTGATAGAGTCCGTATGAACGGTTACGGTGCTATTCACTTCAGGAATAAATCTGGACTGGGCCAACGCTCCTCGAAACTGCGAACTCGCTCCTCAACTGGCGGTTTGACATTCGGCCACCCCTGAGGGCGAATGCGGACAATACGTCCCGGGCGGAAGCCTTCCAGAATAAGCGGGACCTCGAATTGAATCTGAATGCCGCTGCTTCCCAACGGAGGATCTTTTTCTGCAGTTTCTACAGATAATATCTTTCCATCCATACCATCATGGTCGGGCCACCAGGTCCGTAGCGTATTTTCGGCTGCAGCCATTTTGCCGCCAATTCCTGGCTTGAAGTCTGCGTATAAGTTGTCATCCATACCACCAAACAAGCTGGCTGTTATAGTGGCCTGGCCGAATTCGCCGTACTGGATCGTATCCACTCTTGCAGGCATCCAGCGTGTGTGGATGTGGCGAATATGCCGTTGGCGTTGACGCTCCATGGCGACATTCATCGCGGTTTCATCAAGCCAGAGATCGGAGACATGAAACTGCTGATAGAGATATCTGGGATGCCAGGTGAGGGCGAGTTGGATATCCTGACCATCGAACAGTTTCTTTCCCGATGCAGGCCAGAATCCTTCAGTGATGAGGTCTTCGAGTCCGAGCAACTCCCGGCCGCGCCAAATGCGTGTCGAGGCATCGATCGTGAATTGATGTTCGCCATCTAGTCCCTCACCGCCATCTGCTCTGTCGAGACGAGCGGTCAGATGACTTTCTGAATCATTGATATCTACTTCCTTGAGCTTCCAGGCTTTTCCTTTGCGCAGGCAAAGGCTTGGGCCATCTTCTAACAGAATTGCGTGAGTTTCCGGTGGAGCGGTTTTGTCATTTCCTTTAACGTTGGGAACGGCGGACGTTTCAGGGTCGGGCGGCAGGTAAAAGAGTCCGTATAGTACTGTGCCGATGGGAATGTCTCTCAAGTCGGCTGGTGCACCGTGGTAGTGGATTTCGCCGTAGGGGAGCATGGCGAAGTGATGCAGTCGGCCCTCCTGGAAATGACCATTCACATGCAGACGCAGGCTACCACGGCGATTCACATGGTCGACAAAAACCAGTTCTCCCCGATAGGCTTTGGCCTCTTCGATCGGTGGAAACGTTCCCGCTTCCGGTCGGAAAGGTTCGTCACCATGAACTTCGCCGAAGAAACCAATAAGAATGAACAGCAGGATGTAACCCGGAAATCTTCGACGATTTATCTTGATCAAATTCAATAATTGGGCACGGTTCATCACAACTCCAGTTCGCTGTTGCTGTCCGCAAAGCGATCAGTTTCCACGCCCATTTTTTGTGCCATCGTCAACAGCAGGTTACTCATGTGAGCGTTCTCATTGGCAGGGCGACTGCATAGGCGATAATGCTGGCCGGGATCGTCGAGTTGGTAGCCATCGAAATGGCCCTGATTGAGATCGAGATGGCGACCATGCTTGAATCCACAGCCAGTTCCACCTGCAAGAACGAGAGGCAGGTTGGCATTGCCGTGACTGTGCCCGTAAGCCATGCCACTGCCGAACAAGGACATTGTTGTATCGAGTAAAGGACGACCATCAAAATCTGGAGTCTCGGCCAGGCGAGTTAAAAAGTAACTGAACTGCTCTACGCTGAAAGTGTCACTTTTTGTGAGCTTTTCCATGTGTCCAACATCACCATTGTGATGGCTCAGTTCGTGACGCGACTGAGAAATACCGAGTTCCGGAATTGCCAACCCTTGACCTTCAAGTCCACTACTGAAAGTGACCACGCGAGTGGCGTCCGTTTGGAAGGCGAGCAGGATCAGATCATAGACGGTTCGGAAATAATCCCCCGCCTGAGTCTGAGGAACATCTCGATCGTTTCTCTGGCGATCAGTCTCGGAGATCTCAGGACGCGGGACATCAAGCCACGCATCGGCACGTTTGGTACGAATTTCAGTTTCGCGAACCGCAGTGAGGTACTGATTCATTCGGCCCTTATCTTCGACTCCCATTTTTCTCTCAAGGGAGCGGACTTCTTCGAGATTGGCATCAAGCACGCTTCCCTTACGGCGAAGTTCCCGCCGTTGAGAATCAGTACCATTCTTCGGTTCTTCAAAAAGATAAGCAAAAATCTCACTGCAGCGGCTCATCCCCGGGAGTCGGATTCCATCTGCAGTCCAGGCCAGCGACTCGCCTTTATTGGAGATTTCCAAGGAATGGAAACGAGTATGCGGCGAGGTTACCTCTGCCATCTGCTGATCAACCGAGATCGTATTGCGATCAGTCGGACCAAGATGACCACCCGTGAGCCAGATCTTCTGACAATTATGATGATGCCCTAATCCGCCCGGATGATGCAAACCACTGATCGGAGTGATGACACCACGATGCTTCTCGAGCGGTTGGAGAGAACGTGAGAATGTATAGTCTTTATTCGGTGTTGTGATTTGATAATCGAGTGTGTTGACTCCATTGGGGATATAAACGAAAGCACTCCGTCGTGGAGTTTCAATTTCTGCTGCTCGCAGGGGGCGCATGCCGTTCAGAAGCGGCAGTGTAATGAAACTACCAAGTCCACGCAGGACATGACGGCGATCAATCAGCCAGGAATGTTTCATATATTACTCTATAAATTGATTAACGTTTCTGGAATAAATCGGACATGGTGACAACTCGAACGATGTCCTTCAATTGATACTGCTTCAGCTTCGCTTCCTTTACAATCTCTTCGATGTCCTCTCGGTCATCAACGGTAAGAACGCGACGTAAGCCGTAGGTGCATAAGTGCTCGACGAAAGCGTGCAGAAATTGATCGCGATCTTCTAGTAGCAGCTGTTTGAATTGTTCTGCATCGGTGAAGGTCCGACCGTCTGGCATGGTGCCACTGGAATCGACAGGGGGGTCGGCTCCGGTCCCTTTCTCGACTCTCTCATGAGTCCGCCATTGACCGATGGCATCGAACTGATCGAATGCCAGCCCGAGCGGATCGATATTGCGATGACAGGCGGCACAGTTCGCATTCTGTGCGTGAGCCTCGATTTTTTGTCGGATCGTCGCCTTGGGACTTTCTGGAGGATTGGGTTCGATGGGATCGACATTGGCAGGTGGTGGAGGTGGTGTTTTTCCGAATATGGCTTCACTGACCCAGACACCTCGATGAACTGGACGATGTCGTGTGCCATCGGAAGTCAGTCCGAGAATGGCTCCCGTTGTCAGTAGTCCACCTCGGTGGTCCTCGGGACGTAATGTAACTCGCTGAAAACCAGATGTCTTCGGCTCAGGCAGGCCGTAGAATTCGCACAATCGCGGATTGGCAATCGTCCAATCAGAGGCGATGAAAGTATTGACGGGAAGGTTGTTTGCAAATACTTCGCGAAAAACCTGAATCACTTCCTCGTGCATACTCGCTTCCAGCCAGACATCATAATCTGGATACAGTTTGCCATCAGGTGGAAACATGCCAAGTCGATGGAGTTGCAGCCATTGACGCGGAAAGTCGTCGATAAAGCGATTGATTTTCTGATCCGCAAGCATGCGATCGATTTGCGAAGCAAGTCCGTCACCAGTTAGTGTCCCGTTTTGAGCAGCATCAAACAATTTCTGATCGGGCATGGAACTCCAGAGGAAATACGAGAGTCGCGAGGCCAGTTCCCAGTCGGTCAATTGCTGGCGTGGCTGGATATCGCCTTCAACGAGATAGGTGAAATTGCGAGAAGTCAGCACACCCAGTAGAGCGACTCGATAAGCCGAATTGATGCTCTCGCCAGCAGCGAGTTCGGTTTCGTAAGAGCTCAGATAGAATCGGAGTTCTTCTCTGGCAACAGGTCGTCTCCATGCACGTTCCGCAAATTGCTGCAGATGATTTGCAACCACTTCCGGTGTTGCATCATCGGGAGGAAATATACCCGCGCGTGTCGCACGCTCGGTTTGACTTTCAATGGGGCCTTCCCATTCAATCCAGTCCAGAAGGACAAATGAGAAAATTCCATTCCCCGCTTCATCGAATAATTTGGGGCCAGTCGGATTCAACAGTCGGGTTTCACTGGTATGAGTGAAAATATAGTTGGAGCCACCCAGAATATTGCGATGGTGTCCGCCTTTATCGCGAGAGATGATGTCCGAAACGACAACATTGAACTCAAGACTGGTGGGCATCTCGAGGAAAACTTCAAACTCGATGATCTCCGGCTCATCTTCCGGCGCGAGGATATCGAATTCGACCAGTCCCTCGTTAGTGCCTTCTCCTGTTCGTTCCCCGATGCGGAGGTGAGCCGTCTGACCTCCCTGTGGACGAATTCCGCTGACCTGCATTCTCGCGCGATACAAACCGCTCTGTTCTGATCCCGTCCGGCCAAACCAGTGTGGCCTCAATGCCTGCAAATCCCGACCAGGAAAGATGAGTGCACGGAGCGGCCGCTTGATTCCAAAACGATCGAGGTACTCCTGTTGCTGTTTTCCGCCACCGTACCGAATATCAGCGGCTGTCATACGCACAGTTTGAGTTTCGGGAGGCTTGTCGGGAAATGCACGGTTTAGGACGGTCTCAGCGGCACGATAATATCGCTCGACATGCGAAGGCGACAGAGAAAGAAATGAGCCGATTCGCTCAAAGCCGTGCCAGAGTGGATCGGCATTTAATTCGCCCGGCTTGGCTGGATCATAGCGAACACCTAGTAAATCGTAGACGGTATTCTGATATTCCTTTCGGCTCAGTCGGTAGTGTGCGACCGGCGGTCGGGCCGCCATGCGAGCAGCGCGTCCTTCTCGGATTTGGGTATCAAGTTGTGTAATGACGGCTGCAATCTCATTTTCGGTGGGCTGAGGTTCCTCTTCGGGTGGCATTTCGCCTGAATTGATCCGCTCAACGATTTCTCCCCATAAGTGGGCATCTTCGCCGGATTTGAAATCTCGCGACAGCTGATCGATCCTCAGGTCTCGTTCCACTTTTTCAGGACCGTGACAACGCAGGCAATGACTATTCAGAAACGCCTCAAACGGTTCTGCAGCTGAAACGACTGCCACACCTGAAAGGTATGCAAATAATATGAAACAAAATCGCATCGAGAAAACTTAAGTTAAGCAAAGCAGCCAGGAGGTCTTCATCATAAACTTTTAGCAGAGAGCGCTGGGCTACGTTCGCGAGGTTTGAAAAACTTTGTATTCATACAATAAAGGAATTGGATCAATCTTGACTACATCAACACCATTTTCCTTTTGCGGCTTTCAGAATACAACACTCAAGTGTCGCTTGAATTCAGTAATGCATAGAAATTATTTGTCTCTCCAATGCAGAAACCACACCAGTAAATGCCTGAAGTGTCAACGGCCAGACTAAATTCACCAAATTACATAATTGACATGCAATATTGATTAATGCTTGAGTCATAACTCAAGCAATCAGTCTGGAATCATACGGCACAGATGTCTCCATACATAGTCAACTTGAGTAGGGTATCGGACATTCCATTCAGAAACCCACAGTTGATATAATATGGTGTAGTCAGCAAAATCAATATTGTCAGGTGCGATTCCATGTCGCGTTAATTACTCCAGTTGAGGCAACAATGAATATCAATCACCTCTCCATTAAACGTCAAGTTCAACAGACGCGAACTCGTTCGCAGGCGATTGCTGTTATGCAGATCGGTCTTATTGCTGTTAGTCTGCTGAACACGAGTCTCGCGATTGCTCAGGAAAATGCCGACTGGATGACGGTTGGTGGCGATCGTGGAAATATGCGGTACTCGACTCTGTCGCAAATCAACCAGGAAAATGTTGCACAGCTTGACCTTGCCTGGGAGTATAAAACTGGCGAACTATCCAACGGACGTGGAAAAATTATTGAATGCACACCAATAATCATTGATGGGGTGATGTATGTAACAACGGCCTACCTGAAGCTTGTTGCCTTAGATGCCGCGACGGGAAGCAAACTGTGGGAATTCGATCCGCTTGAACATTCGGTCCAGTCATATCCGCTCGCCTCAGGAGGAGTTAATCGGGGAGTAGCGTACTGGTCGGATGGCCAACCGAACGGAGAACAAAGGATTCTACATGGGATATCAGCTGGATTATTGTATTCACTCGATGCAAAAACCGGTCAGCTTGATCCAGAGTTTGGAGAGCAGGGCGTCAAAGATTTACGCGAGGATTTTCAGGAGGATCTCTCAAAACTCGGATACGGTCCGACATCTGCACCAACAATTTGTGGTGATGTGGTTGTTCTCGGAGTTTCCTGTGGGGAAGGTCCTGGAGTTTCTGCTCCGGGAGATATTCGTGGATTTGATGTAAGGACCGGCAAACAATTGTGGCGTTTTCATACTGTTCCACGGCCTGGGGAATTTGGCAATGAAACCTGGGAGGGCGACTCCTGGAAAGATCGGGGAGCCGCAAATGCATGGGGCGGAGCGAGCAGCGATCCCCAACGGGGACTCATCTTTTGTGCGACCGGATCAGCGGCCTTTGATTTTTATGGTGGAGATCGAAAAGGGGAAAATCTTTTCGCCAATTGTGTTATTGCGATCGATGCGAAATCTGGAAAGCGGAAGTGGCATTTCCAGACTCTCCGACACGACTTATGGGATCATGATCTGCCGGTCTATCCGAATCTGGTGACGGTTATCCGTGAAGGCAAGTCCGTCGATGCGGTCGCTCAGGTGACAAAGACGGGATATGTCTACCTGTTAAATCGCGATACTGGCAAGTCACTTTTTGAGATTCAGCAAGAGCCGGTTCCAGAGTCCGATGTCGATGGAGAACAGGCCTGGCCGACGCAGCCGATTCCTGTCAAGCCGGCTCCTTTCGCGGCTCAACATTTTGATGAATCGAATGTGACAACAATCGGCGAAAAGAACCGCGACTTCGTAATTGAGAAGCTGAAAACGCTACGCAACGGACCGGCATTTAATCCGCCCAGTTTACAGGGAACGGTTGTCATTCCCGGCTTTCATGGTGGTGCAAACTGGTCGGGAGCCAGCTTTGATCCGGAAACTGCGATCCTGTACCTCAACTCGACAAATCTACCCAACATCATGACACTCGTTCCCGCCCCAGCCGGGTCTCCGTTTCGTTTTGTCCATAAAGGATACATTCAGTTTCGAGATCAGGAAGGGTATCCAGCGATCGCTCCTCCCTGGGGGTTGCTCAATGCCATCAATCTCAACACTGGTGAATATCTCTGGCGAACCGTGCTCGGTGAGTATCCCGAGTTGACTGAAAGAGGAATTCCACAAACCGGCACCGAAAGTTTCGGAGGGACCATCGTGACCGCAGGCGGACTGGTTTTCATTGGCGGAACGACTGATGAAAAATTCCGTGCTTTCGATAAATCGACCGGAAAAATGCTGTGGGACTATCAATTACCCGCAGGAGGATACGCGAACCCGAGCACTTACATGATCGACGGAAAACAATACGTAGTCATCGCAGCCGGAGGAGCCGGTAAGTTACGAACGAAAGCCGGCGAAAGCTTCATGGTGTTTGCACTCCCTTAATTGCAATCAGTTGACAAAAAACGTATCCCTTCGATTTTTCACGACAGTTAGAAATATTTCGATGAGTTCTCGACAGTTGATGAAATACCCGACATCTTATCGTTTAGTGAAAACTGAGATCTGCTACAGAATTAAACCCTGTTCCAATATGAAACCGGATATCCTGTAACATCTTGAAAAGGACCTTCGGGGTGGCGTGCGCTCGACTTCAGTGGAAGCTCCCGGAAGTTCAACGATTCGGGGGGCTTCACTTCGAGAGCGCCTCCGCCACCAAAGTTAGATTGTTTTCCGGTTTTCATTTGAAATACACTGCAGTGGATGGCAAAAGTCACTCACAGTCCAAATCGTGATGACAATCGATTATAAATCTACCTCATTGTGGTATTTATGGACCGCGCAGAGGTGAAAACGATATGATCAATCCGATCTACTGGTTAATCGCCAGAAAGCCTCCGAAATTGCCATAGCGTGGCAACGTGATTGGTTCAGCGAGAGCGAAAGGTATCGGATGTCAGGACTTCGACGACAATGGATTGAAGCCCGTAGTGATCGGCTTTGACACGTTCCAGGATGTCTTCAATCTCGAACTGGTCCGAACGTTCCATGTGCCGACCAGTTGAGTAGGTAAGCAGTTTTTCAATGAGGCTACGAGTGAATAAATCAAGGCGAGTTTCGATCAAAACCTTCTTGAAACTATCAAAGTCTTCAAACGTTTCTCCTGACGGAAACTTGCCCGTTGGATCGACTTTGGGTGATTTGGAGCCAGCGTACTTATCTCGCCAGCGCCCGATAGGATCGAAGGATTCCAGGGCATGACCATGTGGATCGATATTTCGATGGCAGACGAAACAGGTTTGATCGGTACTGTGCTTGGCTAGTCTTTCACGGATGGTTTTCGCACCACTAACATCGGCATCGAAAGCTGGAACTTCATCTGGTGGTGGCGGAGGGATGGTTCCGAGAATATTTTCCATCACCCAGACGCCACGAGTCACAGGGGAGGTATCGACTCCATTGGCGCTGACGGTTAACACGCCAGCCATTCCAAGGAGCCCACCACGCTTTTTGTTATCCGTCAGGCTGACACGTTGAAATCCGTCCGCCAGCCGAAGTGTGTCTTTCTCTGGTAACTGGTAAAGATTCGCTAATTTCTTATCAACGAATGTGTAGTCAGAATCGAGAAAATCGGCCACCGATCCATTCTCATCAAGGAGGGTCCTGAAAAAGAGTCGAGCTTCCTGTTTCATCGATTCGGGTAAATTTTGTGCGTAGTATTCCCAAGCCTCTTTTCGTGGCGGTGGCAGATCGCCAATCGCTCGCAGATTGAGCCAGCTATCGAGAAAGCCGTTGACGAATTCCTCAGAACGGGGATCACTGAGCAGACGACGCACCTGCTTCTTCAATTCCTCTGTCTCTGATAAGCGGCCTGATTCGGCAGCGGCAAAAAGTTTGTCATCAGGCGGAGCCGTCCACAAGGTATAAGAAATGCGGGAAGCGAGGTCATACGGCTGGAGTTCACGTTCCTCTTCGGGAGTGATCTCGCTGAGGTAAAGAAAAGAGGGCGAGCACAGGATCATCTTCAAGGTATCGAGTGCTGCCTGGCGTGGTGTGGCTTGCTCGGATAATCGTTGTTGATAAAGAGCTTCAATCCGATTTTGATCGGCTTCATTAAGCGGACGCCGATAGGCATGTTTTGCAAAAGCAAACAATTGCTGCATCGCACGAGCTTCCTGAAAGCCTTCGCTTCCAAAGACCGCGATTTCTTCTTTGCTTCCCCCCGGTTCAACAATCGGCCCATGAACTTTGATTTCGCCGATCTTGATATGGGGCAGCTCCCCTTCACGAAGCAGGGTTGTGCGACTGACCCCATCCTGCGGCTTCTTGAATTCGTCTTTATATCGTTTGTTGGTGGCGATCACTGATGCCCGTGATTCATAAGGACCATTCGGGAAGATGAAACGAGGCGTCTGCCCCGCTTCGAGCCAGACACGAAATGTCAACCACTCTGGCTGGTCATCCGGCACGATTGCACTTGCCAAAATCGGTTCGATCGCCTGGGGATAATGGATGTGTCCTTTTGTGACATCTCCGGGAACGACAGCGAGTTGAAAGGGTTCCGAAAAGTCGATGCGAAAGATTTTGGGATCGTAATGCGTATCTCGATGCATCGCTTGAGCATTTACTTCAATATCGTAAAGCCCGGAGACCGGCACACCTTCCAGAAAATCCTCGATGTGGCCATAGCCGCCTTGTCGTGTATCGGTATTGGGCTGTTCGTACAGACATAGAAACTCGTAATTAAAAACACTTCGGTGAGAATTTGAGAGTTCTTCATACTGCTTGAAATTGTCGGTGAAGTGCCACGACTGTGGCTTCATCTCAGATCTTCCCAGTCGAGCCTCGACCAGTCGCGTGGCTGCTTCAAAATATTGATCCAGCAGGAAACCAGATGTGACCAGAGACTCGCCGATGTTATCCATGTGCTGGCTGGTATTTTCCTTTGGGAAATCAGCCGTAAGCCCGAGTGTATCGACACGGCGGTTGAATAGAACCGCCAGTGTGTTTTCATATTCGCGATTGGAGAGTCGGCGCATAATGGTGCGTGACCCTGAGCTTTCGAACTGACTGCGCGCTTCCTGGATACGATCTCGCAGTGCAGTGACAAGCATAACTCGCTGCTCATCACTCGGCTGTTCCGCATCTTCAGGCGGCATTTTTCGGAGAGTGACCTGATCAATGATCTCATCAGCGGTGATCAGATGCTGAAGCGATTGAATCGGAAGGGCAAATGATTCGAATTCACGCTCGCCCTCTGATGTGCTGGCGTTGTGACAATCAAGACAGTGCATATTTAGAAAACTGGCAACAAAATCTTTGTCTTTAGGATCCGTTTCAGCCGCGAATATCGATGAGGAGATTGCTATAGAAAAGGCAATGACACAATTGACTCTAAATATTGCTGCTCGAACAAATTCAAAAAAATGCATATTCATGGTTACGAAAAAGTTCCGGTACTCGTTCCGAAGGATTCTTTCTGGACGCCCATGCGCTGAGCGATGTCCAGGAAGAGATTGCACAACGGAATCTTGCCGGGGCCGCTGGTCGGTGCCTGCTTAAACTCTCCTTTTCCGTAGCCACCACCAGCCACAATAATCGGCAGGTCTGAGTTGGTGTGAGAGTTGGCGCTGCCCATGCCGCTGCCGAAGAGGACCGCTGTCGAGTCCAATAGCGATTGCTCGCCGTCCTGAATTCCAGCAAGGCGGGTCAGGAACTTTCCGTACTGCTCCAGTTGATACTTTTCGAGCGTGACAAGGTGGGCAATCGTTTCTTCATCGTTGCCGTGATGCGATAAGCCGTGATAGGACTTATCGATCCCCAGATGCTGAGGCAAAAAGCTGCCACCAATTTCGAGAGTTGCGATGCGTGTCGAGTCTGTCTGCAATGCGAGTGCGATCAACTCATAAAGCATTGGGAGATCTTCGACCGTGTTTTTGTCAGCTGGCTTATCGAAAGGTGCTTTCGGCTTGGGTTGATCTGCCCAACGTTGGCGAAGCTCTAATCGTTTTTCGACATCGCGAATCGAACTGAAATATTCATCGAGCTTCGCTTTGTCTTCTGTGTTAACTCGCTTGGAAAGAGCCCCGGCTTCCTCGCGGATTGAATCGAGAACAGAAGCCTGCAAAGAGTTTGCCTTCACTTGCTGTTTGTGACGTTCTTCAGAATCGGTGACAAACAGTCGATCAAACAACTCTGCAGGTCCCGTGATTGGCGGAACGCGAACACCGGACTTAGTCCACGAAAGTTGACAACCGCCATGGATACCACCTTCCGAGCCGACCGTTAACGATGGGAATCTCGTTTGATTGCCTACTTCATCAGCAATGAACTGATCAATTGTGACGTTGCCATCTGCGCGGTTTTTTGACTCGTGATGCAGCAAGCCCGATAAAAACGTATGCACTGCGAAGTGACCTCCGCGAAGACCATGGTCCAGGCCACGATAGACCGTAATCTGGTCGCGATTCGCAGCCAGAGGTTTCAGTAGTGGCGTTTCTTCATACGCTTTCCCTGTCGTCTCTGGAAAGAAATGCTTCTGCTGAAAGCCGAGTAGGTTACCCACAGCAACAAACCGGCGAGCACCAGTACCTGCACCCTGAGACTCTGCGATCTCTGAGCTCTTAATATCCGCCCCTGTCACCAATGATGGCAACCCCGGCAAAGCGAGAGAGACGGCAGCTGATCGAAGAATGAAACGTCGACGATTGATGGAATTTTTCATAATTGAATAATAGCCGATGCAGACAATTTATAAAACATTTATTTATTGGAAAACTCGCAGGTTCCCAAAGAGGCAAATCCATTCACTACAATCATCTTTTTCAAATCCAAGTTCCTTCAAAGAACTTGGATTTGTGAAAAGTCTTGGAATTCATGTGATAATTTCTTAGACGACCCGTGCGGGACGATTCGCAGTGATAACTTGTTGCTGGTTGCCATGTGTGTAAACAACCTGCTCGTGATTCAGGCCAAACTGGTGCATGATCGTCGCTTGGAAATCGTTTGGAGTAACGATGTTCTCGACCGCGCGGTGGCCAAACTCGTCGGTTTTACCAAATGTCATTCCGCCGCGAATTCCACCGCCCGCCAGCCAGATACTAAAGCCCTGCCCATTATGATCGCGGCCTGCCTTCTCAGGGGATCCATGATCTTGAGTGACTGGCAGTCGTCCAATTTCTCCACCCCAGTGGACCAGTGTGGAGTCGAGCATTCCGCGTTGCTTCAAGTCTTTGACCAAAGCTGCGACAGGTTGATCGGTCTTTTTGCAGATCGATGCCAGTCCTGTTTTAATGTTGCTGTGGTTATCCCACGGCTGACCGCTGTGAAACAGTTGTATGAAGCGTACGCCTCGTTCAACAAATCGGCGGGCTAGCAGGCAGCGCGTGCCATAATCGCGTGTTTCAGGTTGATCCAATCCATACATCGAATGGGTCGATGCGGTTTCCTGAGAAATATCGAGTGCATCACTGGCTGCCGTCTGCATGCGGGCCGCTAGTTCGTAGCTGGCTATTCGAGCTTCCAGGTCAGATTCCCCCGGGTGATCCTCCAGATGCTGCTGATTGAGAGATTGCAAAAAGTCAAGATTCTGACGCTGAAACGGACCGGATAAATGCTTAGGAGGCTGTAGATTGAAGATACGTGGTTCCTTCGGTCGTAGCACTGTCCCCTGGAACATGGACGGCATAAAACCGTTGCTCCAATTCGTGACTCCGTCGACAGGATGACCACCCGGGTCGGACAAGACCATGAATGCAGGCAAGTCCTGCGTCTCACTGCCTAATGCATATGTCAGCCAGGAACCAAACGTAGGCCTGCCCAAGACGGCAGGGATGCCGCCGTGAAAATATCGGATGGAGACTTCGTGACCATTTGCCCCTGTGTGCATGCTGCGTATCAGGCAGAGATCATCGACGATGCCTGCGGTGTGAGGAAGCAGTTCGGAAAGTTCGGTTCCGCTTTCTCCGTATGGCTGAAAATGAAACGGGCTTCCGAATAATTTTTTACTCGCTTCGTTGACGAATGAAAACTGGATGTCGCCCGAGTAATCCATACCATGATGTTTGCTCAATTCGGGTTTCGGGTCCGTGAGATCCATGTGTGCTGGCCCACCATGCTGGAATAGAGAAATCATCGCTGTCGCCTGAGGCTCAAAGTGGGGGGCTCGTGGTAGGAGATCGTTGTGTGGTTTGTCCTTCAGGACAGGCGGTTTCGCGGTCGCCGATTCACGATTCAACATCCATTGCAACGCGACAGCACCGACACCCATGCCGGTCTGCTGTAGAAACTGGCGTCGAGAGTTTATTGGTAGGTGAGAATTCATGACCGGACTGCTCCGTGTTTATTCGATATAAAGAAACTCATTGGAATTCATCAGCATTTGACAGATGTTGACCAATACCTGTTTGCCCGGTGTGCGATTTGGGGCTGTGCCTGCAGAATGATGAGTCATCAACTTGAGTTGCTGGCTGGCAAACTCCATTGACATCTTCAATTCATCTGGGCTGGGAGAGCGTGCCAAGATGAGTTGCCACGCCGCAATTATCTGGGCTGGCAACTCGGAAAAATCATCTGCTGGCCCACGAAAAGCGGTGATAGAATCATGAACGACCGCATCCCCGCCAACGGGCGTGAATGTCAGTTTAACTGGCCAATTGAACGAGTCTGAGTTTTCATTTTCCAGACAATCGACGACCATATCAATTGCTTCGCCAGCCTGGACCGTAAAAGTGGTTACATTTGTAGGGGTCGAGTTGTTCTGCACTTGCCAGAGACCCCTCTGGCCGCCAGATGAAAAGACTCGACCGCGGACACCGTCGCCATTTTCGCTGCCATGTTGGAGAGTCCCGGCAATGCTGACTTGTCCATCCGTTGGAGCAGTCCAACGGCGCAGTGCCGGAAGTTTCCGGTTGCCAGGATGACCGCCGTTGGCGTTGAGGATCACCCAACCAAACACTGAGTCGGGAGCCTTCGGTCCACCTTGCCAGGAACTCCCTGTGAAGTGCGGTAGATCAACAAATTTGCTAACAGTTCCTGTTTCCTCGTTCACTTCACCGGTTCCATAACTCCAGATTGGTGAAGGTAATTGGGAAAGGTCGAACTGGATTGTTTGCTGAGAGTCCATCGCAGCAAGTTCAATCGTTCGATCGGCAACCAATCCAGCCTGCTCTAGCACAAACTCGCCATTGAGCATCATTAATGATTGTGGTGCGACCGTTGTGTTAGATCGCACGTCGCAATTCACCTTCATCACAGGGGCATCAAAAGCCTGCAGCATACCGACTGGCTGACTGCGACGAATTTGCGCATACAGACTCCGCCTCGGTTGCTTACTGTCAATCCTGACCTGCCCGGTTTCATCTTCAGCTACTTCAACCGGAGGGCCATAAAGCTTGGGATTCAGACTTCCTGAAGCCAACAGTATCGAATCGCGAAGAATCTCCGCTTCTACACGCTGCAGTGACTTCCTCCAGTAATACTGATTATCAGCATCGATTGCCTCACCTGAAGGATGCCGAAACGAACTTTGTCGCCATGCAGTTGATGTCAGAATCTGTGTATGTAAATGTTTCAGGCTCCAGCCGTGATCTATGAAGTCGCGTGCGAGCCAGTCGAGGAGTTCAGGATGTGTCGGTTCACTGCCCAGCTTTCCAAAATCTCCCGGTGTTGCCACGATTCCGCGTCCGAAATGATGCATCCAGATCCGGTTAACAATTGCACGAGCAGCAAGAGGATTTTCAGGGTTGGTCAGCCAATTTGCAAAAGCAAGTCTTCGGCCTGTGGTCGGCAACTCCGGGGCGTTGTTCGGAAACGTGACACGCTCTCCTTCTGCCGCAGCAACGGTCAAACCGGCTGGTACAACAACTTGTTTGGGCTGGTTAAAATCACCTCGGTGGAACAGATGCGTGACAGGCTGATGGTTGGGAGGTTCGATTAACGCCATGATGAATTGCTCGACCGGTTTTTTCGCCCGCAGCTCAGCAATTTGGGCATCAAATTTCTTCAACTCTTCGGCTGCATCTGGGCGGTACTGGTAAAGCACTCCAGCAGAAATGTTGATGCTCGGATTACTGGCGAGCAACTTGGTTTGCTCCGTATCGCGATCCTTCGCTGGGGTTTCGTATGCGGTTCGTAATTGCGACTGCAGCGGTTCTTCGTACTTCAACAATTCCTCTTCGAAGACTTCCTTGATAAACGCTGCCTGTTTAGTCGCTTTTTCTGCAGCGATCTGTTTGACCTCCTCTTCAATTTTTGCGGCTTCGGCTCGATCTTGTTCGGTTGAGAGTGAAATTAAGCGTGCTGCTGGCGGCTTCCATGCTTTCCAATCCAATGCCGGCTCAAAAACAGCTCGTAAAGCGAAATAGTCTACTTGGGAAATCGGGTCATAGCGGTGGTCGTGGCATTGAGCACAATGCACACTCGACCCTAGCAGCGTCGTGCCGACAATCTGTAGCGTATCCGCGATGGTTTTGTTGCGGGCTTCGGGGCTGTTGTCGCCGCTACCAGTTCCGTCCGCTGCCATTCGTAGAAAACCAGTTGCTGTTAGAAGTTCAATCTGACGCTCTGTCAAATCGCCGACAATCGGTCCAGCGAGTTCGTCTCCGGCGAGTTGTTCAATGATCAACTGGTCGAAGGGTTTGTCCGTATTGAACGACTTGATGACATAATCGCGATAACGCCAGGCCCATTCTCGACTGCGATCCGCGACGGTGTAGCCATCACTGTCGGCGTAACCAGCAGTGTCCAGCCAATGTCGTGCCCAACGTTCACCGTAATGTGGTGAAGCCAGTAACTCTTCAATTAACTGATCGTACCAATTGGAATCTGCATGTTGCTGCCATTTGTTGATCTGCTCAAGCGTGGGAGGCAGGCCAATTAAAGCATAGTAGGCCCGCTGGATGAGCGTGAACCGATCAGCATCTGATGAAAAGGTCAAACCCTCCGGCATTGCGTTGGCGATCAAGGCATCGATTGGCGTTCGGATGCGTTCGTCTGTGGAGAATTCCGGAATTCTTGGCCGAGTAATTGGTCGATATGCCCAGTAATTACGTTCCTCCTCGGTAATCGGAATTCCCGGCCCGATTTCCTCGGATTCGGCACGGAGTGTTGGTGCTCCTTGCCGAATCCACTCTTCCAGGATTGCGATCTTCTCTGGCGAAACCCGAGACTCACCGGGTGGCATGTCGCCCTCATGAACACGTTCCAACAGCAGGCTTGAAGCAGGGTTGCCAGGAACAATTGCCATTCCCGAATCACCGCCGGATTTCATAAATCGCACAAGTCTAAGATCGAGACCTCCTTCCAATTCGGCGGTCGCACCGTGACAGTCAAAACAGTGCTCTCGGAGGATCGGTCGAATTTCCGTTTCAAAGTAAGGTGGCTCTGACGCCGAGATCTCAGCAAACGGAAGTGAGATGAAAAACAACCAGATGATCCATTCCTGGTGATGTATTGAAAATGTTGACGATGCCAGCATGGCGTCAAAACCTAAGGTCAGTGGTGAGGAAGGCAATTCAGGTGGGATTGGACATCCAATCGGAAGAATTGAATTATGACAAAGATCGCGGATAATATCAACAAGAACTTGTGCGAACTCGTTATCGTATGTATCGAAATAATTCGATGCATACTGGCTTATAGAGAACATTCGTTAAGGTCAAAGCTTTGCTCGATTTGTACCCCTGATTCTGCTCGTTTGATCATCTCGATTTCTGCCCTGATCTGTGTGAAATCTCGTACAAATCGCTTTGCAATGAATGTGCTCGACACTGGAAAATCGGTTTAAAGGAAAACACCTAAACCCTGTTCCAATTGAAAACCGGATTTCCTGTAACATCTTGAACAGAACCTCCGGGGTGGCGGGGGCGCTCCGCTTCAGCGGAAGCCCCCGGAAGTTCAAAGATTCGGGGGCTTCTCTTCGAGAGCGCCCCCGCCACCCGCGTTTGATTATTTTCCGGTATTCATCTGAATGATAACCAGTGTTCTTAAAAATCGTTGAACTTCTCCGGTTTTCATTTGGAACACGGTATAAGTGGCTGGGATTTGATTCCAGTGCTCCCACGGAGCCTTCTTCGGCTGCGACTCCAGTCAATAACTATGCCGTTTGAGAAATTCGTTTTCCAGACGATGAGGCCCGAGTTTGATTCGACGGTCCTGCCTTGTCGCGAAACCATACAGGTTCATGCTTCTCTTCTGGTAAAATTCATCCGAGCATGTTGACTGGACTGCAACAGCAGTTCATAAGAACTCTGTAACTTCAGTCCGTAGCCCCACGGCTTCGGTCAACTTCTGTTGATCTCCGACTTTCGGCTTCTGCTGATCGTAATTCAGTTCCTGAACTTTTTGCGGTAAGCAGCAGGTGTCATACCAGTGACCTGACGGAAGCGTCTGGTCAAATGGCTCTGGTCAGTAAAGCCTGATGCGGCAGCAATCTCAGCCAGACTGCGCGAGGTTGTAGTCAACATACGTTGAGCGCTTTGAGTTCGAATTGCCCTGAGATATTCGAGGGGAGTCTTATGCAGTAACTGGCGAAAACGTCGATTAAAATGAGTTGAAGAGATTCCGGCCAGTTGGGCCATCTCCTTCATATTGATCGATTCTGCAAAGTTTTCTTCGATAAATGTGATGACTGGCAATAATTCGTGAAAGTGCCGTGCTAATTCTTCGCGATCTTCAATTCTGTACATTGCACCCGCAAGCCCGACCACATCCCCTGAGATATTAAACAATGGCGTTTTGGTGGAAACATACCAACGGGGAGTGCGTCTGCGGTGAAGCACCAGCCAGACCTGACCGGGCAAAGCCTTGCGGCTTTCCATCATCCGTTGATCTTCATCCATGTACGCCTGAGCAAGCGAGGGGGGATGAAAATCTCGATCACATTTTCCCAATGCCTGTGATTCATCCGTTAATCCATGGTTCTCTAAAAATAAATGGTTCACCTTCACAAACCGACTTTGACAGTCTTTGACGTAAAAATATGTTTGTGGCAGGGCATCGAACAGCGAAATCAAGGATTCCGCCAGAGGATTATTCTCAAAAAACTGTGACTGGAAGTTATGCGGTGAATTATCTGTCATGGTCAAAACATACCATAAATGCGAAGCGTTATTCAAGACACTGTTTAAATCCTTGATAAAGTATATGAAATAGAAGTATCCAATATTGTCTTAAAGAGTTACGCAATAATGAAATTATTCATGCCTGTAAAATTGATTCTATTGCTCATGATATCAGCCCTTCTGTGTTCGCGATCCGAGTCATCCGCTGAAGAGATTCGCTTCAGCCGAGATGTACTGCCGATTCTTTCAGACCGTTGTTTCCATTGTCATGGCCCAGACGAGTCTCACCGAGAAGCAGATCTTCGTCTGGATCTCAAAGAAGACGCCTTTGCTGATCGAGGCGGATATGCGGTTATTGTTCCTCACAAAATCAGTGAGAGTGAACTGATGACACGAATTACTACGGATGATGAGACACTGTTGATGCCTCCTCAGGATTCTCACCGTAAGCCTCTTACCGATGCTGAAGTCATGATCTTGCGAAAATGGATTGAAGGAGGGGCACACTGGGGGAAGCATTGGGCCTATGAGAAACCGATTCGTCCGGTGATCCCTGACCGGGCACAGCATCCGATTGACTATTTCGTAACCACGCGTCTCAAAAAAGCAGGACTCTCCTTATCATCGCCAGCCGATAAGCGAACGCTGCTTAGAAGAGTCTGCTTTGACTTAACGGGCCTACCTCCAACATCCAAACAGGCTCAGAAATTTTTGAGTGACACATCCGCTGACGCCTATGAGCAGCTCGTCGAGAGATTGCTGGCCTCGGACCATTATGGTGAGAGGATGGCAATGTGGTGGTTGGATGCCGCTCGTTATTCCGATACGGATGGATTTCAACAGGATGCCACTCGGACAAACTGGCCGTGGCGCGATTGGGTTATTCATGAATTCAACAGTAATCAGCCGTTTAATAAATTTATCCGTGAACAATTTGCTGGCGATCTTCTTCCCAACGCATCAGACGAACAAATTCTCGCGACCAGCTTTCATCGTCAGCACATGACAAATGGGGAGGGTGGCCGAGACCCTGAAGAATCTCGGATTGATTATGTTATCGACCGTGTCAATACCACCGGCACTGTCTTACTGGGTCTGACACTGGGGTGTGCGCAGTGCCATTCTCACAAGTTCGATCCGATTACTCAGGAGGACTATTACAGTCTGTTTGCTTTCTTCAACAATATCGATGAAGACGGAAGTGCCGGGCGGAAAGCCAAACCTTATTTAGAATATTCATCTCCTTATGTCGACAGAGCCGTAGCCGAAGCCGAACAGTTAGTAGAATTCAGGGCGAAAAAAGTAGACTCCGTAAAAAAAAGAGCTGAACAGGAATTTGCAGTTTGGTTAGATCAGCTTGTTCAACAAACGGAAAAGGAATATCAAGGTTGGACAATCATTCAGCCAGGCCGGCTGGAATCTGTAGCAGGCACCGTTCTCGATCATGTTGGTGATGGGATCGTCCAAACTTCCGGGCCACTCCCGCGGCAAGATGATTATCTTGTATTCGTTAACCATGGTCACACTCGAATCACAGGTATCCGACTCGAGATCTTTCCGCATGCCAGCCATACTTCCGGAAAGTATACGCGGGGAGAGAACGGCGAATTCATATTGACTGACATCAAGTTACAAGTTCATCAAAAAGGTCGATCGCAACTGCAGGATATTCAAATAACCAACGCAATCGCTGATGCCGAACCTCCAACCAAAGGTCGTCGATATGGTCTTATTAAAGACACATTAGATGACGATCCACGCAACGGCTGGACAACAGCAGGCATCGAAGAAATCGTTCCTCACACTGCAGTCTTTGAACTTGGAGATCCTCTTTTTTTGGAGCAGGGTGAAGAATTGGTCGTTGTTCTGCTGCATCGATCGACAGAAGGCAATGCCAACATCGGACGATTTCGAGTCTCCGTGACTGATCAACCCGGCCAGGCAGTTCGTAGCTTAGAGCCGATGCCTCTCGAAAAACTCGCATTAGCAGAGGTGAACTCCTCAGCGGAAGTGAACTCTGAGTTACGCAGTGAATTGTTTGCTCAGTTCCTTGTGGATCACATAGAGTTTCAAGTAGTCAATGCTGCTCTGGAGCAGGCGAAGAATCAGTTGTTGCAGGTTAAAAAAGCAGCCGGCAAGCTCAATGTGATGGTTCTGTCCGAAAAAGCGGAAAAGCGGGAAACTCACATTCTGGAACGAGGCGTCTGGGATAATAAAGGGAAGATTGTTTCTGCCGATGTGCCCTCAGCCATCATGTCGCTTTCTTCCGAGAATGAGCTGTCACGTTTGGATTTAGCGAACTGGATTGTCTCCCCCGAAAATCCCTTGACCAGTCGGGTTATCTCGAATCATTTATGGCAACTTTGCTTTGGAGCCGGACTGGTAAGAACGCCTGATGATTTCGGATTGCAGGGGGAATTCCCGAGTCATCCAGATCTACTCGATTGGCTTGCCTTAGAGCTCGTTGAAAGTGACTGGAACTTGAAACATCTCTTAAAAGAAATTGTTACCAGTCAGACATATCGACAAAGTAGCAATGTCTCAAAAGAGCTTTACGAAATGGATCCAGAAAATCGATTATTGGCACGGGCCACCCGCTTTCGCCTGCCCAGTTGGATGATCCGAGATGCGGCTCTGCTGTCCAGTGGTTTGTTAAATCCAGCCATTGGTGGCCCCCCTGTTATGCCGTATCAGCCGGAAGGAGTCTGGAAAGAAATGTTCATGGGACGTTTTGTGTATGAATCCAGCCAAGGTCCAGCACAATTTCGAAGAACCATTTACGCGTTCTGGAGACGTTCAGCCGCTCCAACCTTTTTGTTCGACAGTGCTCAACGCCGCGTCTGTGAGGTCGGTCGCAGACTCACAAACACGCCACTGCATGCACTGACATTGCTAAATGATCAGACTCAGTTGGAGGCCTCTCGGGAACTTGCACAATGTATCATGAAGGATTCAGTTTCTGTTGAACATCAGGTCGATCAGCTATTTCAACGTGTGCTGACACGCAGTCCGACAGCGGAAGAACAGGCCATTCTAATTCGGGAATTCGAACGCACAAATGTTTATTACGCGAAGCATCCTGACGACGCGAAAAGGCTTCTTAACTTTGGTCAACCCGAAAATCAGGATGATTCCCAGTATGTGGAGCAAGCGGCCTTAATGGTTATAGCCAGTCTCATTTTTAATCTTGATGAAGCGATCAGTCATGAATAATTCAAAAAATCATAATCTAAGCCCATTATGGCTGCAGGCTCGACGATATTTTCTAGGACAAGCCACTTCTGTCAGCTTAGGGGCGATGGCTTTACAGTGTTTGGAAAACAATAGTGCCGATGCAGCTGCTAAAATAAATCCAGCAATTGGTCTTCCGGAATTGCCTCATCATTCCCCCACAGCGAAAAATGTGATCTTCCTTACACAATCGGGGGGACCGTCCCAGATTGAGTTATTCGACGACAAGCCAGGCCTGAAGGAATGGGCAGGCAAAGAACTTCCGGAAAGTGTACGTCAAGGACAACGCCTGACGACAATGACAGCCAATCAAAAACAGCTTATCATGCCTTCTCGCACGAAGTTCGACCAATACGGTGAGAGTGGCGCGAGCCTGGGAGAATGGCTTCCGTATCTTTCCAAAGTCGCCGACGATCTGTGCTTCGTCAAGTCGATGGTCACCGATCAGATCAATCACGCCCCGGCGATGACGAAATTCTTAACAGGACATCACTTGGCCGGACGCCCCAGTTTAGGGGCCTGGACCAGTTATGGATTGGGGAGCGAGAATCGCGATATGCCCGATTATCTTGTTCTGATTTCGCAAATGAAGCGCCCATCCGACCAACCTCTTTACGAGCATTATTGGGGGAGTGGTTTTTTGCCATCGCGTTACCAGGGGGTGAAACTGAGAAATGCCAAGGATCCGGTACTTTACCTGAAAGATCCGGCTGGGATGCCACGAGAAATTCGACGCTCGATGTTGGATGGAATTGCCGAGCTCAATCAAAAGCGTTTGGAACTGACCGGGGATCCTGAAATCGAGACGCGCATCAGTCAGTACGAAATGGCCTGGCGTATGCAAAGTAGTGTTCCCGAAATGACAGATCTGTCTGATGAGCCGGAATCAACTTTTGAATTGTATGGACCGGATTCCCGCAGGCCGGGAACTTATGCGGCAAATTGTATTATGGCTAGAAAACTTATTGAACGAGGGGTTCGATTCGTGCAATTGATTCATCCCGATTGGGATCATCACAGTCGACTCAGTTCGTGGTGCGTTGCTCGCTGCCGAGATACAGATCAGGCGAGCGCTGCCCTGGTAACAGACCTGAAGCAGAGAGGGTTACTCGACGAAACACTGGTACTATGGGGAGGAGAATTCGGCCGGAGTGTTGCTGGCCAGGGAAAGTGGGATAGTCCGGAAGGTGGTCGGGATCATCACCCACGCTGCTTTACGATGTGGATGGCTGGAGGAGGGACTCAACCCGGTTTGACTTTTGGGACCACGGACGATTTCAGCTATAACGTCGCCGAAAATCCCGTCCATGTACGCGATTTGCACGCAACGATACTTCATCTGTTAGGAATCGATCATGCGCGGTTCACCTATCGGAACCAGGGATTGGACTTCAAGCTAACAGGCGTGGAAGAGTCTCGGATTGTCCATGAAATACTGAAAAACCGCCCTAGATAAGAAATAGAGTCCCTGTGAGTACGATGGCATGCCTCAACATGCTTACGGGCTGAGTCACTTCAAACTTCATCTCCAATCCAGCAACAGCAGCAACGAGAGTTGTTCCGCTCCATACCGCGAGTGGGCTATGTGACCAGTGAGATGGTTCTGGCTGATAGGGATCAATACGATTTCCAAGAGCGGGTGAACTCTGATGTTGGACTGACTCCGGGCAAGCGGGAAAGCGATGGAAAGTACAGACAACGACACATCACTGAAGGCGCTTAGAAGATATCGATCTTCCTTCATCGATGATTTAGAGATCCAGGCGAGAGGCATCTTCCAGCAGATGAGTGTGTTCTCATTTCAATTCTCTGTCTCCGAAGTGTTTGGATAATCCTTGCTTTTTGATTTTATCGCACCGAAAATGTTCGAATTACTCAAAAAGAAAGTGATGTGATTGATGTTAACGACAATTCGACATTGGACTCTTGTAATTCCTCTTTTGTTCTTGATGTCCTTTCAATCTGCCAACGCACAAGCTGATGAACCGCTAGTCCTCCGGGTCCTTTGCTATAATATTCATTATGGCCAAGGCATGGACAAGGTTTACGATATCCCTCGGCTGGCGAAGGTCATCGAAAAAGCGAAACCCGATCTTGTCGCTCTGCAGGAAGTTGATGTCGGAGTGAGACGATCAGGTCAACTCCACGAGGCTCGTCAACTGGCTGACCTTACCGGCTTGAAAGTTCGGTTCGGTCCAACACAGCACTATGAAGGGGGACTTTTTGGAAATGCCATTCTGTCTCGCTTCAATTATGAAGACGTTCACATTCAGCCACTGCCTTACACAGAAAGCACCCCCGAACAGACCACCTATCCGCGAGCAGCTATTTCGGTGATTGTACGTTTACCAAACAAAATGCCGGTGCGGTTTATCAGCACACACTTTCAGCACAATGTTCCTGAAGACCGTGTCGCTGAGGCAAAAGCAATTAATCAATTCTTTGACGACAGGTCCATCCCAACCATCCTCGCAGGAGATATGAATGCTAAGCCAGATGAAGAGCCAATACAGATACTTCAACAAGAGTGGATGAATGCCATTGATGAACAGAAACAGCCATCTGCTCCTTCACAAAACCCTCGTTCTCGTATCGATTACATTTTCTATCGTGGCTCTTCACTTAAAATGATAAGTTCTGAAGTGATCGATGAATCAATCGCATCCGACCATCGGCCAGTACTTGTCGTGTTTGAGATATCGAAGTAAGGAATTCCTTATTGGTGGACTCCCACCAGCCTGCAGGATGTCACACTTTTATTGTTTGCCGTAATGAAAGTCGTTGGTCTATCGCAGGCACATTGGTCTACCATCGAGATTATGCAACCCGTCGTTTGATTTGCAACGATCCAGAAGTGTTTTCGTGCAAGCAGAGCATCTGCACTCAAATATCCTGAGCAATTTCGAGATCCACCAATAGGTGATGCAGACGGTCTGCCATACAGTCTGGACTTACTTCCGATATGGATTCCCGTTCGTCAGCGTTATGATGAGCTCACCCGACCTGCAAAAAAAGCCCGACTAATTGAGAGAGCCGGGCTTTTGAATGCATGTGCGTTCCATGACGGCATTGATTGAACAAGTTGTCCCATACCTAATTCCTGAAGTTATCAATCAGGATCTTTGATGACGTATGGGGCAATCATCAGGTAAACACATTCTTTCTGCTTTTGATCGGAATAACACTCGATGAGAAAAGTTTGGGAATCTTTCAATTCTTCGGAAAAATGGAGACAGTGCGCTGTCACGCTGGGAACCTGAATAGAGGCTTTCCTTCCTTGCACCGTTGAAGAAAAAGTTTGAACATCATCAATGGAACTGCAGTCGTAAATTCCACTGAAATGGATTATGGAACTATCTGCTGCAAGGGTTGCTCGACAGGTCAATTTTACCCCGTCTTCAATAATTCTGATCTCTGGTTCTAATTTTCCTGATTCATTCCTGGAAACGCCAACGACAAATGGACGTTGGACAATATCGGAAATGGTTGCTTTTTGCCCGTTGAAGAGTGTCACCTTAGGGGCGAACCAGATATTGGATCGTTCGTCTCCCTGAGCCGCCTGGATATATTCAAATGCCTGTTTTGTGGTCAGCACTGTTGTCCGAGGAATAAGAAAGTGCTCGTCGTTTGGCGTGCTCTTCTCATGTTCTGAACCCGATGGTCTCACGGTATTATCTTCCTGTTTGTCCCATTTGATTCCCAAGGAATCTGCAATATTCTTACTCACTACAATAAATCGGGCTTCGATGGTGATCTGACTGAGTCCACTTTTCTGCCAGGCATCGACTTGAATACCGAATTCCTTATGAACTGTTTCTGGCCCGTTTACAACAAGGTGCAAATCTTTCCAGTTGGCCGTCGGCTTTAGCTGCTCTGGTATTAAGTGCTCTGGATTTTCCTGATGCATTTCAAGCGGAACCGGTGGCTGGATGCATTCAAAGAAAAAGTTTACCTGGGCTACCAGCAATTTACGGGCGTCTTCGTCGGTGATTCCTTCCTGTTTAGCGATACCATGCAGAGCTTCGTCCATCGAATAGACAATGACCTTAAAGGGTTCGGTTTGATCGTATGATGGCTGGCAAGGAAAAGTAAAAGAGCCGGTGTTAGTCGATAAATAATCCTCAATATAATGTTCAGCACTTGGTTGCTTTGCATTCGTTAATCCACAAGCGGCAATAACAACAATGGTCGTAAATACGACTGAGGTCACAGCGGCGTGACGTTTGATTGTCGCACGATGCAGTGCATGCAATCGATTCGAGACCGATCTTTTTTGAACAGAGGCCGAAAATAATCCCAGAATGGAAACGGGCAAAGAGACTTTCCAACGCGAACTGAAATGAGGCCGCTGTGCTAATGTCAGGAGTAATTCGCTGTACTCTCTGCAATAGTCGCGATTCGTGTTTTCTTCAGGAGACGAACTCATCCAGTGTAAGACCATCGCATCGCAAGTTTGTTCACGCAGGCTGCAATACCGCGTGACTGCAAGCCAGTAGATTGGATTCCACCAGTGGAGAATTCGATTTGCAAACAGTCCCCAATTGATGGCAACGTCCCATCGGCGAACATGCGCCAATTCATGTAGCATGATGAGTTTGAGTTGTTCGTCGTTCAGCTCGATAATGTCTGTCGGCAGTAATAACCGGGGCCGAAATGCTCCCATAATGGAAGGCTGGGAAACGCCATCAAAAAGAATGACAGGCAGCTTGCGACGAACACTGGCCTGTTCACAGCATGATATCCATAATCGCAATAAGCGTTCATCCTTAGAGATGGGAGATTGCTGGACCTTTCGAGCAAACCGCCAGTGAATGACAAGCATCCGTGTAAAAATCGCCACTGAACCGCAAAGCCAGATCAGTGGTAAATATTGCAGACTAATTACTAATTCGAGGATTGAAATGAACGATGTGAAGAGATACTCGACAACTCCAATCGTGGGGGCCGCCGTTTCGACGGATTTGGTAATTTGCCATTCAGGCCAATCCAACAGTTCCTGGTTTGGTGTGGATGCTGCAACATAGGCATCCCGTCTCTCCATATGTCGAGGTGCCTCATGGACGGAAGACACGAAAAAGTTTTGAAGACTCACTGTACTCTCGGGAGCAAAAGGCATCGCCAGACGAATCAGCACCAGTCCCCACAACAGTCCCATTTGCTTTGATGTCAGCCAGCGCCGGAAAAACAGATTGATTGCCAGAACGAGGGCAGCGACTAGCCCAGCTGCAATCGCTGAAGTGATAACAATGATTAACATTTCTTCTGATGAGTTTTCGACCCAATTTAAAGCAGTCGTGAATCCATTCATTTCTGAGCCTCCTTCTTATCGAGAATGCGACGAAGATCTGCAATTTCTTCTGCGGAGAGTTTTGTGGTTTGCATAAAATGAGCGAGTAACGGAGCCGGCTCGCTTTCAAAGACACGCTGCAAAAAAGAACGGCTGGCCTGTTTAACACAGTCCGCGCGACGGACGCAGGACCGATAGACATAGCGGTTCCCCTGCTGTTCGAAAGTAAGCACTTTCTTTTTCACTAAACGATGCAACATCGTTTTAATCGTCGCAGCTGCCCAGTCGGCCTGATCCGCCAGTTGGGCAACAATCTCCTGCGACGTCAACGGCTGCTCTTCCCACACAACATTCATGACCTGCCATTCGGCATCTGAAATCGAAACATGAGCCATTTTGAATCCTCCTTTAACGTTTACATGTGTAAATAACTACAAGTGTAAACGTTGTCAAGGCGGATTTTCTATTTTCAGTGTGACGATCTTCAGAATCACTATTTCATTTTGTGCTGAATTGAAATTTGATTTCGAATCCAGTACCACAATATTCTTCCAAACACTTGTACCGTTCCGCTATATGGGGGGGGGATTTCAGGGGCACGGTGATTGGAACGCAAGTCTGACGTTGGAAGAATTCCAGGCTCACATAGTCAACGTGTCGAGCCAACATGACACACAATGGATCTAAAGCATATTCAAAAACACCTGCAGCGTTCGGCAGGAGCAAACTCAGTGTTTTAAACCATTTGATGTCCATACGACTGCAGAAATCATTTGAAAATGGTCTAATGGCTTCAGAATGCAATGATGATTTACTTGGGAGATTTCGATGTCAAAGGTTTTGAAATGCCCAGCCAATGCCTTAAAATATATGAACCGACTTGCAGACACTGAGGGATTGAAAACCTTCAACTCCCATTATGAGATTACAATTACTTGAGAATATATTGCTCGTCTGACCGCAGCGAATGTCGCCAGTGAAATCCTCAAGTGTTCCATTCGTCGGGCTATCGCAAGATGCGATGATACCTTGATCATAGATGCCTTGATTATATTTTAGATTCTATAGCCGTTTCAAAGAATATGTAACGTGTGATTGACTGGAAATATAAGGCTCAAACCATCAAAAGCCGCTACAGTAAACTGCAGTAAAAACACATTATCTGAAATGGAGCAATGCAGACGTTTGTCTGCTGCAGGTAATTACAATCAGCTCAGGGAAACTTCCATGAGTGCAGGTTTCCGGCTGTGTCTCCGACCAGGACTGTGGAGCCGTCGCTTGCCACCGCGACTCTGGTCGGCAGCAGTTGTACGCCTGGCGGAAGCTGACTCTTGGCAGTTTCTTCGGCGGTAATGGTAAACTTTTTCAGTTCGTTCCCCTCAGCCGACCAGATCTTAACGGTCCCATCGCGGCCACAGGTGGCGAGTTCCCCGTTCGGTCCGAATTGGCAGTCGAGCACGCCATCCGTGTGAGCGTTTGGTCTGTTCGCCAGTGGCCAGCCATCTTTCACATCCCACCAGACGACTGTGCCGTCCTCACTACAGGAAGCAACGACACCCGAGTCGCTTCTCCAGGAGAGAGCGCGAACAGATTTCTTATGTTCGGAAAGTGGTAGTATCACTCCCCCGGACTTACCGTCCCAGATGTGAATATTGCCGATCCTGTCCGCAGTTGCCAGATATTTTCCGTCAGGTGAAAAGGCGACGGCAGTGACCCAGTCGGTGTGCTTATCAATGGTTGCCTTGAGGCTGCCATCTTCGGTGGAAAAGAGTTTCACGAGTCGGCTCGTGCAACCGATCGCCACCAGTTTCTCGTCAGGTGAGATATCAGCCGCCATGATCGCGTCGGGCTCGTCGCCCACGCTAGCCAGTCGTTTCCCTGTGGCCACATCAAAGAGCACAACAGATCCACTTTGAACGGGCTTGCCGCCAGCAGCCAGGAGCAGACGCCCGGATCGGCTGAATGTGAGCACGAGCGGCTCTCCCTCTGGAAACGGGATTGCTCCATATGAACTATGAGTTGTCGGGTCGAACAGCTTGATCTCGCCATAGCCACTTGTGGCAACAACAGGTGCCCGCGAACTGGCGGCAATGGCCAGTAGTGGATACGGACGCAACGTGGTCACGCTGGGGAAAGTCGACAGGTTCACCGGAACAGCACCTGGTCCCGCTTCATCTGTCGGAGTCGTGGCTTTGAAGCCCAGTGTCCGCATTTCGGCCACAGAACTTCCTGCGTTTTCACGCAGCCCGGAATCTATCCATTTCTTGATCAGTTCGATCACTTCAGGAGAGAGGGGATCACCATCAGGTGGCATCCGCTCCCCGTCTTCTGTCGATGTCAACACTTCAATCAGACGACTCGCTGAAGACCGACCGGCCACCACGATTTCACCGCCGCCGCTCCCTTTGATCGTGTTTGCGTAATTCGCAAGATTCAGCCCGGCTTCCTGCTTTCCGTCTCCATGGCAGGTCGCACAATTTTTTTTAAGAATTGGAAAGACATGATCCTCATAGGTGACTGGCTTGTCTGTGTCCTTTTCTTTGCCGTCATCAGCACAGACATAAGGACTGCTGGCCAGAAGGACCGCTGCCGAAAGTACGGGCAGCGATAAGTGGCTGAGCAGGAAATTCATCATTATCTCCGAATCGAGTAAGTGTGATCTTTTTTGGTGGGGAGGCAAATTCGAGTCAATGTGTCAGTGATTGAAGAGGAACTCACTCGAGTTGATCAGTCCGGCGAAGATATCCTCATAAACGGTCGATGGATTTTCCTCATTCACGAGTTCGCGAATCATCTGCATTTCTGCTGTTGTTGGACGACGGGAGAGAACGCGTATAAAAATCGCCTCGATAACACCTTCAGGTGTAGATTGACTTTCGATGATCTTCTTCAGCACTCCGCGAGTAGCCGCCGTGTGCACTCTTGGGCCGGAGGTGTCGCCCACGAGCAAGTGCATGACCTGCGTAAGTGAGGGATCGGTCCTTGTGTCGCAGGCGCAAACCGTATCTCGGGGAGACTGGCCGAAAGTATCGAGTACGAAATCACCAGTGGCTGTATAGTAATGATGCCGATTGATGTAGTTGATGGCCTTAGTGCCAGTCGGGGTCTTGGGGAATGAACGTGGCTCACCGGTTACGGCCACAATTGAATCTAACATGACATCGGCTCGAAGTCGTCGGAGTTGAGCGTGTGAGAACTGTCGCTGATCATCCTTACCGGAAGGTGTCGGTTCGATCGAAAGCTGGTACACCCTCGAATTGCAGATGTCTCGAACCATAGGCCGCAGTTTTCGGCCGTGTTCTGCAAACCGAGCCGCAAGTGCTTCGAGCAAGGGACCGTTAGCCGGAGGATTCGTTGCCCGGAAGTCATCAACCGGATCGACAATTCCCACACCAAACAGGTGAGCCCACAACCGGTTCACGATATTCCGATTAAACAGATCGTTTTCAGGATCTTTGATCCAGGCTGCCAAGGCTCGTCGGGGATCGCCTTCGCCGCCGACTGGTTCGACTTCACCGAGGAGTTTAGCCGGAACGGGACGGCCATCGAGGGCATGCTTTGCTGGCGGGGCAGAAGGATCGAAAATGACGGTCCTGTCGCGACTGTCGCTGCCAGTTTTTCGCTCCACACAGGTGAAGAAACTGACGAAGCCGTAATAGTCGTCCATCGTCCAGCGATCAAAGGGATGATTGTGGCATTCTGCACATTGCATCCGCACGCCGAGAAAGAGTTGGGAGTAATCGGCTGCCAGCACTTTGGGATTCAGTTTGTAGTCTTTAATGAGCATCGTGTAGAGGCCGGTCTGGCCATCGATGTTCGTACTGCCGACTGCAGTTGTCATATCGGCAACCACTTCGTCGAACGGTCGGTCGGCGGCAATCTGATCACGCAGCCAGGCATTGAAAGCGTTTGCCGGCTTGTGAGAGTCGGCTCGCCCCGTGTAGTCCTGGCTGTTGATCCGGAACAACTCCCCCCAAAGTGCGGTGATGTAGTCGGTGAAGTCTTCACTATCGAGTAGAGTATCGATTTTCTGCGACCGTTTGTCGGCCGAAGTGTCAGCCATAAAGGCCTCGTATTCCTCGACTGTCGGAGGCCGGGCGGCAAGGTCGAGCGTGACCCGCCTGAGGAATGTTTCGTCGTCGCAGAGTTCTGAAGGTGCAATCCGCAATTTTTGCAGTCTCTCAAAGACGAGCCGATCAATAAAGTTATTCTCCGGCGGATTGGGCCAGGTAAAACCTTCAATGGATGGCAGCACGATCACCTCGGCTCCGACGGTAAACCGACTGAATCGCGCAAATACAGTTGTGTCTCCCGGCCCCTTGGAGGAGACGCGGCCGTCAGGGTCGATTTCGGCTACGCTCGAATTGTTGGTGCCGAACAAAGCCAGATGAGTGACATCGCGGGTCGAGCCGTCGGCATAGGTCGCCGTCACTTGCAGATCTACAGTATCACTGGCCTTGTCAAATACAATTGAAGGTTTAGAAACTTCGATTCCCGCCACCTCTGGCACGTTGCCGACGTCATCGGGGGCTCCTGCCTCAATCCAGGCGATGAGGACTTTTGCCAGATCGCTGTCACGTTCAAATCGCTTGCCCCCGGTGTGAGGCACGGCACCAATGGCTTTGAGAAGCAGCAGGCTTTCCTGGGGGAGAGCTGTGTTCACACGACGTCCCGGCATCTCCGCGACTGTCCGTCGGTAGTCACCGTCTGGATCGTAGCCAAACAGCGAAAGCATAAAACCATCCTTGCCGCGGGCCGAACCGTGACAGGTACCAGAATTGCATCCTGCCCGAAAAAAGACCGGCATGACATCACGCCGGAAACTTGGCACGATCGAACTGCTTGAGTCAGTCTTGTCGCCGAGGGAATCGGCAGCATGGATGACATTCGGGAACAATGACAAACCTGCAATCAGCAGAGTCAGAATTGATTTGAAATTCACAGTAATTAGCCTTTGTTTGTTTCTGCGTTCTGATTTGTCCGTATGGTTACTTTTCAAGTCTCGGGTCGATTCTCAGCTTGCCCGAACCCGTTCTCAGGAGAATATCTTCGCCGCCGACAATGAACCGCACTTCACAATTAAGTTCGCCAACCAGACCGAGCAATGCTTCGTCGTGTGCCTCAAGTTCCACTTCAACCTCATTGGACGTTTTATCGATAGTTGGCTCAGGCCCGACCGCTACCAGACCGACTGGCAGGCCAAGCATGCGAACACTCGCCTGTCCCTCGTAGGGACGTAACTGTTTGACGGTCCAGCGGTACTTGATTTTATTGCCCCGGCGGACACTTTGTGGTTCACTCGCAAGCGATACAAACGGCTCGGCGACCTCGATATTAATGACTTCCGACGAGACTCTCACACGTTCAGAACCCTGATCCGTGTCACCTCTGACCGAGCTATTTTCTCGTCCACCTCGAGCCTGAGTCGTGGTGACCATGACATAGAGCGGCGAGCTGCCAAGTTTCGCGCTTGCATTGGCAGAGAGCGTCAGATTGGCTGTGCTTTCTCCGGAGGGGATGATCTCAGCTGGCGATGTGCCGACGCCTGGTGGTGCGAATTCACACTGTATTTCAAGGGGTTCGTCGCACCACGGTTGCCGCACGATCCGTACGGGGATTGTGAGTTCGGACCCTCGCATCAGCGGCTGCTTGGGTGCATCGAGTATGACCTCGAATCCCGCTGGTTCACTGATTGCGGTCGCAAATCGATCTACTCGAATGTTTCGCCACGGATAGTGTGAATACGATACCCGCTGCAAGTTCTGTTGATTGACGGTTACGAATGGATCGCCTCCTTCAGCAGGTTGAGCCTTGATTTGAATGATTGATGCTGAAAGGGGGGCGTCCTCATCAGCGATGAGCGTCATCGGCCAGGCTGACTGCAGGGATGGAAGTTGTGATGACAGCATTCTCACACCGGGGGGCAGTCCTTCAACCGAGAAATCGAGAGGCCCGGTAATGTTGCTCCCCTGAGCAGGGTAGAGCGAAAGCTTCACCGTCCAGCGACTCCCTCGTGGCACGGACAGCGACGTCTTTCGCGGCCTCTCAGGTTTATATCCCTCAAACGGAAGGCCAATGTGGAGAATATTTTCGGGTGGAGCGATTTCAACACGATAAACGTGAGTGGGGCCGCCGACACCACGCGGATCGAAGACTTCAAGAACATAGTCGCCATCCTGCTTAGGAGTCCAGATGACGGACGGGTCAAATGTATCAGGGAAATCGCCTTGCCCGCCAAAGATGTCGCGTTCAGGTCGCGTCGCGTCGTCGGCTTGAAGTTCAATAGTTCCAAGTTCTCCTGACGGATCGACAGGTCGCAACCGGATTGAAGGATCCACTGGCGAGCCGAGTGCTTTGGCCCATACTCGTACCTGCAACGGCACACTCTTTTTCACAGTGATGCGAAAGCGGTCTGTCTCGTCTGAATTGGCGAGAATCCCATTTACCGCAACTGGGATTGCAGACACAACAGTCTCATTTTCACCGGAAGATTCAAGTACATTGGGAAACGGGCTCGATCGCATAGGGAGTGGTGATGGTGCGTCGCCCATGAGTGGAAATGTACCACTTGACTTGGGCAGCGAGATCGTTTGTGAAACCGGGCCGAGTGGGTCTCCCAGCAATTCGACTGAGAGTGACGAACCAGTCGGTCCACCAAGTGGATAAGCGGCCAATGGTCGGAAGAACCGGCCTATGTGGATCGCGTATTCCCTCGCTTCTGGAATAAACATCGACCGTTGCAGGATAATCGTGTAGTCACCATCGACTGGCAGCTTCATCGACAAAAGTGGATCCTGGCGATTCAGCGATGAGTCATCATTTTTTGCGATCCGTTTTCCGGATGGGTCGAGAATTGTGACGACGGAATCGTAACCGTCGGGTACAGGATTCCACCGAAGATCGTCGCCCATTTTGACCATGTCAACTTCAACAGAAAGTCTTTGACCGGCTTTGCCAGCCACGCGGAAACAGTCGACATCCTCATAGGAACTGTTGGAAAGAGTACCTCTAACGGTGATGTCTGAATCGATCAGCAGAGCCGTTTCCGGGGTATCGTTTGTGTTGGCTTTGGTCTCTTCTTCATCGATGACAGGAAAGGGCCCCACATGAACCGTACCCATTGATGAGAGTCCCACAGCAGTGAGGACGCGGAAAGGATGCTCGCCGGGTCGGCAGTCCGTCTCGACCTCGAGCTGACAGATGAGCCGCTGCTTTTTGGAATCGAACTGAGTACCGACGCAACGAATACCAGTTTGATCGCCGCTCTTATCATCCGGTCCTACGGAATGATCTGGGTAGAACAGCACGTCAATTGCTTCATGCCGCCATCGATCGATCACAATTTCACTTGTTGTGCCTCGTCCAACAAGCCGTGGAGTCACTCCGGCGATCCACGGGTCAGCCGAAACGAGACCACTCGATAGTACGAAGCAGATTAATAATGAAAGAATTGGCCCAATGAACGCGCGCATGCTGCTCTTGCTCCTGCAGGAAAAATCTCATCGACACTTATCGGATAAGCTAACTGATCAGCGGTTTGACGACCTGAGCATCGCGAATAATTTCGATAGGTCGCGTACCAAAAGCGACCAGCTCTTTGTTTGCATCGATCCCCATCTGGTGATAGATCGTCGCGATGAGGTTTTCAAGCGTCACCGCATCTCGGACAGGTTCGCCACCTGTTGAGTCGCTGGCACCGTGAACGAGGCCTCGCTGGAAACCACCACCAGCGAGCATCATTGAATAGCAGCGAGCCCAGTGGTCGCGTCCACTCTCTTTATTGACCTTCGGTGTGCGGCCGAACTCGCTCGTAACCCAGACAATAGTCGTATCGAGCAAACCACGGCGATCCAAGTCGGAGACCAGTCCCGAAATTGCATAATCGAAGGGCCGCATCTGATCGAGACACGTTTTTTCGACACCGCTGTGGCAATCCCAGGACCCGTATTCCAGTGTTACGAAACGCACACCGGATTCGACAAGTCGTCGAGCAATAATCAGCCGCTCGGCCAGTCCTTTGGGGTGAAGCCTGCCATCAGGTCCTTTGATGTCACCTGTAACCTCGCTGCCATACAATTCGAATGTCTCATCGGTTTCACTATCAAATGAGAAAGCATTCTGGGCATCAGCTGAGGTCAGGAGTGAGTAAGCTCGATAGTGGAACTCATCCATTGTATCGAGCAGAACCGGATTGGCTTCGAGTCCGCGGATTCGCTGTTCGACCATGTCGCGAACCGCCCGTCTCCGCTGGAGCTGTTCGAGTGAGAGGTCAGCAGGCAATGAGAAGTCACGAACGCGGAAGTTCTTCTTCTGTGTTGCCGGGTCGCCGCCAGTTTCGAACGGACCATGGATGCTCGGGAGAAACCCCGTCCCCCCGCTGGAGGCATTCTTACCGGGAATCGCGATATAACAGGGGAGTTCGCCACGGGCCCCGAGTTCGTGCGAAACGACCGATCCGATCTGCGGGTAGTCGATCACCGTCGAAGGCGTGTAACCAGTGTGCAGGTGATAGGTTGCCAGCCCGTGGTCGGGAATCTTCCCCACGACGGAACGGACTACTGTGATCTTGTCAGCAATGCCCGCCAGCATCGGCAGGTTATCGCTGAACACATCGCCAGTTCTCGTTTTAACTACGCCAAAGGAGCCACGATATTCAACCGGCGCTTCGGGCTTAGGATCGAATGACTCATGATGCGGAAATCCGCCGGGTAAGTTGATCTGAATCACGCTCATGGCACGTGGTTCTATCTTTTTCCCTGAAGCGCCTGCTGTTGGCGAGGTTTCCTCAGCCTGCAGTCGAAACAGATCGGCCATCGACAATCCGAGCGTGCCGAGTACACCCGCCTGAAGGACCTGACGGCGCGGCATCGATCGGAAACCAGTACAGCCGTGAACAGAATCGTGGAATGAGCTCATATGTATAGTCCTGCAAATAGTGAAACATGCATATATGACTTTACATAAAAGCAGCCTGTGAAGCAAATTCAAATTCCGGTAGTGAATTTCCCAATGCGGCCTTCCTTGGAGGCTGTCACAACATTCCGCAATTATCTAACCGAATTCTCGATAACTTATCGATCAAAGAACTGGTGCAAACGACAGGAAACATCTGATTAGCAGTTGAGGAGTGTGTTCCCTATCCACTGTTTGCGGGTGATTGCACAGAAAATGACCGAAATTCCTGGAGACTTCCTGAATCGAAATAAGCTGTAATGCAGGCATTCCCTCATTCCGCAGAGAGATCAACTCGAATGCATTGATTATCGTTGCGGATGAATGCGCTTTTATTCGCATAGGCAGGGGCACTCCAGACGACATCTCGACCAAAGGCGACATTGGTCGGCTCGATGACTTTCATGGAATCGATTTCTTCATAACCCTCGCGTGAAATTTTCGCGATGATCAGCTCTCCATGCTCGTTGAAGAGAAAAAAGCGATCTCCATGTTTCACAATGAGAGCCGTGCCGGAACCAAGTGGTCGTTCTGAATGGAGCGGCTCGGAAGTCTCCCAGAGGCGTTCGCCCGTCGGTAAATCGATGCCATACATTTGGCCGTTCTGATCCAAACCAATTATCGTTTCATCGATCAGAAAAGGTTGTACATTCACTGGAGAGATTGCCATACGTGGCTGATCTCGCCATACCGTTTTGGCTTCCGCTTTTTTGGGATCGAGTTCGATCAAAATATTCTTATTGCTGTACCCACCTACGTAGAGCAGATTTTTGTGGTGTATTGGAGACATGATGATTGAACCATTGCTGGCTTCATAAGGTTCTGTCCAGTATTCCTTTCCTGTCTCTGGATTCACCGAGGAAATTCCTTCAGGATGAGCGAGAACAAGCTGGCGTGTCCCACCTGCATTGATAATGGTAGGGGGAGAATAACCCTGCTCGCGGGAAGTTAATGTTCGCCAAATCTCTTCGCCGGTTTTCAGGTCAAGTGCGATACAATGACTTCCCTTTCCACCAGCCAATGTGATCAGCTTGTTCCCATCGATGAGCGGATGAGCGGCATAGCCCCAGAGAGGAGTTTTCGTGTTGTAATCTTCTGGAAGATTCTTCGACCAGATCACGTTGCCGGTTTTGGCTTCGAAGCAAAATAGATTTCCTTCTGCTCCCAGAGTGTAAACATGACCTTTATAAAGATTTGGGGTGCAGCGTGGCCCAGCAGGGTAGGAAATTGAGTATTTAACGGGATACTCATGCTTCCAGATTTGTTTGCCTGATTTCTCGTCCAGACACAAAACGCGTTCAGTTCCTGAAAACTGCTTGCGATCAAAGTTGGCAACTTTAACATCATCGCTGGTGACATAGTCGGTTACATAGACGCGACCATCTGCAACTGCCGGGCCAGAATACCCTCCGCCAATTTCTGCTTTCCAGAGAATTCGTGGCCCATCCTCGTTGAATTCAGAAACAATGCCGTTTGCTTTCCAGACGTTGTCACGGTTCGGTCCCATCCATTGTGGCCATTCCTCTGCGTGTGCAATTGAATGGAGAGAAAGCACAAGAAGAAAGGTAAGACGCTGCATCGAATTGCTCCATCTGGTTCAAAGAATTGAGTTGTCACTGATGATATGCTCCGAATCGTCAAATCACAATTCTGCACATCGGATTGCTGATGGCATGGACTCCGTCGACTGTTCATTGTCGCAGATTTATGTATTGGTCTCCCCGTTTTTCACGCCGTTCGAAATGCTCCGCTCGTGTCATTTGGTATGAAATTGCAATAAATCGAGCCCGTCCCGGTGGCCACTCCACCTGTTATCACTCTTTCGATACTGGAACTCCATTGGTAATTGAAATCAATCAATTTACGCATTTGGAGAGATCTTCAGAGGTAATTAAGCGTGCTCAGAGCCACTTTGAGCCGTAAATAGGTGCTTGGGCATTTTACATAGGGTATGCGAGTCGGAGAGATATTCTCTCTCCACTTACCAGCGAGGTGCAAAAATGATGTCCGTTCGCAGGAAGAGCATCGATAATCACAATACAGAGATCTCTTGATTTAGAAACGGAACGAAAAATCCTGTTGACTTCAAACCTTGGGTTTGTCCCTTGCTTCGCTACCATAGTTTCAAGACACACGAACGCTCTGTTCCAACTGAAAAATTAGGGTGCCAGTAGCACACACCCCGAAGTATTAATCGAAACAATCCAATTGTAATAAATTTCCTCACGGCTCGCGGGACTGAACATGAATGGCAAACAAAACCGTTTCGCAATCAGATTAATGATCGGCTGCGGTCTGTTTCTGATGCTTAGCGGTTGCTTTCATGTTGTCGCATTTATTATGGAGGGAGATTCCTGGAGTGGTCCAATTTCCTGGCGAAAACCGATTCTATTCGGTATTTCGACTGGAGTAACCCTCCTCTCACTTTCCTGGGTAGCGGGACTGGTTCTGACAAAAAAACGCGATTCCTTCAGTTTTAGTCTTGTTGGAATTTTTCTTGTTGCTGAGGTCATGTTGATCACGATGCAGACCTGGCGGTCTGAGCGTTCCCACTTCAATATCGTTTCAACCTTGAACTCATCCGTACAATTAACAACTGAATTATTGATAACGATGAGTGTGATTGTGATTGCAGATTTGACGTTGCGATCTTTCGATTGTTTGAATGTCCCGATAGACATGAAGTGGGCCATCCGTGGCGGAATGAGTTTATTGCTGACTGGTTGTCTGATCGGTTTCCTCATTCTTGGAATCGGCTACCTTGAGTTGTCGTTTGGGAAAGCTCCCGAGACATTTGGTGCCAAAGGCGTGCTCAAATTTCCGCATGGTATCCCGCTGCACGCAATTCAAGTATTACCGCTGATTTCGTGGCTATCAGAGCGTTTCGGTTATGAAACTCAAACCAGACTGTTGCTGGTTCAAACCGGGCTTGCGCTGGTTGTCGCGTTCACTGGATTTGGACTGATGCAGACGTTTACGGGACGTTCTCGATTTGAAAGCTGGCCCGGCCTTTATCTGTATTTGGGCTTTACTATCGTTCTGATTGGTTCATGGCTTATTTCCACAAGAAGTCGATTGATGAAGCAAAAGGTATCTGTCTCGGTCCCCTCATCCCTGAAGGAATAGAAAATAACTGATCAGGAATTTGGCTAAGCCGCGGCAATGGCTATAGTCAAATAAATGACATTCAACCGCTTATTTGCAAAGTATATTTTATGAGTACTCTCGTTTTCGGGGCGACTAGCACAATAGGAAATGCACTGATTGAAAATCTCTTAAAGCGCGGGCAAAAGGTTGTCGCCGCCGGTCGAGATCATCAAAAGCTTGATCAACTGGCTGCCAAATTTAGTGTAGCTACACAAATCATAGATTTATCTCAGCCAGAAACATTCCAATCGGCGGTTGCTTTCACCATCGATAAATTTGGAAAGCTTGATGGTGTAGTGAATTTGATCGGCAGTTTGTATCTGAATAACTGCAGCCAAACGTCATTTGAGGATTGGCAGGAAGTGATTGATGTGAATCTGAATTCCTGTTTTCATGTGTTAAAAGCTTCCTTGAAACCAATGCAGAAGACTGGTGGCTCGATTGTATTTGTAACTTCCGTGGCATCCGAAATTGGAATGTCAAACCACGAAGCCATAGCCGCTGCCAAAGCGGGGGTTGCTGGATTAGCAAGAGCAGCAGCTGCCAGTTATTCAAATCGAAATATTCGAGTCAATTGTGTTGCCCCAGGATTCACCGTCACGGAAATGACTCGAAAAATTTGGGAAAATGATCAATCCCGACAACTGTCAGAATCAATGAATCCACTCGGGACATTAGGAGAGCCACAGTATATCTCTTCATGTATTAGTTGGCTTCTGGATGAAGAAAACAAATGGGTTAACGGCCAGGTGATCTCTGTCGACGGTGGCATGTCGACCGTATTGCCTAAACCGAGGGCCAGGTTAAGTTCGTGATGGAAGTTCTGCACATGCTAATTCTTGATTAAGAATTATGCATGGACATGGATCAGCACATATGGCAGTGAATCCATCAACCCGTGCATTTCAAAATGGATTCCAACATATTCCACTACAACTCAGGTAAGAAGATGAGTATGTATTTGAGAGACTCTGTGTTATTGATAGCACTTTCCTGCGTTGCTACGTATGCAGATGACTGGCCACGTTTTCGCGGATCCGCTGGTTCTGGCGTTGTCGAAAATTCTGAGTCTCTGCCAAATCAATGGTCGCCGACCGTGAATCTTGCCTGGAAGTTACCTCTCCCAGGACCTGGAGCGTCCAGTCCGATCATAATTGGTAACAAAGTTATAGTGACATGCTATTCCGGATATGGGCTTGATCCCAATCATCCAGGCGAGATCGAAAGTTTAGTTCGCAATCTCCTGTGCGTCGATCTGAGAACAGGCACGTTACTGTGGCAAAATAATGTGAAGGCTTCGTTACCTGAAGATCTTTATGATCAGTCTGGAGTTTCATCGCACGGGTATGCATCGCACACACCTGTTTCCGATGGAGAAAATATTTACTGTTTCTTTGGCAAAGGGGGCGTCTATGCCTTTGATCTCAATGGCAACGAACTATGGCATGCGAATGCAGGAAAGGAATCTGATCCTCCTAAATGGGGATCCTCCTCAAGTCCTGTTCTTTACAAGAATACATTGATCATCACTGCTTCAGCCGAAAGTCAATCAATCATTGGCTTCGATAAAGTGACAGGAAAAAAGAAATGGCAACAGGAAGCAACAGGCTTGGATGGTATGTGGGGCACGCCCATATTAGTGGAAGTCGACAGCCAGCGAACAGACCTTGTGATGCTGGTCTCTGGAGAACTTTGGGGGCTCGATCCAGAAACTGGTCAACTGCGATGGTACTCGGAGGCAACAGGTTCTCAGCAGGCCTACACGAGCGTAATTTCACTTGGACACCAGGTGTTTGCTTTTTCAGGGCAGGGTAGTCGAAGTTTAACATTAGAGATCGACGGACTGGGAAATATTGAGGACGATTACACTGTGTGGACAAGTTCAGTCAGTGCAACGTATGCATCGCCCGTACTTCATCAATCAAAAGTGTATGTCGTTTCGAATGGTATTCTCACAGCTGTAGATAGTAAGTCAGGCAAGCGACTCTTACAAATTCGCTTAAAAGATTTTCAGCAGACTGGTAACGCTCGTTTTGGCTCACTTGACTATGCATCACCTGTCGTTGTGGATAATCGACTGTTTTATTTGAATGCAAGTGGACAAGCGTACGTTTTTGGGCTGGAGGATGATGTGGAACTGTTGGCGGTCAACAAGATCACGACAGAGAATGAGAACTTCTGGGGTTCACCTGCAGTAAGCAACGGACGAATGGTGCTGCGTAGTTCGGCGAATCTTTATTGTATTGCAAAAAGTGGAAGCCCCATTGAAAATCAAAAACCAGAGGCGACCGAGTTCGATGTCGCTGAATTACAGCAGCATGCCGAAAAGCCGCGAAATAATCCCGTCCATGTGATCGATCAGAGCGAAGAATATGTTGATGAAATTATTGATGCTGAGGGTGAACGAACGAAGAACACTCGTTTAAAGCGACCTCGCCGTCCAGTCTCAGAGAGCGATTAAACCGTCTGAGCATATTCTAAAATAAATTGCAGCGTTATTCAGAAGTAAACCCAGCGTTTTCGGGCGATTGACAAATTATGCTGCAGGGATTGATCATAATCCCGTGTCCACTCTACCTGGGTAAGTCCATGTTAGCGTCAGCAGATCAGCCCGCTGTTCCACGTCTTCGGTCAACTTCTGTTGATCTGATGATCACCGACTCTCGGATCGAGCGTAAGTAATTCAGTTCTTCTGCTGCATCAGTTGCCAGGATCGTCCAGGCCGATCGACACGGAAGTGGACCACGCGAGTGGACTCCACTTCAGTCACATACGCCGTCCTTCCGTTTGGTCCGCCGAAGCAAATGTTGCTCGGTTGCGTCCCCAGTACATCGATTTCCTGGAGAATTTCACCACTGGGTGACATCTTGACAACCGTGCCTTTCCCATACCTGGTGATGTACAAGTTCCCGTCCACATCGGCCCGCATGCCGTCAAACCCGTGGTCGGCAAATTGGCGGACGAGCTGCTTTTCCCCCAGTGAACGATCAGCGTTAATCGGAAACGCCCAGACATTTCGTTGCACACTTTCATTCACATACAGCGTTTTTTCATCAGAGCTGACTTCAATCCCGTTCGTAGTTCCCATCTGACTGGCCACCAGAAGCGTGCTGCCATCTGGATCAATTCGCCAAATCTGACCAGTTCCTTCATTCCAGTTCGGATCACTTGCAAAAATTGTCCCGTCTTTGGTGATGGCTAAATCATTGGGTTGATTCATGGCTGGGTTGTGGGCAAATGTGCGGATCTGTTTTGTGTCGACATCCACCAGCAAAATATTATGCCCCTGATAATCGGCGACGTAGAAATCGCCGTCCGCATTGAAACGAATGCCATTCCCAATGCTGCCTTCGGGGACTTCGACAAACACAGACGCCGAGCCAGCAGGAGTCACACGGCCGATTGTTCCCTGACGCTGTAAGTTCACCGCATACAAATTGCCCGCCGCATCACAGGCAGGTCCTTCGATGCCGGGTGTGAATTCACCCTTACGGGTCAAGATTCGTGCATTCCAAAGCAGTTCTTCAACCTTGAAAGTGATTTCCTGCTGTCCGAAAAACTGCTCGGCTGGCCATGATGACCAGCTATCATCTTCACCGACACGCAATTGCCACCACCCCGCCAGATCGATCACCTGCCCACCGGAAACCATAAGGCGAGGTGACATCTCTAGTCCCGTATTGGACTGATTGCTTCGAAGCACCAGAAGATTGGTGGATTTGATCTCGGCCTCGGTTGCCCGAATTGTCCAACGCTGACCGATGCCGTCGGCTCGGCGTGAAATCAATGTTCCATTCCAGAACAGATCGAACTGTTGGTTAGTATTCTCCAGTGATACAGTCAACTCCTGCGCCTGCTTAGAGGTCCCGGTCAGATCGATCACACAACGAAACCAACTGGGAGAGTTACCCTGAGCTGCGTCTTCTTCACTCAGCGTAGTCTCCGTTGTCGGCACACCGATACGAATCCAGCGCTGACTCGATTCATTCCGCCTGCCGCTGCCGGGCGTTGCCTCGGGCACCGGCAGGCCCGTTGTCATGTAGACAGTGTTAGCGAGCAGTCGGATGAAACCGGGCTGCCTAAAATCTTTAGGATGTCCCAACGCGAAATAGTAGGTCGATCCGCCGTCAGATCGCTTATAAATCCAAGCGGCTGGTTCGGGCTCGTGTCCGTCTACATGGCCAGTCAACAGAAGTTGAGCCCCTGGTTGAAGTGGTCCGGTTTTGTACATATGCCCGCCTTGTATATATGGCTCACGCGGCACATTCTTCAGTAGTTCCAACTGGTCAGCCGACTCGGCGATACGCGTTGTCGCCAAGAGTTCGTCCGGATAACTGCCGTGATAATTGCCGCCGATGATTTCCGCATCGAATTCAGGCCAGTCCTTCAGACCGGCGGGCACATCCTCACTTCGTAGTGCAAATGCATGGCTCGTCGATCGCAATGCAATCAGCGGTTTGCCAGCGTCCAGATATTGTTTGATGAGATTCAATTGTTCGGGTGGCAATGTCCGCCTGCGGATACTCATCAGCACAACATCGGCCGATTCAATCGCTGTCAGTCCTGGAATAGAATTGCGATTCTCCTCGTCGGCATGCAGAATGGTGACCCGAAAGTCTTTGCCCAACGCGTTGACAGCGAAATTTGTCAACGATGTTTTTGTGTCGTATGGATCCTCAGCAATGACCATCACGACATTCGGTCGCTGATCTCCACGATAGCGAAACGATCTCCCACCCACGAATTGATCGGACGTGATCGTTGGACAGACAAACCGCTCGATGTGTGAAATGATTAAATCATTTCCCGAATAATGACTGACGTAAGGCCATCGATTCGGGTTGTACATTGCATCGGTCAGGTCTCGCATCAGGGCCACGTTTTTGCCGTTCTGTGCCATCTGTCGCAGGCCGAACGGGCGACCGAGTACACACATGTTGACATGCACGCCAGCCAGTAAAACATTCTTTATGCCGCGTTCCTCTAGCGCATTCCAGATTTCATCTCCACGATCAGAAATCAGATCGCATTCGGCATCAATACTGATCAACGGTGACTGTTTGCGCCAGGGCCGCCCCGGATTACGACCTTCGGCTGCCAGTTGCTCCTGCCACTTGGCCCGCCCCTGGTCACTGTCATCATTGCCACCGTCGGATTGGTCAAGCGGATACAGCGATTGTTCTTCGGCGGGAATCGAATAACACCACGAGGTGATTTCGGCAGGCAACCGATCAGCGGGTTTGGCATTGATGGCTCGCATTCGGGCAGGGTGATCGCCGTATGCATCCATACAGCCGCTTGGCGCGTGAATAATTGTCGCGCCTTGCTGGCGGGCAGCGTTCAGCGTTGCTTCCAGTCGGGGGACAAATTCGTTAAGTCTTTCCACGGCGTTGTAACAGGTGTGGGAATCCCACACATCGCAGACAATGATAGCCGTCTCACTCGGCTTCCAGACTTCGTCAGATTCCACATAATGGAACCGCAGGCCGTCCGGCCCGGTTGGTACCTGAGATCGCAGAGTGAGATTGAACGCAGGTTCCGCAGCTGCACCCGTTTGTAATAAGCCGATTACCTGAAAGAAGACAATGACAACCGGCAGCGAAAACAGTTTCAGAATTGGCATGAATACCTCTTGGGTAGGGTCTCGAATGCGGCGTGCGTGATTCTGATTCCCACTAAAACCAGCAGACATCATGACGCTGACACAATCGCGTTTACGCCATATTTTCAGGTCATACCGATTCGGGACTTTTCATCACGTGGATATTATGCGATTATGATGTCACGTGACATTAATCGTCAATGCCCGCCCGCAATTCAATTCAGGGAATCCACGAATGTTCAACGTCGGACGTCGCCAGTTTTTGCAAACATCCGCTATTCTCGCCGCCAGTGGTCTCACAGCCTCTCAACTGCATGCGGCACAGTCTGCAAGCTCAGCCGGAAATCTGCATATAGCACCGTTCCGATTTGATGTCTCTCCACCGCTGGGTCATCCGCTCTGTGGTGGCTGGATCAAGCCCGTCGTCGCTTACGATGATCCCCTCGAAGCGATTGGTTTTGTTTTGCTCGGGGCAGGGGACCCGATCGTCATTTGCTCCGTCGACTGGACAGGGCTGCTCAACGAGGCCCACGTTGAGTGGCGGAAAGCCCTCGCCGAGGCGGCAGGCACCACGCCAGATCGAGTTGCCGTGCAATGTGTGCATCAGCATAATGCACCGTTTGCCTGCCTCGAAGCCGAGCGGATGGTCGCCGCCACCAAGGATTTTACTCACATCGTCGATCTCGCTTTCTATCAGAAATGTCTTGACGCCGGACGCGCCGCGATTGAAGCGGCATTGAAACAGACAGTTCCCATCACTCACATCGCACAGGGAGAAGCGGCTGTCGAAAAAGTGGCCGGCAATCGACGAATTATTGGCCTGAATGGATTGGTTGTCGCGCAGCGGGGCAGTAGTTCCCGTAGCGAACCGCTCCGCCGATATCCCGAGGGTCTTATCGATCCCATGCTCAAAACGGTTGCCTTTTACAATGGTGAGAAAAAAGTTGTCGCCTGTCATTATTACGCCTGCCATCCGATGAGCTACTACGGAGATGGCCGCGTCTCTGCCGACTTTTGCGGACTGGCACGTCGGAAACGTCAAGCTGATGAGCCCGGTTGCCTGCATGTTTATTTCAACGGATGTGGCGGAAACATTGGGGCTGGAAAATATAACGACGGCTCTGCCGAACTGAGGCCCATTTTAACCGACCGGATTTATGCTGGAATAGTCGCCTCGGAAGCTGCGCTCACGCCCGAACCGATTCAGTCGCTGCAGTGGACCACCGCCGATATTTTACCGCCGCCCGACGAACGCTTCGATATTAATGCCCTTGTTAAGCAGATTGAGGATCCGGCTCAAAGTCCGGTTAGTAGGAATCGGCCAGCATACACCGTTTCGTACACAAGTCGCTTCAAAAAACAGATTCCGATTACGCTCTCGGCCCTGCATGTCAATCAAACGTCGCTGCTGCATCTGCCCTCCGAAAGTTTCGTGGAATATCAACTCCGCGCTCAGGGGGCGGCTCCAGATCGATTTGTTGCCTGTGCAGCTTATGGAGACGGTGGCCCGTGGTACATCCCCACCAAAGACGCCTATCCGCAAGGAGGCTATGCCGTCTCGGTCGCCTGGTGCGATCCCCAGATCGACACGCTGCTCTCGGGAGGCGTCGCTAAACTGCTCGAAAAAGCGTAGCTGGTCGACCGGATGACACGAGTTGATGACTGATTCGCGAAAAGAGGATAATCGATATGCGCTGTTATATTTTCATAATCTGTCTGGTATTGCTACCAAGCACCTCCTCGGCAGTTGCAGAAAGCCCGGCTGTTCAATGGAAGCTTGAAGGCAACGCCCCGTGGCAGGCGCGGGATTCGCAAGGCGAACTCGTCTACGATGGCAAATTGTGGATCTTTGGAGGCTGGTTCAACTCCTATGCCGCGCCACCTCGGGATGTCTGGAATTCTGCGGACGGAGCAAACTGGCAATGTGTTGAAACGTCCGCTCCCTGGATTCATTCCGATCTGCCGATGACCGTCGTTTTCAACAACCGCATGTGGCTGATGGGGGGCTGGTACAACGGACGTCTGCCTGGACACGAAGCCGGTAATCTCGTCTGGTCCAGCACGGACGGTAAAAACTGGGATCAAGCCGGGCCAGCCCAGTGGTCGCCCCGCCTCGCATCCGGGCTCGTCACTCTCGATGACAAAATGTTTATGCTCGGTGGAACTGAAAATTATTACTTTGGCAATGCAGGTCATCTCAAGAACGACGTTTGGGCATCGGCAGACGGTAAAGTCTGGAGCGAAATCACGGCAGCCGCTCCGTGGAAGCCACGTGCCTATCATCAGGCTGTTACGCTCAACGGGCGTATGTACGTTTTAGGTGGTGGCAACTACGTTCCCGAATACACGGCATATAATGACGTCTGGAGTTCTGCTGATGGCAAAACCTGGCGGCAGGAAACAGCTAACGCCCCCTGGCATGCCCGCCTGTGGTTCAGTTCGGTAGTCTATCGAGATCACATCTGGGTGCTCGGTGGCTGGTCGGGCGAGCCGCACACAAACTGGAATGACGTCTGGTATTCGAAAAACGGACGCGACTGGACCCAGCTCAAAACCGAAACAATCTGGAAGCCGCGCCATGAACATTCCGCATTTGTGTTTCAAGATAAAATCTGGCTCGCCGGCGGACACGCCCAACCCTTGAGTCAGGAAGTTTGGTCACTACAACTGCCCAAAGATTTCGGCCAATAACTCTCAGAGATGACAGTCTCGATGAAAACGTAGAAAACGCTCCACCCAGTAGTCTTAAGCCTGTTCAGTCCGTTAAGAGTAATGGTTGGCTCCGAGCTTTAAACGTCACTGATCAAGCAACCTGGCTGAAGTGGTTGAGAGTCGCTTCCTCATTGGACTCGCACTCATTTACATCTGGTTGTCTGAGCCCAAGGATCTTCGGCAGCTTCGATTCACCATAAACTGTCGGTCCGGCCTCACTATCGGTGTGATTGCTGCGTGTAGGACCGTAGAAATTTACTCAGTTGGCAAACCGATCAAAAATTGTGAAGACCTGGACGGGTTACTCAAACCAGCCCCGGATATAAAAAAATATTGCAGTGAAAAGAGCGGTCGCCAGCATGATTGCGATGACAATGAGATATCCTGATTTCACTCCCATCCCCGGCAGGTCATCGAAGTTCATGCCATAAATCCCTGAGATCAGCGTTAATGGTAGAAACACAGCAGAAATAATCGTCAGAAACTGCAGACGACTATCCACACGATTCTGTACGACGGATTCATAATCACGTTGTAAACTGTCCACTCGAGCCGCCGCTCCGGCGATGATTTGACCTGAAACCTTTGATAACTGCAGCATATCGCCAAAGAATCTGGACTGCTCACTGAAGCGAAATGCAGCCGATTCGATGGTTTGCAAGACCGCTGCACAATAGGCATGGTCGTCATGCACCGAATCGTGGTGACTGATCCTTCTACGCAATGTGGAAATCTTCTCAGGATCGAGGGAATCGAGATTCTCATGGGAAGCCTGATCCATCAGTTCAGCTTCTTGACGCACTTGTAGAACTGCATCCACGTTCTGCTTGCCAATTTCAACCAGTAAATAGTAGAGCAGGGCAGATGAGTTGTTCGCATAGAGAGGAACATCACCATCCAGATCCCGGATGACATCCTCAATGGTATGCAGCTTGTCATGGTGAATTGTAATGATTGTCGTTTGTAAACAGAGGAAAGAAACATAAGGTTTCTCAGGTTCGTCCCAACCCAGGTGAGTGGGGACTTCCATATACATCGCAGTTGCCTGGGACAGCATTCGTGTCGTACGTTCCGTCTGCAGGCAGGCCTTAAGAACTTCCGGGCGTAATTTCAGAGGAGTGAGTAAAGCCTCAAGTTCCTGAGGTTTGGGGGCTTCAATATCGATCCAGCGATTGATTTCATCCTCCTGCCAGGAAGCGGAGAGTTTGGTCTCTGCTAACGTAACCAGCGTTGAGTTATCACTAATCCCAAACACACGAAATTGCATAATAATGCGTTCCTGACATCAACAAATCTGTAAGTTTCTTTTGTCGTGCAATTTTACCCTTGTCAACTGCAGGGGTCACTTCGTTAGAGCATTTTCAAAAATGAACTGCAGCGTAAGGCAGGAGCAAACTCAGTGTTTTAAGCCATTTGATGTCCATGCGACTGCAGAAACCATTTGAAAATGGGCTAGACCAGAGGCTGGCAGCGGCTAAGAAATAATTGGCTGAATAACTTCGCCACCGACGTCGGTTAAGCGGAAGCGACGGCCATTGTATTTGTAGGTCAGGCGAGTGTGGTTGATACCCAGCAGATGCAGGATCGTGGCGTGCAGGTCGTTAATGTGAACCTTGTCAACGGCTGCCTTGTAACCGATGTCGTCTGATTCGCCATAGGTTGTGCCTCCCTTGATGCCGCCACCGGCCATCCAGGCGGTAAAACAATGTGGATTGTGGTCTCTTCCAGGTTTAGCGGCCTTCTGAGCTACAGGCAGTCGACCGAATTCACCGCACCAAACGACAAGCGTGTCCTTCAAGAGGCCTCGCTGATCGAGATCCGAAAGCAGACCGGCGACAGGTGTGTCCGTTTCTCCGGCGAACTGGCTGTGGTTGCCGTGAATATCGTTATGGCCGTCCCACGATCGCTGGTTTTCCATGCCGCCGGAATAAATCTGCACCATGCGCACGCCCCGTTCGACCATTCGTCGAGCTGTCAGGCATTGTCGAGCAAAATGGTTACACTTTTCGTCGCCGATTCCGTACAGATCCTGAATGTGCTTGGGTTCCGAATCAATATCCAGCGCTTCGGGAGCTGACGACTGCATTCGGTAGGCTAGTTCGAAGCTTTCAATTCTGGCGGCAAGTTCGGCTTCGGCCAAGTGTTGTTCCTTATGCAGATTGTTCAGGCGATTCAGCAAATCCAATTGATTTCTTTGAGCGTTCTCGATGTCCTGAACTGGCAGCAGATTTTCAATTGCAGCTCCGGTTGGACTCAGATGCGTGCCCTGAAATACTCCCGGAAGAAATCCGGAACTCCAGTTAGAAGCGTGCCCCTTGGGGAGCCCTCGGCCTTTGGGATCACTCATCACCACAAAGCCAGGCAGGTCGCTGCTCTCACTACCCAATCCATACGTCACCCACGAACCGACACAAGGAAAACCCATTCGCGGCAATCCGCAATTCATCGCGAACAACGCAGGCGAATGGTTGTTAGATTCCGTATGACCAGAATGAATGAAGGCCATCTTGTCGACGTGTTCGCCCAGCTTTGGAAAGATCTCTGAAACCATCTTGCCGGACTCACCGCGTGGAGTGAATGCGAATGGAGACTTCATCAAGTTGCCGACGGCGTTCTTAAAGAAGCCGGTGGTGTTCGTAAATTCTGGAGCGAATTCCTTGATAGACTTGTCATTCCAGCGTTCGAGTTCCGGTTTGTAGTCCCACGTATCCACGTGACTGGGGCCGCCGTTAACGAAGATCCAGATCACTCGTTTAGCCTTTGCCGCAAAATGTGTTTCCTGCGGTGCCAACGGATTCAGAGCACGACTGCCAAGGTCTTCGGCTGAGGCCGATGACAATAGACCCTGATCTTGTAGCAGACCGGCCAGTCCCAGCATGCCGAATCCACAGCCTGCTTTGGTCAGCACGTGGCGACGACTGAGCAGGTTGGACTGAAAGTCGTATGTGGATTGTTCAAGATTAGTCGACATAGATAAACTCATTCATGCTGAACAATGTTTGGCAAAGATCTGTGAGGGCAGTGTAGGCCGCTTGGGGATTTTCAGCCTGTTGATAAACATCGGTTTGTTGCTTCAGGAATGCTTCTGCTAACTGTGCTTCCTGCTCGGTGGGCTGGCGGCCGAATGCACGCTGATATGCATCCGTAATTGGGGCATCGGTACTCAGTTGCGCAGCGAATGCTTGGGCATAGTTTCGTCCCTGAGGACTGTTCATGAACATCAACGCTTGTGGAGCGATCGTAGTCGTCGATCGTTGTCCGATGCTAACCAGGTGTTCTGGCCAATCGAACAACATCATCATTGGAATCAGCTTACTGCGTTTGATAAAGAAGTAGATGCTACGCCGTTTCATGTCAGCGTTTAACGTGCCGGGGCCATACATCGTTGGATCAAGCTGTCCGGCGACGACCAACATGGAATCTCGAATGGCTTCTGCTTCAAGGCGGCGAGGCGTTCGTCGCCAGAGCAGTTTGTTGTCTGGATCGATCTTGTTACGCTCGGGATGAAATGCTGATGACTGACGATAAACGCTGCTGAGCATGATCAGCTTATGCAGCCGCTTTAGCTTCCAGCCGTTTTCGATCAGGTCAGCGGCCAACCAGTCGAGAAGCTCAGGGTGTGTTGGCCGTTCTCCCTGAAAACCGAAATCATTGGGAGTTGACACAATTCCCTGGCCGAAATGATGCTGCCAGATTCGATTCACGATGACTCGAGCAGCAAGCTGCCCTGAAACGTTGTTTGGATCTGTTAACCATGTGGCCAGTTTTGCTCGGGTAAATTCCGTGGTCGCGTTTTCTGGCTTCGCCACCGCCCATCGTGAGTCATCTGCTCCGTCGGCATTCAGCACCTGCAGTAGTCCACTCGTAACGACTTCCTGCTTCTGATGGACGTCACCGCGAGACAGCAGGTGCGTTGTTTCATAATAGTGCGGGTAGCCGCGACCGTTCGCGTGATGACTGAGTTTGGGAACGTTCTCGCTGTTGATCTGTACTTTCGTAAGTTTCACACCCGCGCCCTTGGCTTTGTGGTCGGCGAGCGATTTGTTGAGAGCTTTCCATGTTGATTGAGTTGACTTGAACCAGGCGAATGCGGCTTTGAGTTGTTCTGGATCTTGTGAACCATACTTCACGGCACGAACAGCAGCGAGTGTCGCCGCGTCCGGCCCAGTTCCACCAACAACGACGGGTGGTTCGGCTATGGTTGTAACGGAGAGTCGAAGTCGCCCGAGCACGTGTTTGGGGTTCGGATGGTCGAACTTCATTACGATCTTCAATTGTCCCGATTCCGATGGCAGCAAGGGCTGGGCAAATGTGAAAACTGCCGCGTTATCCTTACCGATGCCACCCGCGTCGACCGCCCATCCAGATGTCGTATTATCGTCGATGGAAGCCGCTACCGAGAGTTCACCAGTGTTTTGCTCATGTGTCGCCTGGGTGGCGGACAGCTTGATTTCGTTCGAGATCACGGTCTTCGTCTGAAGTTCCGACTTTTCCTCCGATTTCGGCTCTCCGATATTAGTGACTTCATACGCAACGGTCAGATTGCTCAATACGAAGTTGCCGTTGCCAGCAAGTCCGGGACCTTTACGGGGAAGAGAATCATCAGTTAATGCCTCGATTCTCATCGCCGTGAGATTCCGTTGCGGAACTTTCGCATAGAATGTGATGGTGTTCTGGTTAGGTGTTTCCCCGGTTGCCAGGATGGAACTGTCCGGCTGAATCTCATAGTTGCCTTTGGATTCGATGTGACTGGGAGTAAGCACGATCCAGTCTTCTGTCGGGAGTTCGTCACCCAATTGGATCCAGGTATCGAACTCCGCCTGCAACGGACCGGCTTCGTAGTCATTGAGTGCCGTGATCAGTTCTTGCGTCTTTTCTGCAAAGACGCGACGTCTTGCTTCGTTCGCTTCGGGTTCTAGATCAAGCTCGACTTCACTGCGAATCGTCTTGGTAAACGTGGCTGCCAAACGATAGTAATCTCGAGAAGGAATGGGATCGAATTTGTGGTCGTGACATCGAGCACACCCCACCGACAATCCCAGAAATGCAACACCGGTTGTTGCCGTCATGTCATCCAGTTCGTCATAGCGAGTCGATTCGAATTCTGCTTCGGTCAGCTGAGTAGGGAAGACGCCAGCGCCCAGAAATCCGGTTGCCATTTTTGCCAACGGATCATTTGGAGCAAATTCATCACCCGCCAGCTGCCACTTGACGAACTGATCGTATGGCATGTCGTCATTGAATGCCTTGATCAAAAAGTCGCGGTAGTGATATGCGTTAGGGCGGTCATAATCCTGTTCATAACCGTAGGATTCCGCAAACCGAGCCACGTCCATCCAGTGTCGCGCCCAGCGTTCGCCGTATTGAGGTGACGCCAGCAATTCGTCTATCATATTTTCCCAGACGGCATCGTTCAGAGTTGCTTGATCGGATATACTCTTCGGCGGCAGACCAATCAGCCCATAGGATGCACGCCGGAATAATGTCCTCGCGTCGGCGTCCGGATTGGCAGTCATATTCTTGTCTTCCAAAGCCGAAAGAATGAACCGATCGATTTCCGTTCGGCACCATGCTTCATTATTGACCTTGGGCGGCTGCGGTTTTATTAATGGCTGAAACGACCAGAACTTACGGTCCTCATCGGTAACAACCATCGGGCCTTGTGGTTTTGAAGTCGTGTCCGTCAGTGGCGAATCATAGGGTGCTCCCAGATCGATCCATTCGCCGATGCGTTTGATTACGTCGTCCTTAAGCTTAGGTTTTTTGAATGGCATCGCTGGTTCTTCTGTATGACGAATCAGCTCCATCAGATAACTCTCATCTGAGGATTCCCCAACGAAGCCACTATCCATCAGCGTTTCTCGCGTTGTCAGATCGAAGTTGCCCTTCGTGGATTTGCCCCCGTGGCAATCCAGGCAATGATGAATCAGATCAGTTCTGACGTGAGATTGGAAGAGCTTCAAACCTTCAGCGTTCGGTAATTGTGTTTCATCGCTGTACGCGACCGGCAAGTTCAAAACATAAAACAAACACAGCATCGCAAGAAACGATAGATCCATTCCGATGTTTGTTTGCCGGCAATTTTCAGAGTTGCGAAACACGCTTTATTCCCAACATATGCAAGTACGAAATGTTGTCAAAGTCAATAAGACATAGACGACAAAAGTTAAGACAAGATCTCACGGACTACCTTGCCGTGAACATCCGTTAGACGGAAGTCACGCCCCTGAAAGCGGTATGTGAGATCCTCGTGATTGATTCCCAGGCATTGCAGCAACGTTGCGTGAAAGTCGTGAACGTGCACGGGATTTTCGGCGATATTGTAACAGTAGTCATCCGTCTGGCCGTAACTGATTCCTGGTTTGATTCCTCCACCGGCCATCCAGATTGAGAAACATCGAGGATGATGGTCTCGACCGAATGTGTTGGGATTGCCTTGAGAATAAACAGTGCGGCCAAATTCACCTGCCCAAATGACAAGCGTTTCGTCAAGCATACCGCGTTGTTTTAAATCCTGAATCAGTCCAGCTGAGCCCTGGTCGGTTTCCTTCGCAAGCGTCGGCAGATATTTCTGCACGTTACTGTGATGATCCCAGCCGCGATGAAAAACCTGAATGAAACGCACACCACGTTCTGCAAGTCGCCGTGCTAACAGACAATTGGCGGCATGCGAACCGGGCTGCTTTGCGTCCTCTCCGTATAGATCGAACGTGCTGGCAGGTTCGTCGGAAGTGTCTGCCAGTTCGGGCACGGATGTCTGCATGCGATAGGCCATTTCGTATTGAGCGATCCTGGACGAAATTTCCGGATCACCAATGGCCTCTTCGTGCATGCGATTCAGTTTTTCAAGCCGGTCGAGCATCGTGCGGCGGTCAGAATTGGAACGGCCAGTGGGATCATTCAGATACAATACCGGATCACCCTGGCTGCGAAACTTCACCCCTTGATATTTCGATGGAAGAAAACCGCTGCCCCACAGACGATCGTAAAGCGGTTGAGCCTGATGAAACGTGTTCTTGGTGAGCAACACCACAAATGAAGGCAGATCCTGAGTTTCGCTGCCAAGACCGTAGCTCAGCCACGCTCCTATGCTTGGCCGACCCGGTTGTTGGTTTCCGGATTGAAAGAACGTGATCGCCGGATCATGATTAATCGCTTCTGTGTGCATCGAACGAATCACACAGATGTCGTCGACAACATTCGACATGTGCGGTAATAGCTCGCTGAGCCACGTTCCCGACTGTCCATGCTGTTGAAACTTCCAAGGCGATTTGACAACGGTGAAGTTCTTTTGTCCGGCTGTCATGCCGGTCAGTCGTTGCCCCTGCCGAATGCTGTCCGGCAATTCTGTGCGATCGAGTTTGTTAAGTGACGGTTTGTAGTCGAACAGATCAACCTGCGACGGCGCTCCCGATTGTAACAGATAAATCACCCGCTTTGCTTTCGGTGCGAACTGAGACAGCTGACTGACGACATCCGGTACCGGATTCGCATGGGCCGGCAAGGATTCATTCATCAAAGACGCCAGCGCGGCGACACCAATACCGGTGCAACTGCGACCGAAGAAGTGTCGCCGAGTTTGTAGGAGTTGAGATTCCAGAATTGGGTTGTTCACGTGTTGTATTCCTGTTCTTTGCAGTTAGTTGGCGTCTGTCGAGGAATGAAAGGTGCCCATCAGCCGTTACTCTTTTGTAATCGCTTCGTCCAGATTCAAATACAATCTTGCAATCGTGGCGAACGCAGCCAACTGCGATTGATCCAGTGTGGAATCGAATTCCGATTCCCCCACCTGCAATATCTTTAATGCCGTCTGCGGTGAGGCGGCCATTTTACGTCGTTCAGACTCAAACGCTTCCATAATCGCCTCCATCTCAAGCTCCGTCGGTTTGCGTGCTGTGACCAGCCTGAATCCAAACGTCAGCTTATCTTCCAGTCGCAATGCATCGTACTTCATCATTCTTTCACCAAGATGCCGGGCAGCCTCGACGAATTGCACACTATTTAATAGAACAAGCGCTTGTGATGGCGTATTCGTTCGCGAACGACGAATGGTGCAGAACTCACGTTCGGGGGCATCCAGAATCTTCAGCATCGGCGAAGGAACGGTTCGCTTCCAGAATGTGTAAACGCTGCGACGGTAGAGGTCGTCGCCACTGCCCTGCGGATATTCTTTGGAATAACCCGGACGATTATTCAGCTCCATCCAAAGCCCGGCAGGCTGATACGGATAGACGCTTTTTCCGCCCAGCTGATTCACCATCAATCCACTTGCCAACAGTGCTGCATCGCGAATTTCCTCACCATCAAGTCTCATGCGGGGGCCTCTTGCAAGCCATTGATTTTCTGGATCGGCCTGGTATGCGGTCGCTCCAACTCGCGATGTCTGTCGATACGTTGCCGACGTCATCATTAAACGTTGAATGTGTTTTACGTCCCAGCCGCTACGGATGAATTCGGTCGCCAGCCAATCCAGTAATTCCGGATGACTTGGCAGAGATCCCTGGACACCAAAGTCTTCTGAGGTTTTTACGAGTCCAATTCCGAACAGACGTTGCCAGTAACGATTCACTGCAACGCGGGCCGTCAGCGGATGCTCAGGGGCCACCAACCATTCGGCAAATCCCAACCGATTGGCAGCAGCACTCTTTGGCATCGATGGGAACACGGCGGGAATACCTGCCGAGACTTCGTCTGTCGGTTCGTTGTATTGACCTCGATGTAGCACATGGGTTTTGCGAGGCTGAGGCATGTCCTGCATGATCATCGTTGCAGGGAACGCGCTGGCCAGTTGCTGTTCGATTTCCTTGACACGCTGTTTGAGATCACTTTGAGGATCGTGATGTGCAATGAAGTAGTCTCGCAGCTTAGCAATGTCGTCTGCAGAGCGAGCCAATTTGTCTGTGGCTGCGATAAGACGAATTTCAGCTGGTATTCCCTTAAGACGGAGATCTCTTTCCTGATCGGTCGTGACGGATAGACGTGCCCGACCGATACCGTGAGTCGCGAATCCGGCTTCATGCCGCAGGCGAAATCGCAACATGGTCCCTCCAGAAAATCCGAACGGCTTTTCTGCAACAAAGATCGCTGTTGCGGGTTCCTTCCGAGTCGGGCCGTCAACCGCCCAGCCATCGTTGTTGGCAACTGTGCCGTTGATTGCCTTGGCAACTTCGTAGTTTATCTGTTCGTAGTCCGAGATAGCTCGTGCAATTTTCACAGTCTGAATCTTCGAATTATCAACTACCGAAACTGCTGTTAATTCAAACTCGCTGAGCACAAAGTTCGAATTGGAGTGTCGCCCGGGACCGTTGTTGGGGAGCGAATCATGAGTTAATGCTTCCAGACGAATTGCCGTGATATCAACGGCATCGGTCCGGGAGCTAATGTCATAGATGTCCTGCCGCGGATTCGCACCGCCCGCCAGAACGGAATGATCCTCAAGTGGCGTGAGCGTCGAACCGCCTGATGACTTTAGAGTTTCCGGGATGAGAACCTTCCAGCCGCCAACAGGTGACTTTGCGATTTGCTCCGTCCATGTATCGAGGTAGGAATCAAGATCGACAGGGGTATCCAGTTCAGCTTGCAATTCGAGAAGCTTTGATTCTAATTCTTGCTGTCGATTACTTGCCAGCGGCGATGGAATTGTCTCGCTGGGAGTGAAGCCTCGCATGCCTCTTTCCGGCACCTGATTGAAGAACGAATACAGCTGATAGAACTCATGCTGAGAAATCGGATCGTACTTGTGGTCATGACACCGAGCGCATCCGACGGTCAACCCCATCCAGACTCCACCGGTGGTAATCACTCGATCCATCACATATTCCGTGCGGTATTCTTCATCGATAATCCCGCCTTCAATGGTGATGCCATGATTCCGATTGAAGCCCGTTGCCAGGCGTTGTTGAGCTGTCGCATTTGGAAGCAGATCACCCGCCAGTTGCTCAATCGTGAATTGATCAAACGGCATGTTGCGATTGTAGGCGTCGATGACCCAATCGCGCCAGACCCATTGTTCACGTTCGGTGTCATACTGGTAACCGTTGGTGTCGGCATATCGAGCCAGATCCAGCCAGTGCCGAGCCATGTGTTCGCCGTATGCCGGCGACTGCAGATATCGATCGAGCATTTGCTCATAGGCTTGATCTGATTGGTCTGCCAGGTATTCATCGACTTCGTCAATAGTTGGGGGCAAACCTGTCAGGTCGAACGCCACTCGTCGAATCAGCGTTTCTCGAGTCGCTTCGGAGGCTGGCTTCAATTGCCTATCGAGCAATCTCGCAAAGACAAAGTGATCAATTTCATTCCGCGGCCAATCACTGCCTCCAGTTGTTGGTACGACTGGTTCTGTGACTGGTTTAAACGCCCAGTGAGTCTGGTACTCTGCGCCGTTTTTGATCCACGTTTTCAATAATTCGATTTGCTTCTGATCAAGTGCCTTCGGACCATCAGCAGGCGGCATTCGTACATCTGGATCTGGCGAAGTGACACGACGAATGATTTCACTGGCGCTAAAATCGCCTGGCACAATCGCTTGCTCGCCAGAATCGCCTTCAGCTATGGCAGTATCGCGCTGATCTAATCGCAGGCCACCTTCACGTGTCGCCGAGTCCGGCCCGTGGCAAGTGAAACAGTGATTCGAGATGATCGGGAGAATGTCTTTTTGATAATCAACAACATTCTCAGCAAAGACGTTTGCGCTGATTAGCACTCCGTAGACGGCGATACAAATCAGTAGAAATCGCATGTCAAACATTTTGAAAATATTCCTTTGGAAGGGCTGTTCTGCGTTCGGGGCATCAACTTCAGTCAGCGATGAAATTTTGGTTCAAAGTTCACATGGTGTGTATGCAATTCCTCTTACTAAACCCCATTTTCCAAATGATGCGCGAAATCATTTCTTCAAAAAAGCACAGAGTCTACAATGAAAAACACTATTGCTGTTGGTATAAATATCAGGAATGCCAGTTTAATAAATGACATCCGTCAAACTACCAATCGTCGAATCTGGCTTTGCTGTCAGCAAGACAATCGTTGCGACAAACGCCCCTGCACGCTTTGCAAAAGCATTCAACTGATTGGGCTCTTCTGAACTAGAAATCACAACCAGTAAATCTCCTGTGTTTATCGCAGTCGCATCGATCTCTACGTCAAAGCTGATGTCGTAGCTACCATGTCTTAACCGCATAGCCAAGATGTTTTCAACATGTTTCGACCACCCAACATCCCCAGTAAATAATAATACGGTTCGCGTTGTCCAGCAACACAGTCAACTGATCCGCCTACAACGCGTTGGTCGCGCCCAAGCCTTTGATATCGATGAAAGAGTTGCCTGGAATGGGAATTGTGATTTTCCTGTTACTGGGAAATCACACTCACTCTTTCTTAAAAAAGCAACACCATGCACTCTCTCGGTATCGATCAACATGCACGACAATTGACCATTTCGTGCAACGTCTAAAAACAAATCGAGTTCTGTGTTGTCAGAGGTGCGAGGATCTGGTCGTGATCGAGAATTAAGAATATGGAGTTTTATGAAGGAGCACGGATTTAGAAAGGGCAGGGTACTGAGGTTCAGTGCCGATTTCCTAGGCACTATAAATGATGAAATTACCAGTCACGACTAAAATATTATACTCTAGTCATGCTGGGCACTCGGACAGAAAAAATCAGAGTGTCATAAAAAACAGCAGTGCAGGCAGTTAAAGTTTGAAGCAACCATTGGATTCCAGAATTATTTTTTAAGATTAAATGTTCTTCACTTCTTGTATATTTTATTTGATCTGATTAGTATGTATTCATACTTGGATTCTTTGAGTTGTTAACATAGCTACATTTATTCCGCGCAAATTCATGCGTGATTTTCTCATTTTTACCACTGCCTTAGTATCCCTTGGCCTTCTCTCATTTTTGAGCCCAGGTTACTCATTCTTTTCTTATTACGAGGTATTTTATGTGCACAGTTTCTGTTCGTCGCGGATTTACCCTAATTGAACTGCTTGTGGTCATTGCAATCATTGCCATACTGGTTGCTTTACTGCTTCCTGCAGTCCAGCAGGCCCGTGAAGCAGCCCGTCGAAGTGCCTGCAAAAATAATATGAAGCAAATTGGCCTGGCCCTGCACAACTATCACGACACCCACAGTGTGTTTCCTCCAGGTTCGATCCATGGCCGCACACAGTTGAGTATGCATGTATTTATCCTTCCGTTTATCGAACAATCTGCTTTGTACGACACCTTCAACTTTGAAAGTGCTTCCGGCATAGGGGCAAGCAGCTCGACCGCTTCTAAGACAAAAGTGGACACTTACATGTGTCCGAGTGGAACGATTCTTGTCCAATCAGGAACAAGTGATTACACGATGCACTATTACGGTAACGGGGGGCCGAAAAACTTTGACGGTCAAACTCCAACTTACACTTGTTCTGGACACAGTAGTAACAATGAGTGCCTGACCACAACACTGGCTGCTCATGGTGGATATTCTCAACAGGGGCTTTTTTCCCGTAACAGCAAAGTGAAATTCCGCGATGTTGTTGACGGAACCTCGAACACAATCGCTGTGATGGAGATTTCGCTTACTCGCACAGGCACTGGAACGGCAGCCTCACATTATCGTCTCTGGACTCGTGGATCTAACGGCACCGCTTCCGCATCCTTTAAAAACGTGCTGCATTCACCCAATTCGACTACCTACACCAGTGGTAACAATTTCAACGACGTATCCATGGGAAGTAACCACAAGGGGGGCTGTCAGGTGGTTCTGGCTGACGGATCCGTAAAGTTTGTCTCTGAAAATGTCGATATGAATTCGCTGCGAGCCACTGCCAGCCGCGATAGCGGAGAAGTAAACACGATCGAATTCTAATTTCAGTTCATCGGCCTGACAAATTGACCAACTTTGGGTTCAATACGAACCCAAAGTTTTTTTTTCAGTGCTAATTGTCACGACATTCTGGATCACAGATCACATTCATTGTGCCGGTGGGATCTGAGGTAGGTGTTGCAACTGTAACCTTGCCCTGCCGTGATACGGGTTAATTTGTAAGCATTTTTCATATTTGAGCTTGGCTGCGGAAAACTGTTTTTTTAAGCGATCCAACTCAGCCTGATAAAACCAACATCTGGCCGAATTAGAATTGAGTTTCGACGAGATTTTAAGCATCTCTCCGGCTGTTACCAGATCGTTATTTCGAAAAGCGGTCAATCCTGTATCAAGGGCAGCATCGGCTAATGCCTGTTCTCTTTTTGTATTTTGTTCCGTTTCGGCATACAAACTCGCCAACTTCTGGTACACAATATTGTTGGGTGTCATCGAGACGGATTTATTCCAGCATTGAATTGCTTGATCAGAATCTCCAGTCAGATCAAATAAATCTCCCCGAAGCTCCCAGATTTCAGCATCTACGATTTCATAGTTCTCGATTTGATTCAGGTGATGTTTTAAAACCTCAGCGTTTTTCGCATCCGCTGCAGCTCGCGCAGATTCTTTCAGAAGCACAAGCGTGTAGGGGGAGAGATAATCTTTTTGACTGTCTTGAAGCTCCTGTAATACAGTTAGCTTTTGTGCTGGAGGTAATTTCTCTGAAATCGTCTGATATTCATACCAGTGCCGGTTGAATCCAAAATTCTGATTTCTTTCCGTCAAAAAGTCGGTGTTGAAATTGACTGGAATTAGTAATTCAGCCCGTTCAATCATGTCGGCTGCATGCAATGCCTGTGCTTGATCCGCATTCTCAATCAATGCTTCCCTTTTGACTTGCTGGAACAATAACGATTGAGGTAACTTTCTGAGAAATTGATTAATGAGTGGGAGCGCCTGCTCACCCCGGTCAGACTTTACCAGCAACTTATTGAACATCAGCTTTGCGGGGATGAAATCATAATTTTCGTAAAACAGTTGTTCGGCAGTTTGCGGTTCTTCGATTCGCAAATGATTCCGTGCGATTGCATACAAAATCAGTTGACGTGTTTCTCCAGACGTTTTAGAAACCAATTGTTGATACAATTTGTTGCTCTCAGCAATTCGCCCGGTACGATCCAGGCAGAAAGCCACCCCCTGAGCCGCGGTCAGATTAGCGGAATCTCTTTTTACTGCCTCGCGAAATGCGAGCTCTCCTTGAATATAAAAGCCTTTGCCGATCAGAGCTTCTGCCAGTTTCTGCCATTCACTGCTGCTGTTGATAAGCTGTACCTGTTTGGATAAATCATTCAGCTCATTCCAGCTAAATGGATCCGTTTGAGATCGTTCTGGAATCTGAGGGCCGATCTGCCGGTTTCTCGTCGTGAATGCGTATGCTCCAAAGAGTAACTCCGCAGCAACTATCAAGAGCAATAAACGACATGCGAAAATCATAATCGTAGAATTTCATCTGACTGGATTAAATGCGGTGAAGTGATACTCTTGATGAAAAGTAGACACAAAAAAAGCCACTCATACAAGACGAGTAGCTTTGTCGCATTTCAAATAAGCGTCTTAAAATTCACCAAGGACATTCCCATCACTCATGTGACCGAGATTTTGCCAAGTGGCAAGATCAATGTTTTCCGAAACAAAGCGAACCCCTCCGTCACCGAGAAGGATTTGAACTCCCCCTTTATGTTGACTGCGAGCTCCCAGGACAGCAGGCCCTCCTGTACTACTACGGCATTCCGTGATTTTGGAATTTGGTCCAATGATTGTACCGAAAGACCAGTTAGGCATGGCATTGGCATAAAACCATGAGTAGGCTCGATCCTTAGTTACAGACCCTGTACCATCACAAACCAATGCCGGAGCCGTTCCAGTTGCGTTTGCACCAAGCGCTTCTGAACCAACAAGGCATTCTGCAATAATCATTGTGTTGGATGTTCCGTCCGTAATGTCTCTCATCAGGGTTTTACTGTTTTGATACATAACAGTAAAACCATTATTTTGGAATACCGTTCCTCCAGCACCATAGCTTCCTGACGTTCCAGTACAGGCAACATAGTTAGTAGGAGCATATGTTGTTTGTCCTGTCTTACCACGATTTCCTGGATCACTTGGGCAGCGATAAGCAGCAACTTCTGTCCCTCGGACAACTGTGTTGTTAGGTCCGGAATTTCCAGTATAAATCTCCCAATCGATCATGTCATAAAGTGCAGACTGTTCCATGAATCCCAGAATACGAGCCTGCCAACCGATCATGCTGGTCGACCAATGGCTAATTCCATTAGCTGTCGGTGTTCGAATACTTGCAGGCGGAAATGTATTGAAGGTGTCGTGGTAGTTGTGTAGTGCTAAGCCCAATTGTTTCATGTTGTTTTTGCAAGAACTGCGTCGGGCTGCCTCACGAGCCTGTTGAACGGCTGGCAACAGTAATGCCACAAGGATGGCAATGATTGCGATAACCACCAGAAGTTCAATCAATGTGAATCCCAGTATTTTCTGTTTTTGCTCGCTCTGCATAAGTCGCTCCAAAAGAATGATCGTCGGAAAAAGAGTTAACTTCAGACTAAAGTTGATAGATTATTTTGTGCTCAACTCAAAATTGTGTTCTGTGTCTTCAGGCGTAACGTTGACCGATAACGTGGTTTCGGAATTGTATTTCGCCGGAAGATATTGCTCGACTTTATCGATTTCTTCTCCATCGGCCATCTCTTTGCCGACAACTTTAGTGGCAGAAATCAGCACAGCATTTTCACCAACCACTGCACCTTTATCAGAAGGTAATTCGTACTGACCAGCATTGATCGTCGCTTCTGTCATTTGTCCGCGTAAGGGTTGACCGCTCGCATCTTTACCAGGACGAAATTGGATAATGCCTTTTTCCAGAGGCGATCCATCCAATGTGACAGTGCCCTTAAATGCAGCAGTTTCGATGGTTTCTACATCTCCTCCGCCACAACCTGCAATTACGAGAAGACACGCAATGGGAATCAACTTGGAAAGCAATTTCACGAAAGCCTCAATGATCGAATTGATTTGATGTATAATTATTCAGAATGAATGAATTTTCAGAATTTTTAAGTATTATCACTTTGCATTATTAATGCAAATAGATTTCAACAATAAAACTTATTGGTGTGTAAATACTTCTCGTGCATGTTCAAAAAGATACTTAGTGGTTACCTGTTCCCGTCCAGGCTGTAATTCGCCCAATTCTCTCAAACGGTTTCCTTAAATTCAGGCTCCCCGTGACGATATCTTTAATTCCATCGCCATTAATATCTCCAGTCGCCACTGTCACTAGATGAATTGGCTCACTATCTATCTGCCATGATGTGAAATTCTGGAGACCATCATTCTCCAACCAGATCAGGCTGGCATGTTCTGCTGCGTACCAATCGTTGGTCATACTGACGAGTACAACGTCTTTGTCGCCATCATCATCCAGGTCAGCCACAGATGCAGCGTATGTTCCGCCCAGGTCAGAGATCCGATGCATCTGAAATTTCCAGTTTCCCTGATTCTCCAGCCATAGACAGCCATGGTAAGGCTGTGGGTAAGCTTCAGTATCTTCCAGATTATCACCGACTGGTAAAATTAAATCCATATCCCCGTCATTATCCAGGTCGGACTGAACCAGACCAGCACTTCCCAAGTCCAGATTCACTGTTCGCCAAATCCTGTGAGAGCGAAAATTCCCATCACCAGTATTTTCAAAGGTCCATAATTCTTCCTCATCTTGCGAGACAATAGCTGCAATGTCGAGATCACCATCGTTATCGTAGTCGGCAACTGGGACATGGATCGTGCCCGGTGCACTATGGAGTTGATGATCGAGAAAAACTTCATCGCCCATATTTTCCAACCACAAAATCTCTCCCCGTGCATATCCAAAAACTGCAACTACAAGATCCAAATCGCCATCGGAATCGAAATCGGCGGCTTGAACGTCTGCGACCCTTCGCACATCATCCAGCAGCACTCTCTTTTTATAGCCTGTGTCCGTTTGCTCATAATATTCGACTCGGCCAATCACATTGTCATCTGGCAAAATATTACCGAGTACAGAAACGATCACATCATTGCGTCCGTCTTGGTTAAGATCGATAATTGTTGCATGAGCGGGGGCTGAAATATTGTCGATTAATATCTGTTCTATAAACTCACCGGAATTGGATTGACTGATTTTCGTCACACAACTTTTTGTGACATCGCAAGCGATAATATCATTCTTGCCATCCCCGTCGAAATCAACCACTTGTACATGAGAAATGATCGGCAGTCCGACGGGACTTTCTCCGAGAACATGACGATCAAATGGCAGTAGGGTGGTATGATAACTTTTGCCGCCAGTAAATAATTCTTCGGGACTTCCTGACATTGGTACCAACGGCAGTAAATGCCAAATTAGTAGGGGAATCAGAAATGACAAACCCAGCAGGCAAATCAGCTGAAGTTTTTTTGACATGCTCACCCTGTATATTTGCTAAAAAAATAGAATCATTGAACGTCAAATTCAATTTTATCAAGAAGGAATGTTATAAATGAAAAATGATTCTACGTCAGTTCTCCATCATATTGAACTGATCGATGACTTCTTCGATTCGTTCGAATGAGCCTGCAGTAAGTCGATTAACTCCAATTTTCAGAGCGATTGAAGTTGCCGAATCAACGCCAACCAGACATTCCTGATGGGATCGAATTAATACACTTCTATTAACAGGATATTAACAAGGGATCGTGATTGAAGGTACGGTAACGAGTTTCGATATTCAAACAGGTTTGGAATTTCCCTGGATGGCCGGATAAAGATTCCCGACGATTCTTCAGCTTTTGAGTCCTGTGGAAAAAGTAATGAAACACGTCTATGTATTTTGCATTCTGTTCGTTTCCAGCCGTGGGGACGAGCAATGATTTGTCCCAACCGATCTTTTCTCAATGGTCCTTTGATATCGATGAAAGAGTTGCCTGGAATGGGAATTGAGATTTTCCTATCGCTGGGGAATTACACGCACTCATTCTTGCAGGAGGACCACCATGCTCTTTATCGGTATCAATCAGCATGCACGACATCTTACAGACTTCCTGAGAGACCAGCAGGGCGATGCCCTGCTCGCTCGTCAGGTCTCCACACGGCCAGACAAGATTTTGCAATTCTTCGACCAACTCATCCAGCGTAGTGCTCAGCTCTATGATCCTCAGCGTATTGGATTAACGACGCCTCTCCGAATTACCGTTGAGCACTCGAGTCTATTGTAAATCCCCTTATTTCATGACTTCCAGAATCAGTCCGCATACGAGTCGTTACTAAGAGTGTGTTGTACGTCACCAGCATCCATATTAATAAATCTTTTCGTGTGATCATTACGCTAACGGCATCCCGCTTACATCGGAAGAGCCTTGACAATTGTCTTCAGGCAGACTTACGATAGAAATAACGATCATTCAATTGGGTCCCACCTGTTCTCCTCGTTCTGCGATGTCGCAGTTTCGGAATTTCTTGAGACGCACCAGGATCGTTAATTGTGTTCAGATTTTAAGGACATAATTGAGTATGCGTACGCTGCCTCGCTCCGTTCACTTATTGTGGTCAGGTTTTCTCGCTCTAACCATCAATGTCTGTCAAGCTGAAAATGATCTGACAAAGAATTCAGTTGCGACTACGAAAATCGATTTCAGTCGAGATATACGACCGATTCTTTCTGAAAACTGCTTTCATTGTCATGGTCCCGATACGAATCATCGTGAAGCAGATCTTCGGCTCGACCTGGCAGAAACAGCAAAAGCGGACTCGATTGTTCCCGGGCATTCCGATCAAAGTGAATTTTATGAACGGATCAGTAGTACTGATGCTGATCTGAAAATGCCTCCCGCTGATTCAAACAAAGAGTTAACTCCCGAACAGAAGAAATTGCTTAAACGCTGGATTGATGAGGGAGCCGAATGGACCAGTCACTGGTCGTTTCTATCTCCAGAAAAATCAGAATTACCAACCGTCAAAAACAGTCAGTGGGTAAGTAATCCTATCGACCAGTTTGTTCTGGCAAATCTGGAATCCGAGCAGTTACAGCCTTCGAGTGAAGCCAGCCGTCGCACCTTGATCCGCCGACTTACATTTGATTTGACCGGGCTGCCTCCCACAATTTCCGAGATTAATCAATTTCTGAATGATGAATCTCCCAACGCCTATGAAAATCTGGTTGACCGTCTTTTGAGTTCAAAAAAGTACGGCGAAAGAATGGCTTTGATGTGGCTGGACGCAGCTCGTTATGGTGATACGAGTGTGTATCATGCTGATGGGCCGCGCGATATGTGGGCCTGGCGCGATCGCATCGTGCAGATGTATAACGAAAATCTTCCCTTTGATCAGTTTTCAACGGAGCAACTGGCGGGAGATTTGCTTCCTAATGCAAGCCCCTTTCAGAAAGTCTCCTCAGGATTTAATCGGAATAACGGGACAACAGATGAAGGAGGCTTGATTCCTGAGGAGTACCGTGTTGAGTACGCCGTAGACAGAGTGAAAACGACGTCCATGGTTTGGTTGGGACTCAGCATGGAATGTGCTCAATGCCATGATCATAAATATGATCCGATTTCACACGAAGACTATTACCGCTTCTTTGGATTTTTCAATATCAGTGCTGACGCCGGTAGTCAGACACGGAAGGGGAATGCCAAACCGACTGTAGAATTGGTTGATCCGGAAAAACAAAAAAAACTTCCCGAAGCACGTGCCCGAATCAAAGAAAACCAGATGCAAATCGCCGCTCGTCAAAAGTCAGTCGAGCCTCAGTTTACAGACTGGTTGGAGAAAATAGATAAAGAGCAACTTGCAACGTCATCCGAACCAGAGGGGCTCATCCTGAATTTTAGGCTTGATGAAGGCAAAGGAAATCAGGTTGTTGATCAAGTGGATCAGAAGCGTACAGGAACCATTCATGGTAAGGCTGACTGGGTCAAGTCTCCTTACGATCAGGGGATTCATTTTGATGGGCAAACCTATGTTGATCTGGGTGATGTGTGTGATTTCGAACGGACAGATTCATTTTCCTACGGTGGCTGGGTCAATCTCGATCCGAAAGGGAACGGCGCGCTTTTAGCGAAAATGGATGATGCCAATAGTTATCGTGGGTACGATATTCTCATCTCTGGTGAAAAAATCTCAGTGCATATCATCAATACGTGGCCGACGAATGCCATCAAGGTAACTACGGAGAAAAAACTCAAACCTTCTACCTGGCACCATGTGTTTGTAACCTACGATGGTTCTTCCAAAGCAGAGGGTGTGAAAATATATGTTGATGGTGAGCTGTGGGACTGGAAGATTGAGCAGGATCGCTTAACGGAATCCATTCGTACTCCGAAAACGTTATTGATTGGCAGTCGTCACCCCAGTTCTCGTTTAAAGGGAACCATAGACGAAGTCTCCGTCTTCAACCATGTGCTCAATCAGTCTGAAGTAGAGGCGCTCACTAAGCAACTTCCAATTACGACCATCCTGGCTGTATCTCCAGAGGAGCGAACGATAGAGCAACAGCAGCAGTTGCTTAATTACTATCTGGAACATGAAGACGTAGAATATATTGCGTTACTCAAGGAAAAGCAGGAATTAAAAGCAGAGGAGACAGAACTTCTCAAACCACTGACGTCTGTCATGGTCATGGAAGATATGTCCAAGCCTCGGGATACGTTTATTCTCGCTCGTGGTGCTTACGATGCTCCCACCGAACAAAAAGTCGAACCGGGGACACCAGCAGTTTTGCCTCCGATGCCCAAAGAGGCTCCCCAAAATCGACTGGGTTTAGCACAATGGCTCTTTGCAGAGAATCATCCTCTCACGGCTCGCGTCGCTGTGAATCGGTATTGGCAAATGTTGTTTGGGACAGGGCTAATTACAACGCCGGAAGATTTCGGTTCGCAGGGGGCATTCCCAAGTCATCCACAATTACTGGACTGGCTGGCTGTTGATTTCAGGGAATCAGGCTGGGATGTTAAACGTATGCTCAAACTAATGGTGATGTCGTCTACTTATCGGCAGACATCGGATGTGTCACGGGCTGCCTATTTACGAGATCCTGCAAACAGATTACTGGCACGCGGTTCGCGTTTTCGATTGCAGGGAGAAATGATACGCGATAGCGCGCTCCTTATCAGTGGATTGCTTAACACAAAAATGGGAGGCCCGGGAGTAAAACCGTATCAGCCGCCCGGGCTCTGGAAAGAAGTCGGTTTGAGTGGAAATCCTAAATTCGTTCAGGATCACGGCGAAAAACTGTATCGCCGCAGTCTATACACCTACTGGAAACGATCTGCACCCCCTCCGTCGATGCAGATCTTTGATGCACCGACACGGGAAAAGTGTACGATCCGGCGACCCCGCACGAATACGCCTCTCCAGGCGTTAGTCACAATGAACGATGTCCAATATGTAGAAGCGGCACGTCACCTTGCTGAGCGAATGCTGAAAGAGGGAGGTGCAACCAGTGCCGAACAGGTTGGTTATGCCTTTTTACTGGCAACGGCCAGAGAACCCCGATCAACAGAAAGCTCAGTGCTTATTGATACTTATGAAGAAAGTCTAAAACACTATCAGGCCAATCCTCAGGCGGCTGAAGAACTGCTCAACGTCGGTGAGTCGCCCCGCGATAAAAATCTGAATGTCTCTCAACTGGCTGCCTGGACGGTCGTGGCCAACATGATTCTCAATTTAGACGAAACTTTAACTCACGAGTAAAACGCAATGAATCCTCTGGAAGAATATCAGCGACAGTTAACGCGTCGACAATTATTGTCACGCTCCCGTGGATGTCTGGGGGCGGCGGCACTGGCATCATTGTTGGGGGACGTCCCCAAACTCTCCGCTGCCAACCAGTCCTATTCGGATCAACGAGGGGCACTCGGTTTACCTCATTTTGCACCCAAAGCGAAACGGGTGATTTATCTTTTCATGGCTGGTGGTCCCAGTCATATTGACCTTTTTGATTACAAGCCTGAGTTGAAGAAAATTCATGGGCAGGAACTGCCAGATTCAATTCGAAATGGACAACGAATCACGGGAATGACCAGTGGACAAAAATCGTTTCCCTGTGTCGCACCGATGTTCAATTTTAAACGCTACGGCGAACGGGGAACCTGGATTAATGGAGACATCCTGCCACACACGGCTTCCATCGCAGATGACATTTCTATTATTCGTACCATGAATACCGAAGCCATCAATCATGATCCTGCGATTACCTACATTAATACGGGGACACAACAGTTGGGACGCCCCAGTTTCGGGGCGTGGTTGAGTTATGGACTAGGCAGTCCTAACAAAGAACTGCCCGCATATGTGGTGATGATATCCGTTGGCAATGCACCAGGGCAGGCACTTTATTCACGGCTCTGGAGCAGCGGCAACTTGCCCTCACGACATCAGGGAGTTCAGTTTCGTAGCGCTGGTGATCCCGTTTTGTATCTCTCTGACCCCAAAGGATTGGACAGAGGACTGCGTCGTAAAATGCTGGATGGACTGGCAAAGATTAATGCCGAAAAATCCCAGATTTCGGGAGACCCGGAAATAGAAGCACGCATTGCGCAATACGAAATGGCGTACCGGATGCAAACTTCGGTCCCGGGTTTGATGGACTTGAGTGGAGAAACGAAAGCGACTTTTGAGATGTACGGTCCCGATTCAGAGAAAAAGGGAACGTTCGCGGCGAATTGCATTTTAGCACGTCGGATGGCAGAACGCGGCGTGCCCTTCATTCAGCTCTTTCAACGTGGTTGGGATCAGCATGGGAATCTCCCCAAAGCAATCCGCAATAATTGTGACAAGGTGGATCAGCCCGCAGCCGCCCTCGTCAAAGATTTAAAACAACGTGGGTTATTAGACGATACGGTTGTCATCTTCGGTGGTGAATTCGGTCGAACAATTTATAGTCAGGGAAAACTGACGAATGATAATCACGGCCGTGACCACCACGGTCGCTGTTTCTCAACCTGGGTTGCCGGTGGCGGATTTAAGCCGGGCATTGATTACGGAGAGACTGATGATTATTGCTATAATATTGTGAGAGATCCGGTGCATATTAACGATTTAAATGCCAGTGTTCTGCACTGTCTGGGCATCGACCATAATCGCTTTTCCGTGAAATATCAGGGTCTCGATCTCAAGCTCACAGGAGTTGATGGTGCTCAGGTTGTCAAAGGATTGCTTTCTTAGGCAACTGATGAAAAAGCTGGATATAATAGGGGGCAGAGATTGTCATGGGGATAGGAGATTTTGATTCCATGTCGGCTTGCTCTTTATCAAGGAGTTCAAAGTCATCACGAAAATATGTATGCAGGCAGTGATTGCTAACTTTTTGGTATTCCCCTTTCCAGTAATGTGACGTGCCCCCGTTGATATCGATGAAAGAGTTGCTTGGAATGGAAATTGTGATTTTCCTACGGCTGGGGAATCACAATCACGCTTTTTTACATCAGTACCACCATGCTCTTTCTTGGTATCGATCAACATACACGACAACTGACCATCTCATTGAGAGACCAGCAGGGGGCTGGGAATCGGGACCGATTCGCTGAAGACTGCATTCGATCGAGTTAGCAGTCACGATCAAACTGAATTACCAGCGGCTAAAGCCGGTGGGCTCATGGTTGTGAACGTCGGACTGAAGTCATTTCGCACACAACTAAGAAGGGAATGCCAAAAATATGTTTTAGGCGATTTCTGAGATTTTCAATTCACGTTTGTCATTTAATCGAACACACAAATTTGAATTTGAAGAACCTGAAGGTTTCGCTTGAAAGCAAGGGTTTAAGCCTCATCGTTGTGACAATAATAACCTCTCGACGTGCCGGGAACCCGGACAGAAAATATCAGAATGTTATGACAGACAGCAGGGCTGTGTCTTTGCTGGAATCTTGACAAGTATTTGACACGTTCGAGTTCATTCGTTCTGCTATATCTGTTGATATTCCACGTTAGCATCTTAAACGATTCCGCAGATCGAGAACTCGCTTATGCTTCACATTCTGCATTGCTCTGACCTCCATTTTGGTCCTCCGTATTTACCGAGAGTTGGTGAAGCTGTTCAGCGACTGGCGGCAGAACTGCAACTCGACAGCATTGTCGTCAGCGGTGACTTTACTCAGCGTGCCACGCAGGAACAGTTCATTCAGGCGAAAGAGTTTCTGGATCGGCTACCTGACGTACCTAAAATTGTGGTTCCCGGGAACCATGATGTGCCGCTTTACCGTGTCGTGGAACGGCTGAACGATCCTCTCAGGAATTATCGGGAAATTATCGAAGATCGGCTCGATTACACAGTTGAGTTGGAAGGGGCAACTATTGTTGCCTTGAATTCTACAGCTCCGAAATCGTCCATCTCAAACGGGCGTATTTTTCCTGAGCAACTGGACTTCTGCAAACAGGCCTTTATCGATCTTCCGGAGAAGACCTTGAAAATTGTCGTCGCTCATCACCATTTTGCCCCCGCTCCCGATTACGAACGGGATTCGACGATGCCGAAAGCCAAAAGGGCGATTGACATATTTGTCGATCTCAAAGTTGATATGATCATGGGAGGGCACCTGCATCGAGCATATATAGGCAATACGCTTGATCTCTATGCCGGTCGAAATCGTGATCGAGGAATTATCATTGTGCAAAGCGGAACCACGACATCTTACCGCGGACGTGGCCGTGAAAAAGAAAAGAACTCATTGAATTTACTGCGAGTCGACTCGCGGATGATTCAAATTACCCACTACATCTACTTTCATGAACATGATCGATTCGAACCGGTCAGTCGTCATTCGTTTCCTCGTCCTGGCATGCGATTTTACGAGCAGACATGAAAAGCAAAATTCTGACATTTCTCATACTCACGTTCTTAATCACTGCTGCTGGGTTGCTTTTTCGCCGCTACGGGCTGTTTAAAATTCTGCTTACTTACGAAATCCATATCCGCACGTTCCTCATGGCAAAACCGATCCTGGGATTTGTAATCGGACTGCTCAGCTATTTTTTACTCTCGATCATTCCAGGTACCGGAGGGAAATCGGTAATTTACGGTTGGTTATTCGGATTCTGGCAAGCGGTCATAATCGCCGACTGCGCATTGACGGCGGCAGCCATCGTGACATTTCTCATCAGCCGAACTCTTCTGCGGGATGCTTTACGATCTCGATTAGTGTTTGTAATGCAGAAACTCGACCAGGCTTTCGAAAAGAATGGTGCATTTTATCTGCTCGCACTGCGTCTAATGCATTCGCCTTACACATTCACCAACTATGCCTGCGGAGCAACTTCTCTCTCAACCTTCTCCTTCTGGTGGCCAACACAACTCGGTATCATTCCCTCGACAATGGTCTTCGTCTTCGCGGGAACGCAAATTCCTACCCTGAAGGAAGTCATTCAACAAGGTGCTTCAGCAATATTGTCACCAAAATTACTTCTGGCTCTGGTTTTAATGGGGTTATTCCCAGTGTTGATTCGTTGGGTTTCCAGCCAATACTGGAAAACTTATCCGGAGAAAACTGAACTCAAAGATAAGTGAACTACTATTCGCTATGAAATTCAGTTTCATTTTCAGCATCCATTTTTCTCTTCATTCGAAACGCTGCTGCCAGAGTTCGCAGGTCATTCGTCCATTCCGGCAAAACGATCGTCATCGTGACAGTTTCCAGATTGGTATAAATAATTCCAATGATCACCAGACGAGAGAGCCAGATTGGCCAATTCATCAATAGTGAGACGATCGCTAGTCCTGCCAACATCCAGCAAATTTTCGCTGCTCTTGTATGATAGCTGGGGATGCGACCGTATTTGATTAGCCCCACTGTACACGTCAAGAAATAACTGCTGACACCTAACGCAATCCATACGACTTCTTGCTGGATTATCTCCCATTTGAGCCAGCCGATACCCAGGAGTACCGATGCATAGAGAGACACATCAGCGTAACTGTCCAGGCGGGCTCCATAGACCGACTTCTGATTGAGCAAGATCGCTAATTTTCCATCGAACCAATCGGTCAAAAACAGCCCTAGAAAAGTCCACAGGAAGAGCATTTGATCCTGATGCCAGGCAATCCCCAGTAATGCCGGTGAACCGATTAAGCGGATGAAGCATAGAATATTCGGAATTGTCAGCAGGGAGGTCGTTCGGTCCTGGTTTCGATCTGATGATTTTTCGCACACACTGATCCCTTCTGACGATTATCACCGATACGTAAAATAAACAAAGTAAAAGAAGAGTGGTGCAGTATAAGTCAGACTATCGATTCGGTCGAGTATGCCCCCCTGACCAGGAATTAAGTGCCCGGCATCTTTAATTCCCAAATCACGTTTAACGGCTGACATGTTGAGATCACCAAAGAAGCCTCCGGTCGCTATCAAGAGTCCTGCGGCTGCAGGCAATATTAATGCAGTCCCAAAACTGAGTTCGAACGCAGAACGAGCCTCTCCAGCCAATGGCGTAATCAAGGGGGCTAACACAATCGCTATGATGACTGTTGTAAGCATTCCGAGGAGCAGTCCTTCCCAACTTTTGTTGGGCGAGACATTGGGGACAACTTTGGTACGGCCAAATTTTCTTCCCCACAGGGCTTGGGCAATATCGTTGACTTCCGTCAAGATGACCAGAAACAAGAAGAGCCCGATTGGGCCTCCGGATGGATTAATTTCCTCAGGAAGTGACAGCAACAAACCAGAATGAGAAAAACCATAGACCGTCAGAAACAGACCCCATGTCGCCATCGAAGCTTTCTCAATGTATCCTTCGGTGTGACCAGCCAGGATTAAACGGATCGGCAACAGCAAAAAAATAATCGAGGGAATGAATATCCAGAAAGCTTCATACCATTTCAACAGGATAAACAGGTAATGGACAGGAAGCGCCAGAAATGCAATCGTCTGCAAAGGTTTTTCATGAAATCGAGAATCGGTAATTTCCAGAAACTCACGCAACCCCATGAAACTGATCACACCGATCAATATAATTATTGCTGACGTTCCCAGAAGGGATGCAATCGTAAAGACCATTGCCAACACCCACCAGGCAATCAAACTACCAACTTTTTTCTGACGGGTCTCTGTATCTTTGCCGACTAGTAATGACAATCGCACAACAGTCCCGAGGACCAAAGCTGCAATAATGCCTGTCAGGACCTTCAATACTCCGAGGTCAACTGCCAGGTTTTGAGCGAGCGAATCCATTTGTCCTGCCAATGTTGAAGAATTAACTTTCTACTCCACTTATATCGATTTCTTCTATTTTCTGCCAGAAGTTACTTCCTCATGGATAGAATTAGCCTTAGGGCTGCCTGATATTTACATGCTGGACTGGAACTGTGTCTCGACGCGTGAAGTTATCGTGACGGAATAGACGCTGCATCCGAACTCCGCCTGGGTTGAAAAACAGACGGAGTTGTTCATCGAAGAAACGGCTCAACGTGCCTCAAACCCGATATCGTGTTGCACGATATGGGTACAAAGTTTACGAAAGAGTTCACCGCGAAGCTGGTCGATAAAGGGATCCAAACGAATCCTTTGCCCAAAGCGAGCCCCAATCACAATGGCCGCTGCGAACGCTTTATTCAGACGATTAAATACGCGTGCTTGAACAAGTTTATCGCGTTTGGGAAACAGCACCTGGATCATTTGGTTGGTGAGTTTGTGGATTAATACATCAGGCATCGACCGAGTGAAGCAGCATCGATGAACATCAGGACGTGCCATACCGACGCTCGACATGCTGACGACATTAGCGGTACACTTTGTTTATTGTATATAAAACTCTTGAAAAAGGAACTCCTGACATTCCCTCAACCCCGGTGTTCACGACACAAGGTCTTACAAAAGTGTACGGCACGGGACTGGTAGCCGTACACGCGCTGCGGGGTGTCGACTTGGAGATTCCGTCCGGCGAGATCGTCGTGTTGCTTGGCCCCTCTGGAAGTGGAAAGTCCACGCTGCTAAACATCATTGGCGGGCTGGACCGGCCGACCGATGGGAAGGCTCTGTTCCTCGACCAGGACCTGACTGCAATGAACGACAAACAGCTCACATTTTACCGTCGCGAACATGTCGGATTTGTGTTTCAGTTCTACAACTTGATGCCCAGCCTGACGGCTCGGGAGAACGTCGAACTGGTAACTGAGATTGCCCGTGATCCCCTGGATGCCGACACAGCACTAGCGTTGGTCGGCTTGAAGGAGCGGACTGACCATTTTCCTGCTCAGCTTTCTGGTGGCGAGCAACAGAGAGTGGCCATTGCCCGTGCGGTGGCGAAGCAACCGAGTGTGCTCTTCTGCGACGAGCCGACCGGGGCACTCGACAGCAAAACGGGGAGGGCCGTACTCCGCGTACTGAAAGACGTGAACGAGCAGCTAGGAGCTACGGTATTGATCGTGACGCACGCCGCCGCGACTGCCGCCATGGCTAACCGAGTGATTCACTTTGCCGACGGCGGCATCCGTGATATCGAAGTTCATGAGCATCCTGTTTCCCCAGAGGAAGTCGAATGGTGAGGTACTTGTGAGTCCGCTCGACCTGAAACTGCTGCGTGACCTGTGGCGGATCAAGGGGCAAGCCGTCGCCATCGGCTTGGTTCTTGCCGTGGGCGTGCTGATGCTCGTGATGATGACAGGGCTGGTTGCCTCGCTCGACGAGACTCGCCGTGCCTATTACGAGCGACATCGCTTCGCGGAGGTTTTTGCACCTGTCACCCGCGCTCCGGAACGGCTGGTCGACGACCTCGCTGCCATTCCGGGCGTCGCGTCAGTCGAAGGCCGCGTGACTGGTCACGCACTTGTGGACATTGTGGCACGCGATCTTCCCGTGCAGGCCCAGGCAGTTTCATTGCCCGACTATCGTGAACCGCGGCTCAACGATGTCTACCTGACCGATGGGCGTAAGTTGGACAGCCGACGTGAGGACGAGATACTACTATTACGAAGTTTTGCACTTGCCCATAGTCTTCAACCAGGGGACACACTCTCGGCAACAATGAACGGTGCCAGGCGGTCATTTCGCATCGTTGGTTTGGCACAGTCGCCGGAGTTCCTTTACACCACGGCTCCCGGCGAACTGGTGCCCGATGACAGCCGTTTTGGGGTAATCTGGATGAGCCGCACCGCTTTGGAAGCCGCCTACGATATGGATGGTGCATTTAACGAGGCACTCTTATCTCTAGGACGTGACGCGGACAAGGCAGCGATTATCAACGCTGTCGACCGCATATTGGAGCCCTATGGTGGACTGGGTGCCTACGGCCGGGAGGACCAAACCTCCAACCGCTTTATCAGTGAAGAGATTACAGGGCTACGTGCATCGAGCACAGGAGTACCGCCCGTCTTCCTGGCAGTCGCGGCCTTTTTACTCTACATCGTTGTCTCACGAATGGTGCAAGCGGAAAGAAATCAGATCGGTTTGCTAAAGGCGTTTGGCTACACCGACCTGGAAGTCGGCTGCCATTACTTCAAACTGATCCTGGCAATTTCACTGGGAGGGGCGTTGGCGGGATGCCTGATGGGTGTGGCTTCAGGTCGCGCGATGACAGGGCTTTACGTCGAGTACTACAAGTTTCCTTTCCTGGTGTTCCGAGTGAATCCGTCTTCATTCGTAATGGGATTCGCTGTGAGTGTGCTTACGGCCTCGGTGGGTGGGCTTGTGGTGCTGCGGAGAGTATTCGTCCTGACCCCTGCCACCGCCATGCGGCCCCCCGTTCCGCCCGACTACAGTCGCACCCGACGTATCGGCCGGGCGCTGAACTCCGTGCTCGACCAACCGAGCCGAATGGTGCTCCGACGAGTGACCAGGCATGCTGGCAGGATGGCAGGCGCTATACTGGGGATTGCCGCTGGCATGGCTTTGTCGGTGTCAATGATCTCCATCATGTCGAGCTTTGATCATACCGTGGATTTGTCCTTCAGTGTCGTCGATCGCAGTGACGTAACGGTGACCTTCAATGAAGCAATGTCGAACAAGGTGGTGTTGGAACTGCGTCGGATGCCCGGTGTCATTGAAGTCGAGCCTGTCCGCAATGTCTCCGTAGTCATGCGAAATGGTGTCAAGACTCACCGCGGTGCGGTCAATGGACTGGTGCCTTCGGCGCGACTCTATCGCGCTCTCGACAGCGACAGTTCTACAATCGAGATGCGTAAGGATGGTATGATCCTGGCCCAGTCATTGGCAAACATCCTCGACATCCAGCCTGGCGAACTGCTGACTGTTGAGGTCCGTGAGGGCCGTCGCCCAACTCTTACTGTCCCTGTGGCGGGAGTCGCACAAACACTGCTCGGATCACCTGCGTACATGGACTTGGAGACGCTCAATCAAGTCCTCCGCGAGCCGAACCGGGTCTCAGGCGCATACCTGCGGATCGACGCTGTTCGCAGTAGTGAGATCTATCGCAAACTCAAGAATATGCCGTCTGTGGCTGGCGTTAGTCTTAAAGAAGACGGTCGAGCGGCATTTCAACGGATAATCGACAGTGGTGCGGGGGCGATTCGATATGTGATGGCGTTGATCGCTGCAGTTATCACATTCGGCATTGTGTATAACGCGGCCAGTATTGCCTATGCCGAGAGAGCACGCGACCTTGCGAGCCTGCGTGTGATCGGCTTCACCAAAGGGGAAACGGCCTTCGTGTTGCTCGGCGAGTTAGCTTTAGTCACGTTTTTGGCATTGCCGATTGGTGCAATGTTGGGATACTGGCTCACGTTCGTCGTTGCAAAAGGTTTCAGCACCGACCTCTATCAGATCCCCGCAACTTTAGACCTGAAGTGCTATGGCGAGGCGGCTATGTCCGTCGTGGCAGCAGCCATGGTCTCCGGTTGGCTGGTCAAACGCGATATGGACCGAGCCGACCTCATTTCTGCACTCAAGACGCGCGAGTAAATCGATGGCCCTTAAACGATCCCGATACGTTCTAACTCTGATTGTCGTTGTTCTGATCGGCACCGGTCTGTTCATCGCGTTCCAGCCACAGCCGATGATGGTGGATACCGGTGTGGTATCGTACAGCCCAATGGTTGACACGATCGACGAGGAAGGACGGACGCGGGTTCACAACACATATGTGGTCTCGACCCCTTTTGCAGGCCGAATGCTGAGGGTGGATGTGGAACCAGGCGATCATGTGACAGTCGGCGAGAGCATTGTGGCTCACATGATGCCGAGCAATCCCGATGCTCTCGACTCGCGCAGTCGTGAACAGGCCCGCGCAGCTGTGTCCGCGGCCGAAGCATCGCTCCGCGCAGCCCAGGCGGAACTGAACAAGGCGATCGCTGACAAGGAACTGGCGAGCAGCGAACTCGACCGTGCGCGGCAGCTTAAATCGCGTGATGCCATAACTCAAACGGAACTGGACCAGGCTGTCCGAGCCGAACGGGCCGCTGATACAACGGTGCAAACTGCCGAAGCGACGATCGGCATCCGTAAAGCCGAACTGGCTAACGTAAGAGCACGGCTGATTAGCTTCAACCAACAGACACTCCCGACATATTCAAGCGAACTTGCAGAAGGTGAGGCTTTAGTTTACGCACCAATATCGGGGCAAGTATTACGGGTTCTCCAGCGGAGTGAAACAACCCTTTCAGTTGGCACCCCGATACTGGAGATCGGCAACATCGAGAACGACCTGGAAATCGTCGTCGAACTGCTTTCTACTGATGCCGTACAAGTCACCCGGGGGCAACGGGTCATCGTCGAGGACTGGGGCGGAATCAATCCCCTCAAAGGTGTGGTCAAGCACGTCGAGCCTTGGGGCTTCACCAAATACTCTGCCCTTGGCGTTGAGGAGCAGCGTGTTAATGCGATCGTCCGTTTCACAGATCCCTTCTTGAAACAGACTGGCCTGGGGCATGGTTTCCGCGTCGAGACACGCATCGTGGTATGGGAAGACGATAATGCCCTGACTGTCCCTTCCAGCGCCCTGTTCCGTGACGGAGCGAGCTGGGCAGTGTTCGTCGTCAAGGACGGCTTCGCGACTCAGCGAAAGGTCGAGATCGGCCGCAATAATGGTGTCCAGGCCCAGGTGCTCCAAGGACTCGAAGAAGGCGAGCGTGTTGTCCTTTACCCATCATCAGGACTCGTCAATCAATCCGCTGTCACTCAACGTCCAACTGACTAATCGTTACCACTCCGGTCGTCCACGCGGAGACGAATATACAGCCGAGTGGAATCAAGGATGCTTGGCAATCATCTACCGCCTGTTCGAGAGGAGCCTGATGAATTCGATAAGCTGATAATGGATGAGATTGAAGTGAAGTCTTATGTCGGGCGATTGGTGAAGTCGTGTGAGAGGAAGGCGGTGTTGAATGTGAGTCGTTGAGATCGGCCGGGATTCTGAATGGTTGAAGGCTTCTACTTTACAATAGAAAAATCCTTGATTATATCGTATTCTGTTCAGGACGTTGCTATTTATGAAGATCGCTGACGAGATTATTTCAGATAGTGTTGGAAACAAAGGCATATGTTTTAGTAGAGTCGTTGATGTCACCTTATCTGAGTAATCGTACAGGAAACCAAATAGAATGATTCGTCACAGCCTCGTTGTCGTGTTTTTATTGGTGTCTTCGCAGAGCGTCTCAGCAAAAGAGATCCGGGTTCCTGAAAACTATAAAACAATTCAGTCAGCAATCGACGCGGCAGAGACAGGCGACACCGTGTTTGTCAAGGCGGGGACATATCACGAACGGCTTCGGCTGAAAGACCGCGTGACACTACGTAGCGAGGGCGACGACCAGAAAGGCAAACTCGGTTTGAAGCGGGCTGAGGTGACAATCATCGACGGCGGAGGAGTGCAAGGGGATGGGCCAGGCGTGGCGATGGCTGAAGGCTCTACGCTCGATGGGTTCACCGTGACTAATGTCGGAGCCTACGACGATTCCGAGTGGAACAAGCATCACGCGACGCAAGGTAACGAGCAGTCTCATGAGCACATCGGCCAACCCGGCACGGCTGGGATTAGCGTGATTGGCGTCACCTGTGTTATCAAGCACAATATTGTGCACCACATCGGATATTCTGGTATCGCGATCCAGGGAACTGACGGCAAACGCTGCTCGCCTCTTGTGGTGCAGAATATATGTTATCGGAATATGGGAGGTGGCATCGGTTCGATGCACGGTTCCACGGCAACGATCGAAGCGAACGTCTGCTTCCAGAATTTTTTTGCCGGTATTGGCCATGATGGTTCCAGTCCACTGGTTATCAGGAATGTCTGCTACGAAAATATTCGAGCCGGGATCGGTATCAGCGAAGGGGCTCAGCCGATCGTTCGGGGTAACAGTTGCTTTCACAATCGCCGTGCAGGTATCGGCATTCGCACCGGAGCAGACACACGACCTGTCGTCGAAGACAACGACTGCTTTGAGAACGATATGGCAGGCATTGGCTGCGAGGATGAGTGCCAGCCAATGCTTCGCAATAATCGTTGCCGCAAGAACGCGATGGCAGGTATCGGTTGTAAGCACAATGCACGGCCGATGATTGTTGGTAATGAGTGTTCGAAGAACAAAGCAGTAGGAATCGGATTTGATGAAACGGATTCTGGCAGTGCATACGTGCTTAACAACCGTGTTTTCGACAACGAAAAGGTGGCTATCGGTATTCACTCCGGCTGGAAAGTTTGGCTGTCGGGTAATGAACTCTCACGGCCTGCAGGGCTACCTCCGCTCGTGATGGTCTTTCAGGGAGCCGAGGCGAACTTCTCAGACAACACATTCCGCGGCAGCGGTGTAGCGGGCATCCGCACGGAGGGAATCATTCGCGTGACGAACAATACGTTTGATTGCCCCGCACTTCGCGAGGGCGGACCGCCGCAGTTTGCCGTGTGGGGGTTGCCAGGTTCCGATATTGTATTCATCGGCAACACGGTTTCTGGCTGGCGGCACGCGGTGCAGACCACTAAATCGAGTGTCACTGCAACAGACAACCACATCTCAAACTACGGTAGCATTGGGATCAAGGTTGATCAACCGGTAGGCACGCCGGTTGTCGTTAGGAACAGGTATGAGAGCCAGCGAGATCGAATCGGAGTCTCCATCACGGGGGGCCACGCGATTTTGGAAGATAACCTTGTCGAGGTGACGTTGAGAGCATCAGAAATAGAACAGTAGAGGACTGAAAAGTAAACATTCATAAGGACACAAACTGTGCCATATGTTTTTAGTCCAAGTTCAAATCTGGATGTCCGTGGATCAACTCTCTTTTCAAGACGAGTTGATCATGCATGGTAGTTGTGAACAATTTTATTCTCTTCAGCATGCCTATTCTTGATTGATCGGTAAGCGAGTTCGTCGATGATTCCAATCAACATCGCAGCCACATGAGGCGAGACCGTCTGCCTCCATATCGCAAAGAGCCGCAAGCATTCGAGACGCTCACTTTAGAATAGATCGGGAACAAGCGTATTTCGCAGGGCATGTGAAATCGTTTGAAAGGAGTGTGGCTTGGCCATAATCATCGCAAATGGTGACTTTAGCAGGTAAACTGAAGGGACTTCCTGACTCCGCGTTGTCCATTACAGACTGGATTTACTTAATGAACAAATCAAAGACTTTCGTCCGAGTCATCGCCTCTACGACTTTTGTCTGCTCACTACTGGCAGTATTGGATGTCGATTGTTGCTTCGCCGCGAAGCCAAACGTCATTTTAATTATGGCGGATGATTTGGGAATCGGCGACATCTCGCCAACGAATCCAGACTGTAAGATCAAGACACCACATTTTCAAAAGATGGCGAATGAGGGGCTCACTTTTCTGGATGCGCACACCCCGAGTTCTGTCTGCACGCCGACGCGATACGGGTTGCTGACAGGAAGGTACAACTGGAGATCGCGACTTGCTAAAGGTGTTCTCAGCGGAACCAGTTCACACCTGATCCCGGAGGACCGTCCGACGCTCGGTCACATGATGCGGAAAGCCAGTTATCACACCGCAATGATTGGCAAATGGCACCTCGGTTGGGATTGGCATATGACCGGAAAGAAAATCGACTTCACTAAATCGGTGAAGAACGGTCCTGACATCAACGGATTCAACCAATACTACGGGCACTGTGGTTCATTGGACATGCCTCCCTATGTCTGGGTAGATACCGGACAAATCACAGCACAACCAGATCGCGAGGAAGGAGTGACTAAAGCAGAGGATCGTTATGGATGGTATCGCAAAGGGCCAATCGGTTCGGATTTCAATATTCCTGAAGTGCTGCCGCATCTGTTTGACAAGTCAATAGACTATGTAAAGTCGCAAGCCGAGCTCGCTAAGGAAGGCAAACCATTCTTCCTGTATCTGGCACTACCCGCCCCACATACACCAATCGTCCCGGTACCGCCCTACAAAGACGCCAGCGGCTTGAATCCCTATGCAGACTTCGTGATGCAGCTCGACGATCTCATGGGCCAGCTTTTGCATACGGTGAAAGAAGTCGGGTTGGACGAGAATACGCTTGTGATCTTCACCAGCGATAATGGCTGCTCGCCAGAAGCGAACTTTCCTCTGCTTATAGAAAATGGGCACGATCCGAGCGGAAAGTATCGAGGACATAAGGCGGACATTTACGAGGGTGGGCACCGTGTGCCCTTTATCGTGCGTTGGCCGGGTGAGATTGAGGAAGGTCGCAAGACCGAAGCAATGGCCTGCCTGACCGACGTGTATGCGACACTGGAAGCGATTACCGGACAAGAGAAACAATCGCTTGGCGGTGAAGATGGTTACAGCTTGCTACCCGTATTTCAGGGCGAAGCAAGCTCAGGTCGAGACACACTGATAAGTCATTCAATCGGCGGTTCTTTCGCGATCCGGCAGGGACCATGGAAGCTGTGTCTATCGAGCGGAAGCGGCGGTTGGAGTGCTCCGCGAGAAGGCGATGCAAAGAAGAAGGGCTTGCCGCCCATGCAGTTGTATAACCTCTCAGATGACCACTCGGAGATGGTGAATCTTGTAAACGATCATCCAGCGAAGGTCAAAGAGTTATTGATACTGTTAGAAGAACAGGTGCAAAACGGTCGCTGCACTCCCGGTGAAAAAGTGAAGAATGATCGAGACGTAAAGTACCTGCCTGCTGGTGTCACGATGCCTACTCGCGATTAAGTTCAAGACTAAGAATACAGACAGGATTTCGATATGAAACAGAAGAAAATAACGCCTTGCATTCTTGCCTTACTTGCACTGGTCCTTACAACTTCAGCCTGGGCTGAGGACAACTGGGTGATTGATTCACAGGACGATTGGACTGCGGCAATGTCCGAGCAATCCCATCTCGAAATCAAAGACGGCTTGGTGGTTCCGAACGACAAAGTTGCGGCTTTCACCAGTAAGCTCCGACGATTCGACCAAAAACGCCATGCGAAGTCGATCGTATTTGAACAGTCGCCTGTTTGGCAGAACTGGAATCCCGTTGAGAACCTTGGTCCTCAGAATCTCGCAGACGCACCTGTCTTTCTTGTCATCGGCTCAAACAACTACTGGGTATTCGGTCGTTATGGAGGCAAGCGTAACAAGGCGTTTAAATCTGAACCAGCGACACTCGATGGCTTCGAAGTGAAGTTGCAAACGACGCCGTGGCCGGGTCAGTTCGACGCGCCAGGTGGATTGAAGAAGGGCCTTGGAGGTTATCACGCCTGGCAAAGTCGGGATATGATCAACTGGGTTCATCACGGGGCAGTGACCGAAGGCTTCTCTCGTTGGGTGACTAGCGCTGAAGAAAAAGATGGCAAGGTCTATATCTACTATGACTACCCCAACGATCAGGATCCACACTTATATATTGATGAGGACCTGACCGATGGAAAGCCGGGCAAGAATATGGGAATTGCGGTCAAGGATCCGTCACATGGCTCCGACGCTGGATTCATTCGCGACAAGCAGGGTCGCTTTCATGTGATCTACGAGGACTGGAGCCCGATCAATGCCAGTAAACGATCATGGGACTCGCCCTTGGCCGGACACGCCGTCAGCGATGATGGAATTAAGGATTGGAAGTTCCTGGATCCCGCCGTGGATAATCGAACCAAAGATACCGGCAAGATTGCCACTTACAAACATCCACACTGGCTGCAACACCCGGACTGGGATACCAACATTGGAGAGTACCACGTGCACGAACCGGAGCAGGAGGCTTATGGCGATTGGGCCGCGATCTGTATCGGTACACAATACTACCTGTTTGGTGACTACGACCCTGTGGGTGGAAATACGATGAGTGTTGGCTGGTTTACAAGTCCCAGCATCGATAAACCTTTCACCTGGTGTGATAAGATCGGCAACGGACACCCAGACCCAGATATTGGTTTTGCGGAAGGAAAGTTCTATTTATTTACTCAGCAGAGCACGGATTATACGAGCCCCGGTCCTTGGGTTGAGAAAGTCGAAACACGAGTAGGTGTCGACACGAACAACGATGGGAAACTCGATGAGTGGACCGACTGGATGGAAGTCAACGAAACCTATGACTACAGCCAAGGTTTGTCTAAACATGTGGACAAAACTCCTGCGAAACTCGATCTGACCAATCTATCGTCCGGTTATGGATTTGGATTCGAGATGAGGCTGACAGATACGACCAGGAATAAGTCTAAGCCGATGGTCGACCGAGTGTCACTCTCATTCAACTGACCCAGGAAATCCCGCTGCTAAAAACCGCTCTGTGAAGTGTGACAGATCACGATCTTCCGATTCATGGACAGAGTATTAACCGACGTCGGAAACGCTGTGGGCCAGCGACTTCTTTTCAGTCAAATCGCAGATCGCACAGGGAATGCGCGATCTGTATGTGATAGTGATTTTGAATTCGCAAGCTCGTGTCGCGATCGTGAGAAGCGTCCCTTGATCCTCATTCATGATCGAGAGACATAATACACAAAACGGTTCCGAGAAACCGTTGAAGCCTCGGGTGAGAATATTGCGTAGCAACTCGAGTATGCCCGACAAACTGCCAGTAAGAAGCGAATCGCAACCAGAGTGATCACATTTGCAAATGGGAATCGACCTGTTTCCAAAAAAAGAAGACTAAACCCGGCCCTACCAATATCCCGTTTGACTAGGATTCCTGAGAAACAAGCCAGTTCCTAATTGAGATATGGAATGAGAAGTTAGCTTGCAGTCCGGAATTCGTCTGAATCAGGTGACGAGTTTTTCGGAGCCGAAAGATCTTTCTTGTCCCCCATGTCGGAAACTCGTCAATAATCTCCAGAATGTCGTGAGAAATAGCAGGGATGAGGATCGCCAACAGTTTCAACCTTTTATTGAAAATTGCTGTACTTGGGGAAAGAACTGACTTACTCTCGAAGACTCACGCACTGTCTTTTTCCGTTTCGATGTTAAGCAGTTCATCCTGCTCATCAATTAGTTGGGAAAAGGTCGCAGGCCGAGAAGCATCTCCGCTCTCTGGGTGAGCGGTTTGGTAGCAAAATCACTATTGGTGAACTCAGCCAGGCTGCTCTGGACGAGGGAATAGACGGTTTGTCGATCTTGACTGGTGTCGATTTCCACACACTTATCTTTACTTTTGAAATACTCGACTGTCGGCAATGTGTCGGCTTTGAACGTCTCGAATCTCTGCTTCAGGCTCTGAGCATTATCGTCGATTCTCCCTGTAAACTTCGCGCGGCCAAGAACACGCTTTTCGAGAACTGCAAAAGGACACTCATAGTACAACATCTTAGGGAGTTCAGTTTCTCGACCGAATATCTTGTACCATCCTTCCAAATTATCCATGGATCGCGGGAATCCATCGAGTAAAAAATTATTCTTGCCTGTCGTTCTCGTAATGTTTTCCATCGCGTTCTTGAGCAGAGTCACTGTAATTTCATTTGGAACTAACTTTCCAGCAGCAAGAAATTCTTCGATGGTTGTGGCGGTTTCGCCTCCTTTTTCGAGTTCAGCTCGAAGTAAATTTCCAGTCGAAAGATGCGTCCACCCAAGTTGCGATTCGGCCAGTTCGCACATCGTTCCTTTTCCAGCTCCAGGACCTCCTAGAACAAAGACAACGTTGGGTTCGGGACAAGGCTGCCGGGGATCGTAGTGATGGATCACGACCTTCGGAGCAGGTGCGACTCCTTTTTTGTAAACGTGCCATTCCCTGTCGGTAGGCGGTAAATCATCTTCGCAGGTCATGTCGTATGCGAGATGGCCATCCAGACGGCAGATTCTCCATGATTGGTAGCTGTTGGAATACGACAGGGCGGGGCTTCTAGCACTTTGGCCATCGGCTCGATCCCAAGCCATTTTGCCATTCCAATAACCGAGACTTGATATCGTTCCCGATTCCGATTTGGCTGGCGGAGCCGTTGAGGGGACGAAGAGTCCATCCACTTCCGGAAGTCCTGCACCTGACACTTCAATAAAGAATGTGTTCGGTTTAAGCTCGTTTATCTCAACCATAATGATTTTCTATTTCGTTCACACACTCACTGTTTATAGCCGTTAAAGTCAACTGCAGTAGTCGAGCAAACGACAACATATGGAATATGTTGAAACAACATGAGGATTGTCCCAGTCTGCTATAGAGTTCCATCGAGTCCCCTTTGATAGTACTTGTGTGTAATTTTGTCCTGATTCTCAAGTAGCCAGTCGATGGACGGTTCGTTATGCATGGCTTTATGAATGGCCTGTGCCATCGCCTTGCGATGAATTTCGAAAAGAGCCTTGTGATCGAGGTTCTCGTCGGTCGCGGCTCCAGGATTGAGCCAAACCGAGCAGACGATGCCCAGATCGTTGGCTTTTTCCTTGGGAATGTCACCGGATCGAACTGCGTCGAGCACCCCGTTGGCAATCGCCGCTTGCACGGTCCCCATTAAGATATTCGTGTAGGCTGAGCTCTTCACGGTCACTTTGCTCACCATTAAAGTCACTGGCCGTACTTGAATATCCGTGTCGAGAATTGCAAAGACCTTCGAGTGGCCGACCGATTGATCACCCGTCAATGTGGCAATCGCCGTTCCGACGGGCCCGTCTAATTCGCCGATGACAACTTCCGGTTCGGCAGCTGTAAACGGAGGTCCGCCAGCGACAAGAGACTCTCCGGTACGCATTACGATTCGATCACTCATTAGAAATCCTGTTGGGTTGCAGGTGAAATTAACTCATTTTGACAGCACTAAAGTGTACTCGCCACTCCTATCGATGTCTAACTCCGACATGCTATACCTTCTTTGCAAAATCAAAGTGTTTTTTTTAGAATCCTGGAATTGGATTGTGTTGAACGGAAAAACTTCCTCAAAGAACGCCAACCTCGTAAAATGGTTAACTAATTCCATTTCTGAGTGACACCCAGCACACGAGACAGGCACGCTTCCATAATCGAGAATAGGCTTCACAATACGCCGCCATCGTGCCCTTGGAGAGGGCAGGCAAGCATCGTGTTGAACTTAGTGTGAGTGATTTCGTTACCGAAGACGGTACGACGCTCTGGGATTGATATGGGATTACTAATCTCACTTTCCGACCGGCAGACAAAGTACTTCCCACAAACAAAACTCTCGGCCAATGGCAAGGAGAAGTGCCCAGGTTTTCCAATCTCCGCTGGGAGGGATGTAAACTGCTCATTCGCCCTAAACCGTATCCCGAAGCGGTGCTGCACGCACTTGGGGAGAATGGTCTGACTGATCCCGAATTTCAGAATGCAATGGAAAGGTCGCTGAACCAGTAGCCCAGTCGATTAAGAATCGCAAACGAAACACTGAAAATGGATTTGAGATTCCAGAGATTTTGGCAGGTAAGGACCTGTATGAAAAATAATCGGTATTCACCATTATGTCACCGCCCATGTGTTCCACATCATGCCCAATACCAATAGACCACGCAGTGTCCAGGCGATGGTTCTTATCCAGTTCGTTGCAACCAAACGCTGTTGGACTTCGGCATTAAAGCCATTTGCCAGCTTTTCGTGACAGGGGACTTGAAGAAACGCTGTCGAAAGCCAGATTATCGCGAGCAGAATGACCCCGGACCACACTTGCCAACTCGCCACATCAGCCGGACGAAACCAGAACAGTAGAACGGCTGTGGCGATCTCAACGAGCATTGGAGGCATCACGACCCAAGTTGTCAGCGACATGTGCCGTTTCTCGTATGCCGAAAACTCTGCACGGCCAGTCGCAGCCAGCAATGGGTAATGCACGATCTGGACAAACCAAATCAGCCCTGTCATATAGAGTGTGGCTGCAACGTGTGCAAGAAATATCAAGCGGATTGTTATGTCGATGTCGTTCATTCCTCGTTCCGCTTTCTCAACGGAAAGTCACGCATAACAGTTGCTGGCTATAGTTCGTTTCCAAGTTATTTTTTGAGACTGACGGCACAGACAATACAGTAACCTCAAAACCAATGCACGTATTTTCCTTCATGAAGATCTGTATTCGATGAGTTGCCTGATAAGTTGGTGCTCTGTTAACACCCTACACGACGCTCAGTTCGCCCATGATGTTATTGGCCAGGATGTGGAGAGTCAGATGGGGACGCTTTCAGCAATCAGATGGTCACATAAGTCACCTACTCTTGCACAACCAACCTGTTCCATCACCTGTTGCAGTTGCTTCTTGAGCATTTCAAAAGTGTGATGACCACCGTATCTGCCGAGGGCACACACGCCAAACATCGGAGTGCGTCCCATGAACGCAAAGTCAGCCCCACATGCCAGGCTCGCTGCGATATCAGCTCCCGAGTACATTCCACCATCGATCATCATTTTCAACTTGCTGCCGAACTCCGGAGCGAGCTTGTACAAAGGAACGATGGTTGATTGTCCTCGATCAAGCTGTCGACCACCGTGATTGGAAACGATCAATCCCTCCAAACCATGTTTGACGGCGATCTCTGCGTCATCTGGATTGACGATTCCTTTCACGATTAAGTTGCCCTGCCACTTTTCACGGATCTGTGCGATCTTGGCTTCAGTTAGTCGCCCCGAAAAGGTCTTGTTCATAAACAAGCCCAGGTGCTTCATGTTTAAACCTTTGGGAATATAGGGTTTCATCGTTTGAAACTCAGGCTTGCCGGCGATTAATTGCCCCATTGCCCAAGTTGGACTCATGAACATCTGAACGATGTTACGAGGAGTCATCCTCGGAGGAATCGAAAGGCCATTTCGGATCTCTTTTGGACGATAAGCGAAAGTTGGTGTATCTGCTAGAATCACCAGTGTGCGGCAGCCCGCCTCCCATGCTCTTTCCAGCAGTTTGTCGCGCAGTAAGTCCTCTGCTGGATGGTACAGCTGAAACCAGAACTTGCCGTTGGTGATCTTTCCGATTTCTTCGATGCTGGCGGTACTGACGGTGGACAGCGTGAATGGGATATTGTGGTCAACAGCAGACTGAGCCAGATACTCGCACGCTTTGGGCCACATCAGCCCTTGTAAACCCACGGGCGCGACTCCAAATGGGGCATCATACGTTTCGCCGAACAGCTCGGTTCTTTGATCGGCTCCATCGAAATCACGCAGATACCAAGGCTTGAGCTGCACATTGCGAATGTCGCTTTTGTTCCGCGCTAAGTTGATCTCCGTAAAACACCCGGCTGTGAGATAGTCGTAGGCAAAAGCTGGCATCCGCGACCTGGCTCGTGCTCGAAGATGTTCGACAGACGGATATTCGGAGTTAAAGTGAGATTGCATGGAGTGGATGAGACGTTATTAATTAAAATGCTGAAAGGAATCGTAAGTAACCAAGCGTAATGTAGACCTTGACTGACTTCACATCGTAGTTAACTACGGTGCACGATTTTAGCTTAGCCTAATAGTCTAGGCTGCCTTTACTAGTCGACCACTGTACTTTCGCTACTTTTCAGGAAAAGTCGGTATGGTCGCTTTTTTTCAAACGATCAAATACGAGTGCTTGAATAGGTTCATCGTATTTGGAAAGCAGTATGTGGATCATTTAGTTTGTGAGTTTGTGGATCATTGCAACAGACATCGATCCAGTATGGTCCCCATCGTAAGTGATCGCAGTGAAGGGTAGGGCAACCACCAACAACACGAATCTCAAAAAATCATCCGCGACCGCGACCATTATCGAATCTTTATTGATTTATCGGCATTGAAAGTGATCAACGCTGTGGCGATAGGCCTTTAGTTTTCAGTAGGAGTGCGTTTGGGAGCGAAAGTTCGGGGGGCATATGCTCGCAACTCCGCTAGCGTCTCAGCATGAATAGTGTCTTGAGCAAGATTCTTCCACTCATGTGGGTCAGATTGAATGTCATAGAGTTCCTCATCACCGTTGGCATAATGGATGAGTCGCCAACGATCTCCACTGACGGCGTAACTGCCAGGATCTGCGAGGTATGTGATGGAAACGTGAGGCCATTCGGACTTGGGATCGCGCAACAAGGGAACCAGAGTGGGACCGTCATGCTCAGACTCCGCGGGTAGGCCACAAAGCTCCAGCAACGTCGGAAACAGACTCAGTAAGTTGACGGGCTGCGAACAGACTGCAGGTATCGAGCCAGCAGGAAGCCCGGGACATCCCTTGGGAACACGGATGATGAGAGGGACCCGTGTGCACACGCGCCAGCCCGTGAACTTTTGCCAGTGTTGTTTTTCGCCCAGATGCCATCCGTGATCCGACCACAGCACGACAATCGTGTTGCTGGCATGTGGGCTCTCATCGAGAGCCTGGATTACCTTTCCAAGCATGGCGTCCGCGAAGTGAATCGACGCCAGGTAACCCTGGATTGCCTGATTCCACTGGCCATTTTTCTGTATGTGAGCAAAATAACGGTTTGGACCTCGACGTTTGCCCTCAGGAGGCAGGTCTTCTAAATCGTCTAGCTTGTAACCTTTGGGAGACTGTATCGAACCCAACGGAAAGGGTTCAAAATACTTCTTGGGCACGAACCAGGGCTCATGTGGTCGATAGATGCCGCAGGACAGGAAGAACGGCTTTTTTCGCTGGACTGCGAGTTGCCTGGAGATCCATTCTGCGACAAGAGAATCGCCCCCATATTCTTCGTCGGTCGCATCGAGCGCTCCCCAGTCGGTCTCCACATATTGCCACGGTCCGCCCCGAGGGAGGTTTAACGGGCGATTTTCCGGGTAGAGGGTACGTGGAAAGGGGTTCTCCAATTTCGCTTCGGGAAAATAATCGTCCCAGGACGGTGCATCTATGAAGTAGTGTAACAGCTTGCCGGATCCGGCAGAATGGTACCCATGACGAGAGAAAGTTCGGGGCATGATCTCGGCATCAGGAAGGACTTCTCGCATCTTCTGACGGTTGTCATACAAGCCGCTACGATGTGGCGAACGCCCCGTGAAGATAGCTGTCCGAGACGGGTTGCAGGCGGGAGCCGCGCAATGGGCGTTTGAAAAAAGTATGCCTGTCTCGGCCAGCCGATTCAGATTTGGTGTCAGTGACTGAGGATGACCTCCCAGGCAGCCGACCCAGTCATTGAGATCATCCATGACGATGAAGAGGACATTAGGCTGCTCAGTCTCAGCGGCAAAGGCTGCCGTTGGGGTAAGACATACGACCAATATCAGAATGTAACGAATCATAGTGATCTCCAGGAAGAAACGAGTAAGCCAGCATTCTAAACCCTGTTTCAATTGGAAACCGGATTTCCTTATACATCTTGAAAAGGTCTTCCGGGGTGGCGGGGGCGCTCCGCTTCAGCGGAAGCCCCCGAAAGATCAACGATTCGGGGGCTTCTCTTCGAGAGCGCCCCCGCCACCCGGGTTTGATTGTTTTCCGTTATATCTCTGGCACGAACCAGTGTTCTTGCAAATTGTTGAATTTCTCCGGTTTTCATTTGGAACACGGTATAATTTGTCAGATACTCAACTGCACTCGAGCTGGTGTTTCTACAATATCAATCGAGATCGATCCCACATCTCTCCTTCGTTAGAATCCTGCAGTCATCGGGGGAGCGAGTCTTCATTGTTTGTCTCCCACACGCTTTTGCCATTCCTCAAAATGTCGAACCAGGTCTTGGACACGTTGCGGCTCACTCTTCGCAAGATCGACCGTCTCCGTGCCGTCGGCTTCAAGATCATAGAGCTGCCACTCACCATCTTTTCGGGAACGAATCGCTTTCCATTTCCCCATACGGATGGCATGATTATTTGGAACGCTCCAGCACAGAGCTTTGTGTCCCTGACGATTTTCTCCCTGGAAAACCGGCAACAAACTCTTGCCCTCCAGCGGCAATGGCTTGCGAGATTGAAACTCTGTTGGGTATTCGACATCAGCGATGTTCAGACACGTTGCCATGATGTCAATCACATGTCCCACTTGTGTGGTCTGCAGCCCACCTCCGATCACTTTCGGCCATTTGGCGATTAAGGGCGTGCGAATGCCTCCCTCGTAACCCGTGAGCTTCGTGCCACGCAGAGGGGTATTGCTGAGGTTGGCCCATGCCAGCCCGTATGCGGCAAACGTATCATGGGGACCAGGCGGATTTTGTGGGCTACTGCCTGGCCGAATCGACACGTTATCTTTTCGCCAGCGATTGTTTGGCTGGTTCGGCGCAAATCCGAAACCATTTTTGGAAGGTCCGACTCCTCCGTCTGGGGCAGCGCCGTTGTCGGAGAGAAATAGGAACAGGGTATTATCCTCTTGCCCCGTTTCCTTGAGCACCTTGAGGAGTTGACCAATCCCCTGGTCAATGCCTTGAACTTGAGCAGCGTATGCGGCCATACGTTCCGACTGCCAGACCTGATTCGGATCGGTCTTCCAATCCCACACGCTGGCAGGTCGTGGTGAGAGTTTCCACTGAAGTGGCACGATTTGTTTTTTTCGTTGTAAGTCGAAACGGCGCAATCGCCATTCATCCCAGCCCTGTTCTTGGTATTGTTGACGATATGCTGCGATGTCTTGTTCGTGAGCGTGAAGTGGCCAATGGGGTGCGATATGAGCCACGTAGAGGAAGAAAGGTTCCTCTTTCACGACCGCTTCTTTCAAAAACTGCAGAGCATGATCGTTGATCGCTTCAGTGAGATAAAAATCATTAGGCAGGGCAAATCGCTGACGGTCGAGATAAAACGGGTTTTTTTCGACTTCATGAAAATAACTAATCTTCCCTTGGCACATCGGACCAAAAAATCGATCAAATCCACGATCGAGTGCCGAGTCTCGCCCCTGCCACTTGCCAGTCATCATCGTGCGATATCCAGCCTGTTGCAGAAGTTCGGATACTAACACGCACTTTGTGTAGTCCTTGGGTTGATTCCAGTGATCGCCCCGATGACCTGTCTGTTGGCAGTATAATCCAGTTAATAACGAGGCACGTGTTGGGCCACAGACCGAGTTGTTGTAGAACTGGGTGAAACGCAGCCCATCTTTTGCCAACGAATCGATATTGGGTGTGCGAATCTCGCCTCCATAACAACCAATGTCAGACCAACCCAGATCATCAGCCATCACCAGCACAATATTAGGTCGGGCTCCCTCGGCAGCCATGATGTTTGAGCAGAAAGCCAAGCCAATCAGTTGGCTGAGTGAAATCAAAACCAGTACCACACTCTGCATATTGTTTTCCAGTTTTTGCAAAGATTATTTTTCTTTCTGAATGGTAGATTATTCACCGAGGTACGTCACTCCTCTCAGTGTAACACCAGCGGTCGTTGTGGAGACTGTCTCCGCGCTTGTTTAGCTGAAGCCTTTGATGACATTTTACGTTATTTCGACCAGGTATTTGGCACATTCACGGGGCTGAGAGTCATAGGCCTCAGCCTCGCCATTGCAGTATCTTAGTTTCCCCGTTCCAGGAATGCTGGGGATCGGTGGTATGTGTTGTCAAGGTTACGCCCTCGTTGGAAAGCCGGGCGGTTGTCCAGCCGGTTGTGGAGGTTGCGGGGTTCCCAACATAAGAGGTCGCTGGAGTGTTAAGGATGTGAATGCCCTGATGCTTAAAGATGCTTCGATCGTGAATATGTCCGTGAATATAAGCCTTCACATGGGAGCGTGCAGACAGAATATTCCAAAGCGGCTGAGAGTCGATCAGTCCTCCCGGAAAGTGTAACGGATCGCCTCCCAGACGTGGATTGTGATGGGCAACTATCAGAGCTGGTTTTGTCGCATGGGCATCCAATGCCTGGGCAAGCCAGGATAACTGGTCGCCGCCGATGGCTCCTTGGGTGATCATGGTTTCCTTCAAGGAATCGAGCAAAAAGAAGTTAGCCTTGGGAGTCTGTACCACCGAAATATGACGTGACTCAACCGGGGGATCGGCTGGGCGTTCATCTTCCAGAATGGAATAGAATGCCTCCCGATTGTCGTGATTTCCGAGCGTGAGATGTGTTTCAATCTGAGCTTCATGTAGCGGACGCAGTAGCTTCGCGAAATGCTGATAATCACCCGGTTGTCCATCTTTCAACGCTAAGTCGCCGTTGATCAGGACACAACTCGGTTGTGTCTTACGATCAACCAACTCGGTTACGACTTGTCGTAAATGGCTGGGGACGGGAGAGTCGGAAGGCTGCTTCTCGCCAATGTGTGTGTCGTTCAGGAGGTACACGAGATCGCCATCCACGGCTGGTCGCGCGTTGGCGAACGACGGAGAAGAACAGACAACAATCCCAGCTCCGACCGTCTTGAGAAACTGACGGCGGCTGTGTTGAACAAGATGGACCGGCATGTTGTTTCTCCGTTTCTTGTTTGCGAGTGGTTTTGATAACAGCAGTTTGAGACGCGAGTATTTGCTGATGAAATGAACTATCTGATCTGTATGGCAGCCAGCGGGATAATCGCCATTTCGGCACTGTTGAGGTTACCGCGTCGGCCTCCATTATTCGAGTACCCTACATAGAGATGGCCTGCATGCTCGATCGCGCAGGGATAAGAAAGACTGAGACTGTCTGCCGACTCTCCAGGATTGTCGGGATGTCGAGATCGGCGAATCACGAACACTTTGCGAAAAATATTTTCACCGGGAGCCGTCACGGCGATCGTCAAAGGCGTACGTTTCCCTCCGTTGTTTTTGGCGGTAGTACAGATCAGAAAGTGTTGCCCATTGCTGAGCGTGCCAGCTGCAGGCTTCGAGGTCGCCATCGGCAGGTTGCTGATTTTTGAAGGAGTCCACGTCCGCCCAGCGTCTCCGCTCGTAGCGAGCAACGCCGAAGCGCCGCCTCCGTAGCGGGCGATATTGAAGATTCGTGCCCCATCAATAAATAATGCAGATTCGCCCCACATGCGACTGATGCCTTCATCTGCCGGGATCTCAACATAGTCCCAGTTGGTGAAATCATCACCATGACTGATCGCGACCGCGGCTGGAAACAGACTGTCATTGGTATATGGCCCCGCGGAAATTCCAGGCATGACCCAGTTGCCATTGTCCATCCGCACCGGCTGGTTCATTGGCCAGAATCCATTCTCGACGACAATGCCATGCTTAATCCATTCGCCGGTGTTTTCATCGAGTGAGTAAGCCCGCGTATGAATATTTTTCATTTTGTCGTAGTAGGCACCATGGAAGGCCCACAGCTTCCCAGCGTGCGAAAGAAAGACGCCATGGCTCACCGCAAGATTCTCATCTCCGCCTTGATCAATCACACGCAGCTCGCTCCAGGTTCGGCCCTGATCGTCACTGACCCGGTATTGGGCTTCTTCGGTGACCGTATTTTCTGATCCCTTGTTGTGCCCGAATGAGGCGTAGAGCTTGTCTTTGTGCCAGCCGAGTCCGACACCGTGCAAGAAGGTGTAGCCATCTGCCTGGTGATCCCATTTCTTGATCACGCGAAACGAAACATCATTGAGAACCTGAATGTCGGCGGCGACGGGCAACGGTTGGGCATCATTCCAGAGCGAAACGGGCTTGGCGAAATCAGGAATCGAATGCGTTGCGTCGACCGGGCTATAGAGAGAGCCCATTTCAGGTGCCGTTAAGGCACGCCGGAAAAGCCGTGCTTCATCCAGAGCCCCCCAGAAGTTTTGCCAAATCCGTCCATTGTCGTTGACGCCGCCAAATGTAAGCGGAGCTTCAGTCTGAGGAATCGGCTGTGTAAGATTGACCTCTCCGACGCGTGTTCCATTCAGCCATAGTTCAACCTTGTCGGTCTGAAACACGAGTCCAGCCTGATGCCAAAGCCCCGGCTTCAAGGCGGCGTCTGTCTGCAGAGTCTTCCAGCCACTTTGATGGACATAGAGTCGCAACTTTTGATCACGGTCCAACATCAAGCCCCATTCACGTTCGCCCAGCGAGTAGCGATTCTTTGCCACGATCATTTGCTGACCTCGATCGAGATGATAAGGGTTGAACCACACCAACAGCGTGAATGGCTTTGTACTGTGAATCAGTGTGTCAGAGTTTTGTACTTCGAGCAGGGTACGGCCATACAAGACAGTCGACTTGCCCTGAACGCCAGCGGCTTGCCGAACCTGACCACCTCTCTGCAATAGATCTTCAGAAACAATGGAATCGAATACCCAGGCATGATCTGCAGGTATTGTTCCGTGGTCTTGAGCGAATAGGGGAATCGCACTGATGGCGATGAGAGCAACCGCTACGAAAGCGTCCCGGTATTGAAAATGCTTGTACATCAGATGGTTTCTTTTCAATGATTGACATTAGTCAATGAATGCAGGTGATAGTGTTTCTGAATCTGCAAACTCGTGAGGCGATCGTGACGGAATCGACCTACACATCGAATTCAGCATGGATGTGCAGGCAAACCAAGAAGTTAACCGAGGAGACCAGGATCCTCATCCACAATCGAGTCATGCAATACAAAAAAAGTTTCGTGAAAATGTCGAAGAGGCGGGCATGAATACGAATCCGTTACCAATAGCTTCGCCGAGTCTGAATGGTCGCTACGAGCGGTTTATTGAAACGATCAAGCTGGAGTGCCTCAATAAGTTTATCATGTTTGTTAAAAAAGCATCTCGATTTACCTCCTGCCTGAGGTGAATATGGCATGGACTATTACCAATATTCTATAAAGTCATTCCGAGTGACCGGATGGTGGTATTCGATTGTTTGCGTGTCTTAAAACGAACACGTTGCAGTTCCTAATCGATGAGCCTGTATTCGCATGTAACTTCCTGCACAGTTTTTGCACCTTACGTGTTCTGGCGATCTGCATTCAACAGCTCATCCGCGATGGCCATGTCAATGACTTTTCGGAACCTGCGATACTGGAACTGCGGTTGATCATTTGTTTTCAGTTTGCTCCTCTGGATGCTGTTGATCGTATTCGTCCATGAGGACGGACGGGCAGGTTTCTTCCTGCTCGCATTGTTTGCAGATGACGCGGATCAGGTCGGTACTGCCGAGTTTTAAGTGGTTCTTCTCACACAGTTGGTACAGTTCCTTCAGGTGATTACAGACCATGCTTCTCTCCTTAATTACGTTGTTAATGAGATTGATCAATCTGCTGGATACCATTTCCCATGTTGTAGCAGAGGTTGCATCACGGAGTTGGGCAGCATCTTTCGATGATCGTATAATGATGATCGCATAATATAGACCATTTCAAATGGTTTCTGCAGTCGCTAGGACACCAAATGTTATAAAAACGCTGCAGGGGAGGCGAGAGTTGCCGCACGAAAGCACGGCTTAAAATAAATCGAGAACAAAATTGTCAGACTTTTGAGAAGCCTGTGAAATGAGAGTTGAAGTGAGAGGAAGAGCTGATTGATCGGGCTCAGCAAATGGCAGTGAATTGAAAATAACAGATTCCCAAGCAAAATGAAAATTGAGGAGTGAATGTGATACCACTCCAACTACGGACACAGTGACGAGAACTTGTCCAGAAAAGTCCAGATTGTTGTGACAAACAGCAGGGCACAATCTCGAAGAATCAAACAACAGATCGATTCCGTTTAGCTTGTTTTCAATTTTGAGCGACGATGAATCAATGAATAGACACATGGGACAAGAACTAATGTCAATACTGTGGAGACGATCATTCCACCGAGTAGTGCTCGCGCTAGAGGAATCATCGCTTCATTGCCGGGGGCCAGTTGAAACGAGAGTGGCAGCATGGATGCGACGAGAGTCAACGAGGTCATCAGAATAGGACGCAGGCGGATTTGAGCCGCAGAGAGGGCGGCATCGCGGGGACTGAGTCCTTCACTTCGGCGTCTATTGGCAAATTCAACTAGCAGAATTGAATTATTTACGACGACTCCAATCATCATCAATGTACCCATCAGCGACTGAATGTTGATGTATGTGTCAGTCAGGAACAAAATGACTAGCACGCCTCCCAGTCCGAGTGGTACAGCAAGCATGATGATCAGGGGATCGACAAACGAACGGAACTGAGCCATCAGGACAAGATAGACCAGGACTCCTGCAACGATCAGTCCGATACCGAGTAGCCTCATCCCCGATTGCATCGTTTCTACGGGGCCACGAATCGTGGTAGATACACCGTTCTCAAATGTCATTCCCGCCAAAGCTTGTTCAACTTCTTTCGCGACCGAACCAATATCGCGTCCAGAAACATTCACGTGCACATCGTTGACGCGGGAAATATTGTAATGAGCAATTTCCCCCGGGATGTTGACCCGTTTGACAGTGGCGATATTCGAGAGTGGGATCGTAATCGGTCCAGAGGGCGTTTCCAGAGAAAGCGGGATATTGCGAATTTCATCGAGTGATTGAAATTCGTTATCTTCATACTGCACGCCCATAAAGAAGTCGACACCCGATTTAGGATCAATCCAGATGGTCGGTGAGTATCCAACACTGGAACCGAGAGCCGTCAAGACGGTTTGTGCAACCTGTTCCTGATCGACACCCAGATATTTGGCCCGGGTGCGATCAACCTGCACATCGAATTGAGGATAGTCTAGCGATTGTGCAATCTGGACATCTCGGGTGCCGGGAATCTTCTGCACGACATTTACAATTCGCTCAGCCGCATCTCGGCATTGTGTCAATGTTCCTGCGGATACCTGCACACTGATTGGTGTTGGCACTCCTTCATTCAATGCCATATTGACGATGCCGCCCGAGACAAACAGAAATTCTTCCATGGGATACTCTTCAGCCAGCTTCTCGCGGAGTTGATTCACATAGGTTTGCGTGCTGGTCTGACGACCTGACTGCTTGAGGTTCACAATCATGTAAGCGGTATCTGGGCCGGAATTTGAACTGAGGACTGTCGAGAAGCCAGCTCCTTTGCCTACAGGAAGTCCGATATTGCTAATGATTGTTTCAATCTCATTCTCGGGAATGATTTCCTGAATTGTCTCTTCAATTCGCTCAACCAGTTCCTCGGTTTTCAGCAGGTCTGTTCCTGGAAGAGTCTTCAATCGAATTTCAAAAGTACCGGCATCAACATCTGGAAAGAGTTCCGAGCCGATTTGCGGCAAGAGCAGGAATGAAGAACCGACAACAAGCACAATGACCAGAACGCTGAATGCGGGAACTTTCAAAGCAATGTTCAGCGAACGTCCGTAAAGTCCAACCGGTTTTGTTTCTTTAGATTCCTCTGTTGAATCCTCAGTCGCTTTCGAACTCTGCACTTTTTCCCGGACAAATGTAGCACAGAAAGCCGGGACGACTGTCAGGGCGAGGAAGTAGGAGGCGCCTATGGTGAACGTTGCAGCCAATGAGAGTGGCTCGAAAAGATATTTGATCATACCCGAAAGGAAAACCGCGGGAAGAAAGACCGCCAGTGTGGTGACAGTTCCTGCAAGAATGGCACCTGAAACCTCTTCGGTTCCTTCACGAGCAGCCTGCAACGGAGTTTTTCCCATTCTTTGATGACGAATCACATTTTCAACAACAACAATTCCTGCATCGACCACAGTTCCAATTGCCAGTGCGATTCCCCCAAGTGTCATGACGTTAATCGTCTGGCCGGTAAAGGCGAATCCGAGTCCACCGATTAGAATCGCAAGAACAATAATCGAAACAATAACGAGCGTGGGCAGAAAACGTCGCAGGAACAAGAACACAACTATGGCGACCAGTAATGCTCCCAGTCCAATTTGGCTGTAGAGATTCGACATCGCATTGCGGATATAATGCGACTGGTCCGAGACGAGTGTCACATCGGTCGCCTCAGGAATGTCACCTCGTTCTTTCATCTTGGGGATCTCAGAAGCAATTCCGTCGTAGATTCGATTCACAACTTCAATCGTATTTTCGCCCGGTTCACGCAGCAGAGGACAATAGACAGAACGTTTTCCATTCACGCGAACGATATTGTATTGCAGAGCGGCATCGTCAACGACACGACCAACATCCCGGATAAAAACGGGGCGCTCGCCGCGAATAGTGATCGGAATCGCTTCAATCTCTTCGACGGTTGGCAACGTGTTGCGAGGATGAACCTGATAATCGGTCCCTCCAATCCGAGCAGATCCCGCGGCAAGTACCAGATTCGATTTCTGCATCGCTTCAACAACATCTCTCGCACTGACGTTGTGAGCCTGCAGCTTGGCGGGATCGACATACACCATCATCTGGCGAAACTTACCGCCAAACGGATGCGGAATCTGCACACCTTTCAGGCCACCCATTTTGTTTCGCACCGCATAATAGCCGATACTGTACAATTCCGATTCGCTCAATCCTTCGCCGGAAATCGCTGCCAGAACAACGGGAAGATTTGCAGGTTCACTACGCAGGGTAAACGGCCATTCAATCCCCGGAGGCAAGTGAAACATATCACTGGCTTCGAGATTGACGATATCGTTCATCGCAGAACTCGAGTCGGCCCCCGGCTGGAAAAACACTTTGATGACAGCAGCACCGGGAATCGTTCGTGATTCCTGATGTTCAATTTTCCCCGCTAGAGTCAATGCACGTTCGACACGTGAGCTGACTGACTTCTCCATATCGAGCGTTGGCAAACCAGGATACGAAAAAAAGCTGACCACAACCGGCTGCTTAAAATCGGGAAGAATATCGATCGTAATTCCCGGAATCACTGCAGCTCCGAGTAGACAGAGCGCAATCGAGCCAGCCAGAACTGCAAAACGATTCTTCAGAGAGAAGTTGATCAGACCCATAACAGTGATTTCTAATTGAGCGAAGGACAATGAGAGCGAGTGATTGTGTTTGTGGATCTCTCCATCAATTTGCTATCAACTCCACTTTCTGCCCTGTTTTGAATCGCTTGAGATGAGCATCGATCACGACCTGACCAGCATCCAAACCTGACTGGACTTCAATAAAGTTGCCATTGTCGATTCCCGTAGTAATGTTTGTCACAGTGACCTGTTGATTATCATCAACCACATAGACATAAGCCTGGCCGGATTCATCAAAACGAATCGCCCGGGCAGGCAGCATATTGGCGGCTACTTTCGTGTTGAGAGAAATCGAAGCCTGGCCAAACATCCCTGGCAGGTATTTTCCCTCCTGATTCTCTAACTCTGCTTCAACCAACATGGTGCGTGTGCTGGGGTCGAGATCGCCAGAGACTCTTGTGAGAGACAGTTCAATCGGTTTTTCGCCGGAGAAGCTTGGAAATGTCAATGTGACCGTATCTCCTCGACTGGCAAAAGCGGCGTCGCCTTCGGGAATTGGAATCTGAACTCTCAGTTTTTCGACCTGACTGATCACAAACAGAGGTTTCCCCTGACCCACTTCATTCCCTTCGCGAACAAGATCGCCGGGATCAACTGTCCGCTGTGTGACCACACCCGCAAAAGGAGCTTTCAAATTGGAATAGGCCAGCAGAACATCTAACTCTTCAAGTTGCTTTCTGGCAATTTCGGTCTCTGCCTGTGCCGCTTTGAGATCGGCTTGAGCAGATGTTGTTTTCGCCCGGGCAACATTAATGTCCGCTTCTGCGGAAATTATGGCAGATTGCATCGCCTGTTTATTGGCCCGTTCCGAGTCTCGCTTTTTACGAACTTCATCGAGCATGCGACTTTCAAGGGATTGCCTTTCGACAAGATCCTGTGTTCGACTGAATTCCGCTTCGATCGCTGCCAGAGCCGCGTCGGCCCGAGACATTTCCGATTTTGCCTGTTCCAGTTTCGCTTCAGCCGACTGGACATTCGCCTGAGCCAGTTGAACACCGGCGGAAGCCCGGTCCTCTTCGGATTCGTTTCGTGTGATGCGAGCCTGATGAATCAGCCGCTGTTTTTCCATCTCTGGAACATCAATGATAGCCAGCGTCTTTCCAGCCTGAACGACATCTCCGATATCAACTTTCAACTCTTTGACATAGCCACTGATTTTCGCACGAATTTCTGCACGATAGTAAGCATGCACTGTCGCAGGTTGAAAGGTAGTTTGGGGAACATCCTCCTGAATAACCGCAACAGTTTTTACGGAAATGGCCTTCGCAGGTTCTTCATCCAGACTAACTGACGGACTGGCCGTGCAACCATATCCCGCAAGCAGGCAGAATTGCAGCATCAGGACACAGTGAAATAATCGACGATGTAGTTCAAACATTCCAGGAGACACTTTCCGATCAGGCAAAATAGAGAAGCATGAAATATAACTTAATGATCATCTTAAATACAAAAGCAAGGCCTGTCTGAAAGAGGATTTAAAGAGCCCCAAGTGACACAATCGATAAACTTTACCTGAATGGAACGATCCTTTTGATCGCTTCGAGCAACATGATCAGAACTTCAAAACGGTCCAATCATTAATTTCGGCATATCTGTTTCAGCCGACATGCCGATGACAATCAGGAGAATGCTCTTATTCTATTAAGGGCACAACGATGATATCGTAACGTCACCAAGGATGGTCGTACATGCGCAGTCGCTCCTACTCCTATTGGCTGATTAATGGAATCCTCTTTGGATTGTCCGGTTGTGCAGGCTCGCAGCAGTGGATGTCCAATCAAATTGAAAATCGACCTACTGCTCCTCAAACGGCTCAGACTTCGTATTTCGCCGATCAGGCAGAAGCTCCAGGGAATGCACGATATTTGACAGTTGGGAAAGCTGTGTTACCTCAACTTGCCCAGACTCCTGTCGAACAAAAAATTCCTGCCGATCCTCTTCGACCTGCGAAATCCATTAAGTCGAACTGGGGCCAATCGAGTATTAATCTTGACCATACTCAATCGAATGTCATGGAAATTCAACCTGTCGGGCATCGGGATCCTGCAGAACCTGAGTCGTCAATCACTGAAGATGCAACACTTACCATTAACGGTCAAATCTACAGATTAGAACGAATCGAGAAAGCTCAGCTGCCTGAGGACGAAAAATCTGAATCCGAATTTCGACAACAGATTCAACTCGTTGGTAAAAAAGCACACGTCAAAACTGCAGCTCAGACAATTCCTGCTACTGCTCCACTCCCACTTGAGGTGACAGAAGGGAGTCAGCTGGAGTTGACCGGCCATTCGAAAACATCATCTGCTAACTACATGCAAATGAATCTGCCCACGGCTTTGTCGATGGTCAGCGGACAGCATCCGGCAGTCGGTTTTGCCCAGTGGCGAGTTCAGGAAGCTTACGCACAACTGGATCGAGCGAATGTGCTCTGGCTGCCCTCAATTCAGCCAGGTTTCAGCTTTGACAATCATGATGGTAATTATCAAGCCAGCAATGGTGCGATTGTCGATGTGAATCGAAACTCGTTTCAGTTTGGCTTAGGTTCAGGAGCCACTGGGGCAGGGACAACTCCCCGCCCGGGAATCGTCGCTCAGTTTCATATGGCAGATGCATTATTCCAACCTGAAATTGCCGAAAAAACGGCCTGGGCTCGAGGTCATGCCGCCAATGGAGTTGTCAATGAACAGTTACTGCGGGTTTCACTGTCATATTTGAATCTTCTGGAAGCCGAGCAGGATTTAAGAATTGTTCTGGAGTCGCGGGAGCGAACGCTCGGTCTGTCCAAACTGACAGAAGATTTTGCGGCCACAGGCCAGGGATTACAGGCGGATGCGGATCGTCTGCAGACGGAATTGCAGTTGATTGAGAATCGTGTCGCGATGGCTCAGGAAAAGGTGGACGTCGCCTCGGCTCGGTTAGCAGAAGCACTGAGTCTCGATGCCTGCCAGCAGATTGTGCCCATGGATGTCACGGTCCTGCCGATTGATCTCGTCTCTCTGGAGACTGAGAAATGCTGCCTGATTAGCACTGGGCTTTCGAATCGACCTGAACTCAAGGAAGCTCAGGCCCTCGTTGCTGCAGCCAATGAGCAATACAAACGTCAAAAATATGCTCCCTTTGTCCCCAGTATTCTACTCGGATTCAGCACTTCTGGTTTCGGAGGGGGACCGGGGAATAGCATTAAAAATATCGATAATCGATTAGATTTCGACGCACTGCTTTCGTGGGAAGTACGAAATCTTGGTTTTGGAGAAGGAGCCGCTCGCAGAGAGCAGGAATCTCGTTATCAGCAAGCCAAATTCAGTAAAGTCCGCGTCCTCGATCAGGTTGCACGGGAAGTTTCAGAAGCCCATTCTCAAGTTCTGCATCGAGCAGGTCGAATTCGCATTACACAAAAAGCGATTGAGTCCGCCCAGAATTCTTACGAACGTAACCTGAGTCGAATTCGAGATGGACAGGGCTTACCGTTGGAAGTTCTGCAATCTGTCCGAGCCTTGGAAGATGCCCGACGAGCTTATCTGGAAGCTGTGATCGAATATAACGAAGCTCAGTTTCAACTGCAGTGGGCACTCGGCTGGCCTATCCACGCACCGTACAACACATAGACGGATGGCGAGGTAGAGCTTTTCCAAAGGAGGAACTCAATCCAGCTAATGTTTCTGTTCTGGGTTTCCTGCTTGGGGACAAAGAGGCTGGTCCTTTCAAGTTGGAGGTCGATTGGATCAAGGTGAAGTCGTTGAAACTATTACTGACAGTCGATTCATTGGATTCATGATCACATCAAATCATTCGGCGGCGATTCCAGTCAGCGGTTCTTGATGGACAACTCGAACCACATCATTCAAGTTGGCTATGACAATTTCTTTGCTTAGCGGACTGAAGCAAAGCCCATTGCCATGATTACTGCTAGAAGGATTAAGGGTATTGCGGCAAGATAAGCAAGACCAGAAACGATATAAACCATTTTTCTGATTCTCACTGAATTGTGAATCCATCCTGCAATCGATCCGACGATCAAAATGATCGGAATTGGTATGAACAAAAAAGAGAAGAGTTCATGTACTCTGAAAGTCCATCTGATGATATGACCACCAACAAAAACGATCCCAAGATTTAACAATGACCATAAAAGAGCGATGCCAAGTGATTTCCAGAAGACTAATGTAGTACATTCTCTTCTGCATAATTCCGCCAATTCCTGTGCAGTCCAGTTTACTTTCATGGCAGACACATTCTTTTCTGGCTTGAAGTCAGATCGCATTTGTTTTATTGCAGGATAACGACTTCCCGATTCCTACCTATTTGAAAATCATTTTCAAATTCAATTTTGCGACACGATTATTTGGAGTCAGAATAACGATCCTCAATTGAGTAGTTTTCACTCTTTAGTGTTTACCAGTAAAAGCCTTCTTGATCGCTGAATGGTGATGAACTTTCAACTCCTCAAGTTGCAACTCGGACTGGGAAAGGATCAACGAGAAATCGAAATCCTTTAAGCGGACATCAGCAATGCCCAGTGAGTTGAGCGTTACCCATAAAGCGATCCGTTCTTGTGCCACAGCCATCATTGCTTCAAGTTCTACAACCCGACTCAGGTCCGAATATTCCATAAGTGAATCATTGAGTTTGAGTCGTCCAATTTTCTCGGCGAGCCATGCCGCTCCCTGTTTCAGCTGCCCTTGGATGCTCACTTCATAGTCCAAGCATTGGAAAACCTTCTCAACAATCTCCTTTTGCGATCGGAGATCGGACAGGAATTGTTTTAAGAAGGAACCAAGTTCTGAATGAAGATTGCTGTGATGACAGCGTTCGATGAGTTCCATTTCCCCAACAATCATCGACAAATGATCGTCCAGATAAATCCGCATTCGCTTTTCGTACATGGATGAACTCGCTTTGAATAACAGGGTTCACGTCAATTTATTGTGTCAGGGTCAGGCGTGATCAGTCTATTTACCAATCACACAAATACTTCTAATCCCGTTCTGCTGATTTCGCATTGTTTGAATCTCAGTTAATATCACAGTACGTTTCCAATCTAACGCATGAAATGGAGTTTGGAGAATAATATTGTCGGCTCAAGGATTTCAGATGAAAGAAAATGCAATGAGAAGTCAAATACGTATAATTCAATTAGCGCTGATTTTTATTTTAACGGCTACCACCACTTCCGTACTTTTATATTCAGATGAAAACCAAGCAAGTTTGTTCTGGAGTCGCCAAACCCCTCTTCCTGATGGTGAATTGGGAAAAGTTGTCGCCTTGGGAAGAGAGATCGTTGAAAACACTAATGCACATCCTCTTTCGAAGCCGTTTGTAAACAATGCTCTCACTTGTAGTTCTTGCCATCTGGATGCTGGAACTGACCCGAAGGCGGCGACATTTCTGGACATCGCCTCAGCGTACCCTGCGTGGTCGCCTCGTGAGAATCGAGCGATTACTCTTGAAGATCGAGTCCTTAATTGCTTCATGCGGAGCATGAATGGTGTCCGCCCCCCAAATGGAAGCAAAGTTTCTGTGGCAGTTACGACTTATATCACTTGGCTTTCCAGCGGAAGTCGCATTCGCATGAATCCAGAGAAGCCATTGGGACCGCACCACGTCCCCGCTATTAAACTCGATCCTCAGATATCCAATTCAAATCGTGGTAAAAAACTGTACGCTGAAAAATGTGCGGACTGTCATGGCGAGCAGGGACAGGGAACTGAGGAAGGACCGCCGACATGGGGACAGAAGTCCTACAACAACGGAGCGGGGCTTTCCCGTGACGACAAGCTGGCAGCGTGGCTAATGGTTGCCATGCCGCTGGGGGATCCCAACCTGGTAGAACAAGATGCATTAGACATTGCCGCATTCGTAAACTCTCATGATCGACCGAAGTTTATCCTCCAAGATCATCTTCCCAAACCAGATCGAATGGGCGAATACAATGCAGAAACTAAATCGCCATGAAACTGCTATATTTCTTATTGACTGGCTATCCAATTTAATTTCTGCAACAGCTAAGAATCATTTATGAGATTTCCAATGAAAATTATCCTGATGCTGCTTCCAATCTTGTTCTCATCACAATTCATTGCGGCAGCGGAAATCGACCGTATCTGGCTGACGCATAAAACGAACGATCCCAGCAAGATCGTGGTCAATTGGATGAGCGATGAACCGGGCGATTCCGTAGTTCATTTCGGTCTATCTGTCGAATACGGTGAGACGGTACGAATTGATGATGAGACGACGATACATCACGTTGAAATTCCATTAAAGCACCGTGACACAAGCTACCATTATTCAGTCAGTACTGGAGAACAGCGATCTGCCGATGCCACGTTCAAGGCGTATCCCACTGATATCCTGCGTGTAGCTGTCGTCGCCGATTGGCAAGGCAAGCCAGACTTGTCTGCCATCGTAAATGATGACGTGCATTTGCTTCTGACTGCTGGCGATAACATTGCCCGTCTGTGGGATAAGTGTGGAGAAGGGGAGAAGGACTGCATCAAGCCTTATGAAGAATTGATCGAAGAATACCCTAAGCTATTCCGCTCAACACCCTTCATGCCTGCATTGGGTAATCACGACCGAGAAATACGACCACGTGGAAGCAAACCCCCAGCCGAATCTGCTTACGATGTGGATGCCTTAGCATTCAAAAGATTTTTCGAATTGCCTGACGATGAATGGAAATGGCACTTCGACCTGACTGAGTTTGATCTGCGGTTGGTAGCACTCGACTTCAATCACATCTCCGACTTCGGGACGACGTGGCAAACCTGTCATGCTTTTGACGAGAACTCAGAGCAGTTTCATTGGTACAGGAAACTGATGAAACAACCTCATGGCTACGTGGTGACGCTCTATAATGAGAGAAACGCAAGCGTACGCAACCAAGCCCAAAAGCAATGGCACGAACAGTTTCTACGAGGCACCTGCTGCATCACAGGGTTTGGATATTTTGCCGAGCGAGCAGAGGTGGACGGGGTCCCTTATTACAACACATCACTCAGTGGAAAAGGCAACCAGTACCCCGATCCAAACTCAAAGATTCTCGCCGATGAAGATAGTTACATTCTGTTGACCGTTAAACGAGGCGGGGCAATGAGTGTCGAAATCAAGAGTCTGAATAGCACGGTACTGGATCGTCAAATATACGAACGCCGGTAGGATGTTCATTATCTCTACCTCAATACATTCCAGATGATTTCATCTGTTTATGCTGATATTGAATCTGGTTTCACAGCAACGAAAGCAAAGAAGTGATGGTTTTAGTTCGAGTCTTTTCTCTCTTGATGGTAATCGCCTGCTTTGATTCACAGATCATTGCTGATGATGGTCCAGTCTCTTCACTTGAATCATCCTCATTTCTAAACAACGGTGTGACAGCCCCTCGAGGCAATTCCAGCGAGTATCCTGAGAACACTCTACCCGCTTTAGAGAGCGGCATCGAAATCGGAGCTGACTGGATTGAACTTGATATCTTTACCACAAAAGATGGCAAGTTGGTCGTAATCCATGACCGCACAACGAAACGGGTCGGCGATAAAAACCTCATGATCCCTGATTCCACCTACAACGAGTTACTGAGCGTTGATGTCGCCACGGACTTTCGCAAGCGGATGCATAAAACGATTGATGAATGTCCAATGCAGAAGATTCCGCTACTGGAAGACGTGCTGAAACTAGTGATGAAGCAGAACCGAACTCGGGTTTCAATACAGCCCAAGATGGACTGCGTCGCTCAAGCAATGGCATTGGTGAAAAGTTTGAACGCTGAGTCTTGGGTGGGCTTCAATGACGGCAATCTGCAATACATGATCGAGGTAAAGAGGCTCGCCCCAGAAATCCCTGTCTTTTGGGATCGGGGAGCCGACACGAACTTTGACGAGGATATACGTATCGCCAAGCAGCAAGGCTTCGAGTCCCTCATACTCCATCAAAGCGGGATCACAACTGAGAAAGTTCAGAAGGTTAAAACAGCAGGTTTAGATTTCGGAGCGTGGACGGTCAATGAGCGATCAACAATGGAGAGCCTGCTTGATATGGGGGTAGAAAGACTCTACACCGATCATCCCCGAATGTTGTTGAAACTTAAAATGGACAGGTAGTTCTACAAGGCGATTAGATCATTTTCAAATGGTTTCTGCAGTCGCATGGACATCAAATGGCTTAATACACGGAGTTTGCTCCTGCCTTGCGCTGCAGTTCATTTTTGAAAATGCTCCAGAGAATAGAATTTCCTCGGTGAATCTATTTTGATGGCAAGGCGGAGTTACGGAGATCGGGCTATGCTGGACGATCGGATTCAACGACCCGTTTCGATCAAGCTAAAATATCATGCACGACGTGGCCATGCACATCGGTGAGCCGGAAATCGCGTCCCTGGACCCGGTAGGTCAGCTGAGTGTGATCGAGCCCGAATAGATGCAGAATGGTGGCGTGCAAATCGTGAACGTGAACGGGATTCTCAAGCGTATGCCAGCCGATCTCATCGCTTGCCCCGTATGTGGTGCCCGGTTTAACGCCACCGCCTGCCATGAGAACAGTGAAGGCAAAGGGATGATGATCGCGACCGGTTACCTTTTTGAAGCCGGGACGATTTTCTCCCAGTGGAGTTCTACCGAATTCGGATCCGATGATCACGAGGGTATCATCCAGCAGTCCATGAACTTTGAGATCTTGAATGAGAGCTGCGATCGGCTGATCGACCATGAGGGAATTGTGAGTCAATTCTGCATCGAGACGGGAGTGATGATCCCAAGAGGAATGGATGATATTCACCATCCGCACGCCTCGCTCAACAAGTCGGCGGGCAAGCAGACAGTTATAGGAAAACGCTTCGAACAATCCTTTCCCGCCACGATTGCTGGAGATCTCTGGTTCCTTCCGTCCGAAACCATAGCGATCGAGTGTTGCTTTGGATTCGCCTGAGAGATCGACTAGTTCGGGAGCAGATGACTGCAGTCGGAAAGCGAGTTCGTAGCTGTGCATCCGACTGGCCAGTTCTGGATCGCCGACGTCCTGCAATCGTATCTGATTGAGATCGTTAATTCCCCTGACTGTCGCCCGCTGCAGAGCAGAGGAAATGCCGGTCGGCGTTTCGAGATTGCTGACCGTGCTCCCCTGATTTCCAAACAGAACTCCTGAATAAGTGGAAGGAAGAAATCCACTGGACCAACTGGCCGAACCGCCGGGAATGCCGCGTCCTGTGGTTACCAGTGAGACAAACGCGGGCAGATTGTTCGCTTCGCTCCCCAATCCATAAGACATCCACGACCCCAGACTTGGTCTTCCCGCAATGGCAGAGCCGCAGTTCATCAATAACTGGGCGGGAACATGATTGAATTGATCGCTATGCACGGAACGGACCATACACAGGTCGTCCGCACACGTGGCCAGATGAGGAAGCAGGTCCGAAAAGTTCATTCCGGACTCGCCATGTTGAGTAAACTTGCGCGGGGTTCCTTTAATCCGGGCAGACTCTTTCTGCAGAAACGCGAACTGCACGTTTTCCAGAAATGAATCCGGCAAAGGCTGACCATCCAGTTTATTCAGTTGCGGTTTTGGATCGTAAAGATCCATTTGGCTGGGGCCTCCTTCCAGATAAATGTAAATGCAGTTTTTAGCGCGGGGAGGAAAATGCGGCGTGCGGACTTGCAAAGGATCCTGAGCTGAGACAGTCGGAACTTCTCCAGCTCGGGAAACCCCATCTTGGGCAAGTAGTTGAGCTAACGTGGCTGTCCCCATGCCCCATAGCGAATTGCGCAAGAAATCTCTTCGCGCCAAACGGGCCGAGTTTTCCAATGAGGGTGTGAACATGCTTATTCCCGTGTGATAAATTGTTCGAGGTTGATCAGGCTGCGACAGATCAGAATTCGCACCACCTGTTGCCGCGGGGAGAGATTGGCAGCATTTGTGGATGTTGGCGAAGGGGCATCTTGTGACACTGACTTGCCGTCAGATTCAAGTTTCAGAAGTTGGTCGATTTGGTCGTCGGAAAGCTCTAGTGTCAGTGATTCAAATTCGGCTGTCAGCGTTTCGAGTCGGGCCAATTCCTCCGAGCTCGGGTCGCGTGACAAAGCCGTGCGAACCGCATACGTCAACCATTCCTGTAAAGCCACATCTCCCAGTGCGGCCGTCCGCAAACCCAATTGTTGAGCACATTCCCAGAACACAGAATCGTTCAGCATCGCTAACGCCTGCAGCGGAGAATTCGAACGTTCTCTCTCTGGGCATGAACTGGTAGTTGCAGGAGCATCGAAGGTAGTGAGCATTGGATAAGGAGTTGCCCGGCGAAATTGAATATACATACCGCGACGGTATTTATCGGCACCGGCACTGACTTTCCATTCCTGATTGCGACTCACTTGAGTGATCCGGGAATTCAAAGGCGGTTTGATGCTCGGACCGCCGATTTTTGGATAGAGCAGATCAGCCACGGAAAGAGCAAGATCGCGGACAATTTCAGCTTCCACACGAAACCGCGATTGCCGACCAAGTAACCGATTCTGAGCATCGACCTCATGCAAATCTGTACGGAACGCAGAACTCTGTTGGTAGGTCTGAGAGGTCACAATCAGGCGAATCAGCTTTTTGCGACTCCAGCCCTCTTCGATTAGACTGGTCGCGAGCCAGTCGAGTAATTCTGGATGGGACGGTTCGCTGCCAGTCGTACCGAAATTGTCTTCGGTATCGACCAGCCCCTGTCCAAACAGGTGTTGCCAGATATGATTCACCGCAGTACGGGCAGTCAGCGGGTTATCAGCACGGACGAGCCATCGCGCCAGATCGAGTCGGTCGGCTCGTTCACCGCGAGGTTGCAGGGGAGGCAAAAATGCGGGCGTTCCCGGTTCGACTTGAGGACCAGGTTGACGGAAATCTCCGCGATGATGAATGAAAGTGTCCCGCGGCTGAGAACGTTCCCGAATCGACAATGCAACCACATCAACCGGTTTGGGTTGCTTCTGAGCGAGTTTTTCATACTCATTAGTCCACTCCCGCGACTGTTTGTCAAGATCGTCACGCCAGTGATCCAGACTTTCTTTTTGAGTTTCCGTTCGATCCGAACGGTGAATCGCAAGTATTTTCAGTGCTTGCTCAAGAATCTGTTCTTCCCCGGAAGTGTTCTCTGTGAGGGTACTTTTCAGCCGAGTGGCCAGTTCCTCCATTTTGGCCAGTCGATCCGCTTTTTTCTGAGGATCTTCCACGGGAGCGGGTAATGTCTTGATCACCTGGCGGTCTGCTTCGAGACCATTAAAGAATGCGTACATCTGATAAAACTCGGCGTGAGTAATCGGATCGTATTTGTGGGTGTGGCATTCCGCACAGCCAATCGTCAGTCCCAACCATGCCGTGCCAACTGTGCTCAGGCGATCAACTGTCTGAATCACACGATCGGCTTCGCGATCGACTCCGGCTTCCGTATTGACCATGGCATTGGCATGGAACCCGGTCGCAATTTTCTGGGAAATCGTCGAGTTTTCGAGTAAGTCACCAGCAATCTGCTCAATTGTGAAGCGATCGTAGGGGAGGTCGCGATTGATGGCGTCGATGACCCAATCGCGATAGCGGTACGCCTGAGGACGCAGTTCATCTCCAAGGTAACCGTTACTATCGGCATAGCGGGCCAGATCGAGCCAGTGCCGTCCCCAGCGTTCACCAAAATGAGGTGAGGCGAGCAGTTCATCAACCAGGCGTTCTACAGCTCCAGGAGACTCATCCGCAACAAAATCCTGAACTTCCGCGTAAGTGGGAGGTAGTCCCACTAAATCGAGATACAACCGACGAATGAGCACGGCCCGGTCAGCCGGTGGTGACATCGTTAGATCGTCCCGTTCCAGTCGCGTTTTCACGAAGACATCGATCGGATGCTGCGGCTGTGCAGACTCGTACGCATCTGGCAATTCAACGGAGCCGACCGAGCGAAATGACCAGTGAGCTGTGTATTCTGCTCCCTGATCGATCCAGGCTTTCAGCAGAGACTTTTCCTCTTCTGATAGAGATTTTCCAGTCTCAGATGGAGGCATTTGTTCATACTCATCCGTTGAGTTCACCCGGGCAATTAATTCGCTATGTTCGGAATCGCCGGGAATGATCGCGGCCATGCCACTATCTGCCGGCTCAAGAGCAGCGGTCGCCAGATCCAGACGTAATCCAGCCTCCCGCGAGCCTTCATCTGGCCCATGACAGACAAAACATTTGCCAGCCAGAATAGGGCGAATATCACGTGAATAATTGACCCGCTCCACCTGACCGCTGGCTCCCCACGCAACAGTAGGACACAACAAAAGTAGAACTATCCAAATTGCTCTCAGTATTGACCGATCTGTCATTATTGCCGACGACGCTTCCCATTCATGGGTTGATTGACTTAAATATTACGAACTGAAAAAGTGTCAGGTCTGCTTAGGAATCCAATGCCAAGCGAAGCTGTGCAAATACGGACCCACAATACTATTTGTAAGATATCCGGGGCTTGTTGTCTAATTATTGCAGTTAAGAAGTATTGTGGCTGCTGGCTGCCCGCAGAGTTCGGCCTGAATCGCTTTCCATCTTCCATCTCAGACTTCGTATCGAACATGTCGAGTGAGCGTTGATCGTGAGTCATAAAATGACCCCAGCCTGTTGGTCATGGGCGACCTGTGCGAAGATCTCCATAACTTGCCGACCACGATGACTGTCTAGTGAAGCGGTAGGTTCGTCTGCGAGAATTACGCTGGGCCGATTCACCAGTGTCTTTGCGATGGCGACCCGCTGCTGTTGTCCCCCTGATCGTCGAGAACTTCGTTGATTCGTCTAGGAACTTGGGGCTGATCATCGTGGAAACTCGGGCTTCCAGAGTACCGGTTCCCATCACCTCGCATAAGATTGTTCGACGAGCAGGAGATACCCATTGCATAGTCAGTGGAGCGAAACGCATCTGATAGACAATTACCCCTGCGATCACCAGCACAAGGAGTTAGCGTCCCAATTTCCACAACCAGCAAATTTTCATTCTTGATTCCGATTAGTTTCGACCATGCCTATGTGCAGAATTCTATTTGTTCAATTGTCAATGGGAATATTGAGTCCTCAATCGACTTGATACTGAGAGGAGTTTCGGATCCTCGGATAGAAAATATCACATCGTTATCACAAACGACTGTGTAGCCAAACAAAGACATCATCTCTTGATCCGCTCTTCCGTTTGAGGTAGAAGTGTCGATTAATCAAAATGTTTTTATGGGTCCCTGCGAGAATGATCATGCCAAGATCTGGCGCTCACCATGCATCCTATTTCAAATCTCCCGTGTACTGCACTGTGGGGCTTTTCGTGATGGTCCAACTATTACAGAATTCTGTAATGTCTTATGCGGAAACACCGGTCAGTTTTAATCGTGACATTCGTCCGATCCTCTCAGAGAATTGTTATCACTGTCATGGTCCCGATGAAAATGCACGCGAGGCAGATCTACGGCTCGATACAGAGCAGGACTTGCTAGCTGATCATATTTTGACGCCAGGAAAAGCGGACGAGAGTGAATTATTCCGTCGGATCTCTAGCGCGGATGATTCAAACGTTATGCCCCCAGTCGATTCAAATCGTACGCTGACATTAGAGCAAACTAACTTGATCAAGCGCTGGATCAACCAGGGGACAAAGTGGCAGGGGCACTGGGCATTTGAATCGGTCCTGAGGCCTGCAGTGCCCAAAGCGTCCAGTGATTGGCCACGTAACGAAATCGATCATTTCGTCTGGCAACGTCTCCAGACCGAAAAAATGCCTCCGAATCTGGAGGCAGATAAGGCGCGTTTACTGCGACGGGTGAAGCTCGACATAACCGGTTTACCTCCAACGGTTGAGGAACTGGATCAATTTCTGGCGGATGAAGCGCCAGAAGCCTACGAAAACATGGTCGATCAATTCCTTGCCTCATCCGAATTTGGCGAGCGAATGGCCTGGAACTGGCTTGATGTTGCCCGCTATGCCGACAGCAATGGATATCAGGGAGATCGAGAAAGGACGATGTGGCCCTGGCGGGACTGGGTCGTCAAGTCGTTCAATCAGAACAAGCCTTATGATGAATTCACTGTCGAACAACTGGCGGGTGATTTGCTGCCGGAAGCGACGCCGGAGCAGAAACTCGCGACAGGGTTTTGTCGCAATCATATGATCAATGGCGAAGGAGGGCGGATCGCCGAGGAAAACCGGATCGAATACATATTCGATCAGACCGAGACAATGGGGACCGTCTGGTTGGGCCTGACCCTCACCTGCTGCCGCTGCCACGACCACAAATATGATCCAATCAGCCAGCAGGAGTATTATCAACTCTTCGATTACTTCAATCAGACTCCAGTGACAGGAGGGGGCGGAGATCCACAGATGGCTCCGAATCTACAGGTTCCCTCTCAGGTTCAGCAAAATCAGATTGTTAACTCTCAACAGCAGATTCGTCAGCTCGAACAACAGAGAAAAGAGTATTGGCAGCTGCAGTTCCCTGCCTATGAACAGTGGCAACATGATGAGTTGGAACGACTTCAGAAGATGAAGTCTCCCTGGCAGGTGATGCAACCCGTCAAAGTCAGTGCCGAACATCAGAAGCTGACAGTTCAGGGAGATCAGTCCATTCTGGCCAGTGGAGTTAATCCATCGAATGATACCTATCGGCTCTCGTTAACGACCGAACTGCCTGAAGTGCAGGTAGTGCGACTCGACGCATTACGCCACACGACGATGACGGAAAATGGCCTGGCTCGATCGAATAGTGGTAATTTTGTTTTGACAGAAATCAACTTTGAGATCATCCATCAGAATGGGACATCACAACCACTTGAAATTGCCTCCGCCATTGCCAGTTATGAGCAGGGAGGACTGAAGATCGCCAATACTTTTGATGGAAATCCCCAATCAGGTTGGGCGGTCCTGCAGGGGAAATTTGTTGATCGCGATCATGCCGGGTTGTTTCGTTTTAAAAAATCTTATGCATTCAGAGAAGGGGATCGGCTTGTCGTGACACTTCATCACGACTCGGTACATCAACATCATAACCTGGGACACTTTCAGTTCTCGGCTTCGTCACAACCCGATGTCTCGCTCAAGCATGAGACACTGGAACTGCGAAACGCGTTATTGACTCCAGCAACACAACGGACTGTAAATCAGAACAAACTCATTGAAGAACGATATCAGCAACAGGATGAAGTCTATCAACAATTGACGAAGCAACTGGAGCAGGAAAAGCAGAAACTGGAATCCGTTCGCAAGCAGATTCCAGTCGTAATGACCATGCAGGACATGTCCAGTCGTCGGGAAACATTCACCCTCGATAAGGGGATTTACGACAAGCCAATTGAGAAGGTCTTTCCTGGTCTTCCTCAACAGTTGTTGTTTGATGAAAATTATCAAAACAATGAACAGAATCGACTTACATTGGCCAGATGGCTTGTCGACCGGAAGCATCCGTTGACAGCACGCGTAACAGTCAATCGGTACTGGCAAATGTTCTTCGGTGTGGGGTTGGTCAAAACTCCGGAAGATTTCGGATCTCAGGGAGAGAAGCCGACTCACCCGGAATTGCTCGACTGGCTGTCAGCAGAATTCATGGAATCGGGCTGGGATCTGAAACATCTCATTCGAATGATGGTCACTTCTGCGACCTATCGGCAATCGGCGGAAGTTACCCCTGACATGTACGATCGTGATCCTGAAAACCAGTTGCTGGCGCGGGGCTCCCGTCTACGGATGCCATCCTGGATGTTACGAGATCAGGCCCTGTTCATCAGTGGGCTGCTTGTTAATCGTGAAGGTGGTCCGCCGGTTTATCCTTATCAGCCAGAGGGGATTTGGGCGGAAGCCACCTTCGGCAAGAAAAAATATAATCAGGATACCGGAGAAAAACTGTATCGACGCACGCTCTATTCGTTCTGGCGGCGGATTGTCGGCCCGACAATGCTGTTCGATAACAGCCCCCGACAGAGTTGCTCCGTCAGGGATTATCGGACGAATACTCCTTTGCACGCTTTGGTAACTTTGAACGACACCACTTATGTGGAAGCGGCCCGTGCATTTGCACAACGTTTGATGCTTGCTGAAGACAATGATGAACAACGGATCGAATTGGCTATGCGGCTGGCAACATCCCATGCTCCTAAATCGCTGGAAACCGATATATTGCTAACGCGCCTACAGAAACTCAAAGACCAGTATCGACAGAATCCTGCTTCCGCCACCGCGATACTCCAAGTTGGTGAATCCTCACGGGATGAAAATCTTGATCCAGTCGAACATGCCTCCTGGGTGGGAATCTGCAGCCTGATTCTCAATCTTGATGAAACTTTGTGTCGCTGATTCGTATCACATTCCGATGAAAGTAATTCAGGATGATCAATTATCATCAACAGCAAACACGTCGACAACTTTTCGGGCAGTCAGCTCTGGGGCTGGGAACTGTGGCTCTCGGTTCCCTGTTAACATCGAACTCTCAGGCGGACCGTTCCAATCCGTCCGGGTACGCTGGTCTGCAGGATCTCCCTCATTTTGCACCGAAAGCAAAACGAGTGATTTATCTGTTTCAGAATGGAGCTCCATCACACGTTGATCTTTTTGATTACAAACCGACGTTAAAAAAGCACCACGGAGAGCAGATACCCGACGAAATCAGCGGAGGTAAACGCTTTAGTACCATGACGGGCGGACAAAAAGAACGTCCGGTTCTTTCGGAAATTACAAATTTTGCTCAACATGGAGAATGTGGTGCCTGGGTGAGCGACTTTACTCCGAAAATTGCGGGGATCGCGGACGATTTGTGCTTCATCAAATCGATGCATACCGATGCAGTCAACCATGCCCCGGCAATCACCTTTTTTCTGACTGGATCAGAAATGCCTGGTCGTCCCAGCATGGGAGCCTGGATGACGTACGGGCTGGGACAAGGTTCGAAAAACCTGCCTTCATTTGTGGTGATGACTTCCCGGGATAAGGAGGCCAGTTGCGGCCAGATCTTCTATGACTTCTATTGGGGAAGCGGATTTTTACCTTCCAGATTTCAAGGAGTAAAGTTTCGTGGCCAAGGCGACCCTGTTCTTTATCTCTCCAATCCTCAAGGGATGAGTCGGGAGATACGCAGAGGAATTCTGGATGATCTTGCGAAACTCAATGAGATCAACTTCGCCGAGATGGGGGATCCGGAAACGCAAACCCGCATCAGTCAGTATGAAATGGCGTATCAAATGCAAATGAGCGTCCCTGAATTGACCGACTTTTCCAATGAACCCAAGCATATTCTCGATCGATACGGTCCCGACGTGCACCGGGCAGGAAGTTTTGCTTACAACTGTTTGATGGCAAGGCGACTCGCTGAGCGGGATGTACCGTTTATTCAGTTGATGCATGCAGGCTGGGACCAGCATCGTAACCTAAATACTCAACTCAAGGTTCAATGTATTGATACAGATGCCCCCAGTGCAGCTCTGGTGAGAGATCTGAAGGAACGGGGACTGCTTGATGACACATTGGTTATCTGGGGGGGAGAATTTGGTCGAACTCCATTTCTACAGGGCAAGATTGAAAACACCAGCACTTGGGGACGCGATCATCATCCCTATGCCTTCACTATTTGGATGGCAGGTGGAGGTATTCAACCGGGGGTGAGTTACGGATCCTCTGATGATTTCGGCTTCAATGTTGTCGAAAACCCAGTCTCGGTGCATGACCTTCAAGCGACGATTCTGCATTTACTGGGAATCAATCATGAACGCTTGACTTACAAGTTCCAAGGCCGCAATTTTCGCCTGACCGACGTTTTCGGGGAAGTGGTCAAGCCAATCCTGACATGATTCATACGAGATTGCGGTGCAGTCTGTCAGAACATTCTGGACTTTTCCGCACGAGTTCTCATCATGCCAGATCGGGAAATGACTTTCCAAATTTGACACTTGTTGAGACGATTCCTGTATCAAAGCGATACGACTATCGACACCATCAACTCATTTAATCGACTGCACGGGGTTGGCTCCGAAAGCCAGAGACAGCGAGAAGCTTACTGCGATCCTGATCCAAGATCCAGATACGAAATACACAAAGAATTTCAGGGTAATCGTAAATGCCGCGGGCATGAAAACGAATCCGTTACAGATAGCCTCGCCGAACCTGAATGGCCGTTGTGAGTGGATTATCGAGACGATCAAGCTGGAATGCCTCAATAAGTTTATTGTGTTTGGGAAGAAGCATCTCGATTATCTGACGGACGAGTTTACGAGTCATAATAATACAAAGCGGTCGCATAGGGAACGGGACAACCTGCCGCCGATTCGCGAAGAGCCTGGTGAAGTGGCGACTATTTCCATCGATCAGATTGAGGTCAAGAAATACGATGGTGGATTGATCAAGTCGTTCGAGCGGAAGGTGGCATGATCAAGAAGATTATAGTTCGGTTCCGTGTGCGATTACATCAAAATGGAATTCTCAGTGAGGAAGCCTTCAACCATGAGCTGATATTTCTTATCAACTTTGCTATTTTCTATGTATCAAATTCTGGAACACAGATGACATTTGTTGTCCCAGAGGTTCCTGCTAACCGTTCTGAAACTGCTGCTCCTGCACTCTCGCCGCCTGACTCATTGGAATAAAACAACGTGAATAACGCTCGAACTTATCTCAGTATTGTTTTTATCGTATGCACACTGGCATTCGCAGAGCCAACAGCATCCGCCAATTCTCCCGCTGCTTTCCAGAAACATGAATGTGAATTACTGATCGTCGGAGCAACCGAGTCGGGCTGGGCGGCTGCGATTCAGGCTGCTCGAATGGGAGTGAACTCCATCATCATTGTGCACGATGGGGAATGGTACGGGGGACAATATACCGAGCAATCACTGGCCTGTGTCGATGAAGACAAGGGAGTCGGCAAAGTCGGCTGGGGAGTCGACTGGCATCCCATGAAACGCTCCTTTCACCGCAGCGGACTCTTCAAAGAGGTGATGGATCGGATTGAGGCGGTCAATGAAAAGAAGTATGGTGCTGGCATGCCAGGACTTCCTTATCACGGTCCCTCGACTTTCCATCCGGCTGATGCGGAGCAGGCATTTCGAGAACTGATTCAACCTTATGTTGACAGCAAACAAATCCAGGTCATCTGGAATCATGCTCCTGTTGCTGTCGAAGTTACGGGAAAAGATTCAAACCATCCCCGGGTCCGTCAAGTCACTTTCGCACCTGTTGACCTGCAAACCGGGAAGATGGAATCTCCTGATGTGCAGGTAAACGCTCGGTTGACCATTGATGCTTCCGACTGGGGAGAGGTCATTCAACTGGCCGGTGCTGAATATGAATGTGGTCCTGATCCTCAATCTCGTTATGGCGAACCAAGTGCTCCCCCTGAAAATGAGATTTCACATAATGAAATGAATCCGATCACGTGGGCGATGATTGTTGAAGACACACACAAGCCTTCACCTATTGAGCGACCAGAGAATTTCGATGACCGCAATTATCCTCGGGCTACCAGACTCAGCATGAATGGCTTTGGAAAAGGACTGGAGTGGGATCGTCCCATCCGAAGCTACGGAGGCATTCTGCACTGGCCTGCTAAGAATGACGGAAACAAGCGGATGCTGAGTGTCTATTCGGTTCGTCGGATTGTGGTTGGCAACGAAGAACTCGGAACGCCGACCGCCATTCTGCTCAACTACATGAACGGACAGGATTATCCATTGGAACGACTACCTGCTCGGGTAGTCGCTGCCCTCGAAAAAATAGAAGCCGGGGCCTCCCAAGAGAATATTGTTGAGATGACCCGGGAGGAGCGACAAGTCATTTTTGATGATGCCAAGCAGCATTCGCTGGGTGTTCTGTTTCACATGCAAAATTATGTGCACGAGCACGCCGCCGACCAAACTCACACCTTTAGAAACTTCCGTCTGAGCCCCGAATTTGGCACTCCAGATAACCTGCCCCCCAAGCCGTACATTCGTGAGGGATTACGTCTCAAAGCGATGTATATGATGCGGGAACAGGATGGTCGCAATCGGGATGGATTCGAAAAGACAGCAGCCAAAGAACGATTCTCTGAAGTATTGTATCCCGATGGGTTGTTCCCCTGGCAGTTCCACTATGACTTCCACCGCACCGGAAGAACCTACTTGAAAAAAGAAGGGGAAGATGGCCCCTGGATTGATTTTGAAAAGCCGGGACGGCATACCCGTTTTGTCAGCGATCGATCGGTGTTTCCGCTGCGAAGTTTGATTCCCATACGATATAACGGTCTTCTGGGAGCCCAGGGAAACGTCGGCTTTAGCAGCATCGTCAGTGCTGCGATTCGCCTTCACGATCAGCGAATTCACATCGGCCAGGCGGCAGGAGCAGCTGCCGCTGTCAGCCTGCAGCATGAGATCGAACCACATCAGCTCATCCAGCAACGATCACGGTTTGAAGAAATACGAGCGGGGCTGTGCTCGTCTCTCGACGGGGGGATTCCTCTCCTACTCTGGCCGTTTCGAGATTTACCAGCCGATCATCCAGCGTTCACTGCGATCAATCGTCTACATGCCGCTAAGTTGCTCTCAACTGAAGCAACTGAAGTCGATTTCCGCCCCGATGATCCTGCAAAATCGGTTTGGATCCAGAAGGGAATCGAGCAGATTTATCGCTCTACGCAACATCGCATCTCGATACCGAAACAGAATATGACACGTGGCGAATTTGCGAGCGAAGCCTGGAACCAGATCAAAAATCTTTCTTTGTGGAAAAGCTGGCCTCATTGGGATGCCCACGATACCGACCACGACAATATCGTGAATGAAGACGATGCTTTACCTTTCACCAGCAACGAGCCCATCGTCTGGGAAATTAACCGGCCAAAGTCAACTCCAGAAACAGATGGTCTTCTCAATGAGACGCTCACCAAAAATTCGATCATGATCAACTTCGGAGACCGTGAGAGCAACCAATCAGATTTCCTGACGGATGTGGGGGCTCCATTCAACTCCAAAAATGGATATGGCTGGGGGAAAGACCTTCGATCTCAGACAAGATTTCGAAATGCAGTGCCGGAGTCGTATCGAGACTCTTTTGTTTTCACCCGCACGCTCGATCGCTGGGAGTATGAACTTCCCAATGGAGAGTGTCGAGTCACAATTTGTGTGGGAGATTCAGGGCACGACCAGGTTCATCAGAACGTTTCTCTGGAAGGAAATCCTATTCTGACTGATGTCACAACCACTTCCGGATTATTTCAAGAGGTAACAGCATCAGTCATTGTTCGAGATCATCGATTAACCATCGACATTGGCCACGAAAAACATCCAGGCAATACCTGCCTCAACTGGATTCTGATTCAGCCCGTTAATTGATCCCTTTCACCTCAGGAGGGCATCAGACTCGTGGACGGAGTTCTTGAATCGTCACGGAAAAACACTGTGAGTCAGTGCTTCAAATCATTAAAGCCGATCACGGAATAGTTTAAATAATAGAGTTGATAACTGGTCTGCAGAATCAATCGACAGAAGTGTTCTATAGGTGGTAAGTGGTCGTTCTACGCCCTAATATTGATGGATACGACATAATGCACAGGAGTTATCGGTCGGACAGAATTAAAAGTCCGTATAGCTACCGGTAACCAGCTGATTTTGGCTTATTCCGACAGGAGACTGCACAGATGTCTGTGAGTTCTAATGAGTTTAAATGTCTAATCGCCCGATTATTGTCTAACATCATTCTTCTCTCTTTCAATATTTTCAATCTCTTGAACGCGTCAGACAGAGGAAATCTTCTGCGACGATTTCATTTGAAAGCCTATGATCGTCCTTCCTGCCAATACTCGCTAACCAGTTTTTTCATACTTTGGTTTTTGACTCTGACCACTTCCGCTTTCTATGCACCCCACGCTGGAAATGTTTTAGCAGCCGAAGTCGCTGTGACAGGTAAGCAGGAATCAGAGAAGAAGGGTAAGGACTTCGATGCGACGGACTCAATAACAGTAAAGAAAGCGGAAGAGCCTAATGGAGAGACAAAAGAGCCCATTCCAAGGGCTCTGAAACCAGCTCCATCTGAAGTTCCCTGGCCAATAGAAAAGTACAAATCCTACATCGACATACCTCCAAGCGGCAGCGGATTACGTGTGCAATTGGATTCGCGTCGCTGGGTCGAGTTGAACTCCCTTTCTGCCACCGAAAAAATCGATGGGAAGAACGTGGACATTTTCTGGAAAGCCGACGGGGAATTGATTGATCCTCCACAAGGATTTGACCCACTCTCGTTGGTTCCTGCCCGCGTTGAGAATCAAATGCTAAAATCGACACGAGGCGTTTCACTGCAGGTCGTTGGTCCCAAAGGAACACGAGCTTCGATGAGCACCAGTGGGGTTGGTGGCTATGGCAATTTCTCTGTGCCAATTGACGATGAGTTTGTGCAACTTCCTTTGACGACAATCATGTCTGATATTCCTTACAATCATGCGTATGTGGAAGTTTCCGTTTCGCAGGAGAACTGGGTAGATGTTTCACTCGATAATTCTCAAGGCATGCAGGTCCTGCAATCCCTAGAGGATCGACGCCTGTATGTGGTTATTGACGACGCCTGGCACTACGCCTGGCAATTGAAAATCGAACGTGATAAGGGGGAGCCAATCGTAATGACACCTACGGTCGTCGGCGGATCAGTCTCCAGTTCATTTTTTCCGGAATCACTTCGAAGTTCTGTCCGAGAGGAATTTCAATCCGCCCAGATTGTCGCTTTTTACTTTGACAAAGAGCAACCGATGCCTAAGCTGCTCAAACTGCAGCGGAGTCTTTACGATGTCGTACGGTTCAAAAACTTGAGTGTCTTTCCGGGACCAAAATCGGCGGTCCGCATCTCCGTCAACGGAGTCCCCATTTCGGAAGAACAAAAGCAAATATTAACGCCTCTTGATGAAACATCGAATGAATCGACAACGCTCGCTGATAACCTCAAACCGGATAATGAGACTGAATTGATTCCGTTAAGTGGAACGGTCGTCGATGCTAAGGGAAACCCAGTGCCCGAATGTTGGGTCGGCATGTTTGTCACTCCTCAGGAATTCGATAAATTCAGGAAGTCGAGCAAACCATTCGCAACTGGTCCTCCCCTGGCATTCGAAGCCCGTACTGATGACGCAGGCGTATTCTCGATTCTTGCCCTCAAGTCTCACTTCGTGTTTGATGGTAGTTTCTGGGCGGTTCGCAAAGACGGAGCGACAGGAACATTATCAATGAATTGCACGTGGTCGTATCTGCAAGATCATCTCAAGATTCGAATTTCCGAGGAGCAAGGGAAGGTTCAAGTTGTCGATCCCGAGGATGAACCCATTGTCGGAGCCAAAGTCACCCTGGAAGCCATTCAGATTCCACGGAGTGTCACGCGAGAACTCCCCGAGGAGGTTCAAAATCGGCAAACCGCGGTGACGAATAATGATGGCGAGGTAACCTTCCGAGGTTGGAGTTCGGCTGCAATTCGAGGTGTCGGAGTAACAGCCGAAGGGTTTGGAACTCAATATCTGAAATCTATTTTCGCATCGCAATGGGTAAAAGGGGAGGAACCGCTCAAACTCACGCTGCACCCGACCGCCAGCCTGAGCGGTCAGATTATAGGGTATGAGAGTTCTAAAATGGAGAACCTGCAATTGCAAATTCTCACGGAAACGCGTGGTGCTCAGCCACCCATGTCGGGCCGAGCAGTGGTAGACATCGTCGAGGATGGTCGTTTTTCTGTTGACAACATTGCTGCGGGTCGAGTTTTGATGGTCTCTTCACTCACGGCTGATTCACTTATGAAAATGAAGATCCCCTATATCCCGTCATTAACACCCGGTGAAGATCGCATAATAATTGACAATCCACAATTGGTGCCCGCTGTCGTTGTGCGTCAGCAGTTCATTAAGTCGGACACCAAAGAGGGGATCCCCGATATGAAATTACGCGTCCTCTGGGGATCTGCGATAAATGATGGAAGCTGGCGTCAAAGCAAACCGACGACCACTGACAAGAACGGCTGGTGGACTGCCCATGTCTTGCCGGGGCCGATCAATATCCGAGTGAGCAGTAGACCAGAAGGTTATGCGGGTACCTCATGGTTTGATGGCCGCAGCGGCCATTTGGGAATCGAAGCCGAGGTTCCGGTGACCGATCAACTCGTCACATTGCCTCCGGAAGTTTACGTCCCCAGGAAATCTCTAAGTGGTCGTCTGCAATACGCCGATGGCTCACCAGCCAATGACTGGAGCGTATATGGACATCCGATTTCGTGGAACGATGTCGGCGTCGGTGGTGTGAGGACAAATCGAGAAGGTCTGTTTACCTGGACTTACCCAACTGGCTATCCCCCTCGATTATACAAAGCCTCTAACCGAAAATGGCTGACCGACCACCACTTCACCGATTCGTATGTGATTCCCAAACTCATCTCTACGGAGCCATTGATATTGGAAATTCCGGAACTTCCAGACACAAATGAGTAATGGCAGCAAGAGGATACCGAAAGCATCCCCGAATCTGAATGATCGGTGTGAGCGATTTATCGAGTCGATCAAACTGGAATGCCTCAACAAATTTATTGTGTTCGGTAAGATGCATCTGGATTATCTGACGAACGAGTTTACGAATTATTACAACACAAAAAGAATCCACATGGAACGGGACCACCTGCCGCCGATTCGAGAGGAGCCCAATAAAGTGGCGATCATTTCCACGACCAGATTGAAATGAGGAGATACGTGGGTAGCTTGATCAAGTCGTTTGAGCGGAAGGCAGCTTGGCTGTGCATTCAATGAATTTCACTCTTTTCCATCAACCCGTGCATTTCAAAATGAATCCACCTTACGAATTTGCTCACACTTCATCACGTTGACTCAATTGACACGTCACGGACCGCTTTATGTTATGATGTCAATTCAATATAAAACCATAAACTGGCTCTGACCCAAAACACTTCCAACTAACATACTTAGCAGGAAACCCGCAATCATGACATGCAATTCAGTTGCCAGCCGTCGAGCGTTTTTGAAAACATCCGTCGCAGCCGCGTCCGCTTTCGCGGCACCGGCAATTGTCCGCGGACAAAATTTGAACTCGCAATTGCAGTTTGCGGGCATCGGCACCGACGGCAAAGGGTTTTCCGACATTAAGCTCATTGCCAGCCACGACAAAGTGAAATGTGTCGCCTTTTGCGATGTCGATTTGTCGCGGACCGCAAAAATTAAGCCATTGGCCCCTGAAGCTCCTGTCTATCAGGACTACAAAAAAATGTTGGATGAGCTGGGTGATAAAATCGATGCCGTCTCGGTTTCAACCCCCGACCATACTCACGCCATCATTAGCCTTGATGCTATGCAACGTGGTAAACACGTATACTGCCAGAAGCCGCTGACACGTACGGTTTGGGAAGCCCGCCAAATGCGATTGCAAGCAAAAAAATCGGGTGTTATCACGCGGATGGGCAACCAAATCCATTCGCACTCGGCTTATCGCACCGCAGTCAAAGCGATTCAAGATGGAATCATCGGGAAGGTAACGGCTGTGCATTCCTGGGTCGGCACCACCGGGCATGGGCGCAGCGGTTTGCTCGACAAGCCTGCGAAAGGTGAAGCGATTCCGAAATCGCTCGATTGGAACCTCTGGATCAGCGTTGCCCCTATGCGTCCTTACGGCGGAAACCGAGTGTACCATCCCTTCACGTGGAGAGACTGGCAGGACTTCGGCTCCGGAGCCATCGGCGATTTCGGCTGTCATTTACTTGATCCAGTGTATTCGGCTCTCAATATTACTGGCGATCCACTGAGTGTACGCTCAGAGCACACCGGCATGAATGATGAAGTCTGGCCCGCCCAGGAAACCATCAAATACATCATTCCCGGCACTCAGTATACGGCCAGTCGCAGCCTGCCAATTACCTGGTACGATGGTGGACGGAGGCCAAGTAACGGAATCGCCAAGCTTTTACCCGGCCAGTCTCTGCCTGGCGGAGGCTCGATTTTCGTCGGTCAAAACGGCAATATGATTCTGCCTCATTACAGCCAACCCTTCGTAAACATAGAAGGTGTTAAAATAGAACCGGTGGAAAGCCTCGACCATTATCACGGCTGGGTTGATGGTTGCCTATCCGGAAAACAGCCCAGCGATGGGTTTGAATACGGAGGACATCTGACCGAAGCCGTGCAATTAGGGAATGTTGCCGCGCACTTTCCGGGCGAAACCCTCGAATTCGATGGCATAGCTCTCAAAATCACGAACAACTCGGATGCCAACAAATACTTGACACGGGACTACCGCACCGGCTTCGAAATCGCCTCGATTTAGACTTCCGTATTCCTCAAGATAGAAAATACCTTGTATGCAGGCTTTGGATATTCGCCGTTTTACAGTTATTCTTGCAATTCTGTCTGGTATGAATACCGTGTTGGCTGATGATTTGGAGTTGGCAAAGAACATCACCGTTCCGGCTGGTTGGAAGGGCGAGCAAATTCCGCTGCCCCCTTCATTTGCCAAAGAAATGCAGTTCAAAGGGATCGAAGAAGCCCGGTTTTCGCCGGGTATGTTTCAGGAAAAATCGAACACGTTTTTCTCCTACTTCTTCGTATTTAAAATCGATCCCGGCAGTGAATTAACACAAAAAAATATTGAACGCGAATTACTCATGTATTATCAAGGGCTGTCTCGTACCATCTTCAATAGCAGAAAAAAGGAATTCGACACCAGCCCGTTTACCTGCAAACTGACAAAAGTCATACCGTCCGATTCACAGAATATTTACCCTCAAGGACTCACAGAATATTCGGCAAAGGTCAAATGGACTGAACCGTTTGTGACCCAGAAATCGCAAATTTTGAATCTAATAATCCAGGCTTGGACAGACAAAACAACTGGGCACGGCTATCTGTTCGTCTGTGTTTCTCCGCAAGATTTTAAAGCCAATATCTGGCAAACGATGCGAGACATTCGCGGCAAGTTTCACCACAATCTACGGAAGTAACTTGCCCCTTTTGATGTCGATGAAACAGTTGCTTTGAGTGGGATTTGCAATTTCCCTATTGCTGTGGAATCACACCTTGCTGGTTAGACCATTTTCAAATGGTTTCTGCAGTCGCATGGGCATCAAATGTCCTAAAAACGATGTGTTTGCTTCTGCTGAACGCTGCAGGTAATTTTTGAATATGCTCGAGCGAAGGAATCGACATGAAACGATTTGGACTTTTCATGTTGGCACTGGTGTGTCGGATCTCACGGGCCAAGGCCGATGAACCTCATGACTTCTCGTAACTGCAACTCACATTCTCTAGACGAAGAAACGTCCCGTGCTGGTCGAGAACTGCTACGAGTGTCACGCGATCGGAGCGAAAAGGTGCAGGGCGGATTGTGTGTGGGACATCGCGCAGGCTTGCTACGAGGTGGTGACAGCGGACCTGCCGTCGTGCCGAATCAGGCTGAGAAAAGTCTGCTCCTCAAGGCATTTCGATTATCTCGCAGTCGAGTTTACGAAATTTTACAACACAAAAAGAATTCAAATGGAACGGGAGCACCTGCCACCGATTCGGGAGGAACCTGGTAAAATGGCGACAATTTCCATCGATCTGATTGAGGTCAGAAAATACGTTGAGGGCTTGATCAAGTCGTTTGATCGGAAGGCTGCTTGACCGGCCATTCCATGAATTTCGCCAGCTATTGATGAGCCAACTATCTTTTTCTTTCAATAAGCAAAATCCTCAATGACGAAGTTTCCAACCGTAAGCTGGTAAGTTCAGACGTATCGTTGACTTGAACTTGTGTCTAAATATCATCGGTCTAAGTATATCGTCTCCAGGCCCAGATTCCCGAGATACAACCAACGAGCAATGCAATGAGAGACTGCCACAGCCAGCGATAGGAGGTCGGCTCTGCTGGAGGGAGGTATCTCGGTCGATAGAGCCGGGAAGTACGTGCCTGTTCAGAAGGAAGATGTGGCAATTCATCGGCTTCAATGTCGATCCGGTGCAGTTGGATTGTTGCTGCCGACTGTACATCGCTCTGTTCAAGCCCCATTCGAACGAGCGTCACATCAGAATCACTGACGGGAAGTGTGGCCAGTTCATGAAATTCGGTCAGTAAATCATCAGCTGCAGAATAAATGATTTCATCGTTGATTCGCTGGATTTGTAACCTGCCATCCATTACAGATTTACTGGGAACATCAAAAAGCTTAGCGGTCGGAGTGCGTTTGCCGTCGTCAACTCGTGCAGCGAATACACCATAGACATCTCTTCCATCGGGACGCAAACGCCGATTGATCGAGGCGGCTGGGTCGTCTGTTGTCCCCATCGATACGTAAATTGTTGGGCCACTTCCGTAACCACTTTTGGGCTGAGTCCAGTTCGTTATCGAATAATCGATAGAGATTTTGAAGTCTCCCTGGATAAGAAACCGAGGAGAAAATCCAACCATTTTGACGTTGTAACCAGCTGGTGCGGTGATTTTTAATCCTTTTTCCGTTGGACTGAGAAGATTAACGGCTCCGGGCCCAATCGGGACCAGGGAAAGATTATCAAAATGTCCGTTATGGAAATCCCAGGAATAACTGTTGGCCCACAGCGACGATGAAGACATGACAAGAACGCTTGCCAGAAGAAGTCGTGTGAACATGAGATTGTGCCTTTTGTGATCTTGCAAGCAATGAAATTAAAAATCCGCAAGGACTTCCTCGCCGTGAATTGTTCCAAGTCCCTGCCAAATCGACGAATCGATATTTTCGTTAAAGAAACGGACACCTCCATCCCCAAGCAGGGCGTTGACTCCACTGGAGTGACGACTCGAGGCAGCCATGCCGACTCCATCCCAGGTGAACCCATTTTTGCAACTCACACTGTTCGGATTCACTAGATGGTTATAACGGGTCCAGTTAAAGTTGCCCTCCAGCCAATTCTGTCCGGCATCAACATTCTGAGGATAGGCGGCACTCGTTTCAGGAGAGAGGCTTTGACAAAACTTTTGAAATGTCTCTTCACTCCAGATGCCAGCAATGTTGTAGATATCGGACGATGAATCATAGACATCATGATTCATCGTCCCTTTGCAGCGTTCGCTGAACATCACGGTGTTAGAAAGTCCGTCAGAAACCATGCCGAAGCGAACGCTACTGTTTTGGCCGAACATACCATTCCCATTTCTACCGTGCCAGCCTCCACCGTTGCAGGAGCGATAATTATTATGTCCCCACATCACTCCCACGAGACGATCGATATCGGAAGGACATATAAATGTGCTGATGACGGTAATCGCTGCTGCCCCATTTACTGCACTGAGACCACCGCTCGCTATGCAGTCGGGTTCTGTTATGCCCGAATTGATATAGGGGTGAAAGGGGGCAACGTTAAAATCGATCAGGTCATAAACGTTAGCCTGTTCCAGATATGGGAGAAACTGAGAGTGAGCTGAATATCGTCTGTCATTCAATGTCCCAAGCGAGGAAACAATGCCATCGTTGTCGGATCCACAACCGAAGGGCAGTACATTGTGCACTTCATGATAGCTGTTCAACGCAATACCAATTTGCTTGAGATTGTTTGCACAGCTCATCCTTCGTGCTGTTTCTCGAACCTTTTGAACCGCAGGCAGCAACAATGCGATCAGCAAACCAATCACAGACAATGTGACCAGCAGTTCTATAATTGTAAAAGCCCGGTGACGTTTCTTATTCACCTGCGATGCTCCAGACATAAACTCGCCCCTCTTTCGTGGCGGCAATAACTCGGTGACCATCAGGGGAGACATTCAAATCGTCTACTGATTGAGTCGGTACACTGAATTCAGCCAAACGATTCAGTGACATGGCTTCATCGATAAAGATACCGTTTCCAAAACGTTTACTGATCAAGAGTTGGCCATCATTGATCAGGTTAGGATTGTAGACACCATTTTGACGCGTTAAATCTTGCAAACACTTCCCTGTGGAAACATTCCAGCGGCAAGTCTGACCATCCGCTCCGCAGGAAATGATTTCCGTTCCGCTGGCATTAAAGCACGCACCAGTCACATTCACTCGATGCCCGTTGAATTTCCTCAGCAACTTTCCGGTTGAACTGTCCCACAGCTGAAGATCAGCCGGATATTTCCAGCCACGTTCATCAAACGTACTCGTCAGTATTTGCTGACCATCTGGCGAAAAAGTAACAAAGCGAACGGAGTTCTCGTGAGGAATGGTCAGCGTGTTTTTTCTCGTCGCAAAGTCCCAGATTTTGACCGTCTTATCGTCAGAGCCCGAGGCGACCCTGTTTCCATCACGAGTGAAGGCGAGGCACCAGGTGCGTGCCTTGTGTCCATAACGTTTTTCAATTCTTCGCATCTGATCCAGATCCCAGAATACCACTCCAGATCCAAAGCCGACCGTTACGGCTCGGTTCCCAGTTGGCGATAATGCCCCACCAGCAATGCCTTCTCCATCATTTTCAATAGACGCAATTAACTTTGTCTGATCAACATCCCAAACGCAAAGCTGTTGATCGTGTCCCCCGGTCACCGCTTTGAGCCCTCTTGAGTCCAGTGCCGCAAAACGAACCTGTCCCTCGTGTCCGGGCAGCATAAATGGAGGATCCGGGCTTTGCCAATATCTCTCAACATCACCAGTAAGTGTGGCTGCCAGGAGCGAAGTTCCGTCTTCCGCAAATTCCAGATCAGCGACGGGTTGACCCAGGGAGACGACTGACAATTCGCGGAAGTTGGTGAGATCGAATGTTTGCAGATATCCAGTTGCAGTCCCTACTGCCAGGACTTTTTGGTTGGGGCTGAATGCAACTGATGTGATGCCCAAATCGGGAAAACACTCATTTGAAGTCTCTATTGGAGCATGCATGGGAATGCCTTTAAATTGCACCATATTCTCTTTTACAGTCCCATTCCAGACAGATTTTCCCACTTTCATATCCCAAAGAATAAAGTGCCCACTCCGATCGCCGCTGACAAGCCAGCGGTCGTAGGGACTGAATTCTACAATTTGTACTGCATGCTTGTGTTCATTCAGGATGAACTGTTTTTCACGATTGGCGACATCCCATACAATGACCGATTGATCCTCACTTGCGGTGACCGCTCGTAGAGAGTTCGATGAGAAATCGATCGACCAGATTCGACCTGTCTGCTCTCGACGAGTGAACTTTTCATCGGTGTGAGTCAGATCAAACCAGATTGCTTGTCCATTTTCGTCCCCGACCAGCAATGTCTGACGATCGGGCGTCTCCGCCATCGCGGTAATGGCCGAGTCGGAAACAGAGAACCTGGTAGGTGGCATAGACGAATTATCGTCCAGCATTTCAATCGATCCGGAACTGGTCCCGCAATACACATTCTGTTCAGAACCAGCCAATAACGTTGTGACATTAGCCGCGTCGGCTGATTCTTTGAAATTTGAGATTTTATATCGATGATCTGGCAGTCCAGTTGCCAGCTGCGTACTTCTAATATGATCCCCATCCTCCATTCTAAGAATTGTCTTTCGATCCTGACTGAAACGGGGGGCGACAAGTGGGGGCTGAGAGGGTATTTCTATAAGCCATCTTCTTTCGTCAGGATGCTCACGATCAAGCACAAACAATCCCCCTTCGGTTGTCCCTGCGATCCAATAACGGCCATTGGAATCAGATCCGAGCTTGATGACATACCCATGCTCCAGTTTTTTAAACTGACTCATTTTGGAAATATCCATCGATCTTAAGGTCAGGCTTCCATCATTTGCCGCCGTTACAAATTCCGTGGATTGCCCCGAGAATGCACCTGACATAATCAAATCGGCTTTATTCGGCAAATCAACCGGAGTGGATGTCTCAGTTTTAGCGACCGCCAGACTTTCTCCTGTCGCTGTTGACAGCAGGTGGAGACTCAAGTCCTTTTGTTGCCCCAAAACTGAGTTTTTGCTGGTTGCGAGAATTCGTAATTTTGGTGGTATTTTCAATTCACTTTCGAACTCCAGTGTATTATTAGAGAATTGATACCAGCGAAGGAGATTTTCACTGTCCCTTGCCCAAAGACGATCAGGACTGCAGAATTTTACTTCCGAAGCGAATGATGCCTCGCCATTTGTTGCCTGAGCAAGAACATTCTGGCTAGCAATATCCCAGAGCAGAAGTTGATTATCGTGCCCTAAACTAGCGAGTTGTTTGCTGTCAGGCGAGAAATCGAGCCCGCCTGCAGGCAAGCGGTGCTGCTTTAAATAAATCTTTTTCCCTTCAGGCAAAGACCGAATAATAATTGACGAATCGTTGATGCCGTAAGCCAGCAGCTGACTGTCGGGACTGATCGTCAGCGCGGTCACCCCTGAAGCTTCATAATTTTCATTCAGCAGTCGACCGCCAGGAATATCCCAAACCTGCAATAATTGTCCCTCTTCATTGACTGTTCGACTGATGACGACAAATCGACCATCAGCGGAAACGCAAAGATGTTGAATCATAGGAGCGTTATAGGCAACCGCATCACGTTGCCCATTATAGTGCCCACTGCCAATCGAGCCTGATAGCGAATCTTTAGCAACTTGCACTGGCACGTATTCTGGATTGCTTACAGGTGAATTTGCCTGAGTTGTTTCTGGTTTTGACTTCTTAGCTGGTCCTTCACCTGGCACTGTTGGATTCGTGCTTACATCCTGTGTATTGACTGCAGCTTTTGATAAAACGGGCGGCTCTTTATTTTCGTTTACTGCATGATCACATCCCGGCAACATCAATATGGTCAGGCTCAATGTCAGGAGAAATCGATGGGAGCGAAAATGTTTTAATGCAGTCATCTGGCGTTCTTTCCATTAAGAAATTCATTGGACTCGTTGACCTTCGATTGACCGCTTCGTTCAACCCCAATGTGATTGATCATGAAAATCTTGGACTCACTTTCTCCGCGGAAAACAATCTGAGTAGGAATTCGCCCGAGTGACTCGGGAGCCGTTTTTTCCATCTGCAATTGAAACTCCGAGAGCGGAATACTAATCGTCTGCCATTGTCCAGTAGACGACTCCCAGAGAATGGGATTGGCATAGCAGTAAGTGAAATGCGGGTCCACTTCGTCATAGGTTTTGACATAGAGAGAAATATGGAACCAGCCAGGTGGTTCTAACAGGAATGTCAGGTGCAATACGGAGTCGTCATGCCATGTGAATAATCCTGACTCTGACTTCTGGGAACTGATTTGAAATGCTGATGTTCGATCCTGGCTATCCGAAACAGCTGCGACTGCACTTTCCTCTTCAACTGAGCGTCCGGTCCAACCTGAAGGCAGGCCATTCTTGAAATCAACTGACCACTCTGACTTGGCCACAGGATATTTTACTATTTTCATTGGAGATGCTTTTGACACGGGAAGAAATTCTCCTGCAGAAACAGCTGTAGAGGAATTATCGAAGTATCGGATGACCTCGACTTTCCCCTCGGAAACAGCGACCTGGCTTTGTTCTGGTAATGAGAGCAATTCCAGCTCCGTTCCAATGACTCGGACTTGAGCATTTGACGTGTGAAATATCCAAGGATATCCAGTTTGCTGAGGTGTGACTTTGGCGTACAAACTTCCTCGCGAAATGTTGATTTCAGATTCGGAGGAAGAAGGCAAAATAAGTTCAGAGAGTGACCGTAATTGAAGCTCCGTCTGATCCGGTAATCTCAATTTGGCAGTACTCACTCTTTCTGTCTGAATTCGATCTCCTGGTTGCAACATGACAGGATTGCGAACAAGGTCGTCTGGAAGAATCCAGATCTTATCCTGCTGGCCACGAATGATACTCACCCGTCCTGAAGCACTGACGATTTGTGCTGGTTCTTCATTAATAGGAGATTGCCATCCCAGCCAAACCAGAGTTATTGCAAGAACCGACATTGCAACAAAACCAATCGTCCAGCTGGCCCGACTTTGTTGTACTGGATTGGCTCTGACAACTTTCTCTTTGGATTGAATAATCGAATCAGACTTGAAAGAGAGATGCCAGTTTAACTGGGTGTGCATCTGACAAAATAAAACATATTGGCGGCGAAATTCAGGTTCGCTCTGCAGGAGTTCTGTGAACCGTGCTGCCTGCTTATTTGAAATTGATTCTTCCACCATTGCATTAATGAGAATCGACCATTCCTCTGGTTGTTCGAGCCTGCTCATGAACGGACCTCGCTCGCAAGGGTTCGCTCAATACACAATCGCAATGCTTCTCGGATTCTTCGTAAAGATTCCGACACCGCATTCGCAGTTTTCCCCATCTCTGCAGCGAGAGAGTGAACAGCCACATCAGGTTGATAGCGTCTGGTAATTAACAGTCGTTGTTCTTCAGGTAATTTCTTCAGGCAGGTAAGTAAAGCGTCTGCCCTCTGGTCGTAATGCTTTGATTCTTCATTCGCGATATCAGCGATTTGATTTAATAAATCTGCATCAAACTGAACCTTGCTTCGATGTTGTTTCGAACGATTGGCCAGAACCTGCAACTGTGCAATCTTAAACGCCCAAGCGTAGAAGTTAGTGCCGGGTTGAAAGGTATGTCGTTTTCTCCACAAAATTACGTTGGTTTCCTGCAAGAGGTCTTCAGCATCGCTCGGTCGACCAACAAGTGCCAGAATATAAGCGTGCAGCCGAAGTTGAGCCTGAGCTATCAGCCGGACATGCTCTTCAGATTCATTATCGGAGATTTGATTTTTGTTGTTATTCATTTTGATGCTGTCACTTTATTTAATAAATAACAGCTAACCACAACATCCCACGGAAAAACGATCTGGATTCTCTTAAAAAATATAAAAACATTTTCGCTAACTTTGTATTCATAAAGCCGTGTCGTGGTAATTGTTAGCCGCTAAAGCGGTTCGGAATATCCTAATAGAGTAGGGGATTCAGCCGGTTCCTGATCGGACTTCCGACTCGTGGACGGCAGCCCTGGACACTCACGGAGAAACACTATGGGGTAGAGGCTTATTTTCAGTCAATTTGATGATCGCACGAGGATTCCGCGATCTGTATGTGATTGTGTTCTTGAATCTGCATACTCGGGAAGCGGTTGTGACCGAATCGGCTTGCAGGCCAACTATTGGATGATTCGCATGCTGCGAGATTAACTCTGCCACAAAGTGATTCTCATTCAGCTCGAAGAACGCTGCGAACGCTTTATACAGACGGTCAAATACGAGTGCTTGAACAAGTTCATCGTATTTGGGATTCAGCACCTCGATCATTTCGTTAGCGAGTTTGTGGATTAGTACTACAGGCATCGGTCGAGTTTGGTTCATGATCATCTGCTACCGGTTTGTGAAGCCCCCGAATCGTTGAACTTCCGGGAGCTTCCGCTGAAGCGGAGCGCCCCCGCCACCCCGGAAGTCCTGTTCAAGATGTTACAGGAAATCCGGTTTCCAATTGGAACAGGGTTTAGTCCAACCAGCTCCATTTACCTCTGATATATTAGTTAGCGACATCGCTTCACTAAGGTACAAACTGGAATCCTGGAGGCTGCCTGACAGAAAGTTGGAGCAGGTTTAAAAACAAAGTTGACGCGTTCGTCGGAAAGGTATAATATTAATCGTAAAACGACGATAAAGGTCATTTGTGATAAAGAGGTTTAATGTCCACTGCCAAAAAACGTCAGCGAGATTGTGATTCGCGGCCGGTCAAATTGCCGGACGATGCGAGCGCTGGTGTTTTGGCCAAGCTGGCCTGGGCGGTCGCTCATCCAGCTCGTGTACGAATTGTGCGGTTGTTGATCAGTCGGGAAGCGTGCGTGTGTGGTGAAATTGTCGCTGAACTACCGCTGGCCCAGTCAACGGTGTCCCAGCACCTGAAGATTCTGAAGGAATCAGGTCTCATTCAGGGAGAGATCGATGGACCTAAGGTTTGTTACTGCATCAATCGGGAGATGCTTTCCGAGTTGAAGCAGTTGATTGCAGCCCTGTAGCTGTTTTTTTACACCTGATAATCGTCCTTCGACGATGGACGATCTTTGGGCGACGAGGAAAGGAAAAGTGCCATGAGTACAGTTCAAATCTACGACAAAGCCATGTGCTGCTCGACAGGTATCTGCGGACCGCAGATTGATCCTGTCCTGCCCCGGTTCGCCAGTGACCTCGAATGGTTGAAGTCGAAAGGTCACTCGGTCGAGCGCTTCAATCTTGGGCAGCAGCCAGCTGAGTACGCCAACAATCCCATCGTCAAGCAGATGCTCCAATCCGCTGGAGTGGACTGCCTGCCGCTGGTCTTGGTGGATGGCCGCGTCATGAGTCGCAATGAGTATCCCTCGCGAGAAAATCTCGCATTGTGGACGGGTGCATCGTTGGGTGAGTCGATCCTGCCCGTGGTTTCTGAAAACAACGGAGACTGCTGCGGCAGCTCCGATTGCTGCTGAGGTATTGCCATGAAACATCTCGATCATCCCACTCGCGTTTTATTCTTCACCGGCAAGGGGGGCGTTGGCAAAACCACGATGGCCTGTGCCACAGCTGTGCAGCTCGCCGATCAGGGGAACCGCGTACTGCTCGTTTCCACCGATCCGGCGTCAAACCTGCATGATGTCCTGGCGACTCAGATCAGAAGTGAGCCGACGCCGATCACTGATGTGTCCAGACTGTTTGCAATGAACATTGACCCGGCGGAATCGGCTCGTGCGTATCGCGAGCGGATGGTCGAACCGTATCGTGGAGTGCTGCCGGACGCTGCGGTAGCCAGCATGGAAGAACAGTTCTCTGGTTCCTGCACGCTTGAGATTGCAGCGTTTGATGAGTTCTCTCGCTTATTGGGTGATGCTTCAGCAACGGCGGAATATGACCATGTCATCTTCGACACCGCTCCGACAGGCCACACATTGCGTTTGCTCACGCTGCCATCGGCGTGGTCTGGATTTATGGAGACCAATACGACGGGGACATCGTGCCTTGGACCACTCGCCGGGCTGCAGGCTCAGCAAAAACTTTACCAGCAGTCCGTCGCGACACTGTCCGATGGAGACAGCACAACGCTTGTTCTTGTGGCTCGTCCCGACGTGTCGGCATTGAATGAAGCGGCTCGAACCAGTCGCGAACTGCGCCAGATGGGGGTTGCGAATCAGCAGCTGATCATCAACGGCCTGTTCATTGCCACTGATCACAATGATCCGATGGCACTGGCTATGGAAGAACGCTCGGCCAAAGCTTTAAGAGAGATTCCCGACGTACTCGCCGAGTTGCCACGGACCGATGTCCCATTGACGGCAGGCAACGTCCTGGGGATCGAGTTACTGAGGCTGATCGGCTCAACCAATGCGATATCAACGACCACTTCAGAAAGTACAGTATCAGCAACGACGGCATTACCCGCTCTCGATTCATTACTAACAGAACTCGAAGCACCTGGTCACGGTGTGATTCTTTCGATGGGCAAGGGGGGCGTTGGCAAGACAACCGTCGCCGCGAGCATTGCTGTCGCATTGGCCGACCGGGGTCATGAAGTGCATCTCTCAACAACCGATCCAGCCGCCCACGTGATGGCGACGCTGGCGGCGGACTCGATGCCTCATCTGACCGTGAGCCGAATTGACCCGATTCAGGAAACGGCGGATTACAGCGCAGAAGTGATGCAAACCGCCGGGGCATCTCTCGATGACGCGGGGCGGGCATTACTCGAAGAAGACCTGCGTTCTCCCTGCACGGAAGAAATTGCAGTGTTCCGGGCGTTCGCGCGAGCAGTCGCGGAGGGAACTGAAAAATTCGTCGTTCTCGATACTGCGCCGACGGGGCACACGATTCTGTTACTCGATTCGGCGTTGGCCTATCACCGTGAAGTCACACGGCAATCGCAGCAAATGCCAGAGTCGGTCCAGAATCTCTTACCTCGATTGCGAGACCCCGAATTCACACGAGTATTGATTGTCACGCTTCCCGAAGCGACGCCGGTCCATGAAGCCACACAATTGCAATCCGATCTGCGACGGGCAGACATCGAACCGTTTGCGTGGGTCATCAACCAAAGCCTGATGCCGCTTGCGGTGACAGACCCTGTACTAAAGCAAAGGCAGGCAGGCGAATGGTCGTTCATTACGGAAGTGAAAGAAGTTCAGGCCCAACGTCTCGCTGTGATCCCGATACTTGCCGTGCCTCCTGTAGGCATCGCCCCATTACGAAAGTTGACAGCACCGGATGTGCCGAGAGCTGAATCCATTGCATCGACCAGGAATTGAATCATGTCCAAAACTAAAGTTCTCTTTCTTTGTACTGGAAACTCCTGCCGCAGTCAGATGGCCGAAGGCTGGGCCAGGTATTTGCATTGCGACAAGATCGACGCTTACTCCGCCGGCATCGAAGCCCATGGCATGAATCCCAACGCGATCAAAGTGATGGCTGAAGCAGGACTGGACATCACAGGGCAGTCTTCCAAGTTGGCAAGCACGTTGGAAGATGTGCCGCTGGATGTAGTCATCACGGTTTGCGGACACGCCGATGAGCATTGTCCTGGGTTTCTGGGAAAAGCCCGTGTTGTGCACGTCGGCTTTGATGATCCGCCAAAGCTGGCAAATACGGCAGCAAGCGAAGAAGAAGCACTGGATCATTACCGGCGTGTCCGGGATGAAATTCGAGAATTCGTTGCCAACGATTTACTCAATGTGATCTCCGTCTGAACCCGGAAGGTTAACAGGTCGCAGTCAAATCGTTTGGCCGAAATAGACACAGACCTCACCTTCCATTCTACACCCCGAACGAACCACAATGATCGCGTAAATCCATAAGTCATTATCTGGCATGGAAATATAGTGACCCGAGCCTGTGGTGGTGCCCCTTTCATATCGATCAACATGCAAGGCAGCGGACCATTTCAGGCAACGTCTGAACACAAATCCTGTTCTGAGTAGCCAGAGGTGCGAGGATCTGGTTGCGATCAAGAATAAAAATATGAAGTCGTATGGAGATTCGCGGGTTTCGAAAGAGCAGGGAACTGAAAGTCGGGACCGATTCCCTGAAGGCACCAAACGATTGAACTACCAGTCATGACCGTTCAGTCATTGAACTGGCAAATGAAACTTGAGTTGCTATTGTCATTGTATGGTTGGCACAAGAACACATTTGTTGTAACACGCCATTAATTGGATTTTTACTATGCAATGGATCTTCATTATTTTGGGATTCATCATTGGTGCATTTGGTGGTTGTGTCAGCGGTAGCCTTTTGGGCTGGCTGGTTATCCGGCTAATGGCTGGTCCTTACGCCTTGTCGAATCCTGACTTACCCGGGGGCATGGCGTGGCTGGAAATTTTCATTTTTAGCGCTGTTGGTTTCTTCATTGGAGGCGTCTATGGCGTACCGCTTGGTAAAAAACTGTACTTGGAAGGACAGTCAATGGGGCAGAATTCTGATGGCGAAGACTGCTAAATTGCCATCGGCACATTTTCTCGCTACGGGCCAGTAACTTTTTTTCAGTCAAATCGAAGACGGCACGAATAGACCGGAATCTTTATGTGATGTTGTTCCGGAATCTGCAAACTCTTGAGGCGATCGTGATCGAATCGACATACGCACCGACCAGTTATGTGACCTGCACAGCCAAAAGTGGAAGCTTTGCAGCAGGAGGATCACAATTCCAGAACAATGGTGATTCAGTACTCTTCCTGAATAGCAAAACTAAAATGCGTGACATTACTGATGGAACCTCCAATACGATGGTGGTTGCAGAGTGTAGAGTAGGCTCGCAAGTACGAACTGAAAACGCATCAGGAAATCCTCCTGTCTGTCCAGGTTCAGCTGGGTTTAATAAAAGACGTGGTTATTCCTGGTTCTTTGCTGATCGTATGCCCGCTTGGTCTTATTCAACCATAGTAGGTCCTAATACCAATATCACGGAATGCGAAAGCAGCACAGGTGGAACGGCAGTTTTAGGCTCTCGCAGTGAGCATAAAGGAGGGGTGCAGGTCTTACAGTGTGATGGAGCTGTTCGTTTCGTTTCTGAAAATATCGATCTGGGAACCTGGCGAAATCTGGGTCACAAAAGTGATGGGAATGTTCTCGGTGAATTCTAAAAGTTGCTGACTGACTCACTTCAAAGCCACTCATCCAGTATGAGTGGCTTTTTTATTCCACTTTTGGGGAATGTTAGTGGGTATGGAACATAAGATCTCCCTGCCGCCCATTCGAGAGGAGCCTAGTGAAGTAACGACCATTTCGATCGATCAGATTGAAGTCAGAAAATACGTTGGTGGATTGATCAAGTCCTTCGAGCGGAAGGTGGCTTGATCGATAAAGCAATAACTTTCGCTGGCTATTGATAGCCAACCATCTTTCGCTTCATATAAAATATTCTCGGCGTCTGAGCCATTTAACAATAGCCTGACATCTGAAATGCTGATTGAAGTCGGCAACGATCACCGACTTATCGATCCTGAGCAACTCAAGGCAATGTTGGAAGCGTGTGATCGACTGACAAAGAAAGCAAAACAATCATGACTTTTTCTCGTTCACTACTTCTACTGACTTTCTACATCGCCATTGTCTGCAATCACTCCGATGCTACCGAACAAACTCGACCGCTCATCGTCGCTCACCGTGGTCTACTCCGTCACGCACCAGAAAACACGTTGGCGAACTTCAGGGCGTGCCTCGAACTACGACTCGGCTTTGAGTTTGACGTGGAACGAACCATAGACGACCACTTGGTGTGTATCCATGACAGTACAGTGGACCGAACCACTAACGGAACCGGAAAAGTGTCTGACCTTACTCTGTTACAAATTTGTGAATTGGATGCAGGCAGTTGGTTTGATCCGAAGTTTGCCGATGAGAAAGTACCGACTGTCGAGGAAGTCCTGAAACTGGTTGCCGAGTACCGTCAGCATGAAGTGTTGATCGCTGTCGATCTGAAAGCGGGGGGCGTTGAGCAGGAAGTGGTTCAACTGGCGCAGAAGCACAATGTACTGAACCGGCTATTGTTTATCGGTCGGACAATCTCAGATCCAATTGTCAGGGAGCGACTCAAGCAGGCATCGAAAAATGCTGATTGTGCTGCAGTCGCCAATAATGCTGATGAATTTCCCAAAGCTCTTGCCGACACTAATGCTTCGTGGGTTTACTTCCGTTATCTACCCCCCAAAGAGCAATTGGATGCCGTTAGTGGTGCCGGGAAACGATCCTTCATCGCTGGGGCAAAGGTTGCTGGATATTTTCCAGAGAACTGGCAGCACTGCATTGAAGTGGGATTGAATGCGATCCTCACTGATTATCCTCTTGAGCTGAGACAAGGATTAAAAGGCAAACAATGACTCAATATCAAATCCGACAACTCGCCGACGAACTACAACCGCCTGAATCCGGCAAGCAGAGTATAGTGCTGGCTGATGACGGCAATGCAAAAGTTATAATGTTCGCTTTTGCCGCTGGCGATGGCCTCAATGAACATGTCGCTTCACTACCGGCGATCATTCAGATCATCAACGGTGAAGCCGAACTGACTGTTGGTGAGGAACTAGTCAAAGGGAAGCCGGGGACGTGGATTCAAATGAGTGCCAAGACACCGCACAGCATCAAAGCTCAGTCACAATTGGTTATGCTATTGACGTTGCTGAAATAGCACACGGATAATTCTCTACATACAAAGGCACAACCAATGACTACGAATATCACACCTACAATCCGTAAACCGAATGAAGGTCGTACCATTGCCGTCGTTGGGGATGTTTACCGTTTTATGGCGACGAGTGAAGATACAAACGGTAAATATGCCATGTGGGAAGCGATTGTGCCACCGGGGGGCGGTCCACCCCCGCATGTCCACAGTCGAGAGGAAGAGAGCTTTTATATCCTGGAAGGTGAGATCACATTCCAGATTGGTGAGGAACGTGTTGTGGCAAGAATTGGGATGTTTGCCAACATGCCTGTGGGGACGCCACATTCATTTAAGAATGAAAGCAGCCAACCAGCGAAAATGCTTATCTCTATCGCACCAGCAGGGCTGGAAAAAATGTTCTTCGAATTCGGCGTACCGCTTTCAGAAGGCTCAAACTCTGCATTGCCCCCGACAAAAGACGAGATCGAGAAGTTGCTGACCATTGCTCCAAATTATGGGATCGAAATCAGAGTGCCACACCATGAATGAGGACAGGTTCAGTATGAATTCCAAAGAAGCATTTGAAAAACTACAAATCGCAGTGCAGAACCCGCAACTTAGTCCCAGGCAAATCGCGAACCTGGCGAGTGCGGGATTCGACTTGAACGATTCGCCACAGCCACAACACCCCATCTTTATTGCGATTGCCTGCCACCATTTCAATATCGTTAACGTATTAATTGACCATGGTGTCCGATTTGATCACCGCGACCCCAGGCATCACAACGCCTCCGTGATTCAAAGGCTCCGCTCGCAACGAGACTTTCTTGAAGGGTTCGTCGAAAGTCCCGACCATAAAGAATCGCGAGCCATCATTAAACGACGACTCAAGGCGACACAGCAGGCAATCGAAAATTATAACCATCTTGTGGCTGTGGGAAAGATTGAACAAATCGAAGATGCTCCCGAACAAACAAATGCAGATCTTGCGGATCAACTCGAAGAAAAATTAAAAGATATTCCAGGAATGGGGGATGCGTTGCAGGCTCTGCTGACAAAACTCCAAAGCAAATCTTGATGTCAATACTAATGTACTACATCTGCCACAAGTTCCAGAAACGGTGCAGACAGAATTCCTTTGATATCAATGAAAGAGTTCATTTGAGGGGGGAAATTATGATTCCCCAATTGCTGGGTAATCACACTCACTCTTACTTACAGGAGGACCAGCATACTCTTACTCAGTATCGATCAACATGCACGATAACTGACCATCTCGGATCGAAATCCAAGACCGATTCCTTAATGACTTCAGACGATTGAGTATTCAGTCTCTCCAAAAATTTAAACTTCGGTCGTGGCGAGGACTGAGACAGAATATGCAATTTTGTCGTGTAAAACTGCACGGCGGGAAGCACTGAGTGCGTTACGACAAACAGCTTGTGACTTCGTCAATTAGACATAAATGTCTGAGACACCTGCTCATTTCACTCACACTCTCACCCGTCGAAAAGCTCCTCTCAACAACTCTAAACTTTTCGGAATGGCGGTGCGATAATCTTCTTTGCCTTCGAATTCAAGGGAGATGAATCCACGGTAGTTGTGTTTTTGGAGGATACTTGCGATCCGAGGGTAATCGAGATCTAACGAATACCATTGGCCACCACCATAGTAAGTCTTGGCCTGAACGAAGACTGTTTGCGGAGCGATTTTTTCGAGGCGGTCGTACGGATCATCCAGAAAGTTGCCGGTGTCGGTTGTGATTTGCAGCCAGGGGGAGTCGATCGCGTTTACGATGCGGAGGATCCCTTCGGGAGTCAGTCCCAATCCCCAGTGGTTTTCCAGAGCCATCACGATGCCGCACTTCTCAGCGGTGGGGAGGCAGGCTTCAAAAGCTTCAATCACCCAGGGAAAGGCATCTTCGTCGGTATAGCCACCAAGCGGTTTCTCGATACCCCGGTTCTTCATCAGCTCATCAAAACTACCAGACGTTCCCCAGGTGCCGGTGTTGACTCGCATGACGGGAATGCCCAGCTTGTAGGCGATTTCAAGTTGAGCAATCGTGCGGTCAATGTTCTGCTTGCGGCGGTCGCGGTCGGGAGTAACAAATCCCTGGTGCGTCGACAATCCGACGAGAGGCAATCCGAGGCGGAGTGCGTGGCGTTTGTAGCTCATCAACTTAGAATGACTGAGCAAATCATTCTGTTCGATCTGATACAGCAGCAGTTCGACACCATCGAAGCCGTATTCATCGGCAATGTCAATGCACTTGTCTATATCCCGTAGATCCGGGTTCTGAAACCGCCACAATGAATAGGTCGAGAGCACAATCGGATGCGTTTCCCTGGCACCGTCGCTCTTTTCCGTTTCTGCAGCCTGAGCCGAAGAGGCTCCCACGGCACTGGTCAGCGGAACTAGTGATAGCAAACCAGACTGGGTCAGAAATTGACGTCGAGAATTCATGGAATAGCCTCATGATGCGAGAAATGAATCGAAAATCATTCTACTTCATCTCGATCGAGGAGATAAGTATGCTGGAGGAATCTGACTGGAAATGATCCATTTCAAAAGACAGGAATCGCGCTGTCCAACGAATGTGTTGTACCCTGCAGAAGAAGATTTAAGGACAATACCGAAATGGCCAGGATTATCCATCCACTGCTCGCATTGATTGCTTCGGCGACAGAGCGGGATTAAGTCTAATATAGAGAATTAAAGATCAATGAAATTGAGACTGTCACGTTTCATTAAAAATCTGATTCGTAAATTGCTTCTCCAGTGGATTTCGTTACTTTGATGCTTGTGATTGTTATTTTTCCATTGGATTTTGAGGGGTCAAGTCGAATGGCAGTAAGCGGACTTTGAGTACTCCATTTCAAATGATAGGTATGAGGTTGGCCATCGTGGTTGACATCAAAACGAATACTGCGATCTCGATGAAACCCACCCGGTTTTCCTGCTTCTCTCCAGTAGAATTGGCCTTCTCTGGAAGAGTCGGAAGAGAATGTCAACGTGATTTCAAAGTCAGATTTCTCAACTGGTACTTGCAGTGCATAACTGAAATAGGGATCTGTTCCTGAACTCGTGACGATCAACTTTCCCTCTCTTAGTGCAAGACTGCAATCACCATCGGGTTGCCAGCCCGCAACAGGTTTATCAAGAAACTTGGCTGGCTTTTTTGCAGGAGTCCTTGCTCCGCCTTTGAGAGACGATTTCCCCTCAAGCTTCGGTTGATACTTAGAGGCATCAAACCTGGGATTCGGCAAAGGCAGGACGGCTTGTGTATCTTTCAGGAATTCGTCAATCACCAAGTCAAGCTCTTTCACCTTTTCCGGCTTCACTAAAGCCAGGTTATTCTGCTCGCCAATGTCCTCCTTGAGATCGTAAAGCTTGTATCGATGGTTTCCATTCTCGCCGTCGAAGAAAATGCGTATCAGTTTCCAGTCTTCTGAATGTACGCTGACAGCAGCGGGTAGCCATTCGGGAATTGGTGGACTGTGAGGGAAATACGTGAAGATCGCTTCGCGATCGAGATGCTTTCCTTTCAGAGCGGGAACAATACTTACACCATCGAAGTTCTGTCCCTGCTGGGGAGCAATTGAGAGCATTTCCAGCAGGGTCGGGTAATAGTCGCAACTTTGAATGATTTCCTCACTTCGGGAATCTGCTTGAATGTGTTTTGGATAAACAATAATTGCCGGGCCACGAACGCCCCCTTCGTACATTGTCGCTTTTCCGCCGCGAAGAGGGGCGTTGCTGGTCGCAGAAGTGCCATCGACTTCGTTGTACATGTTGCCGCCGTTGTCCGATGCAAAAAATATAATTGTGTGATCGGCAATCTTGAGGCGATCCAACGTATCAAGCAATGTCCCCACCGCATCATCCATGCTTTCGATCATTGCAGCATAAGTGGGGCTGCGTTGGGAATCGGTAGGATCGACATTCTTTTTGTACTGATCGATCAAATCCTGCTTGGCATCAAACGGAGCATGGACGCTGAACATCCAGTAGTTTAGAAAGAACGGTTCGTCGGTATGCTGCTCCATGAAGGCAATGGCTTCCTTCGCCATGCGGTCTTCGAGATGTTCATCGGGTATTAGCGGATCGTGATCAAAGTCTTTGAACTTCCACGGCGCGACGTAACTGCCCGCCGGGCCAGGGCCGGGATGATGAGGCACGTCAACATCGAACCCATGTTCCAGCGGCGAGTACGGTTCCGAGCCCAGGTGCCATTTGCCGAAGTGCCCTGTGGCGTATCCATTGTCCTTGAACATTTCAGCCAGTGTGTAGTATTTCTTATCGAGTCTCGTGACTGGGTTAGGAAATGTCGCTTTGTGATTAACAGGTCCTGTCGGGCTGGTTGTTGCCTGCAGAACGATTTGTGGCAAATGACAATTGGGAGCAGTGATGCCAGTTCTTGCGGGACTTAGTCCTGTCAGAATACTGGCCCGTGTTGGAGAGCAGAGTGGACTTGAAGAATAAGCACGAGTAAAAGTCATGCCGCGTTCAGCCAGTCGCTGAATGTTTGGCGTTTTGTAGAAGTTCGTCGTGCCAAACAACGTGGTGTCACTCCAGCCGAGATCATCCGCCAGAATGAAAACAACATTTGGTTTGGATGCAGCCCAGGCAGATGAAGACATCAAGACTAACAGAACGATGCAAATCAATGAAGTGAAATGCTTGTTCGAACCAGCAAATTGGTTCAGGAACTCGCTTTCATAATAGGAGAAATATTCTGATTTCATAGGGATTCGTTTTCGTTAAATAAGGTTGGGGCGATAGCAAAACAAAGGAACGGATTAAAACTGAGCAGTTTCTCAGAATGAAATGACAATCCTGCGTTTGTATGCGATCAGATCTCGATATCTTTTGCATCCACTGGTAAATCACGTCCCATCCATAATGGAGTGATCACAAACCAGACAACGGTTCCCACTAATGCCGAAATTATTACCGTTTCATGTCGGATCATCCCACTAAAGTAAAGCAGGCACGGCACGATCGTTGCAGCCAGGGCAATCCATGAGATGAGTTTGAGAAACATGATACGATTTTCTTGATTTGATTATTGTCAGTTGAATTTCTGATATTACTTGTCGGTCATACCATTTTTCTTTGTGTGAGTTTACTCAACAGAAGATAGATCACACCGCATGCGATCTAAGCAGGAATGACGGCATATGCTGCGAACAATCCCTGCCAGAAAATCAAATAGAGGCCTACCGAAACAGGAAGCAACCAGGCAATCAGCACGGCAACATGAATTCGAATCCCGCTGTGGTAGGAATATTCGTCCGTCATTCCAAAATTCTTCATAAAGTAGTAGTCGACAAAAATGACAGCTCCCATTGGGCCTAGAACCGTTCCGTAAGTCCCCACGAAACCGAGTAATTGAGCCGAGAGATTCGGGAACGCTCCTGCCAAAGTGGCGACCGCGCCTGCGATCAACGTCATCATCGTCCGGGAACTCTTGGGGATCACTCCCTGAAAGGCCAGGCCCGCTCGATAAATTGTGGGGTTTGCTGTTGTCCAGCCGGCGATCACGACACAAATAATCCCAGTCCACCCCAGCGCCTGAAATGCCAACAAGCCGGGATTTGCACTGACTTTCCCATCAGCTCCGACTGCGAGATCCGGTTGCACTTTTATCAGTGCAGCCAGCAATAAGGCTGCTGAAATCCAGGCCATGTAGTGACCGAGAAACATGCCAACCGCAGGGGCCCAACCGGAGGAATTGCTGCGAGCAAATCGGAAGATGGAAAGATCGGCCATCCCAAAGTGCATTGCTCCATTGCAAAGCCAGGCGAACGTCACAATCTGCCAGAAGCCAAATGATTGCGGACCATTCTTGTCCTGAACAAAAGCGATGGCATCCGTCCAGAATTTTCCATCCGTCAAAGCGGCGACCGATGTTGCATTCAATTGAACCAGGGAGACAATTCCACATGCAGCAAAAATCGAAATCATCCAGGGAGCAGCAATGTTGGCGACATGAGCCACCATCCCATAACCGGCAGCTGCGGTGATCGCCATCATAATTCCGACAATAAGCACCAGAGCAGTGAATGAGGGAGCACCGAATGCAAAGGTCGACTCGGGAACTTCATAGAAAATCCCGAACGGAACGCCCACTGCGCTGGCAGAAACAGTCACCATCGCTCCGGCTAAGAAGCAGAAGAGTAAACCGTTCACCACATTGTAAAACTTAACCAGTGAACCGCCGGCAATACGTTCTAACTGGTAATACAGTGTTGTTCGCTTCGCGATTGCAATCGGGGTGACCAGAAACCGCCACGTCAGCACCGCCAGAAGATTGCCCAGCAGCAACCCTGACAGGAGATCTTGTAAACTGGCCCCGGCTGCCAGAAAGAGCGGCCCAATCATAAACTCAGTCCCGGCGGCATGCTCACCAGCATACATCCCCCAGAACTTTCCAGATCCAAGTAACTCAGAATCCGGCACAGGCTCCCGTTCGAATTCACCAACAGAAGTTGAGGGCTCTTCGTTCATCAAAATTTCCAATAATTGCTTCTACTTCAAAATGGGCAATCAGTCGTGCCTATATGTCTTGTTGAGCAAATTAATGAGTGACCGATTCCTGGCTACGTAGCGAGAGGACATTTCGTTCATACTGACCAACGGTTTCCAACCATTTGGCTCCTACGGGGACATCACAGGCCTGACAGTAATAGTCCCATATCGCACTCCAGGGCATTGACTTATGCTCTTCCATTAATGCCAGACGTGCGGTGTAATTACCCTCTTTTTCCAGTGCCTGCAGTTTTTGTGTTGGCTCCAATAAAGCCACCAGCAATGCTTTGACTGTATTACGGGTTCCGATTGCCCAGGCTGCTACCCGATTGATACTTGCATCGAAGAAATCAAGCCCGATATGCACACGACTCAGATAATCACCTCGCACAATCTCGTGCATGATCGCCTGCAATTCGTCGTTGAATGTCACAACGTGATCGCTGTCCCAACGAACACCACGACTCACATGCAGCAACAATTCGGGAACATACATTAAAACTGACGAGATTTTATCGGAAATGACTTCTGTCGGGTGGAAATGACCTGCATCCATACACAGCATTTTATTCCGGGAGATCGCATAACCGAGATAGAATTCGTGAGAACCGACGACATAGCTCTCTGAGCCGATGCCAAATAATTTGCATTCGATGGCATCCAGAGTTAGTTCACGGGAAATTTCTTCTGCAAAAATCTTATCGAGGGAATCAGCCAGTCGTTCGCGTGGAGCCTTGCGGCTTGCAGGAGTATCTTTAAAGCCATCAGGCACCCAAAAATTATTAATGCAGGGATTCCCTTGAGCCTCTCCCATTGCGGCAGCAATTTTCCGGCAGGCGATTCCGTGATCGATCCAGAATTGACGGATGCCCGCATCTTGATGAGCGAGAGTGAATCCGTCGACTGCTTTGGTGTGAGAGAAGTAGCTGGGGTTGAAGTCGAGTGAGATTCTATGACTGGCAGACCAGTCCATCCAACTCTGAAAATGTTCAATCCCGATTTCATCCCGATCAATCGACCCATGAAACTCGCCATAAAAAGCATGCAGGTTTAAGCGGTGTTTTCCGGGAATCAGTGAATAAGCCAATTCCAGATCGTTCCGCAATTCTTCTGCTGTTCGTGCTCGACCGGGATAATTGCCAGTGACCGCAAGTCCGTTTCCAAGTGCGCCATCATCACGTTCAAAGCCGGCAACATCATCACCTTGCCAGCAATGCACGGAAATGGGAATGGTCTTCAGGATCTGCAATGCCTTATCGACATCCACATCGATCTCTGCATACCGTTCTTTCGCAAGTTCGTAGGCCCGACTGATATTTTCTGACATTGCGGCTAACTCTCTTGACTAAGATGTTCAGAGAACGTCCATGACGTGATTGCCGAAATCAGATTTACTTAGATTTTAGATCAAAACTGAATGTCTGAGAATCAGGAGAAACAGTAGCCGTCAGACCTGAAGTTTTCGGATCATTATATTTTTCGGGGATTCTTGAAACTCCTTCATCCACGATGTTTCCCTGATCATCTACACTCCCCGGCTCTTTTTCCCAGGAATTCACCGCGACATTATAGGTTCCTGGCTGGATCCCGGAGGAACTGGCCGCTTCTTGAATTGTGAATGAACCGCCATTAATAATGCCGACGCCTGCTGAAACACCACTTTCATTTGAAAAAACAACTGACCCAGACTCCAGAGGAGCACCTTCCAGTGTGACCGTCCCTGAAGCAGAGAGCCGACCATCACTTCCACCACCACAGCCAGAGCAGACTAACATTGACAGCAACAGGATTCCGAAAGAATTTATTGATAGTTTCTTCACGTCGTTTAACCTTAAGAGGTAAAAAGAAAAGCAGGGGACCCCAAGGGCACACCCTGCCTGATTTTGATTTGAGATCAATTAAAATTCACCTATCACCTGACCGTCTGCACGATCTCCCAGATAGCAGTACGTTGCGTAATCAATATTTTCACTCAAAAAACGAACCGAGCCATCAGCGAGAACAAACTGTGCTCCTCCATCGTGATAACTGGCATGACCAACGGCATCAGTCCACCCAACTGTTTTAGCATCTTCGCGAGCTTTAAGAAAAGTACTGTTAATCTTCAGAAAAAAGTGAGAGGTTGGTACGTTTTGGGCAAATAAAGAACCAAATTCACTGAAATGTGGCTTTGACTCCCCAAGCATCAGCGTGTTGCTGGTTCCATCGGTAAGACTGGCCATGCTGAATTTTGTCACACCCCGAGCAAACATTCCCGCAACGGCAGCATTATTGGTTTGAGGTCCGCCATTCCAACCCCCGTTGATGCCCCCGGAATTATTACGGCAAAAGGAAGGGAGACCAGCGGTACAGTCTTTGGCTTGCCCTGTATTCATTGTTCCGCCCACAGGCCGATACATTGCTCCCATCGTCGCGTAGCCGATGTCGTTGAAATTATTGCCATCAACCCTTTTGAACGTATTGGCAAATGGATTACTTGGGCAAGCTGCAGCAGAAAAGAACTTGTTTTCAAATAATGGTCGATTTGCTGCATTGCCTGTGCTTACGTTGAAGTTGATTTGGTCGTAAACGGCTGACTGTTCGATATTCGGCAGAATGAATTGAAACCAGCCATGAGCATTGCCTCTAAGCCGATTGGACTCAGTGGAATTTGGCACGCCATTATCGGTAAATGTCGATGCATAAGGGAAAACTCGAAATGTATCGTGGTAGTTATGAAGCGCCAGGCCCAACTGCTTCAAGTTGTTTTTACAGGAGCTTCGACGGGCCGCTTCTCGGGCTTGCTGAACAGCGGGTAGCAGCAAGGCAACCAGAATGGCAATGATTGCGATGACAACCAGCAGCTCAATTAACGTAAATCCTTTTAATTGACGGCGTTTCATGTGAAGATCTCCCTGAAAAATAAATAGAATGCTGACTCGAAAGAGACAGAACGAACGTCCATTGGAAGGTGGTGAATACCAACCTCTATATTTTATTGTATCCATTTTACGTGAGAACTGGTTGATTTATTGATGTAAATATACGACACGCATAAGATAATTCATATCTAAGAAAGTGTCTCGTAATATAGAAATGTAGTTGATTGTACAGTACTGCAAGGATTGCAAACTGCTCATGGGAGTCGCATTATGCGACATTGATGGGGTGCTGGAAAGTGCCATAAAAGACTTTTTGAATCATCTTCATGATCATTTAATCTGCTTTGCAATAACGAGTCGAACTTCAATGACTGACCATACAACTCGAAAAGAATCATTTGTTTACGTACCGGTGACAGAAACTCAAATTAAACTCGGTTTGTATTTGACGGGCTCAGGAACAGATGTTGTTGGGCCTGATGATGTTTATCCCCATCAACCACACCCTGAACTGTATAATTTTACGTGGAACTCGGGGCGCGTTCTGCCGGAATATCAATTTGTATTCATCGCGGAAGGCACGGGAGAGTTTGAATCAAAGCAGACTGGAAAAATCGAGATTAAGCCAGGCACGATGATGATTCTTTTTCCCGATGTCTGGCATCGTTATCGTCCCTCAAAAGCATCAGGCTGGACTGAATACTGGATTTCCGTCAATGGAGATCTAATCTTCGATTGGCAACAACGTGGAATTCTCTCGCCTTTAGACCCGGTTCATCATCTGCAAAACGCAGCCGTTCTTATCAAACAGTACAATGAAATCATTAGATTGATTACAGAAAATCCTCGCCATCAGCCAACCTCGATTTCGGCGCGTGTCCTGAGGATAATCACTGAAGTCTTAGACCAAATGCAACCTGTTTACCCTAACATGCGTTCGCTTGGAGGGAAAAGACATAGCGCCCATGTCATCGCGGCTATGACGGAAATCTGGAATCACAGTCACTGGCAACTCTCCGTCTCAATGGTGGCTGATCGTGTCGGAGTCAATCGCAGAACTTTGGAACGACTTTTTGAAAAAGAGGTCGGTCATACGATTCACAATGAACTGACGAAATGCCGATTAGATCGGGCAACTCGGATGCTCATTGAAACTCAAGTCCCTATCAAATCGGTCGCATATGCATCCGGATTCAGTACCGCCTCAACGATGTCCAGGGTTTTCCAGAGAGAACTGAATATCAGCCCCACCGAATACCGCAGAGCCGGGCAACAGGTCACTTCACTCACTTCACGTCGTAATGATTCTAATTCTTAATATTTAAATGCTGTATCGAGAGTACACAGCCTTCCGATTCGTGGATAGAGTTTTTCAACCGTCATGGGGAAAAACTGTGGGCGAGCGACTCCCCCAGAGACTAATCGCTGGAGACTGTGGTCCAGAAGATATTCCTGGTGAAAAAGAAAATCAACGGGCGGTTAGACCAGGCAACGGTTCGGGAATGGCAATGGCTCGATTGGTTTCGTAGTTAGCCTGACAATCTTTCCGATATTTCATCGGAGCCGTACCCGTCAACTTTTTGAATCGCTTCACGAATGCACTATGGTCATAAAATCCACAATCATGAGCGATTAATGCAATCGATTGAGTGCCGGATTTGATGGCCTTAATGGCGTGATACATCCGAACCTGTTCGATAATGGCTTGTGCGGTCATCTTCATCCGCTGTTTGAAAATACGCATGAAGTGGCTTTCCGAAAGCGAACAAAGTTCCGCCAAGTCTGCAATCATAATTTTTTCGGAATACTTCTTTGTGATTAGCTGAATCGCGGGAAGCAACTGATTGAGTTCGGCATCTTGCCCCATGACTTGCTCGTAGGGTTCATTGATTGCGATTAAGCCAATAATGCGGCTCTCACGATCACGCAACGGAAACTTGCTGGAGAAGAACCACTTTGTCGGACCACTGAAAAACGCAGTGGCGTGGACTTCATTGAGCAGTGTCCGTCCTTCCTGAAAGACCAGCAAATCGTTTTGCCGAAATGTTTCGGCAATCATTCTGGGGAAGAGATCAAAATTCAGTTTTGCCGACAACCTCTTCTCGTGGTTGAAGCTGGATTGCTTCCCGAAGCGCGCAGCTCATGTAAATGTAGCGGGAGTCGAGGTCTTTAATCATAAACATAGAGCCCGGGATGCGGTCGACTGCGTCGAGCATTTCGGTAAGATTTGCAATTGGGCAAAAAACGTGGACTGAGTCGAATGTGGCTTCATGATAGGATATTACTATTAATTACCACTCCCATCCAATCATTCTCAGTTTTTACATTTGCAATTGGAAATTATGAGACCACTCTTACTTATGATTTCCGAAATACTTATCGTGTCGGTGTGCGTCCCGGATCTGCCAGCGAACAGGCTGAGTATTTTGAAACTCGCATTCGTCCGGGGCGGAAAATGTCAAAGGGGGGTTATCGCTCGATCATCGTGCTGGCTGGCGGGAAGGGGGAGATTCTGGGACAGCGATCGTACCAGGCAAGCCCAAAGCCAGTTTGCTGATGGAAGCCCTCAAACATGAGTCATTTGAGATGCTCCCTGATGAAAGACTCCCCGAAACGGTGATCGCAGATTTCACCCGCTGGATTCAAGACGGGGCGTTTAATCCTAGAGACCAACAGCCATCGCCCACGGATGCTGCAGAAGCGGCCTGGAAAGCGAAACTCGCTGAACGAAGTCGCTGGTGGTCTTTGCAACCATTGAAAGAGGTCAGTGTCCCTAAGGTCATCGATCCTCACTGGTCTTCCGATATCGATTGTTTCATCTTCAATCGACTTAAAAGGGAAGGTCTCTCACCGGCTTCTCGCGCAGATCCGAATACACTTCTCCGACGTCTCTCATTTGTATTGACGGGCTTACCTCCTTCTCCCGAAGAAACGATCAGTTTTCAACAAGCATACGCCAATTCTCCGGAAGCGGCTCTCGAATTGACTATGGGCTGACGTTGGCTCAAACCGTATGCACGGAGAAATCGAATGAGATTACGGCGATTCCCGAAGCATTGAAGCTCGTCAATTGCAAAGTAGCCATCATCACACTTGACGCGCTGGGATGCCAAAAGGCGATTGCCAGTCTGATCGTTGAGTAAGGCGGCGACTACATGCTGGCTCACGGAATTCGTTCACGAATCAGAGATCCGACACGATCAGCGTGTGCATGTTGACGACAGTCAAGAATGGGAAAACAACATCGGATGTTTGAGATTGCTGTCTTTCGAGCAGACAGCCTTTGGTACCGTATCAGCAGTCTGACAATGGCCGTGAAACAATTTGCCCGGTCGGTCACATGCCAGGATTATATTGTCCTTGGACTAATTTGAACACACGTTGTAAACAACCTGACGGTTTCGTCTGAAGGCGAAGGTTTTAGACCCATCGCAAGGGCAATAAAGCCAGCCAACACAAGGTAAAATCATCTATTTTTCATGATTGTGTCACTGACAACCGTTTTGCATTCTGTTAAAATAACTTGTCCTGCGATAGAGATAAAAAGTATAATCACACTTATTGATCGAATGTCATAGCCCGCATGAATATTCCTGAAGATTCAGAGCAATTTCAAGGAACCCCTTCCCATCCGTCAGAGGAAGATGATACAGAATCTTCGCCTTCAACACTGGCGCGTCATCTGTCGCGAGAGGCCTCAAGGGAACTCCTGACCGTAAAATGGTCCAAAGCGCAGCCTTCATTGATGGCGTTTCTGCTCGCCTCAACACCCCAGTTCTCAGATGCGGAAGACCTCCTTCAGGAAGTCGCCATCGAAATCTCCCGCCGTTTTGATGACTATGATACCGCCCGTCCGTTTCTGCCTTGGGCGCTGTGGATCGTCAAAATAAAAATTGCAGACTTTTATCGCACGCGGGAAAGGCGTCCTGTGAAATTCATTGGTGAGTCAATTGATGCCCTTGCCTACGCCTGCGATCGAATTCAGGAAAATCTGACTGATGAGAAATGGGCACTTGAATCATGTCTGAAAAAATTGACCGTTCGATCTCATCAGTTACTTCGATTGCGTTACCATGAAGGCCTCAAACCTCAGGAAATCAGTCATCGACTTGACATGCCGGCGGGGGCGGTACGAACGGCTTTGTCGCGTGTACGTTCTGCATTGATTTCCTGTGTTAAATCCACCCTGGCGGAAGAATCTCGATCCCATGGATGACACGAATGCATACCAATTGATCGATGCTCACCTTGATCATCTGGAGCTGACAGAGGAACAGTCAGACGAACTCTCGGTCTGGATCAAGGCAACCCCCAAAAATACTGATGAGGCTTTTTATCGGATTTTCCTGCACTCCTACCTGCGAATGCGATATCAGGCAGGGGCTCCTGCCCTGGGTTTCGATCAGAATACATTGAACAACGCCTACATTGATTATGCTGACGAGGCGCCTGCTTTGTCACCTCCGTCGCATAAGTCCAAATCTGGATTACGTAATAAAATCATTTTTGGGGTTGTGGTAACCTGCCTGTTATTGAACGTCATTATTGCCGGAGTTCAGTTCGCCTACAATCAGCCTCCCGTGCTTGAAGCAGCGGTAACTGACCTGCTGGCATATGAGCCTTTTGACTATCCGGCGACACCGTTTACGGTCTCTCGCGAAGGTGACATTGTCTGGCCTACAAGCGGGGGGCTGCATGGCTTGAATGGCGGACAAGGTTGGTCTGAACCGTGGCGGGAAACCAATTCAAAAGTGGCCCTCATCGCCAGCTACGATGAAATAGAATTCCCCTGGAATTCCAACGATATGCGAAAGTTTGGTCCGTTGTCGTTCACCGACGAAACAGGACATTCACTGAAGATCCAGGGGAATCTGATGCGAACTGCAACCAGTCCCCGCTCGATCACTGCCAGACGCTTTGATTTCCGGAATTTTCCTGCTTCAGTCAAAGACAAGGGAGGTTTAGGACGTGATGGCAGTGTGATCTGGTTCAGTTTTTTGGCTCAATCTTCCAAGAGCTCCGCGCTGCACAATTATTATTCGTACCTGGTCATTGGTTCGAAAGAAGTCGCTGGACTTCGGATTGGTAAACTGGGAGCCGCTCCCACAGGGAACTGGACTGCAGTCGGCCTGTTAACAGGAGCCGAAGTGAATCTACAAACCAGCAATATCCCCTCTGGTCAGTCGGTATTTCTGGTGACCCGTATTAATTTCGAAAAAGGTCCGGAAGATTGTTTCGTCTGGCTCAATCCGTCCCTCGAAACCGAACCTTCACAGGAATCGGCAACTATGCACTTGAAAGTTCCCAACTTTCGATTCGATGGCCTGGCAATACATGCCAACCATTCATCCGACTTCGATGAAATCCGATTTGGTACCACCTTTAAAGCGGTTGCCCCCGTCTCCCAATGAGCCAGCGCCAATCCTTTAAGGAGTCAGTTCAAAGTCAAAGTTCTTGCTTGAGCTTTCTTCAGTCACAGTGGCTCGCAGCGGGGACTTCAATCGATTGCTGTACTGTTCCGGCAGAAGATGCTGACTGGTATTTTGCGCACCAGGGTATCTGGTCTCTTCTGCCGCCTCCGGCGTCTTTTTCGGTACTTTTATCTTGGTTACTAACACCACATATTTCCCCAGTCCTGCTCCATCGTCCGGGTCATAGGTAGTCAACGAATAATTTCCAGTCGAGTCTGTTTTACCGGTTGCTACCGGATTGCCATCCTCTGAAACAAAATTGACAATCGCCCCTACGACCGGATTTCCTTTAAAGGAAATCGTGCCGGAAACCGGTAAAACTGGAACTCTCCCTTTCATTTGTTCTGAAGAAGAACACCCCATCACCAGTAAGATCAGGGAAAAGGCCATCCAGCGGGTTCGGACTTGAAACATCGATATGAGATCCTGCGCTTTTGTAAGTATTTTAATGCAATCTATCTGAAACGGAACAAACTCCCATTTCTTTATGGACAGATTGGAGGTGACGTCAGCGCCTGCAAGTATTAAACAGGCAAGGGGCGGTGTAGAGAAACGGTCATTCGTTTGTCCAACGGCCCCTGAATAGACTGGTTCGACGTCTTTATCAGTCTCTAGACCGTGACTTCCATGAACCACCACGTTTTCGTTCTGATGATGCTAAATCCCAATGGTTCTGGAGACGGACACTATCGTTAACCTGGAACCCCCGGGCTAGAATTCTGATACGACTTCACCACCGGAAATGGAACCTAATGCGCCCCAGACCCCATAAGGACTTTTCCCCGAAGTCACAGAGCCAGACGTCGTATCGCCGGTATCAATGTTCTCGCTGATAAAACGAACGGCTCCGTCACCCATCAGGCATTGGACACCTCCGGTGTGTCGGCTGGACGGATCAAAGACCCCGTCTGCCTGGTCACTGCTGCTGTTCAGGGCATTAGGAGTATTGGGCCCCAGAGTGGTAGTGCTGCCGGTATAAGATGGAGCTCCATCCGCCCAGCGTGTTCCTGAAGCATTAAGCACGCTGCCGATAACATTCCCGCTGGAATCAACCTGACCATAAATGAGAGAGGGATTACTGCGAAACGCGTCTCCAAAATTCATTGGCATCGCTCCGTTGCGAATATTTGTTGCACCCGGCTGAGCCTTGATCCGTTCTGACATAGCGATGGTATTGCTCATTCCATCCAGGACATCCCGAAACCTGACGCAACGGCCAAAAGAGCCATCGTTCCCGCTATCGCCGATGGAGGCAAACATTCCTCTCAGACCCCGACCTCCGTTGCCGGCCCAGCGATTATTATCCTGTATGGAATCGCCCCTGCTGAATGTATAATTTGAGTCCGCCAGTTCGGCTGTCTGACTGGATTCCGGATCGGAGGGGCACAAAAACATGGGGACCTGTTGCCGGAATGGCAGATAATTGGTGTCCCAGGGGTTACCACCAAACGCAGCGTAGTTGGTCGTCCCATTGACGGCCGTTGCCGTCCCACCACCTGCGATTAAGTCAAATAAGGGAGCTTGTTCAATGAAAGGAAGTAACGAAACATTTGCACTGTAGCGTCGTGAGTAAGTCCCAGCGTCTGTAAGATTTGCGGCCATGGGCAGCAGACCATATATTTCGTGATAACTATGTAAGGCGATTCCGAACTGCTTCAAATTGTTTTTACATTGAGACCTGCGGGCTGCTTCACGGGCCTGCTGAACAGCAGGCAACAGCAATGCAACCAGGATAGCAATAATCGCAATCACCACCAGCAGCTCAATTAAAGTAAATCCAGATTTTCTGTAACTCAGCATCGAATCGAAACTCCACAAAGAAAAATAAGGGCAGATTGATGTACATCAGGAATTTTCCCTGAATCCACCCGGAGGCAATCGCAGGTCCCCTCATGCCCAAACATTTTGTTCACTTACTCGGAGTGTTCCTGTAACACTCCCCTAATGGTATGTCGCTCTCATCTCCCAAACGTTACAGACTCGGGATACTATTAATCTAAATTTAACAATAGTAAAGTTAAGAACATCAGATCAAACGTAGCGAGCAGGGAGTCGTAATAAGCGGTTAGCCCCGGTTGAGGAAATACTGGATACCATGCATAGTAATCCAGTGCGGACAGGTTTTGTGGAGCGAATCGACCATTATAAATGGTTTCTGCAGTCGCTTAGACATTAAATGACCTGAAAACGCAGCGTTTACTCCTGCCATACGCTGCAGGAAAATTTTGAATTTGTACTTGAAGAATGGCCGTGGAGTTCTGCACGATGGTTTGTTCAGCAGAAGACGGTCGGAGTTCCTATTCGCTGGCCAGCTGGTTTGGAAGCTGAGGAAGAATTTTCTGTTCAATAGAGATGGGACGCGAATGGTGAGACTTCTTGTGCATTCAGCACACAACCGACAAAGTCGGCCGCGCCACCCTGCGATTGACTGGAAGTGGTCGAGTGCACGACAAATTCTTAGCCCGGATATAACGCTGGATTCAGAAGTTCTTCAGGTTGATCGCATACCTTATGAATGGAGCCTGCGACCATAAAGAAAACTCGCCAATGCCACTGCTGGGCAAACCAGCAGTGGCACCCGGCGTTCCATGAGCTAAAAAACATATTCTCTCCACCCGTTATTTATCGAGTATCACATATGAAGCGACTTCTAGTTAAATTCGTTTTTACAATCGCTGTTTCATCCTGGCTCCTCTTCGCTGGCGTTGTCATTATCGCAGCCGAGGAGTCCACGTCCTCAGCAATGCTGAAAACCAAGATCGAAGAGGCTTGGAAAGTTACGTGGAACAGGTACTTTCAAAAAGAGGTTCACACATTTGCCGACTACTTGAGCAGTTATGAACCGGGGAAGGAACTCTCACATTTGCCTTCAGCGGAGGAAGTGCGGCGGCAGTACCCAAACCCTTGTGGTTACGGTACAGGGATGGAGGATGGAATGATCCTTGGTGGTGCAATGCTCAGCATCATTACTGACATGTATGCAGTAACGAAAGATGATAGCCTCCGCGAAAACGCCAGGCATGTTTACAGTGGGGTGCGTCTCTGCGCAACAGTTCATGGAGTCCCTGGATTTCTCGCCAGGAATGTTTGTCGGGATGATTGTAAAAGCGTCTACATCAATTCCTCTCGAGACCAATACACCCATGGGGTGCACGGTCTCTGGAAGTTCTATCGGAGCCCGCTGTCAGATGATGTGACAAAGGGAGAGATTCGAAATATTCTGGCGGCAGTGGCAGACCGTATGATTCAGTTTGTCACTCCGGAGAACGACTACGATTTTTGTCGTGCTGATGGACAACGATGTCCGCTGGGAATCTGTCGGATGTGGAATGTACAAGCTCACGAAGCCGCCCGGCTCCCCATGATTTACGCCGCCGCCTGGGATGTCACGGCAGATGAGAAATACTATCGACAATGGCGGATGTATGTGGCGAAGGCGGTGCATCAATCTGACAATCCGGACAAGAACATCCCTGCATATGCAATTCTGCAAATGCAATGCTCGCTGGAATTACTCTACCAAATGGAGACAGATGAGGACTTAAAGACCCAAATAAACCAGGTAATGCATCACCTGGCTGTGATGGCAGAGAAACGATCTGAGCAGGTCTCAGCACGGATCGCACATAAAACTGCGGAGGAGATGAAAATGCTGGGGCCAGACTGGCGCACGGTTGATGTCTGGATTAACCAAAAGGGGTACCCCAACCCACAATGGGGACCCTACCGGGAAGTGTGGCATTTGACACGCGAAGCCGGTGAGGCAGCCATGGTGCCGCTGATGGTGGATCGTGCTGCTATTTCAGCAGACCAAACGAAGCGACTGAAGGATTTGATCCTGAGCACCGATTATTCACACAACTCCAGTTGTGGGATCATCTATCATATGGGCGCCTACTGGAAAGCCCGCTTGACTGGAATTCTCTGATTTGCCTGAGACACTGAGACTCGCATTGCTCCTGAGAAACACCTAGCCATTCGTTACAACGAATCTGCGGTTGCTGCAGCCTTTGTAATCGCAAGGTCAGGGGCTTGTCATCGTGCGTTGGGTATTCGTGCATGATGCCTCTGGACACCATCGGGTTGAGTAATTTTCTCAACCTTACCGGTCAGCAGACTTTCCGATGTTATCGAAGCGTTTGTGGGACGCTGGTACATTTGAAGAGATGCGTGAACACCTTGGCCTGGAGACGACCGTGGACGAACCCGGAACACGGTGCTGCGGGTGGAGCCATGTTTTTTCTGCTGCATACTCTGATCGCATTCTTGTATTCCCAGCTTCCGAAGCGTCAATCGGAAAAGATTCCTGTTCGCTGGCGAGGCTAAATTTCACTAACTCTGGTATTTCCCTTCTATTCAATTGTGGATCACAGATCACATTCGTTGTGTCAGAGGCCCGCGCCCACTATTCTTGGGACAGTTCAACTTTGACTGTTGTGTCACAAGGGATGAAGAAAGCTCGAAAAATGAATCACGTTATTCAGACAATTATCACTTCATTATTATTTGGTGTTTGTGCCGTCTCGGGAGCGATGGCAGCACAACCCAACATCGTGTTTATCTTTTCGGATGATCATGCGGAGCATGCAATCTCTGCTTATGGGTCGAAGGTGAATCAGACACCTCATCTTGATCGGCTTGCGCAGGGAGGTACACGGTTTTTGAACTCTTTCGTGACTAACTCCATTTGTACGCCCAGTCGGGCAACTTTGTTGACTGGACAGTATTCGCATTTGAATGGTGTACCAGTATTCAATCGATTCGATCCATCACGAGATACCGTCGCCAAGCATTTACAGGCAGGCGGTTACCATACGGGCATCATTGGGAAATGGCATCTTGGATCTGATCCCGTTGGGTTTGATCGCTGGTGTGTCCTGCCAGGGCAGGGGAGCTATTGGAATCCGACTTTTCTGGTTCCTGAAGGCAAATTGATGATCGAAGGACATTGTACCGACGTAACGACAGATTTGGGGATCGAGTTTTTGAAAACACGTCCTCAAGATAAGCCGTTTTTCCTGATGTTACATCAGAAAGCTCCTCACCGGAACTGGGATCCTGATGAGAGAAATAAAGCCCTGTTTAAAAATAAGGTAATTCCTGAACCAGAAACTTTATGGGACGATTATAAAACACGACCAGCTGCTCTACCGGAGAACCAGCAAACAGTTGCCCGTGATTTGACCCGTCGCGATTTAAAACTTGATCCACCTGCTGACTTGCAAGGACGTGATCGCAATCAGTGGCTTGGCGTCAAACCGATGGAATTAACGATCGACGGCAAGACACTTACTGGGGATGAACTGGTTCGATGGAAATATCAACGCTATATGCAGGACTATCTGGCATGCGTACAAGGTGTCGATGATGGTGTTGGACGAGTCCTCGATTATCTGGATGAGGCGGATTTAGCTAAAGAGACGATCGTAATCTATTCAGCCGATAATGGATGGTATCTCGGCGATCTCGGAATGTATGATAAGCGCTTCATGTACGAGCCGGGTTTGCGCGTGCCGCTTTTAGCGAAAGGCCCCGGCATCAAAGCGAACAGCACTCCCTCACAATTTGTCGCCAATATCGACCTTGCACCAACATTTTTGGATTTAGCTGGTTTATCGATTCCAGAGTCAATGCAAGGCCGTTCGCTCGCTCCACTATTACGTGGTGAATCGCCAAACGATTGGCGTGAAACGGTCTACTATCGGTACTACCATGATCCCGGCCACCATAACACACGAGCTCATTATGGAGTCCGAACCAAGACGCATAAGCTGATTTACTATTGGAAAAAAGATGCATACGAGATGTTTGATCTCGTTAATGATCCAGCCGAACAGAACAATCTGTTATATGAAGATGCAGTCGCCAGCAAGCCTGAAAATATGGTGAAATTTGAAGAGTTGAAAGCAGAGCTTATCCATCTTCAAAAGCAGTTCAAGGATGATGGTCAGTACGCGGATCCTTCAACATGGCCCAAAGGAAGTGCCGACGGCCCGTTCAACCACAAACCGCTCGGTTCCAAAAGTATTGTCGAAGCGATTTCCTTGAGCGATGCGGATTGACCATGATCGATATTATGGGAGATAAGCACGCGTAACCCAAACGCATTCACTTTATCAGTATGTAAACAACGGTCAGAAGCTGTTTGGACTTCCCCAAGAATAGTGGGAGCCCAAAGGAGAGTGTAAGCTCTCCGAGAGGAGTCGACTATGTCGGGATCATCACAGGCTGGAAATCGGACGCCAGAAGCTCATCAAGCTGGGCAAGGGTATCGGAAGAGCGATCGGGTGGGTTTAAATAATAAAAATGGTTTTGTATCGTCGCTATCTGAAGTCGGGTAAGCTAATGAAATGACTCACAAGTGTGGAGCCTGCTTGCTGTATTTGCTGCGATCGAGTATTAAACATCTTAAGTATTTCCAAGTATTTCGTGATTTTGCTCAACACGAATTGAACGAAAGTTGAAGTAATGACTCGTCATTCTTCCTGTCCTGTGAGTTCTTTATTTCTACTGGTCCTGTGGGGTTTTGTTTTTCAAGAGACTGTTTTTTCAGCCGAGTTGATATCAGCTGATATGTATTCCGTGGGAGTCGCTAAGGTTGATGTGACACCCGACTATCCAGTGCGTCTCAGTGGGTTTGGATTTCGGCGCGAGGAATCGGATGGTGTGTTAATTCCGATTTATGCTCGGGCAATCGCTATCAGTGAGTTGGACGGAAAGCCGCTGGTCTTTATCGCGGTTGATTCAACTGGTTTAAGCGAAGAACTTGTACAGAACGTGGCTGATGAGCTTGAGCCGTTGGGAGTATCAAGGGATCAACTTGTGATTGCAGCGACGCATTCCCATACCGCTCCAATGATTGAAGGAGTTCTGCCGACGCTATTCGGTATGCCAATCCCGCCGGAACATCAGAAGCACATCAAGCGATACACTGAAGAGTTGATAGACAAGTTGGTGCAGGTTGCACGAATCTCAATTGAGGCTCAGCAACCGTCACGATTATGGTGGGGGACCGGTCACGTTGGGTTTTCAAAGAATCGACGCGACTCGGAAAAAGGGCCGATTGATCAAGGGTTGCCAGTCCTGTGTGTCAGATCTGAGTCGGGAGAACTGAAAGCCGTAATTGCCAATTATGCCTGTCATGCGGTCACTCTGTCGCACAACCTGATTGGCGGAGACTGGCCAGGTTTTGCATCTGAATGGCTTGAAAAACGGCATCCGGATGCGATTGCGTTGATGTCAATTGGGTGTGGTGCAGACCAGAATCCGATTCCCGGTGTGACGGGAGATAATTTTGACATAGCTCGTTCTCAAGGTCTGGAAATTGCTCAAGAGGTGGATCGGGTGCTCAATAATGCGTTGCGACCGGTATCAGGTTCAATCCATGCAGCGACTACCGATATGAGCTTGCCGCTCGAACCATTGCCAACTCGATCGTACTGGGAAGAACGCGTCAAGCTGGGGAAATACTTCGGTTATCACGCACAGACTCAACTCGATATCCTCGACGCTGGAGGTAAGCTGCCGACTTCGGTCGACTATAAAATTCAGAGTTGGACATTTGGCGATAGCTTGGCGATGGTGTTTCTACCGGGTGAAGTTGTCGTTGATTATGCCATCGAGTTACGCAAGAGGATCGAACCGACTCGGCTATGGATCACGGCGTATGCCAACGACTGCCCCTGTTACATTCCCTCCGAGCGTGTGCTGGCGAAGGGGGGATATGAAGGTGAGACATCGATGACTTACTACAACAAACCTGCGAAATTCGCAGCAGGGTTGGAGCAGAAGATTCTTGATGCGACTCAGCAGATTGTACCAGCCTCGTTTCATCTGACAAAATCAGTGAAGAACAATGCTGGCCTACCGCCACTGTCACCGACGCAATCACTCAATCGGTTGAAGATTCCGGAAGGTTGGACAGCACAGGTTGTGGCTGCTGAACCGATGACGACTGATCCGGTAGCGATTGATTTTGGACCCTCGGGGGAGTTGTGGGTCTGCGAGATGCACGATTATCCCTCGGGTGTCGCTGGCAATTTCGAAGCGGGCGGCAAAGTACGATTGCTGCGGGATGTCAATCGTGATGGTATCTACGATTCTTCGACCGTCTTTCTCGACGGGCTTCCATTCCCAACAGGTGTAACTGTCTGGCGCGATGGCGTGTTGATTTGTGCGGCTCCCGATATCATTTTCGCCAGAGACAACGATGGTGATGATATCGCCGATGAACGGACAGTATTATACACAGGGTTTGGCACAGAAAATTATCAGGCGCGGGTGAACAGTTTGACGTATGGTCTGGATGGTTGGGTGTATGGCTCCTGCGGACTGTTCGGCGGTGAGATTCTCTGTCAGCTGACTGGGGAGGTGGTGCCGCTCGGGAATCGGGATTTTCGGATCAATCCTGACACCGGCACGTTAGAGCCACTCACCGGACGTTCCCAGCAGGGACGGGTACGCAATGATGCCGGGGACTGGTTCGGCTGCAGCAACGGACAACCGTGCTGGCACTATCCGATACTGAAAGATGATACGAGACCAGCTCTGAAATTGCCGCCGCTGATTACATCTGTACCGACCGGAGATGCCCGGCAACTGTTTCCGGAGACGGCTGAATTTCAGCGATTCAAACTTTCTGGGCCTGCCGGTCGTGTGACGGCCGGATGTGGGATCGGCATTTACCGCGATAATTGGCTGGGCGAAGATCTGACTGGGAATTCGATTGTCTGCGAACCGGTTAACCTGCTGTTACATCGTCGGGTTCTGAAAGCAGATGGTTTAACATTTAAAGGTGATCGGGCTCCCGGAGAGGAAGCTTCGGAGTTAGTTACTTCGACAGATAACTGGTTTCGTCCTGTCCAGATGAAAACCGGGCCGGACGGGGGGCTATGGATTTCCGATATGTCCCGGGCTGTAGTGGAACATCCCCGTTGGATTCCAGCTGAAACTCTTGCTCAGTTGGATGTCCGGTCTGGCGATCAGCAGGGGCGAATCATCCGACTACTGTCGAAAAAGCATGGGGCTCGCCAAGTGCCAGTTTTATCGCAGATGAATGCGACAGAACTGGTCTCTATTCTCTCATCCGAAAACGGAACTCAACGGGATCTGGCTCAGCAATTGTTGTTTTGGAATGTTGACAAGGCTGCAGTTGAGCCGCTTGTAAATATGATCAAATCGGATTTCAATCCGGCTGGGAAAGCTGCTGGATTGTGGATTTTAGCAGAATATGGTGCACTGACCGACGAGGTCCTGACGACAGCGATAGAAAATCCATCACCTTTACTTCGTAGGCAAGCAGTTCGAGTGACCGCTGAGCATCATGATCAACTATCCGATCCAGCAGGATTGCTGGACTTACTGGATCAGGAAAAAAACCTGTTTGTTGTCGCTGAATTAATTGAAGCGATTCGAAGGATTGCTGACTCGAAAGCAGCACTGCGTTTGGTTAGTCTCTATTTACAACACAGTACCGACCGACACTTGCAGTTTTTGATTTTGCGTGCGGTGCCAGAATCGGATTGGTCTGAATTTGTGGAGATGGTGGTTAACCAGCCCAATCGGACAATTGCCCAACTCGCACCCCTCGTTTCGATCAGCCTGACGATGCAGAACGAATCTGCTTTGAAGCCATTGCTGATGGTGATCCTGGTTGACAAACCATCCCTCGGAATGCTCAGCTTAACGGAACAGATTGCAGAAACTGCTTACGAAAACCCGCAAGCGTCAGCAGCGTGGTTCACTCCGGACGTTAAGTCTAAGCTAGCCAGCATCATTGCCCAATCGCGGAAGATCGCCATTGAGCCACAGGCAAGTCAACCTCAACGACTGGTCGCGCTCAATCTGCTCGGCCTTGAACCAGCCGCCAAGAACGAAGATCATCAACGACTGTTGACACTCCTTGATCCGCAGACCTCCTCGGCTATTCAGCAACGCGTGATTTCAGTGTTGGCACGAATGCAATTATCTGAGACTTCCGCCGAGTTGATCGCCAGGTTAGACACGCTTAGCCCCACACTTGTCAATCAGATACTGGATCTGCTCCTTAGTCGTCCCGACAGTACGGTTCGATTAATGTCTGCGATTGAGCAAGACGAAGTTTCAGCTAACGTCCTCAACGCAGCTCGTCGTGATGCCTTATTGCAACACCCTGATAATCAGATTCGCATAAAAGCCGAGACGTTGCTCCGCAATGGCGGAGGGTCTTCTCGCGAAAATGTTATTGATCAATATCGTTCAGCGCTGCAATTGACTGGTAATCCCCAGCGAGCAGTCGCTGTCTATCAAAAACAGTGTGCCAACTGTCACAAATATGGTGATCAGGGTTATGGGGTCGGCCCGGACTTCAGTGAATCTCGTAATAAATCCTGGTCGCAGTTGCTGAATTCGGTTCTCGATCCCAGTCAGACGGTCGATCAGCGGTATGCCGCTTATGTTGTCGCAATAGTTGACGGGCGTGTTATACAGGGCATGCTGGCCGCCGAATCACAGGAAACCATCACCATTGCCCAACAACAAGCCAAGCAGACCGTCATCCCTCGTGACGAAATTGAAGTTCTCAAACGTACGGATCGCTCGGTCATGCCCGAAGGACTGGAAAAAGAACTATCTGCACAAGACCTGGCTGACCTGTTCTCACTCATCACGGAGCGGAACAATGCTATTCCGAGACAAATCAGCAACCTTCCAGAGATTGCCGCTCAACTTCTTGATGATTCACGCGACCGTATGGATCGTGAAAAGATTTTGGCCGAAAATCTCACAGACTCGTCAGGGCTGATTCGCGAACTGCTCGTTGGATTACCTGTCGAAGATATGGTCGAGCAGTATCGTCGTATTCCGTGGATTTGGCGGGTTTCGATCGCAGTCGGAAAAGCCAATCAGGCCGAGGATTTGCGTTCTGTTCTGGATATGTCATTGCCTGACATCGGTGAGCCATTGCAGGATTGGCAGGCCGTTGTAATTGGTGGTGGGGTAATCAATGGGATTACACAAGCGGGAGGCTGGCCGCATGAACGCATGGAGGAAATTTTCGGAAACGACCGCGATCTCCGTGCCCGCTGGAAACACGCACTGCAGCAGGCCGTCCTGATGAGTGATCAGTTGGACGTTAAGCCGGGGACACGTTACGACGCGCTGCGAATGGTCTCAATGAGGGGCTGGAGTGGAGCAGGGGTGCAACTCACCGGCTATCTCTCGTCGAATGACCAGCAACTGCAAATGGGAGCTGTGAGCGGATTGGCTGACATACCTGAACCCCCAGCGGTTACCGCCCTCATCAGCAGTCTACCACAGTTGACCGATAAGAATCGTGAGCTTGCGTTAGAAGGTCTCCTTCGCTCCGATCAACGAGTACGCAGCTTGCTCGAATCGTGTGTGGAGGGGAACACCTCTGTGGATTTAATTGATCCAGCCATCCGTAAGCGTCTTAGCGAAACAGAGAATGTGGAGCTAAAAAAACTGGCTCTTCAGGTACTTGGCTCCAGATAATGATTAGATTACCATGCTTAGCAGCTTACCTAAGGGTAGAGGGTATTTCTAAACTACGGTACGAATATTAAGACTTTCTTTATGGCTACACTCTGGATTAACCCGTAAGGAATAGAACCCGACCATAAGCCGTTATTTTGGCTTGCCCCGCAAAACCGAGCGATAGTTCCAGACCCTTTGATATCGATGAAAGAGTTGCCTTGAGATCGAATTATGAAATTCCTATAGCAAGGGAATCACTCTTTCTCATTATCGATCAACATGCATGACAACTGGACAAATTGATCACAAAGTTGCCAGAGGTACGAGGATCTGGTCGTGATCGAGAGTTAGGAGTCGAAATAGAATGAAACTGCAGGGGATCGAAATTTGAGACCGAATCCCTGAACACTTCAGATGATTGAGTTACATTCACGATCAAAATGTTAAACTCTCGGCGTGTCGGGAACTCGGACAGAAAATATCAGAATGTCGTGATAAACAACAAGGCTGTCGATTGTGAACAACACTCGATGAATTTCAACATTAATCCTCTAGTCGCAGTCAAAGACAAGTCAATGATTCAATTCATACGATGTGTGGTTTCTTTCCTATTGATTTGCCAAACCGCGGGGCCGCCGGTTTCTGGAGAGGATTGGGCGCACTGGCGTGGTACTGGTCGCAATGACATCGTTGCAGAATCGTCGGGTTGGAAGAATGGGAAATGGCCTCTTCACGAAATCTGGCGTGTGCAGGTTCCCGAGGGCGCGTCGTCGCCACTCGTTGTGAATGGGCAGCTCTTCACAATGGGATGGCAACAGGATCAGGAACACATTGTTTGTCTCGATACGATGTCGGGCAAGGAATTATGGCGACAAAGCTATCCGTGTCCCAAATATGGTCGTCTGGCAACTGGAGATGAGGGCTTGTATTCCGGGCCTTCATCGACGCCCGAATTCGATACTGAAACCGGCCTTCTGTACACTTTGAGTACGGATGGAGACTTAAACTGCTGGAATACACGATCTGCGGGGCAAAGTGTCTGGAGCTTAAATCTATATGACACATTTGACGTACCACAACGACCAAAGGTCGGAAGAAGCGGATTACGAGATTACGGCTACACGTCTTCACCGCTGATTCATGGTGACTGGCTGATTGTCGAAGTTGGAGCCAAGCAGGGGAGTTTGATCGCGTTCGATAAAAATACCGGAAAACAGGCATGGGCTTCACAATCGAATGCTTCTGCTGGTCATAATGGTGGTCCTGTACTGATGACGATCGAAGGTCTGTCGTGCGTGGCGATTCATAATCATGACGGATTGCTTGTGGCACGATTAGATAAGGGGAAAGAGGGACAAACCGTTGCGACTTATCCATGGATTACATCATTCGCAAACAATATTGCGTCCGTCGCCGTTCACGATAATTGTGTCCTGTTAACTTCAGCCTATAATCAACACAAGATTGCCAAGCTGCGGATCACCTTGAAAGGAGCCGAACTCCTGTGGGAGCAGAAAGCAGCTTCCAAGGTTTGCACGCCGGTGATCCATTATGGTCATGTTTATTGGGCGTGGCAGAATTTGTTCTGCCTGGACTTTGAAACCGGAAGAATCGTATGGCGCGGCGGCAAGTGTGGCGAAGCTGGGTCATGCATTGTTACTGCTGATGAAAAGCTGATTGTCTGGGCAGGCGATGGTGATCTATCGCTTGTCGAACTAGCCGATCGCTCTTCCGAGAAATACACAGAGCTAGCTTCGCTGAAACGCATTGGCAAATCCGATGCGTGGCCACATGTCGCATTTAGCAATGGTCGGTTGTATTGCAAAGACCGAAACGGCCATATCGTCTGTCTGAAATTGTCGAAGTGATAGTTACTAATCGAACTCAGTCAAACCACCGAATTGATTGTCTAAAACCGCCCGTATTCTCAGGTCGCTATGGGACAGCGACTACTTTTTTTCATATCGATGATTGTACCAGGACTGCGGGATCTTCAGCAGGGCTAACCTCACCTTAACCTGGCTATAACAACGCTTCACTAACGCCTGTTTTGTAGCGTCTATGGTTTCACATCACTTCAACAATGCTTTCATTTCTCTTTGACTTCATTCATTTGTGGGGGAACTGAAAAGACAGGGTCAAACGGTTCGAGGTTTTCGCTCATGTCTGCCCTGTAAGCGAATAGAGCAGACTTCCTGAAATCTTCTCGATCTGCGAACTGACCGAGCGATTGGATGAATCCATTGATGCTATTGAAAGCCAGGGTAGGGGACGGCTTTTCCGGTTGCCTTGATGATCGGCATTTGAGCATCAACTGATCTCAGATACTCGGTAAGTTTGTCAGCCAGGCGATCACGCACGTCGGGGTGCTGCTCAATCTGGTTGTTCTGTTCACCCAAGTCCTCGGCCAGATTAAACAGTTCGTACTGTTGCGACTGGTGGTAGTAGATCAGCTTCCAATCTCCCCAGCGGATCGCACTGGAAGGACCGATGCCGGGGCCATTTGGACCCCAGTTGTTCGGAAAGTGCCACACCAGTGGTCGATCTTCGCGAGACTGATCCTGATCGTCTCGGAGTAGATCCACGAAACTGCGTCCATCAATCACACCACCAATCTGCTCAACTGAAGAGACGCCAGCTATCTCCAGAATCGTAGGAAAGAAGTCTTCGATAATCACTGGCTGTTGGCATACCGAACCAGCTTCCGTCACGCCTGGGCAAGAGACGATCATGGGAACACGGACGCCCCCCTCATGGGCTGAGCCCTTTCCACTGGACAATGGCTTATTGTGCGTGTGAGGCTTACCACCGCGACCATGTGCACTCAGCCCCCCGTTGTCGGATATGAACATCACAATCGTATCATTGGACAATCCATGGCGTTCAACGTTGGCGAGAATATCGCCCAGTGACTTATCCATTCCTTCGACCATCGCGGCATACATCGATTCCGTATGATCAAGGCCAGCATCGCGGTACTTCTGATAGAACCGCGAATCAACGGCAAAGGGAACATGCACCGCGTAGTGAGACATGTAGAGGAAGAATGGTTTCTCGGCTGTGACAGCCTCGTCCATCGCCTTGTTGGCTTCGATTGTGAGAGCTTCCGTCAGGAAGATCTCTTTGCCATGGTAATCCTCCAGTCCGGGGACGTCCCAAACGCGATCACCCTTCCGCCACACGGCGCTGAAGTTTTGTTGGCCAAGAAAGCTGCCGGGACCACCTGCAGCATGGCCAGCGATGTTGACATCGAAGCCGACGTTCCGTGGATCACTTCCAGGCGTTCCGATCGCTCCGAAGTGGGCTTTGCCTACGTGGATGGTGCGATAACCCGCCTCCCGCAAGTATGCAGGTAAAGCTCTGGCGTGGACTGTCCGCTCAATCTCCGGCTCTGGGCTCAGGCCATTGACATTCCACAGCGGAAAGTCAAGTTGCGGATGCTTTCGATCATTGCTGGCGTTCTTCCTGAGAGTCCAGTTGGTCACTCGATGCCGCGCGGCGTTGAGGCCGGTCATTAGGCTGACTCGTGTCGGTGAGCAGACACTGCACGCATACGCCTGAGTGAACTTCATACCTTTCTTAGCGAGTTGCTCCATGTGCAGCGTGTGGTAGCGTCGGTTAAAGTCCGTGGCCTCCGTATGGAATGGTACCGAGGTGTCTTGCCAGCCCATGTCGTCCACCAGAAACAAGATAATATTGGGTTGCTTCTGATGTGGCCGAATCCGCTTGGCGACGGTTTGAGCGATAGCCAGATATCCTTGGGAGTTAGGATGCACACCATCGCCGTTGCTGAGCAGTTCAGGTCGATCTTGTAGAACCTCATTAAGTTCAAGCAAGAAGACGTTTTTGTCCTCGTGCTTTTTTGAGACTTTGCGAATCCGCTCACACAGTTCCTGCAGGCGAGTTTTTCGCTCAGTCAGATCGGCGAGTCGTTTCTCAGACAGATCTGGAGTCGTCAGCACCATCGCTGTTGGAGTACAGACGATAATCTGTGGCTTGGTAGGCAGGTTGGCCAACTCAGTAATCAACTCAGAGTAATCATCCTCAAACCGTGCGATTTGCTCCCAGTTCTGTCGACCGCCGCCGACTGTATCATTCGTTCCCAATGAAATGACCGCGATGTGTGGCTGAAACTTCTTAACGGCATCCAGGTTACTCCAGATAGTGGGGCGGCCGGTTTTAATCAAGGTCGCCCCGCCGATACCGAAGTTACGCACTTCAAAGTTTTCACCCAGAAGTTCCTGCAAGCGAGCAGGGTAAGACTCAGTCTTCGCGTCCACTCTCGCTCCGGCCGTAATGCTGTCACCCAGGCAGGCCACACGAATCTGTGACGCTTCCTCAGCCAGTACTGCAGTCTGCACCAAAAAGCAGATTCCACAAGCTGTGATAAGAGAATAGAAATGTTGATAAAGATTAAAAAACATTGGGATGTCGATTCTTGGTCGTTGGTCTGGATTTCAAGGCCGATCAGGCAGACTTAGATGGTTGTTATGGAACCTCTAAAACGATTCTCAAAGTAACCACTGTCGAGACCAATATTGCCTGTTTTCTCGACAACCAATCGCTGTACAACGAATGTATCAGACTATTCCATATTACAGAATACAACCATACCATGACGGCCAAGATTTTCCACCCACTGCTGGCAATGATCGCTTCCTCGACAAACAACGAACTGGCAAAATATGTTGAATATCTCAAGGTCGAAAACAAGATTCTCAGGGCACGCATTCCCGGCCAGATCCACACGAAGCAAGAGGAGCGGGAGCGGTTACTCAAATATGGAAAAGTGATTGGTCGGGCGATCGAGGAACTGATTTCGATTGTCTCTCCTGCCAAATTCCTGCGTTGGGTTCGCGATGAATCCGAACCCAAACCCAAGAGTCCCAATCTGAATAGTCGCAGTGAACGTTTTATTCAGACGATCAAATACGAGTGCTTGAACAAGTTCATCGTATGTGGAAAGCAGCATCTGGATCATCTGGTTGGTGAGTTTGTGGATTATTACTACAGACATCGATCAAGCATGGTCCGCGATCATTTGCCTCCTGTTCGTGAAGAACCTGATGACGTGGATAAGCTGACGATGGATGAGTGCGGCTACAAGTTGTAGCGTGACAAGCATTGATAATGTACCAAGATAAGTGGCGTCTGGAAGAGTTTGACCGGTTTGAATCCAGCGTTCTCAAAAGTGGTTTTGTATTTGTAGATCCATTGGTGGCATTTTCCAATCATTCATCGTAGACCGAAACACTCCCACATCTCCTTTCAGTTAGATTCCATCCATCTTTGGCAAAGCAATGTTCGGATCGCAGCTGTAAATCAGATCACTGCGACCATCCGGTCGGATGCAGCGGAGAACGAGAATGCCAGCTTCATTTCGTTCGACTTCGACGCGATCAACACACCAGTTTTGATCAGGGCCTTCCGGAACAAGGACCCAGTCCCGCGTAGTGGCCCTGTGAGCATCCCAGCCGTGAACGATTCTTGAGGACTTATCGACGAGTTGTGCATGATTGCGTCGGATGCGAAACGGAGCTTCGTATTGATGCTCTGCATTTTCGTTGGATTCGACCGTATCGGAGCGGAAATACTGAAGCAGTTGGAGGAGGCAAGAGTTGCTGCTCGAATAGCTCGACTCAAAGCAAACCGAGCATTGAGTTGTCAGACTTGCGAGAAGAATGTGGCTTAAGTGACGTCGTGGGAGAAGGAGATTAATGATTGGAATGAAGCAGATCGGTTTGATTAAAGAATCACAGAGTCGGAAGCAAAATGAAATTCACGACCGAATCCGGTACTAATCGACTAATGGTCATAATGGTCAAAGTGACGAGAAATCGCGAGAAAAACTCCAGAATGTTGTGACAAACAGCACGGCACGAAGCGTCCAGCCCAAATCTGGTATTTCTCAATAACTTAGGTATTGTCTTGATATCGAATTAAGAATCACAGATCATATTCGTTTCAACGAAGGATCTTTGAAACTTATCTCTTTGAAAGACAAGCCGCCATGCATACCGACAGCCTCAGACCTCTTGCTCTCTGGTGTTATTTTGTTTTTCTTGCCTGGGCCATTCACAGTAATGCCTTGCCGGCCGCAGAACCCAATAAGCAGTCCAGCGCCGAGGAAGAAAGTCGCCTCGAAAATCTGGAATTCCGAGCAGCGATCTGTGCTCACCACCTCAGCTCCGGTCTATGGGTTGTAGGACGCGATTATCAGCGAACTCCGGAGGAAGTGATCGCGCAGGACATTGCTCCTTTTCGGTATTTTGGATGGTCGTCTGATTTCAAATACGAAGTGGATGAGAAACAACGACTGGTTACTGTGACAGCTCCCGGTGCCACACCGCGCAGTGCGCGATACACCGGTGATCAAGGCAGTACCATTCTTCCTCGTGATAAAACGGATGTTTCCTACAAACCCATAAGTGTACCACGTAATTTGCCCGATGCTGCCAGTCAGGCTTGGCCTATGGGCGATTTGGGAGCGACCGAGTCTGTTTCCGGTGTAGATACGGAAGCCGTTGCGGAGGCACTCGACTGGGCCATGGAGCAGAATGAGCAAAACACAAGAGCCTTCGTGGTCGCGTACCGAGGCAAGATTATTGGCGAACGTTACGCACCCGGCTGGACAAAGGACACTCCACAGATCAGTTGGTCGGAGGGCAAGAGCATTACTGCGACACTGATTGGAATTCTGATCCATCGCGGACTACTCACTCTCGATCAACCAGCTCCCATCAAGGAGTGGCAGGGCATAGACGACCCACGTCGTGAAATCCGCATCCGGGACCTATTGAATATGAGTAGTGGCTTGGACTTCACAAATCTCAGCTTCAAAGGGCCCGAAACGTTAATCTCCAAAAACGAACATATGCGGGTTTACTTCGACTCCCTCAACGTGCTGGAACATGCCGTCAATCAACCATTAAAAGTGCCCCCTGGAACGCGGTACTCATACTTAAACAGTGACCCCTTGAGCCTCGGCCGTATCATTCGCGACACAGTCGAGTCACAAGGCGAGGACTATCTCACATTTCCTCAGCGGGCTCTGTTCGACCAGATTGGTGCTCGCAGCGTGGTACTGGAAACAGACGCTTGGGGAAATTTCATCATGTGTGGATACGACTACGTCTCCGCTCGAGACTGGACCCGGTTTGGATTACTCTACCTGAACGATGGTGTGTGGCAGGGGGAGCGGATCCTGCCCGAAGGCTGGACAAATTTCGTCGCGACACCTGCACCAGCCGACGACAAAAAGAACTACGGTGGAATGTTCTGGCTCAATCTCCCTCCCAGAATGGATCGCGTTCCCAAAGATGCATATTGGGCTGCAGGCTTCATGGGTCAGGTTACGATGGTGATCCCCTCCCACGATCTGGTTATCGTTCGTATGGGCCCCAGTTCTGGTGATGTTTACTCCTATCTGAATGAAGTCATTGCCAGAATTATCGAAGCATTACCGGAGAAATGAACAGGGCCTTTAACATCAATAAAAGAGTTGCTTGGAATGGGGATTTTGATTTTCCGATCACTGGGAAATCATACTCACTCTTTGTCAAAAGAGGACCACCATGCTCTTTCTCGGTATCGATCAACATGCACGACAACTGATCATCTTCTTGAGGGATGGTCCACTGAGGAAACATCATGCGAACGCTCTCAATCACTCTGATCTGCTGCCTCACACTGCTGTTGCTCTTTCTAGCGTCTGCAGTATCGGCAGCCGCTCAGCCGCGTCAACCGCATGTGGTGATAATTCTCGCTGACGACATGGGCTTGGGAGATGTCACCGCCCTCAATAAATATAGCCAAATCCCAACTCCCAATCTCGACAAGCTCGCCCGGCAGAGTCTGGTCTTTACCGATGCCCATGCCGCGGGCTCCTATTGCGTCCCTTCTCGTTACGGTCTTCTCACAGGGCGATACATGTGGCGAACCCGTCTGGGATCTGGGGGCAACCTCGCGAATTTCGCAGGTACGCTGATCGAGCCTGGCCGCAAGACCATCGCAAATCTGCTGCAGAACGCAGGCTATTTCACTGGTCTGGTCGGAAAGTGGCACCAAGGGCTCGACTGGAAGCTGCACGATGAAAGCGAGCGGGAACAGATTCGCGTCGATCCCAATTACCAGAACTTCAACAATATCGATTTCGCCTCTCCCGCAATGAAAGGGCCCAAAGACTACGGTTTCAATTACTCCTTCGGCACCGCCGGTTCCGCGGAGATGAACCCGGCGGCCTTCATTGAGAACAACCGCATCACAGTCATTCCTACGATGACTTCCGCACAGGCCAAAGCTAAGCACGGTGAATGGTACGGCCGGGATGATAATATTGTGGCGGAAGGCTATACCATAGATAGGTTAGTGCCAACGCTTTCGAACAAAGCCTGCGAGTTTGTCGAGACTGCGGTTCGCACGAAACCCGATCAACCGTTTTTCCTGTACTACGCGATGACCACGCCCCATAATCCGATCGTTCCTCATAAGGAATTTGTGGGAAAAAGCAGTGCTGGCACCTACGGCGACTTCGTCGTCGAACTTGATTACCACGTCGGGGAGCTGCTCCAGAAGCTGGTCGATCTCGGCATCGTGGACAATACGCTTGTCATCTTCACCAGCGACAACGGTCCCGTGAATCGGACGAAAGGTTATTCCCAGCGTTGGGTTCGTGGCGATACCATGATCTACGGTCACGACAGCAACGGTCCTTGCTCTGGCTGGAAGGGAGGACTGGAAGAAGGGGGGCACCGCGTTCCGTTTCTCGTACGCTGGCCCGCAGTTATCAAGCCGGGCGAACAGTGTTCGACAACCATTGTCTTCAACGATGTTCTTCCCACACTGGCAGAAATACTTGACATCTCGCTCGATAATACAACCGCCGAAGATGGCGTTAGTTTTTATCAGGCACTCAAAGGCGAATCGAGGCCCGTTTCTTTCCACAAGGCGATCATCCACAATCACCACAATGGTACATTCGCAGTCCGCCGGGGGCCTTATAAGCTGATGATCCACGGACCCAATACGATCGACGAGGTCTTGAATGACAGCGTCCCCGTTTCGTTTACCTTGTATAATCTGGATCAGGATATCGAAGAAACCACCGATATTTCGAAACAGAATCCAGAGCAGATCAGGCAGATGCATGCTCTATTGAAGCAATATGTGAAAGCGAGCACGAGTAAGGGCAGCTGAAGATCTTGATGTAATTCATCGTGCCAGTTCCACCCTGACAGGCTGGGATGTTGCACACCTACCTTCCGTAACCTGCGCCGAGGCAGACAATAATGAAGATAAACAGACGAATCCAGCGAGTACAACCTGTCACACAGAGTCCCTTGATGTGTATTGAATCAAGAAAGTAGCAGTGCAATTGATTCTATCGATTTCCGTGAGAGTTTGCTCACGTACTTCTTCATAGGAAGGCAATCTCTTCCAGTAAACTTCCTCGATCTCATAAAGAGTGATACGTCGGAATAGAAAGGTACTTCGTGCTGCTATTTTACTTTCTCAGGTCAAGTTTTCTGGTCAATCGCATTTTTTGATCTCCTGTCATTGCAATTTAGTAGATCGTTTTGGCACAGAATACGCATAAGTGTCCCAGCCAGGAATCGAACCTGATCTTCGAGCTTCGCGGGCTCGTGTGCGAATCCGGCACACTCCCAGGACAAGTTTTTTCTCAGTACCTCACCAGGGAGTCGAACCCCGTCTTGTGGTTCCGAAGACCACCGTGCGTCCACCACACTCGCAAGGCTTATATTAGGTAGCCGACGACCAAACATCGCCGGCTAACTTCCGTATTTCAGTGGAGCGCCGTGGAATCGAACCCCGATCACCTGGTTGCAAGCCAAGTGTCTTCCCATTAGACCAGCGTCCCATTGTTCCTTAGAGGTCTATCCGGGAATCGAACCCGGTCTCCGTCCATACCACAGACGTGTGCCACCACAACACTTACAGACCAGTTGTCACAAGTGATGCCGGTTGGAATCGAACCAGCAAAATCGCCACGCTCAGGTACCGACGCTTGCGTTAGTCGATGACCGCTTTTCTTGTTTGTGTACCGGACGTATAAAAATAGCGGGTCCGGGGGTCGCACCCGGCAGTCCTGGCTTATGAGGCCTGGATGAGCACTGGCCCACCCGCGTCAAGTTGCAGGTCTCGGTATCGAGCCGAGCGCACCGGCCTTATGAAAGCCGATTGGACACCTGTCGCACCTGCAATGTTCAAGTAGCCAAGGCGAGAGTTGAACTCGCATATCCTTGCGGACACGACGTTCTGAGCGTCGCGCGTATACCAGTTCCGCCACTTGGCTGAGTTGTTGTTTCTCAGTGACCCGTATGGGAATCGAACCCATGTCGCGAGAATGAGGATCTCGCATCCTTGCCACTAGACGAACGGGCCATATTGTCAGTGCGTCGGGACGGAGTTGAACCGCCACAGCTCGGAAGCGGGTGGGTTACAGCCACTTGGGCTCGCCAATGCCCAGCCGACGCATATTGTTTTTCAAGGAGCACGGGAAGAAATCGCCTCATGCCAACTAATGTCTGCACCCCCGATCGGATTTGAACCGACGATCTCCTGCGTGACAGGCAGGCGAGCACTCCGCTGCTCCACGAGGGCGTATTGTCTTTTCAGTCCCCAGAGCAGGAGTTGCACCTGCCAGCATTCGAGTTGAGGCCAAGTCGCTAAATCGTCGTCCCTGCATAACCCTGTAAAGTCTTTTATTTTAGGGTTGCAGAGTCAATTCGGTTTGGTATTTTTGACCAGCTTTCTTTCGTTCCCTCTCAAAAGCTGGTCAAAAATGTTGCCGAAAAGTTCCCGTTCTGAACCGGATTTGTTCACTGTTTCGCTTAAAAAAGTGATTGATCTGGAGCATCCGCTCGTCAAACTGGCCGCTTTAATCGACTGGGATGCGATTCGTCGGGAAATTGAACCCGTTTTCTGTGACGACAATGGTCGACCGGCCACGGATGTGCGGGTTGTGATGGGATTGTTTTATCTGAAGTCCGCTTTCGACCAGAGTGATGAGCAACTCATCGAACGCTGGGTTGAGAACCCTTATTGGCAGTGGTTCTGCGGCTTCACTGTCATGCAGCACAAGCCGCCAATCGATCCCACCACGCTCTCCCGCTGGCGTTCGCGGCTCGGAGCCGAGCGTCTCGAAATTCTTCTGCAGCAAACGATTCACGTCGCCCGTCGCACAGGACAACTTCGCAAACCCCAGCTCGAAAAAATCAATATCGACACGACCGTCCAGCCCAAAGCAATCGCCTTTCCCACCGACGCGCGTTTGTATTTTAAAGCCGCCCGATCGCTGGTTCGATTGGCTCAAAATGCGGGAGTGGTATTGCGGCGATCGTACAAATTCACCAACAAAACTCTACTGGTGATGCAGGGACGTTACTCCCGTGCGAAGCACTACCGGCGCGCCCGCAAATGCGAACGCAAACTCCGTACGCACCTCGGCTGCCTTCTGCGAGATATGTCGCGGAAGTTGACCAGCATCACGAATTCGACGCACCGGGAAGCCCTTGAACAACTGCTGACAATCGCCTGGCAAATCTTCAAACAACAGCGAACCGACAGTCCGAAAGTCTACAGCGTCCACGAGCCGCACGTCGAGTGCATCGCCAAAGGGAAGGCGCATAAGAAGTATGAATTCGGCTGCAAAGTGAGTTTGGCGACCACGAACGCCAACAGCTTCATCGTCGGGGTACTCGCCCTGCATGGGAATCCCTTCGATGGCCACACGCTACAGCAGGCGATTGATCAGGTGGTGAAGATCACCGAGGTTGAGCCCGCACACATCATGGTTGATCGTGGCTATCGTGGCCATGATTATGAGGGATCGGGGAAGGTGCACGTAGCTGGACGGATCCCAAAAACAGCGACGCGGGCGTATCGGAAAATGCTCAAACGTCGCAGCGCGATTGAGCCAACAATTGGCCATCTCAAGAGCGATCACCGGATGGAGCGAAACTATTTGAAGGGTCGCGAAGGAGATCGCATCAATGCTCTGGTGAGTGCAATTGGCTACAACCTGCGCAAGCTCATGGCCGGGTTGGCCTGCGCTCAATTTTTACCCATCCTGGCCATCGACAAGCTGATAAATCAGTTATGTCAACTCATTCTTCCGAGACAAATCCCCAACAATAGGCAGTTTTTGACAAGCTCATTACGACACACATGAACAAATCAGATATCGAAACGTAAAATCTGGGTTATTCAGGGACGACTAAATCGGATGTCTTAACTGGGTATCTTGTTTCTATCAAAGTAGTCCCGAATGGAGTTGAACCATCGTTTCCTGGATGTGAACCAAGCGTCGTTGCCGTTGGACCACGGGACTGTGTTGAAAAGTTACTTCTTAAGACACCGACATCATCCTGATGAACGATGCGCCCATTTGTGTGAACGACGGATCGCTCGTAAGCACGCCCCCAAGGACTTGAACCCTGACCAACTGGTTTGGAATCAGATATGCTGCCATTACACCAGAGGCGTGTGTCGTATCAGCGGAAGCCGTGAGACTTGAACTCACAAGTCGCTTTCGCAACTACCTGTTTTCGAGACAGGCTCCTCATCCGGCCGGATGACTTCCGTACTTCAATCTGTGAGAGTTGGAATCGAACCAACGACCTCCTTATTCATAAATAATCTGACTTCCTCCTGCAGTAATCTGCTAACCCTGACGCTCTTCACTGATCAAGGTTCGCTTTGAAATACTCCGTTCGGGAATCGCACACGATCTGCGAACTTCAATGGCTCACGCCGCGACTACGCACCGGAGAGAGCGTCCAGTGGGAGTCGAACCCACACATCCGCCATGGCAAGGCAGTAGGCTGCCGCTACATCATGGACGCTTGATTGGTTACCGAGTTGTCAAAGATCAAAAGAGCACCGGAAGGGAATCGAACCCTCGTTGCCACATTACGAGTGCGGTGTCTTGCCGCTGGACTACCTGTGCTTATCCATTGCCGATCGTCGTATGGACCGTGTTGAGTTGTGAACGTACGTTGAGCGAGTAGTGGGCTGGGAGGCGCTCGAATCCTCGTCTGCGGTTCTTCAGACCGCTGCTAGGCCATCTCAGCTACCAGCCCATAGGTTATGTATAGGCACGAAAAAAGGCCCAGTGTCGCACGTGACACCGGACCTTATTGAAAGGCTTCAGGCAATAGCCTGGGTCACAAGCGCAGAGGGGACGGGCACATATTGGCCGATTGTTGGTCAGATCGCCCGTCACTTTTGGTGCCGCCAAGATAACTGTATGTAATCGTAAACATTGGAGAACTCTGTCTTGTCCTGTTCAGGTGATGTTGGTTGTCTGCGTGGTTAGACGCGAAATGCACAAAATGGTTCGCGCCATTTTGTCATCAATCAAAATATAATGCGCTTCGTGTGGTTTTTATTTCGAGAAACCCATGCTTTTCTGGAAGTATTTATAGATGCCACTGTCACATAAAGTCTTTGAGCGATGTATTTCTTCGATGATTGAGTGTGACAGTTCAATCATGGCTATCTGCAACATTTCATCTTGATGCTGGGGAGACCAACTCCTTTACCTTATGAATAACTCTGACTTCGACTGAAGCGGAGAATGGACCGGGGTAAGCGGTTTATCGAGACGGTCAAGCTGGAATACCTCAATAAGTGTATTGAGTTTGGCAAGAAGCATCTCGATGATCTGATGGACGAATTCGCGAGTTATTACAATACGAAGAGATCGCATATGGCACGGGTCCACCTGCCACCGATCCAAGAGGAATCTGAAGAAGTGGCGACAATTCCCATCGATCAGATTGAGGAGAGAAAAAACGTCGGCGGCTTGATCAAGTCGTTTGAGTGGAAGGTGGCTTGATCAGTCAGTCCATAACGTTCAACAGCTTCTGATGTGCCAATTCTCTCACACCGCTTCATGTAGGCGAAATTCTCAGCGTCTGAGCTTCCAACCTTGTAGTGGTATATCTCACTGGCTTTGGTATTATCCGGTGATCGTATTTTGAGTCACAGATCACATTCGTTGTACCGAAGACGGACGTTCCGTTTCTAGCATGAAGCTCCAGTATGTTCGATGACCGTCTTTTACTGCATAGTGATCGATACTTACAACTATGGAAACCAGATACTATGAAATATTTGAATCGTAAGATTCTTTTTGGCGTTGCCCTCATTTTTGCGAGCGATCATTATCGCGGTTCCGGCCGCAGCCGATGAACGTGTCACAGGTCGGGTCGAGGGAGGTGGCGGGGACATCGCTGCAGCCGACGTTACCCTTTGGGCAGCTGGGCTGGGTGCTCCCAAAAAACTCGGCGAGACGCAGACTACGGACGATGGAAGCTTCGAACTGAAGATTCCCGACGACTGGAATGAAGATGGCGTGCTATAAATCATCGTCAGGGGGCCTATCCCGCGATCACCTTGATGGCCACATTAGGGATCTATTCGCCAAAGCAAGTAACAATCAACAAACTTACCACCGTGACCCGCTTCCCGGCGAGCGACCCCGGCAAAGCCGTAGAAATCAAGGTCGGCTTCAGCCCACATGCCATTGCAATCGAAAGCCAGGGCAATGCCTGGGTCGGCAACCTCATTGGGCTTCCAGACACGTTGGAGAAAGTGGCTCTGGTCAAACAGAAGCTTGAACGCAAGGCCGAAGCCTTGGGAAGCCTTGGAAGGGGCGATGTCGGCTGATCAATTAGCAGCCAAGATGTGGATTAACCTCTGGAACATCATCAATGATTATCCCGGTGGTAATGTTTCAATGATTACTCCTGATGGCACGGCGCATGGCCCCTTTAACGCGGGCGGCGCTATCACTGGCCCGTGGGGGATCGCTATCGACGGCAATGACAATGTCTGGATTGCAAGTTCTACCAGCCATTCTGTGGCCCAACTTCGCGGCGTTCACCCCGAAACCTAATCCCCGGGCTTTAAGACTGGCGACCCGGTCACCCCATTCGAGGGCTACATCGGCGGGCTACAAATCATCGCGCCTATAGCTCTTGATGCCGCCGGAAATGTCTGGGATGGCAACAGCTTTCACGATACCAAAGCGGGATTCAGTAAAGCTCCGCCAGAAGCCCAGTCCACCATGTTCCCCGCCCACACTATGATACTAATCTATGGAGTGGCAAAACCTGTGCGCACACCACTCATCGGGCCTGTTCGAACCTGGAAGTAATACTCTGGCATCTAGTCACATATACACTTTTTTAGTAAGTGAATCTCATGAAACTCTCACAATTCGCAATGTCACTGCTCCTCATCCTTGCACCACTTTCGGCCCTGCAGTCTACGGGGGGCAATGACTGGCTGATTCGCATGCTCCAGGACTAACGCTGTCTCTTCAGATAGCATGTTGGTCTCAAGCAATACCACACCGCTTTTTATCCGAGGCCCGGGATGCTCCATCCGTCCCGATATGTTTGCGTAACCAGAGAAGTTGCTTCCGGACTATTGGTAAATGTTTGGTTGACGTGGTCCCAGTGAAGCCAGTCGTTGCTAACTCGATCGGCCATCGCACCAACCAACACAGCCTCGGTGAGTGGCCCTCCATGACTAAAATCGTCACATGATTTGCGGCCCTCGATAACGGCATCGACCCAATCGTGGTAGTGATCTTGTTTTGCCAAATGACTTTGATTCTTACCTACGGTCGACTTTGCTTCGGGTAATACAACCGGCATTCCCCCACGATAGTTTTTAAATATTGTCCCCGACTCACCAATCCAGCATGTGCCGGATTCCGGTAGCGATTCCACTCCAGTCGGTAATGGAATCCGGGTCGCGTCCGGTCGTTGATCACCGTCATGCCACGTCAGTTTGACTGTGTCGTCAGCCGTGATATCGCTCCCTGGGAAGACGAGTTCTACCTGCCGCTGCTTTCCCCAAAGTGGCCCAGTTGTGATTGGAGTCAACTGGCGTACTCGAAGTGGTGCGGTCAACTTCAATGCGTCAAAGCTGGTGTCGAAATGGTGACAACCCATGTCCCCCATTTCACCGACACCAAACCCATACCATGCACGCCACGTCCCTGGATGGTAGGTGTTGGCAAAATAAGGTCGAGGCGTTTGCACGCCTAGCCAAAGATCCCAATCCAAGTTAGCGGGAACGACCTGGCCACGGCCACTGATGTCGGTGTTTTTCGGCCACCAACTGAGTTTCTTATTCTCCCACAGGATCACTTCCTTGATCTTACCGATAACTCCACTGCGAATGAGTTCAACAGTGTGTCGACTCTCGATGCTTGAACGACCTTGATTTCCTAACTGCGTGACAACGCCCGCCTTGGCAGCCTCTTGTGTAATCACGCGGCATTCGTGCAACGTACTGGCCATAGGTTTTTGCAAGTAAATATGTTTTTTTTCACGGATCGCGGTGACGGCTGGTGCGGCGTGCATGTGATCCGGCGTGCCGATGGTAACGGCATCGAATTTGTCAGCATATTCAGCCAGTAAATTTCGCCAATCTCGATGTAGAGAGGCATCGGGATATTTTCGTGAGGCCACAGAGAGATTATTCGAGTCCACATCACACAATGCTGTAATATGAACTTTGGGATGTGACGCTACGCTTTCCATCGTCCGTCCGCCCATGCCACCCACACCAATACATGCAACTTGCAAACTCGACTTAAGTGAAGAACTGCGAACTATTGCAGGACAACCGATGACTCCGACAGTAGCAACAGCGGCGTTTTTCAGAAGCTGTCGGCGTGTGAGAGAAGGGCTGTTAATGTTTGAGGAAATTAGATTTGTCATAGCTTGCTCTTAAATAATGATGTTGTTTAATAGTTTAATCGAGTTAGGACACTTCAGCGAACCAATATGCCAACTTCCGTTGTTTATGCAAAAGTCTATTGACATCGATGAAAAAGCAATATCCCAAGTGAGGTGGTTTTCCTGTGGAGAAGGTATTACTTCCTGTTTTTACGGAAAGACCGCTATTTTCTTTCTCGGTATCGATCAGTACGCACAACAACTGATCATATCGCTAAGAAACTTTAGATGGTGATGTCCTGCTTGCTCGACTGGTCTCCACAGAGGACAAAGTAATATTTTACATTTCTTTCACCGACTCACGCAACGCAATGTTGAGTTATAGGAATCGTTCATTGCTGTCCTCGAAGACTGAGGGTTCAACGACTGGCTGATTCGTATGCTGCGAGTTTATCGCTGCCAAAAGGTGATCCTGATCCCACTCTGATAAGCAATAAACCCATACTGACTGTTAATGATCATGGAATAACAGAAAATAGAGCAGATACCTGGATTACTCACTCTGTATCAGGCCACTCAATGCGGCTTCGATCATTTCTATCTTTGCCAGACCACTTTTCAATGAGTCTGGAATCTTCTTCTGTCCCCAATAGGCTCCTGCCATTTGACCACAGTTTGCCCTCTGTTGTGTTTGCGCGTACGGCTCGCTCGTCAGGTCTCCACTCAGCTTTGCAAGATTTTGCAATTATTCGACCAGCTCACTCTGCGATGTGCTGAACTCAATGAATTAGTTACCGTAGGTCTGAATCCGCCTGAATCAGCATACGAGTTTTTCGATGCGGAATGTTTTGTTTTGACTCTTATGACAAGAATTCGTTAAAAAACTACAGAATGTCTTGAGAAATAGCACCCCACCATATCAAGTATTAAAAATATTGATTGGCCATATATTCGCCCCACCACGGCGAATGCTCAGCCAGGATATGCAAAGGGTATTAGACAAAAGTTTGGAGATTCATCTAATTCTGGGGATTCAGACACCGTAATAAATTTTTACACCCGACGGTTTCAATGGTACCAAGCTTGGGACGGGGTAGTCGGGAGCTTTGCCATACACAAACTGCTTACACGTTGGCTTGTTTTAGTCCCAGCATCCGATCGAGGGAATCTGCGGTCTGATAGATGAGGGCTTCGGGGAAATGCTGATAGGCATGAAAGTACTCGAACGTCAAATAACCATCGTAATTAACCTCTGCGAACGCTTCCAAGACCGCAGGCCAATTCGTTGTTCCATCCAGCAGTGGGCGGAACGATTCCAATGAATGATCCGTTCCATTCTTGGTGTATTCTTTCAAGTGAACGTTCTTGATTCGTTTGCCGAGAATTGGAATCCAATGTTCGGGGAATTGGTATTCCATGATGTTCCCAGTGTCAAAGTGAGCTTGGACATACTGGCTTGAGAAGCTGTCGATAAACTCGACCATTTCCATCGGCGAAAGTAAGAAGCCATTGAAGAAGATGTTCTCGATATTCAGATGAACCTTTAACTTCTCAGCCTTCGGGAGTAGCCGACGAATTGCCTCGCGAGCGCGTTTGTCGCAGACATCATTTGGCGTTGGATCGTGATCTGCCCGCCACGGCATGTGTACCGCTCCGGGAACAACAAGCAGGTTATCAGTACCCAGATCGTGTGCTGCTTGCGTCATTTTAGCAGCCAGTTCCATTCCGCGCGCACGTTCCGCAGGATCGTTGCTCGTCAGAGGGTAGGGCCAAAAGAGGAACGAGCAAAGACCACTGATCTCGATGCCAATTTCATCCGCCATCCGACGGATGGCTGTAAACTCTTTCGTGTCCGATTTGGGAGACAGGTCACTTTCGAGATCATAATTCAGCTCAATTCCGTCAAAGCCTGCGTCCTTGGCAAGCTGGAGGCATTGCTTCAGAGTCATCTTGTCGGGATATGGAAACGCCCAAAGGTTGATCGATTTTTTCATCGAATACTTGGGACGCTTCACGGCGAGAGAGTCTTGGGCTAATGATTCATTCCCATTGCCTGAGGCGACAAAGGCAGCACCACCAAAAGCTGCATAAGCCAAAAGTTCACGTCGTTTAAGAGAATCAGGATTCATAGATGCTTCCTTTTCTAAGCTCTGCAATGTCACCTTTGAGCATGAGTTGTATCATCTGTTGCAGTCGACGACGATAACACCGCACATAAGATGCTCGCATATAATATGTACCAAGTAGAAGTGTCCCATTACCAGGCGAGTTCCTGTTGCGTTAAGTGCTGAGCGTGGTTGGGATCGGTGCAGCGAAGTGTTAACTGCATTCCAGTCGCGGTCAGGGCAGCGTCCACCCAGCCGATGGGACTGGTCTCGTTGAAGGCGTAGCCAATCGGTGGGAGGTTGATCAGGTGCAGGCCGCTATCTCGCTGTTTCACACTCCAGCTATGTGTATGACCGAAGACGTAAGCTTTGACATGTGGCAGCGATTCAAGCAACTCGAACAGAGCCAGTGAATCCTGTAGACCTGTCACACGGGCATCTTCGCGAGCGTCGAACTGCGGGTTGTGATGCCCAAGTACGATTGCGGGTTTTTCGCGATTCGCCTTCAATGCTGAACTAAGCCAGTCGAGTTGCTGGGCGCCGATTTCGCCTGTGACGTTATTGACCTTTTGCAACGTATCCGTCAGAAACCAATTGGCGTGTTTCGTTTCGATCCGAGAAACGTGCTTGCCTTCAACAGCTTGGGTTTCCTCATTGAGGCTTGCAAACTGTTTCAGAAACGCCGTGCGATCATCATGATTACCGAGTGCCATATGGAGTGGAATGTTCGCTGCTGGAAACGCCACCAACAGTGATGCCAGTGTTCGATAATCTTCAGGCAGACCAACGTTAAAGGCACAGTCGCCATCAATGAAAGCCTGTGCTGGTTGCTGCGGTTGAGCAATAACATCAGCGATCACCTTCTGCAGGTTAGCTGACATGACCGAACCGCGAACGACCTTCGTCGCGTCCGCATCGATGTGCGTGTCCGACAACAACGCCACATGCTCAGGGACATTTTGTTGCTTATCGTCGCCCAACACTTGTCCAAACGTCAGCATGCTCGCTCCAGCAACGAGCGACGTTTGCAGGAATTCGCGTCGATGAAGACGGGTGTAGTGAATCGGCATACTGAATTCCTTTACGAGATGGTTTCGATCACGATGGTGTATGATACAAATACAAACATCATTCTACTAGAATTCGTGACTGAGTGGCATCGTTTTGGGTTGTGAGATTACTTCTGGGATGCAAATGCTCACATTCCTTCAATAGCGATGAAAGAACTGCTTTGAGTAGCAATTGTGATTTCCCTATGGCTGGGGAATCATACTCACTCTTTCTCACAAGAGGACGACCATGCTCTTTCTCGGTATCGATCAACATTCACGATAACTGACCATCTCCGTCAGAGACCGGCAGGGCAATGTCCTGCTCGCTCATCAGGTCTCCACACGGCCAGCCAGGATTTTGCAATGCTTCAGATCGGTGGGATCCTGTTGTGTTTGACCGCATCTATTAAGAATTATACAGATTGTAATAATAGTCAAACCCCATCAATCCGTTGAAAATCTCAGGCTGGCCCGACCGAGTCGGTTAGGTCGAGGAACAAGAGATGCAGGCGAGATTCGGATTCAATTTGCTAAGTCTGGTTTGAGCACTGTACGGTCTACAGGATGACGATATCTTGCCAATTTTATTGACCCCAGCCTGAACGGCTGGGCTTAAAACTCGTCGTCTGAAGCGTGATTTAACAGAGAAGTGCTGAACGTATCGGTCTGTTGCGATTAGTGTTCTACTTAGGGTAATCTGTTATCACTATTGTCTCGCGAAAAACAATGAACAGGACTTAGCCATAACACCTGTACCGAAAGTTCTCTTTCTGAGGTCAAGCATGAATTCACTTTCGCCTTTACGTCAATTCTTGTTGGTGTTGTCACTGCTGTTGGTTTCCATCTGGAGTCCAGTATTCGCGGCGGAAGCAGGTCGCTGGAATCCCGTTTATAACGTGCCCCACCAACCATTGATTTCAGCGACAGAACGATTGATCGAAGCGACGAAGTTCGTTGGCGCTCCTATCTCGGATGCTGATCTCGAAAAGCTGAAAACGGTTCTCAAGCAGGATGATGAACTTGATGCCGTCGAGCAAATTCAGGAAATTCTCGATTCCTATTGCATCGCTTATGTGCACATCAATCCGGAAAGTCGCGTGAAGTCAGAAGAAGGGCCCGCGGAGAAGCAACTCGTTCAACAGGGTTGGCGAACATTTTTGGTCAAGGTGCATAATGAGGCGGGCATCAATCCAACGTTGGTCGCACAGAGTCCTCAGGCTCAACCCGTCTATATGAAAGGGCAGGGAGCTCGTCAACGACCAATGATTGAACAGGATCTTGTAACTTCTCAGGAATCCCGCTTGCGATTTCTCGATCTCAAAATGTTCGACAGCCAACCATTGCGAGCCAGGTTATCGGGACTGAATCTGGAATATCGGATCATTCAGCTTTACAGTCGTGATCAGGGACAGCGTGAAGCCACGCTCAGTTTTAATGTCGGGCAGGGAACTCAGGATCTGGGGTTCCGTGGCGATGTTCCAATTCTATTTGATTGCAAGCCATCTAAAGAAATCGTCCTGAATGTCACAGACCATGACGGCACTGCGACCATGGCTGCTTTCACGATCAAAGATGAAAACAATCGCGTCTATCCGAATCCTGCCCGTCGGCTTGCTCCAGATTTTTTCTTTCACGATCAGGTTTATCGGGAGACCGGAGAAGTCCTGCTTCTGCCTGCTGGAAATTACACTGTGGAAGTCAGTCGGGGGCCGGAATATCGGAAGCTCACCAGGCAACTGGTCGTAGCCGAGGATGAACCAAAGCAGCAATTTGACATCCAGCTAGAGCGCTGGATTCATCCGGCTTCCCGAAACTGGTTTTCAGGAGATCATCATGTTCATGCGGCTGGATGTGCCCATTACGATTCCCCCACTGAAGGCGTCGGCCCGGCAGACATGATGCGGCACATTCTGGGAGAAGACCTGAATGTCGGTTGTGTACTGAGTTGGGGACCGTGCTGGTACACTCAAAAACAGTTTTTCGAAGGTCAACCTTCCGATCTTTCCACCGATCGAAACCTCATGCGATACGATGTCGAAGTGAGTGGATTTCCCTCCTCTCATGCCGGCCATCTTTGTCTGCTCAGACTGATCGAAGATGATTATCCCGGAACGAAATCACTCGAGCAGTGGCCCAGTTGGACGTTGCCCGTTTTGCAGTGGACAAAGCGGCAGGGAGGAGTAGCCGGATACAGTCACAGCGGATGGGGATTGACGTTGCCGGATTATGACAAACAGGGAAATCGGATTCCCATCAAACGAATGTGGGGTGGTGCTCCAGAAGGCTGGCCGCATCAGGCAGCCGACAAACTGCCGGACTATGCCATGCCAGCATTCGATGGGATTGGTGCCAACGAATATATTATGACGGTTACCCACGATGCATGTGATTTTATCTCAGCTGTCGACACGCCTGCGATCTGGGAACTGAATATCTGGTATCACACCCTCAACTGCGGCTATCGCACGCGAATCTCCGGTGAGACCGATTTTCCCTGCATCTATGGCGAGCGGGTGGGACTCGGAAGAATCTATGTGAAGCTGGACGATGGTCAGGAACTCAGCTTTGATTCCTGGGTGCAGGGACTCAAAGCTGGGAGAAGTTACTGCGGAGATGGGCAGAGCCATCTGATGGATTTTCGTGTGAACGATGTCGCAGTGGGAGAACCCGGATCAGATGGTCAACTGAGCCAACTCAATTTGCCGGAATCCCAGCAGGTGAAAATCACTTGCGATGTCGCGGCCCTGTTGGAACAGAAGCCCCGTAATGACATTCGCGATCTCCGCCTCGATCAAAAACCGTACTGGCATATCGAGAGATGCCGTCTCGGGACGACTCAGGAAGTGCCGGTCGAATTGGTTATCAATGGAGAAGTGGTCGCCAGGAAAAACATTGTTGCCGATGGCAGTCTCACCCAGATTGAATTTGAAGCTCGCATTGAACATTCCAGTTGGGTTGCCTTGAGGATTTTGCCTTCCTGCCACACAAACCCTGTGTTTGTGGAAGTCGACAACTCGCCAATTCGGGCCAGCAAGCGCAGCGCGAAGTGGTGTCGCAAAGCGGTCGATGTTTGCTGGGAGGCAAAAAAGAATGGCATTCGAAAAGAAGACCATCAGGCTGCCGAAGCCGCCTACGAACACGCCCGTCAACAGTACGACAGGATTTATAAAAAAGCGTTCGATGACGAGTGAAAAGCAGAGTTGGTTTCCAATCCTTAATTTATCTGCGGGCTACCATGCTCTTTTTTCGTATTGATCAACATGCACGACAACTGACCATCTCCCTGAGAGACCCGCAGGGCAACTTCCTGCTCGTTCGACAGGTCTCCACACGGCCAGATAAAATTCTACAATTCTTAGACCACTTCGCCATTGATCAACATCTGATGGATGCCTGCTTCGTTGGCGATGAACAGGTGCAATCACAAGCTGGCAGATTCTATGGCGGCTGGATAACCAGCAAGATTGTCGGTCCGATCAAGGGGGAACCTGGAACTCATAGATGGTAGAAACCTAAAACGAAACCATGAGACATGAGCTTGCTCAATTCGATCTGTTTTTTGCTGTGCCAAAGAAACCGTTACAGTCGTGATATCAATTCCTTACAAAGGTCGCTCCAAGTCACATTGGTCTCATAGTCTCCTTAGTTCCTTGGGCTATTTCTTAAGGCAATTGTCTACTTTGGATGATCTCGTCTGCAAAGCTGGTCATTGCTGATTCGTTCGGCGTTTCAATGGCTTTGTAAATGCCCCAGGAGAATTTCTTTTCTCCATATGGTTTCCCGTTTTCAGGTAGCTTACGGAGTCCGAGCAAGAGTCCCCCTTCGTTAGGATGATCCACCCAACGATGGTTGTGGAATGCTTCAATGCTATTCAAACCGCGCATTTGCCTCCACATATAAACAAAACCGGCAGCTTGGAGTCGTTGACTTTGAACGGAGTAGTCGGTTGTGTTGAATCCCTGTTCCGAGAGGAGCACTCCTCGGATGTCACCGGTTGAGTTTCGCATTTTCGGTTGATGCATCCATCGATCCAATACAGCGATATTTTTGGGAGTGATTAGCGGTGTCTGAAAATCGTTAGTGACGCGTGTATCGTTCCATGCGTCTGGTTTGCGGAGATTCTGTGGATAAGGATGGAAGGCAATGCCCCATGCAAAATCCCCCTCGATCGAGCTGGATTCAACCAGACGTTCAAGCAAATCGATATTGGAGTAAGACTTCCAGGACGGATTGGCGGGAGTATTCCAATGGTGGGTCAGTGAGATGAATACGCGTGAGTGAGGATCGTGTCGGCGTGTCACATTATGCACTAACCGCATCGAACGGAGGTAGTGATCCATATAGACCATTGGTGGTTGCCAGCCCATATTGGTCCACTCCCAACCAAAGCCAACTTCATTGTGAACAATCCAGTTAGCAATACGCCCTTGAGGTAAGCTAGGAGCGGAGTAACGATGTGCCAAAAACTCGATCACTGCTTCATAGGCCGCAACACCGTCAGCCGTTGTAAAGTTTGGCATCGCATAATGTCCGGCACGATCCGCTTCGGGATGCACGATCATCTTGCCGAACTCACTGTTTGAGAAAGGAACCAGCAGGATACCACTGACTACGATCTCGTTCTCTGAGGCAAATCGTATCAATGTATCGTACTCAGCTAGACGTTTGAGGTTCACAAACCACTTGCGACCACCATGGTCAAATGGAATCCAACCCTGATGCGGAACTGAGTCCATAAAATGAGAAACGGAGATATTCACAGTGATATTGTGAACGCCAAGTTCTAACAACTCATTTAACGGAAAATGGGAACTGACACCCCCCATCCCCTTAATGCCTTTGGGAACCTGACGCGGCAGGGGCGTTGCAGCCGCGGCGGACAAGTCGGTCGCATATTTCCAGTGAGACAACAGCTTCCATTTATCGACTGGATCTGGTTCCGCGATCGCCCAACGTGAAATCGTGCGGTCTCTCCCGTCTTGAAAGCGCGGAAGCTGTATTTCAAACGTGTCCTTGGACTCCACTTCTCCCAGGTCGATGATTCCATTCTGCTGTTCGAGAAGCAACTCTCCATTTTGTATTGTCGCATGGGCAGCCATAGAGACTTCTGGAAGGATTTCAACCAGCCGAATCTTACTTTTCTTTTCAACGCTCCCTCGAATGACCACGCTCTGCTTGTCGATCTCAACAGAGTCGATAATGTTCAGATACTCCGTTTTATAAAATGTATTGATCCGCGACTCACTTGATAACTTACTCTTCTCTTCTTTTTCACGCTCGACCTGTGACTTCATTTCCTCGATATTGGGCTCCCGCAAATGGAGATTGCGAAGCCGAAATGTGACCCCAGGCAACCGCCCAAAGTCAATTCTCAGTTGATTGCTTGTAGCCGACCATTTCCCACCTGAAAGCAATTGGAGATCAATGGCATATGGTTGCCACGACTGGGACTTTTCCAGTCTCCCCGCTGAAAACTGTTTCGTAGCATTAATTGGAGGACCGTAATATACGGATAGTCCATCAACGTCTTTCAATGAAAAATACTCGAAGGCCAATACGGTTTGAGACTCTGTAACCTCTGTAGGGTCGAATCGCTGTAACACGATGAACGGATCTTCCCCCAATGTTGTGAGTTCGAATTCATCATCAGTCAGCTGCTTAACTATGAGCTGGTTTGATTTTTCAATATCGAGCTCCGTAGAAATCTTGCTTGCGGTTTGATCAGGCGGTGCGCCGCTGACAAGAGTTTCGAGTGGGGACTGAATCTGGCCAAGCCAGCTTGCAATGCTCCATAATAGTGCAAATAGACCAATGAGGTGAAATGCCAATGCGCCTCGGCTAGACTCCATACGATGAGTGACATCCGAAATACTGAAGTCTGTTTCGGATGGCTTAAGATTGGACCTGTCGTTTAATAGGCAAGTCCGTCTACGGCTTAGCATCATGGTTCCTCATCTCAAGGATTGCCCTGGCAAACGCCTCTCCCATTAGCGCGAACGTCTTGGCACACCCAAGGTAATGATAGCCGGCGTTTGATGCGCCACGAGTCCGTAACGCAACTTCTTCCGGGCTCACCAGTTTCGCCTCGTATTCCTTCAGGTAGGATTGCTGGTCCTCCTTGGACATCGAACCATCGGCGTTGGCGGCGTTCTTGTTCTGTGTCCTCAACAGATATGCCATCTGATTCACCTTTTCGTACTTCTCCTGGATAGCAGCTAACGGCTTGTCCCAAAACGGCGATGTCGGAATCGCGACGACATTCCCGCTGAATTCAGACAGTGTGGCCGGTGCGGCCATCGCTTCGCGAAACTCCAGATTCCCTTCATTCGCTTCTTCACCTCCAACGCCCATGACGCCGATGACGAACGGCATTTTCGGTGCGTCAAGGTCGTTGCGTACGTCCCGAATGAAGTCGGCCATCCATTCGCTATACTTGGCGAACCGATTGACCGAAGAGTCTTTCGGCAGTATCGGGTAGACGTCGCGGCTGACCATGTCGTTGAAACCCTGAAACCACACGAAACCGGCGATCTCATATCCTTGCTCGGGATCATAGTCTGGTACCACGCGACCGATATCGCCGAGCACGAGTTTAATGTGGTTCAACATCAGTCGGTAGTAGTGCCCCGAGCCGCTCTCTGGGCGACGCCCTTTTTTAATGTCATCCTGAGTTCGCGAGTACACTCCGGCACTCGGTGGGCGGAAGTCGTAGAAGAGGGACTTGCCACCCCAGGCCGTCTTGATGATGAGCACGGGCTCCTCAAAAGTCTCGTTCATAGTGATACCAAATGTGAACTCGGGACCGATCTTGCCGCCGTCCTCAGCAGGGTTCGGCCTCGATCCATAACCGGCAGTCAACTTACCAAACCCTTCACCGTTCTGCTCACCCCGTCCGGTGTAATAAGAGATCCATGCGCCGTCACAGACTCGCGGCTTGCCGTCTGTATCTCGCATCTTCTTCAGTAGGGGAGCGGTTGTCGGGTCGTCGCCGATGTAGTCGAATGTCTCGACCCTGGCGTGTCCCTCCATGTTGGACTGTCCGACGAGAATAAAGATCTTGAGTGGCTTGTCCGCGGCTGGAGTTGGCAATGTCAGTAACGACACCGTCAAAACAAACGAAAGCGAAAAAACGAAAGAGCTGCGAATTCTCGTCATGATGACATCTTTCGGAATGATCTGTTTAAGAGGGGGTGTGTTGGGAAGAAACAACGCCGAATGAAAGACATTGTAGCAGGGGTTTGATGACAACTGAGCATCAAACTGAGCTAGCCTATTCCATCAAAGAGGTGGATTCAATCGCCGGATCGTGACGTTCAGCACGCTCGCAATTCTGACCCACGTCAGATACGGCACCAATAAACCTCCGGCAGCTATGGGCTTTTTGAAGAAGAGAATCGTCGTTGCCAAAATCGACAGCCACAACATGATAATCTCCACAAATGCACCAGCCCGGCTGGTGCATTCCAAAGAAGATCCATGACCACACGATGTTCAGAAGTAGTTGAACGGCAAATAAAGACAGCGGCACTTTTACAGCCTTGATTTCCGACGGTTTCCTAAAACACTTTGATAAGCCGAATCTAGAGAAGTCGATAATCTGAAATTCACTGGATGAGTTTGAGACGGAGTCCGACTTCGGTGGATTGCCAAAACCGTTTGTACTGAAAGCAGTAGGAGATCACTCAGTTCATGCCAAGCCTGTTACCAACCGTCTCAAACAACAATCCAACTCTCCGGTTTCATTGGGCTACCTGTGGAGTTGGCGGGGTCCAATTGCCCTCAATGACCTGCCAGCCAGGCAGGTAGCAGCGAACAATGTAGTTCCAGCCTTCAGTGATTGGCAAGTAGTTCGTTGCCTTCGGATCTCCTCCGAAGTGGATTGTTACTGTGCCGTCCTCGTTGGGCTTAGATGTGATACCGTTGAATGAGTAGGCATTAAGATCGTTTGGTGTGAAGAAGCCATCATTGTTATAGACCGTAACTGACCAGAACGCCTGTACTGGAACATCCTTGGGCATCGTCAGTGTATATGCTGTTTTACCGTCATTCTTCTCTGGTGTGACGTTGAAATACATAGCCCCACGCTGTGGGTTGCCTCCCCAGCCGTAAGCAGCTCCAATCAGGTGCTGGGTGGGGTCGACTTCACCCCTGGGACCAAAGGCCTCTGGCACGCCGTCGAGTTTCGAGGCCAGTGCATTGAGTATCTTGCGGGTCTCAACAAGTGAGGCTTCGTCCCATTCCGGCAGTTCGAGTTTTCCAGGAGAATCCTGCTGAACTTGAATCGCATCCTGAAGTGCATGGGCCTTCTTCATGTCCTCCGAGCTGTTTGGATCGCAAAACGTGCGGATGAGTACCATCACGTACCGTGTGCCAACATTACCAATATTCAGTGTCACTTCACCGGCACCGTTCTTGAGCACAGGGTTGTACTCGTCCTGATCAATCACAAGAAGCGATTGAAATCGGTCTGGCGATTCCGGCTTGATGACCGTCACTGGCCCGGCTGCCAAGTCATAGACGCCGAACGAGTACAGCGTGTCACGATTTCCACGAATCGTCGTCTGGTTCTCGACCGAATACACTTCGCGAAAGTTCAACAACTTCCCCACTCCGCCAGCCTTGGCAGCGTAACCTTTGAACTGCATGTCGGTTTCAGCTCGGACATAGTTAAGCACATTGACTGGCTCACTGGCGAAAGCGGCGGTCGACATCACACAGAGAATCACAACTGGTATATGCTTTAGAAACGGCATCGGACACTCCTGAAGAACAGTGAATTATTAGAGAGGTTGTTGTTCAAGAGTTTACGTCATGTGCAAAGCAAAAGCGATGCTGTGAATCAAAATTTCGTGTTCTGTCGAGAACAAACGAAGGGCGATCCTTGGCTGTTAAGTTACGATATACCATAGAACGTGGAAACACTGGGGACTAAGCGTGTTTGTTCAGATCATGCACGAGACCTGAAACAACAATTAAGCTGCGGCTGGCGCTGCGTAAATGAACTTCAACCAGTAACGAGTCATGATGGCCCATGCTGGAATAATCAATGTTATCGCCAGACAGCCCAATAACAGGAGGGCTACTTGCGGGGCGAACGCCAAGTGAGGTACTGGACCCTCATTGGTCGGATAGATCAATGGAATCAAAAATCATTCTGTCCATGTCGCAGTAGCCCATATTAGAGAGAACATACCGAAAACATGTAGACCTACCAGTCCCTGAGTGGAATATGATCTAGCAGATGATTTTTGAATCAGGCTGTGAGAGTTGAGGGGATACGTTTCGCCCATGAGTACTTCTTCATATCCACTTAGGTGTTCAACTACCATATCATAAATTTTAGCACGCTCGCAAAATTGCCCCAAGTCAGATATGGCACCATCATGCTCCCGGCAAACGTGGACTTTTTGAAGAAGAGAATCATCGTCGTCGTAATCGCCAGCCACAAGACGATAATCTCAGTAAACGCCCATCCCGGTTGATGCATTCCAAAGAAGATCCACGACCAGGCAACATTCAGAATCATTCGAACGCCAAATGAAGTCAGAGGCAACTTAGCAGCCTTGAATCCTGCCTGTTGCCAAACAAGCCATGCCGCGATTGCCAACAGCACCGATCAATAGTATCGCAGACTGACCACACTCCGAAAAGAAGCCGATCACGACAATACTCAACTGATCAACAGGATCAGACATATCCTCAGACGACATAATCTGCAGTGGGAGTTACCCACCAAAACCTTCCCCACCACCCGGTCCATCCATTGCCTCTGCAACTGGAACTGCCGGAACTCGACCGTCTGGAGATGAACTATCTCTTGGAGGATCTGGCAGTGATCGAGGTTTAAAATACGAAGTTGAATAATCGAGCACAGATCTCGAAAGAGCAGGGGACTGAAATTCGGGACCAATTCCCTGAGCAGTGAAGACGATTGACTGACTATTCACGCTCCAAATGATAAACACTTGGCGTGCCGGGAACTTGGACAGAAAAAATCAGAATGTCGTGACAAACAACAGAGCTGTTTACTTCCGCAATAACAAGGGACATTCATTCTGGTACAGCTCTGGAAATGAGATTTCAGACTACGCTATAGCGGCCAATGAGAAAGATCTTCAGAGGACATATCTTGGAAGAGGGCTTCCGTATCTTCGAGCCCACATAATTCCGTTCCCTCTGTCAGCACGGCCGCAGTCCCGGCCGCAACACCATAGCGAACAGCTTCAACAATTGGTTGACCTTGAGAGAGGGCCACGACGGTTCCAGCGACCATGCTGTCCCCGGCACCAACGCGGCAGCAAGTTTTCACTGTAGGAGAGTGGAATTGCCAATGTCCTTGTTCGGTCGAAAGGATCGCTCCTTGAGCTCCTACTGAAGTGAGCACGATTTCAGTTTGTCTTTTTTGAATGATCGTTCGGGCCGCAGAACGAATCTGTTCATTGTTTTCGATTGATTGGCCAGCAAGTTGCTCCAACTCACGGAGATTTGGTTTAATCATGTATACCGACCGCTTCAAGATTTGATGCATGGCAGATCCACTCGTATCAACAATGGTTCGAGTGGAAGATGGGATTGAGTTGAATAAATCTTGAAGATCGTCGTCACTCAATCCAGGGGGCATACTCCCGCTGATCACGAGATAGGCTGGGGCCGAGCCGATCGAACTCAGACAAGCGGTACATGCTTGAAGCTCTTCGCGATGTAGTTCATGACCAGGCATACAAAAGCGAAAATGACGCGCCGTCGTCGATTCAAACACAATCAGATTTTCACGAGTCTGACCATGCACGGGAATTGGAGTATGTTTCACACCCTCTCGATCAAGCAGTTCTTGAAGCCGTTGTCCGGTCGGTCCTCCTTGGGTCCAAATGGCGTGAGCATCTCCATTAAGACGACGAATGGCACGAGCGACATTGATCCCTCCTCCCCCTGCGTAATACTTGGGAATTCCACAACGCAGTTTGAACTCGGCGACCACTTGAGCAACCTCACAAGTCTTATCGATCGTCGAATTCATCGTCAACGTAACAATCATCGGCATCAGTCCGCCTGTGAAATTCCTGGAAATATCTGTCATGGCGTCAGAAAGGAACTCATAACTCGAATTCAAGTGTCACAACCATTTTAACAATTCTCGGACAGGGCTTCAAAGCCTGTTAAGATGTCAAGAAATTCTTCGGTGATTTCTTTTTGGCGAACCTGATTGAATGTGCTTTGCAGCAAATGCAAGCGTTCTTCAATGTTACGCTCGGCGGCATGCATTGCGTTCATACTGCTCCCTTTTCGTAAGCTTAAGAATCGGCGCAAACGCGGAAAATCGGAACAAAGAGGTAATGTTGTGCGAGTACTGAGAGCCCTTTGATATCGATGAAAGAAATGCTTTGAGTGGCAATTGTGATTTTCTAATCACAGGGGAATCACACTCACTCATCACTCTTCCTGCATTGGCCGAACGCTATCGTAAAGCCGAACAACAAGATGATCAGATCCGCGTGCTCGAAAAACTGATAACGCTCTCCGAATCGAAATCCCATTTCAGTGATCTGGCCAATATTTACTGGCAACAAGGAATAATTGAAAAGTGGGTGAAACTGGCTCGAGTGATGCTCCAACTACTCCGCCAGGGATTGTTGACCACACACTGGGAAACTCAACTGGCCTACTATCACATGAACAGGAACGAGGAAAAGGAGGCGTCGGGCATGCAGAGCATTCCGCCAGATCTTATTCTAAAAATTCACTGGAAGCACTTGCGGTCGTGCAGTCGCATTTCAAACACTATGACGATGCAGAGGTCACGTTTGCCAAAGCATCAGAACGTTATCCTTTCTATTCCAAAGTCTGGTACCGTTGGGCTCAAGCCAACGGACGTGAAGACGTGAAAACTCCTGAACAGAAAACTTATGAATATTATGATTCACTCGGAGCTCCGGTGCTGTCATCGTCACTGGCAGAAATTTTCGACTTTTGCGTAATGAACAAGCAATCCGAGAAAGCAATTGAGGTTTTTCAAGCGATCAAACGCTACTCGGATATCAGTCCTCAATATTTGCTGCTGGCAATTATTGTGACCGACAAGCAAGGCGAGACCAAAGATCGTGATGCGATTCTGAAATACTTTAGCGAACTGAAAGACAGTAAGTCGCAAAGTATCAATCACGAATTGATCACCAACTTCGCGGACGATCTAATACAATTCATCTCCACCAAAGATATATCTAAGCTCGACTTGAATAAATTGGATCGCATGTTCAAAAAAGCTGATGCCAGCGTCAATGATCAACAAAGAATCGGGCTGGTCAGCGGATAATTTCTGAGCACGCGTGGGCATCAGGAGCAGGGCATGAAAGCGATTAAATTCTCAGCCTACATGGGGGGAGACATACCCTCAACCTGGAACGTGATGGCTCGCCAGTTATTAGGCAGGCAGGGTCAAGAAGTCGGACCGGGCAACAAGGGGATTGTTGACTAAGAACGATATGCTTTGACAAACAGCAGTGCTCTTTCGTATTCCGCATGACGAAAACTCGTCAAAAAACTCCACAATTTCGTGAGAAATAGCAGTGCAGAAAATCTCAGCCAGAAACCAGTTTCTTAAAGAAGGCTCCCTCGTTAACCGTAGGGCGTTCCGGACGCCCTTTGTAGTAATAGGTTAGGTCCATATTGCTGAGACCCATCATGTGCAGAATGCTGGCATGTATGTCGTGTACGTGAAGCCGATCTTCTACTGCTCGCAGGCCGAGTTCATCCGTGGATCCGATGACCTGCCCTCCTTTCACACCACCACCGGCCATCCACATCGTGAACCCGGTTGGGTTATGATCGCGGCCGTTGCCCTGCTCGGACATTGGTGTGCGACCAAACTCGCCTCCCCAAATCACAAGCGTCTCATCGAGCAAACCGCGTTGCTTCAGATCTTTGAGCAATCCCGCAACCGGCTTGTCCATCGCTTTACACAACTTGGTATGATTGGATTCGATACTATTGTGTGCATCCCAGCGGCTTCCTGCTCCATGATAAAGTTGCACGAAGCGCACACCACGTTCAACAAGTCGTCGTGCCAACAAGCATTGGCGACCGTACGACTCGGTCTCCTTCTGATCCATGCCATACAATTCTCGGGTTGATTGAGTCTCTCCGCTTAGCTCCACTGCTTCTGGCGCAGCGGCTTGCATACGAAAGGCAAGTTCGTAACTGCGGATTCGAGCATCCAGTTCTGTTTGCTGCGGATAGACGTCGGCAAACGATTGGTTCAGTGACCCCAGCAGCGAAAGCTTTCCTTGCTGAATACCGGAACTGATGCCTTCGGGAGTATTAAGATTGGGAATCGGCTGCGACCCTTCCGAGAGCAGCGTGCCTTGATAGTTAGCAGGCATGAACCCTGCGCTCCAGTTGCGCGGGCCATTAACGACAGTGCCGCCGCCATCCTGCATCACAACGAACGCAGGCAGATTCTGATTTTCGGTCCCCAATCCATAAGAAACCCAACTGCCAAGAGAAGGACGTCCCCCCAGCATTGAGCAGGTATTCATTTGACAGACACCAGCCGAATGACTATTTCCATCGGTCCAGCAGGAGCGAATTACGGCAATGTCATCGACACATTGTGCGGTGTGAGGCAGCCAGTCAGAGACCCAAGTGCCACTCTTGCCATACCGTTTCCATTTCCGTTTGGACTCCAGCAACGGTGCATGAAACTCACCCATGGCGGTGATCACGGTGCCAAAGCTTTCAGGAAGATGCTGTCCAGCTAGACGATTCAACTCGGGCTTGGGATCAAACGTATCGAGGTGGCTTGGGCCTCCCTCCATGAACAGAAAGATGACACTCTTCGCGGTGGGAGCGAAGTGCGGAACTGGATTTGCGAATGCAGTTCCGGCTTCTAATCGTGACGAAGATTCGGCAAGCAACCCAGCCAATGCGAGCGCACCAAATCCGGAACCGCTCTGGGTCAGAAACTCGCGTCGCGTTCGTGGAGTAATAATGTGATTATTCATCAGGCAGTCATTTTGGGGTGAGGTTAATCATCGCAGATGGGAATCATCGTACATATAAAAACTCGTTCGAGTTCAACAACACATGGCAGAGATCGATAAATGCAGCATAGCTTGAAGTGAACTTTGGGCCGCGTCCACCCAGTACAATGCTCAATCCATCAGGCCGACTCTCCTTGAGCAGTCCTGGATTGGGTTCAAATTGCCAATAGCCAATAGTCGAAGAGGTGAATTCTTCCGAGTCGTATAGAAGTTCTTCGTTAGGAAGAGCGACATTCGACAGACGAATATCATCGATCAGACCATCGAATCGGTCTCCGCCACGGCCCGAGCCAATGGTCAACGGATCGTGATTCGATACCATCGAGACTAACGGATTGGGGAATTCAATTGTAGATAGAGGGGCTTCGTCGTTGGAGAGATCCTTCAGATGGAAGGTAGTCTTCCCTGGAGTATCCGACGTTGCCATTTTCACGCTAACCGCAGCGTAATACGGTTTGTTGAATTCCAATTGGTGATCTGAAAACTGAACGACTTCCTGCTGCTGTCCATCTCCGTTTATACCGAAAATTTGCAATACAAGAGATTGCGGCTTACGACGTGAGCCCTTTCCTGAGATCCCCAACAGCCAGCCTGATCGGGAATCGAGTCGAGCCATCTTCGCGCCCAATGTTCTCACTGCTCCCGAATCATAGATCGACCGCAGTTGAAATATCGCCTCAAACGTAAAGTCGCCAACATTCAATCGCTCATGATCGGGAATCTGAAATTGCTCCTGTTTGGGATTATCCTCAAAGAGTATAGCCTGACCATGGCGGTGAGGAACCTGTCCGGTATGGACGTTGGCTGGCACTCCATCGTCCCGCCGATCATTGCTTCTGAGTTGTTCCTGGGTGTCAAGAAATAATTTTGCCTGATCGAGTTCATCCGCACTTGGTTCACGACCAAAGACTATCCACCATAATTTTTCCAAACTTAGCTGAGCATCGTCGTCGTTCGAGGACTGAGCATGAACACGCTCCGCAAGTGTAGTTGCGTGGGCCAGCATCACCTGGCTGTTAATCAACATCAGGGACTGAACTGGCGTAGTGGTAGAATCACGATTCGAACTACTTGTGATGAACTGCGGTAAGTCAAATACCTGCATCAACGGGTCGTGACTGTTTCTCATGACACGCGTGTAAATCGATCGACGGGGGCGATCCGCTGGAACACTCGGGCCGCCGCCAGCCGATTGGAGATGTCCCGTGACCGCGAAAATTGAATCACGGATTTGTTCAGCATCCAGCCGCCGCACATCTCCTCGCCAGTACCAGCGGTTCGTTGGATCCTTTTGTTGAAACTCCATCAATTGCGGATGAGAGGCTGACTGACGGTAGGTGGCGGAAGTCACGATTAACCGATGCAGACTCTTCATCTGCCATCCACCATCCAGAAATCGGCTGGTCAGCCAATCGAGCAATTGCGGGTGTGTCGGAGTGCCGCCAAGTTGACCGAAGTCACTGCTGTTCGCAGCCAAACCTCTTCCAAAGTGATATTGCCAGACACGATTAACGATATTGCGAGTTGTCAGCGGATTATCAGTTTCGGTCAACCAACTGGCCAGTTCCGCACGCCGCCCGGTGGTATTGGGGATGTTTTCCGGGGGAGAGATCGCAGGCTCATCAGGCTCCATAATTGTTGGAAAACCGGGAGCAACTTGAACTTTTTTCTTGGGAATGATTGTTGGAGGGGCTGCATCGCCAACGTCACTGATGATCATGGGGAGAGGCAAGTCTTTGGGACGCAGTTTATCGAACTTGGCAAGCTCTCGTCGCAGGGCCAGAAGTTCGTCTTTCTTCTCACCTTTAACCCGACCGTCAACTCGAGCCTGTTCGTGAAGAATCAGACGATTGGCAAACTGGAACAACTGCTGCTCGTGTGCAGTACGCTCTTCTGGAGATTTGCGAATGACCTCCTTCAAGTCGTCGGGATAGCGTTTAATGGTCGCCTCGAAGACTTCCAGCAGCGGTTTTTCCAGCAGGGTATCAATTTGCTTCTGGACCTCGCGTGTGTTCTCCTGGTACACGGCAAGCTGTGCGGCATACTTTGCTTTGTCTTCGGGAGTCGCTGCAATGACATCATCACGGGGCAATGTCGCTTCAAAAAATGCCCTCAAGCGAAAGTAGTCTTTCTGAAGTATTGGATCAAATTTATGATCGTGACAGCGGGCACACTGAAATCCGAGCCCGAAGAAGACATCTCCCGTGACATCAGTAACTTCGTTGAGGATTTGATCCCACTGCCCCCGAATGTCGGGGACATTGTATTCGAAGATTCCGTGCCGTAGAAATCCGGTGGCAATTAGCGCCGCAGGATCGTCGGGGAAAAGTTCATCTCCAGCCAGTTGTTCCTGTACAAAGCGATCGTAGGGTTTGTCTGTATTGAAAGACTCAATCACATAATCGCGATACCTCCAAGCTTGGGGCCGAAAGTTATCGGCTCGATATCCATCGGACTCCGCGTACCGCACCAGATCAAGCCAATGACGCGCCCAGCGTTCTCCATATTCTGGACGTGAGAGCAACTGATCGACTACGTTTTCGTACGCCTGTGGGTTGGTATCCTGTTCGTATGCCCGCACTTCCTCGGGAGTAGGTGGTAAACCGATGAGATCGAAATACAACCGACGCAACAAGACAGCACGATCCGCTTCTGGAGCTGGAACGAGTTGCTGCTCATCTAACTTCGCACCAATGAACTGGTCGATCTCGTTGTGGCACCACTCCTCATTTGCTAGTTGAGTTGGCGGAGCAGGATCAGTCACAGGCTGAAAAGCCCACCAGTTGAGTTCCTCCTGAGTGAAGGTTGGCCCTACCGGCCTCAGTTCGGCATCTCCATGATCGCCCGGCCAGGGTGCTCCCATCTCGATCCATTTATTGAGTACGGCAATCTGCTCTTCGCTCAGCTTCTGGGAAGGCGGCATCTCGTAAGATTCGTAGCGGACAGCCTCTATCAGTAAACTGGCATCAGGCTTACCTGGTTCGATTGCAGGCCCCGATTCCCCTCCCAGTTGAAGTGCACTGCGGGAATCGACACGCAATCCTCCTTTGGTCATCTTTTCGGAATGACACTTGTAACACTGTTCAATCAACAGAGGCCGCACGTGCTTTTCGAAGAACTGGATCTGCAACGATGTCGGCTGCTCATCACCCCAGACAACATTTGAGATCGGGCTGTTCATCAACGATAATACGAAACCAATCAGCAACAGGAATGACTTCTTCTGGCAATACATGGATGTCAATCAGTTTGTTCAAAGGTTGGTAGTTGTTCCGCAAGTGAGGACTCGCTCGTCCACAATTTAACAAGATACGATAATCCAACCAATGCGTCTACAACTCATTGAGCCGCGTTTGGAACAGCGATCAGAATTTCAATTTCAGACTAGCCGTTGTGCGATATTTCTCTGAGCCTCTTTGATATCGATGAAAGGGTTGCCTGGAATGAGAATTGTGATTTTCCTATGGCTGGGCAATTACACTCACTCTTTTTCACATAGAGGATCACAATGCTTTTTCTCGGTATCAATCATCATGCATTACAACTGACCATGTTGAGCAACACCGGAAAACAAATCGAGCTCTGAGTTGTCAGGGGTGCGAGGATTTGGTCGCGATCGAGGTTTAGAATTCGAAGTTGAATAATGGAGCACAGATTTCGAGAGAGCAGGGGACTGAAATTCGGGACCGATTTTCTAAACACTGTAGGCGATTGAGTGACCAGCCACGACCATAATGTTAAACTCTCGGCCTATCTGGAACTCGGACAGAATACAGCAGAATGTCATGACAAACAGCACGGAAATACGTCGGCGGCTTGATCAAGTCGTTTCAGCGGAAGGTGGCCTAATGCAGTTTAAAAATACTTCCAGAGTTCGATTCTACCTGCATTACAACGTCTGATCTGGTGAATACGAGAGCGAGCCCCGGGTACCGCAGTCCCAATTTTGAACTACTAAATCAGATTGGATTTGCTATTGTCCTCATATCGTATTCTGGCCTAAAAAATAATCGTTATACTTGAGAATACGCCTCAGTTCAGTCATTACGAACTCGAATCCAATGATCTGTAAATTTCAAATGGGGTGCGACTTCGACCTTGGGCATGTGACAGTCGAGACAATCGTTAGAATCTGGTTTATTCGAGCACGTCACAGAAACAGGAGAGTTCTCGCTGTGGCACTTCCGGCAAGTCTGAACGTAGTCTAAAGCGATCTTGCTAGCTGGCGCATGAGGATCATGGCATGTAGTACAAGTCAGATATTCAGCAGAGCCTGGTCGAGCCTCCGGGTGAAAACAGGGACTGAGAGTCAAACCAACACTGGCTAGCCGAGGTAAATCTGTCTCCTGAGTCGTCAGATCTTCCGGGTTCATTTCATCTGCACGACGATGGCATCCCCCGCATCGATTCACGGATTCCATGGCTGTCATTTTTGACCAGTCAAGCCCCCATTGCCCGTGGCTTTCGTTACCGGACTCCTGTGACTGGAGGTGTTTTACGGAGCCGGGATGGCATCGATCACAGCTCACACTTGGCTGAACGGTATCTTCTGTCAAACGAGACTCTGTTGGAACGATGTTCGTGATATGGCAACCAAAGCAATTCATCGTTTCAGCATGGTCACTCAGTTTGCCAATTCGTTCGACTCCCGACAAAGAGTCGGCATTTGTATTCTGCCCTAATGTAGGTCCAAGTTCATTATTGGGATACCAGGATGTTCGTAGCTGCACCAGTTGGTCTTTACCTTGAGCATTCGAAATAAGACTTACTGGGGTCATTGCATGCGATCCAGAGCCAAACACCCAGTCTACCTGAACCGGTTCTGGATAATTTGAATGATGATAATGCAGGCGTCCTCCATGTACTCGAAACTCAGCTTTCTCATGCTCATTTGCGTACGATTTGTCTCCAAATCGAGAAAGCACGAGCGGATCCGTACCTGATAGCAATGTGCGAGAATGAGGAGCCCCCTGAAATCGATCGACATATTTTTCGTGGCATGTTTTGCAAGATTGTGCCGATGGAGGGACCGAATCCGCTCGCCAACTGGGGGATACTGCTTTATTCTGATAGGCCCCTGAAAATAGGTTGTACAGACAGAACAGCAGTGTACCGGTTATTGCAATTAGAAAAGGAATATGTTTCATAATCTGGTTTAATTTATGGAAAGTTTATTTATCATATAACGAGCCAAATCACTTGCGTGAGTTGACGAGTCCAACCTAATTGCCTGCTCAAAGTAGTTCACTGCTGCAGCAGTTTCTCCCAGTTCCGTTGCAATGAGTCCACAAGCATAACGTGCCTCAGAAGTGGCAATTGGTTGCATATCTTGCAAAGCAGACATTAGCTCTCCTTGCTTGTAGTTCTCAATCCCACTGATCCAAGCCGCTTCGTTATTAAAATTAGGGAGCTCTATCCATCCATTCCGTTTCAGTATGTCTTCTTCGTTTTCCAATACAGATTCCTCAAGGATTAACTGCATCCGAAACAAACTCGCTCGTCCCGAGTGGATTCGTTCTTGTACTGCTTGCTGTTTTATGGTTTGGAGCCATTCTTCTTTCAAATATTCGCTTCCAAAAAATCGACGACAGCTGAATATGATGCGCGACGCAGCAAAATTCATATTCATCGCTTGGAATACTGCAATTTGTTCCTGCAAAGGTTCAAGGGATGGTTTTCCAGATAATATTCCAGAGAGATCAATTGGCTCGTCAGCTATTGACGGAGCAGAAAGATCAAATTTCCATGGTCCTGCCTCAAGAAATGTCCTCAGTTTTAAGGTCTCTACAATTTGTTGGCTTAGAAGCGGATCTCCAGCCCGAGCAAAGATGAGCACAGGAGGCGTTAAAGAAAGTGGCTTCCAGCGTTCTTCTTCCAGCGACCGAATAATGTTGATTCGATCTGTTGAAATCGCGAGTAGTCTCGTCTCACGTTTCTTCAGCGGAAGAAACCATCCTAGTCTCTCACCGAGATTGGTCAGCTGAGTTTCACGGATCCTCAAATCAAGCGAATGATTCATTAAAGCCCAGTCTCGCGCTCTACCCTGAATCAATGCACGAGGCGGGTAATCATGCAATCTCATTTTATTGCTTTGTGAAATACATGCTGTGACAAAAGCCGCCTCTTCTGTACCTGCGGCATAGATGCTGTCCTCCAGACGCGGGAGCATGGAGAACTGGCTGGTCTCCTTGCCACCAAATGAGGAATCGATTCCGATTCCCATACGCATCGATCCCGCTGGCCATACATTTAAGATGGAGAGTGAAGACATTATCAGCATGAGCAGACTTGCTGCCACAATAACGACCGCTTTGGGCTCGTGTGACTTGTGATGATTTGCATCAGCCTTTTCAAACAGGATTTGCTTCGTTACCAATATCGTCGCAATCAGAGGGATTAGTTGACAGTTCAGTACACCGATCATCAACAGGATCGCACTCGTTCCAAATTCGACGGGACGCCTCCTCAGGTTCTCTGCCAACACGCTAGCCCCAAGACCTAAATAACCGATCGTTAGTGGGCTCCATTCCAGTCGCAAAAGTTCTCCGTAATTCAATTCCTCCAGTACCCATCGATCTTCTGTTAACCAAGGAAGCAATAGCCTGAAGGAATCATGAAAAACGAAGAGGCCACGTGGGCAGCACACAAGCCCCAAGATGATCATCGCAAGCCGAACAAGTGCAAGCTTCCAGTTGACTGCAGAACTCGATAGACCCGTTCTAAAAACCATAGCGAAGAGAATGAGCAGGCAATGACCTCCCACATTAGCCCAAACTAGCGATAAGAAGAACCAGCAGATAAGCCTTCGATTGAGACTGAATGTGTTATCGAGTGCCGCGAGGCGATAAGCCAATACTGTCAGTATCATTTCCAGAACCAGCGAGGTCGGTTCCAGAAATGGTTCGACAGCAAGCAGCCAGAAACTCATGAAAACGAAAAACTGAGGCTGCAGCAGAAAAATTTTCCTCCCGATCAGTAATAGAAGGAACAAACTCGGGATAGCGAGCCGGGCAACTATTAAACCAAGTTCGTTGGGGATCAACGAAAGTCCATAACTCGCTAAACCGCCCAACCAGTCGGCCTCTGAAGCGTACTCGTCCAGTAATAGATCTTTTGAAGGCGTCCACGAGCCAGCAACGACCCAAGCACCACGAGAAATATCCCACGCAAGAGGCTCATTCCGGACTGTTTGCAGCGAACAAACCAGCAAAACGAGGCCAAAACAGAGACGATTCAGAACATTTAGCATTTGCCTGCCTATCGGCAGTTGAATGAAACTGATGAATTAACATTCTTATTTAGGAGCGGCTACTACACGCAAGGCGGCCGATCCTTCTTCAAATGCTTCTTTGACAGCGTCATTCGAGCCATTGTTTTCTGCTAATTGAATTGCTTCTCGAAACTGTTTTACGGCTTTCTCCTTAGCTGCTGATCGTTCTTCCGAATCGTATCCCGATGGGAGTTGAGATGATTCGAACGCATCAAGAGCCAATTTGAATTCGGGATTCTTTAGTTCGGCTTTGGCGGTTTTAATATCGCCGAAGCCGACAGCCGTACCAATCGGCATCAATATCTCATCGCTTTGCAATGCTTTGAGTTCAGGCCAATCTGGATATTCCTCGTTAATTCGCATTTCCTTGGCAGGATCCGAACATCCAAGTGAAAAACTAAAAAGACTCAACAAAACCAGCATTGAACAGAATTTATTCACAGAGAGAGACCTTCAAATCAATAGCATTATGATAAAATAGACAGACAAAAAAAATGCACGGAAAGAGATATTTTCCGTGCAAAATTGATTCTCCGAGAGTGTTCAAAACTGAATAGTACTAGCTTCGCCACCCTGTCGTGTTGTGGTGTTGCGGTAGACGCCTAAATCGATATTTTCAGAAATGAAATGAACGGCTCCATCCCCAAATAATGCCTGGACACCCCCTTTGTGCAGACTTGAAGCAGCACGCCCATTGCCGCCTCCATTGTGACCTGAGCCATTCAGGTATTCATTGTTCCATGAGACTTCATCTTTAGCCGGATCGTTTGGTGGACGATTCGAGTCAGCTTCACATCTCCCGGACGTGAACCAGCGTCCGCATCGGTTAAGTTTGACTGGTCCACCCCCGAGTCGGTCAAAAGGCTTGCCACGCCAAACTTCAATGACTGCGATCGTATTACTCGTTCCGTCAACAATATCACGAAATCGAGGCGGACGTTGAGTCGACATCAGACCGAGTTGAGCGGTATTGGTCGTCGTATGATTTGGTGTGGTTGATGCCATCGCCGCATAGTTAGTACCGGCAAAATTACCATCGACTTTCTCAAAAGTTGCATCTGAGGGACAGAGGTAAGCATTGATGACTGTCCTCATCTCATTGATTGGGGTAATTTGTCCTCCCGCACACCCAGAAGTCAATATATGCTCTGTAAAATCGATTGAGTCGTAGATGGCGGCCTGCTCAACAAATGGTAAAATAAGTGATTTCCACCCCCAGCCACCAGGACGTTGCCAAGTTGCAGTACACGTTCCCGCGAAATTATTCATATCAACAATACGAATCGGAGGCATGATTCGGTGGGTATCGTGGTAGTTGTGTAACGCCAGACCAATTTGCTTAAGATTGTTTTTACACGAGCTTCGTCGGGCAGCTTCCCGGGCTTGCTGGACGGCCGGAAGCAACAGAGCCACAAGAATGGCGATAATTGCTATCACTACGAGTAATTCAATTAGCGTAAAAGCTTTCGACCTCTGTTGATTTGCGTTTGAAACAAACATGGGGCGTCCTCTTTAAGAAAATAGAAACTATTAATTCGAGGGATGGTGAAAAACCTCATAACGATAAGACATATCATTATTCTTAGATGTTAAGCATTCAGATTATTAGATTGATCTAACCCTGTCAACAAGGCATGCTGAAATTCTATTTAAAAATGTGAAGATACCCATAATCGTCCTGATTCGAATTACTCATTCGTTTTCTCGCCTTTTTTCCATTTTTTGCAGGTAAATAAGTTCGATTTTTTCAAATGCAGTCTTTGCTTCGCTGCGATGACCACATCCAGATGCAGCCCGCGCAAAAGCTCCTAAAAAACGGATAGCATTTTCGCCCGCCTCGTATCGATCCTTAAGTAGCTCATATGCTTCTTCAGGCTTCTTGCGATACATAAGGATATCAGCAGCAATCAGTGGTGGATCAAGACGTTCAGGGCTTAGCTTCATTGCTGACTTCGCATGTTCAAATGCCTTATCGAGATGGCCTCTCTCTCTCTCTACTGCTGCTGCGGTCTCTTGCACAAAACCATTCTTTCCGTCAGTACGCAAACACCAGCTCACATGTTCATAAGCCAACTCAATCTGGCCACTCTGCAAATAGGCAAAACCGAGCAAAGAATGAGCAACATAATGCATTGGCTCAATACGAATCGCCATTTCTAGTGGTTCTCTCATCTCGTCAAACCGTCCCAGTTCTTCCAAAGCCCAGGCATGAAGCAAATAGGATTCGATCCGATCTGGCTTCAGTTCTATGGATTTTACGATATGAGGTAGAGCTTCCTGAAAGAATCTTTGATCTGAGTACAATTCTGCCAGTGAAAGCTCCACTGCAAAGTCATCCGGATAATCGACATGCAGTCTTTTTAAGATAGATTCTGCCTCAGACGATTGCTGACTCATGATGAAGATTGCTGCCATTCGCTTTTGAGTTTCCAGATACAGTGGAGATTCTTTTGGAATTAGCTGGAATTCCTGCAAAGCCATCTGCTTGTCGAGCGAGAGAAGCTTCATCGCTAATTCGAATCTGGCCACAGAATCTTCGGGCATTGACAACAGGTGCTTTCTCAATGCCAATATGCGAATCATGTCTGGTTGATCGGATGTGTCAGACACATCACTAGCGGCTTGATCTCGCTCAATCCGATTGGGTTCACCATCATCTTTCTCGGTATACGGCAACCAATACCACAGTCCAATCGCGATAGCGATGCTAAACAACAGCGTTGAGCGAACAATATATTGGGACGGCCGTTTCATGGAATCGTCTTTCCGCGACCTTCGACCAAATTGTATCGGTTATCGATCACCAGATCTGACCAAATCTCCTGGTGACCACCAGGCCAAGATACAATTACGTTTTGAATCTCTTCATGCTCTCTTAATCCGACATGCAAAATCGCTTCATCACAGGAAAGATAACTGCTACTGTTGAATTTCCAAAAGGCATTGGTTCGTTCATTCGTTTCAACAGATACACGAGCCCCGATCCCATTACGGTTGCTTTTTACTCCTATCAGTCTCAACGCAATATAATGCCCCGCTCCTTCAGTCTCGTTGTGGAGTAAAGCCACTGGACTATTCAACTGGCAAATCGCAAGATCAACTCGACCGTCGCGATCATAATCGGCAAGAGCTGAACCACGACCAAGCGTTGGTTCAGCAAAATACAGCCCGGCTCGCGAGGAAATTTCAGTGAATCCTTTTCCTGCCAGATTTCGAAACAATTGCGGAACCTGTTTATACGGTTCATCACGGTCAATTTCTGCATAGTGATTATGGATATGTCCATTGGCAACAAACAAGTCGAGCCAACCATCATTGTCGGCATCAAGGAAATTTGTACCAAACCCTAATCGCCTGAGGCTTACAGCTGACAATCGTTCTTCAGAAGTGACATCCGTAAAATAAAAATCATCGTTTCTGTAAAGCGTGTTGGTTTCACCGAAAAAGTTAGTCACAAACACATCACAGCGACCATCTCCATTATAATCACCTGCAGCTATTCCCATGCCCGCTTCGTGAATTCCACTGCGGTTGACTCCCAATCCCGCGAGAAGTCCTTCCTCCACGAAATGACCCTTGCCAGTATTCGTCCATAACTGGTTTGGAACAGAATCGTTTGCAACGTAGAAATCAAGGTCACTATCGTTATCGAAGTCGACGGCCACTACACCTAGCCCCTGTAATGCATCACCCACTTCTAAGCCGCTTTGTTTTGTCACCTGCTCGAACCGGCCATTCCCCTGATTTCGAAATAAAATATCCTGTTTTCCTTTCAAAAATCGAGGATGACACCCGGCAAACAGCTCACCATTACCCCCCTCAGCTTTACAGAGTGGATAATCCTGCGGCTCAATCTGTAAATAATTGACGATGAATAAATCGAGTAGACCATCGTTGTCGACATCACCCCATGTGCAGCCGGCTCCGTAGGAATCGTCTGATGTTCCAGACGGCTCGGTTACATCAACGAAAGATCCATCACCTAGATTCAAATAGAGTTGGTTGGCCTCAAATCGAGAAACATAAAGATCCGGGAACCCATCATTGTTGTAATCGCCGACACATACTCCCATCGAATATCCGTCATTGATCAAACCACAGTCGGACGTGACATCACGAAACTTTCCGTTGCCAAGATTTCGATACAGTCGATCGCTGACATCAAGTGGGGAGTTCTTAGACTTGAAATTATTTTCTGAGTTTGACCAGGGCTGTCCTTGGCAAATAAACAGATCGGACCAACCATCACAGTCATAATCCAGCCAGGCAGTACCAGATCCCATGAATAAATGCAGGTGCTTCTTTTGCGTGATAGGAGAATTATGGACAAAATCGATTGCTGACTCAGCGACTACATTCCGATACCGTATCTCACAATCATTATCTTCGGCTTCAGTGTTTGTGCAGAAAATTAGCAGGCATAACCAGCAGAGAAGTCGAATCCGATTAGACAAATACGGGAGTGATCGTGAAATGATGTCGAAAACAAACATAATTAAGACCCAAACCTGGAGAGCTATTAATGAGTTTCTGCATTTCGATTACAGAATCATTCTGACGATAATGGTACGCAAGAATCAACAGCACTGGGAGGATACTGGTGATATTCGGGGCTGAATAGCCTTTAGTATCGATAAATGAGTTGCTTGCAATGGGAATTTTGATATCCCTATCATCGGGTAAACACAGTCACTTTATCTCACAGATGGACGACCATATTCTTTCTCGGTATCGATCAATATGCACGACAACTGCCCATCTCGGACCGAAATTCAAGACCGAATACCTGAATACTGCAAACGATTGAATTACCAGTCACGACCCAAATGTTTAACTGCTGGCGTGTCGGGAGGTCGGACAGAAAATATCAGAATGTCGTGACAAACAGCAGGGTAAATCACGACGGTAAATGCTGATGTCGTCAGTCAATGTCGCGTATTACCAAACGGCAATTTGACGAATGGGATTAAGCAACTCTCATTTGGACTAGTGCGTCTTCCACACTAATAAAATGGGATGGTGTTCTTGTAAAGCACGACAACGGAGTGCGTTACAGTTATTTGATGCCCAAATCTAAGCCCTGAAAGGGCACTAGTTTGCTAATTCCTGTCTTGTGACAATCGGAACGTAACCGATCTCCAATCCTTGAGGCGGAGTTACAATTAGAGCCGAATCTATAGCCGCAAGTTTTCCAATTTTCGGTGGTGGCAAATAGTCGCGGTCTGCCTTCCAGGTGGAATGGAGTTTTTCTACTCGCGTCTGCAGAGTCACTCGTTCTGTGTCAGTCAGATCCGCGTTGAGAAGTGCCGGCTGGTCGGCGAATCGATACCAGTAGTAAGTCACTTTACTGCCATCGCCTGGATAAGCATAGAAGGGGCCCGCCGCTGGCCCTGGCGTCTTCCAGCAACTCGCTGGGTCATTAGGAGTCACATACGGTTGCGATGTTTCCTCCACGGGGCGAGTAAATCGGTGCGAAGTGAGCCCCGTTTCCATTGGAACCTCTTCGGCTTGAATGACCACCCATTGTGGTTTTCCGTTTTGATCCTTCTCCAAATGGAAATACTCTGGAAGAGTAACCAGCGGGCTATCTTTAGTTTTTATTACCAAATTATTATTCCAGCGAAATCCAAAAGTTTGAGGGTTCGGTGCCATCGGTGTCGCGAAGGAATCCCAGGCAAGTCGAATCCTGTCATCCCTGTCCGTGCCGGGACCATAGATTTTCCAGGTTGCTCCACCTCGTCCGGGAAATTGATGGATTCTCGCTGCAGTCGGATCGATCGCTCCGTTGGTCGGTGTACCACCCGCAAACCATGCTTCCACATCATCCCACAGAGCCTGCTTGTTGTAGGAAGTAACGCCGTGCACGACGATCGAGTTACCGTCCTCTCCAAGAGGGAATGAGGTTGGTGCGATTCGCGCATAGGTTTCGCCGCTTGTATCCTCTGCCAGAACGCCCGGAATATATTGGGTTTCCATCTGCAACGCTCTGTTCGGATTTGACGGACGAGTATCCAAAAACAGGCCAGCGACGTTACTGTCTTCCAAACTTGGACGCGACCAGAAATACGGAGTGAAGAAGGCAACTGGACCCTTAAAGTTCTGTGCATTTAGAAACAGCGTCCAGCAGTTGTTTCCCGTTGGAACATCTTTTCCAGCGGTGATGGTTTTGGGGTCGGTCAGTGGAAGAGGTAGATACCCATAACCGAAGAGTTCACCGCACGTGCCTTGTTTCAGATTCAAACCGTCGGGAGGCCACAGTACCCAAGGACTGAGTTGTGCCACGCCATATTTCCCCTGGGGGTTGCTCCAGTCTCTTCCTTTTCCAGCTCCAGGTCCATTAGCCCATGCGCTAAAACTCCGAGCCACGCCACCCATAATAAATTTAGGTGTTTCCGTTGCAAATCGTGTGTCTCGCCACCAGCCAAGCCCACCCTCTATATCGGAATAGAGCTTCTCTTCCTTCGTCCTGGGACTGTCGTATTGAGCATGCATCCAAGTGCCAAACAGTCCTGTTTGAAAACGATGCCCCGGGTATTCCTGCAACAACGGCCAGGCCGCCACATACATGGAAAACCCACCATTATAAGTTTGTTCAACCTTCTCGTTAGGAACGAGAAGGTATCCAGCCATCTCACCTTTCTGAAGTCGATCGGCTCCAGCCAACGGCTTGACGGGCACAAATAATAAGAGAGCCAGACAGAAAAAGCACCACACCAACCTCAGTTTATGCAACATGCGTATCCTTTGAAATTTACGAAGATTATCCTTTGGTCTTCTTCAGGTTTCTTCATCGAGCGATCCGTTGTCTTTGTTTGTTGAGAGATCGTATTGCTGCTCTTTGGGCATTTAGTTTTGTTAGTAAAAATTAATCATATGTGTAGTCAACCGTTCTGAACAAGCGACTTCTTTTCGGGCAAGTCGAAGATGGCACGGGCAATCCAAGACCAGTACCCACAATCGAGATACGAAGTACACAAAAAAGTTTCGTGAAACCATGGAAGCCGTGGGCATGAAAACCAATCCGATACCGAAGGCCTCCCCCGAACCTGAATGACCGTTGCGAGCGATTTATCGAAACGATCAAACCGGAGTGCCTCAACAAGTTTACCGGATTATGCTTTGAGTTGCGTTACTAGTGGATCATTTGAGCTGGATTGATGGGTAGAGGGTTTTGAGTTTGATGTGGGCGTTATCGGTGGTAAATCGCCCTGCTGTCTGCCAGAGTGTTGTGAGAAATAGCAGGACGGTGCCTGAAAGATTGTCATTGTCTACTGACAGGGCTGACTTCGAGTTCAGGGGTTAGCAGAGGGGAAGCATCCAAATCCTCGGCATCCATTAGTTCGACGATTCTCTCCAGCGCCTTTAACAAACCCAGGCATTCGATGGGGTCGAGTATTTCCAGACGTTTCAAAAACTGCTCGTGCAGAGGTGTCGGCAGATTTCCGATACGCTGCCATCCAGATTTTGTCAACGATACGCAGAGACGTCGGCGGTCTTTGCTCTTTCGTTCGCGAACGATAAATCCACTCTTTTCCATTTTGTCGAGGATCCGCGAAACCGTCGGAGCTGATAGCTGGACGGATTTTGCCACCATCACAACTGTAACCTCAGTCCCCTCGGTAAACTCGGAAATTGCCTTCAGACATAGCATTTGCGGGACACTCACCCCGCTCTGCTTCCCAACGTTGCGAGAGTGCTCTGAGGTTCGACGAATAATCCGTCGAATCGCTCTTAGAATCTGAAACCCAAGTGAATTGTCGTGGTCCAAAGGATCAGCCCTGCATTAAACTGAGATAAGAACCATATCAGTTTACATTACAATGACTTTGACTGCAGCTATCCGACTAAATTACAACTCGATTTATTCGATTTCAAAGGAAACGCGTTTAAGATTCAATCCGCTCCACATTTCGCTCTGCAAGATAATCGGGACGTGGCGGACGGTCACAAAAAGGCTCGACGAGTTGATTTTCGACACTGTTGTAGACGGCGAATAAATTATTCCGAGGTGTCGGGCTGAGGTTTCCGTTGGAGCCGTGCATGGTATTGCAATCAAAAAAGACGACCGAGCCAGCAGGGCCTTTTGGTGCAACAATCTCTCGATCTTCAAGCAATGTCTCCAGAGCTTCTCGAGTTGGAACTCCATACTCCTGTCGACGGAGAGATTTTTCATAATTCTTTTCCGGTGTTTCACCAGCACAGCGAATGAATTTCTCGTGAGAACCGGGAATCAGCATGAGAGGACCATTAAATTCATGACTCTCGGTGAGAAAAATCGAGACGCTTAAGGCACGCATACGAGGCATCCCATCTTCGACATGCCAGGTTTCAAAATCGGAATGCCAGAAGAACTCTTTGCCGTTCATGGCCGGCTTGTAGTTCACGCGTGACTGATGAATATAGACATCGGTTCCGATCAATTGTCTGGCCCGGTCAAGTAATCGTTTATCGGCAAACAGTTTTTTGAAGATATCGCTGTACTGATGCAGACGGAAGATTGATCGCACAACATTCGAGTCTGGTTCCCGCACAATCCCTGGCTGAGATTCTGGCCAGCTTTCAATCAGAGTGTGTGCTTCAGTAAGCAGATTCTGAACTTCATCTTCAGAAAACAGACTATTTGCGAACAGGAATCCGTTGTGGGCATAGTTCCACACCTCATCAGTAGTCAGTGGCCCTGGTGCATCGGAAGCAGTGGGGTCAAGACGCGGAGCAGTCTCCCAGGTATCGGATGTACGGGAATAATAGGGATCTTTCGTTTGTGTAATCATCAATTCTCTTTGAGGTTACGCTCTTAACATGCGAGCTGAGTTAAAAGACAAAATCCTACAGATCTATTCTTGACGAAATGCTATTCCATCAATGGGTAAACACCGTTTTCATCGTGAGTTTCCGGCCCCACAACCGGGGGATTAAACACACAGACCATTCGCATTTGATCTTCAGCTTTCAGGATGTGATGTTCATTACCACTCAGGGCATACATCGTACCTGCTTCAATTACGTAGGTTTGGTCGCTATCGAGATTCTTGAGCGAGCCCTTGCCTTCAATGCAGTACACAGCTTCGAGATGATTCTGATAATGCATTTCCGTTGTGGTACCGGCATGGATAATGGTGTCGTGCATGGAAAAGCCCATCCCATCCCCTTTGAGCAGTAACCGACGACTCGACCACGTTTCTGCCGAGGTTTCACGTTCTGTTCCTGAAATTTCACTCAGACTTCTGACAATCATTTGTTGATGAATCCTGTCGTATTTATTTTAAAAATGCTCATTCACTGAGATTTCATGAATAGTTTTGAATTATTTGTAAGACGAATTGCCGATGCTCATTCGTTGTCACAGGCACCGAAACTCAACTGACCAATTCCGGTTCCTTTGTCGTAACAGCAATCGTACTCTCTGCCAGGATTTGCAGTCCACGACTGAGTTGCTCATCTGAAATCGTGAGTGGTGGCAATGTCTTAATCACTTCATCGTTTGGACCAGCGGTTTCAATAATCAGCCCCCTCTTAAATGCCTCTTGAGAGATCGCCGAGGCGATGCTGGCGTCTGCAAATTCGATCCCTTGAATCATGCCGCGACCGCGCACTTCTGCATCGTGATTGGCAGCGATATCGAGCAAAGCATCTCTCACCTGACGAGCATTGCGATTGACTTTGCGTGTGAGGGAATCATCTTGCCAGAACTGTTCCAGTGCAGCTGCCGCAGTGACAAATGCGGCATTGTGTCCACGGAATGTTCCGTTGTGTTCCCCAGGCTCAAAGATGTCTAACTCTGGTTTCACCAGCGTTAGGGCCATTGGTAAACCGTAGCCGGAGAGCGACTTGGACAGACAAATAATATCGGGCTTGAGATCAAATGGTTCAAAGCTGAAAAATGGCCCCGTGCGACCACACCCGACTTGGATATCGTCGATAATTAACAGGACATTGTAACGCCGAGCAAGATCGGACAAAGCCTGCAGCCAGCTTCTTGTCCCGATATTCACGCCACCTTCAGCCTGCACAGTTTCAAGGATGAAAGCCGCTGGCAGGTCCACGCCGCTGCTGGAGTCTTCGAGAAATCTTTCCAGAGCGGCAATCGTATCGGCTTCTGTCCCCAGATAATCGCAAAACGGCATGTGGGTGACATTATTGAGCGGCACACCTGCACCGGCTCGCTTGCCACTATTGCCGGTCAACGCGAGCGACCCTAGCGTCATTCCATGGAAACCATTTGTAAATGAAATGATGTTATGTCGCCCTGTCACCTTTCGAGCCAGCTTCAATGCCGCTTCCACGGCATTAGTTCCGGTCGGACCGGGGAACATGATTTTGTAGTCCATATTGCGAGGCTGCAAAATCAGTTCCTCAAACTTTTCCAGAAATCTACGTTTTGCCGTCGTCGACATGTCTAGAGCATGCAGCACGCCATCGCTGGTGAGATATTCAATGAGTTTTTGTTTGAGTACTTCAGGATTATGTCCGTAGTTCAACGCCCCGGCACCGGCAAAGAAGTCGATGTATTTGTCGCCATTTTCATTCACCAGAGCGGCACCTTTGGCTGTGTGAAATACCGTCGGAAAACTACGGCAGTATCCGCGTACGTTACTTTCAAGTCGTTCAAAAATTTCCATGATTAGTTTTTCTATTTAAATGAGTTGATTATTGAGTGTATCGAGATTTCTCACGCCGTTTATTCAGTGGGAGTAGCTACGAGAAAGCGGGAGGTTAAGAATCATACCTCTGCAGCATTCGAAAACTCGACGCGTATCCGCGGTTCTGCTTCATGATCGCCCGGAGGAAAATCGCTGGCGTCAAAACCATCCTCAGGTTTTTCGATGAGTTGGACGCCATGTGACTGAGCAAGCGATTCAAAAAGTCGCTGCGAAGCAATGTTCGATGGTGCAACTGTCGCCTCGATTGCCTTGATCGAAGTGGAACCGCAACGTTCAATCAATTCTTGGAGCAGTTTCATTGCAATCCCTTGCCGTTGTGCTTCTGGAGCCACTCCAATCTGCCAAACAAATAAGGTGCTCGGATCGTGTGGCATTCGATAAGCCGTCACAAATCCCACAACATTCTTACCGTGACAGGCGACCAGGCAGGTGTCTGCAAAGTCTCGACACAATAAGAGATAGAGATACGAAGAATTAGGGTCCAACACCCCCGATTCTTCGACAAGCCGCCAGATTTGAGGAGCGTCTTTAGTTGTTGGTGTACGTAATATTGCTGCTGGTTTCTCAGACTCTACTGAAATAATATGGTCACCCACGTAAATAATGCAGCGAATTCAAGGGAAATCGCCTAGTTGTTTTGGTTAATGATTAGCTATGCAATCATTACCTCTGTAAGTATAATCCTCGCCATCTCTACGTCAACCGCGTTTTAAGTTAAAGGTTAAGGTCGTTTCTGTGACAATTGTTGTTGTCAGTTTTTTGTTCTTTCTGGGAGTTTTTGTTGTCATCGGACTCTCTTCTGCTCGTGCACGAAAAAGTACCACTGATGACTATCTGCTGGCAAATCGCAGTGTTCCTCCCTGGTTGGCTGCGTTGTCAGCCGTTGCTACTAATAACAGCGGGTTCATGTTCATTGGACAGATCGCCTACTCCTATCGGGTTGGCATTGAGTCGATTTGGATGATGATTGGCTGGATTGTGGGTGACTTTATCGCCTGGTTACTGGTACATCCGCGTGTTCGACGTGAATCCGAGCGACTTGATGTGGCAACAGTTCCTGCACTTCTGGGAACTTCTAACAGCAGAGAGAAGCGAGTTGTTATCATTCTTGCAGGACTGATGACCTTTGTATTACTCGGCGTTTATGCAGCCGCTCAGCTCAAAGCAGGCAGTACTGCCCTGCAAGCGCTATTCGGCTGGAAGCCAGAAGTCGGAGCGATTATCGGGGCCGTTATTGTTGTCCTTTACTGTTTTTCGGGTGGAATCCGAGCTTCCATCTGGACTGATGCCGCTCAGTCGTTTGTTATGATTCTGGCGATGGTCACTTTGCTGATCACTGCAAGTTTTCAAGTCGGCACGCCTGTTGATGTCTGGAATAATCTGTCTCAGCAGGATCCTGAACTGGTGAGGTGGTTTCCAAGAAATCTGAAATTCGGATTTGCAATGTATCTGCTCGGTATGACGTTTGGTGGTTTCGGAGCGATTGGTCAACCACATATTCTCGTGCGGTTTATGACTATTCGTTCTGTGGATGAAATTCAACGTGCTCGCATGATTTATTTCCTCTGGTTTATTCCTTTCTTCATTGCGAGCATAGCAGTCGGACTTTACGCACGGGCCTATATGCCAGACTTGCTGAATATCCCATTAACAGCAGGTATGACTGAATCGCAGGCGACAGAACTTGCCATGCCGGAAATGGCACGCCGACTTTTGCCGGATGTTCTGATTGGCTTGACGTTGGCAGGGCTATTTTCAGCAACCATGTCTACCGCAGATTCACAAATTCTCGTCTGTTCGGGATCGATCACACAAGACATTAATCCCCGTTGGAAGAATTCTTATCTGGCATCCAAACTGGCAACTCTCGCGGTTGCCGGCCTCGCCCTTATCATAGCATTATTTGCAGGGCAGGGAGTCTTTTCTCTTGTACTGATCGCCTGGTCCGCCCTCGGAGCCGGTCTCGGCCCTGCGTTAATGCTGCGTCTGCTCGGCGTCGAACTCTCATCGTTAACGATTACATTAATGATGTCAGCTGGTGTTGGAACTGTGATTGCGTGGAACACAATCGGTTATGATGGAGATGTCTTCAAGCTCCTGCCCGGTATGCTCGCGTCATTCCTGATGTGGCCCATCGGCTCAATATTCGGCTCCTACATGTTTCAAGAGAAACCAGAGACGACTTAATGTGACGTTTGACTTCCTCTTGGTTTCCCACACGATCGCTGAGGCGTTGGCGTGTCATAACATTCAATTCAGGTTCTGCCATATTGAGCCAGCTCCTTTGATATCGATGAAAGAGTTGCTTTGAGTGGGAATTATGATTTCCCGATGGCTGGGAAATCACACTCACTCTTTCTCACTGGAGAACCACCATGCTCTTTTCGGTAACGATCGACATGCACGTCAACTACACGGCAGCAACGTCTGACAACAAATCGATCTCTGAGTCGTCAGGGGGGCGAAGATCTGGTCGTGATTGAAAGTTAGGATTCAAATTAGGATGAAGGAGCATAGATTTCGAAAGAGCAGGGGACTGAAATTCTGGACTGATTCCCTAAGCAATGACGACAATTGAGTGACCAGTCACGACCATGTTAAACTCTCGGCGTGTCGGGAACTTGGACAGGAAATATCAGAAGGTTGTGACAACACCATCGTTGATACGTTTACATTCCTAGTTTTGCGCGGTTGTATTCCCAGTTCATCTGTGCGATGTGACTGACACTGATCTGCTGTGGGCAGACTGCTTCGCAAGCTTCGGTGAATGAGCAGGCCCCAAAGCCTTCAGTATCCATTTGATTGACCATCTGCACAACCCGTGTGGAGCGTTCGACTTTCCCTTGAGGCAAATTCACGAGATGTGTCACCTTCGCGGAAGTGAATAAGGCTGCCGAGGCGTTCTTGCAACTTGCCACACAAGCTCCACACCCAATGCAGGCTGCTGCATCAAACGCATGACTTGCTTCGTCTTTGCTGATCAAAATTGAGTTTGCCTCTGGTGCCGCGGCGATGTTTGTCGAAATGTAACCGCCCGAATCGATGATACGATCAAAGGCAGACCGGTCGACCTTCAGGTCGCGAATGATCGGGAACGCTGAAGCGCGAAATGGCTCAATCGTGATTTGATCACCATTTTGGAATGATCGCATGTGCAATTGGCAGGTGCTGCTTCCCTGAGCGGGTCCATGTGGTCGTCCGTTAATGACCATTCCACAGGATCCACAAATTCCTTCCCGACAATCATGATCGAATTCGATGACACGTTGTCCGTTGTTGATCAGTTGCTCGTTCACCGCGTCCAGCATTTCCAGAAACGACATGCCAGGATCCGCGTTGTTCAAATGATAATTGACCAACTGGCCCGGGGTGTCAGGTCCGTCCTGACGCCAAATTCTCAAATTCAGTTCCATAATTATTTGTAATTCCGAGTCATCACGTTGACCGCTTCAAAAGAGAGTGGTTCTTTATGCAGAATCGGTTCCCCCTCTGCACGATGTTGCCATGCCGAGACGTAACCAAATCCTTCGTCATTTCTCAACGACTCGCCTTCTTTTGTTTGATACTCTTCTCGAAAATGTGCTCCACAGGATTCTTCCCGGTGAAGTGCATCAATACACATCAGCTCTCCGAGTTCCAGGAAGTCCATGACCCGCGTCGCTTTTTCAAGCTCACTATTCGGCTCATGCGCACCGCCCGTGATATTGACGTCATTCCAGAATTGCTCCCGCAATTCGCGGATCTGTTCAATTCCGCGGTTCAAACTCTCGCGACTGCGACTGATTCCACAACAATCCCACAGGGTTGCACCGAGGGTGCGGTGAAAATAATCAACCGGTTGACTGCCTTTGATAGAGAGTAGTTTCTGAATATCTTCCCTGGTTTTCGATTCGGCTTGATCAAATTCGGGGCCATCGGTGGGGGACAAAGGCTCCTTGATGCGGCTGGAAAGAAAATTCCCAATGGTACTTGGCAGGATAAAGTAACCATCGACGCAGGCCTGCAGAAGTGAATTGGCCCCCAGCCGATTCGATCCATGATCAGCAAAGTTACATTCACCACAGGCATACAAGCCTTCAAGTGTTGTCATCAATTCGTAATCGACCCAAAGCCCGCCCATAGTGAAATGTGGCGAGGGAGCGATCAGCATCGGCGTGACATAAGCATCGATACCTGTGATTTTCTGGTACATACCAAACAAATTTCCGTATCGAGACTGGATTGTTTCTCGGCCATGTTGGGCAATCGCATCGCGAAAATCCAGGAATACGGCATTTCGCATCGGCCCCACTCCGTGTCCAGCATCGATTTGCTCCTTGGCAGCGCGTGCAGCAATATCCCGTGGAGTCAAATTCCCAAACGCAGGATATTTTCGCTCCAAATAGTAGTCCCGTTCACTATCAGGAATCTTTTCCGGCGATCGATCGTCACCTGACCTGGCAGGTACCCAGATGCGGCCATCATTTCGTAAAGATTCCGACATCAACGTCAGCTTTGACTGATGTTTTCCCAGGGCCGGAAGACTGGTCGGGTGGACCTGCACGAAACTTGGGTTGGCAAGAAAGGCGCCTCGCTTGTGTGCCTTCCAGGCGGCCGTCGCATTACAGCCCATGGCCATTGTCGAAAGATAATAAATCTTTGCATATCCGCCCGTACCCAGCACAATGGCGTGTGCAGCGTGCCTTTCGATTTCACCTGTAATCGCGTCACGGACGATCACGCCAATGGCCCGACCATTCTTAACAACAAGATCTAGCATTTCGTGGCGACTGAATCGTTCAATTCGTCCTGCCTTAACCTGCCTCGCAATCGCTGAGTTCGTGCCCATCAACAATTGCTGGCCAGTCTGTCCCTGAGCATAGAAAGTCCGCTCAACCTGCACGCCGCCAAATGAGCGGTTGCCAAGCGAACCTCCGTACTCTCGTGCAAAGGGAACACCCTGTGCTACACAGGTATCGATCAAACGGACGGACAGCTCGGCCATTCTGTAAACATTGGCTTCACGGGAACGATAATCGCCGCCTTTGATGGCGTCGTAAAACATGCGATAGACATTATCACCATCATTTTGATAATTCTTTGCGGCATTAACGCCACCCTGTGCGGCGACCGAGTGGGCACGACGAGTGCTGTCGTGAAAGCAGAATAACTTGACGTGGTACCCCAGCTCACCAAGTGCGGCGGCTGCACCACCACCAGCCAATCCGGAACCAATCACAATTACGGTCATTTTTTTGCGATTGGCAGCGTTCACCAGCGCGCAGGTCGCTTGATACTCGCTCCATTTCTTTTCGATTGGTCCGTTGGGAATTTTTGCGTCCAGCATCGTCATGCTTCCTCAACCTCTTAAATAGATGTAGATCGGCATTAACGCAAAGATAACGGAAACAATAATCGCGAAAACTTTACTCAGCCGCCGCGACCACACGGAATAGCGATTGTGATACAGTCCCAGCGATCGCAGGCCGTTGTGAAGTCCCTGGTAAAGATGCAAGCCCAGGGCAACCATCGCTAATACATAAAATAAAACACAGGTCAGACTCGCAAACGATGTAACCACAATTCCATACAAATCCTTCTTACCGTTGGCATCCAAGGCAATATCATGCCCGTATTTGTATGGATACCAGAAATTCCACATGTGGATGATGATAAACAGTAACAGGATGCCTCCCATGACGCCCATCCACCGTGTGTACCAACTCGTCGTGTTGACGCTCCCTCTGTAGGCGTAACGCTGACCTGCCGATGCTCGATTCCTCTTTGTGAGTGTAAACGCAAACGCCACATGCAACAGCACTGCAAAGTATGTCAAATACGCTGCAATCTTGATGGGTGGCAAATGCGTCAGAAAATCTGCGTAAGCATTGAATGTGGTGCGGGCTACCGATTCCGGAAAGAACAAAGCCAAATTGCCCAGTAAATGAACCGTCAGAAAGAGACAGAGAAATAATCCGCTAATGGCCATCACGGTCTTATACGCGATCGATGATAAACGCATTCTCAAACCATGTTCTCTCTTAAAGATACGATAGTTGGTGGGGATTGTACACAATGGTACATATTGGGCTTCCCCAGGAATAGTGGGTGCGGGTAATGGTTAAGCCACTTGCAAAAACTGAACAGGGCTCAGGTAGCCCAGTGCAGAACGTTTCCGTACTCGATTATAAAACACTTCGATGTATTCAAACAGGCTCGTACCAGCCTCGAAACGATTTTTATATCGCTCGTGGTGAACGAGTTCTTTCTTCAACGTTGCAAAAAATGATTCCATCTGTCTTCGACTACCGCCCTCGCTATACCACCTCCGCACTGTTCGATGGTGCTCGGTTGCTTCCCAGCAGTTTCCCTTTCGGCTCATCGAACAGGTGATTCCCATTGAGGTCAACATTTTCTCGCCATGCTTTCGCATGAACTGCGAAAGCCGCTCAACGCAGTAAGCAGTGCGACGGCTATCCTTTCTTGTGACGACTGATCCGCCAGATTTCGCGCGTGTGGACATCGGATTGCCCGAGATGAGTGGCTATAACATGGCTCGCCAAGTTCGTAAGCGATAACCTAATGTAAATCTAAAGATGATTGTACTAACAGGTTATGGACAGCCTTCCGATGTCGAGAAAGCACTTGAGTCAGGTTTCGATGATCATATAGTCAAGCCCATCGATCCAGTTCAGCTCCAATCCTTGTGCGTTTCAGTTGCGGCAGCTGCAGACAGTCCTCTGATATCGATGAAAGAGATGCTTTGAGTAGAAATTGTGATTTTCCTACCGCTGGAGGATTACCATGCTCTTTCTCGGTATCGATCAACATGCACGACAGAACCGATGGAAACCAATCGAGTTCTGAGTTTCCAGAGGTCTGGGATTGCCATCGAGAGTGAAAATTTGAACTTGAATAAAGAAGCACAGATTTAGAAAGAGCAGGGGACTGAAAATCGGGATCGATTCACTGAAGACTGCAGACGATTAAGTGACCAGTCACGACTCAAATGTTAAACTGTAAGTGTGTCGGGAACTCGGACAGAAATATCAGAATGTTGTGAAAAACAGCAACGCTGAATTTCTCAACCAATCGCTGCCAATGTCAGCGATTGGTCTGGTCATTCGCTGTCAAAACTTATCATCACCGCTTCAGCGGAATTGAGCAGGACGGAAAATGACTTGCCATTGCCAAGTTTTTCATCCGTTCGCTCATTGATTGCGTTTCGTACCGGTTCTGTGAATTCAATATTCAATGTGGTTTTTTCCTTTTTGAGCCCCTGAGCACCTCCGCCCCCCAAACTGTCACCACCAACCGATACGTTCTGAATCACAAAAAGTAACGTCCGACCATTTTTGTTCCAGTAGGTCAACTCCAGGTTCGCCGGTCGTTTTCGGTTTTCGTCAAGTACTGTGACCCACGGTTCAACACCAGCACCCGAGACATGCTGGAGAAACGGCATACGAGTAGCGTCGGTCGCGGTCTCCTCTTCCCTGTCTTGTAGATAACGCTGCGGTGACAGATTCACGTAGACAGCTTTGCCTTGTCCGACAGTTCGCACCGTATGGGTCGGCAATTTCCGCTCCGCTTTGGCATAGCCATCCTCTATTGGCGATTTGATCGTCCCAAAAAACTCACGGTACGTATTATAACTGAAGCCGGCATCCTGATCGGTTTCCACCCAGAGCCGATCACCGAAAAAATCCGCAGCCCGTTCGGTGCCATCATGTTTCACGCCGAACAGTTCATCAAGCACACCACTGCTGCGACCATTGCCGTGCTGGTCGAACAGTCCGCAGGCAAAATCGGCAATCACAGTACCGCCCCGCACAGCAAACTCAGAGATTCGCTGTGCTTCAATATCCGACAGTGCATAACAGGCTGGCAGAATCAAGACCTTGTATTCGTCAGGCACACCCTCGGTAATGACTTCCTCATAGGACACAAAATTGTACTGCAGACCAGAATCCGTGAGCAGATTCTCCCACGCTTTCCGTACATTGTGTGATGTACCGAGACGATGGTCGCTGCCACGATTGACCCACGTTTTACGATGTGCCTCAGCGTCCAATAACCATGAAACCTGAATCGACGGGTGCGAGTAATAAATTGCTACACCATCGTGAATCCATTTCGCACCGACAACCTTCTTGCCCTGGATTGTTGTCAACTCGTTGAACGTCGGTTTAACATCGTCGAGCCAGGACTTGGGTGTTTCGCCGTCAAACCAGCCATCGACCCAGCCAATCATGCCACGGTTGCCATGCGCCAGATAATACCACGCCTGCCAGATGTCATTGGCCGAAGTCAGCTCCGGCTTGTGAAAATGCGTCGTCACCACTGGAATCATGTTGTCAGGATTGAACGACCGAATGATTTCCGTTGACGACCCCAGATTGTACGATTCAATGAACTGCACTTTCTTCATGAGCTTGGCGTAATCATATCCGCCCCAAATGCTCGGAGACTGCCCGCCGACAAATCCAGCCGGCGTGTCGGGGTCGTATTTATTACAGGTTTTTACGAGATTGCCAATCGAGTTACTCCAGACCGAATCGTTGTATGTGATTCGATCCAGTAGTGGGGCGAAATTCAGTTCGTTGAGTTGGCCTGAAAGCTGCGGATACGTGAAATCGGGTGTCACAAATTGGGCTTGAGGTACATTTTCCCCTCCATAGTAAAAAGTCAACCACTGTTGATACGCTTCGTCATCCTCATTGATTCGCCACGCCAGCGGCGTCACAAACGCCCCCCACGAAATTTCATCATCCAGTGCGTGCGCAACGCACAGTTTGCTATTTTGTTTCACATTTGTAATGTTTCGTCTGATGCGATCTTCCAACTCCCGCTGCCATTTGATAGTCAACGGCTGTGGACCATCGGTCCCGGAACGAATTGCCAGCCCGTCGCGCTGAAACTGAGCGAAATTGGATTTGCTGTTCGCTCCCCTCAAATACAGCAACCCTTTACCAGCCGCGTGGTCATGGTAAAATTTCAGATCCCACTGATTCAGCCACTCAAAGGGGCCTGATCCGCTGTCTACAAATCCTCCATGAATACCATAATTGCGTGAAAACTTACCGCCGGCCGCGTTCGTGCCGATTGTCCAGCGATATCGCCACGGCATGTACAGCCACGTTTTCCACTGATCGGTCAGCATCTCTCGCCGTTGCGGGACGGATTTGAATTCGGGTGCTGTCTCGATGTACGTCAAATATATGTCGTCGGCTCGCACCTGGAGCGACTGAAGTGAAAAGAAACACAATGCAATCCAGACTCGTAAAAGTTGATTCTGAGCATTCCACATATTCGATGTCCTTTATTGGTTCAGGTCGTCGGATTAGCGATGTTTGCAGCAGTCCAACTCAGCAGATACATAGTATGGGCCATTCGAGAAATCGGTCATCTCGATCATCAACTGATCGTACACAAACCAGGGCTTGCCAGCCAATAGTCCGAATATGCAATTCGGACGCGAGACGGAAGCTTGTAAACGTCGAAACTCGGCCCCACAGAACGACCCGACCATAACCAATCTACCAAAGGCCAGAAGGGGCCCATTGGTTAAAGCGTAGCTACACGTCATGTAAAGATGAATGAAGCACTGTTGCATGGGGACTGGGGCCACCCATTTCTAATCGTTCAACATCATCATCACGATGAAAGGTCGAGACTTCGATTATCGTTGAGTACTGATGGTGAGGAGAAATTGCTGTCATTCGATGCCAAAGACCAACCGGTACGTGAAATCGTTCCCCTTTGGATAAAATCTGAACCTGGTGGTCACTCTTGTCGTCCTTGTATCCAAACTCTATTTGAAAACGTCCCTGGGATATAAAAAACACTTCATCTTTGATGAAATGTCGATGCATACTGCATCTATGCCCCATTTCAAAGCCTAACTCTTTGCCACAGTAATTTTGAATTTCATCATTTGCAAACCAGATTTCGTATCCCCAGATTTTGTCAACCTTGTGTGGAAATATCATATCGAATAACTCCTGTGAGAATCTGAAATGGTCACCATCATTTTCAATCGTCCAGTAACATCGGACAGACCTGATTAATTGCTTCACGTCCCTCGTCAGATTTCTGATGAAGTCTCCAGCGAGGAACTCAGTAAAGTCACAGTTAGACAAGAACACTCAAACTGAAACGAGTTGAAACGATGGTCAGAAAATAAATAAAACTATGAAGGAAGTTACTACCACCGTTGGAATCACTCGCTCAAACCTAATAGTGAGCTTTTCAAGGGAATCAAACTGGCAGTCTGGGCCAGTTCACCTTGAAAGTGATAAGCTCGAAGAGTGAAAGATTTCTCGTTGTTGTCGAAAAGTGTGATATCCGTGACTGGAACAAAATGCTCATTTGCGAATTCCAAATGATTCAACAACTGTTGACCGATTGGCAATTCTGGATCAATCAGCACCCAGCGAACCTGATATTTCGATAATGTTTCCACTAACGAGTCTTCCGGCAACGCCAGCAGATCATCCCCTCTCAGTAAAGAATGTTCCCGTTTTGTATCTTGCAGTCTGAGAAAGGCGGTAAATAAGTGATGATCTTCACCAAAATAGGCCACATTTCCCGTAGCTTGCGATCCCATCACTTGCTGCAGATATTCTTCCATGTTGGCATATCCAACAGGGCGAGACTGCGGAACCGCATTCAAATTTGGGACAACCAATGTCAGACAGGCGATCGCCCCCAGAAAAGAGAGTGCGGGTTTTTGTCTCCACATCCATTGTAAGGCAACTCCACAGGCCAGGCATAACAGCGGAATCACATAGCCAACGAAACGGACCTGCTTGTTATCGAAATAAGAAAATAGGAGATACCAGGCAACGACTGACCATAACCAGATACCCTGCTTTTTTCGGAATTCAGGATGGATGGCAAGTAACGCAAGGCCAACGACAGACAGAACGAGCACGATCCAGGAAAGTTGACCAGGCAGTAATTTTAAATAATAAGTCCAGGCATCCATGGTCCAGCGGCTTGCTACCTGATGATGCTCTACATAAATATCTCCCTGATTCCCAAACGATTGGGCAATGTTGACTTTGCCAAATTTCCAGGTGAACAATGCCAAAGGCGAAACTGTTACTCCAGCCGTTCCGACACAAACCCATGTTTTCCAGTGCTTCAATAAATGGCGATGATTGATCAAAACATCGAGGAAAAGTCCCAGCAGTACAAATACGGCTGGCTGCTTAGTGTAGGTTATCGCAGCACAAGCCAAGCCTGCCAGAACCGCTTCCCCATTATGTTTCCAACCAGCGCGACGAGTGACATTTCCGTAAAGCCAAAGGACAAACAGACAACAAGCAAGCGAAGGAATTTCCAGCATGACAGAATTCTGCAAAGCCACCATTTCTGGAGCCGTCACCGTTAGCAATACCACCATCAAAGCCAACGGCACCGATAGTAAAGACCGACTCCCGGCATATAAGCATAGACTCAACACGAATGCAAAAGCTGTGACAACTCCATAAACGGTTGAAAGCTGAGGGCCTGTGACCAACATCGCCAATCCGGAAATCGCGTGAAATAATGGAGGCCAAAAGATCAAACCTAATGCTGGATATTGCCGTTGGTAGTCATACGTGTATTCAACAGGGTTGTTAACAGGCATGTCACGATAAAGATCGTAAAAGAATAGACTGGTTGTGACATTGTGAGCCTGGTCAAGCCCGTCAATTGTCTGTTTGGACCAGTTCGGGAAAGTTACCCAGAATGTGATCAATAACGCTGACAGTAATCCCAGCCAGCCAATCCAATGTGAACCGTTTTTTTGAGGCAGATGATCCGTGAAACAGATTGCCGCTTGCTGGATTTCTTCTGTCTGTTCCGTCACGGTGAACTGTTCGGAATGTGACTGTGCAGACTCGGCTTGAAGATGACCCGTAATGAGTTTGAATTCTGGTTCCCGCTGAGGAAAGACCAGATAATTGCTCAATAAGAAATTCATGACCACTCCTCCCAGAATTCCTATTGCTGCGGCAATTTGAGGAGTGTGCAAAACTTCTGAAAACTGAGTCCACATGAAAGTAGACAGCCCCCAGGAAATAATGGCTCCCAAGGTGCAGGAACCACAAAATTTCAAATACTGGAAACCGAGCGACTCTTGTTTCCGGTCGGAAAAGGTGATAAATCGGTTACCCAGAAAATTCCAGGACATCGCACCACAGATCGCGACAGCTCGAGCGACTGGAAAGCTGGCTACCGTTAACATTAGCGTCAACAAAACCAGATCGACAATTGCCCCGGAAGCTCCGACCAGTCCAAAAAGCAAAGGGGTAAACCATTGACCCATTTTGAAACGATAAAGTCGTGCCAGATGACGCAAGTAATTCAACTGCTCTTTCAACGAAAGCTTGCTTTCCCCGTGTAGACGGTCCTTGAAATGAATGGGGACCTCAGCTACTTTCCGGCAGCCGCATTTTACAATCAGTTCCAGTCCGATTTTGTAACCAATTGGATTAAGTTCCCTTGCCTGTTCATAAGTATGACGAGTCAGCGCAAAGAAACCGGCCATAGGATCTTTGGCCGTTGTCAATCCACGGGACATCCAGGTCGCGACCTGTGAATTTAGCCAGCGGAAGAAACTCCAGTCGTCATCGGTACTACCTCCAACGACATAACGACTGCCTATAACAAAATCTCCCTGCTGTTCCAACGCAGCTGCAACCAGTTCAGGAACTTTCCGAGGGGGATGAGACAAGTCCGCATCCATCACCAGCAAAACCGAACCCTGAGCGTGGTTAAGACCATGCAATACCGCACTGGAGAGTCCACGTTCCGTTTTACGTACGAGCAACTGAACCGGATATTTTTCTGCAAGTTCTGCACAAACCTTTGATGTTTCATCGGGGCTGTTATCGTCAACAATAAGAATTTCTGCCGTCATGCCGCATTCATTCAATGCCTCAAAGACTTGAGGAATCAGCACTGGTAAATTTGCCGCCTCCATAAACGTCGGCACAATGATGGAAACCAGTGGCCGGATTGAGTTCTGAAACAGGTCTTCAGAGTTGGGCGTCTCAGAATCGGTCTCTGACCGAAACTCAACGGGAAATGTCATGTCTAATGCTCCCTGTGTCTTTAAACATCAAGCTCGAAACGAGTTGTATTTTTAGACTGAATGTAGGGGACAGGCAGGGGCCACGATAATTTGACAAGAATCAGTGAGATTCCTCTGATGGCAAGCGGTTATAGTGGATGTATGAATTAGTGCGATCGTCAACAGATTGGCATTATTGAGTATTCTTTGGTCATCTTTCATAGTTGGACCAAAGAATACTATTTCTGATTGATCACCTTTGATATCAATGAAAGAGTTACTATGAATGAGAAATGAGTTTTTCCGATGACTTGGGAATCACGATCTCTCTTTCTCACAGGAGGGCGCCTTGCTCATTATCGGTATCGAGCAGAATGCACGACAACTGACCATTTCGAGCAACGTCTGAAAACAAATCCAGTTTTGAATCGCCAGAGGTGCGAGGATCTGACCGTTATCGAGTGTTCTGATTCGAAGTTAAACGAAAGGACACAGGATTGAAATTCAAGACCGATTCCCCGAACAATGCAGACGATTGAGTAACCAGTCACGGCCCAAATATTAAACTCTCGGCGTGTCGGGAACTGGGTCAAAATATAGCAGAATGTCGTGACAAACAGCAGGGCTGTTTAAGTCAGGTTTGTCATCCAGCGTTTGAGCAATTGCATTTGAGAAATCATTTTGCCAGTGCCTCGGGCCAGTTTATTCATGCAAAGCAAACCCGAACCAATCGCGACTCGATTCGGCCAAAGATTTTCCAGATACGATCCAGCACTTGAGCAGCTATCGATTCGGTCATACGGCAACTGTTCGGAGATTAGATAGTCCACCAGAGCAACTTCATGCAATATTCCCGGGCTGCATTTCACGAATCGATCATCCCAGGCAATTTTGAACGCAAAGAGTTCTCTTCCCGAACAGAAATTTAAAGCAGTGGCGACTATGTCTTCACCTGCTAACAATTGGCTGATCACCAGATAATCCGAACTTTGGGACTGATGTGTCAGATGTTGGATGAACTTCCGATCCTTTTGAGTCGATTGCAGCGCTGTTCCGATTTCTCCTTTCCAACTGGATTCTTCGAGACGCAGAAAATGACTTAGGGCTACATCAAACTCGCTTTTATTTTCTATAAGTCGAAACTGGATCGGTCCATTTTTGGAGAGACGATTCTGGTTCTTCCTGATGGACTTCCTCCTCGAAGTCGACCAGAATTCAGGCAATCCTTTTTCTGGAAGTAATCGTAAGTCGACAGCGGCCGATTCTGATTCCGGCAGCAAACGAAACGATCCTCTGTTCTCAGCCGTGAACTCTCGTAATTCTTGAGCCCATTGGGAGTTAAATCTCAAATTGCGAAATTCAATCCCCAGGATCTCATCCTGCTTTTCTTTAAGAAACTCCGTCAATAATTGATAAAACTCGGTCCTGGAATTTTCAGCGATCAGTAATCCACTTCGGTATGAGTGTGGACAATTGACAGAAATCCAATGAGGTAACGGAAGTGCTTTCGTTGCGTTGACCTGATCGAATACCCCCAAGCCGATCAGTTGGTTTCGCTGACGGTTTCTGCATGCCAAAATGATTGGCTGTTGATCACGCGGTCGAATGGTTGCCAGCGAAAGCACAAACTCTGGTGATAAGAATGCATTTCCACTTAAACTTTCCTGTTCGAGTTTTTTCCAGTCTCTCTGGAAATCAGTGGTGCACTGATCGGGAGTGAGAATCAATAGCTCGGAATCCAGGTTGGATTTAGACGAAAAAATCATAAAGAAGCACCGATCTCTCGAATTTGTCGCAAGTATTTGCCTGGAAATACAGGGTTCTAGCCATCATGGAGCCGCTGAATGCCACCGTAAATTCCAGTTGCCCTTGAATAACAGCAAATGCTTATATTTAACCATGGTCCAGGGCAAGTCAATTATGAATTAAATTGAAAGCTGAAGTTCGACCGAAATCAGATTCGATGCATCAGTAAAAACAAGAGGGAGCGATAAGAACCCTATATTATCGATGAAAGAGTCGCTTTGAGTGGAAATTATGATTCCCCTATTGCTGGGCAATTCCACTCACTCTTTCTTAAATGAGGACGACCATACTCTTTTTCGGTATCGATCAACATGCACGAGAATTGACAGTATCGGACAGAAATTCAAGACCAAAATATTAAACGCTCGGCGTGTCGGGAGTTCGGACAGAAAGTATTAGAATGTTTTTAGCAAACAGCAGGGCGAAATGTTGTTCAAAAACAGTATAGCCCTACTGAATAAGAGGTGTTTCAGCTGAAATTGTTGGCAATGATCCGGACATGCTTGGCGTGGGCAAATGGTTGTGATTCATTACCGGTCTGGCGTGTTCTTCATGGTAGAAACGTTAGTATTTGTGCTATAAGACTCATGCTGTGCTCAGTGAGATAGCAAGAATCGTCCATTTACGAAAGCCAGTCTAACATGAGTGATTTGTTGCCCGCGGAACTCTTTCAGAAACTGATTGAGGTGCGACGTGATCTGCATAGAAATCCTGAACCCAGTTGGCAGGAGTTTCGTACGGCGGAAAAGGTTTGTCAGTTCCTTGATGAGCATCGGATATCGTATCGCGATGGTATTGCGGGTACGGGGATTCTGGCCGAAATACCGGGGGCGAATACTGAGCGGTTTATTGCCATCCGCGGCGACATGGATGCCCTTCCTGTGCATGAGGAAACGGGTCTAGAGTTTGCTTCTAGAATCGAAGGAATGATGCACGCGTGCGGCCACGACGGCCATACGACCATGGTACTAGGGGCCGCGGCATTGTTACGGGCCGCAGAATTACCGGTGTCAGTAAGGTTTATCTTTCAACCGGCGGAAGAAACTGGCCTAGGTGCAAAAAAAATGATCGAAGAGAATGCACTTGATGGCGTGTCGATGATTTTTGGCGGCCATGTCGATCGACACTATCACGCCGGCAGCATTGCCATTTCGGACGGTCCGGTCAATGCCTCGTCTGATCAATTCAAAATATCGATCTTTGGTGGTGGAGGGCATGCGGCTCGACCACACGAAGCCGTTGATCCGGTAGTCGTGGGATCATTGCTGGTGATGGCGTTGCAGACCATCGTATCACGGGAAGTGGACCCTGCTCATCCGTCCGTCGTGACGGTAGGTGATTTTCACGCTGGTACAGCACCAAATGTTCTAGCCAGTTGTGCGGTTCTTCGCGGCACGATTCGGGCACAGGATGCAGCGGTTCGGAAACACTTGAAAGCATCGATTCGTCGCATCGCAGAGTCGGTAGCTCGACTTCACAACACGGAAATAGACGTTGAACTATGTGAAGGAACACCACCGGTGATTAACTCAGACGAGATGATTCAGCTCGCCCGACAGGCTGCGATTTCAGTAGTTGGGGAAAACAACACCGTTAAAATGCGAGCCGCCAATATGGGTGGCGAAGACTTCGGATTCTATTTGCAGAAAGTCCCCGGTTGCTACGTCCGATTCGGGTCTGTTGTTCCCGGCAAGGAGGGGTATCCGGCTCATTCCAGTCGGTTCGATTTCGATGAAAAGGCGCTGGCCGTAGGTGCGACTTACTTTGCTGAGATCGCAAGAATTGCGGCTGAGCAGATTCACAATACTTCGTCCCAGCCGTAGACACTGCAGTTCCAACAGGACCAGCCCAACGGCATTCGCGGCGATGGTAGACGATGGAATCAAGTTCCTATAAGCGCAGCGACTGCCTCGGAAATCCTTCTTCGACGGCCCGTCTTGTTCGGTTGTGTGACCGTTGCCGCAGGGATGGTCGCCACCAAGCAGCGAACATTGAGTGAGCTTTCATTGGATCATGTTATTAGACCATTTTCAAATGGTATCTGCAGTCGCATGGACATAAAATGTCCTAAAAATGCTGTGTTTGCTCCTGCTGAACGCTGCAGGTAATTATTGAATATGCTCTAGACAACCGCAACACGCATCATCACGCATCATACAGTCAGGCGTTGAGATGACGGCAAAGAAATTAAGCCGATTTCACTATGGAAAAATTAATGATTTTGTCGGCGACATTTACTCGCTGGATCGAGTTACCTAATTCCTGGGAAACTCACCTTAATCATTGATGGAGACGCGATTATCGCCTTTGTTCTTCGGTATTGCTGTAGGCCTTATTTTAGGGATGATACTGTTTCAGGTTCCATGAGTTCCCTTCATGTCCGGCTGGTACTCGCCGGCGGTACCGCACATTGCTGCGATCGTCTACAGCCTGATCGGCAACGTTTAAATATTTGTCTGCTACATTTCCTGTACTGCCAACATCTCCTTTCGCAAAATCAGTATTGTCCTGTTTCTGGCCTGCAGCTGGCTCAATTCAAGCCAGACGTAATTCGCCGCTGGCATTTACTAAATTTCAGACTGGTTCTGACGCCAGCGTGATCGCATATGCGTACATGTGCACCTGGCAATGATCCTGAGGATTATCGCTGCACAGGCATTATCATTATGTTTGCGTGAGCCGGGTGAGTGCAGGTATGCATCACGCCGTGTTCATCTAAATATTTCTTCGTCGAAAAATCCAGCCTCAAAGGTCAGGGGGGGCTGCGGGCATGCCGAGACGTCTCAGTTTGGCACCAAGACCGGCAGCCAGGTTGCGATACATAATCAAGCCAACATCGGTGCGAACGCGGAGCAGTTCCTCCAGTTCGTTCTGGGCAATCATCGCAACTTCGACTTCCTCGATGGCTCGCACACATGCACTATGCGGGTGGTGACTCAGCAGGGCCATTTCGCCAAAGAATTCTCCCGGGTTCAGAACATCTGCCACCTTATCACTTCCTAAAAGAATCTCCACCTGGCCGGAAAGAAGTAAGTATGATTTTCCATTCTGACTTGCGATCTGTACAATCCTGTCGCCTTTTCTGAAACGCTGCCTAGTGAATAGGTTGGCCAACTGCGCGGTCTGTTCGTCGTTCAGTCCTTTGAAGGCCATTGTCCGCGGTAAGCTGACTGCAAGAACAGGGTCAATCCATTGACGGTTGAACTCCCGTAACACAGCATTTGCAATCGGCTTCATCGCGTCCACCATCGAATTCTCTGTTGCGTCAACCGGTATGTAGTAACGTGCCATTCGTACGGTATCGAGTCTCTCCACATAGTGAAAGACAGCTGACGGGACATAAGCAATCGGCAGGAACCCAAGTTCTAAAAGCGTTTTTTGCATCCTGGGAGCATCTGCACTAACATCGGTCTCAACGTAGTCGACTTTCCACTCTTCGCGGCAGCGACGTTCCAGTTCGCACAGCAGGTAACGCACGGGCTCTTCGTTAAGGTAGATTAGTTCGAAAATCCGCACTGCCTTGTCAACGTTAGTATCGCACGAATATCCAATGGCACCCATCAAGTGGCCTCCGCGTTTGGCGATGAGATAGCTGGTATTGTGTCGCTGAAGTGCCCGGGAACCGAAGTGAAGTTTTACAGGACCGAAGATGTCTCGCTTGCGGAGGCGACCGCGTTCAAAACGCAGCAGAGATGTGTAGCCCGCAGCATTCATTTCCTCGATCTCAAAATCTTCGGCCGCTGGATAAGATCTGGCGGTTTCGTCCACGATGACATCGCATGGAAGGCCCACATTTGTGAGCGCGGTCTCGGCTAGCCAGTACACAGGCGGAGCGACATGCGGATGGTTCCGTCGCATCTTCAGAGCATCATTGAAATACCTCGCAAATAAGGCCACGGGTTCGCCGTTATGTGTCGGAATATACCCAACCGGAGCGAAACCGTAACGTAGTGAGATTTTTTGCGAAAACGGATGCTCGACGCGGTTATCGGCCAAGCCAATGTGCAGGTGCTCGCTGACTAGTTCGAGGCGTTTTTCCATCAGGAGTTTTCCAATGCCCCGACCGCGTCCCTCAGGATGTACGACCAGACGGCCAAACTCGCCGACCAGATCTGTGAAAGCCCCCACATCATAGACGACTGCCCCAGTACCAAGAATTCGGCCGCAGGTTGGGTCTTCTGCAACCAGCATCAGCGAATCACTGCTGAAGACCTGCTTTTTAAGAAATAACGTGTCGAAAAATTGAGGGAAGGCGTAATCCGCACCATAAGCCACTTCGAACAGGTCCCGGATCTCGCCCACGTCCGATTCAACCGCTTCGCGAATCACAATATCTTTATCTGATTCCATGGACAACAATCGAATGTTGAATTGCGATACCCTTACCGGAATTTACCGGGCCAGGGTTTCTGAGGCTCAATGCGAATTGTACATTCTCGATTCAGCTTGAGAATGCACTGTTTTCCAGAGTACAAGTTACATATGTAAAGTTCGCGGAACTCTTCGCGGCGGTTGTAAACGACAACCAGCTTTCCTTCAAAGTGCGAGTAGTGAAAGGTCAGTGCAATGAAGATGATAACCGAATGATGATAATCTTCACCCTTGGCATCAATCTCTTGAATCGGAATAATCCCCTGCACCATCGCAAAGTCAAGAGCGAAGAAGCCAGCATTCGCGGGGATGATGGTGAAGACAACAAATCCTTTTCCACCCCGTCCGACATTAAAGAAAAAATAGCCAAGATCCTGTATTCTAAGTCTTACGAAAGTCTCATGCCGAAGCGAATCAAAGTCTTCGCTGAATCGCTTGTCATAATTCATTTTGTACGTTGCGAGATCGTAAGCTATTTCCATGCATTCTTGGTCACGCTGCCGCATGCAAGCTTCCATGCAATTCGCGGTCACTTCGTTTTTGATGGGGCAAACGATCACATCGGGAACAAAACGATTGTCCAGGTGATAACCGACCTTATAGTAGCCCTGATCGTCAGGCACCGCGGCTTCCAGAAATTCAGCGGTATAACTGAATGATCGCATCGACTTCGGTTCACCCAACACAGCCTCCGTTGAATGAGAAAGCGATACTTTTGGTAGTACTGGAGTAAACACAGGTCTGGTACTCCGGTTCTAAAAGAAAACCGAGCAAATTCGAAAGCCTAAGCGTTCTCTACCTCCTCGTAACAAGCCTAATACCTCAGATTAAATTGATGGGGCAAGAGGATAAGTTATGCACCCGCCGCTGGCTACGTGCAGCAGATGATGGTGATCAAACACTGGATGAACACTGAATAGTTCTCTAGCCAAATTAGCAAATCTTGTGCCATGCGATTGGCACTCAGTAAGGATGCGATTTTTCCAAACCAATAGGCTTAAATTGCTTAAATACCGACTCTCTTTAACCGTTCCCTTGACGCCATCGACCTGCAGTCACCAGCGAGCTGCCTTCTCTGCTCTCACCACTGCATGATTTTTCATCAGGAAAAACGAAGGAAACAGCTACTGATCGTTGGATTTACGGGGAATGGTCGAGTGTGCACATCCCTTTGATATCGATGAAAGAGTTGCTTTGAGTGGCAATTGTGATTTTCTCACAAGGAGGATCACCATGCTCTTTCTCGGTATCGATCAACATGCACGACAACTGACCGTCTCCTTAAGAGACCAGCAGGGCGAAGTCCTGCTCGCTCGTCAGGTCTCCACTCGGCCTGCCAAGATTCTGCAATTCTTCGACCAACTCAACCTGCGATGTGCTGAGCTCAATGAATCTTTCATTGCGGTAGTGGAAGTCTACGGTTTCAACGACTGGCTGATTCGCATGCTCCAGGACTATCGCTGCCACAAAGTGATTCTCCTTGTTCAGCGTTTCTCAGAATCAAGGGCGGGAATCGATTCCCGGTAGGGCTTGTTCGCTTTATACAGCTTTTGTTTGTGGACCACTTCCGCTTTAACTTGGATTTCATCATCCATCAGTTGAATCGCTGCATCAAGGTAATTTCGAGCAGATTGAAAATCACCAGATTCAGCATAAGCGGCTGCCAACGTATCCAATAAAAGCGGGTCTTTCCAATCGCTTAATTCACAAGCGTGGCGGGCATGAACGACAGCTTGTTCTCCGTCGCGAATTTCCTCAGAAGGCCATGTTGCGAAGATCCATGCTAGGCCATTGTGTGCTTGAATGTAGTCTGGGTTGATTGCGATTGATTCACGAAGTCCAGCAATGGCTTGTCCAGGTTTGCCAAGGTTTCGATAACATTTAGAACGCAGGTAGAGAATTTCAGGTGATCGTGCTCCAAGCAAAGCATGATCGTAATCCACTATTGCTGACTCAAAATCTCCTGCAACTCTTCGGAGATCCCCGCGAATATAGTGAGCCAGTGGAGCCAGGTCGTGACCAGGATCGACTTTCAACGCCAGAGATAAATCGTGTATTGCTTCCGCTGATTGATCGAGCATTTTTAAGCTGCTCGCCCGACTGATTAAATCGGGAACACTATTGGGAATTTGTTTTAGTAGACGATTCAGATCAGCAACTGCTTTCTGGTATTGTTCTTTGTCCTTATAGATATCTGCACGCTCACGCAGGAAGTAGACATTGTCGGCATCTATGGAGAGGGCTTTGTTGAGATCCTGCAATGCAGTCTCAAGGTTGTCTGTAGCATGATACGTTTTTCCTCGCCGAAAATAGACAATCGCATTTCGCGGGAGGATTTCCAGAACATGGTTGTAGTCCAGCAGGGCATTCTCGTACTGGCCCATAGAGTCGTAGGCATTTCCTCGATAAAAGAGGGCGTTAACGCTTTGTGGATCTCTTTCCAGTATTTTTGTAAAGTCGATGATTGCATCGGCTGCTTTGCCCAGGTCGATGAGACAGCGACCACGTAGTTCACGAATTCTGACTGACTGTGGGTTCAGACTGATTACGGCATCAAAGTCACGAACGGCATTGACGAGATCATTATTGCGCAGATGTATCAGTCCACGGTTTTCGTAAGCTCCAATTAATTCGCTGTCCAATTCCAGAGCGTCATTAAAATCTTGTATGGCTCGCTCGATGTCTCCTGTTTTCTTATAAGCGAGCCCACGATTAAGACGCATCCTGGCATCTTTGGGAGCTAGTTCGACTGCTGTGTTGAAGTCTGCAATCGCCTTATCCATGTCCCCTTTCATCATCCAGCAATAGCCTCGTTCGTTGTAATCTCGATACTCAGCCTTGATTGCAATTCGTTTTGTGAAATCAGCAATGGCTTCATCGTACTTATCTATTGAAAGCCAGACCATTGCTCGGGCATAGAGATTATCTCGATTCGTCGGATCATTATTGATCAACTCCGAGAAGTATTTAAGTGCATCAGTTTGAGAAATCACCTGAGAAGCAGAAATCCAACCAGGGCGAGGTGATTTGACACGCAGGCGGTCACCCTCCACTGTGATGATATCCAATGGAAAACCACGAGAGACATTTCCAACCGGTTGCCCGTCTTCCATGATCTGAATCTCTTCGATGGCGACAACCCGATCTCCAATTTTAAACTCTTGCGAGAACGCTTGAGCAGAATGCGAGATCAGTAATATACAAGTCAGGAATAAATTCTTCATCGAAAGAACTTTCTATCGCAGAAAGACATATGGCAGGATTCAGTCGAGAGAATGCAGCAAGCCCTGGATATAACCAAAACTATGTGCGAATGCCTGCAGACTGTCTGGGTCCGAGGCATGACGGGGGACATGATCGGGCATTACCAGATACGGATATCCAGCGTCCTTGAGGACACTCAGAATTTGGAAAAGATCCAGATCACCCTCATCGACATAAACTTCCTGAAAATCATCGCGGTGGCCTCGGATATTTCGCAAATGGACGTTGAAGATCTTCTTTTGTTGCGCGAAATGTTGCACAATTGGCAGTATTTCCCGGGCTGGATCTTGCAACATCTCCGCGACTGTGCCCACGCAAAAATTCAATCCGTGCAATGGACTGGATTGAATAGACAGCAATCGTTTTAGCCCTGAAACCGTGCCCAGCACTCGACAGACGCCTTGATATCCTTCAGGAGGAACTCCGGGATCGTGCGGATGACAGGCAGCACGGATATGAAACTCGTTGCAGACGGGAATGATCTGCTTCAAAAAATACTCGATTCTCTCCCAAGCAAGTTCCTCATCCACAAGGCCTGCGCGGGTGTATGGAGTCGGTGGCACGGCTTCAGAATACTTCCAGCTCTGGTAGGTGGATCTGCCTCGACCCTGAGTAGGCTTTGTCCTCAGAACTCCTAGAAGACTTAAATTGTATTTGATCGCGGGAATTCCAACCTTTGCACAGCAGGCAATCATCCGCTGGATATACTCTATATCACGATCACGATCCCCGCTTTCTCCCAGCATAATTGCTCCACGTTTTTCATGGTCAATGTGGCTGGATGTCAGGAATGGTAAAGCAACCATGTCCAGAGAAATTCCGTATTCTAAACACAAGTCACGCGTCTGCTCCAATTCGGACACCGTCCAGTACCCTCGTGCTTTGGAGTAAGGAGGGCACCCACAGATATGTTTGACACCGTATCTCTGGAAAAACTGAAGCATTTCGGGAGATATCGGACCTCGTTGAGATCCAATCTGCATCTGAAGTGTGGTTTGCAATCTGCCCCTTGCAGCTTGACCTAAAGGTTCCAGATATTGAGCTGCGCCTAAAACGCCTGTAATTGACATAGCCGAATGTAACAAGGACCGTCGTTTCATCACTATTCCTCTCTACGATCGCGCTGTCTCTGAGCTTTCACATGAAGTGACAGGGATGAGCCAGGTGACTCAATGGCTTGTGTTCACCCGGCTCAAAATCTTCCTATGAGACCGTCCGTTCACTCATCTGTCTGACCAGATCCTCATGGTCAGCAATGCGATCAAAGATTCCCTGAAGTTCTGTAGCCATCTGTGACCACTTCTGGAAAGTCGCATCGTGCGACTTCAAGAGATTGACATCTTCAATCAAGCGGTCGAGGATTTGCATGGATTGAAGCCGCAGTTCTTGGTACCGGATTGTGCCTTCGGGATCCTGAAATACTCCAGAGTTCTGCAAGGCGATTTCAACTGATGCGAAATACTCTTCCAAGATCAGACGAAAACGAGTGAATTGATCAGCCATCTGATCCCACTTGGGGCCTTGACCAATGATGTTGACTTCATTCCAGAACGCGATTAGTGCCTCACAGGCTTGCTTAGCCTCGCAACATTGCAGTTGCTTTGGCATATAAACTTTCTTTGGAAATGGACTGTTCATGACATCCTCCCTTCATTTGGTTGTCCTCGAACAAGTTCTCCCTATTGGACACTATAAAAGCTGGGCAAGAGTTTTCTACCATGTTTATTGCACAGGGGATGTCATAATTTTCACTACATTTTTCATTCTATTCGCGAGAGGCGATCGTAACCGAATCGACCTTCCATCCCAGGGCTTACACACCGAATTTTATCGGGACTGCGAAGACTTTCAGTAGGTGATTTGAATCGAGAGCACAGTTCATTCGCTTACACTTTGCTCCTCGCTTGAGAGTTGTTTCCTGACGCAGCATACTCGTCGAACTGCTGCCAGGTTTGATGCTCCGCTGCAATCCTGTTGATGGCGATGATCGTCGCCAAATGTCACATCGAGAACATAGTGCTGACTGTTCTCAATACTCCAATGACGCCGGATTGCATTCGTCAGAAACTTTGCTCGCACGGGATGAGAGCTCACAAAAAATCGGGACTCCCAACTCTCCTTTCCCTTGATCGTTCGTGCAGAAACTATGATCGCCAGTGTTTTTAAATCACGTCACTTTTCACGCTGAGGATGATCTTTCGGTATCTCGACCACTTGACAGAAGTGGTCGAGATACGACCGTGTCCCGCTGCGAAACTTTCAAACATACGATGCTTCATGTTCGTGAAATAACTCTCCTGGGCAGGCTCCAACAAGCCTGCATGTCGTCGATGAGAGAAGACTGGTTTCCGTCAAACCAATGGTTAGCAATCAAATACGGAGAGTAAGTACGTAATGCTCTTTTTGTTCTCTTATTTGTGCAGCAATCTCTTTCTGGCAACCCATCGTCCGAATTCGGTGTGTGTGCCGGCAAACGAAGAAGTTTGCTGAGGAGACCAGTGATCGCGAAAAAAGTCCTGCGATCCATATTCACAATCGAGATACGAAATACACAAACTAGTTCGTGAAACCGTGGAATCAGCGGTCATGAAAACGAATCCGTTACCGAAAGCTTCACTGAACCTGAATGGTCGCTGCGAGCGGTTTATCGAGACGATCAAACTGGAGTGCCCCAATAAGTTTATTGTGTTCCGGAAGAAGCATCTTGATTATCTGACGGACGAGTTTACGAGTTATTACAACATAAATAGAAGCTACACGGAGCGGGATCATCTGCCGCCGATCCGGGTGGAACCTGATGAAGTGGCGACCATTCCCATCGAACAGATTGAGGTTCGAAAATACGTCGGCGGCTTGAGCAGTCAGTCCATAAATTTCTCAATCTCAAAATGCCGCATTTTCCCCACTTCAAACTCTCACTCCGATTCATATGAGCGAATTTTCTGCGTTTATACCTTCAACTGTCGGTTGGTAATACTTGTTAACTTTGCTATTTTCTTTCTATCGTATTCTGGATCATCGATCAAATTCGATGTATCGAAGACGGGCGTGCACAAGGCGTTGGACGCGGAGCCGCCGGTCGCGTCGTTCCTGAAGTTAATGTTGATTTGCGGCGGCCCAGTCAACGCCAACGTTCTCTTAAAAGATTTTAGCCAACCCAACAGTTCATTATGCCTGTCACGTTAGAGGAAGCGAAAAGTCGGTATCCCGAGGCCAAGACCTTCAAATTTGGCGACAATCGTGCACTCTGTGGTCGGCTCCTATCACTTGTTCGCTTAGGTAAGAAGAAAGCAACGTGTGGAGCACTCAGAGATTTTAAAAACGGCACGGAGTCCATGCCTGTAATTGGAAGAAGGGACATAGCACTCGATTGGGATGGCACACCAGCACTTGTGATTGAGACAACCGAATTATCCATCCGCCGATTTTGTGATGTAGATACAGATTTTGCATTAGCTGAAGGGGAAGACGAAACGCTCGAAGGTTGGCAGGCGGGGCATCGGGCATTTTTTGGTCGCAACGGTGGCTGGCAATCAGATATGGAATTGGTTTGCGAACGCTTCTGTATGATCGAAGATTTTGCCAAACCGTCACACTGACATATCGAGACAATCTGTGCGCCGAACGAAGAGGAGAACGAGGCGGTGCTGGACAACAGGCGACCTGAATCAAAGTGATTCGTTGAAGACGGTCGGAAAACTGGTTGAGTTTTACGTTTCCCAACACAACTCGCATCTACCACACTCGGCGTTCTGCGGATAACCCCTTGATGAGATGTACTTCGGAACCGACATTGGTGTACTAGAGAAACTGGAAGCTGCACGACAAACGACACGGCAGCAACGCCTGATAACAAATCGAGTTCTGAATTGTCAGAGATGCGAGGATCTGGTCGTGATCGAATGTTAATACAGGCAGTTGAATGGATACGGATTTCGAAAGAGCAGGGGACTGAAAGTTGGAACCGATTCCCTAAAGACTGCAGACGATTGAGTGACCAGTCACGACCAAAACGGTAAACTCTCGGATTGTCGGGAATCCAGATAGAAAAGATCAGAATATCATGACAAACAACAGGGCTTAGTACGTTCATACCACACTTCTAGAGTTCGATTCTACATGCATTATCATGTCTGATTGAGCGAATGCGATTGATTTGCAAGAATAAGTATGGAATTTTGAAACTAATTTGGATGATCTCAGGAGTTGGTGTTGGGAAATATTGGCTGGATCTGGTCTACCGTTCTGACTCTAGAACTGGTGTTTATCGTACGAGCTATCATTCGTCCGCATCGATCACCGGCGTCTCGCATCGCATGGGTCGTCGTTATTGGAGTCATCCCTTTTCTGGGTATATTTCTATACGTGCTGTTTGGCGAGACGAACATCGGATATCGCAAAAAGCAACGAGTCCTCCAGGTTCAGGAAAAGCTCAGGTTATTTGACGTTTCTGATGTGGAAGTCGCTGCGCGGCTTCAGAAAGTTCCCGAAGAGTACCAAATGCTATTTCGGACTGCAGGATCGATCTCTCGCTTTCCTGTTGTAGCAGGAAACGTTGGGAAATTGTTCTCCGATTCCAACGAAACAATTAGCAGCATAATCGCGGATATTGACGCCGCTAAGCAACATGTGCATATCGTTTTCTATATCTGGCTGGCCGATAACAATGGTTGTCGTATGGTCGAAGCCCTGATCCGTGCAAGCAAACGGGGGGTTATCTGCCGTGTGATCGTTGACGAAATGGGATCACGCGATCTTATTCGTTCACGGCAGTGGATGAAGATGAAGTCGGCGGGAGTGTTTGCTACGACTTCTATGCCGATTGGGAATTTTCTTTTGAAACCTCTGAGAGGACGAATTGATCTTCGCAACCATCGCAAGATCGTGGTGATTGATGATTGGATTACTTATTGCGGCAGTCAAAACTGTGCTGACCCAGAATTTCGGATCAAAGCTAAGTATGCTCCGTGGGTTGATGCAGTCATACGCTTCGAAGGTCCTGTCGCCCAACAGAACCAGCATTTATTTGCCAGCGATTGGATGACACACAGCACTCAGGATTTGAGCGACATCATCTCACAACCGCTACGTGAAAGTCATGGATCGATCATTGCCCAGGCATTTGGGACCGGTCCCACCGTTCGGGATGCAGCGATGTCAGAAATGTTCGTTTCGATGATGTATGCTGCGCGGCAGGAAATTATAATTACAACGCCCTACTATGTCCCGGATGAGTCTATGCAACACGCGGTGCGTGCGGCTGCACATCGGGGAGTCAACACTACAATCATCTTTCCGGCCAAAAATGATTCTCGAATTGTGGCTGCTGCCAGTGAGAGCTACTATCCCGAGTTGCTCGACGCAGGCGTGAAGGTTTTTGAGTTTACTGCTGGATTGTTGCACACAAAATCGTTTACGGTCGATGGGTGCGTGACGTTAATCGGTTCGGCAAACCACGATCGTCGCAGTTTCGATCTGAATTATGAAAACAATATTCTCTGCTACGACAGCAAGATTACCGGGGAGGTTAGAGACTTACAGTTGATGTACTTGTCGAAATCCGATCCGGTTACCGAAGAGATGGTTGCGGAATGGTCATTGATCGATCGTCTGTGGAGAAACTCGATTGCAATGTTGGGGCCACTATTATAAGCGTTTGCCTTTCTGTGGTAACGCTGAAGGAGTTGCTTGGAATGGGAATTGTAATTTTCCTATAGCTGGATAATTACACTCACTCTTTCTCATAGGAGAACCAGAATGCTGATTTCTCGGTATCGATGAACACTGCAATCTGCCAGAATGTTGTGAGAATCAGCAGGGCTTGATCGAGAGATAGGCAGTTCGTTCAAATTTGGATTTGAAATATACTGATATTGTTTCAAATATATGAAATCCTCAGTGTTATGCCTCCAACCGTAAGCTGGAATATTTTGTCAACTTTGCTATTTTCTATATAGCTTATTCTGGATCAGAGATCACATTCGTTGCACCTGAGGGTACGTTTATTTTGGGTACTTGATATACATCTGGGTAAAATAATATTTTCCATCGGCTTGTGACCACATTGCACCAATCCCAATAAACTCCTGTTCTGGATTCATAAGATTTTTACGGTGTCCTTCACTTTCCATCCAACCATTAATCGCTCTTTGAGCAATTTGTTGCGACGGAGCATCTTTTTCGATGGTTTTCCTGCTGACGTTCTCAGACCCACCCCAATAATACAGATCCATGTCTTTGGCCGCAGCTGTTCTTCGTGCTGAAGCATACGACTCAGTACCTTTCACACCATGATTGGTATCAAGCTGTTTGACCATCTGTGCGGTCCAGTCTCGAGCGTATGACGAGAGTATTCTTGAGATCTTCACGGGAGCGATGCCTTCCAGTGCCCGTTGCTCGTTTGTCATGCGGAAGACTTCTCGCTCGATTTCGGAGAGATTAGACTGGGGATCGAACCCCACATATTCCTGGAGACTCAGGCTTTGGCTTTCATCAACATCAATTTCCTGAAAGTGAACCCTTGCAAATTCAAGATCTAGATCTCGTCGATTGAGCAGATACTCGGTGGAAGAAAGTTGTCCGTCCACATTCGCATCTCTGCGGATAAAGGCTTCCCGAGTAAAATTCTGGGCCTGCAATGTTACGGGCATTACCAGAAACACGGAAAAAAGTGAACAGAAACAGATAGCGGATAAGGGTCTCGACATCGCATTCTCCTATTTATGATTTGAGCTTTACGCATCCTGTTGAAATGATACGACAGGATACATTTGGTCATTTTTTACTGATGGAATTATTCAATAACCCATTGAGTATTATTATTCGATTCCAATTCTGTATTCAGCTTCCAATCATCTTTGTTAGGCGCATACAAATACTGATTGTTGAAAACATTCTTCAAACGAATTGTCTGTCCTTTTAGCACAGGTCGACCCGTTTGCTGTGACTGTGCAGTGGGGGTCTCACCGGAGGTAATAACCCAGTGAGAGTGTTTGTCTTTTTCCGTCCAGTAGTAAACACCATCGCCAAAGACACCCAGGAAGTTGTATGATTTCCAGTTATTTGGCCAGGCCTTCATCTCGGTTGCCTTGAGGAAGACGGTGTCTCCATATTTCAATGGAACGGCATTATTATCATGTGGCTTTTTGAGTAATAATGGCTCAGCCGAATCTTGACCTCTTGTCAGAGGATAGTAATACGACTTGCCTCCATAACTGATCCCAAGGTATCTTGATGCTCCTTCACTCTTCAGCTTCACAGTACTGCCATTCATGACCTTTTGCTGAGCAAGACAGGTATCCCCGTAAAGAGTTGACCACGCAAAGCTGGCTATCATGGACACAAATAACAATTGATTTTTCTTAGAAAAAATGTGATGTATCATCTTAAACTTCTCCTTCTTGGCGGGGGTGGTGCGATTTAGCAAAAGTGAATATGCGTTAGGTTGCAATAGCACCTGATAGGAAATTTACTAACGCACTGGTATTACACATATTGTGATATAAAGCTTATCAGACGATTCAGAAGCCCCAATAACGTAGACGGTATTTTCTGGTGTCATTAAATTGCCCCAGTGTTGAGCAGAAGAACGCATGAGCGTGATCATGTTTTCCAATGCAACGGGATCATTCTTTTGGATGACGAAACAGGACTCACTGTGTCGGTAATGGTCATCCAACTGATATCCCATGCCTGTTAATTTGCTTTCAATTTCGTTGAATCTTATGCTTCCCAGCCAGTGGGCATCGAGCGGATTTCCCGTTTCTTCAAACTTCACACTCTCTAAAAACTGGCAGTGGGCATCTGCAGGTGCAGAAAATTCATTATGATATTTTGCCTTCGCCAGACCTCCCGATTCGCGAGACTTATCAAGTATTTTCATCAGGTCAGCTTTGGCTTTGACGAGAGTTTCCGGTGGGCTTGTCCGTTTCAGATGGTAAGTCGTGCCTGGATATTGAATTTCAATTGTATCGTTGCCTGTTTGCACCATAATTACAGACGAGTTGGCAGGATCTTTCTGCTGGCCTTGGGAATCGGTAGTTCCAGCATAAACGTATTGATTTTTATTATCTGGGTTTTTAGTAAACTGCGATGCCGATTGACGTGTATCGGTCATCTTCACTCCCAGATCAGTCTGAGTGATTTTGACGCGGCTACCACGTCTGACAGGAAAGTCCTGGACATTGGGTTTTCCCATTGACCAGCCTCCAGAAGGATTAAACGAGAGTGTCTGGTCAACGACTGTGCCCGAGTTATTGGACACAGGGTTAGAATAAGGTGGCACATTCTGTGGATTGTTGGCAGGGTTGGAATATGGTGGCACGTTCTGAGGATTGGAAATCGGTTGATTCAAACGGGGAGGGTTGGGAGGTGTACCAATTGTCGGACCAGATGATGGCTGTCCAGATGTTGGCTGTCCTTCACAAGGGCTCATACTCCAGAACAAAATGGTAAATGTTATGAAGGCTGCTTTCATTGTGTGACTCCAAAAATACAGTTCTGAATTCAAGAGACCGTGAGTCCAGATAAAGTCGGGCTGGTTATTGAACGGATAATGAATATTTTGCAGAGTTTAAATTCTGATCAAGGGTATGCAGTATCAGACTCGCAGAGGTGGCATCTCCGGAAATCCATCCCACTTTGCCACTGGCAGGGAATTGAAATGCGTTATTGCTGTTGTGAATTCTGGAGTCAGAAATTAGCTGAACATTACTCAAGGCTTGACCGTATTGATCGACGATAATGGAATAGGTGTTCTGGTACTCTCCATTGATAAGATACTCCCAGAGCACAGCATATCTCTGATTTCCTATAGGGGCGACTCGAGGCCGTTCGTAACTGTCCCGGCGACCAGGGTTCTGCGGGGGCATCGCAAGCTTAAATGAGCGCACTTCATCACTGTAAACTTCCGTCTTGTTTGGCCATCGCCAGTTGGGCAGTGATTCAAAATTCTTAGGTATGCTGACAAACCAGACTGGTAATCCGTTCTCGGGATTCACGCCAAAATTCGGATGCGAGAAGACCACCAGATACCCAGAAGGGGTCTGAACTAATCCGCCCAGCAGTAATTCGTGATGATCATTTTTGAAGACCAGCTTGTGATCACTCCAAGACATTTGACCATTGCTGCCAGGCGAGAGTTTTGAAAGAACGATCCCTCTTTCATGGGCTTGTGCCTGCACAAAATCCCGACCATCATAAATGGTCTGTAAATCTCCGCAGTGCATTCCCCCCCCTTCGCGAAAAACGCTTTGTCCAGCTGTATTCACGGCGAGAATGCACATGGTATCGTGCACATAGCCATCGGCTCCGGGAATATTATGAGCAAACGAGGCTGTGAGGACTCCATTACCATGTACCAGCTGAGAGCGAACACTGAATCGACCATCCGATGGAGAAACTAATAACGGATTATAGATCCCCCATTTTCGATAGTATGATTCCTGATTAAGATCGACGAATAATTGTGGCGACTGGCTGCCTGGAGGAAGCTTCAGAATGTTGAGAATGTTTTTGCGCCTGGCATTAGGATTCATTGAGGCAACGACTTTCTCACCAGTCCCTGTCATCAAGTAACGGTTTCCTTGTGAATCCTTAGTGAATCCGGCGAGTATGGGCAACGCATTGGAGATTTTGATGTGGTTTCCATTCTTCCATTGTCCCCCGGAAAAGCTCGAAAGAATGGTCTCACCTGTGGCTGATGTCCAGGCGACATCGAGACTGTCGTCTGAATTGACGTAAGGAATGATTGTCGGAAAACGAATATTGGAATTGGCATCAACCGGGCGTCGTGCAGTCACAGGAGCGACAGCTCCACCGATCATGCCTCCTGAGGAATCCAGTAAATTTGCTGGAATGGGATTCGTCGGCGTACTGTTGGCTGCCATTAATCGAAACACGGTATACTCGTCCCTGGCTCCCCAGCGAGTTGAGATTTGACGATCTCCCAGTCCATCCTCATGCCAGAATTGTCCATTGGACGCGAATTTGATTCGATACCGTCGCGTTCCCGCTGGTTCGAAAGTCACCTTCGCACTCTGGTCTCCTGCATTCGTTCTAGTGGAGAGCAGATTGTCTTTAGCGTCTGTGTAAATCAATTTTCCGGTAGCAACTGAACGAATGCGATAGGAGCCATCGGGGTAAGCTTCGATAGTAAATTGAGTGGTTTTATCATTCGGGAAGTCTTCGCGGTTGTTATCCACTGCATAAAGAACATTGTCACGGCCAGTTCGAATTCGCAGCAATCGTCCGGTCGCGACAGATTCGATACGATAGATTGCACTCGGTGGAGCTGCGTCAAGTGCGGTCTGCATCATCAGGTAAAACAGACATGTAATTACAGGAATCCCAATCAGGCTGGAATGTTTAAGGGCAAACCCTTCACGACCACATAATCTTGTTATCATCATCAGTCTCCATAAGGCAGATATCGTACAGGTTTGCCCCTTAACGGCCATGGCTCTTTACTCCGGGGAATTCAATGAAATTCAGGTGGAAAACAGGTGGCAAAATGACCGATGACACATCTCTGTCTCAAAAACTGGCTCAGATAGGAATTACCGGTACTCAGCATGAGAGTTACTCCGTGCACTTCAAAACGGGATCTGTCAGAAAATCACAATTCCCACTCAAATCGACGCTTACATCGATGTCAATCGCTACGCACCGATGAGCCGAAACTCATCCTCTGATCACAAGATGCTCAATAGGGATGAATCCCGGGAGATCTCAGTGCAATTAATTCGATGGGTTGCTCGTGATCCATACTTCCAGTTGACCAGTCGCACCAGCTTGAGAAGAACTGGCTTTGAGCTGGTAAGTACCATTGGCTTTGGGCTGAAATTCAAGCACGGCGTTAGGGCGACCATTTCTACCATAGGCTTCTTTTCCGTTGATATTTTTCAATTCCAGGTGGGTATTGAAGTCCGTACTTTTGGTCTCAATCGTGTATTTGCGATCAGCCCGCAGCACACCATTGTATATGAGCGATTGAAGACCCTCCCGAGTAGGATCCGGTTTTCCAAATGTTGCCAAGTTTGGCACTCCGGTCACCATGATTGGACCACCACTCAACTGTGTATGTTCGTCTTTCCAGTTCATTTTTGCAGGTGCAGCCAAGGGCTTGTCAACCATTGGGACTTTTGCGTTTGGGGCATACGCTAATTGTCCGCTATAGTTCCCGGGAGGATCATAATTACAAACAATAACGAGCTGACCTTTGTATGGTCCGCTTTGCATCACAGCCACGCCTGCACCGATCTTTGTAGTCTTGCTCCACACCATTTGGGTGTAGTGACCAACAATTGTGTAATCATTTTTACCTTCCGCTGCAGGCCCCATCACAACACCCGGGCGGAAATTCTTGATCTCACTGTACCATGCTTCGGCCCCCTTCAATGCAGTACTGTTGATAGCAATATTCTCTCCATACTTGGTATTGTTATGTTTGAATGTGCCCGTGGCAGCAAGATGGTTTGCCCACTTTTGGGCGACATTAGCAACTTCGTCTGACCAGGTTACAGGCCCGACATCGACTTCAGCTCTTTTCTTGTTATGGTAATCAGTCAACTCTTTTCTCTGAAATGGAGAAAGTGCGCTTTGAGCGTAAACGCAGCTAGGCGACAGGGAGGCAAACACTGCTGATAGCACGCAGGTTGCAGTGACCAGAAACTTGTTCATTTTTTGCTCCAATACTTGAGACGTTGAGATAGTGTTTTTTGGCCCGGGTTGCAGTACCAAGAGTAGGGCAGGCCAGAGTTCAGTCTACAAAGCAGTAACTGACGCTTTTGTGCTTGAAATCATTGCAATCCATTTCGATCAAAAGTATGCTAAATCTTTTAACTGATGGACGAACAGCACGAAAACTCGTGATTTTCAGGTTAAATCTGCCTCTGTTGAGCCTACATTTAAAATCTTCTTTATTTGCAATGTCTATATCATTTGGCAGGCTTTGTATAATCAAGACAAGCATTGTTTACATGCTCACGAAAGACAATACGTTTACTTCCAGTTCAACCTACGACTTAAATTGAAATATTTCGAAATTAAATTCTTATGATCGATTTGAGTTCACCTACCAGCCAGACCCTACTGGCGAAACTGCGAACCAATACTCCTGACGAAACAGCGTGGGATGAATTCGTCAATCTGTATGGCAAGAGAATTTACAGTTGGTGTCGTGGGCGTGGGTTACAGGCAGTTGATGCTGAGGACGTGACCCAGAATGTCCTTGTTCGTTTAACAAAAGTCATGTTGAGATTCGAATACGATTCCTCCATGAGTTTTCGATGTTGGCTGCGAACTGTCGTTCAAAATCTTGTGAATGATTTCCTGCGTGATCGAGTTCGTGCTACAGACGATGGAAAAGTTGCCTGCATGATGAGTCGTCTGGAGGAAGCCGAAGCGACGCAAGACTTACTATCACGGCTAGACGATCTGTTTGATCTGGAACTGCTGGAAGAGGCGAAAGCTCGTGTGAGAATTCGCGTTAGCAATGCTCGCTGGAAAGCTTGGAGTCTGATGGCCGAGAAGAATTTGCCCGCCAATGAAGTTAGTAGAATGATCGGCATGAAAGTCGAAACGGTGTTTACTGCACGCAGTCAAATCCAAGAAATGATAAGAAATGAAGTCAGCTTACTAGAACGATAGAATCTGCTTTCATGCAATCATGCCCAACTCCAAACAAGCTTTTAGAGCTAGTTAGTGGTGACCAGTCTGGCGAATTGGGTCGTCACGTCGATAACTGTCCTGGTTGCAAACGGGAACTTGAAAAACAGCTTAGTGATCTCAGAGAGCAATCTACACTTGTTGAACCCCTCAACAGTGTTACCTCAAGTTGGGGCACTGGCCTGGCCCATCGACTGGCGGCATCGTTAAAAGACTCTCCTGGTGAGGAATTGGTTGTTGATTTTGAGCTTCCCTATCAGATGGGAAACTACACCCTGTTGAGAATCCTTGGCGCGGGAGGAATGGGAATTGTTTATTTAGCAAATCAGGAGAGTCTGAATCGTCGTGTCGCAATAAAAATGGTTCGACAGAGTGAATTAAAAAATAAAAAACTCGTCAGTCGCTTCTATACAGAAGTGGAATCTGTTGCCAGTCTCAATCATTCAGGAATCGTGCCCATATATGAAGTCGGACGGCACAAGCACTATCTGTACTATTCGATGCAGCTGGTCGAAGAGGGAACACTCTCAGAGTTCATCCGACGTGACAAGCCACCGATTCGAGTCACTGCAAAAATCGTTCAGCAAATAGCCGAAGCCGTCCATTTTGCACATCAAAATGGAATTATTCATCGCGATTTAAAACCCTCGAATATCCTGGTCGATTCCTCATCGAATCCCAAAATCGCCGATTTTGGTTTGGCGAAATTGCTCTCGCTCGATCCGTCATTATCGACTGGAAGTTACGATATCGTTGGTACGCCAAGCTATATGTCTCCAGAGCAAGTGAGTGGGAAGGAAAGTCATACGTTTGCGACAGATGTCTATGGCTTGGGAGCAATACTTTATGAAATGCTCACCGGTCGTGCACCCTTCGTCGGAAAGGAGCCTCTTTCAGTTCTTCATGATGTTCTGGAGAAAATACCTGAATCGCCCAGAGTCATTGACAAGAGCATTCCGCAAGATCTGGAGACAATCACATTAAAGTGTTTACAGAAGCATCCCGCACATCGTTATCCGACAGCAGAGTGCGTTGCCGACGAACTCGATTCATATCTGCGAGGAAAATTGATCCAGGCCCGCCCCACTCCATTGCCTGAAAAACTGGGAAGGCTGGTTCGACGAAATCCGTTCACTTCCATTTTGATTTTGATGACAGCCTTAATCGTGGGAGTGAGTGTGGTGAACAGCTTCAATTCTTTGAGATTGAGTGATCTGCAGGCAAAAAAAATTGAAAGCCAGAACATCAAACTTGAGTCCGCAGTTCTGGGAGCTCAAAATCAATCTTCACTCGTGGCGAGTCAGGCTGAGCTATCCATCGAAGTCATCGAAGCGATTCTTGGAGAGATCCAAACAACATATTTGCGTCTTCCTGCAGAGCAAAAATCCCGCAAGGTCATGCTCAATCAGGTGCTCAATAAACTAGATCGACTCTCTGCAGACCATGTCGATCCCGATCAATTGAATTCCTGTTATGCCAAAACAATCCTGGGCTTGGCAGAAGTCGAATATAGTATTGGAGCTTCAGACGGAAGTATTGGGCTTGAAGCTTCAAAACGCAGGTATATCGACGCGATTGAACGATTACAGAAATTATACCAGAACAATATGGATAACCTGGATGTACAAAGAACATTGGCCAGAGCAATCATGAAATACGGGGACGTATTAGCCGATGCAGCTCACTGGGAGGAAGCCCATGCAAAATTCATGGAAGCCCTACCTCTTATGATCGAGGCCTGTTCAAAGTCGAGTGAAGACATGGTTCTGATGGAATTAGGAGAATTAGAAATTCTGTGTGCAGAAGGATTTATGCATACCGGATATCCAGATCAGTTTGAAGAGTTTTCGAATCGAGGACATCGGCGTTTGAAAGAGATCACTGAAACCAGCCCAGGGAGTCTTGAAGCGGCATCATTGTTTCTCTACTCATGCCAGATTATTGGAGACTGGCATTTAAAGAAAAACCATTTTGATGACGCAAAACAATATTACGAGATGTTTCAACAAAAAGCCGTTTTACTCGATCACCTGTATCCATTCAATTCAAACGTCGCTTTGGATTGCTCCACCGCGTATGAAAGGTTAGGAGACCTGGCACTAAAAAGCAAAGACATCGATTTAGCACTCGAGCATTACCAGTTATCACTTGACTATGCACAAAAACTGGAAATCTCTGCGCCAGATAATCTGGAAACGCTATGGCATGTTTCCTTCAGTTATCAGCATCTGGCCGACCTGCTCCTTCACTTAAAGGAACTGGAACAAGGTTTTCCTCTGGCAGTCCGTTGTGTGGAAATTCGACGTATTCTGCAAGATCGAGATCGTCAGAATTACAGAAGGACTGCCAAGTTAGTTCACTCTTTAAAGACGCTGGCTGCTTATCACCTGTCTCAAAGTGAAAACATTTTGGCACGAAATATTTATCAGGAGTGCTTTTCGGTCGAAACAGAATATCAGTTGCTTACAGGTAAAAAGAGTTTTGCTAATGACTTGTCGAATCTGGAGTCCAAGATCGCAGCTCTCGACTGAATATACTCCAAAACTGTCCACCGCTTGCGATCCCGGGAGAGAATTGCTCCCGGAGATCCCTCTCGAAAAGTCTGACTCGCACGGAACCGTGGATGCTGCACTGAGATCCCCTCGGTAGAGCAGCACAGCTTTGTTCCACTGAAATACTCTCCCCTCGCTTCAAATAACCGGTGACTAAGACCTCAACCGTAAGCTGTTATTTCTTATCAACTTTGCTATTTTCTTTGTATCGTATTCTGGATCATAGATTACATTTCTTCTACCACAGGGAGAATGCGAGTCTCGCTGTTTAAAAGTGTTATCAACACCTTACTGGCCATTTGAAAATGCCTTTTGAGGAAATGGCGGCTGTGCGTCAATGACATCCTGATACAAGTGATAAATTCTCAGTTTGCCACTGAATTCCGATGACCAGAGTACTTCTCCCGCCAATGCACTGACGAATCCATCGCTGCCGGTGAACTTGACGTCCGCTGGAAGTTTTTCCGGAGGTTGAACTACATTCCCTTGCAGATCGACCTGCATCATCCAATAGTCTTCAGCCTGCTTGGTTTTCCAGGCAACAAGGATATTGTTGCGGTATAGAGAAGACTTCAAAAATTCGACATCCGCACCTTGCCGTAGACGCTTGCGATCGACAATCTTCGCATTGCGGTCGAGAATCAGCAAACCCATTTCATTCAGATTTGATCGGCGAGATCCGAATGTCCGGGGTTCAATTGCGTATGTCAAGAAATAACGTCCGTCAGCATTATGGAATAATTCGCCAAGCTTGCCGGAGGACTGACCACCACCATCTGCGGCGACTCCATAAACCGGGTTGCTATTGTCGCCTCCAATTTGTGTGTCAGGATATTTTTTATCAGCAAACAAATTATTCTGTGCAAGCATATTGCCATTGGCGTCGAGCACATGCATACGAATGTCGCTCGGGTAGGAATCACCCAATTCGATGCATGCGATGTGAGTTCCATCAAATATCGCCCGCTGATCCAGGCTGTGTGATGTTCCCCAGTTGTACGCCAACCGTGGATTCGAGCCATTCTCATTGAACATCGCTGTCATCATTCCATAATGCATTTCGGTGGATTGATCAGGGTTGACAAATAAATTTCCATGATCAAAAGAAGTCAGCCAGTTCTGCCCCACTCGTAACACAACGGTACGCCCCATTGTTAATGGATCTCGCATGTCGTTACAGCCGAAAGGAACCTGCCCGTTTATTGTCCAGCGTTGTTCAGCACCATTAGGTGCCATGACCACAGTTGTTTGACCTCCAAGAACCCGAAATTGCAGCGTGTCTTTTTCCGTTTTCAGCAGACAGGCAACTCTAGAGTCATTAACCGCAAGCGACCCTCCCAAAGCTGGTCCCAAATCCTGAATTTGTCCTTTATCCAATTCACCTGAACGGTTGATCGGTGCGATTTTTGCCCTTCCTTCAGGAGAAAACCACATGACATGCCCACCTCCAAACTTTTTCAGGGCGATTGGTGCAGCGGAATTAATATTTGGGCCACTCCAACCGCGACTTGGGAGTTGCATCGGCTGACCAGGGCTGTTAATCGTTAGCAACCCGTTATTGAGCCTGAGCTGATCGACACTCAATTCCTGGAATCGACCAGGGGGGGCAGGGCCATTGGACTCAAGTATCGTCACTGTCGCTTCAAACTCATTGGGATTGTTGTTGGTCGAGAGTCGCTTAAATGCCGATGTAAAATTTCGCCACTCTCCTGCATCCACATCACTGAAAGTGATCCATTTCCGGCCCCAATATCGATCCTGATCACGGTATGTGAGTTGTTGATATTGGTCGATGGAATTCTGCAAACCGAGTAGTCGGTTTTGATACATATTACGGACTGCTCCAGTGGAGTCTTTTTGTTGCACTGCTGCATATTGAGTTCTGATCGTCTGTCCGTTATTCACAAACTGTTGTGTTTTTATCATGTCTGCAACAGGATTGGGAACGCGCACATTATAATGGGTTGAACCGTCAGGTTTCTGCTCACCAAGCCAGTAGGTGATCTGTGCAAAAGTTGGCGATGTCAATGAAAACAATAATGAGGCAGCAACAAGTGACATCTTAATGCAATATTTCACCAGGTCTCTCCTGTAAGTTCAAAGTGGTTTTAAGGAATAATTATCCCTCAAGCGAGCTTTCCTCCAGCAGCACGTTTATTCCTTTGGAAAAACCGCGCAACTTGTCAATTGTGTATAACGAACAAATTATCAATACGTTTTTAACGAGTCACTTGTGCATCGACAGTCAGTTTGTAGCGAGTAATCGCTGTTTTTTCATCTGCTGGTGTGATTGACAACTTCCAGGGACCACCTTGACCGACTTCTGGCATGAACCTCATTTTGGAACCCATTTTTGTGATTCCCTTGCCTTGTTGACCCTCTGCATAAGGAGCACCAGGTCTAACCAGAATACTTCCATCCGCAAGAATTGGTGAAGCGAGGGTGATTGATGGCATGGTTTGTGTGCTGCTGACTTCGATGTCATAAATCCAAAGCGGCTCGAGGTCAATTGAAACAACAATCGGAGCAGGAGCGGCAGGTTCGTCGGCAAATGCAGGAGTGATATTGAGTAAAGCCGCGACAGCAACACACATACTACAAAGTAAAACACGATTCATGGCAAGCTCTCTCTCTTTTTTGGGGAAGATAATTTCAACAACTAAAGTTAGTGGACCAGCTCAATCTCAGAGTGCAAATATCGAACCGAATCCCTTCAGTGTTTGGAGGGTCAAATTTTTCAAATTCTGTACGACTTCATAGTCTTACTGGAGTTACGCATCAAATGGAGAACAATTCCGTTGCTCAACAGACATACCAACATGCAATTTCGCAGGTTCGTGGACGACCAGGCTGTTTTCATCGAATACTGCCTATGAATCATAAATTCTAAGGCAAGTGCTCTATTTCAGTCTCTTTATCATGTAAGTCAAAAACCGCCTGTCATTTAGTCATACGAGTTCAATCAATATGACCTACGCCTGGAAATTACAAATTCCTCAAATTTTTCTGGAATCGCAGCCATTGAAAGATTCGAGTATCAACTCCTGGTATTCACCGAAAATATGATTTTCGGGAGAATTGAGCCGTAGGTATTGAGTGATACCACAGTAAGACTCTACAGAATCACTTGCCTTTCAATCACACATATAAAATACTCTCAAGGAATTTTACTTATGCGATACTCACACAGATTTTCTTTTTGCTCCGTTCTCAGTACGAGCGTAATACTTTTGCTTATGCTTTCCTTCTGCAATGTTGTCCCCGCTCAGCAACCCTCTCTGACGGAACTGGAAGACCAGTTTATCGTAGAGTTGAAGCTCATGAGAAAAGATCCAGCTGCCTATGCGAAGCAGAATCTCGACCCCATGATCAACAACGGCAGGATGAACGGCTCCAAATGGACACACCCTGTGCCGGGCACCAACCTGACTTATGGTTATTCCGACGTCAATTTGCGGGAGATCATCATTGAGGCATCGAACCAACTTAAGAATGCTCCAAAAAATATGCCCGTCACTTCCAACGCTGAACTGAAGGGGATTGCCAAGGCATTTTCTAAAGATTGGTCACTACAAAATCAGGCTCAATATGTACCACATGTCGATAGTCAGGGGCGTGGAATGCGTGTGAGGTACCTCGGTGTGATTGGCAGCAACAGATACTCTGAGAACACCGTGAACTTGTACCTGAAATCAGGGAGTTCCCGACAAGGCTATGGAAAGCTGGCTATGATGGCATGGTTGGTTGATGATTTTGCAGCAAGTCGTGGTCACAGACTCGCCTTGATTAACCCTGAATTAACTCATTTCGGGATGGGATTTGAGATAAACGGAGACTTGATTTATGGCACTCTGGGAATGGTTGGTGGTGTTCCTGTCGCAAACAATCCGGTTCCCGCCAATCTGAATTCCACGCCGACGACTGCCGCGAATATCAAAGGTGCAGATGAATTCTGGATCGTGAATAGAACGACGAATCTGGTTCTTGTTGCAAAAAATGGTGTTGTGGTGATGGAGCCTAAAAGCACAAAACAGGAATCTCTCTGGCGTTTGAGAAAAGGGATTGATCCTACCTATCATTTCGTCAATGTCAAAACAGGAAAACTGCTTGGCACCGATTGGAAAACAGAACCAAAGCTCGTACCGAAACTGTTCAACAAAGGTGAATTGATCGAGTGGGATTTGAGAACGATAGGTCTACTGCGGTTAACCAGTCTTGGCGGCGAACCGTTGATTTATCACGAGAATCGACTCGATTGGGCAATCAGTACACGGGACCCGCGCATCAATAGCGGAGGAAAGTGGGATTTCGTAATCAATCGGTAATGAATTGATTATGCGCTCAATTTTCTGTCGGTATCTGAGATTCCGTTGCCTTTTCGAGAGAATTATTTTCTGCTCATTAATTTGAGGTTATGACAAATCTGGACGTAGGTTTTACTCTTCAGTTCAGTAATTCCATTTGAGAGTAGGTGCAATAGCGAATGACCGTGCTTATCTCTGCATTGATGCTTTCGCCTGTAAATTAATACCCAGTTCGCTGGGCAGCCTTAATCAAAACAATGAAAGAACTCAACATGACCTTTAAGCAAATCCTGGGATCCTTTGCCTGTTCTCTAATCATCGTCAATATCGCCTCTGCTCAGCCAGCAGGTCTGGAGTGGCTCAGCGTCAATGGTGGGCTCAACCCGGATGGCACTGTCGAATACTCAGAGAAAGGTAACAACGCAAACCGAACTATCACTTATCTTGGGCGGAGGATCCAGAATTCTCCAGAGATCGGTACACTTGGGGAAGTTGTTGGAAACAAATGGCAGGCAGCCACGATTCAGGAACGATCCCGAATGCCCGACATGCGGTTTTCTGATAAATACGATGTTCTGGTTGCGAACGGTGAGACCGTTGTCAATTGGCAAATCATTGATCGGAGGGCCGTATTTAAGACTTCAAATTCCTCCTCTGTCGTTCTTCCCAATGCGCTCACGATGGAATCTGGAAGGTCCGGACGGCCTGCGCGTGTCAAAGTTTCAGAAAATGAATGGCAAGCAGCTTACTATTTCCCGGAAGATGATGTTGTTCAACTGATTCGAGATCCTCGAACAGGGACCGATCGCGGCCCAGATCTCAGCCAAAAGCCTGTGCAACTTCTGTTTTCCACACCAGTCAATCACGGTGCCTGGAATGATGACTGGGATGGCGGCATCATCAGAAGCACCGCGATCGGTGATCGGATTCTCTACGTCTTGGAGAGTCAAAATAGACCACATAGTTGGAAGAGTGCTGAGTTCAAGGTGAAAAATGGTGCCTTTTCAGTCACATTCTTCACCGATGAACTCGGTAAAACGAAAGATCTCAAAGCAGGCACAATCACGGCAATGCCAGAAAAAGCAGGAACCGTCTTGAGGTTCTCCAACGACTTCACCTGGACCCGACGGTTCGAAAATTAGTGGGGCACGACAGCAGAGTTTACGATCGTCCGTCCTGCAAGACCATTTCTTTTTCAAACTCTCAACTTAGTCATGATCGGTATTGCCTCGACCCGGATTGGATCTTCCCGCTCGAATGCGGGATCGACTCATGGGAGACAGCGGGGTTACCACTTGCAATGCTCAATACGATGTCTGTGCATGACCTCGACAAGAAGCGAAAGTCCGAGAAGCAATTGACGATTCTCGATTTCCGCACCGACAAAGAGTGGAACGAGGGTCACATCGAAGAAGCGATGCACATTAACGGCGGCACGTTACAAAATCGAGTCGAAGAAATCTCCAAGGACAAACCGGTAGTGGTCGTCTGCGGATCAGGCTATCGTGCCTCGATTGCTTCCTCATTTCTTCAGAGGCAAGGCTTCGAGGCTGTCACTAATGTGATTGGTGGGATGTCCGGGGCTGGTTAAAGAAACGAAATCATCATGCCAAGCAACACAATTCGTATCAGCCCCTGTGATCAATGACTGTCCAGTTATCGCGCACGGTTATTTAGATGGAATGCACGTTCGACTCCTGATAAAATGTCTGGTAGCCCAACTCTAACACCAAACTCGACGAACCATGCGTTAGACCGAAGCAACGCGTGGCGCGTTCACCAATTGAAACCACATTGGCGGTACTCGGCCAACGCCGCCGTTAGCCGACTGAGAAAACCCATGAACTTATCTCGACGAACAGCGGTTATGGCGATTGGAAGTGCGATGGCTTGCCTCTCGCTTGATTCCTCCTGTGACGCGGATGACGAAACGAAGGCAGCGTCAGACGCATTTGCTGGTATATGGTCATCACACTACCAGCAGACTTTCATTTATCTGATCATCCAACCACATCAGAAGGCCGTCTTCGCGCTATTGGATCAAGGGTACAGTTTCGGTGAAGTTCCTTGGGTACCAGCTAACAACGGAATCATCGTACGCGGTTTTCCAATGCTGCGACTTTGGAAAACAAAACAACCTGACTGGTGTAAGGTCCGAATGCAAGCTGTGCCGCCTGAGGCGACGAATGACACGTTCGTCAAATTCCCACTCAATTTCTACATGACACGGCAAAAACAGAACCCGTTACCGCCAGCGCTCGCCCAACTGAAGATTCCCAAAGATTGGCTTGGCGCCGATCCACCATCGGACTTTGATGACATGGTCGGAAAACCACGAGAAGTCAATCCGAATTAACGGCTAACAACAACGTGAACTCGAGTGACGATTCACACCCAATTTGAGATCAATGTCAACGCCGCCATCCGGTTCCCCTAAACGTTCTGCCGTATTTGGTCCTGTGCAGAAGGGCTCCTGCAAAAACAAAAAGGCAGCACAGCCGTCCAATTCCACCGAGCGATGAGAACGCGTTGCTCGGTCTTCGATCTGCCGGCTTCATCCTTCGCTGTCAGGAAAATTCCAAGACGTTGTAAGTGATCATCCGACTTGCTGGCTTCGCGCCTCAGGATCAGGAGTATCAGTCGTCAGACCACTTCGGAATATCCTCAAGGAAGAAGGAGTTTCAGCCGGGACCATATCGGACCTCAGACTCATGGTCAGAGTTCTTGAATCGACCTGGAGAAATATAGCGGGCCTGCGACTTCTTTTCTGTCAAGTCGATGACCGCACGAGGGCTGCGGGATCTGTATATCATGGTGTTTTGAATCTTCTAACACGCGAGGCGATCGTGACCGAAGCGACTTATCAGCCGAATTCGGCATGGGTGTGCACGCAAACGAAGAAGTTTGCCCATGAGACCCGCGGTCGGGAGAAGCATCCCCGAAACCGAATAGTAGCTGTGAGCGGTTTATCGAGACGATCAAGCTGAGTGCCTCCATAAGTTCATCGTGTTTGGCAAGAAGCATCTCGATTATCTGACGGACGAATTCACGCAGTATTACAATACGAAAAGAAGCCATATGGAACGAGATCACCTGCCATCGATTCGGGAGGAGCCTGGTGAAGTGGAGACAATTTCCATCGATCAGATTGAGGTCAAGAAATATGTTGGAGGATTGATCAAGTCGTTCGAGCGGAAGGTGGCATGAGCAGTCAGGATATAAAGCTCGCCAATTCGATGTGCCGAGCTTTATCCCACTTCAATGCTCTCACCCCGCTTCACATAAACGAGATTCTCTACACCTAAGCCTCCAACTGTGAGCTGTTAGTACTCATCAACTTTGTTATTTTCTTTGTATCGAATTCTGGATCACAGACAACATTTGTTGTACCGGATGGAAGAAGACAAAGTGAGAAAATGAACTTTATGGGAAGACCTTCACGGCATCGTCATATGCAGTCCCACAATATTGATTTCTGAAATCAAATAACACGGCCCGTCTGGATCCATGATGAAAGAATATCAAAAAACGAGACAAAGATTGTCCTAAGTGTTGCAGTCGTGTAAATTAAGCCACAATACGGACATGGACATTTAATCACACTGGTCATGCCGAGACTGGACATCGCGCTCACCACTAAAGTTTCGGCTCGTAATAGTAAATTGATGATGACGAAACAAACATCCCTGACCATGCTCGATGGAATTCGTAAACAGGATGCCGATCAGTGGAATCGGTTTGTCCAACTCTTTGGTCCGATCGTTTATGAATGGTGTCGTCGGAATGGCATTTCAGAGTATGACTCGGCCGATATTGTGCAGGAAGTGTTTCAGGTCGTCTCTGAGAAAATCCTTGAGTTTAGACGGGAGCAACCGGGAGACTCTTTTCATGGCTGGCTGTACGGGATTACTCGTTTTAAATGTCTCGATTATTTTCGTGCTCGGGGAAAACAGGTTGTTGCAACGGGCGGGACAACAGCCATGCGTCAGATCCATGAAACCCCAGATTTAGAGTTCCATGATTTTCCTGCGGCTGAAATCGATTCCATGAGAATGTGCTTGTTCCGCAGAGCTCTCGAACTGATCAAAACGGAATTTGAATCGAAAACCTGGCAGGCTTTCTGGAAAATCACCATCGAGGAAGCACATACCACTGATGTTTCAGAAGAACTCGGAATGACACCTGGCGCAATTCACAACGCAAAGTATAAGGTGTTGCGAAGATTAAGATCCGAGTTTGAGGGAATAATCCCATTTCCAGATGATAAAAAATAGTGTGAGTGCTTTTCGATGTACTCTTAGACCAATTTCAAATGGTCTCTGCAGTCGCTTGGAAGCCAGTATCCGAAACACACAATAATTGCTCTATGCGAACGCAGCAGTTGATTTATGAATATGCTCTGGAAACTGAATCAGTTTCATTAGTTATTTTCAGTAAGAACTATTCATGACTATGACATCCTGCCCGCGATTTGAGGAATTGAGCGGATTCTGCAACGGAACGCTAGATAACCTCAGAGCGAGTAAGATTGCAGATCACATTGATCAATGCAACGAATGCTGCGAAACCTTGTCGGGAATGAACCATCTAACCCCTCAACCATTCTCATTAAGAGACCATCAAACTGAAAACCTACTCTTTATCGATGAGTCGGCCTACCGTCGAATCGAATCGGTGATCAGTGATTGGATCCTGAATGAACGTCAGAAAAAGAATCTGCGAGGAAAGGAATTTCAACCAGGAGCGGAAATAGGTGCGTATCGAATCGAAGGACTTCTGGGACAGGGAGGGATGGGGTTTGTCTATCGGGCTTTACATACTCACTTGAACAAGCCTGTTGCTCTTAAAGTACTCCCAGCCGAACAGGCATCGAACCCTGATCTGATTCGTCGCTTTGAACGCGAAATGCACTCCGTCGGCTCTATTGTGCATCCCAATATTGTTAGCGGATTTGATGCTGGAGTCCATGAAGGTATTTATTTCCTGGCGATGGAATTGATCGAGGGTTTAACACTCTCCGATATCCTGCGGCGTCACGGGCCAATACCCGTTGCCTTGGCTTGTGAAATCATTCGACAAACAGCAATTGGCCTCGATTATGTCCATAAACAAGGAATGTTACATCGGGACCTGAAACCTTCCAATCTGATGCTATTACGCTCCGATAATGGAGAAATGGTTGTCAAAATCCTCGATCTAGGCCTGGCAAGATTAAGCAGTATCCACCAGGAAATAGAGGAGATTACTTCTGCAGGATTGATTGTAGGAACTCTGGAGTACATGGCTCCAGAACAGGCTGATAACTTAAAGGATGTTGATGCCCGTTCTGATATCTACTCGTTGGGTGCCACCTTTTACTGTCTGCTGACCGGTTTTGCTCCACTGTCTGTCGAGCAATATCCGACCCCCATAAAAATATTAAAAGCTCTGACGATCACGAAGCCGGATCCGATCGGAAAAAGAGTAACACTTCGCAGAAAATTAGGTCACCTTATCGATAGCATGTTGGAAAAAGATCCTGCTAATCGTCCTTCCTCTGCCCTGGAAATTGCTAATCAACTATCGCTTTATGTCAAGAATGTGGATCTTGAAAGTTTATTGCTGAACTCATCGACAACAACGGTTGTTGGAGCCGATTCCAATACAGTTTTACTTTCTCAGGATGATTCCCTCCCCAAAAGTTTATCTGTTCCGAAATCTACTGTTCAGACGAGTGGAAACTCTTCATTTCATTTTTCACGTTTATTCTTCCTGGCCACTCTGCCATTAGGTCTTTTGCTCGCGGTGGGTATCTTCTGGCTCAAAACAGACGGTGGTTATCTGAAAATAGAAGCTCCGGAAGGCGTTGATGTCACTGTCGAGGTCATCAAAGATGGGCAATTCTTCGAATCGATTGAAGTTGGTCAGGCTCGCGATGCGATCTGGTATCGATCTGGAAATTATGAAGTCCGACTTCCCTCGTCGGAGCAACAGATATTGCAGATCAGAGGCAATGTTTTTCAACTCAAATACCAGAATGATCAAACAGTAACGATTACGAAAATTTCAGAAGCAGACTCTGTAAAGAATCCATCTTTGGAAATGCCAGAGAATGTGCCTCCAACAGTGCGACCCAATGAGAACGATTCGAAGTTGTCCATGAACACTCCGGAAATCTCACGATTTCAGATGTCTTCATCTGAAGCAGCCAGCAAACAACAGCAATGGGCAGATCACGCAAACCTGCCGGTGACGAAAACGATCACGCTTCCCGGTGGAACAACCATGGATTTTCAGCTGATTCCCCCTGGAGAATTTCTGATGGGATCGACAGAAGCGGAACTGGAAAAATTTCGCACACAGTCAGAAACTTATGATGATGGATGGGGCTTGAGTCATCTGAAAACCGAAAGTCCACAACATCGCGTACAGATTTCAAAGCCTTTTTATATGAGTCGTTATGAAATGACACGAGCACAATGGAAGAGTGTGACAGGTAACGACCATGTCAATCGAAGTTATCATCAGGGCGATCCCAGCATCATGCCAGTCGTTGAGATTTCATGGCATGATTGTCAGAGAATGATCGAATCATTAAATGAACAATTCAAAGACCCTGCCTTTGAATTTGCATTGCCGACCGAAGCTCAGTGGGAGTACGCCTGTCGGGCTGGTACAACCTCTCCGTTTTACTTTGGCACACTTGAAGAAGTATTGCAGAATAAATTCTGGTACTTTGAAAATCAGAATCGAAAAGAACAACCGGTTGGCTTGCTCTCACCAAATGCATGGGGCTTGCATGACATGCACGGAAATGTTCATGAATGGGTGTTTGATCGCGGTGCGAAATCCTATCCTAATGTCAGTGTAGAAATTAATCCCACAGGCCCTGCCGAAAAGTTTCATCGAAATGATGTCCGAGTCATGAGAGGAGGCTCCGTCTGGGATCCTCCCACAGCATGCCGCTCCGCGTTAAGAGGTTGCCGTCCGCCTGAGTATGTTTTTCATGCACTGGGGGTGAGGCCTGTCATGTTATTGACAACAAAGAATACAGATTAAAACGACGCGCCAAGAACGTCAGAAGCTCATTAAGCTGAGCAAGGGAATCGTGCGAGGATTTGGTCGCAATCGAGTGTTAGTATCGAAATTGAATGAAGGATCGCGGATTTCGAAAGAGCAGGGAACTGAAATACTGGACTGACACGCTGAAGGCTGCAGAGGATTGAATTACCAGTCACGATCAAAATGATAAATCCTCGCGGTGTCGGGAACTCGGATAGAAAATATAAGAATCCTGTGAAAAAAGCAAGGTTCTAAACTTCGGCCCCGTCGCCCCTCGCTTTGCCGTCACCGTTCACCTGAAACTATATCGCCACCCCGCACAACAATCCAGAAAAACACCTGCGAGCCACCTCGCCAAAGCCCACCGATGCCCAAACTCCATCCCTAAATCCAGGCTAAAAGAGTCGCTTGTTTTGGGACTTGCTATTGTTGAACCAACAATCTCTTGCTTCAAATGCACTAAATTCTCAGTTACGCAGCCTTCAACCGTAAGCTGGCTGGACTTCCCGCTAATGTTCGACTTGAAAATCTAGCCATGTCGACTTTCGGATGACTTATTACCAATTGCTCTGAAATTGGTGTGAGACCACAACGATGAGTTGTTGTGGACTTTGTTTAGGGCCGGAATATCGGCCCGGAAGTGTACAGGTAAGAATTTATTGAAGGGGAGTGAAGATGAATCTGTTTACGTAGATGAAAAAAACTGGTCTCGAATGGAAAATGTGATCGAAACCGCCAAGACCATAGATTCGGATTCACCCTTTGATATCGATGAAAGAGTTGCTTGGATTGGAATTTATGATTTTCCTATTGCTGGGGAATTACACTCACTCTTTCTTACAGGAGGACCACCATGGTCCTTCTCGATATCGATCAACATTCACGACAAACGGCACAACAGCAACGTCTAAAAACAAATCGAGCTCTGAGTTGCCAGAGGTGCGAGGATCTGATCGTGATCGAGTGTTAGTATCGAAATTGAATGAAGGAGCACGGATTACGAAACAGCGGGAGGCTGATATTCGCGACCGACACTCTGAAGACTGCAGACGATTGAGTGACCAGTCACGAGCAGAATGTTAAATTCTCGACGTGTCGGGAACTCGGATAGAAAATATTAGAATGTCATGATAGACAGCACGGCGGAGCCATTCATCTCTGACCATGCCCAGAGGATGTGGATTTATCCTTTCAACTAAATTTCAAAAAAACAAAAAAATGTCGTAGGTTACTCACTGAGCGAGCGTATTCCCTACAGGAGACATTGGATGGCTCAGAATATTAATGCGGTTATCAAAGTTCATGAGATAACTTAAGTATCAGCCTTTCGTTTTCGTTGTTTTCAGCCCAAAACTGAGCCTAAAAACGAATTAAGACAACTCAAAACACACGTAAGATCGAATAGAATATTCTTAACTAACTAATCACAACGCATTTAATGTCTAAATGCAGTCTTTCTGTATGAAAATTTAATCGGAGCTGAAAATGAAATCGTTAATGAATTCCCTGGCGACCCTGATCACTTTAAATTCGATCGCCTTACTTACCATGACCTGTAATGTGCAGCCTGTTTCAGCGGCAGAAAATGTCACGGGACTGAATATGACAGGTGTCGCGGTGTTCAACGAAACCAGTCAGATTGGCACTATTACCCAGAAAGGTCCCATGAAATGGGAGTGGCATGAAACCAAAGACGGCCAAGACAAACGCTACTCCTGGACTGAAGAGCGACGTACGGCAACTTCAGTATTTCTAAATGATGGTAATAGCATTATTGAGTTGAATATCCCCAAACAAGGGGTCTTTGGCAGCAACCGGAATTTTACAACAGGCGATAAGTACTGGGTGCTGAAGAATTTCGTTGCAAGTGAGGAAAACTCTGAGGAGAAGATGATTGATTTGGTAAATCAATTGCGCAGGAGCAAAGGGCTGTCTGTCTTAACCCAAAACGAAAAACTCATGCAGGCATCTCGCAATTGGTCAAAATATCTGATTGAAAATAATACTTTTGCGCATGTGGTTGGGGAATCAACACCTGGAAGTCGTGCCACTGCAGCTGGATATACGGGCTTTGTCCGGATGGAAAATCTGGCTGGAGGTGGTGATGCACAGAATGCTTTCGAACTGTTGAAGAAATCTCCACTCCACTATGAAAACATGATCATTCCCGAACTTAAAGAAATTGGAGTGGGTGAATATTCCGCAAACGGGAAACGGTATTGGACGATGATGGGTGGAACACGATAGTAGCTTGATCGAACTGATAAGTGTAGGCAGAAGAGTATTTGATCGCGTTGCGACAAGATGAAACTACCCTGCGGTTTCTGACTTTAATAGACATCCACCAGTCGTTCAGTTCAACGAGGAATAATTCATGAGAAATATTTTGACTCTCTTCTCCTTTGCTGCAATTGTATTGTCGCTGTTTTCCACAGTTGTGGAAGCTCAATACGTTCCGCCAGGCGCAGCCGAACCAGCAAAGCAAAAGGGTAATCCCGGTTCACAACCCTATGTCCCCCCCGGCAGCGGTGGTTCACCTGGGGCTTATGTTCCCCCCGGTGGCGGTGGTTTACCTGTGGGGCCGGGTCAGGGGCCAGGAGCATTTGTACCTGGCGGCGGAAATCAACCTGGTTCGAACGATGTAACCGGTTTTAATTTATTGTCGGTGAAAAAGCAGAGCAACGGCAATATTGTTGGCGCCTTTTACCAAAATGCGCCAGGTCAGTGGAGAGAAACCAGTATGGCGTCAAGTGTGGCAACACGCGATTTTACTAAAGATTGGACACAGGTTGCAGACTCCAGCCAGATGGTTGTGCTGCATAGTGGTCAACAATATTTGAAAATTGATTTGTCCAACAAACAGATCTCATTTTGCCAGCCGTTGGCCCCTTACGCCAGCATCGCGAAGTATTACGACCTGTCCGAGCCGTTAAGAACTCCACCCGGTTGGGGGCAGAATCAGCAATCTGGTCTCAACCCGGTCGGAAAATGGCTCAAAGGACCTCCCGGCATCAAAGACTTCCCACCCGAAGTGGCTCTGCATATGGAGCTCAATTTTCTGGGATCGGAAACACTCGGCATTTCGCTGCAGAGCGGTGGAGTGGCTGAATACACAATTCCCGTCAAAGGGGGAACAGACTATTGGGGCAAGACGTTCACACTCAATGGTCGTACATTCAATATCCCCACGTACCGGCTGCAAATGCTCGACGCCGACACAATTCTGGAGACATCTACCGGACATCTGTCGTACATGAGACGGAACGTCAGCCAGGTTCCACCAACGCCAATTCCGAATTTGGATTTTGGAGGAACCTGGGTGAAAGGCAGACCTGATGAGAAAAATCCGGTTGCTGGTTCAGGACCAACATTCACTTTTTCCCGCACGTCAACTGGGCTTGAGATGCGGGACCCGAGCGGATCGAAAGCGATCTACCGCGTCATCAACGGGCTTCCGCACGTATTTATGGGCCAGCAGGTTGTTGATGCCAGCGGCCAGTCGATGAAATATGGCGACGTGACCATGTGGCGAATCTTTCTGGTCAGCCCCGACACAATGATCCAGACGGCCAATGGAAATGTGTACTATCTCAAAAAAACCAGTGATGTCGTGAACATCAATAATACCCCCAACCCGGTCGTCAATCCACAGAATCCTGAAGTCACCAATCCGGTTGTCGGCCCGCCGCCACAAAACGGCACACGCAGTACGCTGACGATAGTCAACAACTCCAGCAAGCCGGTTCAGTATTTCTGGCTCAGCCCGGAAAATCAGGCACATGTTCCGTACGGAGTCATTCAACCCAAAGGCCGGGTGTTACAGCCCACGACGGTTGGTTCGGTCTGGATGGTCAAAGATTCTGCAAACCAGGCCCTGCTCCAATCAGCAACAGTCAGTCAGGCCAGCCAAACGGTAACGGTTACCGGTCAGGCACAGACGCCACCGTTCAACCCGAACAATCCAAGAGGTGGTGTGACTCTCACTGGATCAGACATGACGATCCAGGACCGCGATGTGATGTTGGCAATCCACAATCAAGAACGGGCTGCCGTCGGCAAACAACCGGTCGTCTGGTCCAATGAGATTGCGAAATATGCTCAGGATTGGGCCGATCAACTGGCCGCCAGTCAAAATTTCCAGCACCGTACTCCAAGAATCTATGGAGAAAACATTGCCTGGGGCTGGACAGGTCGACGCGGTTACAACGCGACCGAAGCCACCCGGTATTGGGCCGATGAAAAGCGATTTTACACATTTGGAGGTCCAATTAACGACTTTAACGGGCATTACACCCAAATGATCTGGGGGAATACCCGCCAGATTGGCTGCGGCAAAGCCGACTACATTGACGCCCAGGGTAACCTGAACACCATCTACGTCTGCAACTACGATCCTCCGGGAAATACTGTCGGGGAAAACCCGTAATCGATTGCCGCAGCCCAGTTCAAAACACAATTTCGCTTTGTTTTTAGGAGAGTTCCGCTATGAAACACTTACTGACTGTGGCCACGCTCGTCACAATGTTCGGCCTTCAATCGGTTTGTGCGCAATCACCAACACCGGGTAACCGTCCATTAATCAATGGACAGCCGCCGGCGCCCGCATTCGTACCCAAACCAATTCTTGTCAATGGTCTGTACCGCATCAAAGTCAAACAGGGCAATGCCTTCATCAATTTCGACTGGTCCCGACCGGGTGGGGAACTGGCATCGACGATTCCTGCCTCCGACCCCGAAAATACGACGGGCTTTCTGTCAAAGGAAAACTCCGACAAGTCTTACACGTTTTACGAACGAAACAGCTTGCGACCGCTACATGTCGACGGACTCGGCGACCAGATCGCATCGATCCGTGCGGTCCAGGAAGGTCCCTACACGAAATACGTTCTGGTCCAGCAGGATGACGGTTCCTTCCGGATCAAGCTCCAGCCGTCCGGCAAGTTCCTTCAGATCGATCCGGAAACGAAGCTCCTCGGCACCGTGAAATCGGCCAACGATGACAATGGCAAGTTTTTTTTCGTGCCCGATGGTCAGGGTATACAACCGATGAACGACATCCCTGAGATGACACCTGAGCTTGCCGAGAAACTCGCTTTGCTCAAGCTCATCAACGCCGAACGAACCCGGATGAACATTCACAGTCTCAGCTGGAATGACAAACTGACAACAGCTGCCCAAAACTGGTCGAAATATATGGCCGATAATAACCACTTCAGTCACGTCGCCCCCGACGGTACAACACCCGACAAACGAGCCGCACAGGCGGGATATACGGACCGGGCCGGCTGGGAGAATATTGCAGAAGGGACTGCAACACCGCAGCAGACATATCAAATGTGGATGAACTCGCCAGGCCACAAAGCGATCATGCTCAGCCCGGAACTCAACGAGGTCGGACTGGGGGTTGCTCCGAACGCTCAAGGATTCAAATACTGGACACTCCTCGGAGGCGCCGGCATGCCTCCTACGATTTAACTACCCAAGCGACTTGTTGTTTCACAAATCGCCAAAAAATAGACCGCCACGTTCCCACACAACTATCTGAAGAAAGAAAATGATGAAAAACGAAAATGCGACAATCCGAATCAACAGCTGGCTGAAAAGACTATCTCGACATAGCAGTCAATCATTAATAATTGCTACTGTGGCTATGTTACTTGCCAGTTCGAGTACCGCACTTGCTCAAACTGAGCAACAACAGTTGCTCAATATGATTAATCAGGAACGTGCCAAACAAAACATGCAACCACTTGCGATGAATGACAAACTAACCAAAGCAGCTCAGGACTGGTCGAAATATATGGCCGACAACGATTACTTCAACCATCTGAGCCCAGATGGAACAACGCCTCAACAAAGAGCACAACAGGCCGGTTACCCTGATTTTTCGGGTTGGGAAAACATCTACGCTGGAGGCGGAGATCTTGGAAAACCAGCTAATACGTTTGACGGCTGGATGAATTCTCCCGGCCACAAAGCCAATATGCTCAAAGCAGATCTTAACGAAGTTGGACTCGGAGTCGCCGTTAATTCGACTGGCGTTAAATACTGGACTTTACTGGCTGGCATCGGCAAAAACGTCAAAGCTCCTATGGCTAACAAGCCCATAGCTGCCCCGGCAAAAATGGACTGGGAAGACAAAAACACTCAATTCAGTGGTGGACCAATCATGGTGGTTGGAGTCCCTAATCTGGCGACTTTTGGAAAACCGGATCCTACTCGGAAGGGTTTCCAATCGCTCATATACAATGGTGTGCTGCGGGCTGATCGCAAATACACGATTGAGACCAAAAGTACGGACTTCAATACCTACCTGGAATTGAAAAATATCAACGGAAAAGAAGCCAGTGCAGCAAATGGTCGCCCTAACGCTGTGCTTGAATTTCAACCCAAAGCCAATGGCACTTACCAGCTCAAAGCCAGTTCGTTTCAAGCTGGTGCGACTGGTCAACTGGAAGTATGGATCACGAGCAACCCAGCGAATTAGTTTCACTGAGATCTCCCGGAATTCATCCCTCTTGATCATATTGTGATCAGGGGATGAGTTTCGGTTCTTTGGAGCGAAGTGATTGACATCGATCCTTTGATATCGATGAAAGAGTTGCTTTGAGTGGCAAATGTGATTTTCCTATGGCAGGAAAATCACACTCACACTCACTCTTTCTCACAGGAGGACCACCATGCTCTTTCTCGGTATCGATCAACATGCACGACAACTGTCCGTCTCCCTCAGAGTCGAGCAGGGCGATGTCCTGCTCGTTCGTCAGGCCTCCACAAGGCCAGCCATAATTCTACAATTCATCGACCAACTCACCCAGCGGTGTGCTGAGCTGATGAATCGTTCATTGCGGTGGTGGAAGTCTGCGGTTTCAATGACAGATTATTTCGCATGCCGCGAGATTATCGCTGTCACAAATTGATTCTCATTCAGCCCGAAGAACGTAAACGCTGCAAAACGGATCGCCGTGATGCGGCCCCTTTGATATCGATGAAAGAGTTGCATTGAGTGGAAATTGTGATTTTTCTATCGATGAATAATCACATTCACTCTTTCTCACAGGAGGACGACCATGTTCTTTCTCGGTATCGATCAATATGCACGACAACTGATCATCTCGGACCGAATTTCAAGACCGGTTCCCTGAACGCTGCAGACGATTAAATTACCAGTCATGACCCAAATGTTAAACTCTCGGCGTGTCGAGAACTCGGACAGAAAATATCAGACTGTTGTGACATACAGCAGGGCTGAACAGGCTCTCATTACTGACCTAGCGGATAATAACCTTCTACAAACACGGTGCCAGCATTGGGGAGTCCTGGAGTTAATTTCCATTTATTATACTGTAATCTATATCTAATGATCCCCTTTGAGCTGATGAGGTTAATGCGGACCGGAGACACTACAATTGCTCCAGTTCTTCGATCACTTGCATTGCTAAGATTCATCTTCAATTCCGTGAGATTTAATAGACCTTGTTTGTCATCGACTTTGGTATCGTGCGTCAATATCACACTCACGGAGCCTTCTATACTCGGGTCAACATACAGGATCGATAATTTTCCCGTTTCTCTGCTGAACAGGAAAACTCCACCGGTCCCTGTTTCATTTCTTATAGGAGAAATTTTCATCAGAACGTTTTTTCCGATGGAGCTTGCATGGACAAAATTGTTCGTGAATTCCGGTATTCCAGAATTTCTACTTTTGATTTGATATCCCACAAGCTTTCCCGTGTCTGAATTTAGAAAATACAACATATTTTCTGTAAAGCCGAACAAGACATGATAACGATCCGTCGGTACATTGCGGAAATCCTGGCTTAGATCGATGAAATTGGAGCCTATTACTTCTCGGGCATCGCTTCGCGGCCCGAAACACATCAGTTGCTTGCTTTCCGAGTTGAAGAGTGAGACCCAATCCTCATTACTTCTCAGTATCTCTGTTGTAATGGTTTCTGCATGAACAGAACCGGCTGATGCATGTGTCAAAAGAATCGCACAGACAAAATTTAAGAATATGGAAAATCGATGCTTTTGCATGGTTGGTCATCCTTCGTAATCTGTTGAACCTGGCTTTTATCTGCCCGAGCACCAGGACGTTAAAGCGGGTCACAAGAATTTGCTAAGCCAACTCGCCAGTACTCCTGAGTGGCTTGCGGGCAACATGATCATACAACGACTATATCCAGAGTTCGATTCAAAATATACGAACGGGCAGAATTGCATTTGCATTCGATAACGTTCATTAGCATACAAACCCCTTTGATATCGATGAAAGAGTTGCTTTGAGTGGAAATTTTGATTTTCCTATCACTGGGAAATCAAACTCACTCTTTCTCTTTCTTAAAGGAGGACCACCATGCTCTTTCTCGGTATCGATCAACATGCACGATAACTGACCGTCTCGCTGAGAGACCAGCAGGGCGAAGTCCAGCTCGCTCGACAGGTCTCCACTCGTCCAGGCAAGATTCTACAATTCTTCGACCAGCTCACACAACTCTGTGCTGAGTACAACGAATCGTTCATTGCTGTCCTCGAAGTCTGCGGGTTCAACGACTGGCTGATTCGCATGCTGCGAGATTATCGCTGTCACAAATTGATTCTGACTACACTGTTATTCACGACAAACCCAAGCTGTCTGTTACAGCTCATGGAATATCAGAAAATAGACCAGATTGGTGAATTATTTACCCTCTAATAATCCAAGCAAAGCGGATTCAATCATTTCCATTTTTGCCAGGCCACTTTTTAATGAGTCTGGAATCTTCTTCTCTCCCCAATAGGCTCCCGCCAGTTGAACACAGATTGCCCCCGTCGTGTCTGCGTCATCTCCCAGGTTGACGGCCTTCAGTACTGCCTGATCGAATGAATCCGCATCATAAAAAGCCCACAAAGCCGCCTCCAGGCTTTTGATGACCCAGCCAGACCCTTGAATCGCCGGTGGTTGTTTCTCACGAAAGCTGCCTGCTGAGATTTCTCGTACGAGTGGATGCAATGGACTGATCTGCTCAAGTTCCTTCAGTGGCTTCCAGTCAGAGGCCAGGACCGTATTTCGATCTTCTCCGTTGATTAAGCCTGCCAGAATAATCGCCAGATACCGGCAGGCGGATCGGCACTGTTCGCTAGCATGTGTTGGGAGGCTGGATTCCTCCGCCTTTTCAGATATTTCAACGAGTCGGTCAGAAAGAAGGCCGTGGTATCGAATGGGTACCGGTGCCAATCTCATGATGGATCCGTTTCCACTGGCCCGTTCTGAATAATCTCCTGAATTGCGTGCATCCCGGCAAGTCACAAAATGATTTAAGCTACTTCGCGTCGTGATCCCAATGTCGAAGCAAGTGTCATTCACCGAGTACTTTCCCGACTTCCACCATTGAACATACCTCTCGGCTTGATCATTTAAGTCCCAGCCAACGGTAGAAATACTGTCAGCCAGGGCCATACTCGTATCATCGGTCTATTCCCCTGCGTTTAAGCCGTGCGGTCCACCATCTCGGTACTCCATATCCGGAAGAAAAGTACCGGCAGCTTTGAACTCGACAGCTGCTCCAAGTGCATCACCAACAGCCAGCCCGATCAGCGTACCTCGACATCGATCTTTTCTCATTTTTTGCTCCATGATTCACACATTATCCTACTTCGTTAACGAATTTGTATGTCATGAAATCTGGATTTGGAAATTCATACGTATTCAATTACTACTGACAATAATTTTAATTCTTCACACAATGCCCATCAAACAAGCCAGAAACCCAATATGGTAATCTACGAACGAAAAAATGTTATTGATTGATGCAAATGAAATGAAACTGGTATAAAAAGGACGGTGGGATTTCCGATCACGAATCCGGATTCTGCAGATCCATTCCAGCAGCCCAAAATAATAACAGGGATCGAGCACCTCATGAAAACTTTATTGATTCTAATGTTGTGGGCTTCAGTGGCTACCGCTACCGAATTCCAAGTCGATCGTGATATCAATTACGCTGGGACAGAGAATCGACAGCAAACTCTGGATCTCTACCGACCGTCAACCGGCCAGAAACATCCTGTGATGATCTGGATTCATGGCGGCGGGTGGCGGGCAGGGGATAAAGGGAGCGTTCAACACAAACCCCAAGCGTTTGTTGATCGGGGATTTGTGTTTGTGTCCGTCGGCTACCGCCTGATACCCGACGTGACATTGGATCAGATGACTGGTGATATTGCCTTGGCAATCCACTGGGTCCACGAACATGCCGAACAATACAAAATTGACACCACAAAAGTGTTTGTCGCCGGACACTCGGCAGGAGCCCATCTGGCGGCCTTGGTTTGTACCGACTCGACCTACTTGAAAGCCGCGGGATTATCACTTGGCGACATAATTGGCTGTATCCCGGTCGATACCGCGGTTTATGATGCTCACAAGCAGATCAGTGATCAAAGTCCCGTGCGTTCTGCCCTGTATCGGGCGGCCTTTGGAAACGATGAGCAGAGTCAGAGAAGATTTTCTCCCATCACACATGTTGCACAGGGGCAGGGGATTCCCCCATTTCTGATTCTCCATGTCGCCTCGCGACCAGATTCGACTCAGCAATCCCAGGAATTTGCCAATTCGTTGAAGACTGCTGGAATCCATGCTGAATTGCACGCCGCTCTGGGGAAAGACCACGGATCAATCAATCGAGATCTGGGTTTGCGTGATGATGTTCCAACGAATGTGATCTTTAATTTTCTCGACCGGCAACTAAAAGTCGAGGAATAGCGAGTCTTAAGAGCAATACGTGTCACGACAGTTTGTTCTGATTGAACATGACAACCAAGCTGCTCAATTACGGAGAATCCGAAATCGTTTTGGAGAGATTTGGCACTGGAATCCGGACAAGCTTCACGCCCAGCGTGTCAGATTGTTATTCTTTGACCTTTGGTGCCCAACGCACCTCGCCTCGCTGCAGTGTCGTGCCCGTCGCCACACCGTCTTTCTGATCCTCCAGCCGAAATCCCAAGCTCGCCGTCTCCCGTGAGATTTTGATGACGCCAAGGGGATGCTTGATCGAATCCAGCTCAACCAGTTTCAAGTTTTGGTCTAACCCGAGCATCGCCGGAATGTCCATCTTCTTATTAACGCCGCCCTCAATGGCTACGTAGCTGAGGCCATCAACTTTGAATACGTCCTTTAGAACCTTTCCTCTTCTCGAAGCTTGCCACCAGCCGTCCCTTCGCCGACCGATGAGCATCAGGGATCCCGACTGCCGTAGATCTACACTGAACTCCGTGACGTCCGCTGGGACTTCATGCAATGCGATGACCAGCATTGCCATAAACATGCCCACTGAACACGTCTTGGTGGGGCCCAGGAGCTTCCCAGTCTGCGAATCATAAATCGTCTGCAATCCAGCAACCGTCTCGCAGATCAGTCTTTTGCCGTCGGAGCTGAATCGCAGTTTCGTCGGCACAATCTTTTGGATCGTTGCATCGATCCGGCTCCTCACTTCGGCATCCTTGACTGGTGGCCAAAGTTCCACGCCGCGGCCTCGCGGATCGGTAATGTTGATACTAAGCGTTTTGCCCTCGTCGGCAACCTGCCACACATGAATCTGGCTAACACTCGAAGCCCCTGTTGCTTTCTGTATTGCTACCGCCTCGAGATAGCTGAAATTCGCCAACGCAGCCAATCGGCTTCCGTCGAGGCTGAAACAAAACTCGCCGACGGCACCGATACAACTGCCGAGCTTCCGCTCCGCTCCGTCTGGAAGGTCCCACGCCCTGATGGTTGATTTCCATGCTAGATTACCGACTCCATCCGCGGAAACCACCATCGAGCCATCTGGACTGAACGCGACCGCGTGAGCCGAGCCTGGAACCCGAAACTGGTGCAGCAACCGCTGTTCCGCGACCGACCAGATCTTGATGAGAGATCCCGGTCCACTGTCGCCGTACAGCCTCGTTAGCCCTACCACGAATTCTCGATTGCGGCTGTACGTGAGATTTTCCGCACCGGACAGGTCCAGATCTTTTTGCTGCTCACTGATCTTGGCCTCCTGGGCTTCAACGACCGGCATGTCGAGTATCGCGAACCAGGCAATGATGGGTGCGACAAGCAATGCGACTACTCTCAGATTCAAAGTGTTTGTTATCATGAATTCTCTTTTTTCTTCGCCGTCACTTTCGTCAACATCAATAAACACACGATTCCTGACTACGGCTCCCGGACTTGCCCATCCAGGTAAGCCGCCGCGAGCGACGTGTCTCGTTTGCCGTTACGCAACTGGTAAAGAACGATCGTCCCGGCGGCTCTGATTTCCTCAAGCTGAGCAGACCTTTTGATATCGATGAAAGAGTTGCTTTGAGTGGCATTTGTGCTTTTCCTATCACTGGGGAATCACACTCACTCTTTCTCAAAGGAGGATCACCATGCTCTTTCTCGATATCAATCAACATGCATGACAACTGAATTTCTCGGACCGAAATTCAGGACCGATTCTCTGAACACCGTAAACGATTAAATTACCAGTCACGACCATAATGTTAAACTCTCGGCCTGTCGGATACTCGAACACAAAACATCAGAATGTTATTACAAATAGCAACGCTATCGATTGTACATACGGAACGCACCGATCATCACACCTAAGACAAAACTGGGCAGGCAGACCGTAAGGATGCGAGGAAATGTAAGATTAAATCCGAACATCGGAAAAATCGCCGCTCCTCCAATAATCATTCCGGTCATTCCATACAGAAGTGAATAGAACCCCTTCCCCTTGCTGACAAGCACCACAATGTAGCTCACAATAGCACCACCAATGGCCCCAGCAATCGCCGAGCCAGCAAGAACGGCATCGGAACCGTTGCGGGCCAGAAATGCTCCCAGTAGTAGTCCGACAATCGTTCCGTAACAAGCGACCATCGGCATGCCCTGGCTTTCAACCAAAAATGCTTCATCGTTTTCGGGCACGATGGTTACGAATTTCTCACGCAGCAACTGAAAGTCGTTGTTCAACTTTGGAACAACCACCCTGCCGGTCTCAGTACTTATCGAAAGTGACGTATGGCGGCGGCGGTTTTGTGACTGCATTGTGTAGGTACTGGCCGAGCGAATTTCTCGAAACAAACAGGAGTGCCACTTCGGAGATGGAACCGGCCAGAAACTTCGCGGCGTGTGACAATGACGAAAATGAATCGCCTGAAATGCGGGATCGATGACAATCATTCGATGAAGCGACCCCGGTTTGAATTGATAAACGAAGAGTTCATCAAGAGAGGTCGCACAACCCTGATCCACTGGAATAACTCTCTTCATGCGAGACGTTGCGAAGGCCAACGACTGTTTCAAATACAGCATCTCAAGTTCATCGGTGCGGTTGGGAAACCTATTTTGCCATTCTTCAAGTGACAGGTTCTGATCTTTAATCCGACGATGGGTCATTTCGATACGAACCAGCTGCGAAAATATACGATTTCGAATGTTCTCCGGAGCCTGGTGCATAATCGCTTCGATGAGTGGCGGATTGCCGTCGGACCATTCAGCGTCGAAACGTTTTATAATATCTTTCGAGTTCATGTCTTGGATTTGTATTTTTATCACTTTGATAGCACTTTGATATCAATGAAAGAGTTGCTTTGGATCGAAATTGTGATTCTCCTATGGCTGGGAAATCACTCTCGCTCTTGCTCGGTATTGATCACCATACACGACAACTGACCGACTCCCTGAGAGACCAGCAAGGCGATGTCCTGCTCGCTCGACAGGTCTCCACTCGGCCTGGCAAGATTTTACAAACCTTCGACCAACTCACACAACGCTATGCTGAGCACTGCGAATCGTTCATTGCTGTCCTCGACTGTTTGTGGATTTAATAATTGGCTGATTCCGCTCGCCGACGTTGGCTTGAGCAGATCGAGAAGACTGTAGTTCGATTACGATCCGAATTGAAACATGCTTCGTCCGACTCAAATGAACGGAATCGTAGGTACCTCAGCCTCCAACCGTGAGCTGGAAATCCTCACCAACTTTGCTATTTTCTTTTTATTGTATTTTGAATAACAGATCACATTCGTTGTGCTGGAGGAATCCTTGCAGTCTTAGCAAGGCACAATTCAATTGCAAATGGAGATTATCTGACGTGCCCCGAAAGCGACGCCGAAATAAACGTGGCAAAAAAAAGAATTTGAGAAAGACAAGTCGGTCGAAGAAACCACAGGAGCAGTCAGTTTCGTCTGTTTCGTGGTATTGGTACGCTGTCGTCATCGTTCTGGCTCTGATTCTCTTTGCGGTCTTCATTGTCACCCAGTTTGATCCGATTGACCGCATGACAATGCTCGGGGTCTCTGTGGTTTCTGCTGGCATCGCGTTTCTCATCATCGGCACCTGCTCAGCTGTCGGGAATTTCGATTTCGACGAGGCTTCCTGGATCGAAAAAAGCTTAGGTTACCTGGCTCTGATGGCCACTCCCCGGAGAAGGATCGGAGAATTATTTTATTCAAGAGCCGCACTCTACGTTTTCTTCGAGAAGATTCTGATCGCTTTGGTGTTCCCACTTGGGTTTATCCTTGCATTTCTGAGACCAAAACAAACCTGGCCCGCCATTCTATGGGTTGGGGGTGGTCTCCTTGCCATACTGGGCACCTATTTCGGAGCTCTCGTCATCAACTCCATGTCCTATTGATTCGCTTCAACGAATTTCGATATTCATAATTCTTGGAACAGATTGAGTCAGATGTGTTTGTGAGGTAAGCAGTTGAGTGAGGTTTCGATGATCATATAGTGAAACCCATTGATCCAGTTCAGCTCCAATCCTTGTGCGTTTCAGTTGCGGCAGCTGCAGACAGTCCTCTGATATCGACGAAAGAGATGCTTTGAGTAGAAAGTGTGATTTTCCAACCGCTGGAGGATTACCATGCTCTTTCTCGGTATCGATCAAGATGCACGACAGCAACCGATGGAAACCAATCGAGTTCTGAGTTTCCAGAGGTCTGGGATTGCCATCGAGAGTGAAAATATGAACTTGAATGAAGAAGCACAGATTTAGAAAGAGCAGGGGACTGAAAATCGGGACCGATTCACTGAAGACTGCAGACGATTAAGTGACCAGTCACGACTCAAATGTTAAACGGTAAGCGTGTCGGGAACTCGGACAGATATTATCAGTATGTCATGACATACTGCAGCGCATTCTGGATCACAGATCACATTCGTTGTACCGGAGTCGGCCCGTCGCTCGTGCCGTCAAGTCAGCCGTGAGAACATAATGTGTTTTTCAAGTCCGTCGATTCGAGTTTGAACGTCCCCGCGATCGATCGTTTCTGCAAGTTCCGGGAAAACCTCGTCGGCGGCCGACAAGCACGCTTCCACGTGCGACGGTTTGTGCCCCATCGTTGGATTAAAACTTCCGGCGGCCAGAAAACCATAGTCCAGCATTCGACGGGTATATAGCGTCATCAGCGCATTGCCATCGGGATAATTGAATCCGATAAGCACGGATTCCGGTCGGCCGCCGACCGTTACAAGAACTCCGTGTCGCTCCCCAAGCTTCGCCCAGCCTTCCTGAAAAAGTGTTCCAATCTTCCTGAGATGTGACGGAACGTCGAGAAACGGTTCTGAAATAGTGGAATCAATTAGGTGCGTGGCGGGAGTCCCGGTTTTTCCGAGTCTGCTGGAAGACAAACCGCGTCCAGCGCCGAGTGGCTGATGTTTTGCGACCGCTTCTAAACGTTTCATCTTGCTCACTGCGGCGACTGCTGCGGCAGGGCCGATTCCTTCCGTCCAGTAGGCACTGGAGATGAACGATTTCTGAGCAGCTGACATCGTCTCGTCGTTGCCAATCACCGCCGCCATGGCAAAGCCGTTGCTAATGGATTTGGCAAACACCGCGATATCTGGAGTTACACCGAGTTTCAGATGTGCTCCGCCGAGACAAAGCCTCCAGCCGATGGAGATTTCGTCAAAGATCAGTCGGGCGCCGATTCGGTCAGCTCGTTCGCGAACTCCCTCAAGGAAACCTGGCTCGGGATCGGTGTAACGTGTCGGCTCCATCACGATGGCAGCCAGGTCGTTGCGATTTTGGGCGATGATCGTGTCGAGCTGATCGAGGCGGTTGTAAGCAAACGGCAGTGTCGTCCCCCGAAGACTCTTCGGGACACCCGATGGTTGCAGACCGGGAAGCAGATGACCGTCCAGTCCTTCCGCTCCGGCGTCGCCGAGGTTGGCGGCAAGATACCAGTCGTGCCAGCCGTGATACCCGCAGATCGCGACTTTTTCCCGACCCGTGGCGCTTCTTGCAATTCGTACCGCCACCGCCATCGATTCTCCGCCGCTTCTGGTAAACCTTGCCATTTCCGCCCAGGGATGGATTTCCAGAAGCAGTTCGGCCAGACGTACCTCATCGAAGGTCTGCTGAGTGGCCATCGAGCCTAGGTGAACGCGCCGAATGACAGCCTCGTTCACGTCGGGATCCGCGAAGCCGAGGATGCACGCCAGGATACCGTTCGACGACATGTCGATATAGCGTTTGCCGGATGTGTCAACAACTTCGCAGCCGATGGCCGAGTGGTAGTATGCCGGCCAGTGATTGGGCGCGAACATCTCAGGACGTTTCGAAAGCAACTGAGTGCCACCCGGAATCACGGCTTTGGCGCGGCGATACTGTTCCTGCGGATCAACGGATGTGCTGGTAGATTCAATTCCAAGCAGACTGCGCGCGTTCGTAGAAAAGATACGTTCGACGTCATCATCATTCAGACACATCGTGCGGCACGCCTGTTGCAAAGCAAGCAGGGACTCGATGCCAACGAGTTCAGCCTGAGCGTGTGGCCAGCTGTCCCAGTCAAAACTGTTCTCGTACAGCCAAAGAAATCCGTCGCCAGCGGACAACGCTTTACCACGCAGTTCGGAAATCGGGAAGTCGCTGCCATACATCAGATGGGTCGTACCTGTCGCGCGGATAATGGCTTCCAAAGCAGCAGGTTCGCAGATGGCGGATGTGTCGAAATAGACGTTGTCAATCCCACGAAGACCATCAATGGCTTCGACGGTGTGGCCCGCATTGAACCCGCGAGCCGCATGGGCAAGAACAAGGTTCGCGTCGGGATACCTTCGACACTGTGTCTGAATGTACTCCAGGTTTCGAGAATCCGACAGCGCCCGCGGCAGCACCATGTGCATGGTAATCCACAGTCCTCTCTGTTGCGCAAGTTCCCAGGCCCATTCCGGCAGAAACTCGTGTTGTTCCGCTTTAAACGTGTCTTCCCGTTCGGCGAAGACGTGATAAACCTTGAACCCGGAAAAGCCGTCGTCGTCCAGAACGCGTTCCACGACTGCCGGGTTGTCCTGTGGCGCGATGAGCATCAGACCGCGGCACCCAGCGTGAGCATTCACCTGGTCGGCCACAAAACGGTTCTCAGCCTCGCGATCAACAGCGCGTGTCGGATATCCGAAGTAGAGTCCCTCCGTCGTAGCTCGATCTCCCATCCAGCGAAGCATACTTTGAAACATGGCCGAGTGACCGACTTCGGGCTCAAAGTCCTCGGACTTCCCACGTTCGCCGGTATCTACGAGATGCCGGATGTCGTACCAGTGAGCGTGAGCATCAAATGCGTCGGTTGGCACAAAATTGCCAAGCTTCGATGCGAATAAATCGAGATCACGATCAATGATTCTCCAGCGAGCCGGGTCTACGAAGTCGAATAGCGACATTTTCAATTTTCCGTCCAACAACTGACAGGTTGCCAGCAAAAACAGAGCATTTCGAGAATTACGTTTTCTACATTTTTATTTTGCAAACTGAAACGCATACACCTCCGCGTTCTTGAGTTCGAATCGTAAACGGACTGTTCGACCAAGACCCACGTGAACAGGATTGGGATTCTTCCAGCTCATCTCGTGATTGACAGAATCTCCCGTTAGGATGTCAGACCCATCAGAAGTCGAAGCAATCAGGTCACGACTGTCCTCCGTCTGCAACTCGACCTTAAGCGAGCCGCCCTTACGACAACGATAATTGAGCATCAGACGCTGGCCCTGATAACGAATGGGCTTCGTGAGTACCTCGCCGGTCCCCTGCAGCGCCACAAACCCATCCTTACGGTAGGTAAATCGACGGACTCGACTGTCCGGTCCACTGTAGTAGGCCTCGGTCGCGTAGACAGACCACGCATTCGGTTGGCCTGGCAACTCCAGCAGACCGTGGGTCATATAGTTGCTGCGGTTCCCATCGCGATCCTTCGGAGCTGTCTGTGGAATCACTGCTTTCTGATATCGGGTGAATGTGATCCCATCGCGGCTTGCCATAAAGACCGGCTCGACCTGCTGGGTTTTTGGCAGATACCGGGTGGGAAAGCCGACGCGAAGATGCGGCGCATCCGGATACGGACGAATCGCATTTGTATAAAGATGTTGATCCGGTACGCCGGGATACTTCAACAGCGTCGGCGCAGTCCAGTTCAAAAATTCCTCAGACGTACACATCATGATAGCACGGACGCCATCAATAAATGTGCGATAATAGCAGACGTATTTCTTGGTGTGTGGATCCCAGAAGGCAAGGTTCTGGGAATCAAAGGCCCCTTGGGTAATGACAGGCTCGTTTTTGATCAGCGACCAGTGAATTCCGTCCGGTGACTCGAAGACGTGCAAGCCCTTCTTGCCCACTGGACGGCCTCTGGAAATGCCCTTGTACCTGGCTTCCGGCGGCGCCGCAGGGTTCTCATCTTTGAAGGCGACGAAACAGTGAGTCCCCAGTCCCTTCAGGACAATATTGTTTTCCGTCTTACCATCCCATTCATGAATTCCGAGCTTCGGCTTCGTCCAGTGAATGCCGTCTTCACTTTCGGCGTAGCAAGTCACTTCTTCATGCGCGGACTTCATTTTGACAGCGTGAGATCCGCGATAATACATCCGATAAATATCACCGTCCTGAAAAATCGAGTAGTAGGCGCAGGTGTTGCCCTCCCATGGTTCTCCCGTGACCAGCACAACCTCTTGAGGCTCGGGCTGCTGCACCTGCAGGCTGACTCCATCAGACATGCGCTCGATCAGATAATCATCAACAAACAGCTCGCGGCGGTTTCCAATATCGATTACGTCTTCTGCATACAACGGAAGTGGAATCAAAAACAGAATTGCTAGAATTGTTTTCATTGTTGTGCTTTCGGTACCAGTTCAAGGTTCAGTTGTCTGGTTGAAACTGAAATGAGTAAAGATCCGCATCCATCAGCTCGACGTTTAATCGAACTGATTGCCCGGTAAGGTCACTGATGTCCCGATCTCCTTTCCATGAAACAATGCGATCAATTTGATCGCCAAACTGCACATCGCAGTCTTCCAGGGAATAACCGGGAAGCGGATTTCCTGCGGTGTCCTGGAGTTCGATGCGAATGCCGCCTGCAGCCGATGTCGAGAAGTTGATTTCGAGGCTCGATCCTTCAAACGTCAGCGGTTTCGTCACAAGTGTTCCGCCAAGGAATGGAGCGCTCACGGACACAAAGCCATCGAGTCGCATAGTGTAGCGGCGGAAAGCTGTGGACTCGCCCAGCCAGTAGCCTTCTGTGGCATAGAGTGAAATTTCATCGGGAGCCCCAGCGAGGTGCGACTTCGTCTGGATCATTCCCCAGAAGACAAAGTTGTCGCCGTAAACCCAGGTGTCTTTAGTTGCCGGGCCGGGACGAATGAAGGCTTCGCCCCAGCGATGAAAAGCCATACCATCGCGGCTGGTCATAAAGGCAGCGTCCGTAACCGTTGTTCCGTATCTGGGAGACTGCTTCGAGCGGAATTGCCGTTCTTCAAGTCCGGGTAACGCCTTCATCGATGGTGACCAGCCGCGGTCGTTGTACCGCATGGGGAAACCCATGAAGATGTGCGGAGCTCGAAAGTATGGCTGAATCTGATTGGTGTAGAGAGCCTGCTCTGCTGAGTCTGGATACGTGAGCCATTGCGGGGCCGGAAAACTGTCCGGATCCTTCGACGTAGCCATCATGATGCCTCTCACACCAGCATCAAAGGCACGGTGGTATTCCCTGTAAACACCATTGACAGAATCCCAGAACATCAGGTTCTGCGAGTCAAATGCGCCTTTCGTAGCGAATGGTTTGTTGCTCTTCAGGCGGAAGTTGTAGCCATCGGCAGACACCATCAGGTAAAGTCCCTTTGGTTTACTCCCAACGATGACCATCTTGTAGCGTTCCTCGTCGGGGCAGGCGGGATTGGAATCCTTGAAGACCGACGTATGTGCCGGGCTGCCACCGATGTTACTCACCATCGCTTGATCGAGGATCAGGTTGTTCTGCTTGGAACCTTCAAATTCAACGATCCCCAGTTCCGGTCGCGTCCAGTGAATGCCGTCCTTGCTTTCGATGACACACAAAGTTTCCCACGAATTCTTTTTCGATCGATAAGCTTTTGACGCCGGATGATGTCCGCCGCGGTAGTACAGGCGAATCCGGTCGTCGTCCTGAAAAACGCTCTGGTAGGCACTGCCATTCCCTTCCCAGGCTGCATCGCTGCGGAAGACGATCTCACGTCTGACCGGACGATGCAGCTGCAGTTGAACTCCATCCATTTTCTCAATCAGATGCCGATCCACCAGCAGTTCGCGACGGGAGCCAATATCAATCGGTTCGTCGCCGCACGCGGTGGAAGTCACGAGCAGCAGCGCATAGAACATCGTGTGAAGAATTCCGGCCAGAGGGTATAGTTCACGCGAATCACGGAAAACACGAATGTTTGGGACGGGAGTGAAGTGCCAGTTCATGGGGGTATCGTCTTCTAATGAGGCCAGAGAGTGCCGACGGTGCAGGAAACTAACTTTACTGATCCGTTCCAACAAACCGAAACGAATAGAGATCTCCGTCAGTGACTTCGAAGATCAGTCGGACCGGTTTGCCCGCAAGCGAACTCACATCTGTCCTGTCGCCCCAGGCAACCGTTCGTTCGACGGAGTCTCCAAAAACTTCACTGCAGTCGTTTAGTCCGAAGCCGTCTATTACTGTTCCGTCTGCCGTCTGCAGGCCGACCCGAATTTCACCGACCGCCGAAGTGGCGAAATTCAATTGAAGCCGGCGGCCACTGAACTGGATAGGTTTCGTCGTCATGGTGCCACCTTTCGAGTTGCCGTTGACGGAAACGAATCCATCCAACCTCAAAGTGTAACGACGAACCGCATTGCTTTCACCTGTCCATCCACCTTCGCTGGAGTAAAAGGACAACTCGTTCGGTGCGCCCGGCAGTGAGGATTCTGTCTCCACCGCGTGCCAGGCAACATAATGCTGACCATATTGCCACGTTTCTGGTCGTTGAATTCCCGGTCGAAGGAATGCTTCGTTCCAGCGTTCAAAATGGACTCCGTCGCGGCTGGCCATCACGAGTGCCTCAGTCAGCGCTGTGCCGTATCGAACGTGGGCTTTGCTCCGCATTTCGCGATGGTTCAATTGCGGCAGTTTCCGCATTGATGGAGACCAGCCTCGTTCGACGTAGCGTGTTGGCAAGCCAATCAGAATATGCGGAGCGCGGAAGTACGGAGCAATCTGATTTGTGTAGATGTGTTCGTCCGGAGAATCCTCGTAAGTCAAATCCGCCTCGTTGCCCCAGGAAAGGAAATCCTTTGAAGTCGCAACTCGGACGGCACGATATCCGGCCGGCTTCCAGACCTTTCCGGTGGTCACACCCTTTGTAAACGTACGGAAGTACGCGCGATAAATCCCTGCTGACGGATCCCAAAACGCAAGATTCTGCGAATCGAACGCGCCTTCAGTGACGACGGGTTCTTCCCTCATCAACGACCAGTGGATTCCGTCTGCTGATTTGAAAGCGAATAAGCCGCCCTCATTCGCAGTGCCGCCCAGCGCCTTGAATCGAGCATCCGGGGAGCAATCCGGATTGGCGTCAAGGAACGGTGCAAAATTGTGGGTGCCGACACCGTCCCAGATGATGTTGTTCTCTTTGGAACCGTTGTACTCAACAAGGCTGAGATTTGGCTTTTCGAATTTGATGCCGTCTTTGCTTTCGGCATAGCAGTAGACCTGTTTGCCAATTTTTAAGCGGCCATCCTTCACACCCAGTGCCGAGCCGCGGTAATACATTCGATAAACGTTACTATCTTTGATCACGGTGTGATAACCGCTTCCGGCGCCTTCCCAAGGTGCATCATGAGTGATCGCAATATCATGCGGGACCGGGTGATGCAGCTTTCGTTCAACACCTTCGAGGGAATCGATCAAAGCGGCGTCAATGAACAATTCCCGCCGCGACCCGATCTCGATGACGTCATCAGCCTGCGCCGAGGACCAAGCGACACTCGCCATTGCGACACAACAGACAGCAGGGAACAGCAGTTTCATGGCTTCACTCTTATCAGGTTCAGGAGATTGTAAAGACTTTAATATGGTCCGCTTCCTCACCGGCGCGGCTTGTGAATTTGTCGAGTCCTCGTTTTATCATTCAGTGTCATCCGAGGCCCCAGCCGACAGGCGCGTCGTCTTCAATACCAATCACGATGCTCTTGCGTTTCAGGTACGCGCGCATGCCTTCCATGCCCAGTTCAACGCCGGTTCCGCTCAGTTTGTGTGGCGACAGAGAGATCTGCGGGTAACCGGACAACATCGTATTGACCCAGCAGATACCAGTGTCGAGCGCCTTGGAAACCCGCAGCGCCCTGGAGCCGTCCCTGGTCCAGACAGAACCGGACAGACCGTAGCTCACGGAGTTGGCGATGCTGATCGCCTCCGCTTCGTCGGCAAAGTGAACGACGCTTAGTACCGGACCGAAGATTTCCTCATCGTGAACTTTCATGCCCGGCTGAACACCGGACACGAGCGTAGGTTGAATCCAGTTGCCGTGCTCACACGGTGCGGCCATGGTTGCTGCGGAACCTCCGGCCAGAATTCGGCATTCCGAATTCAATGCTTCATCGAGATATCGCAGAGCTGTGTCGTACTGCGCCCGCGTAATCATGGGCCCCACAAGTGTGGTCTCATCCTGCGGATTCCCCATCACGATCTTTGAAGCACGCTGCGTCAGCAGAGTTTCGAATTCCGCGGCAATGGAGGATTCGACCAGCACGCGCGAACAGGAGACGCAAAGCTGGCCCGCGTTGACAAAGCCGCTCAACAAAGCCGCTTCCGCGGCACGCTCCAAGTCGGCGTCGGCAAAGACGATCAGCGCGTTCTTTCCGCCACATTCCAGATTGACCATTTTCATCTGATTGGCGGCAGTTTTTTGAACGTGCGTTCCGACAGCAGTGGAACCCGTGAACGAGATCTTGCTGACATCCGGATGTTCAATGAGTGCCTGGCCCGTTTTTGAACCGCTTCCCAGCACAACGTTGACGATCCCGGGTGGAATCCCCGCTTCAATGCACAGCTTTGCGAATGCCAGCGTCCCCATCGGAGTTTCCTGTGCCGGCTTGAGCACAATGGCATTACCGGTCGCAATTGCTGGCGCAGCCTTCAGTGCGGCATTCACTAATGGGTAGTTCCAAGGGAGAACTCCGGCGACCACGCCGTAAGGCTCATACATCTGCATCAGCACTTCGCCTGGCGTTCCCGATTTGATGGACCCTTCGATTTTGTCGGCCGCACCTGCGTAGAAGCGGATGATATCCGCCGTTAGAGGCAGTTCGCCCGCGCGGAGTTGCGTGACCGGTTTGCCGGTGTCTTGCAATTCTGTCTGGACAAGTTCCTCAGCGTTCTGCTCAACAAGATCGGCTAGTTTGAGTAACATCCGTCCGCGTTCCGCCGCAGACATCTTCTGCCATGTCGGTTGCTGAAAGGCGCGTTTCGAGGATTCGACGATTCTCCCGACCGCCGAGGTGTCACATTCGGTTTCGCGTCCCAGCGACTCACCGGTCGCAGGGTTAGTGACTACGAATTCTGCCGGACCGGCGTCCTGCCAGAAGTCTCCATCAACGATCGGGGCATATGACTGTTCGGGCATATCTCGGGTTACTCTCTGTCTTTGTAAAACCATGCGATGGGCAGCGAACGAAAACGGCAGGAAAGCTGCCCGGACGCAGGTCCGCTTTCCCAGTAACTCATCACGGCTCGGTCGCGAACAAATATGAGACTGGTGTAGGAGAAGGTTTTCTGCGGATCAGTTTCGAGGTCGCCAACGACCGTCCACGACTGGCCTTCATCGCGGGAAACCGCAGCAGTCAGTGGCGTTCGCTTTCCGCCGTGATCAGTGCCCTCCGAATAACAATTGTTCCAGATCATCAGCAGGTCACCAGTGGAAGGAATGCGCCGCACTGTTGCCGGAGCCTCCGGGCCTCGAACTCCCAGTGACGTCATCTCGCTCCATGTCTCGCCGCTGTCCTCGGAATAGCTTTTGCCGATGTAACCGAGCTGCGTGCGGATCAGCATTAGAATCCGCCCGTCGTTCAGTTCGATCACTTCCGGTTCCATTGCTCCACGGCGGTCGGCATCGACTTGTCCCTGACCGTTGCGCCAGGTGACACCGTTGTCGTCCGAGATGTAACAATGAGAAACGAAGTGATTGACCTTCTGCACGTCGGGCGTTGACGCTGCGGGGGCCAGTAACCGCCCCGACTTCAGGATCGTGACGCGATCGTTGTTGACAACATGATAGCCGTCGTTGCTTGTCACAAGAACCGGTTCACCGAAACTGGCAGCTTCGTCGTTCGACACACGAATGTAAAGCCGCAGATCGCTGTGACTGTTTTTCTGCAGGTAGAACATGGCGATGGAATCGTTGGGCAGACGGCGAAGTGTGACGCTCATCACATTCATGCCTCCCGTGTTTTCCTGCAGCACGGATTTTTCCGACCAGGTGTGTCCCCCATCGGAAGAGCGTCGACTGACAATGCGAGCTTTGGCGAAATCGCTGGTTGTGTCACGAAACTCGGTGACGGCAAACAGCAGTTCGCCGCTATTCAACGCGAGGATCGATCCTTCCGTATAGCGTGGGTTGCTTTCCGTAGCCCGATACAACAGTTGAGAAATATCTTCTGCGGAGTCAGCCGGTGCAGGCGAGGAAAGCACCAGCAGCGACTGTGCCGCGCGGATGGCGGCATCGGGGTGGGAATCGTCCAGCATGTGTTTCAGCGTGTCGGCGACTTCGACAGCTCGTGCATCTCCGGCAAACGTGGCGGCGTATGTGCGTACGGCTGGGTCAGAGTCTGTGAGATTTATGGCCAGTTCTTCTAGTCCGTCTGGATCGCCCAGTGCAGCCAGCGAATGTTGCATGTATGCCCGCAGCAGTTTTTCGTCGCTCCGGGGAAGTTGCTGCTTCAGTGTGGAGATGTCCGTTCGGGCTCCGATGCGGCCGAGAATCCACGCGGCAATTCTTCGGACTTCCGGATCGTCGCTGCGAACCGATTGCCGTAAGTACGCCATCGCCTGAGGATTCCCGCAGCGCCCCAGAGCACCGGAGGCCATCAGCTTGAGGCTCACGTTTCCGTCCTGCTCGAAAGCGTTCCTCATCGCTGTGCCGTCACCGATTTCCACAACTTTGTAGAGACTTTCGGCAGCGTGAACATGTCCGTACGTCTCGCTGCCAGCAAGGATGTCGAGCATGATTCGTGCGTATTGTCGATCCCCGGCACGAACCAGTTCTCGAGCAATTCCGCAGCGACGCTGGTCGTCCGTTTCCGTATTGAATTTCGGCTGAAGAAACTGGATGACTTCCTCGCCGTATCCGCCGAGCGTCAATCCTTCCGCTGCATGTATTGAGGGCCAGAAGTCATCGCTGTGCAGTCCAGCCCGAAGAACATCGACGCATCGCTTGTGTGTCTTGGAATCCAGTTCAATGGTATCTGCCCCGCTTGCAATCGCCAACCACGGGAGCAACAGGGCACCCGAAGCGAGAAGTCCGATTCGAATCATAAATCTCATCAACCTGGTCCTTTGCGAAACGATGTTCAAAACTTCTACCACGCCGTCCAGCCGCCATCGACCAGCAGATTCTGACCGGTCATATAACTGCCTGCATCACTGGCAAGAAGAAGCAGTGGTCCCTTCAGTTCTTCCGGATTGCCCATTCGCGAAACCGGGCTTTTCCGTTTCAATCGCTCGACCATCTCCGCTGGTGCTCCAGATGACGGAAACGGTCCTGGGCTCAGACAATTCACCCGGACATTGTCTTTCGCCCAGTAAACGGCCAGGTGTCTGGTCATATGAATGATTCCGCCTTTCAGCGTGTGATACTGAACGGGGCTGGCGGTGCAAATGTTTTCATAAGCATCCGGATACGATCCGACGACGCCGTACATCGATCCGATCATCACCACGCAGCCGGGCACTCCTCGTGATACGACATGATCGCGAAGGTGGCGTGCCAGCAGAAAGTAACCGGTCGCGTTTTGCAGATCCTCATTGAAGGCTTCAGCCGTCACGTCCGTCAGATCCATCGCATGGCCCTGCTGTCCGTTGTTGACCATCACGTCCACACAGCCCGCGGCATCAACCGCTGCTGCGAAACCGTTGTTGATCGAGGCTTCGTCAAGCTGATTGATTTCCACGCCAAAGTGTGTTTGATCTCCAGGAAGTGATTTCGCAACGTCTTGTGCACGCGACAACTCACGACTGGCGGCGACCACTGTTGCGCCCGCTTCCGCGAGTGCTCGGGCGAGCGCGCCGCCCAGGTAACCAGTCGCACCGGTCACGAGCGCGGTTCGTCCTGACATGTCGAAGAGTCTCTGAACGGTTGATTCAATCATATATTTACCCAACGAGCGGTTCTGACGGATTCCAGAGCGGCCAGATTGACTCGCAGCGTCTGAATCGCCTCGTTGATCGAGCAGGCTGGGTCAACGTTTCCATCCAGTTGATTCAAAAAACCTTCGGCCTGACTCATAAACAAATCGTCACGTTCGATTTGAAATGTCTCCTCAACAGTCCATTCCGAACCCGGTTCTGTGCACGACAGCCACCGACAATGATGAGCTTCGTAACGGGCCGCGCCGTTTTCGCAGATCACCGTCAACGTCGATTCGTTAGGCGGCTGGTGCTGATTCAGACTGAAGGAACCGAGGACATCGCCGTGTCGAGTCATCATGTGAACTGTGTCTTCCACGTCGACTCCATCCAGAACACAGTGTTCCGCATCCGCGCTCAGACGGGTGATCGGCCCAACAATCCATTCTGCTGCGTTGACCATATGCGTCAACGCATCCTGAATCGCTCCACCGCCGGTTTCGTGTCGGGTGTAGTAGATTTCCCGATACGCCGGTCGATAATACGGAAAGTGCTGTCCGCCGACGAACACGATCTGCACGGGGCGTCCAAAACGTCCTTCATCCACGCTTTTCTTCAACGACTGAAGAGCAGGATGCTGGCGAAGCACATAGGCAACTGACACGGGAAGCTGTGCGGACGATATGGCCGCTTGTAACTGTTCGGTTCCCTGCGGCGAAGTACTGAGCGGCTTTTCGATGAGCATGCCGCAACCGGCGGCAGCCAAGTCCAGCGCCATTGGAATGTGCATATTGGCAGGCGTGCAGATGACGGCCGCGTCAAAAGCTGCGTTCTGTAACGTTTTGTCCAGAGATGAAAAACACTGATTCAGACCATAACGCTCCGAGACATCCTTGCGGAGATCTTCGCGCATTTCGCAAAGGGAAACACGGGCGCGACCTGTTTGCTGAAAACAGCGAACATGCCGTTCTCCGATAGATCCACCGCCAATGATCAAGATTTGTTTCATTAGATGTTGCTCAAAATTTTCCGTTGTTGTTATCTCAATTTATCATGACCAACACGGTTAGTCCACGCTGCCAGTAACGGCTGCGTTACTGTTCCGACTTTTCCTTCAACATTATCCACTCAACGTTGGTCAGCCAAACGGTTTGATGACTAAACACCTGCTTCGATTCAGTCATCCGAAGCCCACAGATGACGGCGTTGTTCGATATTGATATCTTCATATGCTGTTCGGGCATCATTTGCTCTGGGAGACAAGACTCGCGAATTTCCCGGTCCGCCCATAAAAGCCATCTGTGCCTCTGTTGCCTGTCGAGATTAATGATGTCGAACGAACAGATTTCTCTATCAGCCGAGTATTGTCGACAAAGACAGGCCCGCGTTTGCAAATTAATGGAGCAGCTGCCAGTCGATCGAGCTATCTTTGTGACGCATGAGAATATCCAATACCTCACTGGATTTCGCCCTCACCGGCTGATGCAGGCTGCTGTCTGCATCGAAGCGACCGGCGAATGCGTTCTTGCAGCTCCTAACGAGGAACCGGCTGATGCCAGCGTTGACCAATGTGTGACCTTCGAAGCTCAGTGGCACTGCACCCTGCGCCAGGAGCAGCAGCAGTCTGCTTTGACAGCTCTTGTAGAAGCATGTGGTCATCTGCAAAGTTCGATCGCAGTAGAGGGCTCCGTCACTGGTCTGCATCTGTCACCGACCACGCTAAATTCGGAGCACGTTATCGATCTTGAACCGGATCTTTGGCAGCTCAGGCGGAAGAAGGATCTGGATGAATTGCAAATGATTCGCCGAGCCATTGGCTGCACGGATGCGATGTATCACCGGGCTCGCGAGATCATCGAACCTGGAATTAATGAACTGGAGGTCTACAATCAACTGCATGCGGCGGCTGTTGAAGTGGCGGGAGAACCGCTAACTGCGCTAGGCAACGACTTTCAATGTGCCTCGCCCGGCGGACCCCCGCGCAATCGCGACGCACGGGACGGCGAACTCTTCATTCTGGATCTTGGTCCTGCATACCGAGGCTACTACGCCGACAACTGCCGAACCTTCTCGGTCAACAAAAGACCCATGGATAAACAGTACGAAGCCTGGGAAGCTATCGTCGCTGTCCTGGAGATGGTCGAACGAACGGTCAAACCGGGCGTGTCATGTCGTGAGCTGTTTACGCAGGCTCAGGCGATGCTGGATGAATTCCGACCAGGTGCCTTCTTTCATCATCTTGGTCACGGTTTCGGGCTGTTTCCTCACGAGGCACCGCACCTGAATCCAAAGTGGGACGATACGTTTGCAGAAGGCGATTGCTTTACCGCAGAACCTGGTCTCTACACCGATGAATTGAAGGCCGGCATCCGACTCGAACAGAACTATCTCGTCACCAGTGATGGTGTGGAACGACTCACAAACTTCCCGCTGGAACTGTAGCAGTCTGGAAATTTCTTTGGCGAACCGTAGGTGTGACGGCCTGTATATTCAATTTTAACAACAAGCCGCTCACACCTGCGGCTCGCCTTTATCCGACTCTTGTAGATCACTTCTTTCGTTCGATTCTTCCGCCAGAACAACACCGACTGAGTCACCCGCGCGAACGCGAGGAAATGTGCGCAGCATCAGTACTATTCCCGAATGCTGGCTTCTAACCACGTGTGTCTCATCGTTGCACAGGTCGATTACACTTCCAATCGGGGCGTCGGCGTCGATTTTGTCGCCAAGACTGACGGCGGGTTCGAAGAATCCATCCACTGGCGACGGATTGCAGATCTGCAGATGCCCAGAGTCTGGCTGCGGCTCTTCGACCAACTGTGGAACGGACAGATCCACAGACGGTCTGTCGATCATCTCAAGCAAACCCAGAACGTTCAAACACCCGTTAACGTAGGCAACAACTCCCGCTGGTGAACAGCTCGCCGCTCCGCCATGTTCGCAGTAAATGGCTGGAACATTGGCATCACGTGCGACAGATAACGAACGCCCTTCCAATTCCGGTGACGTTCCCCAGATCAGGGGAAGTTGAAAGGCTCGCGCCATACGTCTTTGATGTTCCAGAACCGCCGGATCGGAATGCAGTACGTAACCGGAAAGCGGCAGGATTGAGAATTCGGTTCCGCCGGTATGCAGATCAATGTAGAAGTCCGCGTTGCGGATCAATTGACTCAGATCGTGGGCGACCTGCTTGGTGACGCTGCCGTCCGGTCGACCGGGACACGTTCTCGCCAGGTCAAGGTTGTCGGCCGCGCATCGACTTCCGAGCAGAAACGCCTCTTCGTTGACACATGGCACGAGTGTCAAAGTGCCGCGCAGCAGCGTGACCTTGTCAGATGGCGGGGCCGATGCAGGGGCGTCAGGCGTTTGTGACACGCTGTTACTGGTCGCCAGCATTCCGGCCAGCCTGCGAATAGCCGCGATCGGCTCGAATTCGTCACCATGAACACCGCCGGTAATCAACAGGTGAGGACCTGATGCGGGGCCTCTGAATTGTTGTTGTCGAAATCTGAAGGACATTAAACGGAACGCTTTAACGGAGTTATTTTGTTGGTCTTACAGTGCTCATATCGGAAAGTCCATCATCAGATTACACTGTCCTTCTGATGTAATCCGCCTTAGAAGAACATAGGAAGGCGGCTGCTTTTCCGATGTTTTCAGGCAGCCCAATGCGTTTCATCGGCAATCGGGAATCCTCTCTGCAATCGTTTCTTCTCTGAAAATGAAGTGTTCGCCGGGCGTGTCGATCTAAGCGGTTTCAATCTCATTCACGTTGATGCTTTGCGTCGCCAATTCAAACGCGATCGAACGCATCATGAAGTTCAGCCTAGCCTTCGCGACACCGTAGGCAAAGCATTGCACCATCGGGCCTTCGACCTTACTGGATCTTCATTAGCGACTTTCGTGTTCGCACAAACAGTGCGCCATCTGCAATGGCGGGTGTGCCAAGGATTGAATCTCCCATGTCGTTGACTGCCAGCACCTCCAGTTCATTAGAATCTCGCAGCACGACGATTTTTCCGTTCTCACTGGCAACGTAGATCTTGCCGTCACCGCAAATCGGCGAAGCGAAATAGTCGCCTTCATTTCCAATTCGCACCGGCCCAAAGATCTTATCTCCATTGCCAGTATCAAAGCACGTTGCAATTCCGCCACACTTAACCAGCAGCATTCGGTTATCCAAGATGATCGGTGAAACAATGTGATCGGTGTGTTTGGTCGAATGCTTCCACAACACGTGCGTGTCTGTCACATCTCCACGACCGCCACCCCTCACGGCCAGAATGAACTCGGCAGCCGGATTCTTCGCGTCATAGCTTGCTCCAGCAAAGTTCTCACTGTGCAGGAAGGCGATATCCAGTTCGCGTCCCTCAAGATCCCCGTCACCGTCCAGGTCACCGCGACCAAAGGTTTTCTCAAAGAACTTTTCTGGCACGGTCCGATTTCCCACGAACGCCTGAATTTCCTCGCGTGTCAGTTTACCGTCGTTGTTACCCGTTTCGGCTCGGTCAACTGACGCCAGCCACTGATTGGCGATGCCACCGCTCTGCAGCGAAATGTAGATTACACCATCTTTGCAGACCGGCGTGGTCTTGATGTTCCTCAGGAGCGTCTTAGCCTGCCACAGCCGTTTGCCGTTTGTCGGATCATATCCCACCAGAATCCCGGTTCCGGCGACAACAATCTCGTCGCCTTCGTCAGTCTTGCAGATGACCGGATGAGAATAATTAACGGACATGTCATTGCGGTCGTCCTTCCATTTCAACTTCCCTGTGCGTTTGTCAAATGCATAGAATGCCGGGTTGAGATCGTCATCCTGACAAAATAGCAACAGGTCGCGGTACAGTACCGGCGACATGCCTGCTCCCCATTTAAAGACGAAGTAAGGAACCGGAAGCTCCTTTCTCCACACGTCTTTTCCGGTCATCGCATCGACGGTGATCATTCCGAGTGTGCCGAAGTAGAAATAGACGCGTTCGGCATCGGCGACCGGTGTCGTACTGGCGTGGCTGTTCGTCTTGTGTGTATCGCCGATATCACCGACCGGCCACGTGCGATGCCAGAGTTCGTCGCCAGTAGCGGCATCGAACGCGAACAGCCCCACGGTTTCATCGTCTACCATTGCTGACGTGAATACTCGGCCAGCCGCAACAACCGGACAGCCGATCCCATCACCGAGTTTTGCCGTCCACGTTACACCTTCCGTTTCAGAAAAGTCCACGGGAAGCGGAGCGGCCGCCGTCGAAATCCCGGTGCAGTTCGGCCCCCGAAATTGAGGCCAGTCTTCCGCAAATGCAGACGCCACTGCGGTTACACCAATGCAGAATACGATTATTCGGATCATTTTTTTGCTCCCAATCAAAACCAGCGAACGTGCTTCGTCTCCATGATGACGTGCACGAAGTGAAATTGGAAACGAACTTGTCTTTTGTTGGGGACAGCAACCGATTTCGGCGTGGTTCAATGGCGGATAAATTCTTCCAATTCGGCAAACAAGCGCGCCCGTTAGGAAGCGGACTACTCTGCTCTGCAGTCAGGTTAACATTCCGGAAGCTTCGATTGGCCAGACGTCCACGATCTGGCCGTTTTCGTGAACATGAAACTGACGGTAAAGATTGCACGTTGTGCACGCGTGGCTCGGGATCAGTTCCACCGTCTGTCCAATCATCCAGTCGGGCGCTTCGTTTACGACGCAGTGTTCCTCGGACTTGAAGAACGGAATCACCAGGTCCGGGTACCCTTTGATTTCAGGCAGACCAAATTCATTACCGGCTCCCTTCACCCCGACATCGAGGACGGCAGTGCCGGGCGACCGACGACTGATCACGCGAGTCAGAACGGACAACGCCTGTTGAAACTCAGGCGAAACCTTTCGATAGGCACAATCCATCGTCGCATAGGTCCCCGCCTGAATCTCATCGACGCCGGGCAGGTCAGAAATGAACTGGTATGTCGAACTGGAACCACCGCTGATCACGTTAACTGAAATCCCTGCTGCTTCGATCAACTGCCGCGTCTTAATCGCGCGATGCATAGCAGCGATCGTTCGCTCACGCCGCTCGTTGGCGTCCTGAATGTAAATCAGATGACCTTCAAAAGCCTGCAGACCGCCAAACAGGATGCCAGGGCTGTCTATAACATTTCGAGTCAGTTGTAGCGCAGGCTCCCCAAACGCGACCCCGCAGCGTCCCATCCCGATGTCCACTTCCACGAGAACACCAATCTGAACATCCGCTCGAACGGCGGCCTCTGAAATGGCCTGGATCTGGTCAACGTGATCGACCGCAAGGCTGAGTCGGGCACGACGTGCAACTTGTGTCAGTCGCTCCATCTTACTGCGACCTACGACCTGATTTGCGATCAGAATATTCTCGATTCCAGCTGCCGCCAAAATCTCCGCCTCTCCAAGCTTGGCACAGGTCATACCGACAGCGGAGCCTGCTTCCAGTTGAAGCCGTGCCAGCTGGGTGCATTTATGGTTCTTGAAATGTGGTCGGAGGTTTGCGGATCGGTCACGAAAATAGTCCGCCATCGTCGTGAGATTCTGGTTGAGAGCGGCCCGGTCCAAAAGTAGGGCTGGAGTGTCAAGCTCGTCGATCGGCAGGCCGATCAAATCATCAATGGGTCGAATCGCTGTCATGAAGAAATCTATTCTGAGGAAACCTGGTTCATTGAGGTGGAGCGTCTGGTCGATCATGCTACGCTGTTTCAGGTGGCGAATCAACGCGTCTGCGGAGTGAGTCGTTGCTGTGTATCTACCGGAGGTATTTCAGATTGATGTTCAGAGAGAAGAGGCGGACGATCACTGGTTACAGTCTGATCGCGACAGAAATGCCGACGGCCTGACCAGACCTACCGGGGATTTTGGTGTGAGAACGATCGAGTAAGGTTTAATCGAAGAACGATAAGGACAACGTATTGCATGAGTATTTTGAATCGATTTCGTCTCAATGGTCGCAGATTGTTAATTACCGGTGGCAGCCGCGGCCTTGGGAAAGAAATGGCCCTTGCCATCGCAGATGCCGGAGCAGACGTGGTGCTTGTCGGTCGTGATCCTGAGAGTCTGGAAGCAACTTCTGAAGAAATTCGCTCACTCGGTCGGATTGCGACGCCGATTCAGGCCAACGTAGGAGATCTCAATGCCTGCTCGCAGATGTGCGAGAAGGTTCTGAAGGATCACGGTCCCATCGACATCGTGATCAATAACGTCGGCGGTCGCCGCATTGATGTGCCACTTACTGAGCAATCGCTGGAACAGTGGCAGACGATCCTCGACCTCAACCTCAATAGTACTATACTCTGCACGCGTGAAATCGGAAAAGCCATGATCGAACGTGGCCAGGGTGGTCGGATTATCAACGTCGCGTCGGTTTCTGGAATGGTCGTGCACCGTTCAATTGGCGGCCGCAGCTACGAGACAGCCAAGGCAGCAGTCATTCAGTTCACACGAGCAGCGGCTGTCGACTGGGCACCGCACGGAATTACGGTCAACGCCATCTGCCCGGGCGGATTCATGACCGAGCCGAACGTTCGCTGGTGCGAACAGAATCCGGAAATCATCGACTCATTTCGTCGACAGATTCCCATGGGCGACTACGGCCAGCCGGAAGATCTTGGTCCTCTCGCAGTCTATCTCGCCAGTGATGCCGCCCGCTACATGACTGGTGCAACATTGGTCATCGATGGCGGTTTCACACTGACGTGAAGCGAGCGGTGAATTGCTTTCCCGACGCGATTGGAGGTCGCTGCCGGATGCGGATGCGGCCCGTGAAACGTCTGAGCTGCTATGAGGCGAAGTCCTAAGGTTCTATTTCTCGCTGCTGATTTTGTAACGTAAATATGATGTTGATCTTTCGACTTCTCAGCATTCTGCTGCAGTGAAGAATTCCCCGGCGCATCGAGCACATCCATCTATCTGACGTGTGTTCGCACAGGTTGCGTCTAGATCTCTATTTATGTACGATAATGAGCGAAACAAGACCTGCATCCTCGATTAAACAACTTTGCCTGATTTAGCAAACCCTTGAGTATGAGATGGGGAGAAACAATCTATCAGAGCCGGGTGTTGGTTGGCTGCGCTCGACCCCGACAACTTGGCGGGATGCGAAGGTCGAAACAAAGCATGGCGACCTACTAATTCTGGGCGATCTCGACGGCGTCGGCATCGTTCTTTCTGAAGTGGTCGACCAGGCCGTGCACCGCGTGAGTGAATAGGTCAACGAAGAAGATGAAGAAGATACTGTCCGAGACGGATTGGCCAAGGGAGTCCCTGTGGCCGAGGACTTCCGACGACACGGAATACTTTGACTCACTCATTTTCGTAGGATTCTGTTCATGACGATCTGGCGCTGGGCTGATCTGATCGAACACGTTCCGGAACGAGCAAGGTTGACTCTGGGCGAAGGTGACACTCCACTGATTCGTTCAAAACGCATAGGACGGGATTCGGGCCTCAGCAATCTGTACTTCAAGCTGGAATCCGGCAATGTGACCGGGTCTTACAAAGACCGATTCGCATTCGGTGCAATTTCGCACATGCTCGCTGCTGGACAGAGCAAGTGTATCGCCACATCAAGCGGCAACACGGGAGCCGCGCTGGCTGCCTATTGTGCGGCAGCCGGGATTCAATGCCGCATTGCTTTAGTGGAAGGCACTCCTCCGGGCAAGATGTCGCAGATGATGGCTTATGGTGCAAAGGTTGCCCGTATTCGAGGGTTTGGCACACATGCGGAGACCACGACCGACGTGTTTTGTCGCCTTAAACGGCTCGGCCAGCGCTCCGACTCGGCCTTGCAAATCAGTGCATTCGTCTACAGCCCGCTGGGAATGTCGGGCGTAAAGACGTTGTCGTTTGAACTGGCCGAACAACTTTCCGGTGAGATCGACCACGTCTTTTGCCCTGCCGGAGGCGGCGGAATGTGTGTTGCCGTCGCAAGAGGCTTGAAACTGATGTTTGACCGGGGACGGTTGGCAAAACTGCCCGCTGTCGAATGTGTTCAACCGGAAGGTAACGACACGATTGCTGGTCCGCTTCGAAATGGAGCCGACAAAGCCGTGGAAGTTGAATGCACGACGAAAGTCAGCGGACTTCAAGTGGCGAGCGTCGTCGATGGACACCTGGCAATTGAAGAATGTCGTGCCACTGGCGGATCGGGACACGTGGTTTCCGATGACTTTGTGTGGCAAATCCAGAAACGATTGGCTCGTGAAGAGGGAATCTTTAGTGAACCAGCTGGAGCTGTTGCTCTTGCCGGAGCACTGACAGCCGCTGCCAACGGAGAATTAAAGCCCGATGCAGTCATAGTCTGTTGCGTGACCGGCACGGGATTCAAAGATGCCATCGCCGTCGATCGAATGAACACGAATTTTGAGTGCCAGATGCTGGATGCCGATGCAATCGATGACTGGTAGATTTCTGAGGCGCCGTTAGAAAATGAGGATTGAGCAAGTGGGGTCCTTTCGATTACCGGGTATGTTGGCTCTGGCGATTTGCCTGGTTCCCACCACTGTGTTTGGCGAGGAAACAGGGCAAACTGCAGCTGCCAGTGGACTCACTGTGGCGGACTGGATCATCATTGCGATCTACGCCCTGGGTACGCTGGCTCTCGGTTGGCATCTTGGCCGCAAACAGGCGAACACCAAAGAGTATTTCACCGGTTCAGGTGGGATGAACAGCTTCCTGATCGGCGTTTCGCTGTTCGCCACGCTGCTAAGTACGATCTCCTACCTTTCGCTTCCTGGTGAGGCAATCGGCAAAGGGCCCGCATTCGTAGTCAACCTCATCGGATATCCCATCGTCTACGCGCTTGTGGCATACTGGCTGCTACCAGTCTACATGAAGCATCGCGTAACAAGTGCCTACGAGTTGCTGGAGCAAAATCTGGGACGCGGAACGCGGCTTCTGGGCGGAGCCATGTTCATCCTGCTTCGATTGGTGTGGATGTCGATCCTGATCTATTTTGCAGCCTCCGCTCTGGCGATCATATTTGGTGTCGACGAAACCTGGGAGCCATTGATTGTGCTTTTCGCGGGAACCATCGCGGTCGGTTACACGTCGTTGGGCGGGTTGCGGGCGGTCGTCATTACCGACGCGATCCAGACGGTGCTGCTCTACACCGGTGCGGTGCTCGTCATTGGAATGGTGACATGGCACATGGGCGGGTTCGGCTGGTTCCCGACACAGTGGCATCCGGAGTGGGATCGCCAGCCGGTCATGAGTTTCGATCCTGCGGTTCGGATGTCGCTGGTCGGCGTTTTACTTTCGATGATTGTCTGGATGGTGGCGACGTATGGCGGCGACCAAGTGTCAGTACAGCGATTCATGGCGACGAAGGATCTAAAAGCGGCGAGAAAATCGATTGGGGTCAACCTGATCGTCGGCACGATCGTGTCACTGACGCTCCTGCTCGCCGGTTTTGCGTTGCTGGGATTCTACGATGCGAATCCGAATGACTTGGGCGACAAACTCTCGCTCAAAGGCAATGCCGACAAAATCTTCCCGCACTTTATCGCGACAGGTCTGCCACCGATCGTTACAGGCTTGGTGGTGGCGGCGATTTGTGCCGCAGCGATGTCGAGCATTGATTCTGGGATCAATTCGATTACTGCCGTTGTTCTTTCGGACTTCTCCTCAACTACAAGAACGGGCAAAGAAACAGATGAGGATGAAGAACGTCGCCGCTTTCGTCGCGCGAGAATCCTGGCGGTTTTGATTGGGGCCATCATTATCGCTACGAGCACATTGGTTAAATTCGTGCCTGGAAACATCCTTGCCATTACCAACAAGACGGTTAATTTGCTTCCGCCGCACATTTTCGCGCTCTTTGTCTTCGCGTTGTTTGTCAGGAACGCCAGACAGCAGGGCGTTTGGCTGGGCTGCGCCGCAGGAACGATTGTGGCGGTGTTGATTGGCTTCTCTGGACCGATCTTCGGCTATCGTGCAGACACCGGCACCGATCCGGTGAGTTTCATCTGGATGGCGCCGGTCTCGCTCGTTGTGAATCTGGCCGTGGGCTGGCTCGCCTGTCGGCTCCTGCCGAATTGGGCCTGGCTCAAGTGGATCCCCGCAGCCGTAATGTCGGTTTTTGTCCTCGCATTGCTCACAATCTGGAAGCCGCATCAACACATCCAGCTTGATGATACCACGCACGCCAAGTGCATCAGAGTTTTGCGTGAAGGACTCCGTTCCGATGAATTCTGGCCTGCGATGCATGCTGCAGAGGGGCTTACTATCGGCGGACATGGTGCGGAGGTACGTGAATATCTCGAATCCATGCTGGCGGCTGACAACTGGGATGATCAACAGCTTTGCGGCCTGTCACGGGAACTCGTACGCGCGGGCGATCCAGCCAGAGAGCAGATTATGCTCGACATTCTGGCGGGCGAGGATGATTTCGGTCATATTCACGCAGTTGAAAGCCTTTTCAAAGTTGGCGGCCTGGCCGAACGTACGCAATTGGAGCGGGCGTTCCGGGAAGGGAAGACCCCGCCACTACGGCTGATGGCCGCCGCCGCTCTCGCCAAAGCGGGAGATGACGAGGCGATGTCGCTTTTACGCGAGAGCCTGACGTCGAACGACGAGGACACGTTTCGAATTGCAGCCTGGATTCTGGCTCGCGTCGGCGATAAGTCGGACATCGAGCCGATTCGCGCTCGGTTGTCAGACGCATCAACGCCGATGAACAAAGCCTTCCTCAACCATGCGTTGGCGGCGTTGGGGGACAAGGCTGGGCTGGACTTGTTGAGCAAAAATCTCGACTCCGACGATCCTGACATTCGCGCCCACGCAGCCACTTTTGCTGGAGACGCTCGCGCGGTTTCGCTCGCGCCGAAATTGATCAAGCAACTCAACGATCTCGACCTCGACGCTCGGATTCGCGCAGCGCAATCGCTGCTGGACCTGGCCAAGAAGGCCGATCATAAGAAGAACTGAATAGCGATTGGCGACTATTGATTTTTGATCTGTGATTTAAGAAGGCCGGACTTCGTTCGTCCTTTCCTTCATGAATTCGATTTCCCCAACAAGGACAAATACCCAAGTGAGAAAAAGTAAGACGCTGGCCAGGATTCGAAACGAAGAAGTCATTCGGACCTGCGTGTTGGGCCATTTTATCCCGGCCTATATCTGCCATGCGGCTCGCGTCGGCTACGATTGCATCTGGCTGGATCTCGAGCATCGGGCTTTGACGCTTCGAGAGACGCAGTACCTGCTGGCGATTTCACACCTATATGACATCGACATTATGCTTCGGCCGCCAACGCTTGAGAAAACCGGGCTGTACCGGTACCTCGAAGACGGCGCCGCGGGTCTGATGATTCCGTTCGTGTCGACGCCCAAGAAAGCGAAGGCGCTGGTCGATGCGGTAAAGTTTCCGCCGATCGGAGACCGGGGAATTGACAACGCGGGTCTCGACGCCGATTTCCACATTCACGATGCCGACGACTACGTGGCGTGGGCGAACCGGGAGACTTTTCTCTGCGTTCAGATCGAAACTCCCGAAGCCGTGCGAAACGTGGAAGAGATCGCCGCTGTGGAAGGCGTTGACATGCTGTTTTTAGGTCCGGGCGACCTGGGACTGCGGCTGAGACAGAGTGTTGAAATGTCACTCGATGAGGCCTGGGAGATCGTTGCCGCCGCTTGCAGAAAACACGGTGTCGCCTTTGGTGGGCCAACAATCGCCTTCGACGAAATGCAGTTGCGAAAGTCGCAGGGGGCTCAACTGCTTGTGAACAGCAGCGAGTTCCATAGCTGGTCATCCGCACTGCAGCAGGATATAGGACGCTACGATGAGCTTGTTTGAAATGATCCGACTCGACGGCAGAAAAGCCCTTGTGACCGGGGCTGGACAGGGCATCGGCAGGGCGTGTGCGCTCGAGCTGGCAAGATGTGGTGCCGATCTTGTTCTGAACGACCGCCCTGGTAGTGAGGAACTGCTGGAAACGGTGGAGGAAATTCGTTCGCTCGGGCGAGAGGGTTGGCCAGTGGAAGCGGACGTGTTTTCATCGGATGGCCCGGAATCGATCGTCCGGGATGCTATGGAGCGAGCAGGAGCGATCGATATCCTGATCAGCAATCCCGCGTACAGTGTGCGGTGCGGGTTTCTCGATTATCCGTTGGACGAACTCGATCGAACGATCGAGGGGACGTTCAAGTCAGGATTCCGCCTTTGTCAGGCGGCGGCCAGACAGATGGTAAACCGTGGACGCGGTGGAAAAATTCTGTTGATCAGCAGCGTCCAGGCTGAGATGCCGTTTGAGGGGTGTGCTCCGTATGGAGCTGCTAAGGCTGCACTGAATCATCTCACACACAGCATGTCTGTTGAGCTGGTCTCTCACCGTATCAACGTCAATGCCATCGAGCCTGGCTGGATCGACACGCCGAACGAACGCCGCATATTCTCAGATGCTGTCATCAATGCGGCGGGAACCGATCTGCCGTGGGGGCGTCTCGGCCTGCCGGAAGACATCGGCCGGGCTGCCGCGTTTCTGGTGTCGGACGCTGCTGAATATATCACCGGAGCCATCCTCCCAGTCGATGGTGGCTTCCGCTTCAAGGACATGCGGGCTAATACTCAACCAAAGGTGGTCGATCCCGAGTAACTGGACACCTTTGATATCGATGAAAGAGTTGCTTTGTGTGGCAATTGTGATTTTCCTATCACTGGGAAATCACACTCACTCCTTCTCACAGCAGGACGACCATACTATTTCTCGGTATTGATCAACATGCACGACAACTGACCGTCTCCTTAAGAGACCAGCAGGGCAACGTCCTGCTCGCTCGACAGGTCTCCACTCGGCCAGGCAAGATTCTACAATTCTTTGACCAACTCAAACAACGCCGTATTGAGCACAACGAATCGTTCATTGCTGTCCTCGAAGTCTGCGGATTCAACGACTGGCTGATTCCGCTCGCCTCAGTTGGAAAATTTGTCAATCTCCCTGAAGGATGTTTCGACACCCTTCAGAATCGAAATCATGGTTTGAGAATCTGGCCGTCAGCCCAAAGCTGCTTACGCAACTCTGTGTAGTCGACATCCTGGACAGAAGAACCATTCTCGATCGCAATGGCCGCGGCGGTTCCTGCGGATTGACCGAGCACCATGTAGACTGGTTCCATGCGAATTGAACCATACGCCGCGTGGGAGGCAGACAGACACACCGGCACCAGCAGATTCGTGCATTCATGCTTACGAGGGCGGAGTGACCGATAACTGATTGGGTAGTTGTATCGCTTTTTCCAAAACCCACCCTCTTCCCTAACCTTATCTTCAGCATCAACAAAGCGGCTTACCACGTGCGAGTCGAACCAATAGCTTCCCACGCCGACCGAGTCATCACAGGCACGCTTGCCAATGATATCCAACTCGATCATCACATAGTCGCTTTGCATGCGACGGGCTTCGCGAACGTAAATCTGATAAGGGAAGTTGTCTGTATCTGTGAACTCATCCTTCGGTAAACCATATTTCGCCATCTTATCGCGGAGGGGTTGGGGAACGCGCGGATCGTTCTGTAGGAACCACACTTTTCCCAACGCGTAATCCTTATGCATCTGCGCGATTTCGGCTCGCCGCTCATACCCGGCTTCCGGCCATTCGGTATTAGCTCCGACAAAATCGCAGTGATTGATGTCGATCTTCCGATTCGGCATCGGCGTTACGGTGATGATCCCTGAATTGATCCCCGCATGAGGATCGATCGCCAGAAGACGTGCATAATGCTCGAACCAAAGGGGGTTGTAGTTGGCTGGCTTAGTGATCCGCCGCATGTTTTCTTTCGCATCGGTAAGTGTCATGCGATAGCAGTACGCTTGAATTCGCCGATCGCCTTCCCCACGCTTTCCGGGCGTATCGGGCAGCAGATAGGGCAGGTAACCAGAATCGGGATCATTTTCGACGACGTACGGGCTAATAGACACGCCATCTTTTCCAACGACCGGTCCGGGTAGGATCCCGTTGAGCGTTTCGCCGTATTGACTGTTGGGCTCTCGCCCGACGAAGTAGGACACCCCCGCTTTGGCCATCAGGTCTCCCTCGTAGCTGGTGTCGATAAAGACACGACCACGAATTTCGCGTCCGCTCTCCATCCGGATCGAGTGGATTGATCCGTCGACCATCCGAACGGCATCGGCCAGATCCAGCCGCTCGTTGCGGATGACGACGACACCTGCCTCTTCAAGCATAGATTCGAATACCAATCGTGCGACGCTGGGCTCAAAGACCCACATCATCTTGAGATTTAGATTACGCCCCGTAAACACGCGATGTCTAATTGATTCGAAATAGGATTCGGGCTTGTCCCGGGGCCAGGCCGCCGGATCAGAATAATACTTGAAGATGCGTTGGTAAAACTCCCGCGAGATGCCTCCGACTGATTGGAACTCGGGGATGTCCGTAGCACCGAGTCCCGAGCCGGTCAGGCCACCCACTTTCCCGTGGGGGCTGATCAGTACGACTCTCTTTCCCATCCGCGCTGCCTGTACAGCAGCCACGACACCCGCAGAACTATCTCCGTAGACCACCACGTCGTACAGAGGGTCTTCTGAGAGCATACGGTGCAGGTAGGCTGGATAGGTTTGCTCGGTCGCTGTGCCTTGGCCTTTCATTTGACTACCGTGGGTCAGGCTATCTCCGAAGCAGGCGATCTCCTCTCCCATCTTGACCCGTCCACGGAGGCCTTGGGCGACCTCGTCTGCGAGAAACCGGTAGCCTTGTGCAGTCGGATGATTGCCATTACGAGTGCCACTGTTGGCGACGCAGAGATTGAGGCATTCACGGCGATCTGCCACCGCGTCCTCGATCGTGTCCCCTGGGCTTTCGGCCAAAAAACGTGCCCGCCAGTCAACCAGAATCGCCTCAGTCTGTCGGGCCACTTCACGGACGGCCTGGTCATATTCTGCCAAGTGTTCCTGCAGTCGCTCGCGTTGAGGATGCTGGGGATGACGCTCGGCTAAATAAGCCGGATCGATCGGCTGAATTGTGACCAGCAACACCGATTTGACATGGGACTTCCGTGCCAGTGTGACCATCGCTGTCAGATTCTTTTTAAACTCGGCTAAGCCCAACAGTTTCTTGGAGTTCAGCGCGTCGTTCATGCCAAAAAAGATCACCACGTGATCTGGTTGTTCAGACAGTACCCGAGGCAGTCGAGCCAAACCTTCGCGACTATTGGCTCCTGGTATACCCAGGTTATGCACCGTTGGGCCAGACGGTTCGCGGCATTCCGCACCGCTGGTGCATAAAAAGAACAGGAGCCCCATTACCAACACTTTCTCGAAGTGCAGTCGCTGCCACAATTTGCTCTTGGTTGACGGTTCGTTATTTCCAGATTGTGATTGCATTACTGAATTCCTCTCGATGATTCCGATCAAGATACTCAATCAGGCCGTTAAATGGTATGTCCGGGATCTCTACTGCCTTGGCGAGAATGGCGCAGTTGGGTCCCTGAGTGTTGCCGGATCAATCAGCATGTCACCTTCCTCGCAATGCTCGAGGAAACCATCCACATACACGGTATCTCCAATCTTGCAGCTCTCTGCCATGTCCTTGAACTTGCCGAGGTTGCATCGTATTCCGCCGGACAGGTGTATCCATGCTGAATCCGGATCGGTGACTTCAACCTTCTTCACCGTCCCCTGGACTGTTATCTTCTTACCAATGAACGCTTCTCCTTGTGACGCGAGAACCGCTTGATGAAACTGTGCCGCAGGCAGCTCATAGTCCATCTTCCAGCCTTTGACACATCCGATTCCGAGACCAGCGAGGAAAAGTGCCATCAACATCATGTAGGATCTTGTACTCATATTATTCCTTTTGCTCATGTGAGCAGCTACGCGGCAGCTTGGATTGTAACTGCAATGTTTGAGCTCTTCAGCATGCTCAGCGAGTGCTGCGATAAACTGCAGATCATCGAGCTTTTCATCCCCACCGATTCAAATGGGCATAAAAATCGTAGCCTATGCGTTCATATTTGAGTTGGTAATTCCCACCAGCTTTGTTAAATCCTTTCCATTGCATTTTGGAGCACACATCACTTTCGCTGTGCCAGAAGGTAGCTGATGGTCGTGTCTGACCATCAATGATTACTTATTGGATGAGGCTTGCCGCTCCGGCTTAATCTTTGCTGAGACTTGCACCAGTTCAGTTTCTCAACCACGATACTTGCTGATATCCTCCTTGATCAGCTCGTTTGAATTCAGAGGTCAGCCGTGCATCACCTGCTTAAATTGTGTTCTGTACTGTTCGTTGCTGGTGTCTGCCAAACTTCGGTGGCACAAAACAATTGGTCGGTATTGTCGGAGATAAAAATCGACGTGCCAGCTGATCGGCTGTTGGATGTCGCCCTCAAATCGGAAATCATACGAAAAGTCTCAATGCGGAATGAGGCATTTGAACAGATCAACAGTCGAGCCGCCTGTGAGAGCTGGCTGGAGGAACGCAGGACATTTTTTCTCAAACAGATCGGTGAGTTCCCGCTGCGAACATCATTGAATGCCTGCATTACCGGGAATCTGCAGGGCGACGGTTACCACGTAGAAAATGTTCTGTTTGAAAGTCGCCCGAAGCATCATGTGGCCGGGAATCTGTACCTACCAGAAACGCCGGGCCTGCGGTACCGGACGTTGAAAAGTTGGAGTTGCCAGCGGCGGGTTGTCGCCAAGGCCGAGCATCTCTCGAAAGGCGAGAACCCGCGGTTTGTGGTGACGAATCTGACAGAAGACCAGGCCGATGCCCGGACGCTGTATGAAGATCTGTATTGTCAGCGCGGCGAGATGGAAAACCGGATCAAGGAACAGCAGTTGTGTCTGTTCGCCGACCGGACGAGTTGTGCGACCATGCGGGCCAATCAACTGCGGTTGTGGTTTTCTTCGGTGGCCTATGTGCTGCTGGCGGCTCTGCGACGTCACGGCTTACAGGGAACCGATCACGCAAAGGCCCGCTGCGATACGATTCGCGTGAAGCTGCTCAAGATCGGGGCACAGGTGCGGGTGACGTGCCGGAAGGTGTGGCTGTCACTGTCGGAAGCATACCCGTATCGCGAGTTGTTCGGCCAGGTCTGGCAAAACCTGCAAGACCTCCCGCCGCGGCCTGTCCCTGGATGAGCCCAATCAGCTTCGAAAGAGTCCACCACAGCGCCCACCGCGCTCGCGGTACGCGCCGAACTGACAAAAACGGCCTGAAATCCGACCTGGCACCAAAAAAACACCTCTCGACACCCCCTCCACGCTCCCAATCCCCACCCACCAAACCAAATTCCCGCCCCGCAAGCCCCCGGGAGAAGAAATGAGAAACCGGGTGAGAAATGCGGGTTAGTGATAAAAAGGTTTGGTTTAGCAGCAAAGATTGGCTTCCCGTTCTCAAGTCGAGGATTTACGGATTATTAAATGAAGATCACTCTCTCGCACCGCAGCATTTATTTTTAATGAGCTCCCTTTTCGGTTCACAAAGACTCTTCATCCCCAAGCATGGATTCCGCGAACTTCCCATTCATGTGACAACATGGACTTTCACTGGCAGCAACACATTGTCTGTCGATGCAACAACCTTGGACATCAAAAAGGAGTTGATTTGGCGTAACCCAACCAGAAACAGACTGATCGCAGGACTGGCGAAGGCAATCACGGAATCGGACGATAAAGCACTCACGAAGAAATACAAAAGCATCGCGAAAGCACTGTACTCGAAACTTGGGCAAAGAGTGGCGATTCTGGTAGAGAATGTCGAACATGCCGCTCGTCTGCACAGTTGGTTGCCAGACTGGCCTATTGTTGCGGGCAAGGTTAGCAATACGGCAAAGCTGACTCCGAAAGTACTGGCCGCCATTGAAGCAGGTAAACAGACAACCGCCAGAAAGTTTGATGATATTATCGTCACAACTCAGGGATTCGCAGAGCTGGGGTCGATCGGGATTTTGATTCGCGCCGATGCAGGTACGGGATTACCACCTGTCTCCCCTGACTATTTAGTATCCGGAGATATGGTCCCAGCAAGTTTGACAATCATTGATGTGAATGACCGCCATCATCCCCACCTTCGCCAACATTCCAAGTGGCGGCGAATCTCGTACCAGAAACGGGGCTGGAAAGTTGATGGTTGCGATCGCCTGTCGAATCCTGTTGATTGCGCAGATTACACGCCAGAAGGTCTCCATCCAGGTCGGCGGCGAGTCACTTCGGGTTCACCCAACCTGTTATCACCTCAAGGGCGATCTTACTTGGGTTTAGTGCGTTATGGGATTCAGCAAGTTGCAACTCCAGGTTGTTCCAAGCCTGTTCCGTCAGAGTGAAGGAAAGTTCGTTATCTTTTATTTGCAGTCCGAAACCCAACAAGGTTGCTGTGTCCCTTTGCAAATCAAAGATTCCCCCTCCTTCACCCTTCAGTTCGAGTTTGGATTTACCCAGCAGATGCTGGACCTGTTGCCGAACTTGGTGGCCTTCGGGCACGTCTTGGCAAAGGTAAGCGAGATTATCCGCGTACCGAAACCAAAACGGAAAATGAGATGCCGAAGTGATCGGCAAGTCATGTACATAGTGTAACAATACATTAAGGGCTGTAGGAGAGTAGTTGTTACCCTGGTCGATGCCAATCGTTCTTGACTGGTCTGTATCTTGAGCCATCACGGCGATCAGTTTGATTACTGAATCGTTGATCTCAACCGATGATTTACCCCCCTGCTTTGCCAAATCCTTTTGAGCTTTTCGATGCGATTTAATCAGATCAGATACACGAATCCTGTCGAACGCATTGCGAACATCGTCGATGACTAAAACCGTACGTCCGGTTTCTTGAATCCTTCGTTTCATTTGCTCAAGCATTTGCAGCGTTCCACGTTCTTTTCGAAATCCCCATGAGCCATTCAAGAAGAGTTGGTTCATATGCGGTTCAAGTAAAGTGTATAGGGCTTTCGCGACAACACGATCACAGATCGATCGAATGCTTAAAATCCGCTTCTTCGATGTTCCAGGTTTGGGAATGGGAACTTTCCTGGCTTCGAGCGGACGATAACGAGATTTCAAAAGTGTTTTTGAAAGTGTGCGAAACACGTTCGCCCATTCGCCTGGTGACAAACTTGCAAACGATATTCCATCCTTTCCCGCTCCCCAGCCTCCCTCGCTTCGTAACTCTTTAAAGCACTGCAATAAAAACTCGTGATCGGCGATCAACTTCAGAGTGATCATACCTTTGGCTAGCAACTTCTGCCGTTTTCGTTTCTTGCGTCTTTGAGCGAAAGCCTCCTGACCAGTGCAAATCTCTCGGTCACCTTTTTGCCGTGGCAAATAGGAACGCATTTGGGATGGCCTTTGTGAATGACGGATCTGACGTCGCCAAAATCCTTCAAGTCGCTGCTCAATATGGTTTCCTGGAAGTTGATCAGGAACGTATTGATAAAGTGGTGGCTAAGGCTAAGGCGAAAGCGAAATGGGAGAAGATGACTGAGGATTAGAGCTCTTTAGTATCTTCTTCTTCAACGACTCCGTCAGTTCCAGCGATACGACCGGTTTCCACCGAGTCGATGCCGGGGATAACCTCCCCGGCTTTTTTATGCGCGTTGAACCTCATTCTGCGTGTCAAGTACCAGGATTATGACAGTAGATTTGATTGGAATGGATTACATCAACGTCACGCTCCCAGTTCATCATAGCAAAACTGGTTTCTAACGAGTCTGACCTGCATTGTCACTCATCAGTCCCATCAATGCGTTCTCGATCATCTCCTTTTTTGCCAGTCCGTCTAACCAATCTTGAGGGATTCCAAGTTCACCCCAGTAGGCCCCCGCGAACTGACCGCAGATGGCTCCCGTTGTATCGGCATCATCTCCCAGGTTCACGGCCCTGAGTACGGCTTCTCGGAAGTCCTGGGCATCGTGAAACGCCCATAGCGCGGCTTCCAGGCTTTTCACGACGTAGCCACTGCCCTTGATAGCAGGCGGTTGAAGCTGTCGAAAACTTCCCGTTGCCACTTCTTCGACTTCGGGATGAAGCGGTTCGAGTTGTCTCAGTTGTGTAAGCGGTTCCCAATCGGGGGCCAACACTTCATCTCTGTCCAATCCTTGCATCAGACCTGCCAGCACGAGTGCCATGTACCGGCAGGCCGATAAACATTGGGGACTGGCATGCGTCGGCAGACTTGATTCGGAGGCGAGAGTCGCCAGTTAATCAATGTGATCAGGGAAACGATCTAAGTAGCGGATCGGCACTGGCGCAATACGCATAATGGAGCCGTTTCCGCTGGAATGGGATGAACTGTCACCTGAAGATAGTGCATTGCTTGTTTGCTGAAATCGACTTAGCCCGCATTTCTCACCCGGTTTCTCATTTCTTCTCCCGGGGGCTTGCGGGGCGGGAATTTGGTTTGGTGGGTGGGGATTGGGAGCGTGGAGGGGGTGTCGAGAGGCGTTTTTGTCGTGGATGGTCTGTTTTCAGGCCGTTTTTGTCAGTTCGGCGCGTACCGCGAGCGCGGTGGGCGCTGTGGTGGACTCTTTCGAAGCCGATTGGGCTCATCCAGGGACAGGCCGCGGCGGGAGGTCTTGCAGGTTTTGCCAGACCTGGCCGAACAACTCGCGATACGGGTATGCTTCCGACAGTGACAGCCACACCTTCCGGCACGTCACCCGCACCTGTGCCCCGATCTTGAGCAGCTTCACGCGAATCGTATCGCAGCGGGCCTTTGCGTGATCGGTTCCCTGTAAGCCGTGACGTCGCAGAGCCGCCAGCAGCACATAGGCCACCGAAGAAAACCACAACCGCAGTTGATTGGCCCGCATGGTCGCACAACTCGTCCGGTCGGCGAACAGACACAACTGCTGTTCCTTGATCCGGTTTTCCATCTCGCCGCGCTGACAATACAGATCTTCATACAGCGTCCGGGCATCGGCCTGGTCTTCTGTCAGATTCGTCACCACAAACCGCGGGTTCTCGCCTTTCGAGAGATGCTCGGCCTTGGCGACAACCCGCCGCTGGCAACTCCAACTTTTCAACGTCCGGTACCGCAGGGCCAGCGACTTCTTTTCGGTCAAATCGATGACGGCACGAGGGCTGCGGGATATCTATGTGATGGTGTTTTTGAATCTGCAAACTCGTGAAGCGATCGTAACCGAATCGACTTATCGGCCGAATTCGGCCTGGGTGTGCAGGCAAACGAAAAAGTTTGCCGAACAGACCTGTGATCGCGAAAAACGTCCTGCGATCCTAATCCACGACCGAGATACGAAGTACACTAAAAAGTTTCGTGAAACTGTCGAAGCAGGGGGCATGAAAACGAATCCGTTACCGAAAGCCTCACCGAATCTGAATGGCCGGTGCGAACGGTTTATTGAGACGATTAAACTGGAATGCCTCAACAAGTTTATCGTGTTTGGCAAGAAGCATCTCGATTATCTGACGGATGAATTTACGAGCTATTACAACACAAATAGAAGCCACATGGAGCGTGACCACCTGCCACCGATTCGCGAAGAGCCTGGTGAAGTGGAGACCATTTCCATCGACCAGATTGAGGTTAAGAAATACGTTGGCGGCTTGATCAAGTCGTTTGAGCGGAAGGTGGCTTGATCGAGAAGACTGTAGTTTATCTCTCGGCGTGTCGGGACACTCTGATAGAAAATATCAGAATGTCGTGACAAACAGCAGTGAAATTTACGACCGAATTGGGTCTCACACCATTGATACTCAAAGTAATGAGAACTCGCGAGGAAAAGTCCAGAATGCTGTGACAAACAGCAGGGAAAGTAATGTAACCCTGAGTGGCGGGTGGGGGCTTTGGACATCCATTTCAAGCTGTTACTGGGAATTCGAATTCTATTTAAAACAGAGACTAATTTACAGTCACAGTTTGTTGCACACGTGGTTTCATTAGCCAATAGTAGAAGGTGGGGACGACCAGGAGGTTGAGAATTGTGGAGGTTGTCAGACCGCCGAGAATTACATAGGCCATTGGGTATTCGATTTCGTGTCCGGGGATGTTGCCGCCGACAATAATTGGCACCAGAGCCAGGCCGGTTGTCAGAGCTGTCATCAGGATAGGAGCCAATCGCTCGGAGGCACCTCGCAAAATGAGTTCGGGTCCAAATGGCATGTTCTCAACTTTTTCGAGATGCCGATAGTGATCGATCATCATGATACCGTTACGGGAAGCGACTCCGAGCACGGTCACAAAGCCGATTAACGAGCCCAGAGAAATGACCCCTCCACAAAGAAATGCCCCGGCGATTCCTCCGATCATCGAGAAGGGAAGAGTTATAAATATGAGCAAAGCAGGACGGAAAGCCTGGAAGTCGGCATAGAGTAACAGAAAGATTGCCAGAGCCGAAAAAATCGACAATACAAAGATTCGTTGCCGTGCCGCAGCCGCTTCTGCATATTCACCCAGAAACTCGGGATGATATCCCTGACCAAATTTGACCTTTCCTTTGACGGCCTGTTCAATTTCGTTGGCGACGCTGCTCAGGTCCCTGCCTTCAACATTGCATAACACATCAATTTTTCGCGACGAGCCTTCCCGGGTAATCACATTCGGAGCAGGCTCGATTGTAATATCAGCCACATCACCGAGTGAAACCTGGGCACCAGAAGGTGTATCGATCATCAGTTTCTGCAGGGCATCGAGATCGTGTCGAATAGATTCTTCGCCCCACACCATAACGCGAAAGATTTTCTGATCTTCAAAGATTTCACCAACCTGCAGACCATTGACGAGCAATGACGTCGCTGCAGAAATATCTCCAGGCGTTAGCCCAAACGTCATGGCATCTTCGCTACGAATGCGGACAATAATCTGCGGAACCAGAACCTGTTGTTCGACTTTGAGCCCGACCACGCCCTCAATTTCGCCCATCACTTGATAGACATCATTGGCAGTCGTTCGTAATTCATCGAGATTCGGACCATAAATTCGCACGACAATGGCCCCACTGGCTCCGGTTAAAACTTCCTTGATTCGTTCGGTGAGATAAGTCAGCAGATCTCGATACAGTCCTGGATACCCATCGACGATTTCCTGAACCGAGGCCACGGTTTTATCGTAGTCAACATCTTCATCAATACTGATCCATAGTTCAGTGAAATTGGGGCCGACGACTTCATCGGCTACTTCTGCACGTCCAATATGGGCTCCGAAATTTCTCACCCCATCGACCGCCATCATCTCTTCACTGGCTCGGATGGTGATGCGGTTCATGGCATCAATGCCAATCCCCGGCTTTTCAACCCAGTGCATCAGAAAATCGGTTTCCTTAAACTTCGGCAACAGTTCTTCGCCCAGGTAGGAGACCGAGAAGGCTGCGACGGCAAGTAGACTTGTTACGAGGATCGCGGCAATGGAAAATCGCTTGATCAGAAAGGGCAGGATGCCTTCATAGATGCGTTTCAGAAATCGAACCAGAGGTGCATCGCGGTGCGTTTTTGTTGATCCCGAAAGCAGCAGCATTGACATTGCCGGCGTGACTGTCAGGGCTACGGCCAGAGATGCCAGAATCGCCAGTACATACGAGGCCGCCAATGGTTGAAAGAACGAACCGGCCAGGCCATCGAGAAAAAAGACGGGTACCAAAGTCAGGACCACGATAATACTGGCATACACAACAGCACTGCGAACTTCCATGGAGGCATCCAGCACGACTTGAAAAAGGGGCAGAGGGGTTTCTCGAAGTCGATTCAACCTCAAACGACGCTGAATGTTTTCTACATCGATAATCGCATCGTCGACAACTTCCCCCAGTGCAATGATCAGCCCGGCCAGCACCATCGTGTTGATTGTTCCGCCCCGGTAATACAGAACGGTGACAGCCGCAATGAGTGAAAGTGGAATTGCTGTACTGCTGATTAATGCCGCTCGCCAGTCAAACAGGAAAAAACAGAGAACGACGATCACGAGCACACAACCGATCAGCAGGGAATGCGTGAGGTTGTCTAGAGCACGCTCGATAAACGTAGCAGGGCGAAAGATGGTCGTGTCGACTTCAACGCCCTCAAGAGCGGGTTTGAGATCTTCCATCGCGGCTTCGACATTGCGAGTCACATCGAGTGTATTGGCCCACGGCTGTTTTTCGACAATGAGCATGATTCCCATCTGGCTGTTGATGACGGCATCGCCAATTGGTGGAGGCGAGCCGATTTTAACATCAGCGACATCTGCCAATCGCAAGGGAACCCCGTTTCGCCAGGCCACCACTGTATTAGCCAGATCTTCTGGAGTGGAGACCGAATTCGCCTGACGGATAGAGAGACGTTGGTTGGAAAGATCGACAAAACCTCCGGAACCGACGGCTGTCGATTTGCGAACCGCAATGGTAACTTCATCGAGCGTTAATTGATGGGCTCTCAGTCGATCGGGATTCACCAGCACTTGAAACTGCCGGTCGTAATCTCCCCAGATTGCGACGTTGGCAACTCCGGAGATAGACATCAACTTAGGACGGATGGTCCATTTGGAGAGGACGGTCAAGTCCATCTGCGACAACTCTTCTGAGGTCAATCCGATTTTCATGGCTCGACTGAGCGAGGAGAGAGGCGGCAGAATAATTGGCTGACGGGCAACGGTCGGCAATTGGGGAGCCGCCAGTGAGAGCCGTTCCTGAACGAGTTGACGAGCCGTGATCAGATTTGTACCGCGTTGAAAGATCAGCCGAACTGACGAGAGACCTAACACCGATTTTGATCGAATCGTCTCGACAAAGGGAATCCCGTTGAGAGCGTTTTCGATTGGGACGGAGATCAAACTTTCCACTTCTTCCGTCGAGACGCCGGGAACTTCCGTTTGAATCTCAACCACTGGTGGGGCAAATTCCGGAAAGACATCGAGCGGAACTTCGCTTGATCGTTCAATGCCAAAGACAATCAGGCCGATTGCAAATGCCACAACCAGAACTCGAAAATGTAACGAAGTCGAAATCAACCAACTCATGAATGGTGGCCTTGCCAGGCTTAAAAGAAGATCAGTAATCAGGAAAACTATTCGTAATTTGCTTGCCAAATGTGGTAGATGAATTCTGTTTTCATCAGAGATGAACCACTACTTTCCTGTTCCGAATTCGGTTCCGAACAGCTCTGCGACTCCGTCGACGACAACCTCTGTGCCGACAGGGGGACCGCTTTCCAGGATGGCTAAATCCTGAGTGGTGCGTCTGACATTCACGCGTGTCCGGCGAAAATGATGCTCGTCAATTCTGGTATAAACCCACGTGCCACCATACATGTCATACAGCAAAGCATTGACAGGAATGACCAGCGACTCTGCCTCTGAGAGAGTTGGAATCGAAACGGAGACACGCTCCCCCGGACGGAATCGACTATTTGTGTTCGAGATGCTGTAATAAACATCCGCGGTAGACGAGAGAGGATCGGCTGCTGGCGGAGCAGCTATAGGAGTTGCTGTCAGTGTTGTGTCAGCGGGATTGTCTCCAAAAATCTTAATCGTGACTGGTTCGTCTGTTTTCAGTTCATTGAGTAGCCCTACATAAACAGGAACCCGGATCCACAGTTCTTCGAGATTCACAATTTCGAATAATGTAGTTCCAGCCGAGACCGTCTGACCTAAAGTGACCGGAAGACTGCGAACAATTCCATCCAATGGCGAGTCGATATCAATTGGAGTGGCCGATTCTTTTTCGACATCCGAAGTAAGGCGATCCAGCACCTGCTTACGTTCTTTCGCCACTTTCAGACCTGCTTCTGCCAACGCCAGTTGAGCTTTCGCATCATCGACGGCTCTCTCGCTGCCGACGCGATCACTCAGAAGTTGCTCTGCTCGATTCAGGGCAATTTGAGCAGCGGTTACTTGTTCCTGAAACTGCTGCATATCTCCATCGGCGGTCATCTGTAAGGAGATCAGATTCGCTTTCGCGTTGGCAATTTGAGCTCTCTCTGCTGGTGTCGGGACAAGTCGTTCTGGAGAAATCAACGGAACGAAGCGGAAGATGGGCCGTCCTCGTTTGACGGAACTTCCGGGTTTTGGGAGCGTACTTTCAGTCGGGAGCTGAACAGTCCCCGCTACAGGAGCCACAACGACAGCCAATTCCCCGGGCGGAAGAGTGACTTCCCCTCCGAGCGAGCGAACCTGACCCACCATTTGCTTCTCAACCGGGGCAGTGGTAATCCCCAGCCTTTGCACGGCCTGTTCAGTCAGTTCCACTTCCGTCAGATTCGCTTCCTGTGGAATTGCGGATACTTTTGCAGGAGACTTTTTTTCAGATTTGGATTGATGGTCCGATTTATTCTGGCAACCAGAGATTGCGAAGAGTTCCAGACCGATCAACAATAACAAACAATATTGCAGCATGTTCATCTCAGATTCTGTTGTAATTCAGCAGTTTTCGATGGTTTAATGGAAAACGAATTGGAAAAATACGCAGCAGGTTGTATCTGCTGTTTTGGCTTCTGATCAGCTCTGGGACTCAATGGCTTTGCGACAACTCGCAATGAGCCGCCTATTGTCCCTGGATTGAAAGCCTCGGCGGATTCCGGCATTAACAGGCCAGGAACAGGATTCTCTAATTGTTTATCATCATTCTTGGGATAAGAAATCGTTTCAGGGTACGGACACACAATCCGCCTTCCAACACTTCGGTCCAGTTCCGCGATCGCTTTTCTGCTGGCAGCTGTCAATTCCAGCAGACGAATTTGTGAGTCGATATACTGACTCGATGACTGGAGCACCAGAAAATAATCTGTTCCCCCACCGCGATAAGATTTCTCCGCCAAAGTCATCGATTCTTTGAGTTCAGGCAGAACATCGCTCTGCAGGTAATTCAGGTTTGACTGGGCCTGTTGCAAACCACCAAAAGCGACTTTCACGTCCGTGACCACTTGATCCCGAATCGACTGATAATTGTGATTCGCCTGATCCACCGTCCATTCCGAGCGGATAATGAGACCCTGATTGCGATTGAAAATCGGGATTTCAAAACGCAGTCCCGGTCCTGAATTCGTCGGCCCGGCTCCGCCGCTGTTTCCATCGGCAACGGCGTCAATTCGCAGGAACGATCGTTTTGCCAGTTCAACGCGATGGCTGGCAGCTTGAACTGCGATTCGTGCAGCTTTAATGTCCGGTCGGATCATCAGGGCTTCCGAAACGAGTTCATCCACAGAGAGTTCGGTCGTGTCTGGAATCGGTTCGCTGACTGGATACAATGGTGTCTCCAGCATCGCAATACCCATAACATTTTTCAGGGTCGCTTCAGCAATTTGAACCGCCTGTTCCAGACCAGCCGCCTCGGCTCGGGTTCGATTGGCATCGATTCGGGTGGTGATGGCTTCCAGTTCTCCGATATCTCCTCCCTCGAGTCTCTTCTCTGCGAGGTTGGCAATACCCTGCCGTACATCGACCGCTTCTTGAGCCAGAGCGTATCGATTGACCGCAAACTGAAAGTCGGCATAGGCGACTCGGGCATCGCGAGCGACATTCAATCCACTCTGTACCAAATCATTAGCGATCCGCTGGAAATCTTGCTCGGCGATTGCAACGCGTTGCTTGCGGAGAATCAATGCCTCAATCGGCATGTATAGAGTCCACTCCAGTTGTTTGGATCCGATAGGAGGAAACAACAGGTTGAGCTGCGGATTCGTTAATAATCCTGCCTGCACAAGATCTCCTCGAGCAATTCCAAGATTGGAAAGCGTGGAGAGAAATGTCCGGTTATTCCATAGTGCCAGAGCAACGGCTTCTTCTTCACTCAGTCCATCTTCAAGAACCACACAGGGCGGAATCGAGATTTCGCCTGGACAGGAGTGGGGAGCGACATCATGGAACGTCCGATGCTGCAACTCCATATCTACATAACCCCGATTCGCTGTCGATGGCGGTGATTTGCATCCGGAGATAATCAGAATCACCACGAGACAGTTTTTTATTTGAGAATGATGGTTTCGAAAATGTTGCTGTAAGTCTGGTAACAGCTTGAATAATTTACTGGTAGGGCTGGCGACCATCGCTGGACTCCTCGCTGTCAAACTTTGCCGGTTCTGCCGATTAGGATGGATAGTCTGGAAGATCATTGGACATGAACTTCTCGGGACATTCCATTTCATCGGTCAAACTGGCAATTTCGGCACGATCAGAGTCCGGAAACGAACCGTTCTTTTCGATTCATTCGTCACCAGTAACGATTGTAGTGACGCTTCATGAGAGCCAGATGAGAATCGCTAAAGTTTATGAAACTTGCGAATGACAGGCCGTTTTTCAACTACGGCTCTAGCCCGCATTTCTCACCCGGTTTCTCATTTCTTCTCCCGGGGGCTTGCGGGGCGGGAATTTGGTTTGGTGGGTGGGGATTGGGAGCGTGGAGGGGGTGTCGAGAGGTGTTTTTTTGGTGCCAGGTCGGATTTCAGGCCGTTTTTGTCAGTTCGGCGCGTACCGCGAGCGCGGTGGGCGCTGTGGTGGACTCTTTCGAAGCTGATTGGGCTCATCCAGGGACAGGCCGCGGCGGGAGGTCTTGCAGGTTTTGCCAGACCTGGCCGAACAACTCGCGATACGGGTATGCTTCCGACAGTGACAGCCACACCTTCCGGCACGTCACCCGCACCTGTGCCCCGATCTTGAGCAGCTTCACGCGAATCGTATCGCAGCGGGCCTTTGCGTGATCGGTTCCCTGTAAGCCGTGACGTCGCAGAGCCGCCAGCAGCACATAGGCCACCGAAGAAAACCACAACCGCAGTTGATTGGCCCGCATGGTCGCACAACTCGTCCGGTCGGCGAACAGACACAACTGCTGTTCCTTGATCCGGTTTTCCATCTCGCCGCGCTGACAATACAGATCTTCATACAGCGTCCGGGCATCGGCCTGGTCTTCTGTCAGATTCGTCACCACAAACCGCGGGTTCTCGCCTTTCGAGAGATGCTCGGCCTTGGCGACAACCCGCCGCTGGCAACTCCAACTTTTCAACGTCCGGTACCGCAGGTCAGCGAACAGGCGAGCGGCTTGTTTCGTGTCGTCAAAAAAGAGCTTGGCGGCCACCCGCTGAGCCTCAATCATTTCCTTGAGTCGCTCGTTTTTGGCCAGCCCCAAAATGTATTGGACTTCGTTCTTTTCGCACCACTGCATGATCGGCTCGCGACAAAATCCGCTGTCGCCGCGAATCACGATTCGCACCTCCGGCCAGCGCTGGCGAATCAACGGCACAATCCGCTGCAACTGTTCCACTGTCCCCAGACTGGCATCGATATCGGCCGGTCGGAGCTGCGCACACAGCAGGTGCTCGCCACAGAAAATATACAGCGGCAGATAGCAGTACTGCTTGTAATAACCGTGAAAGAATCGCCCGAGTTGATGTCCGTGCAGTGGATCATCGGTGGCGTCGAAATCGAGAATGATTTCTTCGGGCGGCCTCTGGTGAGCGTCGAGAAACAGATCCACGAACAAGCGTGAGAAGTCGCTGCAGTTGGCCGTGATCTTTTTGTAGCGGCTCTCCGGGCTGGCTCCGGGGGGAGTCAACTCGAGTCGATTGAGCGTGCTTTTGCCGGCCAGAGCATGCCCGCGATCACGTTCCCGCGCCCGCTGTTGTCCGGTCAGATCGTCTTTGCCGGCCAGCAGCGCGAGCAACGGGTCATCCCGCAGGCGGTCATGATCATTGAGGTCTTCATAGCCGAGCGTTAACGCAAAAATACGCTGCCTGACCAGTTCGAGCACGGAGTGCTCAATATAATCGAAATCGCGATGATCGCTAAAACAACCAGCGACCCGTGAAGTCAACTTCAGCTTGTTATCGAGTTCCCGCAGCAAGAGCCCGCCCGCATCGGAGGTGATCATCAGACCATCAAAATTGGCCACGACTTCGCGACGCTGGTGGGGTTGAAAAGTGAGGGACTTTGTGGAACACTGTGTCATGAGAAGGCTGCCTGTCGTTTGGGGTGAAAGCTGTTGTGAGAAAACAACTTATCCCAAACCAGGCAGCCTTTTTCCACCCCCGGGTGAGAAATCCGGGCTAGGCTCATAAAAAAGACTTTGAATTAAAAAATCATCCGGCTCATTGTGCCGAATATGTTCGTTTGAGCCGAATGGAAAAAACGTGATCAAAATACGAAGCTTCAATCTTACCGCCTAGTGATTCGACCAATCGCCGACAGAGCGACAGTCCCAGTCCGCTATGAAGCCCGGTTGCCGCTCGGGCTGTGTCGGCTCTCCAGAAGCGTTCGAAAACTCGATCGATATCCTTCGACGAAAAATCCTGAGCCGTGTTACTCACTTCAATAGTTAACTCTTGTTGATTAGCGACGGCCTCAATTGTGATCGTCGTCCCGGCATCAGCATAGCTGACGGCGTTGTCGATCAGGTTTCGAAATAAAATAGTGAGCATATTCGGGTCGGCTGAAACGGTCTCGCATGAGGAAGTGTTCCACAATACGGTCAACTCTCGTTTATCGATAACTTTCTGGTATTCCCTCACGATGTCTGTCAGTAGATTGTTAATATCGATCTCTTGCTTGCGAATTTCAGAAATCGACTGCTGAGTTGTGGCAAGCAGACTCTCGACGATGGCGGTTGCCTGTTCGGTAATGAGCAGACATTGTTGAATTGTTTCCTGGTATTGTTCGGAACTGCGGGGTTTGGAGAGGGCCACTTCCGATTTGGCACGTAGTCCAGCCAGTGGAGTTCGAAGTTCGTGGGCGACATCAGCCGAGAAGGCCCGTTCTCGTTCGAATGTGGCTTCCAACCGATCCAGTAACTGGTTGATCGTGTGAATCAATGGTTGCAATTCACGAGGTTGTTCTGCCTCATTCTCGAGTCGTTCTGAGAGTGTCTCGATATTAAGAGTTGAGATCTGTTGAGCGGTATGATCGAGTGGTCGCAGTCCATAATTGACGGCAATTCCAGTTGCAAGCAGCGTTACAATCAAGCCGATGATCCCGACACCGCAGAGGGTTAATCGCATTTTCTGGATGGTGGTTTCAATCCCAACGGTGGAGCGTGCAAATAACAATGTGACCTGAGCGGAAGGTATCCCTTCCCGCAGATCCCGTTCGATCTCTTCCCGTTCAACTCGCAAATGATCTAACCGTGGCTGAAAAGTGAGCCTTACGACTCGGGCAGATTCCCCGTTGTCGAGTCGAGTATTAAACATGTGGAGTGATTGATCAAAGCCCGGTTGAATGGGTGTCGCATTTTCTGGATAGACATGTTCGATATGTCCCCTTTTCCAGAGAGTGAGGGCTTCACTTTCGCGGGCCAGTGGCACGGCTGCAACTGTTCCTTCTCGCCATTCGTAGATGAGTCCGTCGTGGTCTTGTTCGATCAGCTGGCTGAGCATTAACGCACGACTATGTTGAGATGCATCGAATTCCGACCAGAGCGTACTTTCGAGAAAAGCCGAAACGGTTACTCCGCTGATGGTGAATAATGTAATGACAGTCAAGCCGACAAAAACAATCAATCGGCCATGCAGAGAGCGGCTCATATTCATTCCGCCTCCAGCACATATCCGAGTCCGCGACGAGTTTGTATCAAGGATGGTTGTCCCGGAGTGTCTAATTTCTTACGGAGGTAGCCAACGTACACATCAACCACATTACTGGATGATTCACTTTGCATATCATACAGACTTTGCCAGACATCCGAACGGGTCACGACCTGACCACGACGTCTGGCAAAGTATTCGAGCAGGTTATACTCCCGAGCCGTTAATTCGATGACTGCATCATTTCGTGAGACTGTCCTCGCGTTCGTGTCAATTTGCAGATCACGCACCTGAATGATTGTGGTTCCATCTCCGTAACTGCGACGAACCAGTGCCTTGACGCGTGCCAATAATTCCGCAAGAGCAAACGGTTTGATCAGATAATCATCAGCTCCGATATTCAAACCACGAATGCGTTCATCAACTGCTCCTAAAGCCGTCAATAATAGTACGGGAACCTGCTGCTGAGCATTCCGGAGTGTTTGAAGAATCTCAATCCCGCTGGTATCGGGCAACATGATATCGAGTACAATCACATTGTAATCTCCCGATTGAGCCAGCCATAATCCATCGCGACCATTCTCGGCAGAATCAACCGCAAAGCCTTCCTCAGCCAATGCCTGCACAACAGAACTACGAACAGGTTCATAGTCTTCAACGACTAACACACGCACGGTGAGACTCTTTCTCTGACTTAACATTTTGTTTTGGAGTTTTACAAAACCCCAGTTTAAACATCAGAATATGGTATAAACAAAATATGAGAACATGATGAGAATTCATTTTCTAATATGACAGCAGAAAAGCTGGATTCGAGTTTTGGTACTAAAGATTCAGTGGGTGCAGGTACTTTCTATAGATCAGTAGTAAGGCCGGCATGCAGGCATAGTTGTAAATCGTATGCATTTAGAGTGAATAACCCATCTAACAGGAGAAATGCGATGACTCATACTGATCTGACTGATATTACCCTGGTTCTAGATCGTTCCGGTTCGATGGAATCGGTCAAAGAGTCCACCATCACAGCTTTCAATGAATTTGTTTCTTCACAAATCGAGGTCGAGGGACAGGCCACAATGTCGCTTGTGCAATTCGACAATGAATACGATGTGCTTTACGAAGCGATACCGATTGAACAGGTTTCTGAACTGACCGCTGAAACTTTTGTCCCCCGGGGCAGTACAGCCTTGCTTGATGCGATGGGGCAGACGATTGTGCGAACCGGCCAGCGATTAGCCGCCATGCCGGAAGCCGAGCGTCCTGGTACGGTTTTATTTGTTACGCTGACCGACGGAGCAGAAAACTCCAGCAGCGAGTACAACCTGCACAGAATCAATGAGATGATCACTGAGCAGAGGGAGAAATACAGCTGGCAATTCCTCTTCCTGGCCGCGAATCAGGATGCCATCGCCACCGCTTCCCAATTCGGTATTGGAGCGGGCCAGGCCATGACATTTGGAGCCTCTGAACAAGGTCTGGCAGGCACGATGAGTGTGATGAAACAGAAAGTGACCAGCATGCGGGAGAGCCGGGCCGCCGGTCGAGATATGGCTCCCATCTCTTTTGATGAAACCGATCGAAAAAAGGCGATGGGTGAACCGACCGAAAAGCCGAAACGAAAAAGCAGGCGAAAGTAAGCCCCGTCAATCTGACCCAGCACAGCAGGGGATCGAGGCTGAATTTCCGGTAGAAACTCGGGTTACCCAATCCGGGTTGGACTGGATTTTGCCATGACACCTGGCCATGAGAAACATGAGAAACTTTTTCCGAGCGATTTTCTGATCTATGAAATCAAACAATTACATAATCGAAGCGATGGATGAATCGGTTCAACTCTGGATCAATAAAAGACTGCCTTTTGAACCAACTTTATGGCTTGCAGATGCAAGAGCGGAGCTCCAACAAAAGTTACGAGAATTACAGGCATGTCCCCAGCGAATGATCATGGCGACCTTGTCTACATTGGATGAGCGGTTCTTTGATGTTGAAAATGTACTTATCTACAACGTCGGCTCAGGAGCGTTTTCTGTTCACGCTCGGCATGGAATCGGTTTCAAACGAATTCGCGGCCTTCCTCCGAATGCTCCATCCGGAGAATCCTTTCTTTACCATCATATGTATCAATTGATCGACGTTCCTGATGACAGTTCAGGAACAGAGATCATTCGGTTTGAATTTCCACTACGTAAGCTTTCTTCTGGCACAAAACCTCATGAAATCTGGCAGCAGACTTTTGAAAGCGACTTGATGTCGAATATTGTGATCGATGGTCCTTTCGAAATCTCTATTACCCTATACACTCCGAAACTAATCCTGAATCTCGCTTCGGTGATTAAACCACTTCTCGATGGGATCATCAGCTCGCTTCATTTCGAGTCAACTTTTGATGAGGTAGCAGTTCAAAGGCTTGCTCAGAAAACTAACATGGCTACCGATATGATTATTGAGCAATTGCAGAATCCTCCACGACCATTTCTTGGAAAGCGAAATTTACTTACTTCATATCGCAACTTCGTGAAATGGAATCCTGCTGACGAATTGTGCGAGACTTGCACATTAATTCAGAGGCAATCACATTCAAATGAATGTGAAGTGAGAATTTACTGAGCACTTAAACCGATTCAAAGAACAGTCGATAGATATCTATCCGTATAAAAACGAGTACAAACTCTGATGACACGCGTGATAAAACGCATCGAACCAGTGGAACCGATCGCAAAATGGCGACTGACTAAGACGGAAATCGTCCAGAATCCTGAAATTTCTCAAAAAATGGGGAAGATGCTGTCCCCGCAACCGTTCCTCTTTCGCTGTAAGAGTATGAGACATGATGGAATGTCAAAACAAACTCACTTATTCAGTCCACCACGAAAGCGAAACGAACGATGAATACTTTCACAAAAACAACGGGAATCAAACTGGTCAAAGAAGTCAGCAAATTGCGATCTGACAAACAAGCCCCACAAGGCCGCTGCTGTCGCTCATGCCGCAGCTGTAACAGCTGCCGAAGCTGTCGTGGCGGCGGTTGCCACTAACATACATTCTGCCTGACCAGGAATAATAACTCTGAATTTACGAATGTCAGCCAGTGCCAATCGCTCGACCGTAGTACCATGAATCGTGTATCGCTCGATCTCATTCTGCAGCACGGGACTTAAGAAGTAATAGAGGAAATACTTCGGATCGAGTTTTTCCCGATGAGGCCGAATCAATGCCATCCGTCGGCCAAGGCAGCAGCGTAGTCCTAGAGGAATTAGTGCTGCCTCCCCAAGTCGCGTCTCGTAGGAGAAGACTAAATCTTCGTGTTGTGGTGTGATCCGACGAGTCCATTTAACAAAATCTTTTTCACTAAGATGTGCAGATTCCGAGAGAACAATCCGACCATTAACTAGAGATGAAATGCTAAGGAAAACCGGCCCTTCGTCGATTTTCTGCGGCGTCGCGTGTGGCCCATCGTAAATGTCGTCACATATGTCGGAAATCGTGCCTTCCTGCCAGCCATTTGTGTTACTGCCCATAACCCAAGACCTCCAGATTCTTGCGAATCACTTCATCCAGCTTCGCCGACTCTTCCATCTGCTGGTAAAGCGTCTTAGTCATCTCGGCCATTTTGGTTTCAAACGGAATGCCATCGTCTTCCAACGCTGCCGCACCGACGTAGCGACCGGGCGTCAATACAAAATCGTGTTTGCGGATCTCTTCCAGAGTCGCGGATTTGCAATAGCCGGGCTCATCGCTGTAAACCGAGTCACTCGCTTCCGCTTCAGGTTTGAACTTGTCGCTTCGCCAATTGTGATACGTGTCGGCAATGTGAGCGATATCTTCTTCGCTGAGTTCCTTCTGAGTGCGGCTGATCATCGAACCAATCTGCCGAGCATCAATGAACAGCGTTTCTCCTTCGCGGTTCCGATAACCCCGCTGCTTGTTTGCCTTCTTGGATTTGCTCAGGAACCACAAGCAGACGGGAATCTGTGTTGTGTAAAACAACTGCCCCGGCAACGCGATCATGCAGTCGACCAGATCATTCTCCACCAGCTTCTGACGGATGGCTCCTTCGCCCGTGGTATTCGTGGACATCGAACCATTGGCCAGAACAAACCCTGCCACACCATTGGCGGACAACTTTGACACCATGTGCATAATCCATGCGTAGTTGGCATTCCCCGTCGGCGGTGTTTCGTATCCATCCCAGCGAGAATCACTGGTCAGTTCATCGGCTGCTCGCCAGTCTTTCTGGTTGAACGGCGGATTGGCCATGATGTAATCAGCCTTCAGATCCTGATGCTGATCTTTGAAAAACGTATCCGCTGGCACTTCCCCCAGATTGGCTGAAAGCCCTCGCACGGCCAGATTCATCTTGGCCAGCTTGTAGGTGGTGGCCGTGAATTCCTGACCGTAAACAGAAATGTCTTTGGTATTGCCGTGATGAGATTGCACGAACTTCAACGACTGCACGAACATTCCGCCCGAACCGCAGCACGGATCGTAGATCTTACCTTTGTACGGTTCGATCATTTCCGCAATCAGATTCACGATGCACTTCGGCGTATAAAACTCGCCGCCCAGCTTCCCTTCGGAAGCCGCAAACTTGCCCAGAAAATACTCATAAACACGACCAACAACGTCTTCTTCTTTATCTGCCACCGTATCGATGTTGTTGATGGCATCAATCAATGCTGACAGCTTGCTGCCGTCCAGACCGAGCCGGGAAAAATAATTGTCCGGCAACGCCCCTTTCAGCGACACGTTGCTTTTTTCGACCTGAGTCAAAGCCGAATCGATCTTGATGGCAATGTCGTCCTGCTTCGCGTGCTGCTGGATGTGGCTCCAGCGAGATGTTTCCGGCAGGTAGAACACGTTCTGCATGGTGTAGAACTCCACCATGTCGGTGTAGTCCTGCTTACCCTCAGCGATCAGAGCGGCTTTGCGTTCTTCGAATTTATCGGACACAAACTTCAGAAAGATCAGACTCAGCACCACGTGCTTGTATTCCGACGATTCGACACTGCCGCGGAGGCGATTGGCCGAATCCCATAGCGATTCTTCGAAGCTGACGTTCTTCTTGGGGGCAGCCTTCTTTTTGGGAGCGGCTTTCTTCTTGGCCATTTGCTGAGATATCAATTCTATGGACGTGGTTTAGATGGACAAAGGTGGACAGTCTAGCCATAAAATCCACGAAAATCCATCCTCGTAGGGAGTACCGGGCCGTGGTAAACACATTCCGCTGATGCTCGACAGACAGGGCTCAGCAGAAGTGTATTTGGGGCACCACGATGCGAACCATTCAATGTTCACAAGCCAGGTCGTCCAGTGAGAAAACGTTTTTCGGGTTGCCACGCCTATGCCGACCATTACGCTTGCTCCCACGGGGAAGGGTCAGACAAAGAAATTCATAAAGAACCTTCGCCGTCGAGAAGGCAGGATTCGAAACTAACAAAAGAGCCAACTTCCACTTCACAAACGCAAGAAGATGACTCAGTAAAATGATCGAGAATATCTGAAGTGCAGTTTGACTATGGCCAGCTGACTTAACGCTAAACAATCAGCAAAAACGCGTCATCATAGATTGATGGACGTCTATTAATCTTCAGGAAGCATGTCGGGACGGTTATCGAAGCAGTTTTCAAGAATTCGGTGAATCTGTTTACTTAATCAGATCTGCCGCAGTGGTCTGCTGACCTTCACCATTCTGGCCCATTCATATTGCAAAGTGCGACTTCGATTGCTCAACATCCGCAGCCAACCGATCAATTGATTCCCTCTGAACCGGTTTCTGATTCACCTCTTTTTCAAACAGAAAGGTTACATGACCGCCTTCAACAACTCGGCAGATCTCACTTCTTCTGGCCGCTTACACTTTCCTCCTGGTCAAATCGTCATCACCCCCAACGCTCTCTCCCAGTTGCCTCCCTCCGAAGTTCTCCGAGCCCTCAAACGTCATCTCAATGGTGACTGGGGTGATTGCTGTTCCGAGGACCGACAGGCCAATGACCAGGCACTGGAGTCGGGCGGCCGAATCTTCTCGGTTTATCACACCACTGATCGGCTCAAGTTCTGGGTCATTACTGAAGCGGATTACTCCCTCACGACAGTGTTAATGCCAGAGGACTATTGAGCCTATTTCGCACCTCGTTCCGGACCATCGTGTCCATTTCTGACTCCCGTTTTGCGGGAGTTTTTTTACGCACTTTTATAAGTAAGGACCGCTCATGATTACCCACAACCAATTACTAAATCCCTGCTCAGAAACCGAATGTCCGCTACGCCAACGTGATCTCGATCGAGCCATCGCTCGGGCGACTGGTGAATCGGTTCACACGATCCACTCACGCGGATTCGTGCCGCTGTATCCCGATGTGATTGATGACGACATCCCGATCCTCGACTGGGATGAACTCGATCACCAGCACGGCGTCAGCGTTCATCGGTTGCGGCACCCCATGCCCGAGGATTGCTGGATGTCACCGGAGTCACTCCGAACTCAAACCCTACAAGGAGATTCATGTCCGCTCGGCACAAGCTGAATGCCGCCTATCTGCATGGTTCGCTGATCATCGCCGGCATTATTGGAGGTATGTCCCAGTCCTATCTCGTTTTCGGGATCACCTTTGCGGTGCTCTTGGTCGGCAACATCCAGTGCGGCGACATTCGCCTGAATCGTTATCAAACTCGACGACCTCGACGAAAATGACAGACACTTTACCACTCATGACTTTCACACAAGGAGCTTATTTTGAAGATTCTCTATATCAATAATGACGGCGGCGGTTTCGCCGATTACGTTTCCATCGAATCCGAAACCACAATCTCCCAGTTCGTCGACCAACGCCTCAAGCACGGCATCGCTGCCGATTATCTCATCCGCGTCAATCGCCAACCCGTCAGCCGAGACTACCTCCTCCAGGAAGGTGACCGCGTCTCCCTCACCCCCACAAAAATCGAAGGGGCACTCGAGGAGTGCTTGGGGCAGTCGCATGGGGGTCGGAAGACTGAATCGGTTTGGGGTGCTCCTGCAGAGCGATGATTTTGCAGGGGAGGGGGCTGAGTCCTTCCTGTTTTTGTTAGCTGGGCGATCAGGTTTTTTGAATCTGGCTGCCCGGCTTTTTCAATTCCCAATAACCTCTTTGATAGGAGCAAAATCATGAACGACTTCCAGGGTCTCGCCCTGCGGGCCGCCTGTTCGATCCGGGAAGCCCTCCAGCAAATCCAGCCCGATCACGAGACTGAACTTCCGCTGGCGGACTGGAATCGGCTCCAGCGATTGCTCCGGCAACAACGCCTGGCTCAAGAACATGAGTGGAGAACGGCTGAGCGGATCATCAACACCCGGTTGATCTTTGCGATGGAGCACCTCGCTCTTGATTTGCGACAACGGACGCGGGAACTGGAGCAGGGCATGCTCAAACGATCGACTCAACTCGATCTTCGCCTGATCTATGAAGAGCTGATTGCTCAGCCGAACGAATTCTCCGAGGTCAGTATCGATCTACGTCATGGCATCCTGCGTGTGGTGACAGACGAGATTGTTCTCGAAGGAATCACACTCGGACGTTTCGATATTGTCTACAACTGGACCGCTGAAGAGCCAGGACCTTGTTACGACGTCCACGCTCTCGATCCGTCTCCCTCCAGTGCCAACTCGGACTTCGTACACCCGCACATCTCCGATGGGATTCTCTGCGAGGGAGAAGCTCAGTCCGGCATCGCGGCTGCTCTGGCTCAGGGGCGTTTCTGCGATTTCTTCCTGATCGTCAGCAACACCCTCAACACTTACAACAGCAGTTCGGCCTATGTCACGCTCAAGGAGTGGTATGGCACGCCCTGTCCGGACTGTGGAACCAGTTGCAGCGACGATGAGCTCACGCATTGCAATGGCTGTGGTGATGCGTATTGCGACGAATGCTGTGATGACTGTCGGAGATGTCGCGAATCGTTATGCGGCTCGTGTATGCAATCCTGCGAAGACTGTTCAACACCCCATTGCCGCGATTGCCTGACCTCCTGCAGCGAATGCAATCACGACTTCTGCAGCAACTGCCTGACTGAGGGCTGCTGCGAATCCTGTCACGAAACCCTTTCTGAATCTGAAAATGAGGACAACTCCTATGAAACGACGCACGACCAACAAATCCCCACTCCCGCGACGCCTGCAGCGACGACCTCGCCGTAAACGCTTTCATCGACCAGTCCTGCGGTTCAGTCCGACAGCCTGGGCGAAATTGATTTATTTGCGGGATGCTGGCCCAACTGAAGTGGGGGGCTTCGGGATTTCCTCGGAAGAGGATCTGCTCTATGTCGAAGAGCTGGTGCTGCTGCCCCAGATCTGCACGGCAGTCACCGTCAGCTTTGCTGAAGACGCCATTGCTGATTACTTCGATCATCAGATCGATCGCGGATTAAAGCCGGAGCAGTTCGCTCGTATCTGGATTCATACGCATCCGGGAGAGTCGCCGGAACCAAGTCCCACGGACCTGGACACGATGGAGACCAGTTTTGGGGAGTGTGACTGGGCGGTGATGTTCATCCTGGCCAGGGAGGGTAAACGCTACGCCGAACTTCGCTGGAACCCCTTCGGTTCCGTAGTCCTCTGTCGTATTTTGGATAGACTCCAGATACCCTTCAGATGCTTAAAATCAGGGGATGCTTAAAAGTCATCTGAGTCGAAAATAGCACAATATTCGGCCAAACTGGGTACAGTTTTGCAATGTGTACCCAGGTACTTCGAACATCGGTCCAACTGGACCGATGGCGTATCGAAAGAGTCACGCTCCCAGTCGGACGGAGTCTTGTACGCCGTTTTTTCGAACGACTGAATCGCAAATTGTTTGCAACCAGACGACGAAATACTCTTCAATCTCATCAAATTTCTGTTTGATTTGAGCCTCTGATTTTACTCGCCGAATCATTTCACATTCTGTCCCAATCTGCGTAAAATCTCGCCCCCAAAGTGCTGTACAACGAATGTGTTCTACGCTGCAGAATATGATTTAAGGACAATACCGAAATGGCGAAGATTTTCCACCCACTGCTCGCATTGATTGCTTCTGCATCCGACCGGGAGCTGGCCAAATATGTGGAATATCTGAAGGCCGAGAACCAGATTCTGCGGGCTCGGATTCCTGGACAGATTCATACGACTGCCGGCGAACGCCAAACGCTGATCAAACTGGGGAAGGGGATCGGGAGGGCGATCGAGGAGTTGATTACGATTGTCACGCCAACCACATTCTTTCGGTGGCTGCGGGAGGAGAAGGGGAGTAAGTCAAAGACCAAGAATCCCAAGGGTGGCCAGCGGAAGCCGCGGGAACTGCGAGAACTCGTGATCGAGATCGCCAAGACAACCGGATTCGGCTACACGAGAATCATCGGGGAACTGCGGAAACTTGGAATCAAGAATATCAGTCGTCAAACAGTTCGGAATATCCTCAAGGAAGAAGAGATTCAACCTGGTCCTGATCGGACTTCTGATTCGTGGACGGAGTTCCTGAATCGGCATGGGGAAACACTGTGGGCCAGCGACTTTTTCTCAGTCAAGTCGATGACCGCACGCGGGCTGCGAGACCTGTATGTCATGGTGTTTTTGAATCTTCAAACTCGCGAAGCAATTGTGACCGAATCGACATATCGGCCAAATTCGGCCTGGGTCTGCCGGCAAACGAAAATGTTTACCGAACAGACCAAGGATCGCGAGAAACGTCCTGCGATCCTGATCCACGATCGAGATACGAAATACACGAAAAAGTTTCGTGAAACCGTGGAAGCCGCAGGCATGAAAACAAATCCGTTACCAAAAGCCTCACCGAATCTGAATGGTCGCTGCGAGCGGTTTATCGAGACGATCAAATTGGAGTGCCTCAACAAGTTTATTGTGTTCGGGAAGAAGCATCTCGATTATCTGACGGATGAGTTTACGAGTTATTACAACACAAAAAGAAGCCACATGGAACGCGACCACCTGCCCCCGATTCGAGAGGAGCCTGGTGAAGTGGAGACAATTTCCATCGACCAGATTGAGGTGAAAAAATACGTTGGCGGCTTGATCAAGTCGTTTGAGCGGAAGGCTGCTTGAGAATACTGTAGTACATTTACGATTAAAATATTCAAAAAGCCAGTTTGACATGCCGAGCTTTGTTTCACTTCAATACTCACCCCTCGATAACAATATTAGGTCACTAAGCCTTCAAACGTGAGTTTGACAATCTTATTCAATTTAACATTTTCTGTTATCGTACTCTGGATCACAGAGCACGATAATTGCTTCGGATGAGCATCATTCTTTGATCAATGACTGGAATGAGAGCCGTAATTTTTCGACTTCAACCTTGTCCGTTGCCGAAATATCCTTTTGCTCTTCAATGGCATCAAACGATTCGCTAACGCTTACAATATGTTTTTCATAGAACTTGCGGTCCATACGCTTTTTCTTGACTTCAATTAGTTTCATCTGGGTCTTGATGTTCGATATTTCCTTATACAGTTTGAACTCCCCCTCCTTATTATCAGGTTGCGGGACCTCACTCATTATATCAGGTTGAGTTACTTTTACAGGTCTTGGGGCATCTACAGGTCTTGTGGCATCACTTTTCGATTGTGAATGATTTAACCAAAATCTTTCAGGCAAACCCCAGAGAATGACCCAGTCACCGTAAGTTCCACTAAGAAGAAAACGCTGATCAGAAGAGAGGCGGAGGGAACTTACGATCGTATTGTGCCCCGTCAATCGAAGATCTTCTATTCCAGTCACAGTATCAATTGCCGCTATCTGACCTCCGCCAAGACCTAAAAACAGCCATTTCCAATCATTTGAGAGCATTATGCACCAAGCCGAAGTTTCAATTCGAGTTTTGTAAACTAGCTCTCGTTTTAGATAGTCCCAAATTTCAATTGTATACGGGCCAATTGTTCTGAACTTTGAATCGTCTCCATGATAAACAATGGTCGCGATTAGTGGCTTATTCGGATGAGCAGCTGAAGCATAATGACCTTTTGCGGTGCCCAACGACACAGAATCATATTCGCCTATATTCTGGAAATCATCTCCTATTCGCTTCCAGATTGAGAATAACGCCTTCTCATATTGACACACAACATACTCTTCATTGTGTGAAAGGCATACGTGGTTCACATTAGAGCGATGCTCAGCCATTGGCTTCACCGAGAAAGGAGGTTCCAAATCAAGCAACCGGACTTGGGGAGAATACCCTGCTAAAAACGCTTTCTTTCCATTATTGGCAAAAACAAATTGTTTACCAATGTCTTCGAACTGGTGTATTGCACGGCCAGTTTTTGCATCGATGACGTCAACCCTGGTATGGTAATCACGATTTCGAGTGGCGACTATTTTGTCGCCTCGCGAAGTTGACATAAAGTGATAGTACTCTCCCTCAACGCGACTATTCTCCCCCGCGACCGTGTCCCATGCTGACAGCTGCCCATTTAGAATACTATATATATTAGGACGAAGATTGGAAAAATCGAGTGACCAGACCAAATCACCAGTTGCTGGGTCCCCTCTGTCGAATTTATCCGTATAAAACCGATTGATTTCTCCAAGTGAATGCTCAAGAGGTGGGTAATTATCGATAGTCAATTGCGAAGCTATAAAGTCTTCTGGCAGCATTAAGTTGAGCTTAATGCGGTTTACAGCTGGGGTAAGAAGTTGGGGATCGTCTTGTACATTATGAAATCGATCGGATATCAACTTCCCCTTGCTCAAAAACAAGGTACCTTGACTGCCATGGCCGCAGAGTGATCCGTCAATAAAATAAAATTCGAAGCTGTGCCTGTCTTTAACAAGAAACGTTTGGGATTCAGTAGTGTCGTTATAGTCATGAGCATCATATTTCGAATAGGGGTTCGGAGTACTAATTCCATCAACACGTTTCGCCAATTGAATTTTGTAACGTCCAATTTGCGAATCGAATTTGACGTTCGTTTTGAATGTGCTAAAAAATGTTGGATTTTCTGGCAGGTAAAGCCGGGCTTCTCCTGTAGCATCAGTTGGCCCAAATAATCCCTGTCCTGCCTCTGGAGCAGAAGTTACACGTATACCAATCTCTCCAGTATGTTTTCCAAGCCTCCAGTCCAAGTTGCTTTCATTCAAATTCTCTACAAATTTGAATAGTGAATTACTGTCATCTAAGGATTGGTTCACTTTGTTTAGAAATGAGACAGCTAAAATGTGATGGTCCTGTTCTGAGCGAGAGATAAATTCGCAATATCGGGAATTCAATAGGGCTGATTCAAGTTCGCCGTCTTGAAACAAATTTTCAGAGCGGCTTTGAATAAATGTCAAATAGTCCAAATAGTTTTGGTGAGCGACTATGTAATCTTCCGTTTTCAATTGATCAGACCAAACTCGATATGAAATCTTGTAAGTCTGCCGCTTCGCATTTTCAGCCCATGCTCCTTCCATAAACAATTCGATTACTTCACCCTGTTTCCATTCCTCAATGAAGAAGTAATCTATATGTGTGCTACAATTCTCCAGAGCAAGTTCCTCAGGAACTTCAAAATGTTTGTCTATCGATTCCAGTTTGATTTCCAATAACACATTGTGCAATTGCTGTGAAGATTTGTTTTGAACTGTAATTGCATGCCTTTTAGTGGGAGAGACAACTTTGATTCCCCCATACAAGTCTTGCACGTGAGAATCACTGATCTGATTGACTTTAACTACAATTGAGGAAGGTTCAGCATTTTGGCTGTCTACAAATAGCTCCTCAAGCTCCGGTGTAATCAGTTCCCAACAGTTTGGGCGAGCATCAGTATCTAGTATGTGAATAAGTTGCTTCATTTCTGAAAGAAGCTGATTTAATAAGAAGCTGATTTAATTCTTGTCGTTTCCTGTAATATCCTTCAAGATTTATGATAAAATTTTTGCTGTCAGGTGGATTCAATTTTGAAATGCACGGGTTGATGGAAAAAGAGTGACATTCGTGAGATGGTTTGTTTTGACCAAACGACCATCAATCCTACTAAGAAGAAATCACGAATGTCACACACGCATCTTACTGCTGAGGAACGTGATTCCATAGCGCACATGCACGCCCTGGGACACTCTCGAATAGAAATTGCGCGCGAGTTATCCCGAGACCCCAGCACGATCTCCCGAGAACTGCGGCGGAATTCGGATGCGACCGGGAAGTATTTCGCCGGGAAAGCCGACCGCAAAGCGCGACGGCGTCGACAACTCTGCAAACTCCCCTGGAAACTCAACCACGCTCCGCTCAAAGAATTCCTGCTCGATAAGTTGTCTCTCAAGTGGTCGCCGGAACAGATTGCAGGTCAACTCTTGCGACTGCATCCTCGGGAGGCCAGAATGCGAATATCCATTGAGACGATTTACGCCTGGATCAAAGCAAACAAAAAGCAGGGCGGCAACATCTACAGGCAGCTGCGTCAATCGAGAAAGAAACGCCGCAAACGCTACGGCACAGGGATCTCCAGACGATGCGACCCGACCAAAAAGCCAATGGATCAGCGACCGGTTTCTGCACGCAATCGTTCGCGGATCGGGCACTGGGAATCGGATACCATCGAGGGTCAAAAGGGGACCGGCTACATTGTCACGCATGTCGAACGCAAGACCGGCTATCTTGTGGCGAGCTATCTGCCGGACAAGAAAGCATCGACGTTGAACGCGGCTTCGGTGTTTGCGTTTGAGGGGTTGCCATCGTCATTGATTCGAACTTTGACGACGGACAACGGGAGTGAGTTTTCGGGTCATCGAGAGTTGGAGCAAGCCCTGCATTGTGCGATCTATTTTGCTCCGGCTCGCCAGCCGTGGCAACGCGGCCAGAATGAGAACACCAACGGGCTTCTGCGGCAATACTTCCTGAAGGGGAGCGATTTCCGTAAACTGAAAGCCGAGGATATTCAAGCGGCTGTGATGGAGTTGAACAACCGGCCTCGCAAAAAGTACCAATTCAAATCACCACACGAACTGTTCGAACCCAAAACCCGTGCATTTCAAAATTGAATCCACCTCATTCCAATTGGCATCATCATTAAATAACATTTGGGTAAATGACACGATCGCTCCCCCGGCATTTACTCCCTTCAAAAACTCGGTGAGTCCTGCTGAAGTGGCCTTTTCATTGAATTGATCAGATAATTCAACACAATTCTGCAACAAAGGAATTACTTGGCGTGAGAGGGCAGATTCCGCTTGGGTTGTATATCGCTGTAAATTCGCGTCATTTAGTTCAGATGACTTAACCCCAACGCTGTTGGCGAAGCTCTGTGATGCGAACCGAGCAAACTCATAAAGCTCTGTTTTTGAGAATTGTTTTTCAACGGGCTTGTTTTTTCGATCCGCCGGCATTGGTTTTTCCACCGTATTTGGCTTGCCAGCTTCCGGATTATTTACTTCGGATGTAGATCTGTTACTGCATGAGGACATTAACAGAGGCACAAGTATCATCAGTATTGCTTTATTCATGAAACGAATTTTCTTAGTTATTAAGCTATTGTGACATAGAAAACTGAACCAGCCCTACTTCACAAAGAATTCATCAGGATCAATCCGTTCGTTATCTGGCAATGTATTGAAGTAGTAGATGGCTCCAATTGAGCAGATTCCGATCAGTAAAATCACACTGGCGATTTTGAGATATCCTCTACTTATATGATACCAGGGTCGAGAACTCATATTTTTTACGGCATCTTCAGAATCCGGGAATTCGCCAATGATTGTTTTGTCAAACGAAGTACCTGGAGTTGCCTGCGGTTCCTGGAGTCGAGTCAATTCTGCTTTGAGCATAGAAACAATCTCGCTGGCCGATTGAATGCGTTTGTCTGGTCTTTTCTGCATCAATCGCGAGACGATTTCACAGAATCCCGGTGGTAATTCTGGATGCACATTATTCAACGCAATCGGGTCTTCTGAGACAACTTTATGAAGCAGTTTGGTCAGGTTGTTTCCCCGGAACGGTGGATAGCCGGTTGCCATGCAGTAGAGAGTCGCCCCCAGGCTGAATAAATCTGTTCGAGTATCGACGATGCGGGACTGAGCCTGTTCCGGAGACATGAAGGGGACTGTTCCCAGAATTTCTCCGTTTGAGCTTGTGATGTCATTCGAGTTATCAAGAGAATCTTTTGCTAAGCCGAAGTCGACAATTTTGACCCGTTCGATACCGTTTTCCAGCAGGATGTTGGCTGGCTTGATATCGCGGTGCACAAGTTTGTTAGGTGACTCGTGAGCGGCAACTAACCCTGAAGCGATTTCGATCCCGATTCGCAGCATATCTTCAACTTCGAGCGGGCCTTCTTTGTCGATTTTCTGCTGCAACGATTTCCCATGGATGTATTCCATAGCAAAGAAGGGCGGTTGATGATCTTTCTGGACTTCGTGGACACGAATTACATAATCGGAATGAAAAGTGGCCATTGACCTGGCTTCGCGAATGAAGCGTTTACGAGAGGCAGCTAGGGCAAATGGAGGGATTTTATCCTCATGCAGAACCTTGATGGCTACGATTCGATCCAGTTCAGGATCGCGAGCCTTAAAGACAATTCCCATGCCTCCCTGACCGACAACCGAACGAATTTCAAATCGGTCGATTAATCCCATCACTTCAGGATCTTCGCTCGGCTTCAAAAATTTGAAATTCTGACTGGAAGGTTCATTCTCACTTTGTTCAGACATCGCCGCGGCTTTCTCTTCAGACTCTAATATCTCAGCAATATCAATCTGAGCGACCGCCGGTTCTTCCAGAAAATCGATAGCGTGATCGACTGCGTGCAGTAGTTTATCAAGTCGCTGCCGAGCGGTTAAATCATCACCACACTTTTCTTGCAGAAAGGCTTCCCGTTCTTCGCCGGTTAATTGAGAAGCCTGATAGAAAATCGATTGTTCGCTCATATGACATTCTTCTGGATTGTTCGTTGTCTTTGCAGATTCGTCCCATGCTTGATCATGATAAGGCTTAGTATTCCCCAATCACTTCGCCACCGGCTCGGGTTGTTAAGGCTTCGAGCAATGTTTGATCAATGTTCTCGCTGATAAATTTGACGTGGCCATCTGCGAATGAAAAGTTGGCACCGCCGGGGTGGTAACTAAAGATATGATCTCCATACACGGTTTTCTGGGGATTATTAATTCCATAATATGCTGTTGCACTCGCAAAGTACCCCCAGATATATCCCTGATATTCGACTCCTTGGCATACACTTCCAAGATGATTAGGAATTGTTTTGTCAGATTCGGTCAGCAGAATGGTCGAGCTCAATCCATCGGTCGCCGATTTAGTCGGGAGCCAATCATCATAAATAAGTAATCCGCTCCCATTACGGAAACCGACCCGACCAGGAACACGTTCTAATGTCGAAGTCACACAGACGTAGTTCGTCTCAGCCATATCTTCACAGCCAGGAATACTGGATGTCACAGAGCACAAACGATTTGCAGGGGCAGATGGGCACTGGACTATGGGTAGGATCGTACGGGCAGGCTTAATGTTAGAGGGAAATCCAATGCTTTCATCAAGCCTCATTTGATCGTATAAATCTGCCTGCTCAATAAAAGGTAGAATTCGCGGTGTCCAACTCCACAATTCTTTATGAATATTCATGGTGTCGTCATCGTAGCGGTCATAAGCCGGAGGATAGCAGGAGTAAATGTCAGCATATTGAATAATCCCCAGGCTAAGCTGCTTCAAATTATTCTTGCAACTCATCTTCCGAGCAGCTTCGCGTGCTTGCTGCACCGCTGGCAACAGCAACGAAACCAGCACCGCAATGATGGCGATCGACACGAGCAACTCGATCACTGTAAATGCTCTGACGTTCGCACTCGTTCTTTGTATTTGTTGGCCCGCACTCATAATAGTTGACTTTCAGAAGTGTAATCTCGATTTAGAATTCAGAGACGAACTCGCCGCCTGCAGGTGTCGTCAGGGCTTTGAGGATTTCCGGTTCGATTTGTTCGCTGATAAAGGAAACGTGTCCATCGACAAATGCGAATTGAGCTCCACCGGAGTGGGATGTCAGAATTTGGTATCGCCAACTGGGGGTGCCGTCGGATTGATACTCCTGACGATTAATCCCATCGCCCGTGGTGACGGAAGCCATCTGCCCCCAGGCAAAGCCAAAAGAACAATCCGAACTGACCAGACAGGCCCCGCGTCCACCGATCGCGGCATGGAATTGATCGAAACGTGTTTCAGATAACAGTAGTGTTTGTGAGAGCCCGTCGGAGATGTCTCGATAAGATCGCCATTGATTCACAGCCAGAGTCCCAGTTCCGCTTTGATCTACCCGGAAGAAACCTGGCCCTAATACCGTCGGCAAATGACTGGAAACAGCCGCGTAGTCGATGATGGCTGCATCGGTATCTCCTGAAATTCGATCAGTCATATTAACGTAGCCGAGAGTTGGCATCGCTGGGCAATAAAATCCCGTTACTCTTTGCCTGAGAGCCGATCGATTCGATGGTGTCCGCAAATCAGGAGTGAAATCGATCTGCTCATAGAGATGTGTTTGACCGAGTTGGGGAAGAATGGCAGCCGCCCAAGACCATTGTCGTCGATCCTGATAGGGATCCCTTGCGTCAACTGTGCGGTTCCAACTGATCGCAGCTGCGGGAAGAACCGAGTGGGATTCCTGATAATTGTGCAATGCGATCCCGAGCGAACGGAGATGGTTCTCACAAACCGACAACCGAGCCACTTCGCGAACATCCTGGGTAGCCGGTAGTAGTACAGAAACGAGAATCGCGATGACGGATAAAGTCACCAGAAGTTCAACCAATGTGAACCCGGATCTCCGAGAGTTTTTAATAGTAAATTTCATATTCGCTTCTCGCTACGAATGCACTTACACTTATATGTACGCAGTTTCACCTTGAAGGTAGTGGACAAGTCGATCAGGATCAAATTACTAGGATGAATTTTTGACAGAATTCATCAATTGATTACCAAATCAGCTCGTACTCACACGCAGTAGCGAGAAATCGTAGAAAACTCCCTCATAGATTTCCGGGAAATTCCCGGAAAATTTCAATCCTGGAGTTCAAGCAGCAGCCAAGCCTTGGCGTAAGCCCAGTCTCTTTCAACGGTTACGGCTGAAATCGTTAAGTGGTTAGCAATTTCAGCGATGGTCATATTGGCGAAATATTTTAAGCGAACAGTTTCAGCGACCCGATGATTCTCGGTTTCCAGTTTTTGCAACGCTTCATCAAGAGCAATCAAATCAATCGACTTATCAGCGACAACCTGCTCGTGATTTTCCAAGCTCAGTTTCAGATTGTCTCCACCCCTCTTATCACTTTTTTTACGACGAGCATGGTCTACGAGAATATTCTGCATCGCCCGAGCGGCTGCCGAGTAAAAATGACGACGATTCTCCCAGCTCAACAGTTCTGGATCAGCATTGGAAACATTCAGAAAGTATTCGTTAACCAGTGCCGTTGCCTGAAGTGTGTGCCCTATGGCTTCGCGAGAAAGTCGCGACTGAGCGATTCTTCTCAGTTCAGAATAGATTAATGGGATTAAATCGTCCTCGAACGAGGCCGTCCCCGCTTCCATATTTTGAAGCACTATTGTTACATCGTTGGGCACTTGAACAGTTTAACCTTAGCAATGTGTTAAAAGCGGACAATCTCACAAAACACTAAATATATACCGAAAGCTTCTGCGAATTTGAATGGAGTAGCGAGAGGTTTATTGAGACAATCAAGCTGGAGTGTCTCAACAAATTCATTGTGTTCGGGAAAAAGCATCTCGATTATCTCACAGTCGAGTTTACGAGTTATTACAACACAAAAAGAAGCCACATGGAACGGGACCACCTGCCACCGATTCGAGAGGAGCCTGGTGAAGTGACGACGATTTCAATCGATCAAATTGAAGTGAGGAAATACGTCGGCGGATTGATCAAGTCGTTTGAGCGGAAGGTGGCTTGATCAGCTAGGACATAAAACTCGCCCACTCACGATTTACTGAGTTATCTCACGGATGGTATTTCTCAACCTTAAAACCAGAGAAGCGATCGTGACCGAGCCGACCGAGCATCCCGACTCAACTTGGGTTTGTCAGCAGATAATTCATTCCTTCAACAAACAAATGACCGAGAAAAGAAATACACGAATTTTTGGTATAAATAACTCGAGGGGTGATTTGTATTTGTACTTCTTGCGAGGCCCGGGTATGAGATCGTTCACCGCTTGAGCGATCTCAGAGTTAGTCAATTTACGGAAATCGCTGCCTTTAGAAATGTATTACCGCAAAAGACCATTCGTGTTTTCATTTAACAAAAGGTAGGCGGTTTTCAGCAATTGAAATTAGTCAGAGGCAAGGCTGCTGAGGAATTGTTCTTTCAAACAACTTGGTAATTTCCTACATCATGATAACTACTCTTTGACATCTTGAATCGAAAAGATCAATGGCAGGAAATTTAATGTCTCCCCAAAATGCATACGCATTTTAATCCAGAAATATGACTGACAAAATTATTCCCAAAATAGCCATAACCCATGAAGCAGTATATGGATGCGACATGTGCGTGATTGAGTTGCATATTTGAAATGAGCAGTTGCCCTGAAGAGTGGCTGGCAAGATTCTGCAGCAGTTTGTGACCGACATTTCTGTCGGGACTGAAGTAGATGAGCCAGGGTACTTTTTTGAAAGGATGGCTCATATGTCAACCACGAAAATCAAGATGAAGGATTCTAAAAACAATCCTCCGCAGAAGACTGCCAAAGAGTTGATTGGAGAGACGGTCAAAAAAATGGAGGAGGAAGGTTGGGAATGTTATGTTAACTCAAAGAACGAGCCGACGATCAAAATTCCTGGTGATGCATACCAGCAGGAATGGCCAGCTGATTCTCAGAGAATTCAAGACCTCGTGCAATCCTATTATTTCGAACTCAGTAATGGGCTAGGCATCCGTTCTGCAGATTTGTCCTTACTTATGGCACTCATCAGAGAAGATTGTCGGAAAGGAGGCCAAAGACTCGCTGAATATGAATTGCCAGAGAGTGATGAAGATGTGATTGTACAGGCGATGGTGTACTTGATGAATCAGCAAGATCGTTTTGAAAATCGCACAAAAGATCTGCTGATAAAATTGAGTGAATTTCAGAAGGAGGGGAAGGTCAGTTTTCATGAGGAGATACCTGTCTTCCTCAATATCTTCAGCCGTAAACTCGGGCGTTTAATCCCCACACTGAAAGGATATGGCATTGCTGTCACGATCGAGCACAAAGAAGCTGGTAGCCACTGTTCCGTCCGACGATTGGAATCATTCCAATTAGAAGCTCCTGACGATTCAAAACCGTCATCGTCAGGCTCATCGTCAGATGCAACTCACTGTGAGGGAACAGCTTTACCGCTGGCTGACGCAACTGACGGTGAAATTCGCTCTGATGCTCCCCGTTCTGGAAATGGTTCACCTTCAAATGAGAAAGGAGGTGCGATATGAGTTCAGAACCTACACCGCGTGAAATTGAAAATTGGTTTCCAGGCAAATGGTCTGAAGTGATAGGTAACACTGTGCTGGTGCTCAAGCTGATGGATTTCATATTGAATGGGACCTGCAATATGATGGCCACCGGAATCGGCCGTACAGGAAAGACCAGAACATTACACTTGGGAATTCGCTCACTTCTCTGTACTCAGAGATCACCAAATCTTGATCCCTGTGGCCAATGTTATGCTTGCAATGAATCAGTTGATCCTAAAAATTCTCATTGGGGAGGATTCCGAGCACTTTCAGGTTCTGAATATGAATATTTTGCCGTGGATTGTGAAAATATCACTAAGGCAGAACTTGAAGATCTGAAGAAGAACAGCCGACTCTATACCGAGAAAACGATTGTTTATTTAGACGAAGTCGCTGCACTCCGAAGACGAGGGCTCGAGGGAACTCTTCTGAAAACGATTGACGAGAGTGATGCAACTTGGTTTGCGACGGCTATCAAATTGAAACGAGAACGCGAAGCGAAAAAGAAGGGTTGGACAGTTCACTTATCACAGGACATCCTAAATCGATTTGCTCTCAAAGTTGGCACTTCAGTTCCTCATACTGATGATTTGAGGTTATGGATCGAAGAGCGTTGCTTGGAATGGAATTTGAAGATTGAAGAACCTGATGAAACTATTCCTTTAATGATGAAACGAACCAATAAGATTGTGGGGCACGTCATCAAGATGTTGGCATTGGCAGCATCAAATCGTAACCGCACCTTAACCCTCCAAGATGTCCGTAAATTCAATTTGGACGCATTGGACTAATTCTCTTTGCTGAGTTAGAGCTACTGAACCTCGTTCCCAGCCTGTTGGGGGCGAGGTTTTCATTTTTGAGGTCACGATATTCTCAACAAACACATCATTCGTTGTGAAGGTAACGAAGAAAGGTGATCAAAATGATTCAGGTCCGGTGTGGGAACCTGAATCGACAGCACCTCGGGACGCTGCAAATCATCGTGACGGACAGCTTCCAAAGAGGTGGATTCACAACTACGGGATTGCTGGACTCGCTGAATAATGCGTTCGGCATCCCATGGTTCGGGACCTGCTTGCTGCTCCAACACACGCTGAACACGAGAGACCGGATGTTCGGCCAACCACATATTCCACGAGCCTCTTCGGTGCGAGGATGATCTTCCAGTTGTAGGCGACTTTTCCGGATTGTCCGGCACTTCCCCCAGAGCATGGACCGGACTGATTCCTTGATGTACCTGGTAACTTCTTTGACAGGCCCGACTGTTTCGAGATCGTCAGCAGTTAATTTCTTATTCGCCATTTGCAATCCCTTTCTAAAGGTCTCGGTAAAGCGACACAAAGCAGAGAGCTTGGGATCGCAATAAGGCAGTTTGTTCTTTATCAGATTTGCCTTCTCGGTGAAGCTTTCCCTTCCGGACATCCAAGACTGCGGTGGTCAGGTCGTCTTGAGTTGACGGCAGGGCTGTTGACATCATATGTGTGATGATTTCTGCTCGCCGTTTGTTGAGGGAATCATCGTTGTTGAGCCAGAGCTTGATCGCGGTTGGCGTTCCATCAATGACCAGAGCAATCTCGGGTCGGATGTTGATCCGAAGGTCTTCGCAGGTCCACACGCCAGTCGGAGGTTCGAACCAGTTCAGCGTCTTTCGACCCATGAACTTCATGTAACCAGCCGCCAAATCGGGGTAGTGTTTGGCTCGGGTCGATTCCGTTTGCCGGTCGACATCCTGGTCCAGGTAGTCTTTCGACTTCCCGGTCCGGTGCATGCGGATGCCAACCAGAGTTTCGAGCAATATCTGCTCCAACTGACCGAACTGGAAGTGGCAGCCCGCTCCTCGAATGCTCTGAACAATCGCATCAAACAGGCCCAGTTTCCGGTCGAGAAGGATCTGGACAACTACGACTTCTCGGCAATCCGCTCGATCAGCAAACAGAAAATTGTGGAACTGTCCCGTTGTGAGTGGGTCCGCAATTCTTCCAATGTCTGCCTGCTGGGACAGCCGGGAATGGTCGCAGCAACGGGTATGAACGTCGTCCCGCCGCTCCACAAAACGGGAACGGCCATCGTCGTAGCGGAGATGACAGTGGTTTCACCCCGGCGAGCAACAAACAGATCTCATTTCTGACAAATCTTGCCAAACGGCAGGGATTGACCACACCACAACTCCGCCAGCGAGTGGCGGAAATCGTGGGACGGGATGTCGATCTTTATGACCTGTCCAAAGCCGAAGCGGGCATCGTTTTAGATGAACTGACCGCCGATAACAACGCTTCTACCTCACGTCGTCGGTAGGAGGTTTCTCAATGGACCCGCAACAAACCTGGGGAGAGATGCTCGATGCTTTCGCAGCCGGTGATCTTGAAGCCGCTGCGGTTGCTGCCGAAGTACTTATGGATTGGCTCAAACGTGGTGGCTTTCCACCCCAGCCGCTCACTCGCGTTCTGTCCGACGACTGGGATCGACTCATCTGTGAGTTCATCTGTGGTCAAGTTTTCGAAGCATTCCAGAATCAGGAGATCGAATGATAAAAAATGAGTCTCGAAAACACTGGAGCTACAGTGCGATCAATCAATATCTCCGCTGTCCTCTCCAATACTATTTTCAACGAATCCTCAAACTCCCTCAGCCATCAGTCGGAAGCGGCTTGGTTCTTGGCTCTTCCGTGCATCATGCACTGGCTGTTTACCATGGCTACTTGAAAGAAAACAAGGAGCCCGTGGAGCAGCAGATTCAACAGGAGTATCTGGAAACCTGGCTATTGAAAGAGAAAGAACAAATAGTTGAATACAAAGCGAAAGAATCGCGAGACGATTTACTCGAACTTGGAATGGAGTTAGTGAAACTCTACATGGCCGAGCAGCCACCACAGGAAATCGTAGCGATCGAACAACGATTTCTGATCCCCCTACACAACAGCGAAGGAGAGTACCTGGAAACTCCACTGCTCGCATTCACGGACCTGATCACGAAAGAAGCAGATATTCTGAAGGTGACGGAGTTCAAAACTTCGGGACGATCTTACGGGGAGTTCGAAGTCGAGACCTCAATGCAAGCCACATGTTATGTGAATGCGGTCATTGAGACCATTGGTGAAATGCCATCCGTCGAATACGCCGTTCTCGTCAAAACCAAAACCCCCAAGCTTCAACGATTGAAAACTGCCCGAACGGAGTATGACCTCGGACGACTAGGTGATTTAATTCAAAACGTAGAGAAAGCGGTTAATAATCAAATCTTTTATCCAATTGAGAGTCCGCTGAATTGCTCAACCTGTGGATACAGGCAACAGTGTCGGGAATGGAAGCCTGCTGGAACAACAGCTCACCAGAATATTGAAATTCACGAATTGAACGGAGCTGGAGCATGATGACGTAATTCGTCGTAAAATATACTTCGACTGATTGCAGGCAAATGTGAAAGTTAGTCGTCGCGTCTGTTGTAATAGTTTACCCGATTGCCTTTTTCCACTACTGAATTCTTAATCCAATCCTCTCGTAGATGTTCTCTCATGATGATCCCAAATACCTGTGCAGACAATCCCTCACAGTATTTTGAAAACTCTTGATGCTCGGGAAGAATTTTTGAACCTGCTTGATCGCTTCTCACTACAGTTAAATTCTCCACATGTTTATCGATAGCCTTCTCAATGGCTTGCAGTAAATCCTTTCTTTCAGAACTCAAATCATTAAAACGCTTCATTGCTGCTGGATAACTCACGAAAACACTCCGGATAGAAAGTCAATTGAAACACCAAGTTTGACGATGAGCACAGATACAATACGTAATCATATATTATCAAAACGGAAGGGTGAACTTAAATGCTGACGGAACTCGGTGGCAAATCCGGCTGTCTCTGTGAACCGGCTAAGAAAGGAGAACTTCGATGCCCGTTGATTATTCGCCCAACCAGTGAAGACGTCGTAACCGGGAACCTGTTCGGAACGCTGAAAGCTATCAATCCCCGTTGGTGGCTGAAAGACCTGCTCAATCAGGCCCTGGGAGAAGAACGGTTCCGGCGACAAGTCTACCGGAACTTGAGGATCGAACTCTGGGAAAAACAACGCCGCTATCCTCGGCAACATCTGAAGTGGAATGAAGGTTCTACGGAAGTGGATGTCGTAATAACCTGGGAAAATCCCAAGACCACGGTCTTCATTGAGATGAAATATGGCTCGAAACTTTCTTCCATAACGACTCACAACAATGGCTCCTCAGGATATCCATCCGACCAACTGATTCGGAATGCCCGTGTCGGTCTTCGAGAAAACGGCTGGTTTCAGGAAGACGTATTGTTCAACGGAGAACGGCGAGACTTCGTCCTGATCTTACTAACACCTACAACTGGTAATTCCTTGGTCCAGAAATACCGGGACCCAAGCCAACTCAAATCTTCCATTCCGGACGGCAAACGTCTTCACGATCTGCCTGGTCTCCCATTTATCGGAGAGTTGGGTTATCTGGATGTCATCAATATTTTGAGGCAACAACGACGATGGTTCTCCAAACCGGAACGGACATTGATTGACGACCTTGATCATTACTTAGAATTCAAAGTCAGCCAATTGGGGCGGGGAAATGGACAGAGTCATTGAAACGGGAAAATCATTTCACTATCGATTCAGAATTTTAGCTGTGATAACCGAGACGTTGTTCTCGTAATCTGACTTCGCCAAGTCTGAAAGTTTATTTTTGATATCCTTTGGTGCCCAAAAAAGCCAGCCTTGAGATTCCATCCAATTCCTGATTTTCTCTTCTCCTCCATGAACCTTCCCCGCTGCTAACCCCAGGATGAGTTTTGTATCCTGATTGATCATTCCAGCCGCGACCAGATTTCTCCGGAGTCTGGAAAATGTAATCTCTCGATATCGAACGCATGTAAACAGCTTGTATTTGCCAGTTGGAGTATCGTGAATCTCCGTCAATCGATTGAAACGGACACCGGGAGAATCGAGATATGACTTGACTTCCATGACCAGCAATTCATTCCGGGCAAAATCAAGCCCTAACACATCGATCTCGGGCCGTGGCATGTTTGGTTTACCTATCTGCGTTTTCTCCTCTTTCGTCAGACAGACTTTGAAGGATTGGCGAACCCAATAGTTTTCTTTTTCCATCAGCGTAGAAATAACAGTTTCAAATTGATCCATCGTAAAGGCTCCGAAAACGCAAATTAGTAGTCTCTTCGAAATTCCTGTCTGAAGAAGAGTCAATGTCCATTATCGCCGGGTATATAGCTTATAACCCGTTCTTTTAATACAGGAGATCAGAAGTGAAGTGCAAACAAAAGCAGCAACCCGTCCATGAAATCCGTCTCGGAGCAGTCAAGGCCGCCATCTGGGAGAACGAAACCTCTGCCGGTTTGCGGCACAATGTGACTATCAGCCGTCTTTATAAGGACGGGGATGAATGGCGAAACACCGACTCTTTCGGACGTGATGACCTCCCGCTCGTCGCTAAAGTGGTTGATCAGGCTCATAGCTGGATTTTCGAGTTGGGAGCAACCAGCTGACCCTCCCATGACACACAACTGTGTCAGACTGATGAAAACTCTATCTGTGAAAGACTCAACGGCATGGCCAAAAAGAAAGCCTCACGAAAGAAACCTCCAGGGCCCGAGGTGCCGCGACGTCCAGACCGGGATCGACGTGTTCGGCAAAGTGAGAGAATGGCTCGGGTACTCTCCGTCCTGTACCTGATTCAATCACAAGGACGATACAACACTCGTGCCATTGCGGAAGAACTCGAAGTCTCAGAGCGAACCGTCTTTCGGGATCTGGAAGTTCTCGAATTCAGTGGTGTCCCCTGGTTTTTTGACGCGCAGGATCAGTGTTATCGAGTCAGACCAGATTATCGATTCCCCACGTTGGCACTCACAGAAGAAGAAGCCATCAGCCAAGCGATGGCCACCACACTCTCAAAGGCACCAAGCTTAAGTGTTGGGAATAAAGTCGCATCAGTGACTCGCAAGCTGACGGCTACATCTAAAGAAGAGATCAAGGAGATCCTGGCCGATGCCGCCGAAATTATGCAGGTTTTCGATTTAAAATTTGTCGACCACAGCAAACATCATTTGACCATCAACACCGTGCAACATGCCTTGCTGGCAGGGAAACAGCTGACGGGGGTTTACGAAAGCCCATATGAAGAATCACCGGTTAAATTAGTGATCCATCCATACCGTCTTTGCCTCATCAAAAGAGCCTGGTACATCATTGGTCATCTGGAGGGGGAAGGGGAAGCCAAGACACTCCGGGTGGCTCGGTTCAAGAGCCTGAGAATGCTCGATCTTCAGGCAAACGTTCCAGAAGACTTCAATCTTCGAGAACACTTCGGCAATGCATGGTCGGTCTATCGCGGAGAGACCAGCTACGACATTGAACTGCGATTTGAATCGGAAGCTTCAAGTATCGTCACGGAAACCCAGTGGCACCACACCCAGCAGGTAACAAAACATCGTGACGGCTCTGTCACTATGAAATTTACGGTTGATGGTCTCAATGAAATCCTACGATGGATTTTGAGCTGGTCTGGAACTGGGTGGATTCAATTTTGAAATGCACGGGTTGATGGAAAAAGAGTGACATTCGTGAGATGGTTTGTTTTGACCAAACGACCATCAATCCTACTAAGAAGAAATCACGAATGTCACACACGCATCTTACTGCTGAGGAACGTGATTCCATAGCGCACATGCACGCCCTGGGACACTCTCGAATAGAAATTGCGCGCGAGTTATCCCGAGACCCCAGCACGATCTCCCGAGAACTGCGGCGGAATTCGGATGCGACCGGGAAGTATTTCGCCGGGAAAGCCGACCGCAAAGCGCGACGGCGTCGACAACTCTGCAAACTCCCCTGGAAACTCAACCACGCTCCGCTCAAAGAATTCCTGCTCGATAAGTTGTCTCTCAAGTGGTCGCCGGAACAGATTGCAGGTCAACTCTTGCGACTGCATCCTCGGGAGGCCAGAATGCGAATATCCATTGAGACGATTTACGCCTGGATCAAAGCAAACAAAAAGCAGGGCGGCAACATCTACAGGCAGCTGCGTCAATCGAGAAAGAAACGCCGCAAACGCTACGGCACAGGGATCTCCAGACGATGCGACCCGACCAAAAAGCCAATGGATCAGCGACCGGTTTCTGCACGCAATCGTTCGCGGATCGGGCACTGGGAATCGGATACCATCGAGGGTCAAAAGGGGACCGGCTACATTGTCACGCATGTCGAACGCAAGACCGGCTATCTTGTGGCGAGCTATCTGCCGGACAAGAAAGCATCGACGTTGAACGCGGCTTCGGTGTTTGCGTTTGAGGGGTTGCCATCGTCATTGATTCGAACTTTGACGACGGACAACGGGAGTGAGTTTTCGGGTCATCGAGAGTTGGAGCAAGCCCTGCATTGTGCGATCTATTTTGCTCCGGCTCGCCAGCCGTGGCAACGCGGCCAGAATGAGAACACCAACGGGCTTCTGCGGCAATACTTCCTGAAGGGGAGCGATTTCCGTAAACTGAAAGCCGAGGATATTCAAGCGGCTGTGATGGAGTTGAACAACCGGCCTCGCAAAAAGTACCAATTCAAATCACCACACGAACTGTTCGAACCCAAAACCCGTGCATTTCAAAATTGAATCCACCCTGTTCGCGTGATTGCTCCAAAGGAACTCAGAGATATGTATTGTCAAAGTTTGAATGATGCCATATTGATGAATACCAACTACTGAAGACGAGCTATAATCCGCAGTCAGACATGTGAATATTGAGACTATCGAGATCTTTTCATCTCATCCTGCAAAGATGGTTGATGGCAGGGATGTGGTAAAATCTTATCGTGTTCGGCTTCGGGCAGTGGACTGCGATGATCTTCAACACCGTAAAGTCGAAAAGTAGATCCCGTGAAATAGTCCAATTCTCCGAAGATGAGGATATACGAATAATGAGAGTTGAGTTTTAGAATGACTGAGCAAGAAAAAGACCAGATACTCAAATTATTCAAAGAGTGCATTGTTGCCAATCCAGATCTGGAGTTCGGTCCTATCATTGAGGATGACTCTTGTGAATATAAGGGAATTTGGATCCAGGTCGCCGGGTATCAGGCTTATCTCGGAGCCAGCTACCAAGCAGCCATGCTCACGGCCCAGCTTTCGGACTGGTGGATTCCGAGTCGGGATGGAAACCTGCTGGATGATGACCGAGAATGGTTCGAAACACGTGCTATGATTGGAAATGATTGGGAACAACAAGAACTCCGCATGTTCAAACAAGAACGCAGAACTCGACTTGCCCTCAATATCGGTCTTGCCACTCGTGGCGATCTTAAAGATGAAAGGGAGAACTGAGTCGAAATGGAATTGACTATTCATAGAGGTAGCAGGGAGGTCGGCGGGAACTGCATTGAACTTCGCAGTGGAGAGACTCGAATTATTCTGGATGTTGGGATGCCTCTGTTTGATGAGAATCGTCAACCTCTCAACACCTTTACATTACAACGTCAGACTACGGAAGAACTACAAAGGCAGGGGATACTTCCCCAAGTCGACGGACTCTTCGACGACGGATCTGCCCCTGACGCCATTCTTCTGTCTCATGCCCACATGGATCATACGGGGCTGTTAAAACACTCCAAAGATACTATTCCAATCTATGCCAGTTCAGGTTCCAGCAAGATGATGTTGGCCGGAAGTCTGTTCGCAGGGCAGGTCGAACTCCCAAGAGAACGGTTCCGGGAGATCAAACCGGAATCACCCATCACCATCGGGGACTTCACAATCACTGGATACTCGGTCGATCACAGCATCTTTGGATGCCTGGCATTTCTGATTGAAGCGAACGGCAAGCGACTTCTCTACACGGGAGACCTTCGCAGTCATGGAAGGAAACCGGGCATGGGAAAACGACTGATCGAAGTCCTGAAGAACAAAACACCCGACGCAATGCTAATGGAAGGAACCCACTTTGGCTTCTCCGATGGCAACTTGGCCACCGAGTACAAACTCGAAGACGAAATCACCGAGTTAGTGAAGAATTGTGAAAGCCTAGTCTTGGCCTCTTTTAGCCCTCAGCATATCGACAGGCTGACATGTTTCATCCGAGCCACCAAGAATAGTGGACGAACCTTCGTGGCTGATGTCTACACTGCATTCATCATGCACCTGCTCAAGAATGAGATTTCACTCCCACAACCGAAACCCAAGGGCTTGGTCCGCGTGTACGTTCCCCATTTCCTGAAAGTGTCGATCCATAACAAAGGTAGAACGGCTCAGATCGAACGATTCAGGGAAGCAGAAATTCAGCTGAAAGAAATCCGAGATGCTCCAGAGAAATTCCTGATGGTTTTCCGGGCTTCCATGCTGGATGACTTCGACAGACTGTTCCCTGATCTGACAGCCTGTCTCTATTCGAGATGGTACGGATACTTGGAACAACCGGACTGGAAATCAACTCAGCATATTCTAGCGAAATCCAACGGCAGCCTGCATAATGTCCATACCAGTGGTCACATGCTGTCGAAAGACATCGTCAGCTTCGTCAAAGAAATCGATCCGAAAATAATCATTCCGATCCACACCTTTGAACCACAAGAATTTGGAAACCATTTTTCAAATGTCAAACAGCTGAAGGATGGTGAGCCATACCAGGTTAAGTGATCTCTAACAAACCCTATGTCACTCGACAACGTTCCAATCTGAAATCTCCCACTGATCTCCGTCTTTCTTAATCTTCCCCAGAATCATCCCTCTGAAGTACTCCTGAATCACAGGTATTGAAGTTGGCAATTGGACGAACCGAAGAGTCTGATCAAAATCCGCCTGAAAAGCTGGATCGTCACGATCCTCCACAAGCACCGCCAGCCAGTGACGTCCAGTACCAAATTCAGCCCCGTATATGGACTGAAACCGGTTCGCCTGATGTTCGCCAGCAACCGCTGATCCATAAAGCAGAATTTGCTGTAATGCCGACGAAGTCCAAGTGTCGCCGACCATCTTGAGTTCTGTCCACACGGGCAGACCGTTGTATCTAAATAACAGATCCACTGACAATCCACGAGTATCATTTTCCAGCTGGTTGTAGTAGAACTCAGCACCTGATATCCGCAAAGGGCGTAGAGCGTATGCCACATACTCCAGAAGTACTTCTTCTCCACTTACTGGGAGTCGAAAATTCTGTTGGAACCACTGCCGAAACCGTTCTCCCGATGGACCAAGATCTCCCTCTTGAACATTTTCCTGGATGAAATACTCACGCAACTGGGGAATCTGGACATAACAAGTTGCAGCATTCGAGAAATTATTTAGCAGTTCCTGGCCAGCATTACTGACTTCGTTGCCGTCAAATAGGCGAAGACTTCGTGGATGATTCAGATAGGCATTATAGAGGTCTGTCTCAACAGGCAAGTCGTTGAGCAATGAGTCCGTGTACAGAAACTGATACAAGATAGACTGAAGCCTTTGCAGCGGTAGATCATTGACAGGATCATCCTGACGAATCTGTCCCCAGGAAACGTTGCCTGCAGCGTCTTCGACAAAAGAAAAGTTTCTCACCCAATCAGCAAGCTCCGTCACGGAAAGCAAGACGGCGGGAGACAAGACTTGGAATGGAACCTCACCGCGGGGGAAAATTTGCAAACCATGTGATGGACTGTAATAGCTGCAATTTGGTGCTGCCAGATTGAGTCGTATTGCCTCAGGAGTTCCAGAGTCAAACAAGGCATTCAGCAAGACGTGCCGTCCCGTCCTCCCCTCAGCAGCGGCGACAAATTCCTGTTGTGTGTGTATCAGCGTCAATCGAGGCATCTGGGGCTCCTGTCGAGTAGGTGAATAGTACAGATGGAATCCAGGCAGTGTACTCAACCGCAGTGTCAACAGAGGGTCAGTGTAGTTTCATAGAAGACACGACACTCTTAAATCTACCAGTCGTTATTTTGTCAGTTGTTGCACTGACCCACTGTAGGCAACTTTCCTTGTTCCAATTAAAGGATGGTCAAGAAAAAACCTCACAAAGAGAGAAGCGATGCCGACAGGAGAGTCCGTCAGTGCGAAAGGCTGGCTCGACTAATGCAAGTACTGCACCTGATTTCCGGCCGTGGAAGATGGGATGCCTCTGCCTTGGCGGAAGAACTGGAATGTTCCACAAGAACGATCCATCGCCTCTTGCAGACACTTTCTATGGCGGGCGTCCCTTGGTTTTTTGATGAGAAAACGAGGTCATACAGTATCCGCCCTGGCTATAAATTCCCTATGGTTGAGGAAAAATCTTCATCTGTGCAGAGTAAATCAGAATTCACATCTGAGATGAAAGACGCTGCCAATCAGCTGGTTCAGGATGGTGAGGCTTTTTCCAAATCTTTGGAAAATTTTTTAAGTTTGATCCAGTCATTAAGTCGACAATAGTAGTCTTCTTCTAATAAATTGGAACTAAATCATTTGTGTTTTCTTCCAATTATTAATAGTAGGCAAAGAGATGAATGACTGGCGGGAGCCGTTCAAAATTCTGCGTAATGAATTACTGCAGATATACAACACATGTCCAGAGATGTATCACGCAATTGTGCTCTCTGTGTTTCGAAATAAAAGTGAGCTTAACCTATCTCTCGATAACCTCGAGCCGAAACTTTTAGGACACAAACCATTTCAGAATATCAGTATTAAGTCTGAAGGTTGTGAATTCCACAGCCATCGTTTTTATGGCAGCAACAACAGCCCTTATTACGCACTCCAAACAGCCTTGAACGGGATTGAGGAGTGGTGTGACCATATCCCAGGAGGAATGGTCCCCTCTCTGGAAATCCCTAAGCTATCGAGTCAGGCGGATCGAAATCTTATTCGATGGATGTCAATGGTTTACTACTTAGCAAGCGTTTCAAAAGCTCCTTATTTAGAGATTGAGGTCGAGTATCAGGAGAATGCCAACATTATTGGCTTTTTCCCATGGTACGAATGTCCGCACCCTCATGGCTGGTCACCATTTGACTGGCTGATCTGTAAAGGGACTGCGATCAAGGAAATTCCTAGGTGGAAAGATCGATTTGAAAAGTCTGAAAACGAACTCCCCGATTATTTAGATACATACTTGCTCGACGGTGTCATCCGTAGTTCCATCGCGGCGATAGACATTCTTACCTGCATCCTCCCAATGGAACGACGTGCATCCAAAGTGAGTGAGCAAGTAACAAGTAAATCGAAAACAATCGCTAAAAACTCTTCGAGGAAGAGGCAAAAACAGATTGTAAGTCTCAGTATGTATCTTCGTTCTTATCACGACCTCGACCAAACTTGGAATGACACAACAGGCACTGTGACAAAAAAAACGCCATTCTCTCGGTTGAATGCAAAACAGTGGGCAGCCATCCTGGAATGGGAGCACAAGGGTGGGGGGCCAGCAGATTCCACGGTCCGACGAGTAATGGAGGACATCTTTGGTAAAAATCCAATGAAAAAGTACCAACGGTTTCTCGATATGGACGATCGGAATCGATCCCTTCTCGACTTCATAGACAAAATGCTGATACTAAAAGGAGGAAGTTTTTACGGCCAAATCTCAGAAGAAAACTCATCAAAGTCGAATCGTGAATTACCAATTGATCCCAGCAAAATCGAATACATACAACAAGGAACCAATCAGACGCGAAAATCCGATTACATAAAAACGCTTAAGCAAAAAGAAGAGAAAAACTAGGCAGTAAGAAAAATAAATAATTGACGTTAACTTGTTACTGATCAAATACTTACAGTCAAGACATGAAGTCCATGCGGTTAGAAGTGAACAGCCTCTGTGAGAAGTGTCACAACACTTCTAGAACTGGAAAGGTTCACTCATGGCACAAATGGACTTCACGACAAATGGCGTAATCAACACCGAAGAACTTTATACGCTTCGGACCTTCAAAAAACGGCTCGACATCTCTGATCACACACTCCGAGTTGCTCGTCGGGCTGGGCTTCAGGTTCGCTACCTACACAAGCAAGGTTACATTCTTGGTCGTGATTGGATCGACTATGTTCTGAATTCCAGCCGTAGTTCTCAGGAAGCCGAACCCACCTCCGTCAGTTCGTGAACTCATTATTTTGAAGAGATTTACACAAACTGAAGGAGGAGACAACCGGTGGTCAGAAAAATAAATAGATCGACAACTCATCCAGTCCCGAAAGTGCGAATTGTTGAACCATCTGGCAGACCGATTCAGGTCCGCTATCACTGTCCGATCGAGAAGCGTGAGATCAGGATTTCTACCGGGAGTCGAGATCGCAATGTGGCTGAATTATTGAAGCGTGAGATCGAAGCCAAACTGTTATTGGGAATCGAAATTCAATCTGCTTCTGAGAAGATTCGGGGGCCTGAAATGGACTGGAAAGATTTCCGAGAAGAATACAGAGTCCTGCATCTTGCGACTGTACGAGATAAGACCGCCCAGGATGCAGAAAGTCGCCTGGACATTGCTGAGAGAATTATCAAGCCTAAGTCATTGGGGAAGATGGCTGATACAACTGCCTTACAAGCACTTCAGGTCAAGTTACTATCGGGAGAACACAGTCGTGACAACAGGCCTAGATCAGACTACACCGTTAGAGGATATATGAAAGCGGTTCTGGCAGCTCTTAATTGGGCCTATCGTCAGGATTGGCTGGAAAGAGAGCCGAAACTTCCTCGATTACGGATCTCTAAAGGGAGTCCGATGAAGGGGAGACCAATCAATGAAGCTGAATTTAAGCATCTTCTGTCAACGGTCACTGTGGTTGTTGGAGCAGAAGCCGCGGAATCCTGGAAATATGTTTTGAAGGGGCTATGGGAATCGGCACTTCGGATCGAGGAATTGATGAATGTCTCTTGGGATGAAACTGGAAAAATCAGACCGATCTGGGCGGATGGAAAACATCCTGTTCTGGAAATTCCAGCGGAAATGCAGAAGAACGGGACACATGAAACAATCCCCATTCTCCCAGGATTTGAAAAACTCCTTTTGGAAACACCTTTGGAAAATCGGCGATGTTGGGTATTTGACCCGCAATCTCTGCAAATGAAACTAGGGCGAAAAGTCCGACATCAAAGACCAAACCCAGAATGGGTTGGCCGAGTCATAAGCAAAATAGGGAAGGAGTCCGGAATTGTCGTGGCGAAAGAGGATGATTCGAAAGGTAAAGTAGAAAAATATGTCTCTGCTCACGATCTCAGGAGATCATGTGGTGAGAAACTGAGAAACATGGGAGTACCACCATTGATAATCAGTCGTGTCATGCGACACTCTTCATGGGAAACGACCCAAAAACATTACGCTCCTGGCAATACTCAGAGTGATGCAGATTTGTTACATAAAATTGTTAATAGTTAGGACTTGCCAACAAAAATATTGGTTGATTCTAACATTTCTCTCCGATCTGAAATATTTTCCAGTGCACTCCGAAATTGAATTTTGTTTGTCTCATCTACAAGGTCTTCGTCGACAAGTGACCCAACAACCGGATCTATAGCCTCTCGAGCAAATCCTTTTGCCGTATCACTCATTTTGTTTAAATTGCCAACATGTAATCGGAGGTGTTGAGCAGATTTGCACGTATTTACAATACCCTGAAAGTAAGCAGACGAGTTCCGAGCGTACAACGCTGTTCTTACTTGATTGGATGCTTCCCCAAGTTTAATAAGAATTCCTGCGAGAATTGGATCTAGGACCTCATTTTTAATTGCCCCAAACCAACTTTCCTCCAGTTTGGATTCATTCATTATCTTCCCCATGTTGCCTATCAATCACTTGTTCTATCAACGAATTATATGTAGCCCAGAGATTTTCCAAGGAATTTCTCATTAAAATACATTTTTGAGGAAATAAGCTGCCAATATTGCAGCCATTTTCAGCACAATTGCAAATGTCGCTAACCATGTTCCGAAAATTAGTCATTTCGAAAGTAAAGTCATTAATTAGTCCGGTATCATCGTAAACGTCAGGATCACTTAACAGGCTCTGAATAAATGTTGAAGTTTCCAACATACAACGATTTGAACAAAAGAGAAAATTTCCCCTTGCTTCCTCGTTCATCTCATGTTCACGAATCGAAATTTCATCATAGATGACTGAAGCACGTTCGAGCTGAGTCTCTAGATAATTTTTAGTCAGTTTACGCCCGCTCACCATCACCAAAGAAAAGCCCTTTCACTGAAAGGGACTACTGTACAGAAACTTGTACCACTACTCAAATGATTGGACGTTTTTATTAGATCGACATTCATTTAAGTAATATTGAGGCAGTTAATCTGCACTCGTGGATCTGGCTACTGAACTTTTCCAAAAAGTTCTCAATAACTTCGTCAATTTCTGTAATTGTTTTATGTCGTTCCAGTATGGTCGAATGAGATTCACTTTGATCGAATTGCATCCACTCAGCTGAAAGCTCGTATGTTCTTCTGATTTGTTTGACGACATCACTGAAATTTGGGATTAAATCCTCAGTGCAATAATCTTCCTGAAATGTTTCAACGTCATCCAAATACTTTTTTAGTTGACCTGCAATTATCTTTGCCAGATCACGATCCTTTTTGTCCCTGGTTGAATACGTTTGTTCAACACTTATGGTTTCTTTGAGTTTCTTCAGGAGGCCGTGTTTTCCAAGGAACTCTTTGGAGAGTGATTCTGCCATCTCGTTGTATTTTAAAAGCAAAGCAATTTTGCCAGCCGCTAGCATCTTCGAATCATTTTCTAAATCGTGAAGTTGTAACTTTAAGCGTACGATCTTAAGTAGCTTCTTTCGAACTTGGGGGGGGATCGTAATTTGGTCTTCGTATTCATCTAACAAAACTGCATGAGCATCTGTGTAAAGAAGTTCACCATCCTTTTCGTCAAGTAAAATGATCTCTGTATTGAATAGCAACTGTTCTTTATTACCTCCAAAAAGGTAATTCCTTAGATCATTGAAATATTGAACTAAATTTTCGTGACCGCCAAAAATATCTTTCATCCAATCAGAGGAATTTCTCAAACTTGCACGAAGATTACTAACAACACGAGATGACTTCGCGATATGTCTGTTTTCTAATTTTGATTCGAGAATTAATAGTAAAATTTTGTCAATCACCGGCGTGTCGAGTTGATTCTCCCCGACTTGTTTTCTTGCCGGAAAACGAGTCGTCGAAGGATTTGTATTAGTTGACAAGTAGAACTCGCTACTGACAACCTTGAAAACACCATCTGTATGTTTCCTCGATGTCCCTAATCTTTGAGGGCCAAGAAATTTAAGAGAAAATTTGAAATAATTTTGACTCATTATTACGACTTGCATCCAAGTAAAAGCAGTTGTAACTATCTAAACAAGATTCATCAACGAACGCTTATGGGTAAGATGTTGTAAGTTAATTCAAAGTGAGTGACTTACAAGTTGAACCCATAAAAAATCCCACATCGTATCTCAACTCCAAAGGAGAAGAACAATGTGGGACTTAAAATTAATCGTGGTCTTGTTGATTCTGGCATCAGCTGTTGTGGTACCAGCTTTCATCTATCTCAGAAACAAAATTACAGATATTCCATTAGATCTGACTTGGAACTTTCAAAAAGGACCAACGCAAAGAGAGCAAATCAACAGACTAGCGGATATGTATCTTGCTAAACGTCCAATGGACTAAGGTACCTAGGTACATTCGCGAGTCCTATTTGACGTAAGTCATTACACCCGAGAGGATTCGAACCTCTAACCTTCGGTTCCGTAGACCGATGCTCTATCCAATTGAGCTACGGGTGCTTGTTGGTGTGGAGTTTATTCCCATGGGCTTAATATTGCAACTCTGGGGACGGGTGGCAAGTGTTGGTGAGATTGTTTTTGTAATGTCAGAAAATGTTGCCTTTAATAATCCGAATAATGGGAGATTCTCTTAAGAGATCGGGAAATCTCTACTTGAAATACTGCCCTTGTGTTTACTGGTCGTCTGCGCGGTAGGCCGGCATTGTCAGCAGGACACGATGGCAGGAATTAGGTTCAACGATATGCCTAAGGAATTCAATGTTTTTAATGAGCGTTTTCGAGATGCGGAATGAAACTTTTAAATTGTTTTTTCGTATTCTTCATTGATCCACTTATTGTGAGTCGCGTTTTTTATGGGCAGAAATCCTTCGCTTTTTCCGTAGCCTTGGTAGTCGAATAATATATCGAGACATGGGCCTGCTTTTGCAGGAAATTTAGCCAAGTTGTACGAGATGTTACGTTGCCTGCATTGCTGTGTGCAAGCAGTATGACGGCTCGAAAGGATTCCACTGGGCAGTGCCTCCATTCAGATGAGTTTTGATTGCAGAAGTCTCCCTAACAGGATCTTTGGACAGACTGCAATTCTACAATAAGATGAAGACACTTGTAATGCGAAGAAATAATGACGAAAGACTCATTCTGAGGAAGCCTCCGAATGAGATTGCGAAAATTTGATAGCCAGTTTTCAATCTTTTCCTAGTTAAGCTAATTCTGTACTTAAGAGTCATCAACTTTTATTAGTACATCAGCAAGTCATTGACAGTAGTTTCTGAGATTATGAACTGATCTCAAAAACGGCCTGGCCGAGAACTTCGGGGATGGGGGTGATTCCCAGTCCCGGTTCATTGCTGGTTGTCATGAAGCCTTGATGTCGTTTTGGGGCACCTAAAGCCGTTTCGACAGTGACATAACTGTTGAAGTCGGTGCTTGTGAAACGAAATTCTTCGGGAGTACTGTGGGCAAAGTGGGCTATGGCAGCTGTTGCGATATCTCCGCCCCAGGAATCTTCGAGAGTCATTGCGATCCCCATTGAAACGCACAGGTCCCGAGCCTGTCTGGCTCGGGTTAAGCCTCCGAGCTTGCTGATTTTTAAGTTGACAACATCCATAGCCAGATCTTGCTTGGCTCGCATCAACATCGCCAGACTGTCGATGTTTTCGTCGAGTATGAAAGGGTGATTGGTATGTTGGCGAATGGCGAAGCACTCTTCGTAGGTTAAGCAGGGTTGCTCGATATAAACATCCAGATCTTTTACCGCTCGTACGACTCTCATCGCTTCATGCTGTGTCCAGCCGGTGTTGGCATCAGCGACGAGTCGCTCCTGAGCCCCCAGAACAGCGGAGACTGCCCGGATGCGTTCGATATCGGTATCAGGATCCCCGCCAACTTTGAGTTGGAATCGTGTGTAGCCTTCGTTTCGATACTGATTGACATTGTGAGCCATCTCGTCTGGTGGTAACTGAGAAATTGCACGATAGAGTCTGACGGACTCCCCGAATCGTCCTCCCAATAAAATCGAGACCGGCAGGTTTGTTACTTTTCCCAGAATATCCCAGCAGGCAATATCGATTCCCGATTTGACATAGGGATGGCCTTTGAATGCGGCGTCCATACGGTGATTCAGCTGACTCAACTCGCGTGGATCCATACCGATCAAATGGGGACCCAATTCACGGATTCCGGCGCGAACTCCTTCGGCATAGGCGGGGAGATAATACGGCCCTAACGGGCAGACTTCGCCATAGCCTTTCATTCCGCAATCTGTTTCCACGCAGACAATCGTACTGTCGAATACTGAAACCGATTTCCCTCCTGACCACTTGTAAGATCCTTCTTTCAAGGGCAAGTTTACCTGATAAGCACTGATACAGGATATTTTCATTTTTTTGGTCAATCAATAACAAGGGGAATAACGGGTTGAAATAATCGCGATCAATTCAATGGCTGCCAATTAAGGAGTTGATCGCCTAAAGGACGATATTTATCAAAGTTCTGCAGGATTTTATTAACAATATTCAAGCGTTCTTCCAAAGTCCCAATGAGTGTAATGAACGGAAGATGTCGTAGTAATAGATCGGACTTGATTTGCTCCTGGAAGACCTGACGATCTGCATCACCGGATCGATCCCACGTATCATCGTATGGAATTTCAGCCCCGCAGAGGAAGAATAAGTCATACCTGTTATTCGTTTCGGAGGCGAGTTCGGCTAATCGTGGATGGACCTGATTGTGATAAGCCATCGAAAACATTGAGGTGGTTGTCGCATCGGTATCGACGAAAAGAAATCGATTCGCTTCGTGGACAAGGGCATCTTCTCTTTGACGATGAACTTCTGCAATTTCGATCATTTGCTCCATTGTCAGTCGTCTTTCACTGTGATGTTTCTCCCAGTACTCTCGACCGTACTCGGGCATCCAGACAGTCTCATGAATTTTGGCAAGTTCACGGGCCAAGGTCGTTTTACCAGTCGAAGGAGCTCCCAGAAAAACGACTTTTTTGATTAAATCCTGATACACAACAGGAGCAAGATACTTTCGATTCTGAAAAGGATTATCACGTATTACAGTTGCAGAGACAGGGATTTGGGTGCGTTTCGAATCGACACGACGGTCGTTTGCTCCTAATGCTTCACTGACATGCTGACCATAAAATTCACTAGAATAGAAGTTTGTGATGGCCGTTGTCCCCAGTTTCTTCAGGAGATACTGTTCATGCCGAAGTCTGATATCGGGAGTATCACCCACTTCCATCGGACCATCCCAAGCCTCGATAATTTCGATTTGTGGATAGAGTTGTTTTAACCATCCCGCACGGATAGGAAGGGGGATGCTTGTAACCTCAGGAGAATGATAGATCATAACGATCACACGCTCATTTTCCTGAAGAGCCGTTTCAATGAGGAGTTGATGCCCCTTGTGTAAGGGGGCAAACTTTCCGAGGACCAGGCCTGTTGTCATATCGCCTCACTTCTGTTACTCGAATATGCTTTTCTCCACGCGAGTAGACCTATAACAGCCAGGACCAGAAAGACGGCATACAACCCAGCTGTTAACACCAGGTTCTTTTGCCAGTATATTCCGATAGCGATGACATCAACTGCGATCCAGAAATACCATGATTCGAGTTTCTTTTGAGCCAGTAACCATTGAGCGATCAAACTTGCCACCGTGGTGAAAGCATCTCCATAGGGGAATGTGGCATCGGTGTATTTGGCCATGCCAAAACCCCAGAGGGGAGTAATCAGGCCAGCAACGAGTATCCACAGGAGCCTTTGCTGAGAAGTGAGGGTGGAAACTGGCAAAGCTTCTTGATCTTTTCCGCCGTACAGCCAGTGATGCCAGCCGTAAATTTGCATTCCAATATAAACCAGATGAAGAATTAAATCCGAATAGAGTTTTACCTGATAAAAGATAATGACATATAGAATGACCTGAACCAAACCCGTTGGCCAGCACCAGATGTTTTGACGGATCGTCAGCCAGACACATGCCAGTCCAAACAGGACGGCTGCAAGTTCAATTCCTGTCACGGTTGCCACTCAATCCCATTTATTAATTATCATTGATCGCATCATATATGACAGGTTTGAGAAGCCATTCCGTATCAAATGTATAAGGCATGATCTGCTCGAGTGTGACAACGATCAGGCCGTCGTCATTCGGGCTGACCCAGTAATGGGTGGAAGCGGCTCCTCCCCAGCCGTATTCCCCGACGCGGGCTGCAGGATCCCATTCGGTGTCGGCCGTGCGAACATTGAATCCGAAACTGTAGCCTGTGCCATGTCGAACCTGTGAGCCGAAACCGATAGGAAAGGCAGCCTCGGGAAGTTGATTTGTCGTCATCAACTTGATGGTTTCGGGAGACAGGTATCGCTTACCATTCCATTGGCCCCCGTTGGCAATCATAAGTAGGAATTTCATGTAATCAGCTGCTGTACCAACCAGTCCTCCGCCTCCAGATTGGACTGCTGGCATACTGTGATAGCGAGCATCTGTTTCGGAATTGGAAATCGGGATGAGACCGTCTTCACTGCGTTTGTAGTTGACAGCAAATCGATCAAGTTTTTCAGCAGGAACATAAAAGCCGATGTCAGTCATATCGAGGGGATCGAACAAGCGTTCCTGCAGAAACTCGCCGAATGGCTGGCCGGAGACTTCCTGGACGATCAGTCCGAGGACATCAATGGAGTTGGAATAGATCCATTCTTCTCCTGGTTGATAAGCCAGCGGAACGGCAGCCAGCCGATTTACGTAATCATCGAGATCTTTTGACTGCGGGAGTTTCGCCTTCTTGAAAGCTTTACCAACTGCATCGTCACCGCCTCTTCCGAAGCCGGCTGTGTGACGCATTAAGTCGGCGACTGTAATTTCTCGCTTCGGCTCGACCAGTCCCTCTTCTGTCCAGACATTAACGGTTGAGAGGACGGGTGCGTATTTGGAAGCGGGAGCATCGATTTCCAGTTTGCCTTCTTCAACAAGCATCATCGCTGTAGCGGTAGCGATTGATTTTGTCATGGAAAACAGACGGACGATCGTGTTTTTTTCCATGGGATTATCGTTAGCCAGATCTCGATGCCCATAAGCTTCGAAGAAAACAACCTTGCCTTTGCGTGCGACGATTACCACTCCACCTGCGAGTTTGTCTTCCTCCAGCTGCTCATTCATCAACTCATTGATCTGATTCAATTTTGAGGAAGACATCCCGACGGATTCCGGGGCAGCCAGAGGGAGATCTGCGGCATGTAATGGAATCGCTATCAGCAGCAAAAGACAAGCGCTGAATGAGATACGACTAAGCATTATGAGAACTCCGAGAATGAAACGAATCTCCAGATTTGAGACTGCATCATCACGAAATCCCAACCGAATTACCACTCTGAAAGAGTTCAATACGACTTCAACGTTTTACGAAATCCTGAAATGAAACGGGTAATCCCGTTTCCACAGATCGTTGTGCAGCAAGGCACATGGCGACAGACCAGCGGCCTTCTTCTGCAGGGCAAGCGAGTGAGCCATTATTGTTGAGAACTTCGACCAGCATCGCGATTTGATCTTCGAGTTCGTAAAGCTCGCCGGTCATTTTTTCGATGGGGATCTCTTCGACATTCTCTCCATTGAAACCGCGAAGTGAAAACGTCGGGTGACGGGTGCGGTCCATGGCTCCACTCCAACTGGCCCACAATGCTCCTTTGGTGCCGGTGACTTTCACTGTTTGATGATGCTCGAAAGCACTGAGAGTTTGTGTCACAACGGCATAAGCACCTTTGTCGAATTTCAAGATCGCGCTGAAATTGTCCTGCAATTCGGGATGGTCAGGCTGCCTGGAGTTTGCAGAGGCATAGACTGAAACCGGTTCTCCACTTTGTGCAAGATACCAGCGAGCCAGGTCGAAGAAGTGGATCGGCTCTTCGAGAATCCAGTTGCCGACGCGGCTGATATCATATCGCCAGCCATCCGCTCCGAGTCGATAGGGATTGCGGGACAGTTCAACCAATGCATATTGGGGATCGCCGATATAGCCCTCTTCAATGAGGTCTTTTACTTTGCCCCATAATGACGACAATCGCAATTCGTGTCCGACGGCAAAGATTCGCTTGTTTTCCTTGGCGATGTTGATCAGGTCATCGCATTCGGACATCGAAATGGCCATCGGCTTTTCAAGTAAAAGATGCTTTCCAGCTTTGAGTGCTTTCGAGGCAATTTCATGATGCAGATAACTGGGAACAACGATGTCAACAATTTCAATGGAATCATCTGCCAGCAGGTCTTCGTAGTTTGAGTAAACCGTTGTATCGGGATAAGTATCGCGAGCGTCCTTACATGAGGATCCACTTCGTGCAGAGATGCCCACCAGTTCTGCGCCATCTGTTTTATGAATCGCATCGGCATGATGTTTGCCCCAGGCTCCGAAACCAATTAAGCCGAAACGGATGTTCTTAGTGGAATTGTAAGCTTGTTGCGTCATCATTTTCTTTCAAGTATGGATTGCTTTCGGTTGTCGCCTGTAAAGATTTACATCTGAATTTCAAAACCGGGTCTGGCTTTGCGGGAGATGAACTGATCGGCTTCGGAATCATTAATGAATGTTTCTGTCTCAGGATTCCATTGAAGTTCTCGGCCTAATCTTAATGTCAAGTTGGCCAGGTGACATGTTGTAATGGTTCGCTGATGGGAAGCCATGTCGGAAACCGGTTGTTTACGAGTCTTGATGCAATCGAAGAAGTTGGACATATGGGAAGCCGGGGGAGGGCCGTCGTAAATGCGTTCGAGATAGTCTTTAGGCAGGGGATCTTTTTTCAAACGCTCAACGGGTAGTCCTGTGAGTTTACCGCGATTGACGAAAAAGCGGCCTTCGGTTCCTTCGAAGAGGATGCCGTTTTCTCCGCTGTTGATGACCATCGTGATGTCGTCGGGAAACTGGCATTGGACATCGAATGTCGATGGAGTATTGAAGGTATCGGTTCGAGTAGGATAACCGTTTTCATAGGGGACATGAAAGACGCCTTGTCCACGGACCCGTGAGGGACCGCTATCGAGTTGACCGATGGCCCACTGAGCGATATCGACATGGTGGGCACCCCAGTCGGTCAGTTTCCCTCCTGCGTATTCGTACCACCAGCGGAAGGTCCAGTGAGTTCGTTCTGTAATATATTCATGCTCGGCTGCAGGGCCCTGCCAGAGATTCCAGTTGAGTTGGGGGGGTGGTGGTGAGGTTGTGAATGGGCCACCGATATTACCGGGATCGACTCCAATTTCTATTCGTTGAAGCTTGCCAATGCGACCTTCCTGAACTAGTGCAATGGCTGTCGCGAATCGGTGGTCTGATTCCGTCCGTTGTTGTGTACCGACCTGTAAAATGCGACCCGTCTTATTGACGGCATCGGCCATCAGTCGGCCTTCATTGATGGTCACGGTCGCTGGCTTTTCACAGTAGACATCTTTACCAGCCAACATCGCTTCGATGGACATCTTGGCATGCCAGTGATCCGGGGTCGCAATCAGAACGGCATCGATATCATCTCTAGAGAGAACGTCGCGATAATCTTCAACGAGGAGACTCTTTCCATTGCATATTTTCTGGCAGGCATAATCACGAGCAATGGAATCGACATCACACACAACACCCATTTCCGCAAACTTTACCGCTTGCAAACCAATTGCGATTCCCCGCCCATTGCGTTTAATATCCGGTCGCCAACCCGCTCCCAGAAGTGCGATTCGCGGCTGTTCAAGAGCCGAGCGTTTCGAGACAGATTTTTCTTCGGCTCGCAAACCATAAGTACAAGCCGCTGCGAGTGCACCGGCAGTGGCACCGAGAACATCACGTCGGGTGAGTAGGTGATCTAATCCCATGATAAATTCCTTGCCTCATAAGTTATTTTGATATCAAAAATATTCTGATCGCAATAATGTGGGAACGCAATAGTCTCTGCGAACTTTTACGAAAATCGAGGATTCTTTCGTTTTTGAATTGACTTATCAGCTTTATTTCGATATCGAAATAAAGAGTCATGCCTCTAAAGGAGTCCTTCTTGAATTCCCGCACCATTGAAAACGAGATTGTTAGTGAGATTCGTCTGGCCACAGCGACTTCACGGGTACAGTTGGCGAAGCATCTGGGAATCGCTCCTTCAACGATGGGAATTCAAGTCGACCGTCTCATTGAACTCGGTATTCTGAAAGAGTCTACTGCTGAAGAATGGGGGCCGGGGCGGCCTCCGAAGATCCTGGAACCGAATTCTACAGCAGGTCAGTTTATCGGAATTGATTTTGATGCCCGCCGTTTACATGGTGTGAGCGTCGATTTTTCACAGCAGTTATTAAAACATCATTCGAGGGATCTTCCGCGTCACGCAAATGCAGAAGATGTGGTTCAAATAATCCAGGAAGTGATTCGTGCAGTCCGATTTCGAGGACGTAAACTTTTAGGTATAGGTCTTGCTATTCCGGGTACACTCGATGAAGAAGCCACGAAGGGCTTGCATTATCGGTTTATTCCCGGGTGGACGAAACTTCCGCTCAGAAATGTGATTCAAACTGTTTTTCGAGTTCCGGTTTATCTGGAGAATAATGTTCGTGTAATGGCGATGGCTGAACGCTGGTTCGGACAGGCACGCACCATCCAGAATTTTATCTGTGTCGGTATCCGGAGTGGGATTGGAACAGGGATCTTTCTGAATGGGGAACTCTACCGCGGTTATGAAGGTTTAGCCGGTGAGATTGGGACATGGCCAATGCGAGAGTTTTCACTGAATAAGAAAAACGGCGATTCACTCCCCTTAGAAGACGTAGCATCTTTGCGAGCGATTCAGGAGTCTCTCAATGTCTCAGTCGAAGATTTACTACGGTCCGCTGAGAATTGCGATCGCCTGGTGATGGAAGTTCTGAAAAGAGCGGCGAGTGCAGTCGGTCGAGTCATCTCGCAGATCTCATTGATATTGAATCCACAGATGATCGTTATTGGTGGGCCGCTGGCAGAACTTAAGGAGGCTTTCATGAAACCTTTGTGCCTGGAAGTTAAGCGAAGTTTGAGCTCGGAAGGCGGATTGATGCCGCTAATCGTATCGACACAACTTGGAGAATTAGCAGGAGCAAAGGGCGCGGCTGCGTTAGCGTTACATCGCTGGGAACTCAAGGTTTAAATAATCCGTCAGCAATTATTTATCGTAATGATAATACTTAAATCTGAAAGTCTAACCCACACTACAGGGCAAGCCAGCAATGGCACACATTGATTGTTATTTCGTGGTCATGCAGGGCAGTCGATCAGGCGGTGTCTGATAACCGAGGCATAAAAAATAGATTAAGGAAATATAATGATTTCAACATCGAACGATGATGCGTTCAACAAAACCGTCAGCCTGGGAGCTCCAATAGGGCAGCAAGCTTATGGAGAGACAGTATTCCCGTATGTGTATTTGTCTGACACTGAAGTCGGAACCATTGCTGATGTTGTGGAATGGACAAGGAGCAGAAATACGGAGTTGCTAGATTTGGCGACAAAGCACGGCACCATTCTGTTTCGAGATTTCCCGATAAACACAGTCGAGCATTTCGATCAGTTTATTGAAGCGCTGGGGATCACAAATTTCCCTTACAAGAAATCGCTTTCTAATGCGGTGCGAATTAATCGGACTGAGCGAGTCTTTTCTGCTAACGAAGCTCCGCCAGAAGTGCAGATCTTCTTTCACCATGAGATGGCGCAAACGCCTTTTTATCCAGAGTTCATTCTGTTTTATTGCGAGATTGCGGCGAAAGAAGGCGGGGCGACTCCGTTGTGTCGTTCCGATATTCTGATGGATCGCCTTACTGATGAGCATCCTCAGTTTGTCGCCGACTGTGAGCAGTATGGACTCAAGTATTCGAATGTCATGCCGGGGGCCGACGACCAGTTTTCGGGGATGGGGCGAAGTTGGCAAAGCACATTGGGAGTACAGACAAAAGCAGAAGCCGAGGCTCGTCTCCAGGAATTGAAATACAGTTGGGAATGGCTCGAAAAGGATTGCCTGCGAGCGACAACACCCGTCTTGCCTGCAATAATGACGTTGCCCGATGGTCGCAAAACATTTTTCAATCAGTTGATTGCCGCATGGAGTGGCTGGAAAGACGAACGAAACGATCCTTCACGCGCCATCCGGCATGGTAACGAACAACCTCTGGATACTGAGGCCGTGCAATCTGCAATTCGTATTGCCGATGAAATCACATTCGACATGAACTGGAAACCGGGAGATGCCGTGCTGATTGATAATCGTGTTGTGATGCATGCGCGTAGAACTTTTGAAGGGCAGAGAAAAATTGTGGCTTCACTGGGAAATATGCAGACTCATGCGTTTAAGGCACCAAAATAATAGTGAACTTAATATAATGGTTGGCTAGTATTCTCTCAGCTTTTGAACAAACAGGGTGGCACGTCCCAGAACGAAGTGATGGGCGTGGGAAATGCGGATGACCACGCCCTTCGCGTTGCTCAGGGCGTGCCACCCATGATCCAATCTTTTCGACTTCATTCTTTTTCCAACTGTTTATTAATCGGGCACAGTCATTTAGATTGCGAAGCTATCTGGGCGACCCATTCGGGGCACCGTTCCAAGACTAATTGACATTATCAAACACTCACCAGAGCGAGCCATCTATGACACAAATCGATCCCCCGGCAGCGACAAATGAAAAATGGTACGAGGGAATTCCCCGTTATCAATGGCTTGTGTTAATCATCGCCTCTGCTGGCTGGGTGTTTGATGTTTATGAAGGTCAAATCTTCAACATCACCCGTCAGGATATGCTGATGGAAATTCTCGATGGCGATGTGAATGCGGTGCAACGCTATGGCGATTACTTCCTCGGCATCTTTCTAGCGGGGGGAACGTTCGGTGGATTACTGTTTGGATCGCTGGCCGATCGTTACGGTCGACGTTCGATGATGATCGTCACCATTCTGTTCTATTCCATATTTTCCGGACTGACCTATTTCGTCGATAGCCTCTGGCAGGTTGCGGCTCTTCGCTTTCTGGTTGCGATGGGAGTCGGTGGAGAATGGGCGGTGGCGGCTAGTCTGGTGGCAGAAGTATTTCCCACGAAAGCGCGGGCACAGGCCTCTTCCATTTTTCATGCGTCCAGCATTCTTGGAACCTGGCTGGCAGCAATTGCCGGGATTATTGTCGGGACACACTGGCGATACGCCTATTTGATTGGAATCATTCCCGCTTTGCTGATTTTGTGGGTACGAGCCAGTGTCAAAGAAACGGATACATGGAAAACCGGCAGAACGACAGAGACCAAAAGACAATGGGGAAGTTACCGGGACTTATTGCTGAATCCCCGCTGGGCGACTCGGGCAATTTTAGGCATGCTTCTGGCAGCTGTCGGGCTGGGAACATTCTGGTCGGTGACGGTGGCAGGGCAGGATCTGGCATTAGGACGCCTGCTGGCTGATGGAGTCTCTAAAGAGCAAGCAAGTTCGACCGCGAAATTTGCGTACGGGATTGTGCAGGCCACTGGAGGCGGATTAGGTTTATTGGCGTTTGGTCCCTTGTGTGCAAAATTCGGACGCAAGCCAACATTTATTATCTTCCAGGCACTGGCTTTGATCATTGTTCCCATCGTCTGCTTCGTGCCGCAAAGTTATACACAATTGTTAATCCTGCTGCCGGTCTTTGGGTTTCTGACGCTTGGCATTCATTCCGGATATGCCGTTTATTTTCCAGAACTGTTTCCGACGCATCTTCGCGCAACTGGCACAAGTTTTTGCTTCAATGGTGGCCGACTAATGGCGGTACCAGTATTGCTGTTTTCTGGCCAGCTGAAAGCGATGGAAAATGTCGGACTGCACTGGGCGGTGACGGGACTTTCAATGTTATTTCTACTGGGAATTTTGATCATCTGCTTTTTACCAGAAACGCGAGGTCAGGAACTTCCTGAGTAAATGACTCTGTTATGTGACCGAGCGCGATATTGAATAGTTGGCAAACGATTCAAACAGAGAACGAGAGCCACAGGGGGATATTCCCCTGAGGAAAGCAAAGGGCAGGTCGTTTGCAACGTCCTCGCCCATCACTGCGTTTTGGGACGCCCCCAAATACTTGTTCATTCAAAGAGAAATCATGAGTGTCTTATTGATTGCACACAGTGATTTAGATTTTAAGTTTCTTCTTCAAAGTTGCTTCTTCTTCGGCTTCCGTTATTGGCGTCCAGTCGACTTCGACAGTGGGCATTGCAGCTTTGATTGTTTCAACATCACTTTTCGTAATATCGATCAAACTGAGTTTTATTTGTTCCAGATTTGGCAATGGCTGAAGTTGCATCAATCCCGATGCACTCAAGCGGGCTTCCTGAAAGCTGAGCCGTTTGAGTGATTTGATTTGAGCAACAGTTTTTAGTGTTTCATTATCGAAACTGGGGGTTAACGATGAATCTCGATGTGGCAGGCGTTGTCCGATTTGAAGAGATTCGAGATGTTTCAAGCCAACTAAATGTTTAATGGCGTTGGGAGATTCCCAGTTGTGCCACTGTCGAAACTCCTTCAACTGGGAAATCTGGCCGACGGCTTCGAAAGCCTCATCGCCAGCGGTAGCTCCGGCAAAAGTCAGTCGTTCCAGTTTGGGCAGATCTTTCAGGTAAGCCAGACCGGCTCCAGTGAAACCTTCGCAATTTCTCGAAGGATGGAACAGCGATAAGGTTCGCAGTTTCTGAAACGCTTTGAAATGGTGATAGCCTTCATCGGTTAATTCAGACCCGTTAATCAGGATCGATTCCAATTCGGTCAAGCCAGATAACATCTCCAGTTGATGATCAGACAAATTTTTGCCGCTGATCGACAATGATTTCAGTGAAGTGAGTTGTCCAAGTTTCTGATAGTGTTCATCCTCAAAGTTTGTGCAATCCGTCTTGAGTTCGACAACAATTCCTCCCTGTTGTCTCCATGATGCTCCAATCGAACGAATAATTTCCAAATCGGAACCAGCGGTGGTATTGGACATCGCAAGGATCAAAATCAGCATGAGAGTCAATGCAAATTTCATGATCAGAAACTTTCTGTGATTGAATGATTGTTTGCAGCCAACGGCAATAGATGTATGATCATATCAATTCCTGTCACTGTAACGAAACAGTTTTGAGCGGATTTGACTGCATGCTAAAATACCCTTTGTTACTCCTGTTGCTTCTGTTTGTTCAAATTGTCCATGCGAGTGAGCAGCCGAATATTCTGATCATCACAGTCGATGACATGAGTGCGGATTCCATTGGTGTATTTGGTTGTCCGATTAACACGACTCCGCACATCGATCAATTGGCCAGCAAGGGGTTGCGTTTTGAACATGCTCACGTGCAGGTCGGGAATTGCATGCCGTCCCGCAATGTGATGTGGTCGGGACGATACTCGCATAACAATGGTGTCGAGGGGTTCTATCAGGTGAAACAACCTGGGTACCCGGTACTGTGCGATTTGATGAAGGAGGCGGGCTACTTCACAGGAATTCGTGGCAAGGTTTCTCATTCAACGCCTTACACACCTTACGACTGGGATGAAGTTCTCGATACTGATGCCAATGGTCAGGCTCATGCATTGAAGGATCCTGTTTCTTACGGCGCGTCGACACGGGATGGAATCATACATGCTCAAGAGCAGAATAAACCGTTCTGTCTGGTCATCAACATTTCCGATCCCCACAAACCGTTTTATGGAGTTGGAAAAGGAGGGCGGGAATTCAAAGATCCGTTTGTTCCTTCCAGAATCTTCTCTGATGATGAAGTTCCTATCCCGAAATTTCTATTTGATGATCCCATCGTTCGGCAAGAAGTGGGTCCAGTATTATTCGTCTGTCAGACGCGCTGACGATTGTGTCGGTGAAGTTCTTAAGGCTCTGGAAGAATCGGGGGCAGAGGAGAAAACATTGATCATGTTTCTCTCAGATCATGGTATGCCTCTTCCGTTTGCAAAGACTCAGCTTTATCACCACAGCACGCGTACTCCTTTGATTTTCGTATGGCCTGGAAAAATAGAAGCTAACTCGCATGATCGCGAACACATGGTTTCAGCCGTCGATTTCCTGCCGACGCTTCTCGATGTCGTCAGGGTTAAACATCCGCAAGATTTGGATGGCCGATCTTTTGAGCCGTTATTAATCGGAGATACGCAAGAGAATCGCGACTATGTGTTCAAGGAATATAACGAGAACGCAGGTGCTTCACGAGATCCGATGCGGGGTGTTGAGAGCCGTCAATATTTGTACCTGTTTAATCCGTGGTCGAATGGAGATCGCGTGATGGCAACAGCGACGACTGGAACGATGACTTATCGCAGGATGAAGGAACTGGCTGCCGAGAACTCGTTTCTGAAAGAGCGCCACGATCTGTATCAGCATCGAGTGCCTGAAGAATTATATGATGTAGTTAATGATCCTGAATGTCTCCACAATCTGATTGATATTCCCGAATTTCAGAACACACTTCACGAACTTGAAACGCAACTGCAGATCTGGTTAAAACAGACGAATGATCCTTTACTCGAAGTCTTTGTTAAGCGAGAGGATGATCAATTCCGTGAAGAGTATGTTCAAAAAGTCGAACGGGAAGCTCTGGAGCGACGAAATGGCAAGCGACAGGGGGGCGAAAGAGAAGCGAAACCACAGTCCAAAAAGCATGAATTGATCTCCATTCAAACCAGGCAACAAAGTTCTCCGAATGAACCATTGAGTGTGAATATTCAGTATCAGCTCTCAGATACTCTCGGAAAGCAAAAATTGCATGTGACACTCAAAAGCGAGAACAATCAAAGAATCGAACGTCAGGTCCTGGAAATCACAGGCACTGGAACAAAATTGGTCAACTTCATAATACCAGAAGACTATCATGAGAAAGCTGTTCGTGTGGCAGCGTTTGTCGGTGAGGACTTTGAACAAAGTTTGCAGCATCTCAATTCTGATCTGATTAAACTTCAGGATTGAAGAGTACCGGCTGAACAACGACGATCAATTTGTGTCAGCTGGCATGACATGTACAACTGGAAATCGTTAAAGTTATTTTAACATGAAACTAAATTAAATTACTGATAATGGAGTCAATGGAATGTCCGTCCTGAAAAAGGGTCTGTTGTGTTTATTGTTACTCTCAGTCGCTATGTTTACTCATAACTTAAGTGCAGCTGATAAAAATAATTCATCGTTACAAAAGGACAAGCAACCTCAGCGATACCGGCTGCAAGCAAGAGCCAGTCAATTGGATTCTCGGGCAAAAGAGTATCCGGAGATCAACTTTGTATTCGGAACCAAAGAGAAACCTCAGGATCTGGAAAATGCTTCCGTCGACACCCGGGTTGATGCCAAAGGGAAACTGGTGATCTGGCTGATGGGGTACAATGAACAGCTTTTTGAACGTCTCAACAGTTACGGACTTCATGCCATTCAGGTCAGTTATGCGAACAAATGGTTTGGGACGCTGTGTCAGCCTGAACCAAAAGATGGGCAGTCCAGAGGAAACGTTCGACTCGAAGCGGCAACAGGCGAAGATTTCAGCGATGAGCTGAACCTGTCAAAACCAGACGGCATGAGTGAGCGTGCCTATCAATTCGTGAAGTGGCTGGCGAAAGAAAATCCACAGGGAAACTGGAAGCAATTTTTGACCAGCGATGGCAAAGGGCTGCGCTGGGACAAAGTGATTATTGCCGGAAGTTCACATGGCTCGACCACAGCAGCTCGATTTGCTCTGCATCAGAAAGTCGATCGTGTCGTCATGCATTGCGGACCACGCGATCAGGATCAGGACTGGCAGGCTAATTCCTCTGCGACTCCCGCCAACCGTTTTTTTGGGTTCAGTCACGTTCTCGATGGTGGCTGGCCCGGCAAGCATTACTGTCGTTCCTGGGAATTGTTGAAACTGAATCAATATGGACCGATTGTGAATGTCGATCAGCAATCAACTCCTTACCAGAATACGAGACGACTGATCTCTGCTGCTGATGTCAAAGGCGATGCAAAACGCGCCCACTCATCAGTCACTCCGGGCGGTTCTTCTCCCAAAGATTCTCAGGGAAAATATCTTTATGAACCTGTCTGGAAATATTTATACACACATCCTGTCGATGAGGTGGGCATGCCAGTTCCGCTTGATCCCGATTGTCAGTAACAGGAATTGCATCAACATTAAAATGATGTTTTATTCATGAGTAAGAATAGCCGTTACGGGATGATGGTCTGAAGGAGTTCGGCCATCAAACTCGGTTCGGTCGATGTTAGCGCTAAGAATTTTCCAGTCATCACTGACAGCAATCCAGTCGATTCTTGCTCCCTCGACAACTCCACTTTTGAATCCTGAAAATGTGGCCTCGCCCGGAGCATTGTCTGGGGTAGCGGTGTGATAGGAATCCAGCAGGGTCAGTTCTTTTGTATTCTCGAATAGAGCCTTATAGGGCTCACTCTGGAAAGCTGCGTTGAAGTCTCCTGTCACAATAAGTCGGCATCCCCGGGCGAGTTCATCGAGTTTGTGGCGAATCAATTTTGCAGATTCAATCCGAGCTTGCGGACCACGATGGTCGAAGTGCGTATTGAGGAAGAAGATGGGCTGATCATCTGCTTTGCGGTCACGCAATTTGATCCAGGAACACATCCGCGGCAGGCTGCTGTCCCAGGATTTGCTGCCGGGACTATTGGGAGATTCGCTCAGCCAGAAGTGTCCCTCGCTCAGTTTTTCAAAGCGATCTGTCTTATAAAACAGAGCCGTCATTTCACCGGTTTGACCTCCGTCTTCCCGTCCCACACCAAGACTCGTGTATCCAATAAGATTCTCGTCCAGGTATTGTTTCTGAAATCCTAGAGTTTCCTGAGTCCCCAGCAAGTCGGGATTGAATGCGGCAATTGTTTTGATGACATTTTCTTTCCGCTTCTCCCAATGATTCTCACCATCTCTGGCAGATCCGTAGCGAATGTTAAAACTCATCACTCGTACATCTTTGGCATCGGTCAATAATGGCTTCGACAAGATCATGCTGCCGAATAAAACTGTTGAGCAAACCCAAGTCGAAAGAATGCGTACGGAAATCGGAATACTCATGTTTTTCCCATTCGGTTGATAAAAGGATAGGGGGGATGCTCGTTGCAATTACTTCTCTACGCACATCTGACCAGTAATTCTTGCAGAATACAACTCATAATCAATTGTACAAAAATAAGTAATACTGCAGGACAACGAATGCTCAAAGTGAGCAGGAATCGATTTCATTGCGTCGATTATTATTAAATCAGACCCTCATGTGCAGCAATTGTTTGCAATTCTCTGCAAGTCTATGCAGAGGAACATGGAAATTTATTGATGCAAGGCTTCTTTTTGCGTCCCTCATATTTGGCATGAGAAGTGCATTGTATCATTTCAACGACTCACCCTTACGCCTGCGGCGTTCGCAGGCCGATGAGTCGCAGAATTTTTCTGGAAAGACACCACCATGAAAAAATTTGCAATTGGATTTGCCCTTGTTCTTGGATTCATTTCATTGGCAGGAAACACGAGTGCCGAAGCGGCACGCAGTCCACACTTTGGTCGTATGCATTTCGTGCATCATGATTCTCCATCCATCAATCATGGGCATCATCTGTAAGAAATGATTCAACATTCGCAAGTATCAAAAAAACGTCCTGCCTCAATCTCGTATTGGGCAGGACGTTTTTGCATTAAAATTCAACAGAAAATGCGAATCAGTTATTCATTATTCGTTATCATTTCCAGAGATTTGATTCTGCCATTCGTGGACAGATTCTGACTGAATTCGAGAATCGCTTTGACATTGATTTCTGGATGACCTGTCACGATTACTGTTGGAGGTGACGAATAGCCAGAACCGGCTTCTTCAATCTGCAGACGAACGATTTGTCCTTTCTCAATAATCGCATTCGCTCTTGCGGGCTTGGCAGTCCAGAGTTCTCCGTGTTGAGGCTGATAACGATAGTAGTTCGACACTTCATCCAATCGATCATTCGTAATTCCATATTTGGACAAAGCCCGCATGAGCACTTCTTTATTTGCTCGTGCCTGAGCGGCAGAAGGGTGTCCATTTCGAGCCGGGTTCACTTTGCTGAAGGCTTCCCGGAAAACCTCTGGCTCCACGCCAAGTGCAGCCGCGATGAGAACGACAGGACGTCCACCATCTCGCGAATCGGTTTCATAGCCATCTTGGAACACAACAGATCCTGTCGGTAGTCGAGAGAGAGCCTGTTTAGGATCACGTTGACTGGATTCGTTACGATTCTCACGTGGATTCTGATGAGGTGGACCTGCTGGCGGATGATGTCTATCGTTTTCACCAGGACGAGGCGGACGGGGAAGTTCATCGCGAGTCAATTTTCCATCCTGATTTCGATCAAATGTGTTGAGTACCTGACTTGAGGCTTTGATTTCAGAAGCCGACAATTCGCCATTTTCATCAGTATCAAACAACTCCAGAAATGGATCTGGCGGTGGTCCAGCCGGAGGGCGTTGTGGTTGAGCATAAACGACCAGTGCCGACAGTGAGACGATACCCAGTAATGATACCCAGTAATGCCAGTGCATACTTCATCAACAAACTCCTGCATTGTTCTAATCAGATTCTGCTTTCAGTTCAGTAACTCATATCGATAACGCAATCATCCACGTATTTCTACAACTTATGGAATCTTTTAGGATCCAAGTCATGAGCAAAGTCGCATACAGTCACACTAAGATGAATTCCTCATTTTGAGAACAGGACAAGTCATATAGATTACGACTTTCAATGAAATCATCTGCAAAGAACATGCAAACTGAAAGTTTTATTTATCAGATATTCATAATTCAGTTTGTTGGCTTTTATTCAACATCACCATATGATGAGTGACGCGATTCAATTGCAGGGCCTATCCCATTTTCCTTTCAACTCAGGAGATCTCCCATTATGAAATTACGCGCCCACACTTTACTTTGGGGCATCGTGTTATGTTCGATGCTGTTCAGCAACCTCAACGATGTAGATGCTCAAGCTAAAAAGCCGAATATCCTTGTCATCTGGGGAGATGATATTGGGACCTGGAATATTAGCCATAACAATCGTGGAATGATGGGGTATCAGACTCCAAACATCGATCGTATTGCCAAAGAGGGTATTGCCTTTACAGATTACTATGGACAGCAAAGTTGCACAGCAGGTCGAGCAGCTTTCATTGGGGGAAACGTCCCAGTCCGAACTGGAATGACAAAAGTTGGTATGCCCGGTGCAAAAGAAGGTTGGCAAAAAACGGATGTGACCATGGCGACTGTCCTGAAAAGTCAGGGGTATTCGACCGGTCAATTCGGAAAGAATCATCAGGGAGATCGTGACGAACATCTTCCCACGATGCATGGATTCGATGAGTTTCTTGGAAATCTTTATCATCTCAATGCTGAAGAGGAGCCCGAGAACCGGGATTATCCAACGGATTTGAAATTACCCAATGGGAAAACGTTTTCTGAGCAGTTTGGACCACGCGGTGTCTTGCACTGTATAGCCGATGGCAAAGGTGGTCAGACGATTGAAGACACCGGCCCATTAAACAAAAAACGAATGGAAACAATCGACGACGAAACGGTCGCGGCTGCCAAAGATTTCATTACCCGCAAGAACTCAGCCGATGAACCATTTTTCTGCTGGTGGAATGGGACCCGCATGCATTTCCGAACGCATGTAAAAGAGGAACTGACGGGCATCAGTGGTCCAACTGGAAATGAATATCACGACGGCATGGTCGAACACGATCGTCATGTCGGTCAATTGCTCGATTTGATCGATAAACTCGGCATCGCAGACGATACCATCGTTTTATATTCAACGGACAATGGTCCCCATTACAACACCTGGCCTGATGCTGGGACAACCCCCTTCCGCAACGAGAAAAACTCAAACTGGGAAGGAGCCTATCGTGTACCGGCTTTTGTGCGATGGCCTGATCATTTCCAGAAAGATGTGACCTTGAATGGGATCGTCTCTCATGAAGACTGGTTGCCAACGTTTGCGGCCGTTGCAGGCGCTCCAGATATCAAAGAAAAACTTAAAGAGGGTGTCGAACTCAATGGCCGAAAATATCGTAACTATATCGATGGTCATGACATGTCCGCTTATCTCTCGGGTGATGCTAAAGAATCGCCACGTAAAGGATTTCTTTATGTGAATGACGATGGGCAAATTGTCGCGATGCGTGCAGGTCAGTGGAAAGCCGTCTTTCTGGAAAACCGAGGGATGGCTTTTGAAGTATGGCGTGAACCGTTTACCGAACTGCGAGTTCCGCTGTTATTCAACTTGCGTCGGGATCCTTTCGAAAAAGCTCAACATAATGCCACGACTTACAACGACTGGTTCCTGAGCCGTGTCTTTGTAATTGCCCCGATGCAGCACATTGCCGCCGATTTTCTGCAGTCGATGCAGGATTATCCCCCCAGCCAGACGCCGGGCTCGTTTAATCTTGAAAAAGTACAAAAGATGATTGAAGATGCAAACAGCGGCCGGTAATTCATTTCGGCCTGGAAGACGCCTCTGAGGGGGCGTCTTTTTATATTTTGATAGTTAACTCTGCGAGTCCACGATGAAAACAATCTTTGCCGCGATGAAAACAATCTTTGCCGCGATCGTTCTTTATACCTCTTCTAATTGTATTGCTTCTGATCCTCTCCCCTCATGGAACGATGGGACGGCTAGAGATGCGATCATTGATTTCGTCGAATGTTCCACCAAGGATGGCTGCATCAATTACATTGACCCCCAGGATCGAATTGCAGTTTTCGATAACGACGGGACACTCTGGTCAGAGCAGCCTGTCTATTTCCAGTTGATGTTTGCCATTGATCGTGTCAAAGAAATGGCGAAGGAGCACCCGGAATGGAAATCGGAGCAACCCTTCCAAGCGGTTCTTGAAAATGACATGGAAGAATTGAAGACATCTGGAAAAGAAGGGCTGATGAAGATCATGGCAGTCACTCACGCCGGGATGTCCACTGATGAATTTGCAGAGATTGTTCACAACTGGATTACGACTGCTAAGCATCCTCAGAAAAATATGCTTTACAAGGATATGGTCTACCAGCCCATGCTGGAACTTCTGGACTATCTTCGAGAGCACGAATTCAAGACCTATATCTTCTCAGGCGGGGGGATTGAATTCATGCGGGTGTTTGCAGAAGAGGTTTATGGCATTCCGCCAGAACAGGTCATTGGTAGTAGTATTGTCACCAAATATGAATTACAGGATGGAGTTCCCGTGTTAATTCGTCAGCCTAAAATCGACTTCATTGACGATAAAGAAGGCAAGCCGATCTCGATCAATAAATTCCTGGGCAAACGCCCCGTTGCCGCCTTCGGAAACAGCGATGGCGATCTGCAAATGCTGCAATGGACGACAGTCGGCAAAGGTTCGCGTTTCGGTTTGATTGTCCACCATACAGACGGCGACCGCGAATGGGCCTATGACCGTGAATCCGCAATCGGACGTCTCGATAAAGCCTTTACCGAAGCAAAAGCAAAGGGCTGGACCATCGTTGATATGAAGCAGGACTGGAAGACGATTTATCCGGAAAAATAGATATTTCATTTACTCAAGTTTTAGATTTGCCAACGCTTCTCTAAGTTCCTCAAGTCCTTCGGCATTTTCTGCAAGTGCATCTTCATGAAAAGCCGGGAGCAAATGTTCCCAGACGAGATCGAGCTGGACTTGCATGTTTCCCGTTTTTGCAGTGATTGCGATGACGGCATCCTGATCAGGAAGAATAATACAGAACTGTCCATCTTTGCCGTCGCCTCTGTACGCGTTATGACGGCAACGCCAGAACTGGAAGCCGTAGCCTTGCTGCCAGTCGGATTTGTTTTTGCCGCTGGGAGCAGAGGCATTCTCGATCTGCTTACTGGTTGCGGTTTCAATCCATTTGGCGGGAACGAGTTGCACGCCGTTCCATTCCCCATTCCGCAGATACAGTTGGCCGAACTTGGCGATATCTTCTGTTTTCAAGTACAGACCATATCCACCCAGTGAGATTCCCTGTGGACTGGTTTCCCATGTTGGAGTTTCTATGCCGAGTGGTTCGAATAATCGAGGAGTCAGATAGTCCAGAACGGTTTTTCCGGTGACTTTCTGAACAATCGCTGATTGCATGTAGGTCGCTGGTGTGTTGTAAAGAAATTTTGAGCCAGGTTCGTTCGGCACGGGTTGCGAGAGAAAACGCTTCGTCCAGATTTCCTCTCCTTTTGCCCATGGCTCGGCATCGTGTCCGGTTGACATGGTTAGTAAATCTCTGATCCGCATCGCCTTCAAGTTTTCTGAAGGATTCTCAGGAGCATCTTCGGGAAAAAAGCTGAGGACTTTGTCGTCGAGGTTCAATTTCCCTTCTTCGATCGCCAGTCCGACAGCTGTTGAGGTGAAACTCTTACTGAGTGACCAGAGGATATGCGGCTTTTCGGCTGCTTCAGGACTCCACCAGCATTCGGCGATGACTTTTCCGTGACGTACGAGCATAAAGCTATGCATCGAATGAATCTGCTCATCAGCTGCGATGACAAAATTCCTGATTTGCTCTGACGAAACTCCCTGAGCTTCCGGAGTACTGAGTGGTAATGGCTGACTTTGAGCTTGTAGCGATGCTGACGTCATTAGAAACAGACAGGTCGATAATGTCACAAGAGCGTTATTCATGAAAGACTCCGAGTCAAAAATTAAATAGCTGTTGATATTGGTCAGACGATATTCAAATGGTTCAGACAGAGGATCTTTGAAAATGCTCCAAGTTCTGCAGAAAACATATTGCGGAATTTCATTACAATGACATCAGAGTTGACTTCATTCAAGCATCACCAGGTGATATCTCGCATTTCAATCCGACTGGGATAAACACAACATCAATCAGATATTCAAGAATCGCATAATTTTCACTGCGCTTATCCATGTAATTATTCTCAAGATTACTGCGTCATATCTCATGGACATTTTCCGATGTGTTTAGACAATAAAAACATGGATTGAGGCTATTTTTATTCAGTCTCATCAGCATTCAATCTGGAGAGAACATTCATGCGTAATATCATAGCTTTCAGTTTCCTGCTCGTCGTTTTCTCGTCGAGTGGATTTTCTGAAGAGCGTTCTCTAAATCTTTTGTTTCTGGGAGACCAGGGACATCACAATCCTCAACAGAGATTTTATGACCTGGCTCCGCATCTGGCTGTCAAAGGCATCAAACTTGAATACACCGAGAATATTGAGGCTCTCAATAATGAGACTCTTGAGGAGTATGACGGCCTGGTGCTGTATGCGAATATCGATTCGATCAGCAAGGAACAGGCAGATGCCCTGTTAAAATATGTTACCGATGGGCATGGATTCATTCCTCTGCACTGTGCCACGTTTTGTTTTCGAAACGATCCTCGCATGGTCGCATTGATGGGAGCCCAGTTCATGCAGCATGGAACAGGAATATTTAAGACAGTTCGAGACAATGTTGAACATCCTGTTCTAGATGGTTTTAAGAGTTTTACGAGTTGGGATGAAACCTATCTGCATCATCTCCACAATACAAAGAATCGAACGGTCCTCGAATTTCGAGAAGGAGTTCCACAGGAGGCTGGAAATACCCAGGAACCCTGGACCTGGGTAAGAACACAGGAGAAAGGTCGTGTGTTTTATACGGCCTGGGGACACGATGAACGAACCTGGACACATCCCGGTTTTCTGAATCTGGTGGAACGCGGTATTCGCTGGGCTTGTGGAGATGATCCCGCAAAAGCAGGTCCGTATGCACCTCCGTCATCACGTGATGATTTTGTCGTTCCTGAAATGACGACAATCACTGCTGATGCTCCGAAGTTTGAATATGTCGATGTCGGCCCCAAGATTCCCGATTATAAAGCTGGCCGTGGTGAAACGCGAAATCTGATGCAACAGCATCTCGAATCACAGGACTCGATCAAACACCTGGTGACTCCCAAAGGAATGCATGCCGAATTATTCGTGGACGAATCGAGCCTGCAGGGTAAGCCGATTGCGATGAACTGGGACGAGCAGGGGCGACTGTGGATTTGTGAAACTGTCGATTATCCACACGATTTGACACCAGAAAATCGCGGTCGTGATCACATCCGAATTTGTGAAGATACCGATGGAGATGGTCTGGCAGACAAATTCACATTGTTTGCAGAAGGACTGAATATCCCAACAGCCATCACATTTCACCGAGGGGGAGCAGTCGTTCAGAATGGTGCTGAGACTATTTATCTCAAAGATACCAATGGCGATGACAGAGCCGACGAGAAAACGGTTTTGATGTCCAATTGGAATATGAATGATACACATGGCGGTGTCAGCAATTTTCGCCGCGGGCTCGATAACTGGATTTGGGCGATGCAGGGCTACAACTCCTCGTCACCGATAATTAATGGTGTGTTACAACAGAATTTCCGTATGGGATTCTTTCGCTTTCGACTTTCTCAAAAGGATCCTCCTGTCGTAGAGGCACTTGAATTCATTCGTTCAACCAATAACAACACATGGGGCTTAGGGATTACGGAAGAGGGATTGATCTTCGGCTCAACGGCCAATCGGAATCCGTCTGTCTTCATGCCAATTCCGAATCGGTATTATGAACGGATCAGCGGTTGGGCTCCGGAAACGCTCGCGATGATCTCCGACACGCATCTTTTCCATCCGATCACCGAAAACGTGCGACAGGTCGATCATCATGGTGGATACACAGCAGCGGCTGGCCATGCGATTTATACCGCGCGTAACTATCCTCAACACTGGTGGAATCGAACCGCTTTTGTATGTGGACCGACTGGGCATCTCGTTGGGACGTTCGTGCTCAAACCGGAGGGAGCCGGATTCACATCTAAGAATCCATTCAATCTTCTAGCCAGCGATAATGAATGGACCGCCCCCATCATGGCAGAGGTGGGACCAGATGGGAATGTCTGGGTGATTGACTGGTACAACTATATTGTGCAACACAACCCGACTCCGCTTGGATTTGAAACTGGGCCTGGACATGCCTATTTAACCGACTTAAGAGACAAACGCTTTGGGCGAGTTTATCGAATTGTTCCGGATCAACATGCAACAACTGGGAAATACTCGCCAGACAGTCTTGCAGAGATGACGAATGTCGAACTGGTCAATGCACTCGGCAATTCCACGATGCAAGTCCGACTGACTGCTCAACGAGTGTTGATCGAACGAAATGCAGTCGAAGTTATTCCGCAGCTTATTAAGTTGATTGAGAATCATCAAGTTGATGAAATTGGCTTGAATGTTGCAGCAATTCACGCCCTGCAAACATTAGCCGGATTAGGGCAAATCCTTGATGAGAAATCTCAAGTCCAAAAAATAATATTTGCTGCCCTTTCACATCCTTCTACTGGTGTCCGCATCAACGCTTTACGTTTGCTGTCAGATTCACCAGATTCCGTCGAGGCCATTCAAAGTGCAGGCTGTTTACAGGACACCGAACCGCAGGTTGTACTGGCTGCTTTACTGGCGATATCGGATATGCCCAATCAACAGGTCGGCAACAATCTTGCAAGGCTGGCAACACAGTCCTCGTTGTTCCGTGATAAATGGTTAACAGATGCATTCACCAGTGCAGCAGGTGTGCATAGTCAATCATTTCTACCTGAGTTTCTTGCGGCTTCTTCAAATCTTCCAATGAATGATCAGCAGTTGAAAGTGATTCAAATCGTTGCCGAACATACCGCCAGAAATCGGCCAGATGCAGCAGAGATTGCCATAATTATTGAGGATGCAGTTGGCGCCTCTTCGGAGGCGGCGAACAGTCTGATTGAAGGTATGCTGGCAGGCTGGCCACGTGCTTACAAAGTTCAACTTTCAGAAACTGCTTCACAGAACTTGCTGATGTTGTTGGATCAGATGCCGAACGATCAGAAATTACCAGTGATCCGACTGGCGAAACTTTGGGGGAGTGAAGCTTTTAAAAGTCGCGTTTCGGAATTGACTGCGACATTACTCAAACAGATCGTAAACCCTGAGGCGAATGATGCTACGAGAATTGAAACTGCAGTCAATGTCATTAGTTTCGCACCTGACAATCAAGAGGTTGTAGAATCCATTGCGGAATTGATGACTCCAAATGTCTCTCAGAAACTTGCCAAAGGTTTGATTACGGCTCTTGGTCGTAGCGAAGCGAATAACTGCGGTGAAACCTTAATCGAATTATTATCTTCAGTAACGCCATCATTGAGGAACAATATCGTTCAGACTCTACTTGGAAGGCCTGCCACCACTCAACTCTTGTTGACCACTATTGAAAAAGGAGACTTGCTGGTAGCCGACTTGTCGATCCTTCAACGACAGGCCTTGACTGAGCACCCGAATCCTGAAATCCGTAAGCGAGCCAATGATGTCTTCGCTGCCCATGGTGAGACGATCGATCCCAACCGAGACGCTTTGATTGCCGCGAAACTACCTTTGATTGAACAACAGGGCAATCTCGATCATGGAAAAGTCATCTTCACAAAAAACTGTGCGATCTGTCATAAATATCAGACGGAAGGGAAGGATGTTGGCCCGAATCTGACGGGGATGGTGGTGCATCCCAAAGCAGAACTGCTGACTCATATCCTCGATCCGAATCGAAGTGTTGAAGCAAACTACCGTATGTATACCGTTCTTACCGTTGATGGCATTGTCGTGAATGGACTACTTGCGGCTGAGTCGCGAACAACGATTGAAGTCGTCGATGTCGAAGGCAAACGACATACGATTTTGCGTGATGAAATTGAAGATCTGCGCGCTTCTCGGAAATCGTTGATGCCGGAAGGTCTGGAAAAGAGTATCAATGACCAAGGTTTGATCGACCTCCTCGAATATATGACAGCTGCCGGCCAATATGTTCCTTTGCCCATTGATCGCGTAGCCACAACCATCAGTACACAAGGCATGTTTTACAACCGCGATAACCTCGGAGAAGCAATTGACTTTAAAGACTGGTCTCCTAAGGAGTTCAAGGGGATACCATTTCTACTCACTGATCCAAATAATAACAGCCGCAACAATGTCATCATGCTCAACGGAAGCATCGGACCTTTTACGCCAAAGTTACCAAAGTCGGTTAGTCTTCCCTGCAATACACCTGCAAATGCCATTCATTTTCTAGGCGGAGTGGGAGGATGGTCTGCTCGAGAACCCGGCAATCAAGGGCTTTCGGTTATTGTCCGCCTGCATTATGCCGATGGCGAAACAGAAGATCATCAACTCATTAACGGGCAGCACTTCGCCGACTACAATGGGCCGTTTGAGGTTCCACAATCCCAGCTTGCATTTCGTCTGGGGGGAAGTCAGGTGCGATATCTATCCGTGCAACCTAAGCGTAAAGACATGATAAAGTCGATTGAATTGATCAAAGGAACTGACCACACGGCTCCCCTGTTTTTTGCAGTCACTGTCGAACCTGTTAAGTCCAGATAACATCGTTACTGCCCGAGTGAACGGGAACCTTGCGGGCTACCACCGATCAATTTCCCAATCGGTAATGGACGTGCGGCAATTTGATATCCCTCTGTCTGTGCAATCCGTACAAGTGAACTGTAGAGCTCGAAACTGTCCGGGTAGACCCAGAAGGTAATGGTATCATCGCGAGAGATACGTTGCAGTTCGGTTCGGAACAGTGAGCCTGCTTTTTCAGCATCTTCCAGTGTTTCCCGATTGGTCGTACTTGATGGAACCAGTTCCCATTTTTGCAGGCTGATCCTCATTTGCGAACGACCGAAAGTGAGCTCATCAGTCATCGTTCTTTGATCGGGCCCAGCCATGAAACGAACTGAGTAGCCAGCTACGGGGCCGACGAGACCTTCGTAATCGCCATATTGGGCGATCCACTGCAGTCGTTGACGCACGCGGCTCATCACTTGATCAATCAACTCATCCAGAGGAATGTAGGAAATTCGATTCTCACGTAATTCAAAATGCCATTCTTTGCCATCAACGACGCGAGTGACAGGCACAACTTGATGTTCGAGTGTTTGACGATCGGTCGGGGCCTCCTCCAGTCGGGCCAGTTGACCCTGAAGTTGAAGGTAAGATTGTTCTTCTTCCTTCTTTGACTTATCCAGTGATGTAATCTGATTACTGAGTTGAAGGGATTTCTTCTCGATCAATTCCGCTGTTTTATTTAATTGATCGAGCTGACTTTGCTGCCTCTGAGATGCGATACTCAGTTCATTTTTTTTGAGTCGCTCGACGTTCAATAAGTTTTGTAGCTGATCAATTTCCGGCATATTTTTCGGAATTGTAACGACCGGCATTTTGTCAGGACTAAGCGGAAATTCTTCGGACTCCCCCAGACGAACAATCAACGGAATCGATTTCGAGACGGTGTCCGTATCTATTTCTGCAATTTTGGGAATGTTGACACGATCAATTGGAGCAGGAGGCAGGATCAACGGCTGCTGAGGTATGTCTTCTTCAATTTTCTCGATAACTTCAACTGGACTCGGTGGCGCCTGCGTCATTCGAACACCGGCAATTACAATCAGAATGATCAGAATCCCCACGATATTGGCGACAATATCGAGAAAAGAATCTGATCCTGCTTCAAGATTATTCGAATTGTTTCGGGATCGAGCCATGATTAGTCAAGAGATATCTTGAGTTAAGCCACTGAGTACATAAAGTAATCAGGGGCAAATATTTTTATTCATCAGTCAATTTTACATGTTCTATGTAAAGATATTTTATATTAATCACCAGTTTATCTTCTAAACAAATCATCAAGTTGCTGACTCATTTGATATCGTGTTTTAGATGGATATTGGAGTTGATCGGTAATTGTTTCCAGACGAATCGCCAGCTGATTTCCGCCAGGTTCAACCCGATACTCAATTGCAGGAACCCAGTGCATTCCTTCAGGTGGAGTATTCCAGTTAGCCAGTTCCTGCAGGATTTCGGCATCGAATTGACTGCGAAGCTCACGGGTTTGCAGAGATGAGTCGAGCTCAATTTTCTTCCGTCTGCCGACTTTGACACCTGATAAATCGACTTGAACAGTAAGCGTGCGTTCCAATCCGATTGTCGTAAACATGGGCGGAGCAACGGAATCTGAATTTGAGGCACTTCCACCGGAAGCCCCCTGATTGGCAACTTGTGGAGCAAACGGATTCGGACGCGTATTACCTTCCCCTTTGGTTTTGCGAGGAGGGTCATATTCCGGGAACCGTGCATTGGGCGTTTGTTGAGAAGTTGATTGTTGAGTCGGGCTCCCAGGATTCTGCATCCCGGGTGCAGGACTATTACTGGAACTCAACTGCTGCTGATTGCCCCCAGTCTCTTCTCCCGTCGTTGATGCAGGTAGCTTTGCCGGCTCGTTTCGATTTCTAGCAATCATGTTTGCGGGCTGATTGTTTCCCGATGGTGGTTGTGCCGTCGAATTCCCCGCATCTCGATTCGCTTTCCCGGCTTTGATACTTTCAAGGATCTCATCCAAAGCCTGTTTACGGGCGAAGCCTTTGGAAGGAAGCATAGCCTGCTGAGGACGTTTTTCAACACGCGGCTGCTGACTGGCCAGTTCAAAGGCTTTCTGAAATTTTTGGCTGGCGATTTGATGTTGATCACCAAAGTAGAATTTCTGGTCAGCATCGACCAGTTCGTATCCAAATTCAATGTTGTTTGCTTTCAACAATTGGCCGACCGTATAAAATTCATCAATTCCTCCGGGGCGAACAACCAGTAGTGCATAAGGAGTAGAACTTGATTTCGATTCTCGGCCAATTTGTTCTGCATAAGCCTGTAATGCAACTGCCAGAGGATTATTTCCTGGAGAGTAGGAAGTTAGAAATTGCGTTTGTGCATCGCCTATTCCAGGCTGAACGACAACATGCCCAGGTAGACATTCGATAAATATCGGCGTTCGTTTTTGACCACTAACGGCATCAAACGCCACGATCTCCATTCGTTCATCACGTTTTTGCTTTGTCGCTTGCTTTTGTTTGATGTTTTCCTTGGTCCTGAGAATCGACTGAGCGAGGGAAGCCGATGCGGCCTGTTTCTCACTTAGAGATTTTTGCTGATCCATAATTTCCTGTTGTTTTGCATCCAGTGCTTTCGCTTTTTGATTTATCGTTGCCTGTGTATTTTCAGACATGGATATCAGCTGCTGGTTTTCCTGATTGATCTTAGTCAATTCAGCCTGTAAATCTGCAAGTTGGCTTTGATGCAATTTTATGAGTGCTCGCTCACGTTCCAGGCGTGCTTTCGTTGCCACATCGGCATCGGTCAGTGGATTGTATTGAGGGGCAGCAGGGTGTCGTGTTCGATCTTCATTGACTTTTTGAAACTTCGACCAGCGAGCCGAACCGATTTCAGAAGTTGCAAACGACTCGTTCAAGTCTCTCGAAGCAAATGTTTTTTCGGGAAGTGAATCACTGAGCACTGCCACGAATTTAACTTCTTCATCAACAGTTTCAGCAGTGACCACACTCACCTGATGATAACTCGGATGCAAATGTCTTGTGATGATCAACAGGAGAAGAATAAGACTTCCCATTGCGCAGACCAGGACCGCCAGAAATGGAAACAACGAAACCGTTGTGCCAGATTGTACGGTTCGGCGGGGCATGGCGTGTCTAATATCATGTAAGTCAGGCTGTGCCTGATTGAAAATCGATTTCAATTGCTATTCAGGTCAGGTACAGCCTGACCTGCATGAACAATCACGCAGCACGGCTCGAAGAATTAACACGGGCATTTAACAGTTGAATCGCTGCCGTCAAACTATTAAGCGTTTGATCCAATGTTTCTGTAATCCGATGTGCGTCAATCGATTCATCCAGTTTCTGCTGCAATGTCGTCAGAGTTTGTTGTTTCTCGACCATGTTGTGCAACAGAATCGTTTGCGAACGCTGTTCTTCGATTTGCGACCGCAACCCACCACTGACTTCACTCAACGTAAAGTTCCAGTCAGTGAGTGTTGTTTCCAGATGAGAGAGCAATTCGTTGGTTCGTTCTGATTCTCGCGAGCGAACCGCCGAGAGATAGTTTTGTTGCGATTCGAGCGAACTGGAAAAACCTTGTTCGATCATGCCGAGGAAGCTCTGCTGTTCGGACTCAAGCGTTAAGAGCAGCCGCCCCTGCAGCTGATTTAGCGTATCTCGCCAGGCGGCGGTCGCCTCAGTAACAATCCGCTCGGAAGCCTCCATCAATTGTTGAGAAATCACGAGTTGGTCGTCAACCATGTTGTTAGTCGAGCCAGCATGAAACAGAATCGTTAAAGGTTGATCAACCCCCGCTTCAATTTCATTCAACAATTCTTCTTGACGACTGCGAATCCGAAATGTTGCAAAAACCAGAACTAACGATAGGGAAAGAGACAGAGCCGTCGTGTCAAAGGCAACTCCGAGTCCGCTCGTTACTTCTGACAAAGATTGATCGAGTTGTTCGGGCGATACATTGGCGATGGCGATCGTAATCCCCATCACAGTACCGAGAAATCCGACGATGGGAATCGCCCAACTGATTGTATTCACCAGTCCGAGACGTTGCTGAGAGCGATCGAGTTCGAGGTCTGCACAATGTCGTAAATGACTTTCCAGATGTTCGCTGGAATTTGTCTTCCGAAAATAATTGGCGGCCTCAAGCAATCGCTGACCGGCAATTGAGCCAGAGACTTTGTCCCCCAGCCCTCGGATTTTTTCAAGGATTGAAATCGCCAGATCATAACCAGTCGCCTTATCCTGCTCGACTTCCTGAAGAATGCATCGAGCGGACTTGACTGATTCTGTCTCCAGATGAAGTTCTCGCCAACGGAAAATTAATGTCGACATCCCAAAGAAGAACAAGCCGATTGTTATGTATTCCAGTGGATGGGAGCAGCAGTAACGAGTTAGCAACTCCTGTTGAAATGGAGTATATGGCAAGGCCAGGTAAAACAGCACACAGGCGATGGAACCCCAGAGCAGCGGGTGAGTGCCTAGATTGGCAGCTTTGTTTTTGCGACCACTTTCGAGTGGTGCAGGTGATTTTTGAGTTGTCTTCATAGCGTCCTGCTTTTCCTGACAGCTGAGATGTGAGCGTGTGTCCAGATGGAAAGTCCATCAACGTAACTGTAGCGCACATTACCTCTATCGGAAATTCAGACGTTACAACCTGAATGACAATTCCAGTTCTTAATAAGCCCCCATATTAACAGCCGAGGCGAATTTACTTTAACACACTCCATCCTTACAGTAAGTTTTACTATCCACGCACGACTTTAATTCAATACCTTAACTAAGCAGAATCTCTCAAATTTATACAACATTTAAGGCGATCCATTGAACACAACAACAATTGTTGTCAGCGCTCATCTTCTGATCGAAGTGATACTGATTATTCGTGTGATATCCCGTCCCCATCGCGAGCCAGCTTCTCGGATTGCGTGGATCGCGGTGATTGCCGCTTTACCATTTCTGGGGATGCTGATCTACCTGTTATTCGGTGAGACTAGTATTGGTCGTCGTCGTATTGAGCGTAATCAACAAGTGATTCAAGAGTTGCCTGCTCTCCCGGCCATCGGTCCTGAGGATGCGGAGAACTTGCGTGCCCATGTGCCCGAACGCTACCTGCATTTGTTTCAAACCGGCCAATCGATTAATGGATTTGAAGTCATTGGAGGGAACTCGGCTCGACTGATGGCTGACTCGAACGCTTCCATTGAATCGATGGTGGCGGATATCGATGCCGCCACGGACCATGTGCATCTGCTGTTCTATATCTGGTTACCCGATAACAACGGTCTTAAAATTGTCGATTCACTCAAACGAGCCGCCGCAAGGGGAGTGACTTGCCGTGCAATGGCTGATGACTTGGGATCGAGAACGATGATCCGCTCCGAGCATTGGGTTCAGATGCAGCAGGCTGGAGTTCTCACCGCCCGGGCTTTGCCAATTGGCAATCCACTCTTGCGTCCTTTACAGGGACGAATCGATCTGAGAAATCATCGCAAGATTTTAGTGATTGATGGCCGGATAACCTATTGCGGCAGTCAGAATTGTGCAGACCCGGAATTTCTGGTCAAGGCAAAATTTGCTCCCTGGGTGGATGCTGTGATGAGGTTTGAGGGACCGATTGTTCGGCAGAATCAGCATCTGTTCGCCAGTGACTGGATGACTTACGCCGAAGAGGATGATGCACATATTGCAGAATTGCTGAAATCGCCAATGGTGGCAACTCAATCGGGTTTTCCTGCACAGGTCATCGGCACGGGGCCGACGGTGCGGTACTCAGCGATGCCTGATGTTTTTGAGTCACTGTTTCATGCTGCCCGTCATGAACTGACAATTTCAACGCCCTATTATGTTCCTGATGAATCGATGCAGAATTCTCTTTGTGCGGCTGCCTGGCGCGGAGTGAAAACGACTATCATCTTCCCGGCAAGAAACGATTCCTGGATCGTAGGAGGAGCCAGTCGCAGTTACTATGCCAGTTTACTAGAGGCGGGAGTTCAGATTTACGAATACGAAGGTGGGTTACTACACACAAAATCGTTGACGCTCGATGGCGAGGTGACGCTAATTGGTTCAGCCAATATGGACCGTCGAAGCTTCGAGTTGAACTACGAAAACAACATTCTGTTCTACGATCCCGAGATGACAAAACAGATGAGAGCACGCCAGGAACAATACCTGTCCAACTCTCATCAGGTCACACTGGAAATGGTAGAATCGTGGTCGCTCGCTCATCGCCTCTGCAACAACACACTCGCGACATTGGGGCCTATTTTGTAGTTAACTTAACATCATTCTCGCGAGTTAGATTCTATGAGCTAAAGCAACGTTTTACGTTTAATAAAATTCCGCATAATATAATTATTATCCCGTTTACAATGTCAATTTTACTCTGGTGAGTGCTGAGTCTTACGGTTACCTTTTGGAATAATTATAAATCTCGGTGCATTTCATAATTGAAGCCACCACAAACAACAGGGGTTAGAATTACAGAGTTCAAGCGATCAAAACGCTAAAGTAAACGGAAAGTTGCAGTAGTTCATCAATTGGTCATTTCTAATTTTTGAGGTGAAGCGTAAGTTCTCTGAATATTCATCGCTTTGTCTTGCATTCCCAATTCCATGTAGAGATCTGCGATTTGCTGACGGAGTTCCTTGTCTCCTGGATTTTGCATGAGTTCACCATTCAACCTCAATAATGTTAACGATTTGTCATTTAACTCCTCTGCAATTCTTCGATGTTGTTCGGCTAACTCAGGCTGGTTAATTCGAGTGTAAACAACAGCCAATTGTTGATGAGCCTCTTTATTCCAAGGTTGGTTGCTGGTTACTCGACGAAAATCTTTAAGGGCTGGCTCCAGTTTCCCAGCGTCTATCAGTAACATGCCTCGCATGTGATAAACTTTGTCACTAGCGTTTTTACGAGTTCCAAGAAGTTCTTCAAGTATTTTCAGTCCCTGTACGTATTCTCCTGCGGTTCTCAGTAGCCAGGCCTTTTCCAGAAGGGCACGTTCTGACAGCGCGGATGTTGTCGCCTGAAGCTGATCCCATTCCTTACTAGCCTGTTCAAGCTGACCAGCATCGATGAGTACCTGAATAAGATCTTCACGAACTTTCATTACCTGAATCGAGTTCTTAGAATTCTTTAAGCATTGACGGAAAGCATGCTCGGCTTCGGCGACCTCTTTCCGCGTCATATGGACCGTCCCAATAACTTGCCATACGGTTGCATCTTGTCGGTTGAGTTCTAACAATTCCTGACAATCTTTTAAGGCGAGATCTTCCTGGCCCATTTGAAGTTTTATCTGAATAAGAGACCTGAGGATATTGGGTCGTAACTGTTGATCATGCCTGGCAATCTGAAAAAGTCGTTGAGCAAAATCCAACTGACCATTTTGTTGAGCCACGAATGCCAACTGGCAAAGGTCCTCAGCAGGAAATGCGTTCGGATCACTCATCTGATTCCAAACTTCCAGCACCTCATCCCAACGATTCATCTTCGTGAGCAGTTTTAGTCGCAGAAATTGCCATTCTGGATGTTCAGAAGAAGAACAATGAATAGCCTCTTTCAGAAGTAGTTCTGCTTTCTCTGGATTGTAAGACGAAATACGCAAAGCCTCTCGGTATTGTTGATTCGGGGAAAAAACGCGATACCAATAGAATGCGACAGACATCAGAATCAATACCGACATGAGTATGATCAATCGATAGATTTTATTTTTATTGCTGGAGTCAGATTTGGATTGTGCCATGAAGTGTCATTCCCAATACCAGCCCGCTCCCTGGAGTGAGTGCGTTCAACCAAAAGCTTACGCCAAATTGTGTTGATGCATAAATTCGTCGAGCTGTTCTACACGATTTTACACGGACTGACCAGCAGGGCAACGCAGATCAGGCCGACTCTTGAAGAGTTGCTAGAATGTTGCAGAGCGTGAAATTCCCTGTTCGGAGGTCAATCGCAATTTTCTGCGACCAACTTTGATTGTAATAGCCATCATAGCTGTCCCCATCGGATACAAGCGGACAGATCTGACTTCGCATACAAATTGTCGAGAATATGCACAGACAATCAGTAATAATCAAACTGTGTAAGCGTTTTGAGCAAGGCGTATCCAGCAGTATCGAAAACTTTCTGCTCCATATCCTGTACTCGACAGGGGAGTTAGAAATCTCTGGCACGGGAATCATCCCCGGCTGAAATATTTTTGATGAGATTAACTCCGGTTCCCTTTTTGATTTGATGATACCGCTTCAACTCGAGCAGTGGAAATCGTTCCTGAGTTTGATCTGGCCAAGTCAGGGTAATATCAACCCGATCAACGTCGAGGGATTCCAGTGAAAAGAGAAGACGATTGTCAGAGTGAGACAGATAGCTTCCCCCGCTGATGACCGTCTTAGATAACTCAGGAACGACTCCTTCTACAACGACCGTTGCACCAGTCACATCAGACCTGGATTCATCACCGATTAATTGAATCCCAATCCATTTTTGAGGCTTATATAGGTTTTTGAGGATAGATACTGGGCCATCCTGTTCCGAAACGATTAAATCTGGTCCCCCATCGTTATTAAGATCCCCGACGGCTATTCCTCGGCCTGCATGCGGAACACTAAACCAGGGACCGGCTGATGAAGTCGCATCTTGAAATCGCTTGCCCTCCAGATTCCGATAAAGAAATGCTGGTTGCTGATAGCTATATGCCCGATTGCGATAGACCACATGCCCGTTGACGATGACCAGATCATCCCATCCATCCATATCCAAATCCGTCAGCAGGGTGCCAAAACCAACATAGGGTTTACACGGCCCTGCCAGTCCCAACGAAACTGTCATATGAGTAAACATTCCATTGTGTTCATTATGATACAGGTCGTTTTCTTCAAATTCGTAATTTGTCACAACGATGTCCAGCCAACCATCCCGATCAATGTCAGCAGCATGAACTCCCATGCTGCCTTCAGGGGCTCCAAATTCATTGCCAATCACACCAGAGGGGACCGCAAAATCTAACCACGTACCATCCTTTTGGCCAAGATAGAAGTGATTCCTGACGACGTCATTTGCGACATAGATATCCAGAATATGATTCCTGTCGAAGTCTGCAATCACTACGCCCAGGCCTTTGCCATCTTTCCTTAATCCGGCTATTTCTGATTGCTCGACAAAGGTTTCGTCTCCCTGTCCAAAAAACAGATGATCTGGTGCATCCGGGTAGATGCCCGGCATGCAGACATCTCGCAATCCACTCTTTGGATCGATACACAATTCATCTCGACTTGGTTTCCATTGCAAGTAGCCGGCAACATACAAATCGAGGTGACCATCTTGATTCAGATCTGCAAAGGCAGCGGAGGTGTGCCAGCCATCTAAATTCAATCTGCTTTCTTCAGTGATCTTTTGAAAGGTTCCATCTTGTTTGTTCAAGAATAACTCAGAGCGTCCATAACATGTCACAAACAGATCCGGGTAGTGATCGGAATTCACATCGCCGACGGCAACTCCATGGGAATAATCGATAGTACAATCTAAGCCACTTTCAGCGGTCACATCTTCAAAGCGAAAGTTCCCCATGTTTCTGTACAGACGCCCTGGAATTCCAGAGATTGCCAGATCCGAAGAGATGGCGCCACCACCCACGCAATAGATATCTAACAGGCCATCGAGATCATAATCAAACACTGCAATGCCCGAACCAAATGTTTCAACCATTGTGAACTGTTGAGACTCTCGTCCTGAGTGATGGTGAAAGTTGATCCCTGTTTCTGAAGTCACGTCTAGAAACCAGTCGCCGGGTTGCTCTTCTCTGGGGACGGCATCAGACATCAAATCGGATTCATCGATTGGTACATTGAATTCTTGAGGGGAGGAATCTGCTGATTCGTTGTGAGAAATGGGGGGCGATGGCTGGCTGCATGATGTCAGGGTTACGCTAATCCCAACGATTAATAACAGTTGGTAACTTACCACAAGAGGTAAAAAAGAAGCTCGCATCTGGGCTGTCCAAAGACAAAATGCGAGCGAGCGGGTGTGTCCACTGTAGAGCAGAATGGTAACTAATGTGATCGTCACTACTCACTCAGCTCCAGATCGTATGTATTATCCCCTTCATTGATTGTTGCAGTCGCACCAGAAGTAGATGCGGAACGATATTTCTTTGGAATATCATTGCTTTCGGTTTGTTCAGGCATATTACCTGGATCCATTGTTGTCGTTGTCGCTGCCTTAGGTGTAATAGAAACATTGAATTCACCGGCAGCTAATTCCAAGGAATAACTTCCATCTGCACCCAGATCAGCTCCCCATGCCCCGAAGGCTGGCTTCTCAAATGAAATCACGGCATTGCTCACAGGCTTACCATCTGAAGTCACCTTGCCTGAGACTGTTGCGTTTTTTGATGGACCAGCTGGTTCTCCACCGCCACTACATCCGATCAAAACAAAGGTAAAAGTAGCGAAAATGAGTTGATAAACTGAGATGCGATTCATTGAAATTTTAACTCTCTATTCAGGGTGAAAATTATGTTCTGAGAAATGGTCATCTAGTCAAAGGAGGTTCGATGAATAAAAAAAGTGTCGCCGGAAATGAAGCATAGCCAACTGAACTGAATAGATTCCGGCATTTAAAAAGTGCTGAATTACAGAGACTTACAGACCCTGATAAAATTTGCCAGATGTGAAGAACCTGAATATTCTTCATAGCGAAGAGACGCTTTGGTTCCATCTCCTGGAAACAATCATATTTCAGGAAACGGAAAAGATACCTTCAATGACAGAAGACCGGTCAAAACAACCGGTCTTCTGTATTCGCTATCAAAAGAATACTCAGACCATCTCTAAAATTCGCCGATGACATTCTTATCGCGACGATCAGCAAGATTGAAGCCCGTGCCCATGTCGATATTGTTGCTTAGGAAGCGAACACTTCCGTCACAAAGAACGACCTGTAATCCTCCTGAATGAGCAGATTGAATCGGCAAGTTTCCAGGCCCTTCTCCTCCAGCTCCCAAAAATGCATGACTATCCCGACGTGGTTTTGTGCCGATCGGCCAGTTGACATGTAATGTCGTAAGGTTAGCTGTATGTGCGCCATCAAAATGGCCCAAGTTGGCACGATCCCAGCAGTTCGCACAGCCCATCCAGCCACCCCAGTTCCAGCCGGAACGGATATCTGTTTGTAGATCACCAAAATCTGACTGCTCACCGATTGCAATGGTGTTGGAGGTGCCGTCAATAATATCTTTAAACTTCACGCTACTTTGATAATGCAAGACACCATTCATTTCGATTCGACCATTATTCACAACAAGGCAGGAGCGAGCGCCATCCCGGCCAACTCTTCCCGAAATGGTAATGTTTGTACCATCCAGAATGTTGTTCGTGTCCGTATCGGCAGGAGCTGGCCCAACGGTCACACCGGCAATCCCCACGTAATCAGGAATTAATAGTTTGACATTATCGCGTTCACGCCATTTTTCCAAAGGAGAAGATGGACATTTGTAGGTATTAACCATTAATCCATTGTAAACAGGAAAGTTAGTTGCCCAGCCAGGCCACACATCGAAATTTATCTGATCGTACGCTGCACCTTGTTCAACATAGGGAAGTATGGAAACGAAAAAAGAACTGCCCCAGTTCTGATCTTGACTCCAGGTTGCTCCTGGTGGAAATGTACTGTAGACGTCATGATAATTGTGGAGTGCCAAACCGAGCTGTTTCAGGTTATTTTTACAACTGCTTCTTCTCGCCGCTTCACGTGCCTGTTGCACTGCGGGCAACAATAAGGCCACCAGAATTGCAATGATTGCGATAACTACGAGAAGCTCAATTAGCGTGAACCCTGAAATGTTTCGTCTGATTTTCATAATGAGACTCCTGAGTAGAAGATATGGGAAGAAATGTTACCCTGAAAGTGGATCGCTAATTTAATCTATGAATTCCTACATGTCAACAAATAAACTTATTTGGATGCCAGGGCGAATGGGATTCTTAAGGGCAAACGAATTCTTTTGGGTCAAGTCGATGACGGCACGAGGAGTCCGGGACCTTTATGAGATGGTATTTTTGAATCTTCAAACGGGTGAGGTGATCGTGACGGGATCGACTTATCGACCGAATTCGGCATGAGTGTGCCGGCGAACAAAGACGTTTGCCGAAGAGTCCAGTGATCGCAAAAGCGTCCCACATTCTCATCCACGACTGAGACAAGAAATACACGTCAGAGTCATTGTAGCAGTTGAAGTCGCGGGCATGAAAACTGGATCCGCCTGTTTCCACAATTCGAAAATGCCATATTTCGATACTTATCCATGTGGTACCTTCCGTCATCTCAAGTGCGCACTTGAGTATATTCTCCAGCAATATCGTTTCTGTCAGATGGAATTTGCTACTCTCCCGGGCCGATTCTTTCTCAACAAACATCGCTATGTCAGCAGGGTAGAAAGACAATCGACAACGGACAGCTTGATATGTCGATTCTTCAAAGAACTCAAGAAAGATGGAATAAAAACGATTCTAACATCAAACTTTCCAGAGTATTTTCTGAAATGATTGCGAACCTTTCACATTCTTTTTACGTCTTTGGTTTGAGGCTGGGAATTCAGCCGCTAATCATAATACAAAACTGGAGTTTCAAGTTCGATGTCTCTCATAAGGTCATATGACAGTTGCGAATGTTTGGGTTCGCACCGTTCCGGCAATCAGCCGGCCTGCTTGGGCTTACTGAATGTGCGACCGATAGCGCCCATACAACGCAAGCAGAGGTCGATTGCTCTGAACACTCTCTTTTGTTCCGAATGTGGAAATCAAGAAAATACGATCAGTCCGTTCTCACTGTTTGTGCGACGTTGACGCTTGGCAATAACTGGATTCAACTCCAGGCCCGGTGTCACAGACATCGGGCTTTTCTTTTGGAAAGATCCCACCAATGGGGTCGGTCGCTTGAACGGTAAAGCATCTGGCTGGATGAGGCCCCTGTCTCGAAAACAGATGCGGTTGCAAACCGTTGTGGGTTCAAGTCTCACGGCTACCGCTTTGATTAGACCAAAAACATACTCATATTTGAGATGTATGTTGTATTACAACTCTTTAACTGACTAAGGATTACCAATGACTGAATCCATTTGCTTAATTGGATTTGATGAACAGGAGAATGATCATTTCAAAAATAAAATTGATGCTCACATTATTGCTCATGTGACATTGCCTTCCTATCACGTTTTCAATGGTGAATTCTTTGTCGATCGCGAAAGCAGAAGCTGGCAGGTTCCTGTTGATCGCGTAGTTTATCATGGAATATTCGAAGACGATTTCGACCTGTTGATTGCACTATCACTTTGGGGAGGCCCATGTTTCCCCAATCCTCGAGGCATGCTTGATTGTCGACTCAAGCATGCTTGATTGTCGACTCAAGCATGCTTGCTTGGTAAGAGCACTTGGTGTCACCAGGTTTCCAGGATACGGTCGTGGATTTGCTCCAGTTGGATCAAGAATAAAGACAGAGACAGATACGGTTGCCAAATGGGGAAATTGGCACTGCGGTGAAAATAAAGAGCGATTTACTGGCGACTGGAAAGCAAAGACTTCAAGTACCTTAGAACCATACTTTGAAGGTGACGCAGTACGAATTGTTGTCATTGGGGATGAGGTATTTCAAATCTCGCTGGATGGCAAAGATTGGAAGAAATCGATTCACGATGATTCTGCCTGCATAACAGATGCTGACCATGAACTTGTAGAGGACACAAAAGTTATTGCAAATCATTTTGGTCTTGAAGTGGTTGCCAATGATTATGTCGTAGGTCCTACCGGTAAATATCTTCTTGAAGTGAATCATATTCCGAATGTGACAAGATTCCCTGAAATATGGGAATCTTATTCAAAAAAAGTTGCTGAATGGTGTTCATGAATTAATTGAGTAGCCGCAATTTATACCCTGTGGTTGTGAGGGATGCATGACAGTCTTCGAAACTGTTGGACGAGGTTCAACTCCTCGACGGGGTATTTGGGGTACTCCTCAATCATTGTCCTTGGAGTGTGAGGGAGAGCACGCGACTTTGCGAAGGTCGTAGATCAGGTTCGACTCCTGGCGAGGACATTTTCAGAGCGTAATGAATAAGGAGATTTAAGATGGTGGAAAATGATGAGCAGCTTTCCCACGGCTTTCTTCATGCTGCGGGAATGGGACTCGTTTCCTTTCTGGGATTGATGTGCCGTCAGGCTGATGATGTGGCTCGACTTGGCCTGCGTCATGCGGACGACATCGGTCGTGTGGGAATTCATCAGTGTGATGATGTAGCGAGCAACCTTTACAAGGTGGGTGACAGTGTCATTTTGAATCATCCCGATGGCATGAAGTTGTATCGACCACAAAATGGAAATCTTCATTCTCTGGCAAAGGAATCCTCTTACGGTAGAAGTATTCGCTTGCATGATGTACCTGATGACGAAATTGAAATCCATTTCGGTCAGCAGGGAGCCAAAATAACTTTGGATATCATTCAGAGGCAAATGGATCGTGATAACGAATGATAATTATTTCGATCTGAATGATAATCGAGTCAATATTGCGAACCGAGGGAAATCTCTGGCGTCAAATTATGGATCGCTGTTGTTATCTCTCCAGCGGCAGGCAGGTCACCCGGCAGGGTTTGGTTATGTCTGTTCCGTGAATGGGATCTGAAAGGATGATGTCAGCGTTGGTTAGCTCATTGGGTAGAGCAGCAATCTAATAAATTGCAAGTAGCGGGTTCGAATCCTGCACCAACACCAACCGTCGGCTAATAACCGACACGCCCCTGAAAGGGACGTCCGACGCGATAAGCGTCTCACAATGCCTGAGGGAGACAGACTTTTGTTGGATCGGCCGGGCATGAGGATGAGTCTGTGGAATTGCTCCACGAGAGTGGAGTTGAAGTCGCAGTTCAACTTATGACTCGGCAGCACGAGACAACGCTTTGTAGTGGGTGGATACCGCGTTCATGCGGTTGCTGTTAAAGGGAATAGAAACGACGAGTTTTATCGATTCGGAATCCTTCGGGAAACTGAAGAGGAAAATTCAGAGCGGAAGTTTCTGGAGATAGTTGCCAACGAGCACTCAAACGCACTCCGTGATTTGTCCGTGTGATCGGCGAATGTTCTGTCTTCTGATGGTCTTCTTTGAAGCATGTTGCGGTAATGAAGCCGCTTTTCTTTGACCTTCGCTAACCCGCATTTCTCACCCGGTTTCTCATTTCTTCTCCCGGGGGCTTGCGGGGCGGGAATTTGGTTTGGTGGGTGGGGATTGGGAGCGTGGAGGGGGTGTCGAGAGGTGTTTTTTTGGTGCCAGGTCGGATTTCAGGCCGTTTTTGTCAGTTCGGCGCGTACCGCGAGCGCGGTGGGCGCTGTGGTGGACTCTTTCGAAGCCGATTGGGCTCATCCAGGGACAGGCCGCGGCGGGAGGTCTTGCAGGTTTTGCCAGACCTGGCCGAACAACTCGCGATACGGGTATGCTTCCGACAGTGACAGCCACACCTTCCGGCACGTCACCCGCACCTGTGCCCCGATCTTGAGCAGCTTCACGCGAATCGTATCGCAGCGGGCCTTTGCGTGATCGGTTCCCTGTAAGCCGTGACGTCGCAGAGCCGCCAGCAGCACATAGGCCACCGAAGAAAACCACAACCGCAGTTGATTGGCCCGCATGGTCGCACAACTCGTCCGGTCGGCGAACAGACACAACTGCTGTTCCTTGATCCGGTTTTCCATCTCGCCGCGCTGACAATACAGATCTTCATACAGCGTCCGGGCATCGGCCTGGTCTTCTGTCAGATTCGTCACCACAAACCGCGGGTTCTCGCCTTTCGAGAGATGCTCGGCCTTGGCGACAACCCGCCGCTGGCAACTCCAACTTTTCAACGTCCGGTACCGCAGGTCAGCGAACAGGCGAGCGGCTTGTTTCGTGTCGTCAAAAAAGAGCTTGGCGGCCACCCGCTGAGCCTCAATCATTTCCTTGAGTCGCTCGTTTTTGGCCAGCCCCAAAATGTATTGGACTTCGTTCTTTTCGCACCACTGCATGATCGGCTCGCGACAAAATCCGCTGTCGCCGCGAATCACGATTCGCACCTCCGGCCAGCGCTGGCGAATCAACGGCACAATCCGCTGCAACTGTTCCACTGTCCCCAGACTGGCATCGATATCGGCCGGTCGGAGCTGCGCACACAGCAGGTGCTCGCCACAGAAAATATACAGCGGCAGATAGCAGTACTGCTTGTAATAACCGTGAAAGAATCGCCCGAGTTGATGTCCGTGCAGTGGATCATCGGTGGCGTCGAAATCGAGAATGATTTCTTCGGGCGGCCTCTGGTGAGCGTCGAGAAACAGATCCACGAACAAACGTGAGAAGTCGCTGCAGCTGGCCGTGATCTTTTTGTAGCGGCTCTCCGGGCTGGCTCCGGGGGGAGTCAACTCGAGTCGATTGAGCGTGCTTTTGCCGGCCAGAGCATGCCCGCGATCACGTTCCCGCGCCCGCTGTTGTCCGGTCAGATCGTCTTTGCCGGCCAGCAGCGCGAGCAACGGGTCATCCCGCAGGCGGTCATGATCATTGAGGTCTTCATAGCCGAGCGTTAACGCAAAAATACGCTGCCTGACCAGTTCGAGCACGGAGTGCTCAATATAATCGAAATCGCGATGATCGCTAAAACAACCAGCGACCCGTGAAGTCAACTTCAGCTTGTTATCGAGTTCCCGCAGCAAGAGCCCGCCCGCATCGGAGGTGATCATCAGACCATCAAAATTGGCCACGACTTCGCGACGCTGGTGGGGTTGAAAAGTGAGGGACTTTGTGGAACACTGTGTCATGAGAAGGCTGCCTGTCGTTTGGGGTGAAAGCTGTTGTGAGAAAACAACTTATCCCAAACCAGGCAGCCTTTTTCCACCCCCGGGTGAGAAATCCGGGCTAGCTCCACACTGTGAATCCCTGAGGCAAGCAATTAAATAGTTGCATCCTATCTATGGGAAACTTGTTTGCCAGTCTTTTATTGCCAATAATCAACCCTGCGTTTCGGAACGGTTTGATCACTCGGTATGTTTCTCAACTCGACAGTGCCATTCAGTGTTCCGACTTTTTTTATTTAGACTCAGAGAGACAGAATCATGAGAACACTTAAGTGCAGTTTAGTTGTCGCGGTTAGCGTTTTCGCTACGTTGCTTGGTCAACAGTCCGCAAATGCAGAGTCCAAACAGCCGAACATTCTTGTCATTTTTGGTGACGACATCGGAATGTGGAATGTTGGCAAGTACACACACGGCATGATGGGTCGCACGCCAAACATTGATAGTATCGCCACAGAAGGGTTACTCTTCACAGATCATTACGGACAACCCAGTTGCACGGCCGGACGAGCGGCATTCATCACGGGACAAATGCCAGTTCGCACAGGCATGACAACGATCGGAATTCCGGGGTCAACACGTGGCATACAAAAAGAAGACCCAACGCTGGCAGAAGTACTGAAGTCACAAGGTTATTCCACTGGCCAGTTCGGCAAAAATCACCTTGGTGATCGAAATGAATTCCTCCCTACCGTTCATGGATTCGATGAGTGGTTCGGTAACCTCTACCATCTGAACGCAGAAGAGGAACCTGAGCAACTCGACTACCCAGGGCAAAAGAATCCCGAATACAAGAAGAAATACGCACCGCGCGGCGTTATGCATGCCTGGGCGACAGAGCAGGACGACCCCACAACAGACCCGGTTTTCGGTCGAGTAGGCAAACAAAAGATTGAGAATACAGGACCACTCACGCGCAAGCGAATGGAAACATTTGATGACGAGGTCCTTGGGCATACACTCACTTGGCTAGACAAGAACGGCAAGGGTGACAAACCATTTTTCTGCTGGTTCAACACTACGGCCATTCATATCTGGTCTCATTCAACAAATAAATACATTCAACAGGCGGTTGACGAAGGACGAGCCGAGCAAGACGTTGTGCGGGCGAAGATGCTTGAACATGATGAGCAGGTCGGTCAACTCCTGAAGAAGCTCGAAGACTTAGGAGTGGATGACAACACAATCGTGGTCTACACGACCGACAATGGCTTTGAATTGATGATGTGGCCCGATGGCGGCTACGGGCCTTTCCGCGGCGAAAAAGGCACAACATGGGAAGGTGGAGTCCGTGTGCCGTTGCTCATCAAATGGCCTGGCCAAATTGAACCTGGCACGGAATTGAACGGGGTTCAAAGTCATGAAGATTTGTATGTTACGCTGGCCGCGGCAGCAGGGCTCCCCGACCTTAAGAAGGAACTGCTTACCGGCAAAAAGATGAACGACATGACTTACAAAGTCCATCTCGATGGATACAACAATCTGGACTATTGGACCGGTAAGACTGATAAATCCGCGCGTCGTGAGTTTTTATATTACGACGAGACGGACTTGATGGCCATTCGTGTGGACGCTTGGAAAATGCATATCGGTGTCAAACCTGACGGAAGCTGGTGGGATGAGAAATATTACCCGAGTGTTCCATACGTTTTTAATCTGTTAATGGACCCGATGGAAAAAATGGACCCGCAAAGTCATGAATGGGGATATGCCGGGCGGAAATTCTTCGCACAGAAAATGTGGGCTCCGACTGCGGCAGGACCATTCCTGGCTGTTCATCTCAAGACTCTTTCCGACTATCCACCTCGACAGGGTGCCGATTCTTTGAGTATGAAGAAGGCGATTGAGGAAGCAATGAAGAAAATGGAGAACCCTCAAGGTGGTAACAATTAACACGATACTGCTGGCTATCCCCCATTTAAGAAGCCAGCCTTCGTGCTAGATTTCAGCCAACCGGCTGTGGTGATTCAACAGGATCCTAACAGCCGGGGTTGATATCGATGACAGAGTAGCTGGGAGTGGCAAGTGTGATTGCCCATCATTGAGGAATCACACTCACTCTTTCTCACAGGAATACCACCATGCTCTTTGTCGGTATTGACCAACATGCACGGCAACTGGACATTTCGAGCAACCATTGAAAACAAATCGAGTTCTGAGTTGCCAGAGGCGCGGAGGATCTGGTCGCAATCTGGAGCACATTCAAAAATTATTGCAGCATTCAGCAGGAGCAAACACATCGTTTCTAGGACAGTTGAAGTCCATGCGACTGCAGATACCATTTGAAAATGGTCTAAAACTAGAATTCGAATTTAATTGAAGGAAAACAGTTTTTGAAAGAGTAGGGGAATGAAATTCGGGATTGATTCCCCGGACATTGCGCTCGATTGAGTATCCAGTCGCGACCAGAATGTTAAATTTTTTGGTGTGTCCGGAACTCGGATAGAAGATATTAGAATGTTGTGATAAACCGCATTGCGATTCATCAAAGAGTTGATTAATTCCACGCACCGCTTAGAGAGAAAGCAGCCCAGAATTGAGGTGATAGACGATGAGTTAGCTCTGTATCTGGCTTTGTTGGTATGCGTAGATCGCCTCGGATATCTTTGTGATCGAGAACGACTTTGGGATTGTTCAGCAAGTAAAGCTGAGCTTCGCGGAGTGCGTCGAGTTTACTCATTTTTCTTTCCCAAAGATTCCAATAAAAACGTTCCATCAGTAACATCGTGGCCACATCCCCCACCTGCCAAAAACTCGCAATTGTGGTATCAGCTCCTGCAACTTGAAATGCGCGTTGGACACCCAACAGGCCTTCTCCGCCTGCTACAGCACCCAGTCCTGTCTCACAAGCTGAGAGTACGACAAGATTGACTTCACCCAGACTCATCGCAGCAATTTCATCTGCGGTAAGAATTCCGTCATCTTTACCCAATTGAGGAGGGAGATTTGCCCCACTAAATACTAAACCAGACAGCAATCCAGAATTGAAGCCTCTGATCTGCGATGGTATTTTAATCGACAAGCCTGAATCGCTATGGGTACTATTTTCCCTGAATGCTGATCGCTTGGAAGGATCAGCAAAAAAGCCATGAGTGGCCAGATGCAAGATTGTGAATTGCCCGGCCAGCTGTCGAAATTGCTGCTCGGTGGCTGTTGCTTTCTGCAAAATCTGAATCTCACTCCCTTGAGAATCGAAGAGACGGTTGTAAGTTTTCTGGATGGTTTGAATCTCCCTCTCTGTGCCAGCCAGATGAGAAAACTTGACCTCGCCACCGCGAATAGCGTTCTTAGGGGATCCCCAAGACGTATTTAACTCCGAGAGTTCTGAAATTGTATTCGTGTTGCTGTCATAGTCTACATCTCCCATGAGCAATAAACTACTTTTAATACGCTCTCGTCCCATTTCGTCAATTAGTTCAGGCAGTAATTTCGGGACTGGCAGCATCGCAACGCGATGGTCTTCGATCAGATAGCTGGCAGGTTTCTTGCCTGGTAAAGCGGCAATAGGCAACCTGCCCAGTACGCCATCAACAGAAACTAAAATGAGTTTTGCATTATTCAATTCCGATTCCAGTGGTTCCCAAAGCCTGCGTCGAAGTTCTTGACCAGCTGTTACACCTGCCTGTGAGACGCCGAAGGAATTTCTCCAGATGTCAATGGCATCACTCACAGGAGTCACTGGCCCCAGATTCTTGAGTTTAACTTCACGATCTCCTGAAATAACAAACGCCAATAAATGAAGTACGGGAGGTTCATTGGGATGCTCCGGATTCACTTGGCCAAATTCGAGGAAATCGATCAGTACAGCTTGGTCAGGAAGCGTAGATTGCAAGTCCTCAAGTGAGATCTGCTTTTGAGCCAATCGAAATTCTGCACTTTTTGAACTTAGTTCAGCTTCTAAGTTTTCTTTTACCGCAGTGAGCTCTGCAATTTGAACCTTCCATGAATCTGACAGAGAGGGTTCCGGTTGCACACGTGTCAGAGTTGCCAGTTGAAGTGAAGTATCCTGGAGCTCACGAATATACGAAGCGACTCGCTTGTCGTTAAAAACCTTTCGCATTTGCATTTGTCTAACGAGCGTTGCTCCCTTCCAAGCCAGTACCTCGCGGTAGGCATTCGTGTGATACTGATCCAAGGGAGCAGCCATTGAGAGGTAGACATCCAATTGATATCGCAAGCCTTCAGCCATGCTTAACTGCTGCCGCTCCGATTGTACGCTTGCTGTAGTTTCCAACAGTTCACGATTCCCGTGTAAAGCATGAAGAAATTGTGCCTCTGCCTCAGCATATTTTCCTTGAACAAAATAGGCTGAACCTAGCGTGTTGTAAATGCCGAGCATGAGAGGATTCGAATTCTCCATCGTCTCTTCAGCCATTTTGAGAGCGCGTTGGATTAGCATATTTCCTTCATCTGAATCTCCTGACCTGAAGGCAATAATAGAAAGACTTATCAGTGATTTTATGATTTCAGGGTGTTGCCCTTTGTAAGTAGTTTGTTCAACGTTCAGTGCCTGAAGAAGCAGAGGTTTTGCTTTTTCCAGATCGAGTGCTTCCAGATGGAGAATGCCGAGTTGTTTGAGTAAATATGCATGGCTCGGATGCTGCTCTCCATTGACTATACGGGAAATCTCAATCGCCTTGTTGAATAATGGCAGCGCTTTTTCATATTCGCCAATCGATCCAAACCAAACTGCCAGATTATTTAAAGCAGTTGCGTAATCAATATGCTGCTCTCCCATAATGTCTTTTGTAATGTCCAACGATTGCAGATAAAAGGCTTCTGCTTTTGTATAGTCTCCCATGGAACTATAATTGCCGGCGATATTATTAAGCGATTGTGCGTAGTCTTGATGCCTGACACCCAGTACTCGTTTGCGAATTTCCATCGATTCTCGGAATAGTTGATCCGCAGAAACATAATCACCAGATAATTCGTAGACGCTGGCGAGTCCATCCAGGCTAATGGCATAAGCCGGGTGGTCTTTTCCCAGAATCTGAAATCGAGAGTCAATGACTTCAAGATAAATGAGTATTGCGGTTTGATATTCACCTTCAAGCGTTGCAATTTGTGCAAGATTGTTTTGAGTTGTTAATGAATCAGGATGTTTCTTCCCGTAAAAGTCTTGAGTAATTTTCAATGACTGAAGTAAGTGATTACGTGCTTGTTGATAATCACCCAGCTGTTGATAGTGTTTTCCAATATTATTAAGGCAGATCGCATATGCTGGATGTTGCTTACCATATATCTGACTTGTTAGTTTCAGAGATTCCTGATGCATTTTCAGTGAGAGAGAATACTTCCCAACATCATGGTAGTGCACAGCAAGATTGCCTAAAATACGACCATACAGAGGATCTTCTTTACTTAGGAATTTCTGAGCAGATTCATAACATTTTAAATAGATTTGCTCAGCATTTTCATAGTCTGACATCGCGGCATAGGCACCGGCCAGATTGTCCATTGTGCCGATCCAGGCAGGATCATTTGAACCAGTTGTTTCTTCATAGATTGAGAGCGCCTGTTTGAACAGTGGAATCGACTTTTGGTGTTTGCCGGTTGTCTCATACAGACCAGCTTGATTATTGAGGCTTTCTGCATACTGGGGATGAAATTGTCCGAAAACAGCGAGACTAATCGCTGTTGATTGTTCATACAGTTTTTGGGCCTGAGGGTAGTCGCCTTGATAGTGGTACATTAAACCTAGTTGATTTATTGAATAGGCAACTTGCGGATTATTTATTCCAAAGATTTCTTTTTGAATGTCAATAACCTCGTTGGCTGCTTTTACTGCACCTGAAAAATCACTTGATTCATATTTTGTGACTGAGAGTTCCTGGAGCACGGTCAATTCATTTAACTGATCACGTTGTTCTTCAGTTAGTTTCTGCCAAACGGTGACTTCTTCCAGCATGAGCCTGACATCAACAGTCCTCCAGTCTTTTTCTCCAAGATATTCAACATGCAGCTGAAGTGATTCCTTAAGCGACTTCTCTGCACCTTCACCATCACCGGCCTGCGTTTGGATCTGCCCGAGGAATATGAGTGAATCTGCAAGATCGCTCGCGCTGTCAGGGAGATAACGACGTTGCAGTTTCACAAGACTTTTTGTGATGATGGTCGCTTTCTCCAACTCACCTGCAGCTTCATAGTCTTGAGCCTGCGTTATCAACTGCAACATTCTTGCGGTTGTTAGCTCATCTTGCGCCCAAATGGTTTTTGCAGAGACTGCCAGAAAAGAAATGGCAATCAAAAGACTAACTCCATGGAACCATACTTTTTCGATCATATTCTGGTTGCGTTGCAGGGTAAGCATAGATGAATTTCCAAATTATGTTGCTCATGGAGTCGCAGTCTTAGAAACATAGCAGATCGTTGATGCTACTGTAGTCACAATCTTAAAACCAGTGTCGCTGATAGAAGCACGAGATTAGTGGCTGTAACATCGATTAAGTTTCTACATCCCACTGCCCTGGAGTGTCCAGGCCGCCCAGAGCCTGGCTGGCGTGCGGCGTTGCAGAGTCTGTTTTGGAACATTTCCATTCAACTTTAGATCCCCACGCAACAACTTTTCTTGTGGATTGAGTTGGGTGAGTTCTTCGTCGGTTTCAGTCAAGTTCTCTTCTGTATCGAATAGCGAAGCACGTTGGCCGGTCAGCTTTTCGATCAGTTCTGGATTGCGATAGATTTCCAGTTGGGCCTGACGGATTGCTTCAACCGGAGGCAGCTTCTCGTTCCAAAGTTTGGTGTAGAATAGTTTCATAAGAGCCGCCGTGGCAGCATCATCCACCGACCATAGACTCCCCAGGACATTACGGGCTCCGGCGAGTTGGAAGGCACGCTGCAGGCCATACACGCCTTCGCCTCCACCAACTTTACCCAGTCCTGTTTCACACGCCGATAAGACCACCAGCTCCGTGCCTCGTAAATCGAGGCTGACAATCTCTTGAGCGGTCATGATGCCATCATTGCCGCTGGGTAAACCAAACTCGTCCGTTGCGGCAGGCCGATTGGCTCCAGCACAGACGATCCCGGTCAACAGCAGGGGATTGCGTTCTGTTACGGTGGGGCCTCGTCGTGTCAATTCGTTGTCTTCACTGAATTGTCGGAGAGCGAAGAGTTGATCCTGTTCCTGATTGTGTCCCTGGAACGAGCGAAACTTCTCGTCGGCAAAAAAACCATGCGTCGCCAGATGAATATAGTCTTTCCCCGGCAACAACTGCTGCAGTTGGGACTCACTAGCCTGTGCACCAATCAGGATCTGTTCCCGCTCATCTTCTGTCCACAGTTCGGTAAGTCGCTCCACTTCCTGTCCTGTACCCGGCAACTTGTTCCAGAAGAGTGTTACCCCCCGATTTACGACAGGTGCTCGTTGGGAACTTGTGCCTGCCACGAGTTCCCGAGTAGCAGACTGCGGCTTGCTATCGTAATCGACCGCTCCCATAGCCAGAAATGAAGGACTCTGCGGATTGCCAGATTCTTCAGTCAGTTGCCGGTAGAGTTCGCGGGGATGGCTCACGGTAGCCAGTTGGTAATCCTCCAGCAGGATTGTCCCCGGCTCACGACCGGGAAGAGCCGAGAATGGCAGGAAGGAGAGTTCACCATCCAGCACAAAATAAATCGTCTTCACGCCTTTCAGCTTCGCTTCAATTGGCTGCCAGAGTTGCTTACGGAGCTTGGCTCCAAGCTGATAGGCAGTGTCGGAGTTTCCATTGATCAATGCGGATCGCCATGTGGAGGCCAGTTCCAATACGGAATCCTGATGAGGAATTTGGATCCAGTCCAGTGAACCTCGACGCACGATAAACGCATCAACGAGTGGAATTGATTCTTTTGTATCCTCGTTATAATCCCCTCCCAGAATCAGATGCACAAGGGCCTGCTGTTCGTTCAGCTCCTGTTGGAGGTTAGCTGGACCCGTTTTCTGGACTACCAGTTCTCGTCGGAATGGTTCACTCAAGCGGGCTAATTCCTGCTCCAGATCTTCCTTCTGCTGATTCAGTTGACCAAGTCGCTGCTGACGTGCCTCAATCTGCTCCGGCTGCGGAACTTCGAGAACCAGAGTCGCCAGTTCCCGCTGAAGCTGCCGGAGTTCCTGCTGCTTTTCGAGTGCGGCCGGATTGTCCAGAACGAGCTCATGCCGGTCGATCAGCACCTGGCTGATCACACCCTGACTTTCGGTTATCGCCTCGTACAAAATCGCCGGCTCCGGGGCCTCAATATGTCGTGAGCAGGCCAGCAAGGGTTGAAAATCGTTAAGTGTATTTTGATAAGTTAGAGCACGAGCTTCTCCCTGGCTGACCGAGAGCTGTTGCAGATTTGCCGTCTGAATCTTGAGAGCCTGCCGATAGAGTGGTTCCGCCTGGTTATATTTTCTCATCGCTTCGTACAACATGGCCAGATTACACAAGGAGATCGCATAATCTGGATGCTGCTCTCCCAGAGTCGTCTTACTGATCGCCAGATCCTGCTGAAAGAGTGGTTCTGCCCGAGCATATTCCCCCATCGCTTCGTACAACAGAGCGAGATTGTTCAGAGAGGTTGCGTAATCAGGATGCAACTCCCCCAGGACAGACTTCCTGATTGCCAGGGCCTGTTGCAAAAGCGGTTCCGCTTGGGAATGATCCCCAATTGACTGGTATAACAGAGCTAAATTATTGAGAGAAGTCGCGTAATCGGGATGCTGTTCTCCAAGGAGAGCCTTGTTGATCGCGATAGCTTGCAGAAAGAGCGGTTTGGCCTTGGAATATTCCTCCATTGATTGGTACAAAAGTGCTAGATTATTCAAAGAAATAGCGTAGTTTGGATGTTGCTCTCCTAAGATAATTTTACTGATCGCCAAATCCTGTAACATAAGCGGTTCAGCCCGGGCATATTCTCCCATTGCTTCGTATAAAAGAGCCAGATTGTTTAGAGAGTTTGCATAATCCGGATGCCGCTCTCCAAGGGCCTTCTTTCTAATAGCCAGGACTTGCTTAAAGTGAGGTTCAGCTTTGGCGTATTCCCCCATCCAGTGGTAAGAAAGTGCCATATTATTTAAGGCGCTGGCGTATTGTGGATGTTCGTTGCCTACTGTTATCAAAAATAACTGAGTTGCATTTTCAAAAAACTCAACCGCTAACCCGTAATCCCCAATGGAATACGCCTGAGCCCCCATTTCCGATTGTTCTCGACCCTTGTGAAACTGTTGCACTTGTTCTGGCGTCTTCCCCCTTAAGAATGAAGTTGTGGAAAGTTCCCATTTAATATCGATCGCACGATAATCCTCTTTACCGTATTTCTGGGTAATAATATCGAGAAGTCTTTGCTGATATTGTTCTGCGCGATCCAGATCTCTGAACCTGAATGTAACGTTGGCCAGCCATTTCAGGTTCTCAATAACTTCAGGTGAAGTGATCCCATGAAGTTTTGCCTGTATGGCCAGGATACGTTCTCTGATCTGCAGTGCGTTCAGGACCGATTCTCTAGTCTGGTTTGTCTGGATTTGTGTATTGAATTCGGTATTAAGCGTAGCAAGCTTTTGAAGTAGAACTTGCTTTGATGGTGATAAAGATTCATCGCTTTTTTCTGCAGTCCCTTCGGCAGAAGTCACTGCATTTCCTGTCAAGTCCTGTCTGACCTGATCAGTACCTGAAGGAACTGGCTGAGGCGGACCCTCATTGACAACCGAAGGACTCTGGAATCCACACAGTAAAAGAACGCAAACAGAAAAGTAAAGAATCAGCCGTCTCATCGGCGACCCTCCCAATGAAAAGATTTCGTCATTGAATCTGACATAAGCTGACAGGTCGTTATCTCTGGAATCGGCTTTGCTAATTCTGATATTGAAAAACGATAAATTGGACTTGTTACCTGAGTTCAAAATTGTCTGAATGCCATCTGAAATGTAAGACTCAATGATTCGTCGCAAAAGAAAGTTGCTCATTGATGTTACGTCCTGAGTACCATTAGAAATCCTCGTCTACTCACGTATATTTACAAAGCTGATTGCACTGATGATTTCAAAATCATCCTCGAACTTCTCCATCAGGATTTTTTGAACTTTCAGGAATGAATCCTCAAGAGTTTTTTTATTGTGAAACTGAGGAGACCGAGCAACTGACTCCAGATCTTTCTGAACTTTCACGAGTTGTTCATTCAGGAGTGGTGTTCGTACGGTTGAATTCGTGGTGAGGTTTTGTTTGTTGGATTCTATAGCTTGATCACGGTTGAACCAGACAACTGCTCGTTCGTCTTGAACGGTTTGTGGAGGCAAAGTAGATTTCAGTGCTTGCAGTTGTTGAACAGTCTCACCAGAAACAGGATCTCGACGTGCGAGTAACACCAAAGTCTCCATACCGGTTTCCTCATCCATTGGCCAGCCCTGATCGACTTCATCGGGCAATGAGAGTGTGCCAGTAATACTTGACTGAGTGGCAAATGAATTCCAATCCCCCGGTGTGCCGGGATAAACAGGAATGACAGACCCGTCGGGAGAAATCCAGATCAGATACAGATAACTGGGCGGATCGCTGTTTGCATAAACTCGAATCGAATCATCAGGCTGCAAGGGCAATACGTCTGCATCAGTGAGCGAAAGATTTCTCCGTGCCGTATCGGTCGAATTCCAGAGCTTGATATCAATGTCACCAATCAATGGCTTCTGAGTGTTGTTATTGAGGGAAAGTCCAGTTTCTTGAGCAACATCTTTCTCTCGGTCTTTTGGGATCGATCCGCTCGATGGTGCCAACATGGCTTTCACAAAGAACACGAGACCAATGCATAGAACTGAGAGCCCCAGTATTGCAGGGATTAATTTTGAGTCTTGTCGAACTGTGACACGTTCAAGATCCCGCCGAACCTCAGGCATACTGTGATAACGATCATTAGGATTGCGGGACATCATTTTCAGGCAGATCCGCGCCAACTCACGGTCACACGTCGGAATGATCTCACTGGGCGGTATTGGATCGGATTGTTTGGCCTGAAAAATGACGTAATTGGCTGATCCTGAAAACGGAGCCTGTCCTGTCAAAACGCTATAGAGTGTCGCTCCCAGTGAGTAAATATCGACTTGCGGACCTAATTCGCTGGAATGTGGGTCAAACTGTTCTGGGGACCCATATGCAGGAGTACCTACCAAGCTGACTGCTTGTCTGAAAAGTCCTTCTCGAACCAAGCCAAAGTCAGTTAGAACAGGGCGATCAGAGTCAGAGACGAGAATGTTACCTGGCTTTACGTCACGATGAATCTGATTATTTTCGTGGACAACTTGAAGCGCATCAGTCAATTGGACAAAGATGTTGGCGATCTGCGTTGCATGCAAAGGTTGTTTGGATTTGGCCCATGCGTCCAGAGTCTTACCGTCAATATATTTCATAACGATATAGTGGAGCCCCTCGACTTCTCCCCGATCGTAAACAGTACAGATATTCGGGTGATCCAGTCCGCTAGCCGCTTTAGCTTCGCGAAAAAATCTGTCAATGATTTCATCGCCATCTGCGACATCGGGAATATGAGGAAATTTGATCGCCACATCCCGTTCAAGTCGAGTATCGTAAGCTTTATAAACTGTTCCCATACCTCCTTCGCCAAGTTTATTCGTCACTCGATAGCGAGTCAGTTTAGTGACCGCATTCTCAATTGAATTCCTGTCTGTACTTAAAGGCATAGAAACGGTTTTTACTTGTGATAAAGTTGCATTGGAGATCGTAACTTCGTATTCGGGGAACCGCTCCAACCAATCGTCGAGGTCGATGTTTACCCCAATCCGTCGATAATAATCCAACTCAATTCCGAACAACTGAATGAATAATTGTTTTTGATACGACTCATGAATTTTAGTAATGAACTCTTCAATTCGCGGCTGCAGATTCTCCTGAATTGCTTCTTCAAATTTCTTACATATTGCTTCAATCTTCGTACCTGCTGTATCCATGAGATTGTCGCTGACATTAAGAATTAATTTGAACAGAGGAATTGACGTTCAAAGAACGTATTCAAGTTGTAATGCGGTGTGAAGACAAATGTCATCGATCATTTCCGGAGACCGTGTACATGGCCCAGAAATAAGGATGGAGATACAGTTCGATCTGATCTGATTTTCGCAAATTGTTCAGGAATTTTCGCTGAGCAAACGCAAGTGCAGTAGAAGGTTTGTGAGAGCTTGCCATTTGTTCAAAGACATCCTGCAAAATCACGGGAGCGGTACCATCGAAAACATCCCATTGTCCTGAGATCACAACCTGTCCACCATTTTGTAATAATGCTCGTTGCAAACCGAAAAGATCATCGCCCGGTAAAGGCGATCTGTCTGCCAAACCGGAATAACACGCACTCAAGATGATGATATTCGCATTCACTGACGATTCATAAATGTCTCTGGCAGTCAATTGTTCCTGATCGCGATAACAGAGTAAATGGCTGTTGAGTGGCTGGTCTGGTTCGTTCAAGCCATGTGTCGCCAGCAGCAGCAAACCAGGCCTTGCCATAAGTTGTTGCATCGTTTTCTTGTCAGCATTCTCGTCGAGGACAACCTGACGGACTCTCTCTTTAAACGCACTCTTAAGATTCGCAAGTTCCAGACTCACCCCTGGCAACGCTGGTGCATCTGCAAATTGTTGAATTCCCATTGCCCGCACGTTTTGAATTGGTGGCAGCGGGGTCTGTCCAAGAATTGCCCAGGATGTTAATGAAGGAGCATAAAGCAGGTCGAAAGGTCCATCGATAAAAAATTGTGGGCGTGGAACATTGTAAGGACCATTTTGAGTACGATCCATTTCTTGAACAAGGGCAGCAAACGGCAGATAATGGAGAATATGATGGGGTACAATCACGACTGTTTTTGAATTCGCAAGCGCAGGTCGAACAGACTGAGGGATCAGCATTTCATAGAGGGTCGATAATTTCAGCTGCCAGGAGTGATCGAAACCATTATTCCTTTCAATCCGCAGTCGCATCCGCTCACTTTCGCCTTCAATCGATTGAAGACAATCCTGAACAAAAAACACGAGTTGTCTTGGGGTGACTGACTGACCATTAGAATCCCGAACGACTGTTGAAGTCACCCGTCCGCTTGAATCAACCAGGAAGACATGAACGACCGAGGGGCCAATTCGATATACCAAAGCGGACTGTTCGGTAGGCCAATTCTCCAGAATGGATTCAAAACCAATCTCCTGCTGATTCAGGCCATCAGTAGAAATTCGCGATGCCATCAGCGCCTGCCGTAATGCCCCGGCTTTGGCGGTTTCGAGATATTCTAGAGCAGCCTTATGTTGCCCCTGATTGGCCAGCAATTCCGAAAGCTGTTGTGAAACATAGGCACGACGAGCGTGAAATCCAGCCTGTGATTGCCCCATCTTATCATCTGGTACGCGATGTTCCAAAAACTCAGAAATGACCTGTGATACTTTCAAATGGGAAATCGCCACATCCACCTGCTCTGGATTGTGTTTCGAATCAATTGCATGCAGAGCAATTGAACTAAGCATTCGCTGGATGCTTTCCACACCCATCAAAGAACCAGCTTCCAGATAGGCCAGTTGAGATTTTTGAGCAAATTCAAGAGCCTGAGAGTTGCCATTTCTTTTAAACGATATTTCTGCTTTCAATTCATAAATCGATGCCAGCAAGACCGGTTCCAATTTCGATGAGTCCATGATTTGATCGAGTTCGCTGAGGATCCTATCAGACTGATCATAGGCAGCAGTTTCCGCTAGCTGAAACTTTCGCTGTCCACCTTCTTCAACATCCATAGTGAAGATGATATCTGCCAGAACCAAACACAAACGAGCACGATTCAGCAAGACGGCGACTCGATCGTTTTGATCCATCTGCTGAGCTAGATGAGAGGCTTTCAGAAAATGATGTTCCGCCAGTTTCCAATGATACAATGCAGTGAAGAGAGGATTTTTCTCACCCGTAATTATTCGAAATGCATGATTGTGGACACAGTCGATTGTGTGATTGAGCAAAAAGCCTGCGAAATTGTTATGGGCACGAAACTGGTCTGAAAAACTAGAAGAAGATGCCAGTAAGGCAATCGCCTGCTGATATAACTTTGAAACGTCGCTTGCCTGTGAAGCAGAAAACTCCGAGAGGACGGAGGCCTGATAAAGCAAAGCCAGTCCATGACTTCGCGGCTCATTTTGTAATTCAGGATCTTTCAGTAACTCCAATGCTTCTTCCCATTCTCCAGAAAGCATTAAAGACCGAGCGGTATCAATCTTATTAATTCCAGTGACCTGAGCTTCAGCTTTCTGTTTAGTATCGACTTGCTGTAATTGATTGCAAACAGATTGTTGGACTTCCTTCAGGTGAGCGGTAAGTTCATTCTCTGGAAACTGATCCAGAAGATCGAGGACATCGGCTGGAAAAGCAATTGGTTGTTGCTCACCAAGGTATCCAGAAATTTCCGGCTGGTGCAGTAACGTCTGAGTTGCAAGTTCCAGATACAGACTTTTAGGAGCAGATTTCAGTTGCTCTTCGAGTCGATGAAGTTGAGCGTCGATATAACTGCGAACAGTTTCATCGACAATCGTGAAGTGGACTCTTTGAGGCTGTCCCTGAATTGCTAACTCGTATTCCCCAACTGGCAGACCCGCTTTCAGGTTTGGTGGGAGATCTGCGATTTCACTCCATTTAATGACAGCCTGACCTTCTGGAAGCATAATTCTCAATAGCAATTGATTTCTTTGTGAGATCTCCGCTGTATTTTCTGGATAAGAATCTTGGCCTTCTTTTGCTATTCGTCGAATGGTCAACTGTGAAGTGAGTAGGAATCCGTTGTGGGGCGTTAGAAAATCATTCGAGCCATTGCGATAGATTATTCGACCACGCAGTTGATCGATGATGTTTGACTGCAGACCTATCCCTGAACCAGGGGAACGTTCTTTACCCGAAGATCGATTCGCTGCATTTGCGAACGGATTCGAACGCATTGTTAGATTGACAGGTTTTGTCCACAACTGCTCTGGTTCAAGAATTGTCCAGGCTTCGGTTTGAACATCGTTCCAGACAACCATCGCTTGCACCGATTCAGGAGTGCGATATGTCCTCAATCGTGTTGCATCGACAGTCAGTTCAGCATGATCGTTTAGCGTAATGATCATTGCCTGTACGGGATCAGCCGCACGCGTCTCTGTAATAGTTGAGGAGAGGAATATGATCTCACAAATCAAAATCAGCCCAAAAGTATTGCAGTCATTTTGTAAACGTGAAAACACATTCATGAATCGTTGCTTATCATCGAGTGGATTTGGAAGTTGATTCTCATCGTCCCATGATTATCAGCTAGAGTCCAATAAAAAAACCGACTTAAATCATAAGTCGGTTCTTAATAATGTGCGAGTAGAAGCAATAAGATTTAACGTTGATAGGTATTAAAATATCGATGATGTGTTCCGAATCCAGCAACCGAACCTCTCCCTTGTCCAGAATTATCCCCACGCGTACCTGAAGAAAGCGATTGAAGGAGTCGTTGACGTTCTTCGGGAGAAAGAACTCGCTGAGGAGGCCCCTGAAAACGCTCCTGATCCGCCAACGCTCGCCCCTGCTGTGCTCCAATCGAGTAAAGGAAGATTAACTCCGGATTGTCCTGAATTTCAGGACCGATGAAAGCAAAGGGATTCGGAATCGATGGGGGCGAACGATAATAATCCTGTGCCTGTGCAATCTGGCAGAGAAATAACGCAGAGCCAGCCAGGAGTAATGGTATGGGAGTTTTCATTGGAAATCTCGTTTCAAATATTTACAGTTGATCATCACATGGAATTATCGGGTAATTTTCGCTCAGGTCAATTTATTTCTGTTGAACACTTCTGCTTCTTTTGCATCAGGTCGAGAAGTTTTGAACCAAAATGATTTTCATTATGTTTTAATTTGGACCACCGCTGGCTTTTTGAATGGTAATCACTGAAGTGCCACCACTGGTAACAGCCGCTGCACCATTGATAACAAATGTGAACACGCGATTGATTGGCGAAAAGACTTTGGCAATGTGATTATCCATGCGGATTAATTTGTCAGAGTTAATGTACAGGACATCGCCAGAGGCCAGTTTGTAGTTGGTTGTCATGTCTCCACATTGAGTCAATCCGAACCAGTCAACCGGCAATATCTGCTGCTGACCGTGACAATCCGTTCTCACGATCCAAATCTGATTTTTGTTGGAAGACTGAGGAAGGGCGAGTCGTCCTGCAACAGCTGCTTCAGCTTGAGCCAGTGCACTTAATGTCGTATCCGAACCTGTCAGCGGAAACTCCAGCACACTGGCTCCCAGTCCGGCATTATCGGCGATCACATAATATTGTGTGCTGTTGAAACCGAGAATATCGACAACAACCTGAGGAACTTTGGGTTCTTCGCCCGGTTTTGCCACACGTTGAAGGTATTCATAAATTTTTGCTTCAATCGCCATGGCTGCTTCGTCGACGGTCAAACCTTCCAGTAATACGCTTCCATAGCGCCCCAGACCGATAGTTCCATCAGGACGAACCAGTAGTTCGATACCTCCCTGAAATTCCAGCGGACTAACAGAAATACTCTCGTTAATAATAAAATCCACGCGAATAATATCTGGTGGACCAATGCGATATTTGTTTACGGAATCCAGATATGCCGTTTTCGATTGAAATTCGGCTACACCAGACCTGAATGGGATTGTCGGTCCTGGCAGCACTTCTGGTGTGACAGGCATTTTGCTGTCGGGTCGTGGAGTCTCTCCCGGCAATGGTAAATCGCCCAGGAATTGCTCATCGGAGATCAGCTGAATCTGACTCGATCCCGCATCATGATCAGGATTCAAAGCTGCTGATGGAAAATTCGTATTTTCTGATCGAGTGATCGCAGCAGTACGAAGAGCAGTCGCACAACCAGGACAAATCGAAAGCAGATAGGCAGCCAATGCGAGCTTAAACGTACGGATTCGATAATGGTTGAGTCGTTTAGTTGATGTCGTACTCATCACACTCGCTCACCCTGAATTCAGTGTCCAAAATATATTTGGCAGGAATCGTTTTATATCCTAGCGAGATAGAACGATCACAAGGGACATTCAAATGATCCCAGCGCAACCACCAATTACGATTCAGTCCATTCCCACCCTAGTGCATATTCAAAAATTAACTGCAGCGTTCAGCAGGAGCAAACACAGCGTGTTAGGACATTTGGTGCCCAAGCGACTGCAGAAACCATTTGAATATGGCTTGATCGTTATAATCGGCATTATCCGGACATTTGTTGAGATTCCTTAAATCGGATTAAACAAATACTCTCAATCCAAATGCAGGGGACTTCTTTTATCGAGGAGTCAAATTGATATCCAATGTCATTTTAATAAGACTAAAAAGCTTAAATAAATGATTTTATCTTTTAATCCATCTTATTAAACGATAGCTTGAACTGCTGGTCACCACCTCATTTGAAACTGAAAACTAAGGGCAACAAAATGTCAAAAAGCCAAATATTTTCTTCGGTATGCGCCCTCATGTTACTGACAGGAATACTCTGTTCTGCTTCGCATGCTCAGAAAAAAGAGATTTTTCTTCCCGTCCAATCGGATCAAGCAGTTGGGGCTTTAATTCCTTCAACAGGTCCTCTGGATTTGGATGCCAAACCCGAAAATGCCGATTTGCTCAACCAGGTTCGTCTTCCCAGTCGCGGCCCAGGAATGAAAATCTTTCCGAAATTGGCACCATCAATTGTTGTCGTCAGAACTGACGGAGGATATGGCACCGGGTTTATTGTCGAACAGGATGGCTGGATCTTGACGAACGAGCACGTAATCGCCAACGGTTCCATCGATCTCAATTCGGGCAGTCGATTCGCCTTCATCCATTTCGGCGATTTGAATGATGGCGTGATGACACTTGAAAAAAAGAGTTACCCGGCTCTGGTGTATGCTTCCAGCACATCGAAAGATCTGGCGTTACTCAAGTTATTCGAATTACCTGAAAAACGTGAACTCAAACCCATTCAAATCGCAGAATCAAATGCCATGCCCGGAAGTGACTGCATCACTATTGGCCATCCTTCTCGCGGCCTGTTTTGGTCGGTCCGTAGTGGAGAAGTTGTGGGAACCGGCCGCTATCCGCACGATTTGATTGACACAGTGATGCCTCAATTCTCAATGTCCGTTGATGCTCAGAAATCATACAAGCAATCCCTAAATGCATCCGAATCTCGTAAGGCTTTAATCTCCACTTGTGGAATCAATCCGGGTGATTCTGGGGGGCCGCTGGTCAATAAGGAGGGAGAGTTAATCGCGGTCAACTTTGCGATTCCACTGATTGATTCTGAGTCTCAAGTCAATTACGACAAATTCAGTTATCACGTTCATTTGGATGAAGTCAAAGATTTTATCAAATCCAAACCGGAGAAATCAGAAGTGTATCGTCCAGACTACTGGCCGCCAGCGACTTTCAGCACACTGACCGATCGCGACGAGGACGACATCTACGAATCCTGGGTCTTCAGCATAAAGGAGGAAGAAGCCAATTCTGGTGTCCTGTTTGATCTTGATAATGATACACCGTCTTCTTTTGCAGATGATTTTGTGGCAGGCACGGCGAATCGTGACGAGTTCGATTTTGAAGTCGCTGTAGTCATCAAGCCGGTTGCCCGCTGGCATTACGACCGTGACAATGATGGAGAGATTGATTTGATCATGACTGATATCGATGACAACGGAGTTAGCGATCTCACAGTGGCTAAAAAAAATGGCGTTTGGAAGAAGCTTGAAAATAAAGAGATGTCAGTTCTCGACACGGATCTCTTTCAGGATGAAAATATTCAACGCAGGTATCGTAAAATCGTGCTCAAACTTGAGGAGAAAGCTGAAACTCCACCAGACAAGAAACCTCGAAGGCCTTCTAAAGGGAACAGTTCTATTGGGGGACAACTCAAAGTTGACTAGTGCGTCATCGACAATGATTTGGTTCGAAGTTGTTAAAAACCACGACAGTGGAATGCGTTAAAGTGGAGTGCATTACAGTAATTTGAGGCTCAGGTCTATGCCCTGAAAGGACACTGGATATCAAATTGTCTCAACGAAGTTCCCATCCGGTACCTCATGACAGCTTACTATTGAGTTGAAAGTCCTATGAGAACTAATAACCGGATGATGTCATATTGGTCTAGTGTCATATTCACGGGCATATTGTTTCTTGTTGCGGTGTCGAGTTGTTTTGCTCAAAACGATACAGAGAATACTAATCCACCCAAGTTTGCTTTGTTGATTGGAGTTGGCAACTATCAATCCGAAGAGATAACAGATCTAGATGGTTGTCGGAATGATGTTGAGGCCTTACACGATGTTTTGGTGACCCGTTTCGGATTCGATTCTGATCGCGACATTATCACTTTGATTGATGAGCAAGCGACGGCTCTGGCCATCCGGCAAGCGATGCAAACTCTTGTTCAGAAAATTAAAGCATTGCCTGAGGATTCTCCAGCCTCTCAGGTTATTTTTCATTACAGCGGTCATGGTTCTCAAGTTTACGATCAACTCGAAGGGCCATTGGCAGATGAGCCAGAAGATGGACTGGATGAAACTCTTGTTCCATACGATGCTGTCGTTCAAGGAAGCGAAACGGACATTCGAGACGATGAACTGAATCAGTTTGCACAGTCGATTTGTGCCGATAATCGAACGCGTTTGTGGATAATTCTGGATTCGTGTCACAGTGGTACAGCTGCCAGAGGAACAACAAAGGTTAGACGTCTCGACCGTCAACTTAAACCAGTCCCCTCGTCTCAACATCAAACTGTCCAAAAATCGGAAACGACACTCCCGCAGAATGCTGTCGCACTATATGCCTGCCTGTCACATCAGCAGGAACCAGAATATCCCGATGGCGGCAAAACATTCGGCTTGCTCTCACGTTTTCTGGTTCAGGTATTGAATGAAAAACAGTCAGTTTCAAAACTCAGTTATGAGATGCTGGTCGATGAAATTATTTCCCGATATCGTCTTGATCACAAAACTATGGCTGCCCCAACCCCGCGTGTTGAAGGAAACTTACGGTCAATTGTCTGCGGTGCGGATCGTGAGACAGACATTCCGCAATATTGGATTACGTTAGCTGATGGAAATCGAAAAGATCAGGTCATCCTGAGGGCCGGTTCTTTACATGGCCTCTCCGTCGGTTCTTTATATCTGCTTTATGAACGTCCTGAACAAATCTTTGATCAGTCCGCAGAGCCGCTTTCGTGGCTTAAAGTGGTTGAGGTTGCAGGTACGACAGCTCGGGCAGAAGTCCTGCAACGTTTTGACGAGGAATTTGATTCCTTCCGACTGCCAGCATCATTTGAGCAAGGTTTTGCTGTAGAGCAATATCATCATTACGGAGATTACAAAACCTGCCTGCAATTGGAATTTGTCGAAACAGACTCAGGAAATATCGTAGCAGTATCAGCAGAAGATAGTCGGGTTCCCGAGTCGCTTCGGGAACTATTTAACACCAGTTCTGAATCAGAAACGAACTGGCTCAGGCCAGCAAGTCAGGGGGAGTCAGGCGATTTAATTCTCAGGATTGACGGCCACTACGCAGCTTTGTTTCCAATCACGGGTTTTAATGATGAAAATCAATCGCAACCGCAATATCGCACTTCAATCCCCTCGACACTTCGTGGGGGATGGGGCGATGCTGGCGAGCCATTTGATCTTAGAACTCCTCTGAAAACCTTACCCCAAATCAATCAATGTCTCAGAAGAATTACTCGAGCAAGGAATCTGATCCGAATTTCCGAAGAGAATCGCAGTCGCCAAAACAACACGCCCGCGGTGCGTTTGCAATTAGATCGATTGGCCGTCGAAATCTCTGATGGACAAGCTGAAATTGTTGGACGCTCCCCCTGGAATTCAACATCGGATCTGTCTCAACCTACATCCGATGACGTTGATCGAACAACAAGTCCTCTGATTGTTCAGGAAGACGATTATTACGACTGGAGTATCATTTCAGAGGAATCGGGAACTTCCCCCTATTACATTACTATATTACAAATCGATGCTAACATGGGAATTCAGACCATGCTGCCCTGGCAGCGGGGTGATCAGGCAAAACTCATCTATCCGGGTGAAACGCTGCAAATTGGTGGTTTTCAGCTTGTCAGTGAAACTGGTGAAGATGCCCGGACCGTGTTTGGTCCGCGCTGGACAATCCTGCTGGCGACACGAGAGGAAAATTATTTTTCAATGCTTGAACAGGACAGTCTGCCAAATTTAAGAAGTTCTGGTATCAATCCCCTTTCTTCTCATAAAGTCAAAAACAACTCCCCATCGTCTTTGGCAGAAATCCTATTGCAGGAAACCTATTTCGTGACACGTGGAGATCGCCCGCTATTCCAGCAAAAAACAAAACAATATGACACATCCTGGACCGTAGATATTGTGCAATGGATTGCCATGCCTCAGAAGAAAAGAATCTCCCAGGAATAACGTGCACGGGGTTATGATCGAGAAAGCCCAGTAAAATCCTTTTCCGTGTGTTCTCGAACCGAGGGATTCTCAAAACTCAGCTTCCGTTTGCAGGAAGATATCGTTGCTGCGGTTAATGGATAAATTGCTTAATTTTTTTGCCCGCTTGCTCAGTACGTTATAAATTCGTTGCAAATCTCAGACATTTCTGCTTGACTCGATATTACGATTTTCGGTTGAGACCAGTATTGTTTTCAAATCAACGTATATCACCTTCAATTTCTGCTGATAAACTTTCGTTTGTAGTTTGCCCTCCAACAGGACTTACAGACTGGGAACGATACAAAACGGGATTGTCAGAATCATGATAAAGCATTCGTTATTGATTATGAGTTTTCTCATGAATTCCGGAATGCTCGTCGCTCAGGATGAGGTTTCAACGCCGGAGACCGTTGGTGAAATTGCTCGCCTGAAAGATCAAGCGTATCAGTTTGAAGCTGAGGGAAAGACTCTGAAGGCGATTAAGTCCATGGAATCGGCAGAGAGGCTGATCCTCTCGGAAGGTCTTGATGAAGAGTTGCCAGATGTGCTCATTTTTTTGACGACACGTCGGATTCGGGAAGATCAACTCGAAGCCGCACGAGAATCGGCGTTGCGTATGTATCAGCTCGACACTGCCAAATTCGGCAAAGAATACTGGCGTACAAGAGCATGGGAGTCGGGGCTTAAATATATCGATGCTCTCAAAAAACTGGATGATCTTCCCCGTAAGCAGGTTTTGAAAGCAGATCTCCAGCTTTCAACTGTCAGTTCATTTATCTCCATTGGTGAGACGAAAGTTGCAGTCGACGCTTCGCGTTCTGCCCTCGAGGTAATTCGAGAACATCTCGGAGAAGAGATGACAGAATTTTCAGATGCTCGTGGCACACTTGGTAAAGCTCTTTACGCGGATCATCAGTTTCGGAAAGCGGAGCCACATTTGCGGTTTGCGATCAAGCGTTACTCGGAAATTTACGGTCCGGGGCATCCAAGTATGACCGATTTTATTGATGCACTCAGTGATATTCTTGGACATTACTCGGCTGAAGAAGAAAAGGCTGGTCACCTCGAAAAAGCTTTAGTCCATCAACGCGAAGTGATTGAGACGCTGTTACTAAAAGGAGATGAGTGGGCTAACGAATTGATTGAGCCTCGATACGACTTCATTCGCTTGCAAAGATTGATTACCCCGATACCACCCGCAAAAAAACAGGAGCTGTTCTCAGATAATTTCGAGGAAAACACGCTCAAACTCTATCAGACGAGTACAGAACTGACATGGAACCCAGGAACAATGACTGCCTCTGAAGTTACATGGGTAAGGCCAGTTGCTTCTGAAATCAGCACGGAAATGCGAATGAATTTCCAGATCTCTGGCGAGGTGACAAAAGGCCGTGGATATTTTCGCTGGGGATTCAAGCTTGGCCAGAACGCTGCTGTCTGGATCGGAATTCATCGTACGATGACAGGCGATTCTATCAAAGATGAATTGTGGGTTGAAGAATCGCAATGGGATGGAAAGCAATGGGCTTCTGGGGTGAACCGAACCTGGCACATCGAAACTGGAACCGCGAGCGGTCTTTGGACGACACGATTGGATCAGGGACTACTCAAAATCGAACACAATCAGAGCGAGGTCTACTACACATCCCTTTATAACAATTCACGAGAACCCGTGACTGCGATTCTTGGAAACGCTTTTCAACTCGAAGGTGATTATGACTCAATTGAAGTTCTAGGCATTCCACGAAGAGTGTTTACTCAAGATGAAGATCATGTCGATCAAGCTGCCGAATATTATATACGCAAGGAAGCAGAACCACTCAAAAAGGGTGATTACCTGAGAGCCTTTCAATTGAGGCTCATTTCATACCGCTACCGTAAAGCCATTTATGGCGAGCATCACGTTAAGCATGCCGATTCCGTTAAGGCGATTGGATACCTCTTGGATGTCCGGGGAGACCCCGAGGGCGCATTGTCGTTTTTTGAAGAGGGATTGGAAATCAATCGCCGTCAATTGGGAGAGTTGCATCCTGACACAGCTGCACTATGGAACAACCTGGCATACATCCATCAAAGACTCGGACACCCAAAAGAAGCAATTCCGATGTATGCAAGGTCTGTCAAAATAATGGAGATAACTCGAGGCGAAATCGATGAACTCACAGCCCAGTCACTCAGTAACCTTGGAAATGCAATCGGTGAAACAGGCGACAAGGCTTTAGCTCGAGAATATTTCGAAAAATCGCTGGCGATTCGAATTCAGGTGTTAGGTGAAGAAGCCCCCAAAACCGCAGATTCCTATGGGTTAATGGCTCAGTCGCTTGTTGAGATGGGAGATTTCAAGAGCGCGATCACTTACGCAGAGAAATGTTTGAAAATCCACCTGCGAACGCAGGGAGATCAGCATCCCGAGACGCTCAAAGCGAGATTGATCTTCTCAATCGTACTTCATCATAGTGAAAGAAATAGTGAAGCGATCGAGAATTGTAGACACGTTTACAATGCCTATCGAGAATCATTCGGCTCACAAAATGAAGTCACACGGAGAGCAGGACACGAGTTGAACACATTTCTAAAAAGTGCTCTAAAAAAATCGTTAGATGAAGGGAAATTTTCAGAAGTCGCTAAACTCACTAGTGATCAACTTGAACTCCGAACGGAGATGTATGGTTCCGAGGACTGGAAGGCGGTGAATCTCAGCAATGATCTTATGGAGTACCAAAGCATTGCAATGCTTCCTCATGCAAAACAGGTGCAGTTTAAGAATGCCCTGGAACAGATTGAAAAAGCCAAACAACAAACAGATAGGAATCAACATCAACTCGCCTGTGAATTCTACGTTGCCGCGCTAAAAGGTTTGTCTGAAACCATCGGTCAGGAAACTCGCTATTACGCATTAATGAATGCCTCTTATGGAGCCTCGCTTTCCAGAGTCGATAAATTTGAAGAGGCAATGCAGGCTTATTCTGAGTCTTTCAGTATTCTTGAACCGCTGTTAGGAAAGAAACATCCCGATTACAGTAACATTGAAATACAACTTGCCAGACTCTACATGACTCGTGGAGAACTCGACAAAGCTCATGATTATCTCAATCAGGGAAACAAGCGATATAACTTTTTAGAAGGCGACCTGAGTCTGATTAAGGATTTATCGGAATCCTGGCAATATGCGGCCTCTCTCCTTGCCAGGGCATATGAAGATGCCGGCGAATGGGAAAAGGCATTGGAGCTGGGACGAAATTCTATCTCTGTTCAAAAGAGCCTCTATGGAAATTCCCATTGGAAAACAAGAGATGCAGAACTTGCACTGCAGCAAACACAGGCGATGCAGTCTTTAGATCTGGAAGCATTGGAGGAGGTCAAGCTGGCCTATCGATTGTATAAAGATTCGAATACCGCAGAAAAAGATTTGAATTGGAAAAAATCCAAAGACTTACGTAAGCAGGCTTACGATCTGCTAACCAGGCACTTTGGCGTTTCTGATCCTCAAACTACGCTGCTTCAGTTTCAAATGGCTCGGTGTTGTGTCGCTTTAGATCAAGATCAGGAAGCTCAGGAATTGTTTTCAGAAGTGGCCAAATTCCGTGAAAGCTCTCATGGGTCAACTCATCCTGAAACCGCAGATGCTTTTTATATGCAATCTCACGCAGCCATGAAAACTGGTGATTTACGCACCGCATTGGTTGCCGCAAGGACCTCCCGAGAGATTCAACAAATTGCAGACATTACGAAAACGACGCGGTATGCCAGCACCCTCAACTCCATGGCTATCATCTGTCTGGAAATGAAAGACTATCAGGAAGCCACACTTCTGTTTGAAGAATCTGGACAGTTATTGAAGATAACCTCGGGGGTGAATTCTCAAGTCTACGCTCTCTCTCGCAGCAATCTGGCTTCGTTATACAAGATACAGAAGGATGCTCGAGCAACAGACACTTTGGTTGAAGCGATCGAACTTGTGCGCAAAGCGTTCGGCGAAGATCATCCAGAGTTTGCAGTCATGCTCGAAAAGGCAGCTAGCACTCAGGAGTCTTCGGAGAATTGGGATAAAGCCAGAGAGTATTATCAGAAATCTCTGGAGATCAACCAGCGTGTCTATGGTACAACGCATACATCGACATTGAAGGCAAAAGTTGGCTTGGCAAGAATTCTGGCCGAAACCGGAAACTATGATGAAGCGATTCGCGAACTCAAAGAGATCGTCGGGGTAATCGCAGACCAATACGGCACAAATCACCCCGATTATGCGGATCACTGTGAATCAGTGGCGGTTCGTCTCTACGCAATAGGCAATTCACAGGAAGCACTTGAGTATCAGTATCAAGCCCTCGATGCACGTGCTGAAAATTTCGCAAAAACAGCTTCCGTACAATCAGAACGACAGCAACTTCTGCTATCCTCACAACTCTTGAACAGTCTCCACAATCTGCTCCTCTTTGAAGCAGGGATGAAGACAGATCCAACTCGCGCTTATGAAAGAATTCTTGCATGGAAAGGAGCAGTGCTTGTCCGTCAGATGCAACGACGACTGGCAGTTGACAATGAAGAATTGCAACCCATTGTTGAAGAGCTTCAGCAGGTCACAAGATCCCTCGCAGCTCTTGAATCCGTCAGAGATGACCAGGAGACGCGAGAGTCTCGTCGGAAGGAACGAAAACGGTTAATTTCTCGTCGAGAAGAACTCGAATCTCAATTATCAATCCAGGCATCGCAACTGCTGAGCAATCAGGAGCAGGCGATCAGCGTGAATGATCTTCAACAACACCTACCAGAAAACTCGGTACTGGTCGATTATTTCGTCTATCGAGGCAGCGTAGCCACTGCAACAGATGACGGACGCCGTTTGGTTGCCTTTGTAGTCCCCTCCGCGGGAAAGATACAAAGAATCGAACTTGGCAAGGCTGATGAAATCGAAGCCGTAATTGACGAATGGCGTCGCGAAATTGTCCGTGGAGCGGGAGGCGTACGAGGTGACTTGAGAATCGGCTCTTCAACAAAAGACTCATCCATTCGTTCCCCTCAAACCGTTCTTCGCGAACGCGTTTGGGACCCAGTCGCCAAATACTTTGGAAACGCAGAAACGGTTTTGATTGCCGCCGATACATTTTTGACACGTCTACCATTTGCAGCTTTACCCGGAACTAACCCAGATCGCTATTTGATCGAAGAATTGCAGTTGGTTTACGTTCCAGCAGCCCAAATGTTATCTCACTCAGTCGACGCAAAAAATCAAGGTCAATCGACTGATAATTCATTACTTCTCGTGGGAGATGTCGATTTTGCTGCGCCCGGTTCCCGGGAAAACCAGCCTACGACTGATCAAGACTATCCACTGATTGCGTCGACACGGTCTTCAAATCATACGTTGCACGAATTCAGTCCACTCCCCGAAACGGCAGATGAAATCGATGTCATCAAACAACTATACTTAGTCACTGAGCCAGTCGAACGATTAAGTATTCTGAGAGGATCATACGCGACCGAGGGGGAATTGCGTCATCAGGTAGCAGGTCGCAAATACGTGCACTTTGCCACTCACGGTTTTTTTCGATCCGCATCGCAGGAGGCAATGAAGTCCGATGCAGATGAATCAATCATCAACATTCTACCGGGCCTCCAATCTGGACTCGCACTGGCGGGAGCGAATCGATCCAGTGGCTTTTCAATCAGTCAACTCTCCGCTGGAGATGATGGACTCCTGACGGCTATTGAAGTGGCAGAACTTGACCTCAAGCAAACTGAGATAGCAGTTCTTTCCGCATGCGAAACTGGTTTGGGAAAAATCGCAGGTGGAGAAGGTTTGCTCGGCTTGCAGAGAGCGTTTCACCTGGCAGGTGCCGACACTGTCGTCGCTACATTATGGCAGGTTGACGACGAAGCAACACGTGTACTGATGGTCGAATTCTATAAGAATTTATGGGAGAGAAAACTCGGTCGCCTGGAATCTCTCCGGCAGGCTCAGATCGCAATGCTGCGAGGTAAACTTCATCAAGTTGCTTCGCGGAATGATGAGATCAAAACCAATTCGATTCCACCACGATTTTGGGCCGCATTTGTGCTAAGTGGCGAATGGTAATTCTAAAAAATGCTGGAGTTAATGGATTCAGCTTCGTCGCCTGGCCTTCCGTATTCAATAAACCGCTGGCAGAAACAGAACTGGTTAAGGTCATTCTACGCTGATGCCTGTCATAACATTCCACTATTTTTTCCCGAGTTCCCAACAATTCATCAACCAATTCCTCAAGTCTTGCCACCATTTTGAAGTGTCACAATAATCCAGGCATGGACACGAATTCTCGAATGGAATATGGATACATTCATCGACTCAAAGAACTGGTATGTACTACAGATAACATCCAACTCGCTGTTGAGACAGGAGCCAAAATATCTTTACATCATATTTTGAATTTGTCTGATCAGAGCATATTCAAAAATTACCTGCAGCGTTCAGCAGGAGCAAACACATCGTTTTAGGACATTTGATGTCCATGCGACTGCAGATACCATTTGTAAATGGTCTAGAATGTGGTTCTGTCTCAGAGATGAAATATGAATCCTGTTCAGACATCTCAACTGTGAGTGCTGACAATCACAGAACACAAATAAGACTTCGGATACTGTTCTGATCAAGGGCGAGGCTATGGTTCAGCAGATTAACGTGGAATATTCAGCTGAGCAGGAACTCACCAACCCCAACGAACTTTCAAGGTACGTGCAGACCGAAATTAAGCAGCACATTAGCTCTCTTGACGACGTGCATGTTTCTGACTGGGACCTGCAGATCCGAATCTCGTCTTTCACGTTCGCTGGCAAAGTCAAAATGGAACTATCGGGAACTATCGACGACAAGACAGTTAAGGCGACTCTGCTCAATGTCAATAAGCGACCACATATGTCAGCCACCAAGGGCTACGGAACCTATGTGAGTAAACGTGAGTACGAACAGAGAAACGGAGCGATACTGGCGTTTGTCTGGTTCATCTGCGAGTTACTTCGAGGCACCGTTCGTTTTATGTTTCCGTCGGAACCGGCGAGGGCTGTTGGACGCTCGTTTTTCGTTGGTAGAGCTTTGCGATCACTGGATGATTGTCTCGCAGACATCCGCATTCTGATTGATGAGAAGATCGAACGCCCAGAATCCGGCGGACATGCTAAGCACCGGTCCGCATTCTGGACAGCATTGGTCACACTAATCGTCAGTCTCGCCGCCGCATTGGTATGGTTTGTCCTTGGAAGCGAAGGAGCAAATGACCCGACCCGGGGCATATTCGGATGTTTGTTGGTCAGCGGAGGGGCAGCAGGCGTTATCTATGGCTGGAATCTATTAATGATCCCGAAAAGATTCTTCCGTTCCGAAAAGAGCGGCCGAGAGTTTTTGCGGCGGTCAGGACTGGGAACATGTGGCTGTGCCGCAACTGCCGGGGTCGTCCTGTTTATTTGCTCGTTCTTATCTGCGGCCCTGGGCCTGGTTTTATTAATCAAGGCATGACATCTCTTTGATCGCTGCGGGCAAGCAGATGACTTTATACCCGCAAACAAAATAACATCTTCTGACATTTCCCGTTATTACTACATCCCGCTGCCCTGGAGTGTCCAGGCCGCCCAAAGCCTCGCTGGGGTGCGGCGTAGTTGCGTCTGTTTTGGAACATTGCCATTCAACTTCAGATCCCACGCAACAACTTTTCTTATGGCTCGAATTGAGTGAGGCCTTCAGTTTCGGCTGCGGTAGTATTGAGAAGTGGTTGAGAGAGGCTTCATCATTGGACTCGCAGTCAAAGATAATCTCATTATCCTTCCGCTGGTTGACAGGAATCGATCCATCAGCACATAATGATGAGGTGTGATATACAGAATGTCACACCTTATTAGACAGAAGTCAATTCTGTCTATCAATTAGTTATCGCATCAATTAGCGCAGGCCTTCAAGCCGACCTTTGGAATCACATTCACGCAACATGAACCCCTTGTGCGAACTAAACCATGGATCAAACCATTGATGGCTACCGCGTCGTTCGCCAGTACACCATTGAAGAAGCGGAGACAGAGTACGCCGTCAAAATTCGTGGCAAATTCGTCCCCTTTGGCTACCGCAACGAACAATGGCGCAAACTGCGCGCCCAAATGCAGGAAGGTGATCAGCTCTGGCTAGCTTCTTCGCCTGACGAAGAATGGGATGCGCTAATGGGATTCGAGGGCATCTTACTCGTTCGAAACGGACACGTTGTCAACAGTTTCGTCACGAAAATGAACTGATATGATGTTAGCAGCAGACGGGATGTTTCTAACGGTTCAATCGCTGGCTATTAGTGCAGGCGATAACCATGCGGTGAACGGGAGCCGCCGATGACGCGGGATGGTTGTTGGATTTCGGGGCCTACGGTTCCTGACCCTCATTTCCCAATTCTGGTCGTCGTGGTTCCATGTTAGAAAGCTCATATGATATACGCCCCGTCTGAAAGTTCTTGACTAGTACTCGGCAAAACATTAAGATCATCTATCACTTAAGCTCAAATGATGAAGTCTGGAGGACGGACCAAGGCGGGTTTCTCCTGTCTTAAATCGCTGATGTACTCCGTTTTTACTCCCCCGCCTGGGGGGGGCATTTGCCTGTAGCGAAACGTCAGGCACACCTGTAGAGGAGAGAGAAAATGGATCAATACATCGCAATAGAAAACGTCAGGATTTTTGATGGAAAGAAGCACTCGCTTCAACAGGGCAGTGTCCTGGTCAAGGACAATCTTATTGAGGAAGTTACTCAGGGCAAGCTGGAGAAACCGGAAGGTACGATCTCCATTGATGGAGGTGGACGAATTCTCTCTCCAGGGTTTATCGCCACCCACGAGCACATCATTCTGGCTGGCGGCCTGAGCGATCAAGACCAACCTCATTGGGGTTATCAAGGAGCCTGGGCGGCCGCCTTCGCGAAAAAGTGGATCGACTGGGGTTTCACCACTATTCGCAGCGCTGGCGGAGCCGACTATGGAACGAAGAGAGCCATAGACGAGGGCATCATCCCCGGGCCTCGCATTTACCCATCCGGAGCGTTCCTGAGTGTGACCTGCGGTCACGGAGACTGGCGCCGCTACAATACTCTTCATCCGAAATTCGGAGGTGCACGCACACCCGCAGAGATTCTGGGTCACACTATCATTGCCGATGGCGACGCGGATCTCATGGCGGCTAGTCGAGAGAACTTTCGCTACGGAGCAACCCAACTAAAAGTCATGGCCAATGGCGGAGTCTCTTCAGAGTACGATCCCCTGGACACGTTTGGTTTCACAGAAGAAGAACTCATTGCTGTTGTCAAGGTCGCTGAAAACTTCAATAGCTACGTGATGGCCCACACCTATCGCTCCGACACTACCCAACGTGCTCTTCGCTGCGGTATCAAGTCCATCGAACACGGTATGTTGTGCGACGAGGAGACCGTTCAGATGATGGCGAGTGAAGGCGCGTATCTATCGACTCAAGCAGCAGCCGCGACCATCCTTTTTGCCGAAGAGAACATTCCTCCATTCTTCAATCCGGACCAAAAGAGAAAGGCTCGTATGGTTCGCGACGGCTTCGGGAACCTTGTGAATTATGCCAAAGCGCACAACGTGAAATGCTCGTTCTCCACAGATCTTTGCTTGAGTGCTTCAGCTATCAATCTGATCCCTTTGGAGTGGACTGCCCGTCAAGACTACTGGACACCGTTCGAGATTCTTGAGCAGGCGACATCCATTTCAGCAGATTTGTGCGAACTGTGCGGCCCTCGTAATCCCTATGGCAAGCTCGGAGTAGTGCAGAAGGGCGCGCTGGCAGATCTGGTGGTGATCGACGGCAATGCTCACGAAGATATCACGTTGCTCTCGAAGCCTCACGAGTCCCTTAAGTTGATCATGAAAGACGGGGACCTTCATAAGAATGAGCTTGGTAGCTCGGCCGCGCCTGTACCTAAGATGGAGAAGACATCGGCTCGAGACCTCCTTGAAGGCCTTTCCGACGAGCAGGTGCACATACTTGTGGAGATAGCCAGGCGCAGTCAACAACAGACAGTTTAATTTGTCTTTGTCCGATCCGGGGTCGGCGTGATGACCCTGGTAGCAAAATAGTTCGACTAGAAGTTGTACTGAATCCCGGTTTGAAAACGACCGGCCGAAGTTGATGCGCCGCCAGCATTCACTCGCCGGCCCGTCTGATACTCCATGCCAAGCATGGAAATTCGCTTTGCATATTCTTTGGGAAAGTGGATTCCGAATCAGTGAGGTGTTGGAATTTTCGTGGGATGATGATCAGAAGATTCACCCAATGTGGGATGATCGTCAATCTTCTCACAACACAGTGATTGTTCCACCTTCTCAGAAGAATGGACGATTGCAGGAAATCCCGATGCTCCCAGGTCTCAAAGAGATTTTATTGAATGTTCCAGAAAATGACCGGCAAGGATATGTAGTCAATCTGGAATTGAAGCGAAAACGGAATGAGCAGTTATCGATTGGCTGTATCAGTCGAACAATTGCTCAAATCGGCAAGGAAGCCAATGTGGTTGTGACGAAGGAAAACGAGTCGACCGGGATACGAGCTAAATATGCAAGTGCTCACGATCTCCGTCGAGGATGTGCCGCAAGATTGATGAATTCTGGAGTCTCAGCCGAGACGTTGAAAGTGATCATGCGACATGCCGATTTCGCGACCACGGAAAAGCATTATGGAGCCATTCGTTCTGCCCAAGCGGCAGGGGATGAACTCCAAGAGAAGCTGAAATCGAAAACCAAGAAATCAGCATTAGTAGGGGGATAGATGGGGGGAACTTGCGGTTCCTTTTATCGCCTGATTATCCCGAGAGTTCGTAAGTCGTTGCTATTTAACGACTTTTAATTACACCCAGTAGGATTCGAACCTACAACCTTCGGTTCCGAAGACCGATGCTCTATCCAATTGAGCTATGGGTGCCTGAATGGAAGCTTAACAGATTTTTGTGGGATTTCCAGTTCGAATACCATTTCAAATTCGCAATATTTTGAGCTCTTGAGATCTGATCGATTCTCTGGACGTTCTGGAACGGGAATCGTTCTATTTGAGTCAGACGATATCGTTCAGGTTCGCGGGATTTCTGTAGTTTGGGGCTCAAATGTGATTTCGAGATCGGCGATATCGAAACTTTCGATTTCAGGCCTGTTCCGGCTCACGATCCGAAACGAGGATCCGTTTTCTTTTCACGTCCGTCAGGCTACTATACTGACTACCACCGTTACCGCTCCACTCTTCATGGAGGCGTGATGAATGATCATTCAGAGCATAATCATGACAAGCAGAAAAAAGACTTCTATCAGCGATATGGGGAGTATTTCGCAGTCCTTTTGATGTTACTGTGGCAGGTTGTCCTAGCGACTGCAGTAACCCTGTTCGTTACCGTACTCGTCATTGCAGCTGGAGTATTCGCGTTATACATCACCTGCTCGATGGCGTTTCAAAGCATGCATTGAATTTGAGTGAACCGATGGATTCTGTCGAAAAATTGATCAAAAAGATCGTACTGATAATGTATGCGGTATTCATCGCTTCGCTGGCAATGATGATCTTTGCCTGTGTATTCCTCGCAGTGATATCAACATTTTTTTCTTTTTCAGGTATAGGAACTTTCTCTTTATTGGTGAGCATATTCCCTGGTGTTTACATGTTTTTGAAAGTTATGAGGCAATCAAAGTACGATAATCAATTTGAGCAAATTAAATATGAAACAGAACATGCCGAGGACATCTGATAAGGTTGTGATGCAGGAATCGGACGTTCCCTTCACCCACAAAGTAATGAAAGTGCTTTTTTATATTTTCGGGGGTTTGATCACTCTGCTGGCTGCGATCATTGCAGGAGGGATTACCTGTACGATGAGTTATTTTGCAGCGATTGAACTCAAAATTATGGAACCGCAAATGTATGTCAATCCAACCTTACTGTACTGGTCAATCGCGTGTGGCGTGGTGGTGGGAGGAATTGTTTTCACGACTATCTATGCAAAACGCTATCTGGGAGATAAAAACAGGTTACTCCAGTGTTCTTGAGTTTTGATACTGAATAAATCAATTATGAATGACAATGAAACGACGAAACCTGAGAAACGAGTAGAGGCACCGCGCAGGGAGGAGACTCATGTTGAATTTAGCTTTTCAAAAGTTCTGATTACAATATTTGGAGTAATCGCGTCCTTGATATCGGCGGTAATTGCTGGGGGACTGTCCTGCACGGCTGGTTTAATGATTTCAGACTTCCATATTGATGCTCAGAATCAGAGCATCTACTTGCAATTGAGTCTCTTGTTAGGGCTCGTGGTTGCCATCGTGGTGTTTGTAGCTCTTATGATGTTCATAAAGAAAAATTCATCCGAATCGTAAGAGTAAGCTACTAAAGCATATTCAAAAATCACCTGTAGCTTTTAGAAGGAGCAAACACAGCGTTTTCAGGTCATTTAGTGTTCAAGCGACTGCAGAAACCATTTGAAAATGGTCTAAAGGATTCTCATGGTACTTCCCCTGCGAGATTACACGTTTATCGGCACAACACAGAGTCTTTGTCCGACTTGTCTGAAGTTGCTGCCGGCGAAGATAATCGTACGGAATCAACGGGTCTATTTTCGGAAGTCGTGCGGGGAGTGTGGAGAGCGGGAAGATTTTGTTTGTTCGGATGTGGCCTATTTCGACAAGCTCGAACATTCTGTTCCCGCAAAACTTCCTCGGCAGGTGGGGGTCGAGCCTAAGAAAGGTTGTCCATACGATTGCGGTCTCTGTACAGAACACGAACAGCATACCTGTGTTGGTCTGGTCGAAGTCACTTCTTCCTGTAATTTGACCTGTCCGATGTGCTTTGCCTCCAGTTCGCCCAAAGGGAAGCATTTGTCTTTGGACGATTGCAAAAAAGCGATTGATCGTCTGGTGGAAACGGAAGGTCAACCGGAGTTGATGCAGCTTTCGGGAGGGGAGCCGACGTTGCATCCTCAGTTTCTGGAAATCCTCGATTACGCAGTTTCTCAACCGATTGACTTCGTGCAGATTAATACGAATGGGGTCCGTTTCGGTCACGATCCAAAATTGATTGAAGCAGTGGCCAGGCATCGTGAACGAGTCGAGATTTTCTTTCAGTTAGATGGACTCCGACCTGAAGTGACTCAAAAGCTACGTGGCGAAGATCTGCTCCCATTGAAACTGAAAGCGATTGAGGCATTGGGGAAGGCGAATTTGAATGTGACGCTGGGTGTGACATTGCAAGGAGGCGTGAACGATGATCAGCTGGGGCCGCTCATACAGTTTGCTAAAGAACGTCCCTGGATTGGGGGGATCAATTTTCAGCCTGCGACTTACTCCGGCAGGCACGAACTTCCGGAAACTCTGGAAAACCGGATGACGTTTCCCGATGTTATTAAGGGGATAGCCGCGCAGACGGAGGGAATGTTTGCGGAAGAAGATTTCCGTCCGCTGCCGTGTGCTCACCCGAACTGCCACAGTCTGGCCTACGCGTTTCGCTTTGGAGGCGACTTTCTTCCGATCAACCGTCTGATCAATATTGACGAGCATATGGACTTGCTCGCCAATGGAATATGCCTTACTCGCGAAAAGGCAAAGCAGTTAGTAAGTACTTATTTGAGTCGGCTGACTTCGAGTTGCGGTTCTAGCTGTGGCTGCGATACCGGACTGATTGAACTGGAGGCCTCTTTTCGTGAGAAGCCGGAGTTGATCAAGGCGGCTGAAGAATTCTTTGCTGGAGTGATGGGAGAGAAAGTCGGGGCTCAGCAGGCGTTTCGAATTACGATCACTTCGTTTCTGGATGCATACAATTTTGATGTCCGCAGACTGATGAAATGCTGTACGCACCATGTTTTGCCGAGCGGCCATATCATTCCGTTTTGCGCTTATAATGTGTTGTATCGTGAAGGGCATGTGCCTCTACCAGAGTTGACGGCTGCCTTATCTCTTTCAGAAAGCCCGGCTACCACATGACTTGGCTTTATCCTGTCATTATGCTGGCAGCGATTGTCTGCACTTCGCTTTTATTGAGACGATCTCAAAGCCAACTCCCGTTGACTCGTCAGCAGAAATTCGCTGTGGGACTGGGAGCGTTCTGTGGCGCGATGATCGGTGCAAAATTACCATTCGCGATTGCTCATGCGGAAGGGGTTTGGGCATTAACATCCTGGATATCCCACGGCAAGACAATTATTTGCGGACTAGTCGGAGGATACTTCGGAGTTGAACTTGCCAAATGGATGACCGATGTCAAAGTCAAAACCGGCGATTCGTTTGCGGTGCCAGTCGCTGTCGGAATTGCGATCGGGAGGCTGGCCTGTTTTCAAGCCGGCTGCTGTTATGGAACTCCCACAGATTTGCCTTGGGGAATACAATTTCCGACCGCTCCTGTGCCAATTTTACCTCGACATCCGACACAGATTTATGAATTCAGTTTCCATCTGATCGCCGCTATTGTGTTGTATGTGCTCCATTCATATAGACTGTTTCGCGGTCAACTGATGAAGTTGTATATTATCAGTTATCTGGGGTATCGATTTTTGACAGAATGGATTCGACCAGAACCGATCTGGTATGGAAGTCTGACTGCATATCAATGGGCCTGTCTGGTTCTCATCCCCTTGTTTATGTTGCTCTGGATGCACGATGCCCAACAGCAAAGGAGTGTTAGCGAAATTTAATCCATCAACCCCAGGATAATATCTTCGATGAATTTCTTCACCTGCCTGGAATCCAATTTGTCCTCAGACCTCAACTTTCATCAAGATGCACTAAAAGAGCTTTTTTAAAACCTCTTGATAATATTGTCACGACTTCATGGACAACATTCAGACATTATGAATAATGTGATAATGTCAAATTCATTGTTACTATTTAGAGCGTCAATATCTACACCATGAATAAGTATTATGCGGAAATCATCGGAACATTTGCCCTCGTCTTTGCCGGGACGGGTGCGATTGTCGTGAACGATGTTGCGGGCGGTTCCATCACACATGTCGGAATTGCATTAACATTCGGGCTGATTGTGATGTCGATGATATATGCAATTGGAGATATATCGGGGGCGCATATCAATCCTGCAGTCACAATCGCATTCTGGATAGCCGGGCGTTTTGAACTGAAATTTGTTGGTCCCTATCTCATCAGCCAATTGATTGGCGCCTTCGCGGCCAGTGGGTTGCTTCGCGTTCTCTTTCTGGATCATGTTACATTGGGTGCCACACTTCCTGCAGGTCCCTGGTGGCAGTCATTCATATTTGAAATCGTGCTGACTTTTCTGCTGATGTTCGTGATACTCAATGTGACTGTCGGAGCCAAAGAGAAGGGCATTATGGCAGGAGCCGCGATCGGAAGTGTTGTGGCGCTGGAAGCGATGTTTGCTGGACCAATCTGCGGAGCCTCGATGAATCCGGCACGCTCAATTGCACCGGCTGTCGTCAGTGGAGAGTTACAGTATTTCTGGCTCTACCTGATCGCCCCGACTCTCGGAGCATTGTTGGCAATTCCTGTCAGCCAATGTATTCAAAATGATGAAACTCAATCCACACAATCACCTTTGGAAGAAAGTTAATCTCATGAAACGCGTTTTGATCCTCTGTACTGGCAACTCCTGCCGCTCTCAAATGGCAGAAGCACTCTGGGAGTCACTTGGGAAGGGAGCCTGGGAGTCGGAATCGGCTGGTTCTAAACCCTCCGGTTATGTTCACCCACTGGCCATCAAAGCGATGCAGGAACTGGAGATCGATATTTCCCGCCATCAAAGCAAGTCGCTCGAACAGTTCAAGGATCAGAACTTCGATCTGGTCGTCACTGTTTGCGACAATGCGAAAGAATCTTGTCCTGTATTCACGGGTGCTCAGCAAACTTACCACTGGCCATTTGACGATCCTGCTGATGCAACGGGAACGGAAGAGGAGCAGATGGTTTTCTTTCGACGTGTCCGCGATGAAATTCAAGAAAAAATCTCTACTTATTTGAATACAAACTCTTAAACTTTATGCCGCCCGTTCCTGATCACACCACTGAGCATTCTGAATCCAATCTTCTATTTCAAGGCGATCAGGAATTTTTCCACTGCGAATCACACGCTGGCCTTCTGGTGAAGCCGCGTATTCTGAAATGAGAGGATGCAAATCATCCACGGTTGAGGCACACAAATCCTGATAGGATTCCACGCCTACTCCGGTCAGTAGTTGTACATCATGTGCACGCAAGCCGGGCACCATACACATGAGTTGTGTTTGCTGTTGCCAGGTGATAACCAACTCCAGATTGATCCAGCGAGTATTCAATTTTTGTACGATCGATTCCGGCTCGGACTCCAGAAACTCTCCAACGGTTTTGATTCCAATTTTCTTAAACCGGGAGGCTGTTTTTGGACCAATTGATGGGGCATCGACAATGGGCGAATCGGGATCGAGATGAGTCACCTCAGAATGATTCGGAGAGTCTTCATCCAGATCCTCATCGTCACTGGCTGATTCAACAGAATTGTTTGAATGAACTGGTTTGGCTCCGAATGGTTCAGCATCCTGAATGAATGGATCGACAATGGTCTCTTCCTGATCAACAGGATGAATCTTGGGCGGGGATTTGACTTTTTCCGAAGTGCCGCTGACTTTGATTTTTGGTTTCATCGAACTGACCTGCTCGCCTGAAGTCTCCGCTTCTCCTCGACGATACTTTTCAATCAGCGTCGCAATGACTCGATTTTCTTCCGGTAAATTCTCAACCACATCTCCCGTCTGTTTTAGTTCGTTGTAAATGCGAGTCACAACTTTTCGCTCGGCACTGTCGGCCATGTTCTTTGTGATCCAGAAAACGGGAATCGTCGCCTGTGATAACGCTGAGTGCAAAGAGAGCGAAACCGCAGGGGGTTGCTGACCACATTCTTTCAAGCATCGCTCCAAGACCAGCGAAAGTGAAACCGCTGCCCGTCCCAGAATTTTCGCGAAGTCTTTCGCTAACTCTTCATCGAGTCCGGAAGGGGGATCTTTGGCACCGCGATCAAAATTATAATTCTTGACGACACTCTCATAATCCTGATTTGCCAGTCCTGCTTCTGTCTGGATGAGTTCCTCAAGCCAGTTGTCACTTTTAGAAATTGTGATGCTCGGAAAGCCACCAAGATCTTCTTCCAGAATGTCGATCAATTCATCATAGCTGCAGCTCACGCTCCATTCGCAGGCACGATGAATGATTGTTTCCGCTTTGGACTGGCCGGTGTGCAGGGGACAGAAAACATCTGTCAGATAGTGACTCATCACTCCAGCCGAATAAACCCCGGCTGACCATTGACGATCGGCAAACTGCTGACGAGCCTTCGCGTACCATTCCTGGGTCGCTTTAACAGCTCCCCCCCAGTAGTTCTCCTGGACATGCAACACATGATTTCGGAAGTCCCTGAACTTTTTGTCGGGATCTTTTGAGCCGGTCAAATAAGGTTCAATACTTTTCAGAAACAGATTCCGCCAGTTCTCAGACTGATCACCCGACAACAATCGCAACGCCTCCATGGCCAGCTTATGATGCGTACCTTTGCACTTCCAGGCGTAGAGGGTCCGGTAATAAAGCGACATGGTGATGGGAATCGTTAGAAAAGGTATTGCGGGAGAGAAGGGAGGGGAGAGCATGATCGTCAAAAAGCACGATGCAGGCAATGCGAGACGCAACGTTGTAATCTCTACCATTGCAGTAAAAAGTAAAGAGCGTAAGGTTGCTTCAACGGGTGAGTAACGGCACTTCCCGGTAGAATTGTGATCGCGACCACGTATCTTGGCATTTTTTCAACGTGACGTTGACGAATTAAAAAACGTGACAAGCGACTGATTGTATGCACATTGCGGACGTTATGTCCTGAATTGTTGCCAGATGGTATACGACTTAAACGCCCAACTAGCAAAACGCCCCACTTTTCGTCCGGCAAAAGCAATGGCAGCCGACAGGAGACGGAGATTTGCTCTTTGACCGCTCTCGTGATCGTAAATGTTTGGTTGCCGATCAAGCCCGGCTGTAACGTTTCTAAGTCCTGTGAGAATTCGGAGCCTTGAATCTTTTTAGCAACACACACTTCGAGGCTCGAAGTTGAAAAAAGTAAACTAGGCTTCAGCATCAGAAATGCTACCGGAGCAACAACATATATTCTAACTTGTGTGCGCGGACTAGGGCGACATTAGCGGGCGTAGTGCATTCGTCTTGCTAGTCCTTGGAACTAGTGGATCGTTCCATCTAAACATGCGGGTTAAAAATCTCAAACGTAGACGAAAGTGGTGGATTCAATTTTGAAATGCACGGGTTGATGGAAAAAGAGTGACATTCGTGAGATGGTTTGTTTTGACCAAACGACCATCAATCCTACTAAGAAGAAATCACGAATGTCACACACGCATCTTACTGCTGAGGAACGTGATTCCATAGCGCACATGCACGCCCTGGGACACTCTCGAATAGAAATTGCGCGCGAGTTATCCCGAGACCCCAGCACGATCTCCCGAGAACTGCGGCGGAATTCGGATGCGACCGGGAAGTATTTCGCCGGGAAAGCCGACCGCAAAGCGCGACGGCGTCGACAACTCTGCAAACTCCCCTGGAAACTCAACCACGCTCCGCTCAAAGAATTCCTGCTCGATAAGTTGTCTCTCAAGTGGTCGCCGGAACAGATTGCAGGTCAACTCTTGCGACTGCATCCTCGGGAGGCCAGAATGCGAATATCCATTGAGACGATTTACGCCTGGATCAAAGCAAACAAAAAGCAGGGCGGCAACATCTACAGGCAGCTGCGTCAATCGAGAAAGAAACGCCGCAAACGCTACGGCACAGGGATCTCCAGACGATGCGACCCGACCAAAAAGCCAATGGATCAGCGACCGGTTTCTGCACGCAATCGTTCGCGGATCGGGCACTGGGAATCGGATACCATCGAGGGTCAAAAGGGGACCGGCTACATTGTCACGCATGTCGAACGCAAGACCGGCTATCTTGTGGCGAGCTATCTGCCGGACAAGAAAGCATCGACGTTGAACGCGGCTTCGGTGTTTGCGTTTGAGGGGTTGCCATCGTCATTGATTCGAACTTTGACGACGGACAACGGGAGTGAGTTTTCGGGTCATCGAGAGTTGGAGCAAGCCCTGCATTGTGCGATCTATTTTGCTCCGGCTCGCCAGCCGTGGCAACGCGGCCAGAATGAGAACACCAACGGGCTTCTGCGGCAATACTTCCTGAAGGGGAGCGATTTCCGTAAACTGAAAGCCGAGGATATTCAAGCGGCTGTGATGGAGTTGAACAACCGGCCTCGCAAAAAGTACCAATTCAAATCACCACACGAACTGTTCGAACCCAAAACCCGTGCATTTCAAAATTGAATCCACCAGTGCCTGTACTTTCGTCGAATTCGCGGATCACAACACGAAATCTAAGCTGGAATGCAGCACGAGTGCGACTTCCCGACTAATAATTTGGATTCATGATGTTATCAAGCACGACAACGGAGTGCGTTTCAGTTATTTGAGGCCCAAATCTAAGCCCTGAAAGGGCGCGAGTCGGTTACCAAATACGTGTCCGGTTTTTGGTTGTTCGATTACTAAATCAAAATAGACAAACAATGGAAGAAACATACAATTGTGGAGTCCAAGATTAGCATCGAGAGTCCCCCAACGTCTCGCAGAATAGCGGCCTTGTTACGGCAAAATCAACTCGGCAATATCATCGCAGTCGACCGTTTGTTTGTAGGGCTGATGGTTGCGCAGTGGGTGACAGCAATTGCGGCGACCGTATTCTTATCGCCAACGACATGGATCGGTACAACATCTGTAACATCCCTGCATGTCTGGACTGCTGTACTATTGGGGGGAGCGATCAGCAGTCTCCCAGTTTTCCTGGGGCTAAAATATCCTGGACGCCCGTTGACGCGGTACGTCATAGCGTTGTCCCAAGTGCTGTGGTCATCGCTGTTGATTTATCTCACCGGCGGACGCATCGAGACATATTTCCACATTTTCGTATCGTTGGCATTTTTATCATTCTATCGGGAATGGAAGCTCCTGGTCGTCCCGGCCATTTTCTTGACCCTCGATCATCTGATTCTCGGTGCTTTGTGGCCTCAGTCCGTGTATGGCGTCTTTATTGAGGGTCCGCTCCGCTGGATTGAACACACAACCTGGATCATATTTGAAGTCGTGATCCTTGCGATCGGCTGTCGCCGCAGTCAGGCAGCAATGCGAATCAGCGCTGAGTACCAAGAACAACTTACAAGAACGAACAGTCACATTGAGCAGCTAGTTCAGGAACGCACGCATGAACTGAGCCTCAATCAGCAGAAGCTCAGTACGACCCAAGCCCGTTTGCAGGCAATGCTTGATTCAACTCTCGATCCGATGATCACCATCAACTGTCGGGGTATTGTCCAAACTGCGAGCAATTCAGTTGAAACGGTGTTTGGCTGGAAACCAATCGAACTGATCGGACAGAACATCAAAGTCTTGATGCCAGAGCCGTACCGTTCCAATCACGATGGATACCTGTCCCGCTACCAACAAACCGGCAAGTCCAAACTCCTGGGACAACCACGAGAATTGAATGCCATGCATCGGGACGGAACAGTATTCCCCTGCCTGTTGACGCTTTGGAAAGTCGAAATTCCGGATCAGTCCGAACCGCTGTTTATGGGAATTCTTCGTAATATTTCTGAACAGAAGCTATTGATGACTCAACTGCATGAGAACGCGTATCATGATGTGTTGACTGGGCTGCCCAACCGATTATCAATTCTAGACTCCATCCAGGACGCGATTGATCAAAAAAAGGACGATCACTTCGCTCTACTGTTTCTGGATTTTGACGGGTTCAAACTGATCAACGACAGTCTTGGGCATGAGGTGGGAGATGAATTGCTGAAAGCGATCGCAACCCGCCTCAGAAGCGATTTGCGTGTAACGGATAAAGTTCAGGCCGCCCGTCTGGGCGGGGACGAATTCGTAGTTCTGCTCATGGGGCTGACCTCACCGGCTGATTCGATCGCCGTTACAGAGCGGCTTCTAAAAGTTCTTTCCGAGAGCTATAAATTGGGAGATCATACAATCTATTCCTCAGCGAGCATTGGCATTGTCAACAGCGAGGATCGATTTGAAAAGGCCTCTGAAATGCTCCGCGACGCCGATATGGCAATGTACGAGGCCAAGGCAGCGGGGAAGGCATGCTTTGCAGTCTTCGATCATACCTTGCATAGCAAAGCCAAGCTCCGGCTTCAAATCGAAAATGGATTACGCCAAGCAATTGAATTGAATGAACTTTTTCTTGCCTACCAACCGATCATCTCGCTGGAAACCGGCCGTCTGTCCGGGGTGGAGGCACTATTGCGATGGGTACACCCTGAACTTGGCAATATCAACCCAGATAAATTCATCTCCATCGCCGAAGAGACGGGGATGATCGTTCCCATTGGCCGTTGGGTCATCGATGAAGCATGCCGTCAGTTCGCGGACTGGAAACATTCCCAGTCAGTCGCAACCCGGCCATTGTGTGTTCACGTGAATGTATCTCGTAAGCAACTCTTATCTTCAGATTTTGCTTGGACAGTTGAACAATCACTCGCCAGACATGCCGTTCCACCGGAGTGCCTTCATTTGGAAGTGACTGAGAGCGTGATTATGGACGACCCAGCCTTCATGATTACAGTCCTGAATAATCTTAAACAATTGGGAGTGAAGATCGACATAGACGACTTTGGTACCGGGTACTCGTCATTGTCATGTCTCCATGAATTCCCGATTGACGTTTTGAAAATTGACCGGGCGTTTGTCGCGAATATCGGGAGAGTCTACAACTTTGCTGCATTGTTGCAAGCAATCCTGGCACTAGCAGACAACCTCAATCTGCAAGTGGTGGCTGAAGGGATTGAAGACGCCGATCAACTCGCCCTGCTTCAGGCATTAGGCTGCGAGTATGGACAAGGCTACTTCTTTGCCAAACCAATGCCCGCCGACGAAATCGCGGGCTTTGCAGCCTCGCGACGTAAGACAACCGTTAACGAATACGATGTATTGCCAGGAGGCTTACCGATTGTTGTCCCCGCAGAAAATGTCAACCAGCTTCAAGAGTGCGAGGCGGATGCATGACTCAACAAGAACTTCCTGACGTTTTAGAATGGATTGTGCCGCCAATCGTTGGAGCGAGCCTCGATAAAATCCGGCACATTGCGACTCTGCCTGCTGTCGCGCATAAGATCATGTCTCTTGTCAACGACGTCAACGCAACAGCAAAGGATGTCAACAAGATCATGGCAGCTGATCCAGCATTATGTGCACGGATCCTCAAAGTTGTAAATTCCACATTCTATGGTTTGCCTCAACAGATTGCATCGATCGATCGCGCTGTCATGTTGCTTGGATTCAACGCTGTTAAGAACATCGCAATCGCTGCCAGTCTCGACAAGCTGTTTCGAACAACGAAAATCGGATCTCACTTCGACGCACGCGATCTCTGGGCGCACTCCATCGCGGTCGCGACAGGCGCTCGTGCACTTGCAAAAGATATGCGACTTGCCTTAACCGATGAGGCATTCCTAGCAGGTTTGATTCACGACATCGGAATCACGATCGAGATGCAAGCATGTCCTCAAAAGTTCGCTGACATGACTGAGGTTCTCGCAAGTGAACCAAACCTGGCGTTCCGACAGGTCGAGGAACGTGTCCTAGGTGCGACACATGAATCGTTCGGTGCAGCTCTCTGCAGAAAATGGCAATTTCCTCTGAAACTCGAGCACGTAGTCAGGTTTCATCATAAACCGATGCTGCTTCCCGAATCGGATCGCGTACTGCCGGCAATCATCCATGTCGCGGACATCCTGGCCGCTCGCACAGGAATCGGATATACACGCACCGTAGAAACCGTCCAAGTTGATCAGCAGATACTCAACGAACTAGACCTCAGCGAAGACGACATAGAGGCTGTCGCTGATACACTCCCTGACGCAATCCTGGAAACGCAACAACTCTTCAATGTGTAGAACCGGACCCAGAATTCTGATGTGCCTGAATGTGTAGGTAAGGGAATTGCCTTCCTAAAGAAGCCGTTTTATACCGACACGATCCCTCAGCGAGCCGTGACTTGAAGTGAACACATAGAAATCCTCAGTCCGATTCAGTAACGGCTGCAGAATCCGTTGAACCTAACGTTCTAGTTAAACGATGCGTTTCTTTCCATGATGGACAGTCTACAGTCTTGTGTCGCTCCGGAACATATTGCCAGAAATCCCCCGTCCGATCGAAATAAACCTGTTGCATCCGTTCGAGATGCTTGGTACGAAATTTATCGGCAGCGAGATTCCAGGAAGATCAGTCAGCAACAATAGCCGCCTACTTCGACAGGAGCGAAGTCCGGTATCGTCTGGGCGATTACAGGAGAGCGCAAACGGCTCAACAATTTGTACCGAAAAGATTTGCTCAGACGGCAAGTTTAAGAAAACAGATAATGTGAAAAACGCTTTCGACCGCCTGAGAAAAAAAGAGGACATCAAAAAGCCTCTGAAGTCCTTCAAGAAAACCTCAGCGTCCATGCTACGAGATGAAGAGCGGTTTCAAAATATTGAGGATCTCTTTCTCGGTCACGCGCCTGATAAGATTTCGGGCAAGCACTACACGAAGGTTCCAGGAAAGCTCCTTGATCGCGCTATATCGTGGCTAGAAACGCAGTACGAAATTCCATCAACTGGACTGTCTTTATACGATGAGTCTTTAATTCAGCAGGAATGAAAAAGGGAAAGTCTTTTTACGGGATTGATAATCCAGAGGATCGCTTTCCAAGCGATCCTGACGATTTCTACTTTGATAACGGATACCGGTCATCCTGTTCGATTTCCAACTCGTCACTATCAGTTAACGATCCTGCAACTTTTCCCAGGTCGATGGAAAATATCACTCCCAGGATTCTGGATTGATGCGGGACTGCTCATCGTATTTGTCTGTCGGAAGCTCTTAGATTTTATCGCCCTCCTGATTAATGTTGCTCTTGATCAGCTGGTACTCGTTTGCTAGTGGAACCACCCGAGAGGGAAGTAAATCAGGTTGTCTGGGGCCGCGACCAGTGATCGCCAGAAGCGCCCCGCGATCCTCATTCATGATCGAGATACGAAATACACGAAAAAGTTTCGTGAAACCGTTCAAGCAGCGGGCATGAAAACCAATCCCTTACCGAAAGCCTCACCCAATTTGAATGGTCGGTGCGAACGATTCATCGAGAAAATCAAACTGGAATATCTCAACAAATTCATTGTGTTCGGTAAGAAGCATCTCGATTATCTCACGGACGAATTCACGCAGTATTACAATACGAAACGATCGCACATGGAACGGGATCACCTGCCACCGATTCGCGAGGAGCCTGGTGAAGTGGAGACAATTTCAATCGATCAGATAGAGGTGAAAAAATACGTTGGTGGATTGGTCAAGTCGTTTGAGCGGAAGGCTGCATTATCCAGAAGAATGTAGTTCATTCATGATCGGAATTGAATTACGCTGCGTTTACCTCAAATTTACAGTATCCTTGGGACCTAAGTCTCCAACCGTAATTTGGTATTTCTCATCAACTTTGCTATTTTCTTTTCATCGCATTCCGGATCACAGATCATATTCGTTGCACCGGAGGAGCGGCATTGGTTATGCGATCATTTCATTGATTACTCCGGTGCTGTCGCCATGGCGATCGGTAGTCACACCGACACCCTGGAGGAGAGTCAGCCAGGCGTTGCAGAGCGGTGTATTATTCTCAACTACAATATTCTCCCCCAGTTTGAGTCCGGCTGCGCGTCCGGCGACGAGAGTTGGGCAATTCGTCAGGTCGTGTCCCGTGCGGATATTGCTCCCATAAGCAAGAACGACATTGTCAAACAGGCTACTTCCGTCCTCCTCCTGAGTAGTCTTTAGTTTATCAATAAAGCCCGCCAGCAGCTGGCTCTGAGTTTGGTCACGCTGTTGAGAACAGACCAGTTTTTCGCCGCGAGTCGAGTGATAATGACTCATGTCGTGAGGGAAGACTTTGTTCCCAATACTGGTGAGAAGAGTCGCGACAGGCTGTCGATACGTAATCACACGGGTACTATCCGTCTGAAATCCAGCAACAATCAAATCGTACATTAACTTGATTTCGTCGCGACCCAACAACTCCGATGAAGGTTCGGCGAAAGGAGCCTCAGGTCGCGGCCTGTCCATCCATTTCTCATCTTTGCTCAGGCGAGTCTCGATGTTGCGGATGCTGTCAAAATATTCGCTCAGTTTTTCGTTGTCATCTTTGCCAAGACCACGTTGCAGGCTTCGGGCATTTTCAAGCACGGTATCCAGCACACTGCGTCTCTGGGCAATTAGTAGACGCCGCTGTTCAAGCGGCACTGAATCTTTCGAGAACAGCCTGTGATAAGCTTGCAACGGCCCATTGTCTCCTCCTATCGGTTTGCCGCTGGCATCCCAGGCCAGAGAGAGGCCTGGGCCATGCCCGGAACGGTCTCCCTGTTCGCTGTGATTCAATTGGAGAGAAGAAAATCGTGTATGCTGACCAAACTCGTTTGCGGCGACTTGATCTGCAGAGATGGTATTGCAATAGCTCTGGCCAGGTTGTGCGTAGGGATTTGCACCAGTCAACCACCAAGTGCTGCCTGCATGACCTTCGACGGAGAATTTATTCCGCAGTCCCTGCACGATTGAGAAGTCGGCTTTGTGTCTATCGAGCGGCTTCAGTCCGGCTGGTAATTCGTATTCGGGACCAGGTGTTTTCATGTCTGGGAAAAAGGATTCTTCAGTCACTCCCCATCCAAAGCCTAAAAAGACCATCCGCTTGGGTGGTGCTACAGGAGGGGCCGCAGTTGCAAAGCGGCGAAACCCGAATGATTCGAGAAATGGCAAGGCGACGACTGCTGTCGCCGATCGCAAAATTTCACGTCGGGTTGGATTCATTAATGACATCTGAACTCTTTCATTTCAATTGGAATTCGGGGCTATTGACCAAGGCGTGAATAAACGCATGGATGGCAAAGTCATGCTCTCGTGCCTCTTGAACGATATTTTCGATGAGACGTTCATCCGTAAAGCCAACCGGACGGCCAAGCGCGTACTGAATTAATGCTTCTGTAAAACCTCTGGCGAAGTCCTCTTCGTGTGATGCGACGAGATCGCGAAGTTCAAAATAATTCTCAAAAGCAGGGCCATTGTATAATGAGCCGGAAGGATCGACTTTCCATGTTATTTTCTTGTCGGGGTCAGGTTTGCCTTTATCATCAACGACTTGAAAACTGTCCTCTGTTCTCCAGTTACCGACGGCATCAAAATTTTCCAATCCAAAGCCGATAGGATCAATCTTGCGATGACAACTGGCACATTGAGGTTCTTCCTGATGAGCCAGGATTCGCTCTCGTGTTGTCAGCGTTAATCCGGCCAATCTGGCGAGCTGTGGAACATTGGCGGGTGCCGGAGGAGGTGGGTCGTGGAGTAGCTTTCGCAGGACCCATGCACCACGTTCGACCGGGCTGGTTGTGTCGCCATTTCCCCCCATAAGATGAATGGCAGACATCCCCAGAAAGCCTCCTCGGGGAGAATCTTCCGGCAGTTGCACTCTTCGATAGTGGTCTCCGTGAACCCCGTCGATACCGTAATAATTGGCAAGTACGCTGTTTATGACCACATAATCTGATTTTAAAAGATCTGTAAGAGCGCCATTGTTATTCAAGAGATATTTAACGGTTTTATAGATCTCGATACGAGCCGCTTGCCGAGTGCTGTTATCGAAGCGAGGATGCTTATCGAGATTAACTTGAAAAAAGTCCAGACGATCAAGCCCCAGCCATTGGTAGGTAAATCCAGTTACAAAATTTTCCATTCGAGGATCGCTCAGGAGTCGAGAAACCTGTTCGCTGAGCACCTCAGGCTGATTCACTTCACTGTTTTCGGCAAGAGAATACAGTGTATGATCTGGAGGGCCGCTCCACAAAAAGTAAGCAAGCCGGTTGGCTAATTCATGATCCGTTAATGCTCTTGGCCTCTCGGCCATGCGAGGTTCGGAGTGATAAAGAAACATCGGTGATGACAGGACAATCGCCAATGTATCTTTTAGTGAATCGGTATGTTTTGCACCCAGTTTTCGATGTGACTGGTAGATTTGCACGAGACGATTGACATATTCCGGGGATGGTTCGACTCCTCGAAATGCAGTTTTGGAGAATTGATCAAAAGCCCTATATAAATCATAGTCAGAGGGCATCTCTGAATTATCGTCGTGAGGAAGATGGCTGATTGCTGCCATGCCCGCAGACGTCTGCTCATCCGAGGCGGGGACACGTTCAATTTCTATCCAGTCGACCCAGAGTGCAAACGTTCGTCCAATTTCGTGATTCTGGCTCCGCCCTTCACGAGCAACTCTTGTCGCTTGATCCCAATTGTCTCGGGTCCCTTTTTCTCTCAGAAACAGCGAACGATTCGCCCGTTCTTTATTCGCCCTCGTCATCGTGAGTGGGATTTCGACGACCTGAGGGGCGTCGATTGTGCCTGTGATTTCATGAACACTCAACGCCTGTTGAGACCTCGGGTTAATTCCGAATTCGATAAACTTTCGATCGGAAGTGGCGTGTTCTGTTGTCCCGGCGCGGAATCGGACGACGTATTCACCAACTGGCCAACTGAAGGGAACCAGAAGATTGATTGTGGCATTGTCGAGAACGGAGGGATGTTCGTTAGAAGCGGCCAGATAGGCTCCAGTATCCGTTGCGGGCTGTTCCAGATAATATCGATGATAAGGAAGATGGAATGGTCGCAGCGCGGTAATCGCTTTATCTGCGTTGTTTTCTACGGTGTTGAATCCAAAGGTTTCCGGGGCAGGGACCCCAGGGAATTTCTTCCAGGATCGATAGAAGATATGTGCGTGATTCCCCAATGGTCCTGCACGAATTTCCGCAACAATGTTAGCGTTTTCAGGTTTTGCGACCGCCTCATCAACCAGTTTCGTCCATTCTGTAGCCCGGCTTTGTGCATCAAGTTGGTATTCGATATGCTTGGCCACTTTCGAGGTAATCTCCTCGGTTTCAAATCGAAGTATATTGTGGACATTAAAGGCCGCTTTCCACTCAAATGCTTCATCGAGGGCCTCTCGCCCTAATGCCATGTATTGTTCAAACTGAGTGCTCGACATGTAGAGATTCGATCCAACGGTGTCGAAGCTGCCACTTCCGATATCGGACGGGAGATCATTCACATTAATTTCCACACCCAGCAGCTCATGCAGAGTATTCTGGTACTCCCGTCGATTGAGCCGCCGCATCGTGATCACGCCTTTCTGATCAGCGAGGTTTCGACGTGCGGCTACCATCGCATTTGCCAGATGATCGAGGAAATCCGCTTTGAGCGACTTTTCAATTGCTGGCTCTTCTTTCGGTGGCATCTCTCCCGAATTCAGGGCATTGAGTACCTTCTGCCAGCGAGCTGCGGTTTCAATATCTGAAATCGTTAATGGTAAAGTATCGACACGAAATGCTGCTTCGGCATTATTCATACTATGACAATCCAGACAGTGCGACTGAAGTAGAAGAAAATGTTCCTTTGCAATCGTGACAACTGGGGCTTCAGCAGCAATCAAAAATACAGAATGTAAACCGCATCCTGTCATCACAAGACCGATAAGAATTAGATTAAAAATTTTCTTCATCAGTAGTTCAGTCGTAGCTAATATCACCGTTCGCGATTATTAATCGCTTGGTGTGTGTCAGAATAAGTGTCCACAATTGAGGGTGTTACCAAACCTAACTGGTCTTCTGATAAGAATAAAGCATCTTTGATATCGATGAAAGAGTTGCTTTGAGTGGGAATTGTGATTTTCCTATTGCTGGGGAATCACACTCACTCTTTCTCACAGGAGGACCACCATGCTCTTTCTCGGTATCGATCAACATGCACGACAACTGACCGTCTCCCTGAGAGACCAGCAGGGAGACGTCCTGCTCGCTCGACAGGTCTCCACTCGGCCTGTCAAGATTCTACAATCCTTTGACCAACTCAAACAACGCTTTGCCGAGCACAACGAATCGTTCATTGCTGCCCTCAAAGAGTTTGAGCTGATTGAGAAGACTGTAGATCGTTCACGATCGGAATTAAAAAATGCTGCGTTCCCTCATGCGATGCTACAACAGCAGCAGTTTCGCAGACCATATTGACTATTGAAAAAGACTGTATATTATTAATCGTAGATAAACGATAAAGGAGCAGAATGTCCACAGTCAGGAAAAATCAGCGAACGTGTGATTCGCGTCCGGTCAAATTGCCGGACGATGAGAGCGCTGGTGTTTTAGCCAAGCTGGCTTGGGCGGTCGCTCATCCGGCTCGTGAACGAATCCTTCGGTTGTTGATCAGCCGGGAATCGTGCATATGTGGAGAGATTGTGGCGGAACTGCCACTTGCCCAGTCAACGGTCTCCCAGCACCTGAAAATCCTGAAGGAGTCCGGCCTTATTCGGGCAGAGATTTAAGGTCCCAAGGTCTGTTATTGCATCAACTCCGAACGACTCGAACAACTCAAGACGCTCATTGCTGAATTGTGACCGTTTATTTTGCCCTTGCACAGCGACGATAAACGATAATGATTCACTGAATGGAAAACACGGATATGACTCAACCCGATGCTAGCACCCCGGATAATAAAGGAATTGGCTTTTTTGAACGTTATCTGACCGTCTGGGTCGGGCTGTGTATTGTCGCAGGAATCGTGCTCGGGAAGATCGCTCCCGGAATTGCCAAATCACTTGATGGGATGGCGATCTATGTCAATGAGGCTCCGGTGATTTCGATTCCTATCGCAATCTGCCTGTTCTTCATGATGTACCCGATCATGGTCAAGATCGACTTCAGCGAAGTTGTGAAAGCGGGCAAAGCAATTCGCCCCGTTGGTTTGACGTTGTTACTCAACTGGGCAATCAAACCGTTCACGATGTACGCGATTGCCAGTTTCTTTCTCGGCACACTGTTTCTTGGTTTTATCGGTCCCGACGCAGTCGATTACGTGAAAGCCCCATTGGGGAGCAATCTCGACGTCGGTGCAACGTATGGCGCGGGCGAAGTGGTATTAGTTGATGGCGTGAAGATGCTGCAAGTTCCGCTCTGGCGAAGTTACCTGGCGGGGTGTATCTTGCTTGGTATCGCTCCCTGCACGGCGATGGTTTTGGTTTGGGGATTCTTGGCGAAGGGGAACGATGGACACACGCTAGTGATGGTCGCGATCAATTCGCTGACGATGCTAGTGCTCTATGGTGTTCTGGGTGGGTTCTTGCTTGGAGTCGGCCAGCTTCCCGTTCCATGGCAAGCGTTATTGTTGTCGATCGGTGTCTATGTCGCGTTGCCGTTGGTGGCTGGATACCTCTCTCGTAAATGGTTGATCGCGACTAAGGGGGAAGCGTGGTTTCGCGACAAGTTCCTGAAAATTCTGACGCCAATCACCATCACAGCACTGCTCGTAACGCTGGTATTGTTGTTTTCCTTCAAAGGCGAAACCATTGTTGAAAACCCGCTCACAATCTTATGGATCGCCATTCCCTTGACGATTCAGACGCTGATGATCTTTGCACTTGGCTACGGGATCAGCAAAGCAATGGGATTCACTTACGAGACCGCCGCTCCGACAGCAATGATTGGAGCATCGAATCACTTTGAAGTGGCGATCGCGACTGCCACGATGTTGTATGGATTGTCGTCAGGAGCAGCGCTGGCGACCGTTGTGGGCGTACTGATCGAAGTGCCTTTGATGTTGGGTTTGGTCAAGTTTTGTATCAAAACGAAAGGCTGGTTCCCAGCCGAATCGTCCGACGAAGGCGAATCGAGATAACCGGATCTGGTATCCCATTAGGGCGGTGTAATGAAAAACGTAAAGCACAAAGGAAAATGTTTACATTGCACATCGACGCACCACTAGGAATGGTGCGTACCGACCAGAACATTGGGACCGATGCACGGCAGTGGGATAACTGCTGTCAATGTCCTTAAATATAAAAGCTAAGACAGGCTCTGCATGGTGAGAATTACAGTCGAAACCACTGTGTCAACTAACTATCAGGCCATTTATCTTTGGAGAAAGCGTGATATCAAAAGTACAAATTTACGACAAGGCGATGTGTTGTTCGACTGGTATCTGCTGACCGCAGGTTGACCCTCTGCTACCTCGGTTTGCAAGTGATCTGGAATGGTTGAAGTCGAAAGGGCATCATGTCGAGCGATTCAATCTTTCTCAACAGCCAGCAGAATACGCAAAGAATACGACGGTTCAGCAGATGCTGTACACAGATGGCGTTGACTGCCTGCCGCTGTTGCTCGTGGACAGCAGAATCGTGAGTCGCGGCGAGTATCCGACTCGGGAGAATCTTGCACTGTGGACGGGGACGCCATTGAGTGGCTCCTGTTAAGGTATTGCCATGAAACATCTCGATCATCCCACTCGTATTATTTTTTCACCGGTAAAGGTGGCGTCGGCAAGACCACCATGGCTTGCGCGACCGCTGTGCTGAGCTCAATGAATCGTTAATTGCGGTGGTGGAAGTCAGCGGGTTCCCTCGGGTTCGCAGTCTGGCCAACTACTTGGGACTGTCGCCTGGCTGTCGCAACAGCGGCGAGAGCAATCAAAGGCTGGGCCGGATCACCAAAGCGTGCAGTTAGTTACACTGCTCGCTGGCTGCTGGCCCAGCTCGCTTACCAGGCAGTGAGGAAGGACCGCCTGCTGCGGGAGCCCGATGAAGTGGCGACCATTTCAATCGATCAGATTGAGGTCAGAAAATACGTTGGTGGATTGATCAAGTCGTTTGAGCGGGAGGTGGTTTAATCTAGAGAAGGGCAGTTTCACAAGCAAATTGAAATTAACGACCAAATCCGGTATTCATCGACTGATTGTCAATGTGACGAAAACTCACTCGGATAAGTCCAGAATTTTGTGACAAATAGCCTGGCTATCAGTGAAAAATGTGCAGGAATTGTAGCTCAAGGCTATTACCCTCCCGAAGCATAATGTAGTCACAACATCGCTTACTTACTCAGGCAGCTTCGGATCGTACGTCAGCAACTCCGGCCGCGAGCAGAATGGAGATGCAGGCAGGCCATCGCGGTTATAGAGGTTACAGTTTTCCGGGTTGATGGCGTAGGCGTACCGAACGGCGATCGGTGACAAGACATCCTTGCAACTGACGGCGACCTGCTTGCCGTCGAGCACAGCAGTGGCTGGGTGCCATTTGCCGGATTTGTCAACGACCTCGAAATAGGCCAGCTCGTCGCCCGGTGTCTCGCGAGGTTCTGCAAGCCCTTTTTTGTCCGACACCATCAGGCCATTCTCGGCGTGGCTGAAGTGAATCACGACGCTGTCTCCCTGAATCTCCTGCCGTTCAAACACAGGACCACTAAATGCGATCGAGCGACCGTAGTCTTTTGCCAAGGCCCAGCGGGCCAGCCGCTCGCCGACATCAATCTTGTTCGGTGGATGAATCCCCGCACCATCGAGATCCACGGACACCACCATGCCCGTGTGCGGCAGATCGGCGGCGAGCCGTTGCTGCTCTCGCAGATAAGGCCAGCCCTCGCCAGCACCGCTTCCAGGAAGCTGCACGAAGTAGACCGGCAGTTTCCGGTCGCCAAACGCCTGACGCCAACCGTTGATCAACGCCCGCATCTTGTGCTGATAGTCGCGCGGGTCTTCCTGAACGCCACTGTTGGATTCTCCCTGATACCAGATCGCGCCACGGACGCCGAAACGGCTGATCGGAGCCAGACGGGAATAGAATAGTCGTCCCGGCAACCAGTTGGCATCACGTGCGCGGACTCCGCCAGGCATTTTCCAAATCGCATCCAGGTCGCCGCGATCTCCGAGTTCCAGTTCCTTCTTCAGAGTCGGGTGTGAATCGAATGCCTCTCGCGGGATATACGGCTCGATTGGAGTTCCGCCACGCGAGGAGTCAATCATTCCGATGGGGACGTTTAGCTCAGCATGGAGCCGTCGCGCGAAATAGAACGCGACGCCAGAAAACCGTGAAACGGTCGTCGGATCACACACGGTCCAAGTTGCTCGCTGACGTAAGTCGTCCAACGGCTGCGAGCTCTCTGGTTCGTTGATGCGGCAGAACCGCAGAATGGGCAGGTCAGCTGCAGAAATGTCCTTCGCAACAGCCTCCAGTTCCTTCGCCATCGCATCAACATTCATTGCCATATTGGATTGACCACTCGCATGCCAGACTTCGCCCACGAGGACATCGTCGAACACGATCGACTGCCCGCCGCTCTCGACTCGCAGTTGCCTACCTTGTGGGTCAGCCTTCATCGGTTTGAAGGTGACGGACCAAACACCATTCTGATTGGCAACTACCTTCTCTGTCTGATCGGTAAAAAAGACGGTCACTTTTTGACCAGCATCCGCCCAGCCCCAAATGTGAACAGGCTGGTCCCGTTGCAGAACCATGTGATCAGCGAAAATTCCTGCCAGCCGTAACTCGGCTGACGCATCACGAGTGCCGACGCCGAGCAGGAATGTCAGGATGATCAGATGGACGCGGTAATTCATTCGGTAAAACCTATTCATCGTCTGCTTGAAGTTTCAAAACGGCAAAGATCGCACGATGGTCTGAAGCGATGTCCTCGTCCAGCACATTGACCTCAACAACTTTCCAGCGATTCGCCGAACGGTGCAATATAAAGTCGATCTGCTTCGTCGGCTGATTCACCGGCACAGTTGCCATGGGCTTTTCATTCGCACGAGTCCACTTTTCCCCGAACAGTTGAAGCGTTTCACTGTCAGGCGTGGCGTTCAGATCACCTGCCAGCAACGCGGGATGTTGTGGATGACTCGCGATCAGCTCATTGATGTACTTCGCTGAGGCGAGGCGTTCGCGTTCATCAGCTCGATAGTCCAGGTGTGTGGCCAGTAGCAGCAGCGACTCATTGGACTTCGGCAGACTGATTTCCATCTCGATGACTCCGCGTTGCTCGCTGTCGTCGATATTGGGTAGGAGATGGTTTTTGTGTCGGGTGATTGGAAACCGTGACAGTACGGCGTTGCCATAGTGGCCGCCTTGCAGTTCGATATTTGCACCGAAGATGACATTCATTTCCGTCAACCGAGCCAGTTCAGCAGGCTGATCCACACTGTCAGTTCGCTTCACTTTCTGATCGACTTCCTGCAAGGCCACTATGTCCGGTTTGACAGAGAGTATGACACTCGCGATCCGCTCGACATCCAGCTTACGATCTATACCTTCTGCATGGTGAATGTTGTAGCTGAGCACTCGCAGGCGAATTGGTTCTGCGGAGTGACATGTTGACACGGACAGCAGCGACACCGCTGCCAACAATACGCACTTCATCAACTGTTTCATGTTTTTGTACTTTGTTATGCTCCCCGCCAGGTCAGCGTTTTCGATTCCCCATTCCAGGGATGCTGAACGTCGGTGGTGTGCGTGGTGAGTGTGACTCCGCTGGCAGTCAGTTTTGCGGTCGTCCAACCGGTCGTTGATTTCTTCGGATCGGCGACATACGACGTCGCAGGTGTATTCAGAATGTGGATGCCTTGATGTTCGGCATAGCTGCGATCATGGATGTAGGCTTTGACCCACTTCCGCATGCCAATGACGTTCCACAGTTCCTGCGAGTCAATCAGTCCGCCAGGAGAGTGCAACGGATCACCTCCCAGACGCGGATTATGATGGGCCACGATGATCGCGGGCTTCGTTTGCCAACCATCGAGTGCTGAGGCGAGCCATTCCAGTTGCTGCGTACCGATAGTTCCCTGAGTCACCATCGTCTTTTGCAACGAGTCGAGTAGGAAAAGTTGGCATGCTGTGTTTCGATGACGGCGATATGACGTGACTCGACAGGAGGCTTATCCGGTCGCTGCTCTTTGAGTATTTCATAGAACGCATCGCGGTGATCGTGGTTGCCGAGCGTGAGATGGGTATCGACGCCAGCTTTCTGAAGTGGAGCAATCAGTTTGGCAAAATGCCGATAGTCTCCCGGCTGTCCATCCTTCAGAGCCAGATCACCGTTAATGAGCACGCACGCTGGCTTGGTCGTTCGATTCACCAGCTCGGTGACAACCTGGCGCAAATGATTGGGGACCGGAGAATCCTCCGGGTGTTTTTCACCAATGTGAGTATCGTTCAGCAGATAAACCAAATCGGCATCGACTTCGCCAGCCGCTGACGCCTGGACGTTGTGCCCATACAGCAGAACACTCGCACCCGCAGCTTGAAGAAAACTCCGTCGAGTTAGGGTCGTCAAATGGATTGGCAAATCATCAGCCTTCTTTTGGGTAACATCGCAAGCTTTGCGGAATTGACATCATACCATTATATGCGTGGCATTATCAAAGCGGACGAATGGCGAATCTATAAACGGCATTGCTCTTTTGAATTGCGAATGCGGGCTGCAAGTTTGCCGAAATATGACGACCAATCGCCGAGAGATATATTGACGCTGCCATCGTCAGCAATTCAATGCGGGCGGATAACGCCTGTCACGCACATAAATCGAACCGCCCAGTGAATGCGTGCCTTGAGATCGACCCAACCATTTTGCCCATTAGATAGGCCGCATATGACGAGTCCGCGAAACGTAGCCACACGGCCAACTGCAAATCAGCTCTCCGATGATTCGTCCATGGAAATACTGTCGGTACTGTCGTTGTCCGTCAGGTGCAACGGCGCAGGACCGGCTGGGCTAGACAAACTACAAGCTTCTCTTTCACCTTGGGACAAAGAATTTCGAGCCGCAAAACCGAAGCATACGCCTTCGCTTGAATTGCACGTCGTCGATCAGCAGTCTTTCGACATTTACGACATGAAGAAACCGTTCAATATGGGCGGAACAGACACAAATGAAGGCCTCCTCTCATCGGAATTGGATTGGCTGGATGGACAACTTGAGAAGCTTTTTGCTACTGATTTCCGTGCGAACGACGACTACACGATTCCTTTCAAATGGAATGGCGCGCGGTCACGTACGGTTGTCCTCTACAGTGATGAATCCGTGGCGGCATTCCCGAAGTTAGTTCTCGGGATTCAAGACGTCTTGTCGAATGCAAAGCAAGATTGGATCATTTATCTTCAAACCGACGATGTGCAGCCAGAGTTCGCTGTTTGGGTTTACCCTGACAAGGTCGTTGTGACACATGAGTACGCAGGAACTGTGCGATCTCTCGTCGATTCACAAGAAGGCTGAACCAAGCGATGAACGCGGAGTGGTCGACCGCGCGTTTACAAATGGAAGATCAACCGCGGCCATGTTTAGCATGCCAGACAAGCCATACCCAGCACTAGCTTTTCCTCAATCACCCCCACAAGAACATTGAATCTATCGGCCGAGCAATGTGGACATGCGAATGTGTCATCAACAAGCATTAGGTAAAATCACATCTATGCAATGCTGCGGTAGCTCGCGGAATTTCTCAGATGCATTGTTATTTTAGGAGATGCGTGTCTCTGCCAACATCACTTATTGTCTGCGAGAAATTCCAGAGCATTGCCAAAATGAATGGATCGCGTACTGCCTGAGCAAATTCAATGTGTTAAGGCCATCATCGCACATCCCATCTGGTCGGGCTGAGTTCTCACCATCGTTTAATGCGTTAGACTCTAGCAAGTTTCGACGGGTTGTGATCAATATATTTAACTTTGAGGGAAATCACCGATGAAGTATTTCTGCGTTCTGTTGTCGCTGTTGGCACTGTGCCACTCTTTGCCTGCTGATGAACCGGTTCATGAACGAATCGAGTGGATCGATATTTGGGTCACGGATGCTGACAAAGACGATCTTCCCCGAGTTCTGCTCGTGGGGGACTCGATCACCAGAGGGTACTTCGGCGCTGTCGAAAAACAACTCGCCGGCAAAGCCTATTGTGCCCGATTGACCACATCGAAATGTGTGTCTGATCCGACATTCAATGACGATCTCCTGTTGTTGCTCAAGCAGTACAAGTTCTCTGTCATTCATTTCAATAATGGCCTGCATGGCTGGGGTTATACCGAAGACCAATACCGGGATGGGCTTTCCCAAACCGTTGCTGCCCTGAAGGAGAATTCGGGCGGTGCTCAACTTATCTGGGCGACCACGACGCCCGTGCGTGAGAAGACTGACTTGCAATCCTTCGCGGAACAAACGGAGCGGGTCAAAGAGCGAAACAAGCTTGCAGCTGAAATTATGAAGAGGAATGGCGTTTCGACGAACAACCTGTTTGAACTGGTGGAAGACCATGCGGATTGGCAATCTACGGATGGAGTTCATTTCAACGCAAAGGGAAATGAAGCTCTGGCGAAACAAGTGACTCAAAGTGTATCGCAGCAATTGCGATTGGCGGAGTAACTGGAAGCAATGACGGAGAATCCATCCACGACAGGAATTCGACTTGGACTTTGCTGCATCTTTCTTGAGCAGCCGATCAAGTTCCGCAATACGACGGTCAAGTCAATCAGCGGCATGAATCGAGATGCGGCACTTGTCAAACTGTCGGGGCTGTGCCTGGCGAATGCCGAGGCGTTGCTGGCATCGCTTCAGTTTTGTGCCGAAAACGGTATCGGTTGCTTTCGGATCAACAGTCAAATCCTGCCTGTAAAAACGCACGTTGATTGCAGATATGATGAAAAAGTGATATCAGGCAAGCACAATCGAGATACTAAATACTTTCGTGAAACCATTGAAGCAGTGGGTGGGAAAGCCATTTTCAACTGAGAGGATGCGTTGTCCATCCTGCTGAGAAGCATGTTACAACAAAAGAGTGCACTCTTGTTTCAATTCTCTGCAATCTGAGTATTTGGATAAATCATGCAGTTAGAATTTAATGCACTAATAATGCATCGCTCAATAAGAAAGTGATATTAATGATGTTAAGAGTTCGACAATGGTCTCCTGTGATTATACTTTGTTTCTCGGTGATCTTTCTGGCCATAAACGCACATGCTGGCGAAACGCTGGATGCGGATGAGAACGTCAGTAAAGATCTCATTAATTTGTTACTCATTCCGACCAAATGGGACGCTGCACTGGCAGGTGATCAGGTCATGAACCACCTTGTCCGTGTATCTGCTCCCCAAGTGATGGGAGCTCATGATGCAGAGTTTGTGTGCGTGGGAGATCGAGCTTACATTGTCGAACACGACAATGATGTACAGCCCGGACACGGCGCTGGTGATAAGATGTATTGCGTTCTTTCCATCGTAAATCTGAAGACATTGGAAGTTGATAAAACGATCCCGATGGCGAAGTCCGAACAGGTCTTTGAGAACGTAACACTGCCTGCCGGCGCTTGCTTCGTACCGCGGATTCTCAAACTCAACGGGCAATTCCTGCGGTGCTATTTTGCCAGCGAAGATGGAGCCAATCGTGAGGCTCAGACCTGGTATCGAGACTTCGATCTCCGTAAGGAGACTTTTGAAAGCAGCATTCATAAAGCTAAGCTCAAGACTGCTGCTGGTGTGTTCGACATGCAGCCACGACACTTCTACGCAGACGCTGTAGCACAAGGATTTCAAAAACCGGCGAAAGCTTTCGGTCTGTACCTGTTCGATTCCTTTAAGCAGTTCGATGGCAAGACATATGTCGCCATCAACAATTGGCCAGGCAAACAGAATGCTCTCGCGTTAGTAAAGGACGATCGAATCACCTTCGAGGTCATTGGTCATTTCAATGAGCCCCAGTCTCAACAACTCAGCGAGGCTGCCGTAAACCGCCTTCCCGACGGAACGTGGATGGCGATCTGTCGAAACGATGTTGGCAACTACCATTTCACCACGAGTGTGGATGGCAGGAAATGGAGCGAGGGCGAGGAAATGCCGTTCGTTCAGAAGGGACTGAATTCCAAACCGACCTTCGATCGATTCGGTGACGTCTATTATCTCGGCTGGCAGGAAAACACACGCATTGATGGGTGCAACCGCAGCGTCTTTAATGTGGACGTCTCTCGCGATTGCCAAACGTGGGAACGCAAATATCGTTTTGAGACACCGGAGTCTTTTCAATACCCGACCTTCCACGAACATGACGGTGCAATCTGGCTTACGGTTTCACAAAGCGATCATAAAGGCTCTACGGATCGCATCATGTTCGGCAAACTGGAAGACGTTGGTGCCTTCGCCTCACAAAAAGGACTTACTCGAAAACCAATCCCCGTTTCACCGATGCCTCCGGCGATTATGAAGCTGGGTGTGAAACTCTTCACGGATCGCGATTACACGCTCCAGGAAATGCCCGACACGGTTGCAGATCGTCGTTTCTTTCGTACCAGTATTGAGCATACGGATGTGGTGGTCACTAAACCGGGCATGCTCTACGCCATAACTCCGACCACACGTCCCCGGGCGGCTAGTCAAGAGAAGGCACTGGTGGCAATGGGCTTCGCGAAGGTCGATGAACCAGAAACCCAATTTTTTCCCGGCGAGATCAACCGCGTCAGCCTCTATGAAAAGCATGTCCAAGTGGGTGAGCGATTCCGTTTTCCTAAATTCGTCTTTTTCGTAATGGGTGAGGGAACGGAGATCGAAGCTTATCTTCCAACTGCTCCCTAAGTAACAAATCGCCCTCCCAACAATTCAACCGATCGCTATAGATCATATCTATTCAAACTGAAATCTCTTGCAATTCAGATTTTAATGAACCATTGAAGATATTCGCACGTTAACTCCTGATCAATTGCCGTAGCGGTTTGTCGAAATTAATCGAAAGGAGCAGCACGTGCTTCGCGAATTTTCAAATCATCCAAAAACGGCCGTCATGTACGCGCGAGTTTCCTCGGAGGAGCAGGAAAAGAAGGCTTCTCCATCCCTGCTCAGCAAAAACTATTGCGTAAGTATGCCGGTGAGAATGGGATAGCGATCGTCGAGGAATACATTGATGTTGAAACGGCCAAAGCTGCTGGCCGAACCGGATTCAACGACATGGTCGAGTTCTTCGAGAAGCAAGCCAAAATCAAAGACGATGACCGCCGCTGCAATACTATCCTGGTCGAAAAGACCGATCGACTCTATCGCAACTTGAAGGACTATGTGACGCTCGACGAACTGGGTGTCATTATTCACTTCGTTAAAGAGAATTTTGTCCTTTCTCCCGACTCGCACACATCTGAGCTATTCATGCACGGGATCAAAGTGCTGATGGCTCGCCAGTACGTCGACAACCTCAGTGAGGAAGTCAAAAAAGGAATGCTGGAGAAGGCTGAGCAGGGAATCTGGCCGAGCAAAGCACCGTTGGGCTACCTGAATGTCGAAGGCCCAAACAAAAAGTAAGTGGTCATTCCTGATCCTGAAACCGGGCCGATCGTGAAGCGGATGTTCGAGCGATACGTGGCTGGCAACGTCTCGCTTGAAGAAGTTAGCCTCTTGGCAATGGAGGAAAGGCTGCCACTGAAGCGCGAAGGTAACTTCCGGGCGGTCGTCCAGTACATGTTCAAGAATTCATTCTACTACGGGGATTTCCTGTTCAAGAAGTAGTTGTACAAGGGAATCCACGAGGGCTTGGTGAGTCGTAAATGCTGGGACAAGGTTCAGGAGGTCCGAGCAACACGTCGAACCAACAAACTCAGAAAGCCCAAGAAACGAGAAGCATTTGCTTTCGCCAGGCTGATCAGCTGCGGTCACTGCGGCTGTTCCATGGTCGGTGAGCTGAAGAAGAAGGTATGAATCACTATCGACGCGTTCGGGATGAGATTCGCGAGTTTGTCAGCACTCGGCTGTCCGGACTGCTTTCCCCGACTCATGAAGCCAACGAATTACCCCGGCTCATTTGCATTCCATCTTTGAAGTGGACAGGGACTTGTAACTTTTGCATGACTGGCCCTTTTTATATCTACGTTGACTACTCCAGCAAATCCGCTATTTGCTCGTCAGAGTACTTGAACGCTTTGAAGATAGGAGCAGGACCATTGTAGCGAACGACGACATCCCCATCAGACGCAACCTCCCAGATGCAGCGGCGAATGTTGGCGAGCATGGCGAGTTTCTACACCGAGCAGCAATCCCTGGATGTCAAAGAAGGACTCGAACGTCGAGTAGCGAGTGGTTTATTTCCAACAAGGCCACCCTACGGATACAGCAATGTCCGCATCGATGGCCGCAGCATCATTGAGCTTCATCCCGAGAACGCCATCAAGATACGGCGTATCTTTGAGTTGTACGGTTACCACAACCACACTCTCGACATGTTGGTAGAAACACTCCGAAACGAAGGGATTGAGTGGCTCCCATCCGTGCCAAGATTTGGACGAAGCAAGCTCTACACCATTCTGAACGACCGTTCCTACATTGGTGACATCAAGTTCCGAGGCCAATGGTATCCTGGCACCCATACCCCGATCATCGAGCGGCGGCTCTGGGATCGTGTGCAGGCCCTCCTAGGCCACAAGGTCTACAAGCAGCATCAGATGACCTACGCCAGCGACCTGATCAAATGTGGTCACTGTGGTTCACCGATCACTGGCGAGCGGAAGACGAAGATGACCAAGAGCGGCGAGCGAGAGTACATGTACTATCGCTGCACCCAGTACCACAAAGGCGACCACCCTCGCATCCGGCTGACCGAGAAAGAACTTGATGCACAGATGCTTGAAATCTTCGACTCGCTTCGAGTTGAGGATGACGACTTCCGTGATCTCATCCGTGAAGAACTTCGGCAGGCGACGAATTGGGACGAGCGATCTTCAGCGACAAAAGCAAAGCAACTGCAAGAGGAGCTTGTGCAGGTACGGGACCAGCAGAACCGTCTGCTCAACTTGCGGATGCTCGAAGAGATCAACTCCGATACGTTCGCTTCGAAGAGCCAGGAACTGCGGGATCGAGAAGATCAGTTGAAGCTCGAAATCGACGTTGCTGATCGAGGCAGACACGAAATCATCGATATTGCGGTCAAAGCGTTTGAACTTTCGCAAAGCCTTCGAGAGAAGTGGCTTACGGCAGATTACTCTGCCAAATGTCGTCTGCTCGAAATCATATGTTTGAACTGGACTCTCGATGACGTAAGTCTAGTCCCCACAATGAGAAAGCCCTTTGACTTGTTGGCCAAAGGGCTTGTTTCGAAAAATAGTCGGGGCAACCAGACACGGTTAGAACTTTTCGGGGCTGAATTCGACGAATGGCCAGCCTCGATTATGCTGTCAATGCACGACATGACGTGACAGTTAACCGAAGTCCCAAATGATTCGAGCCCCATTTGGCTCCGGAAGGGATTTTGGAGCGGCTTACTCCATGTCGACGATCGCCTCTGCGAACGCCTTGCCGATCAGGGCCATGGTTTTGGCACAACCAAGATAGTGATAGCCGCCGTTGGAGGCGCCGCTTTCCCACATTGCCTCCTCCTTCGCGGAGATCAGCTTCGCGCGGTACTCCGCGACGTATTCCCTCTGTTGAGTGGGCGTCATGCTGCCATCTTCGTTGGCCGAGCCTTTGGCTTTATTCTTCAGCTGACGAGCCATGTTTCTGACTTCACCAAGTTTGGCCTCGATAGCCGCAAGGGGTTGGTCCCAATACAGCTCGGTACGAACGGCAGCGACGTTGCCCTTGAACTCTGGCAGACTGGCCGGAGCCGCCATTGCGTCGCGGAAGTTCTGATGCGTAACCTTATATCGCGGACTGTAGTCCTCGCCGATCGGCCCTCCGACGCCCAGTACGCCGATGACGAACGGCATCTTCGGAGCAGCCAGGTCCTTGCGGACGTCGCGGATGAAGTCGGCCATCCACTCGCTGTACTTCGGATAACCGACGCCCGCCTTGCCACGTTCGGGATACGTGCCGCTGTCGACCATGTCGTTCCAGCCCTGGAACCAGACGAATCCAGCGATCTTATAGCCCGTATTGGCGTCGTAATCGGGCATGACGCGCTTCGGATTCGCAAGCACATTCTTGACGTGATCGATCATCAGTCGGTAGTACCGGCCCGAGGCTTTCTCCTTGTCGGCTTTAATCTGCTCAATGTCCTTGCCCTGTCTCCTGAAATTCTCCAACTGGTTCTCGTTAAACCCGTAGGTCCCAGCGCTGGGTGGGCGGAAGTCAGTGTTCAGCGACTTGCCACCCCATGCAGTCTTGATGATCAGGATCGGACCGTCGTAAGCCTTCTCCATCGTTAAGCCGAAGGTAAATTCTGGGCCGATCTTGCCGCCATCTTCGGCCGGGTTACTTCGCGATCCGTAACCAGCCGTGAGCTTACCGAATCCCTCACCCAGCAGTCCGCGATCCGGCGATCCAGTCAGATAGGAAATCCACACTCGTTTGCAAACTCGAGGTTTGCCATCCGGTCCGCGCATCTCCTTGAGCAAAGGCGCTGTTGCCGGATCTTCGCCGATATAGTCAAACGTCTCGACTTTGGCCTGTCCCTCCATGTTTGACTGTCCGGCCAAGATGTAGACCTTGACCGGTTTATCGGCACCTCTCGCATCGCTGCTGAAGAGAGCCGCAATGGCAGCAATCAGGATTGTCGTATTTCTCATCATCTATATTCCTTTATTGGGATTCATCGAGCGTTTCTCTGGGATTTAGTCGGGGTATCGAAACTCGCCAAGAGTTTTGGCCACGTTCGAAGTACCAAAAGTCTTGGCGACGTCTTGGCGACTTTCGCTACATATGTTTGCAATGTCGGGGTCTACTCCGGAATTATGGGCCAGTTCTTTCGTCCGTGGTATTCCCATGCATCCCAGGGAGACTCACCGGACGTCTCGCGCGGGTCGCCGGTTTCCTCAAGGTGCTTGGTAAGTCGGGCGGACAGGTCTTTGAGAGTTGCCGCATACGCAGGGTCTGAATCGAGGTTGCGTTGTTGATACGGATCCTTGCGGCAGTCGTAAAGTTCCTGCCGGGCACGCTTCCCGAAAGCCAGATCAAACAGACGGGGATTCCCATCCCTCAGCTCAATCATGATGTCCTTAGTCGGCGAGGCGTCAATATCTCCGTAGTGCCCTTCGTTAGTCCGAATGCGGTAGGTACCCGCTGGCCAACGGTTTGGCGCGTAGTTGCGGATGTATAGGAATTTTTCTGTCCGGATCATTCTCGCGGGGTAACCCTTGCCGTCAATGCGGCACCAGGCATGCCGCTCCCGTCCCGTATAGACCGCATTGCGATCTGCTTCAACTTTTCCGGATTTCGTAGATGTCAGCAGCTTCAGCAGGCTGCGTCCCGTCATTTCCTCAGGTGGTGTCATGCCCGCCGCCTCCAGGAACGTCGGCGCGAGGTCGGTCAGATTCACAAAGTCATCGACCGTGCGCCCGCGCGGCACGCTCTTTGGCCAGCGAATGGCGAGCGGAATGCGCGATCCCAGGTCATAGAGGTTTGCCTTGGCACGTGGAAAAGGCATACCGTTGTCGCTGGTGATCACGATCAACGTATTATCCAGTTGCCCGGCTCGGTCGATCAGTTTCAACATCTCGCCGATCTGTTGATCGAAACGCTGAATCTCTAAAAAGTAGTCGCAGATGTCGCTGCGAACCTCCGGGGTGTCTAGAAAGACGTCGGGGACATTCACTTTTGACGGGGCCATGCCCGACTGTATTCCGCTGCCTTTTCGGTAGCCACGATGCGGGTCGCGACTGCCGAACCAGAAACACCACGGTTTGTCCTTGGGCGTCTTGCTAAAGAAGTCCTGAAACGTCTTGAAGAACCGTCCCGCTGGATTCGAACTGCGTCCGCCGGCTTGCACGCTTCCCGGTGCCCAGCCTTTATCGGAATACCCCACGAAGTAATCGGTCGCGGCCAGTAGGTCCGTATAAACCGGATGCTCAGCGGGTAGTGTTCCGAACAATTGCCCGCCTTGCCCCAGCCGCCAGATATCCTGACCAGTCAGAATTGCACTCCGCGACGGCGTACAGGACGGTGCAGCGCAATAGGCTTGAGTAAACAGAACACCCTCGCGGGCGACACGATCAAAAACGGGCGTCTTGATCACCGGTTCGCCGTATGCACTGGCGTGCGGGAAGGACTGATCGTCCGCGAGGCAAAGTAGAATATTTGGTTTCCCAGCGACAGCTTCCTGCGCGAACAGGAAAGCTGCCGAAAAGATCAAAGTCAGCAGACTGAGGTCTCTACCTGAGGCGCAGCAGGATCGTATGAGACGATGTTCCAAGTTGATGGACATGTATATCTGCTTTTGAGTTGTGTTTTGGCTTTGGAACATAGGAGCTATCAGACACTCACTTCGTGCGACACAATCGATTTATGATGGCTTCTCGCCGCTTTTGGACGAAGTCAGTGCTGACGACTTCGGTTTGTTTGGTTCAACGTCCCGTACGAGGGCGGGGCAGAACTGCTCTGCATACAGTGCGCTTGTCCTTTAAAGCGACAACCAAGTATGATAGCATACCTCCCAGCGTTCCTGACTCGCAATATTCCGATGGGCTGTTGCCGCGACGTCAAGTGATATGATCAAGACTATTGGAGTCGTTGCATGAAGATGGCAGCTTCTGGCTTTGTTTGTTTGCTCCTCTGCATGGTGGTTCCAGTTCGTGCCGCTGATGCAGATAAGCAGGCAGCAGCCAGCAAGAAGGGGTTCGACAAGGTTGTGAAGCCTTTTCTGAACGATTACTGCGAGTCGTGCCATGGTGAGAACGAACCCGAGGGCGATGTCAACTTGAGCCGATTGAGTTCTGGCTTCACTGATTCCAGGGACGCGGAGAAGTGGCCGAGGGTCCTGGCACAACTTGAACTGGGCACGATGCCGCCCGAAGAAGAGCCTCAGCCTTCTGACAAAGTGAACCAGGAAGTTGTTGGCTGGATCAAATCTGAGATCTCCCGATCGGGTCGCGGAGCTGCCTATCAACAAAAGATACAGATGCCTCACTACGGCAACTACGTCGACCACGAGAAGCTGTTCTCTGGCGAAATCCAGGAAGACGCTGGGTCTCCGGAGCGATTGTGGCGCAGGAGCCCAGAGCATTTTGATATCGCCAAGCGGACCTATTTCGGAGTTCACAAGAATCCGGCCCAAACCATCGGCGAAGTGGACAAGCTGAAGCAGCCTTTCAACAAAGGCAGCGCAGAAGGGGTCTCAGACTACGCATCCCTGTTCTATGCTGATTCGGCGACGTTCGACACTCTGTACCGGAACGCCGCGTTCGTCGTTGTTCGGACGCTGCTAATGGCTTTCATCGAGTACGACTACAAGTCGCGAGGAAAGACGCTCGGGGACTGGAAGGCTGATCGTGCCAAGGTGTTGCAATCCCAGCAGGAAGAAATTGAGCGGTACAAAAAGGAAGGCAAGACGACGCGATACATCAGTGCTGCTCATCGAGCACTCAATGCCAAATACAACCTACAGACGCCTGAGGTGTACCGGGACATTATCCTGGGCGAAGGCAATCCCAGGCGACTCAAATTATTTCTCGATTGTTTTCAAATCTCAATTCAGGAAACGGTTTCCCACACCGTAATTGACATGCATCGTCTGTAATTAGAAAGAACAATTATGAAGACTACGTTAGCGCTAATTGGAATATCGGCTGTGTTCGCAGGAGCATTCGCAACTACCTATCAACCTCCGAAAATGAAGATGACAACCGAGATTCCCGACGGCATTTCAACTCCTGACATACTAGAAACGCCGATTGGTACGCTGCGGTCTTCCGATGGTGTTCCGGATGCTGCAACAACTCAAGTGGTCTTTGATCAACTCGATTTCCAACGAGCGACACAAGCCTATCTATCAACGATCCAAATATCTTCAATGAATGCCATGCGAAGTGGCTTGCTTGGATTCGGGCCTGCGAATCGAACGGCTCTATTGTTTGAGGACCTGATGGACTCCAAAGCGTTGTGGCTTACGCCGAACACGGTCTCTGTGTACATGGCGTTATGGCTGGAACTGGGAGACGAACCGATGGTCATCGAGACGCCTCCAAATGTACTGGGGCTAATCGACGATGCATGGTTCAAATATGTCGCCGACTTTGGCAACGCGGGACCGGACAAAGGAATGGGCGGGAAGTTTCTGATTCTTCCTCCCGGCTATCAAGGAGACGTGCCCGAGGGATATCACGTTGCTAAAACTGAAACGCATGGCAACTGGGTCTTGTGGCGCGGCTTTCAAGAGGATGGCTCCACAAAACCTGCGGTTGACGCCACCAAAAAGCACTTCCGCGTGTACGCGCTTTCACAAAAGGACAATCCTCCAAAGATGTCTTTCGTGAATGTTTCGGGCAAGTTTCACAACACCATCCACCGGATGGATTACGGATATTGGGAAGAACTGAATGACGTGATCCAGCGTGAGCCGACCGATGCACTCGACCCTGAAATCCTCGGCTGGCTGGCAACCATCGGAATTCAAAAAGGGAAAGAGTTTAAGCCGGACGCCCGCATGAAAAAAATCCTGACCGATGCCGCAAATGTTGCCGCGATTACGGCGCGGGCTTTGACGGCTCGACCCCGGGATCAACGATTGTATGTCTATCCGGGCAAACGGGTCTGGACCAATCCGTTCATTCAAGGACGCTACGATTTCCTGCTTGATGGCGTGCGACTTATCGATTCGCGAATCTATATGCACTTCTACGCCACGGGAATCACGCCTGCGATGGCGATTAAGAATGTCGGCAAAGGATCACAGTATCTCATCGCATATCTGGACAAAGACGAAAACGCGTTGGATGGCAGCAAAACTTACAAGATTCACCTGCCGCCCAACGTGCCCGCAAAAGACTTCTGGTCGTTCACGATTTACGACACGCAAACGCGTTCCATGCTGCAAACCGACCAGCAGTTTCCCGGTTTGGACAACAATCAGAAAGGACTCGTGCAAAACAAGGACGGCTCCTACGACATTTACTTTGGCCCCAAGCCTCCAAAAGGGTTTGAAAACAATTGGATTCAATCGGTTCCAGGAAAAGGATGGCACACCATCTTTCGACTCTATGGCCCGTTGAAACCGTTCTACGACAAAACATGGAAGCCGAGCGATCCGGAACTTCTCAAATAGCAACCGCGCTAGTGCGAGAATCACTTCTTTCAGGACTTCATACAATGAGAACCAACTGTCAATTGCCGTTTGGCCTGATCGCATTAGCGGCATTTTGCTACTCATCAGCATCCGCACAGACGTCGCGGGACACCTATCTTGGAAAACTCAAATTTCAGGATCAGACAATCACGAAAAAAACGGCCGAATTGCTGCATGAGCAAATCGCATTGCAGCGTGCCACGCAATTGGTCACGTGGGCGATGCCCATGATGAACTTTGAAACGCTTTATCCGGCGATGCTAATAAATCAAAAGATGAGCGAGAAGGACGTCTTCTTCAGTTTGTGTGATGGCTACGACGGCGTTTATCCCTACATGACAGCCAACGTGACCACTCCCTACACAATCGCAATGTCGGATATGTCGAAGACGGGCCCGGTTGTCCTCGATCTTCCCGCTGGGGAAATCTACGGCGTCGTCAACAACGCCTGGATGCAGCCACTCAAAGAAATCGGTTCAGGCGAGCCGGAGACGCTGTTGTTGCTCGGCCCCGGTCAGAAAGCTCCGAAGAGTTTCAAGGGGGAGACCATTCAGTCCAACACCTTCCTTGTGCTTTACTTCTACAGGGCACTTGGCACGGGTGAAGAAGCAAAGAAACTCAGGACTGCGGTCCAAGCCTATAAACTCTCTGAGGCAAAGAAGCCACCCAAAACGAAGTTCATCAAATACGCCCCCAAACCGGGCGACAAGGTCATGATCAACACTCAACCTCGTGACTTCCGCTTCTGGAAACTTGTGAACGCCTACGTCCAGCGCGAACCAATGGCAGAACGTGACCGGTTCTTCTATGCTTGGCTCAAAGATCTGGGGATCGAAAAAGGCAAGCCGTTCAAGCCGACAGACAAGCAAAAAGAGACCATGCAAAAGGCTCTTGATGTTGGCATGGCGATGGCCCAGGCAATCTCGTTCAACAAAACGAAAGAGATGTTCGCCACTAGTCTTTACCGGGGTGACTCTGGATGGGAAGACGCGATGGCGGGCATGAATCCCAAAATTGACCTTAAGAACTACTCTCAATTTAACGAACGTGCGTCCTACGGTTTTGAAGCCACGACGACGTCGGCCGGAATGGTATCGCGCGTCCCAGGCAAGGGGTCAGCCTATTTGGGGAGTTACTACGATGCGGACGGCAACGCCTTGATGGGCGGGAAACACTACCAACTTCGGATCGAGCCGAATCCGCCTGCTGCCAATTTCTGGTCGGTGACAGTCTACGACATCAAGAATCGTCTCATTATCCGTAACAAAACGAAACGCTCGGACCGCTCATCCCGAACGAAAGGGCTGATCAAAAACAAAGACGGATCGGTTGATCTCTATTTTGGGCCAACCGCACCGAAAGGAAAAGAGCTCAACTGGATCCAGACCAACGAAGGCGAGTCGTTTTTCGTTTACCTTCGTCTCTACGGCCCGGAAGAAGCGTACTTCGATCAAACTTTCCCAATGAACAAAATTGAGAAAGTGAATTAGATGTGCCCAGACACGACTCCATCCATTCCAGAAAGTAACGAGATATGAAGGGTACCATACTTGCGATCGCTGTGCTCGGGTTAATAGCCGGGCCACATCTGACTCAAATTCCGAAATTGAAAATGGCGTCCGACGTCCCGCCGTCGATCACTGTTGCGGACAAGGTGGAAACATCGATTGGTACTCTCGAATTCTTCGACGGTGTTCCAAAAGAGAAGACTGTTACCAAACTCTACGACTTCATGGATCGCGGCCGAGCCGTGGAAGCCTTTTTGAGCTGTATTCCCGCGATGTCGATGGAACAGATTCGCGCCGGGCTAGCCGCAGCCGGTGCGGATGAATGTCATGAAATTGTCATCTTCGACAAGCTGATGGACTCGAAAAGTCTCTTCCTGACTGGGAATACTTCGACGATGTACGCGATGGGATTTCTCGACTTGAAGCGGGACGGACCCACAGTCATCGAATTGCCCCAAGGCATGCTGGGCATGATCAACGACAGGGCGTTCCTTTACGTGACTGACCTTGGAATGGCTGGTCCCGATAAGGGAAAAGGTGGCAAGTATTTGGTGCTTCCACCTGGCTTCAAGGGAGAGGTACCCGACGGATATTTTGTGGTCAAAACCAATACCTACGGACACTGGTTGTTCATGCGGGGGCTGCTCGACAAAGGCTTAAAGGCCGCTTCCGATAACATTCGCAACAACCTTAAGGTCTATCCGCTTTCAAGAGCGGCCTCTCCTAAAGACATGTCGTTCACCAACATTTCCGGCAAGACTGTCAATACTATTCTGCCCAACGATGTCAGCTTCTTTGAGAGAATTCACGCGTTGATTCAAATTGAGCCGGACAGCTTCCTGGGGCCGGAACGCAAAGGCCTGCTTGCGTCGATCGGCATCGAGAAGGGAAAGAAATTTCGCCCGAGCGATCGCATGAAGCAAATCCTCTCTGACGCTGCGGCGATTGCTAACGGAGCAGCTCGGGCGATCTCGATCTATCCGCGAAACCCAGGCCAGTTTGTCTATGGTCCAGACAGTCCTTGGTTGATGGCTTACGGCGACAAGGACACGACGTTCACTCGCAACGGTGCCCGCGTTCTTGATGCTCGCATCTTCTTCCACTTCGGCTACATCTGCGTCTCACCTGCAATGGCCGTGACGATCCCAGGAAAGGGCTCCGATTACGCAATGAATATGGTCGACTCAAACGATCAGGCATTGGACGGGGCGAAAACCTATAAGCTCACCGTCCCTCCCAATGTGCCTGCGAAAGACTTCTGGGCCGTCACCGTTTATGACACTCAGACACGGTCGCAGCTCCAAACCGATCAACAGTTTCCGACAGTTGGCAGTCAGTCCGACGGAATTCAGAAGAACGACGACGGATCATACGACATCTACTTCTCTCCAGAAGCACCAGAGGGCAAGAATGCGAACTGGCTGCAAACAGTCCCCAGCAAAAGTTGGTGGATTGTTTTCCGGATGTATGGACCCGAACAGGCTTGGATCGACAAGTCGTGGCGACCGAGCGAGATTGAGCTAGTCAATTAATTTCAGGGAAATGATGAATATGAAATTATCGAAACCAATTGCATTCCTCGCGATCGTCTTTGCATTTGCTGGTGTATCTTATGCCCAGGATGCCAATCTGTTCAAATCGAATGAACCAAAGCAAACGGCGATAGACTTCGTCCCGGCTCCCGCTGTCATCGAAACCAACTTTGGCACGTTGAAATTCGAAGGTGGTGCATTTCCTGATAAACAGTCGACACGAAAGCTCTACGACGAACTGGATTTGCAAAGGGCGACTCAGGCTTACATGGATTTCTTTCCTGCAATGTCGCTTTACACCATCGTGAAGTCGCAGACGCGTGATTTTGGTTTTAGGACTTCTTCAGACATTGGAGTCGAAGCGGACTTCATGAAGCCAAGCGAAAATTATCTAACAGGTAACGACATTACCGTCTACGCGTTCGCCTCGATTGATCTAAAAATCGACGGCCCGACCGTCGTGGAAATTCCGGCCGGAATGTACGGCAACGCGAACGATGCCGCGTTTAAATACTTGACGGACTTCGGAGCGACGGGACCAGACAAGGGCAAAGGCGGTAAATACCTTTTTCTTCCACCCGGTTACAAGGATGATGCACCTGAAGGATACTATGTCTTTCACTCACCCAGCTATCGGATCTGGGCAATGATGCGAGGATTCGGCGAGGTCGGTAACGGTGACCAGGCCGTCAAATGGTTTGAAGAAAGACTCAAGGTTTATCCACTGAGTGAACCAAACCGTCGAGGGAAGGCAGTGAATTGTTCAGGCAAGGGAGCCAATACACTTCCACCCGAAGATGGTTCCTACTTCAAACTGCTTAACGACATTATTCAACATGAACCCTCCGAATTATTCAGTAAGGAACTCCTGGGAGATCTCGCAACGATTGGGATTGAGAAAGGTAAACCGTTCGCACCAGACGATAGAATGCAAAAGATCTTTCACAAGGCAGCCCTGCAGGGCGTCGCCATGTCGCGGGCCATTACTTATGCATCTCGAGAACCGGAGATCAACTATTGGCCAGAAAGACATTGGGAGAAAATGTTCGTTCGCAACACCGAGTTTGTGTTTCGCGGTCATAACGATATCGACGCTCGGACATTGTGGCATTATCAGGCGATCTGTGTTTCGCCAAATCTGCTTTCAACCACCCCAGGGGTCGGAACAGCTTACTTGACCTGTTTCCGAGACAAACAGGCCAACTATCTGATCGGTGACAAGACCTATCGATTGCGAGTACCGGCAAACCCACCCGTGAAGCGTTTTTGGGCCGTGACCGCTTACGATCCAACCAGCCGCAGCCTGCTCAATTCGGGTGGTAACATCACAATTGGCAGCATGCGAGATCCAAAAGTCAATGACGATGGTTCAGTGGACGTTTACTTCGGTGCGGAATTACCCGCGGGAGTCAACAAAAAGAACTGGATTAAGACTGACCCCGAAAAAGGCTTCTTCGTCGTCTTTAGGTTTTACGGCCCACTCGAAGGTTATATCAACAAGACCTGGAAACTGAGCGACTTTGAATTGATCGATTGACCAGTTCGATGATCTGAGAGTTGGATTCGCACGTCAAAAGGAAACGGAATGAGCATCATAAAGAATGAGCCGGTTTACGAGTTCAAGGACAGCGATTACACGCACCCGCGTCACATCATCGTGTCCGGTACTAATGAAGAGATTGGCCACGATTTGGGCAATTTGGCCCGCGAGGAGTACGGTACCAAACTCTGCGTTTATGATGATCCGGTTTACGCAAAGGCCCGCCGAGAGTATCTGTCGCGGAACTGGCCCGAAATGTTGGAAAAATCGAAGGGAGTTCTCAAAGCCTACGGCCTAGATGAAGACGACGTCATCTTTGATGGCACGACACTGCCCTACGACTTCTACGACTCAACTAGAGGTGTCAGTCTCGGAGCCAACACCTGCTCCGCGGTCGTGCTTCCCTGCGAGAAGACCGATACCGGAGCGACTTTTGCCTCTCGCAACTTTGACCTCATGGCGATGGTGCTTTGGAGTGAACTCATCGGCAAAACCCCACCCGAAGGGGCACACAATTGCTGGGAGCGCGGCATCGTCCTGGAGACCCGGCCCGATCAAGGTTACAAGACAATTCAGGTTGGTGGACACGAGGTTCTCTCTCCATGGATTGACGGCATCAATGAGGAAGGACTCTATGTCACCGCGTTCCATGATCCGTGGGGCGTGGGAGGCGAAACATCTCCTTCGGGAGGCATGGACGTTTCCGGGATCACGATGATTCAATCATTTGGATACATCCTCTCGACGTGTGCGACGGTGGAAGAAGCGAAGCACTTGATTCTTAGAAACCACCTCACGCAGGTTCTGATCAATGCACACGTCTTGATCGCTGATCGCCAAGGGAATGCGACCGCTTTTGAAATTGATCAGAAAACCCAGGCTTATGTTTTTGTGGATCGCAAAGCGGGCGAACCATTCTTCATCACGAACCATCCGTTGCATCTCTTTCCGACTCCAGACACGTTTCCTGAAATCAACATGGAGGCTGAACACAATTCATTTACTCGCCAGGTTTTGCTGAACGATGCCTACGCAAGACTGAAGCCCCCCTTCAAACGTGAGGATGCCACAAGTTTGACCGATGCGATTCATTGCGCGTTCATTGACGACGAGAAGGCTGAAGCAGGGCCGAAAGAACGCACGCTGATCAATGTGAATGTTGACCTTTCCAAACCGGAGATCGATATCCGTTGGTATCTTGGCGATGTTGGTCCAGTGGCCGGAACGAATCACATCGAAGATCGAATGAGCAACTTCTACACATTTGGGTTTTGATTAGAGGTAGTTTCAAAACCATTTAATTAACGTGAACATGCAGGCGAGTTGAACGAAGCCGAAATAGAGGTGGTCATAGTGTTCGTAGCGGACCGTCAGTCTTCGATGATTGAACAACCAGCTGATGCTTCGTTCGACGCGGTAGCGTCGCTTCAATCGTCGGGCCGCGCGTCCGTCTTGCGTTGCAGGTTTCTTTCGGCTTCGTCGATGGTGACAGATCAACTCGATCTGTTGCAGGCCCAGTCGGTTGCGGAGCGGATCACTGTCGGCGGCCCGATCATACATCAGCCGTGCCGGTTTCCGATCGAGGGCTCGTTGATCGATGAGCGGTTCAATCAACTTGACTTCCGCCTTGTTGGCACTTGCGATGTCAACGGACAACGGGGTGCCCTGAGAATCCACCATCAACATGATTTTCGTTCCCTTGCCTTTCTTCGTGTTGCCGACCGATGCGCCCCCTTTTTAGCAGGAGCAAACGTCCCGTCGGCGATGGCTTCCTCCCAATCAATCTCGCGAAACTCGTCAAGTTGCCCCAACAAGCGAATCCACGCCTTGCGGAACACGCCCGACTCGGTCCATTCTTTGAGTCGTCGCCAACATGTTGCAGGACTGGGGTATCGTTCTGGTAAATCTTTCCATCGTGCGCCACTGACCAGTACCCATAACACGCCTTCCAAACATCGCCGAGCGGGCACCCGCGGGCGTCCTCCGGCGATGGTCATGACTGGCTCGGGAAAGAGGTCTTCGATCAGATTCCATTGCTCATCATTGAGATACGGCTTCGGAGTCGTCCTGGCCCCCGTTCGATTCCGACCCAAATTGGGCCACATCGGCAGGGTGATTAACATTTGAGTGTCTCCTTTCGGAGGCACTGGTATGCAATTCGCTTGCCAATCCGTTCACATTAATCAGAAGTTTTGAAACTACCTCTAGTGTGATGATCACCGAGACCAATAAGTACCGTCACCTCGGCGAAGATTCAGTACTTTGACCACAGTCAGCTCGACTCCGCAAGAGAATGGCTGGCATCCAATACTTAGAGAAATTGGAGGCATTTTACATGGAGCATATTTCCCTTAATCCTACGACGACAAAAGGAAGCGAACTCTCTTCAGATGAGCAATTCGGCAAGGCTCTAGACGAATCGCTGTTCTCTGCAGATAGCCTGGAAAAAGCGACGGCGATTCTGCGTGAAAACCCGAGTCTGGATTTGCACAGCCACCTCGGCGTCTGGGAGACGAGAGGAATTGACAAGGTTGGCATGCCACCTTCTGTCTACAAGGGTGACGCTCATCTCAAAGAGAATCTCGAAGGGATGATTGCCGGCATCAACAAGTGCGCCTACATATGCTTTACAGGCGACTTTCCGCTGATCAACTTTGCCAAGCCAGGACACTGCGGTAGCCCATGAAAAACGGACAGTGGCGGATTTGTGTTAGACGGCCGCTGCAGCCGCCTCGGTTTTCTCGACTCTTCGGTGATCGGCCGTTCGCTTGTGAAACTGGCATTCGAAGTCGTTGGGTGAGACGTATTCGAGCGTTTCATGCCGCCGACGTTCGTTGTAGAACATCTCGATGTAGTTGAACACGCTGGCACGAGTAGACTCCAGATCGGCATAGATCTGATGGTTGGTCCACTCGTACTTCAGGCTCCAGAAGAACCGTTCAGCGACTGCGTTGTCGTAGCAGTTGCCCGTCCTCGACATCGAACAAGTGATGCCGAGAGTTCGCAGTGTCCTCTGATACGAATCGCTTGTGTACTGGCAGCCGCGGTCGCTGTGATGCAACAGCTTTGAGCCGTCAGGACGTCGCTTCTCAATGGCATCCTTGAGAGCCGCCTGAACCAAGTCAGTGGCCAACGAGTGGCTCACAGACCAGCCCACGACCTTGCGGCTGAACAGGTCCACAACGGCAGCCAGGTAAACCCAGCCGGCTGCCGTGGCCAGGTAGGTTATGTCGGTCACCCACTTCTGGTTGGGAGCCGTTGCAGTGAACTCGCGATCGAGCACATTGGCAGCCGGCCGCTTCGACGGATCGACCTGAGTCGTTGTCGGACGGAACACTTTTCGGCCGGTTTTGCTGCGGATTCCCAGCTCTTTCATCGCTTTGGCGACCGTGTTTCGACAGGCCGTTTCGAGTTCATCGCGATGCTTGAGTTCCTCAGTGATCTTCCTTGAGCCGTAGATCTCGTCGGTTTCCTGATGGACTTGAGCAACGGCTTCGCGCACGCGCAGAGTCCGTTTGGCCCGCTCGCTCTGAGGCCGGTCCAGCGAGTCGTAGTAGCCTGATCGGCTCACCTTCAGCACTCGACACATCTCAGTGATGGAGAACTCAATCCGATGTTCAGCAATCCAGGCGTACTTCACAGCTGATCCTTCGCGAAGTACGCCGTCGCCTTTTCCAAAATGTCGCGCTCCATTTCGGCTCGCTTGAGTTCCTTGGTCAGCCGCTTGACCTCGGCCTTGAGCTGTTCGACGGATGCGTCCTCACCAATCGGCTCTGGCTTGGGAGCCAGCTTGTGATACCAGTTCCGGACAGTTTGCTCACACACGCCGACAGCCTTGGCCGCGCCACGGATGGAGTAGTCTTCATCCGTAATCAGGCGGATGACGTCCTGCTTGAACTCGTCGGTGTACACTCGACGCTTGGGGTCACCAGACGCTTCGGCCGGCGGCTGGAATGGGGCTTTGCTCATGAATCTCGAACTTTTCAAAGGGGCAAAAATTATCGCCCGCCACTGTCCGTTTTTCATGGGCTACCGCACACATGGATCGTGACTGGGAAAAAGGTGAGGCATGGCAGTTCTATCAGCATATGAAAGCCAACCTTGACGAATTACTCGAAATCATGCCCATGGAGGTTGCGAAACACTCCGGCGATATCGATCGCATTTACGAGTCCGGCAAAGTTGCGTTACTGCTGTCGACCGAGGGCGGCCATATGCTCGAAAACGATGTTTCGCGACTCGAAACGCTTTATGCCGATGGAGTGCGAAAATTCTGTCCGTTTCACTATGTCAAAAACAACTTGGGGGACAACGGACAAGATGAACCGCACTTTGGGGGGCTCACACCACTCGGTCGAGAGGCGATCGTCGAGGCAAGCCGGTTGGGAATGGTTATCGATTGTGCGCATGCATCATTCGAAAGTGCATACCAAATTGCGGAATTATCAACTGGACCAATCACCTTCAGCCATGGATTCATGAAGTACAACTCGAAGCGTTTTGGTTCCTATCTCTACGATTTCCCTCGATTCATGTCAAAAGACTACGCCTTTCTTATTGCGCAAACGGGAGGTGTCATCGGCACATGGGCAGTTGCACCGTTCGCCGGAAACGTTGGCAGTGCTGAAGCATTCGTAGAGGCGGTGATGAAGTTGGCAGATACCGTTGGAATCGATCATGTTGCGTGGGCGACCGACTATATCTCAGGTGGCATGCCAGCGTGGTTCCCAGACTTCACCGATCTCCCCAAGCTTTGTGCGATGCTGCTCGAAGGCGGATTCTCTGACCAGGATCTGGCCAAATTCATCGGCGGTAACGCGATCCGCGTTCACCAACAGATCACGGGGCAATAGTCGATCGACTTTCCGGCCAGAATAGGAATAGAAACTATGTTGAAAACTGTCGTCATTGTTTTTGCGATCAGTCTTTTCCCGATCAACATCATCATGGCCGCCGACTACGACCTTGTGATTCTCAACGGTCGCGTGATGGACCCGGAGACAAAACTCGACGCCGTTCGAAATGTTGGCATCAAGGATGGCAAGATCTCCGCTATCACAACCGAGTCCATCAAAGGGAAAGAGACCATCGATGCTAGTGGCCATGTCGTCGCCCCCGGTTTCATCGATACACACTACCATGCACTGGACGGACTCGCTGTTCGGCTTGCATTAAGAGATGGCGTGACAACGGGCATGGATTTGGAATGGGGCGCGCTGAACATTGACGCATGGTATGCCGCGAAGAAAAACAAATGGCCCATGAATTACGGTACTGGGATCAGTCACGAAGGGGCTCGGATGATCGTCCACGATCGGCTCGAACTCAACGACCCCGTCGATGCCACAACAGTCGCAGAGTTAAGAGCCGAAGCAGGCAAGGATGGCGTTATCGGGTGGTCGGAAACTCGCAGCAATATTGAGCAAATGAACCGCATTTCCAAAATCCTTGACGAAGGTCTCCGTCAGGGCGCTATCGGAGTCTCTTCAACCGTTGGTTATATGCGGACTGGCGTCACCACTTACGAGATGTTTGAAGCCCAACGTGCCGCCGCTCGATACGGCAGACTAACGGCTGCACATCCTCGTTTTCATCCCTCATCGCAAACGCCAACGGAATCCCCGCTTGGATTCGACGAGTTGTTCACGAATGCCTTCCTGTTAGGTGCTCCGATGATCTATTGCCACGACAATGACTACGGTTGGTGGGAGATCGAAGAGAAACTGCAAATGGCTCGGGCAAAAGGGCTAAATATGTGGTCGGAGTATTATCCTTACACGGCTGGTTCAACAACAATTGGTGCCGAGTTCTTCCGACCTGACTCATGGGAAAAGGGAATGGGCTATAAATACGAAGAGACACTTTATGATCCCTCGCAGGACAAATTTCTGAATAAGGATGAGTATCTCGACCTTGCCAAGAGTGATCCAGCACGAACGATTGTCTGCTTCATACCACCGCGTAAGGAATGGCTCCCTTTCTGGTTAAAAACGCCTCACATGGCGGTCGGTGCTGATTCAATGTGGTCGGGACTCTCTTGGGATGACAAGTACGAGGAATACAAAGGGCATCCGCGAACCGCAGGTTGCCATGGAAAGGTCTTGCGATTGGGACGGCAATACAACGTGCCCTTGATGTTCAGCCTGGCCCAATTTAGTTATTGGCCAGCGAAGCACCTCGGTGATGCTGGTGTGGACGCGATGAAAGTCCGAGGGCGTTTACAGGTTGGTATGGTTGCTGACATCGTTATTTTTGATTCCAAAAATGCCAAGGACAATGCGACTTACAAGGCAGGCGAACAGGGGCTGCCCACAACCGGGATTCCCTACGTGGTGGTTAACGGGAACATGGTGGTTAAGGATTCCAAATTCCAGAAAGTTTGGGCAGGAGAGCCGATTCGTTATCCGGTTGAAACTCAAGGGAGGTTTACTCCGGCATCGAAGAAACAGTGGTTGAAGAGTCACACAATTGACTCCGGTGGAATCAAGCCGAATGTGAAACCGATGGCAAACTCAAAGGCAGGACTGAAAGAGTCCACGGGTTCGAAAGAAACTGCTTCATCCGAATTGCGCAATCTCCACTCCCCCTCTTGGTTCGCAGGTCGGCTTCCCAAAAACGCTGATTTCTGTTGCGAATACCACATGCTGCTCGCACGAATCGAAAAGCGAAAGACCACAGATCGCCCAAGCAACGCCCGACCATAGGAAACAATATGCGTCTTCACATGCACAACATTCGAATTGGCTCAATCGCGTCAATTTCAAAACAGCTTCACTTCTTTATTCTTGCAATCCTGCTTTCCAGCGGAGCTTCAACGAACGCCGCTGACTACGATCTTGTGATTCTCAACGGTCGTGTGATGGACCCGGAGACAAAGCTCGACGCTGTTCGAAATGTCGGCATCAAGGATGGCAAGATCACCACCATTACTGATGAGTCAATTCAAGGAACCAATTCGATCGATGCAAAGGGGCTGGTCGTGGCTCCCGGATTTCTCGACATGCATCACCATAATGTTGCAGTACCCTTCGGGCAGAAACTCGCACTGCGAGATGGCGTCACGACTCCCATGGAATTGGAACTCGGCGTCTACGAAGTCGACAAGTGGTATGCCGCTCTCAAGGGGAAATCGCAGTCGAACTACGGCGTTTCGGTCGGCACCATGCCGATCCGCGAAACGATCTTCAACCCGAAGTTCAAGACCAAGTTTGCGGGCGACATTCTTTACGATATGCAGATTCCCAAAGAAACTCGGACATCGATGGCCTGGTCAAAAACGATCGCTACAACCAAAGATATGGTTCGATTCCGCAAGATGTTGGAAGAGGGGTTGGATGCAGGAGCGATCGCGATTGGTCACGTGCCCGGTTATATGGTCAGCGGAGTGACCAATGAAGAATCGACCATCGCCCAGCAGTTGGCTGGAAAACACAAAACGTTCGTGGCACTTCATGGCCGGTACTCCAGCCAGATGCCACCAGCCAGTGGGATTCTTGGCACCTATGAGATGATGGCTCCACAAGCGACTTACGGTGGAGGGTTGGTTGTTCAGCACATCACGGCACAAACTCTGGCTGATACGCCGTTCGCTTTGCGGATGATCGATGACGCCCGGTCTCGTGGGACTCATGTCATCGCAGAGATCTATCCTTACGATTATGGCGGGACAATTGTCGGTGCCGACTATCTTCACCCGGACAACTACCAACGCAACATGAAACGCGATTACAAAGACATCATCGAAGTATCTACACTCAAACCGCTCACCAAAGAACGGTATGAAGAGTTAGTGAAGACCGCTCCGGGCACATCGGTGATGTTCTACAATGCCACCGAGCAGACCGTTTACGACGGCTTGGCCCATCCAAGCACCGTGCTTGGCAGCGATGCGTTTGCATATTCCTTGAAAGCCGGCGGACCGGCGATCGAATGGGACACACCCTACGATGGCGTGAATGGGCACCCGCGCGGTGCCGGGGCGCATGCACGGTTGCTGCGACTGGTGCGTGAAGAGAAGGTCGATATTCCCTTGATGTTGGCTATTTCAAAAATGTCCTACACGATTGCCAGATTCATGCAGGACAACGGCGTGCAACAGATGGCAAAGAAGGGGCGAATTCAGGTCGGCTGCGATGCCGACATCACGCTCTTCGATCCAAAGACCGTAATAGATAATTCGACGATGAAGAACGGCGGCTTGCCTTCCACGGGGATTCCGTACGTCATTGTCAACGGCACGGTTGTCGTGAAGGATTCGAAGGTTTTGAAAGGCGTTTATCCCGGACAACCGGTCCGACGGGCGATTCGTGATTAGCGGATTCGTTCACCGCATAGCATTGCGACTTCTTTACAATTGAATCCTGCCACATGGCATCGAGAAACATCGATGTTATCCTCAGCTTAAATTTCATTTGGATGCCGACCATTGCCTCAACCAATTGGGCATTCTCTTCTCTTTCAGAGAGAAGTTCAATGGTTGTTTTTCCACAGTCATGACTTTTCCCAGTCGAAGACTAACGGGATTGACCTGTATCAGGTGAATGCAAAAAAGTCTCGGCAACACGTCACTCATTCCAGGATTCCTATGAACTGAGGTTGCATCAGCCTCCAGCACGACGGAATTGTCGTTCGAGACAGCGGTGGTTTCCACCGACCGCAGTTCGGTTACGTGAAAATCGTAGTCAAGGTGATGACATCCGGCAGTTCGCGAATGGCTCTGGTCGTGACTAATGACGAACCGGCCGATGCTACTAAAAAGTTTGCGGCTGCGGCCACGCCCTCTTGTGCATTTTCGACGCATCGGCCGATGAATCCGAAGGGTCCGAGAGATTTGGCCAAGCTGCATCGGTCTGTTTGACTGACGCTGATTCGGAACAGAGGAAAGTGTGTCATACCTCTGTCTCGTAGCGACTTCTTGAATGCTCTGAGGTCATCGCCAACTACGCGACAAGACCCTGCGTTCGAAGTTTGCTTCCGACGCACGGTCGTCACAATGCTTAGGCATTGACCGTTTCTTTGACAGTTGTTTTTCAGCTGTGCGAACATCTTATTTAATGGCATGGGCTAATCAGTCATCATTCACCTTTTTTCTACATGATGAGCAAGATTCGCAATGGCTGCTGTCCACCATGTCCGTTTCCGACGATCATTTCTTCGCCAACCAAATAAGAAATCTGAATCGTGAGCACAAGCTGCGTACTTTCGCCTGATGGAGCCAACTCGACTGAAATTAGCGATGCTGATAGAGTGGAATCGTCAAGGGAGACACGCTCGCAAAGCAACAGACGCAGCGGCGAGTGAGTGAAGTGTTTCTGATTAAGGGCGTGGATGCGCCACACAAGGCGACGGATGTGCTGGCTAGAAAGGCACTTAATGACCAACAATTCGAAGGCGACGTTTGGCCAGCTGCTAAAGTTGTGGCGCAAGAAGGCATCCTTGAGTCAGCAACAGTTAGCACTTACTGCAGGCACTACGCCTCGGCACCTGTCCTTTATTGAAACCGGTCGGTCACGCCCAGGGCGTAGTATTGTGTTGCGTCTAGGGCAGGCACTCGACCTTCCCCTTCGAAACAGAAATGCGCTGCTGGTGGCCGCGGGCTTTGCTCCTAGCTTCCCTGAACGAGACCTGCAAGATGAGCTAACGCAGCCATATTTCAGGGCCGTGAAATCGATCCTTGAACATCACGAGCCGAATCCCGGTGCTGCATTCAATTCGCTGGGGGCCATCGTGTTGGCTAATAGACCATTCCGCAAGATGTTTCCGGAGTGCCTAAAGCTGTCCCCAGAGCAGGCGGTGGATACATTCTTCTCGCCGGGGCCATATCGGGACCGCATGGAGAACTGGGCAGAGGTGGCATGGGCGTGGATAGATCGGCAGCACCATGAAGTCGCCCGCACAGACAATGTCGAGCTTGCCCGTTTGGTTGAGCGGGCATTGGACCACATGATCGATGTGGAACGGCCCGAGCCTTCGGAAGGCGGACCAGAAGTAATCGGCCCCCGTTTCCGAGTCGGTGACCGGGTAATTACAACGTTCTTCACCGTAATGAAGATAGAATCTGCACTAGAGATTGCTCTCAGTGAATTACGTATTGAGTTGCTCTTTCCACTCGATGTTGCGTCCGCTGAGTTCTTTCAAAATCTCGGATAGTCCAGCGTGCCTGGCCCACAAACACGCCAGCATTCCCTAATCGGGAATTGCGTAGAGTCCAACGCTTAGCGATAAAGACGCCCCGTGACGGTCGTTTACCATCACGGGGTTTCCGCTACGCATATTTTAATCGAGTTAACGAAATGCTTGGACACATAGCCATAGAACGAATGAAAACCTCGCGGAGCTTTCTCCTGGGTTTACTTGAATCGCTTTCCGACGAACATTTGGCAGCTCGTGCTGGAGCGGCAGGCAATCATGCCCTCTGGGTCATGGGCCACATTGCTCAATCGGACGATGTGGTAGCTTCAGCGTTCACCGGAGAGCCAGGTTGCCTTCCTGATGGTCACAGTGAACTTTTTGCGGCAAAGACCTCGTTAAGTGATAACGCTGCCGACTATCCAAGTCGTGACGAGCTTCTCCTTCGCATGACCACGTCGCGTAAGCGTGTCGACGGATGGATAACATCGCTCGACGACCAATCTGCGTTGCAGCCGTCCCCGATACATCTCGCTGCGTTTGCACCAAATCCCATAGCGGCGGCAATTGGTATCTCGCAACATGAGTTCCTGCACGCAGGACAAATCGCAACCGTTAGAGCTTCCTTGGGCTTAAAGCCCGTTTATCAGTAATAGGCGCATAAAGACAATGAGTGAACCGGAAGAGTTTTGGGACAAATCTGCAGGTAACTATGACAAGACCGAGCAAAGATTCGAGCATATCCACAGGAAGAGCAGAGAAAACGCGAGGAAGCACCTGAAGGTCGGTGATGTTGTCTTGGATTATGGATGTGGAACAGGAACTGCGGCCTGTGAGCTCGCCAACCAAGTGAAAGAGATTCACGCCATTGATATCTCATCGAAAATGGTTGAAGCAGCAAAGGGGAAAGCGGACGCGAGAAACTTGCAGAACGTAAGTTTCCTGCAAGCGGATATTTTTGACGAAAGGTACAAAGAAGAGTCGTTTGATGCGATTCTAGCTTTCAACATTTTGCACACGGTGCCCAACCCTCAGGATGTCGTCGAGCGATTTCATGAAATGCTAAAGCCCGAAGGAGTATTCATTTCTGTAACACCTTGCTTGCGGGGCAAGATGTCGTTCCTGGTTAATCTTCAGATTCAGTTTGTTCGGATACTGTGTGCGGTTCGAATAATTCCTATCCCCATAAGAAGACTTAAGAGCTCTGAACTAGACGATTTGATAGCGAATGGCGGTTTTCAGGCTATTTACACTGAAGTGATCTATAGCGGAGCCTCTAGTTATTTCATCGCAGCAAAGAAGAGCGGGGCCGGTGTTTGAGTTGCACAGCGTCATAACAGGGTCTCCGGTTTGGATTGTTTCGGATGCGGAGAAAGTGTGATCGCCACGCCGCGGCCGCGATGTTCGAGATCGCGGTGGATAACTACCGAAGAAGACTCGACAATTCCGCTCGGTGGCAGTGCCGGAACCATGCTGCCGCAATTGAAACACCAGGAATGAAACAACAAATGCCTAACAATCACGAAAAAATCAATTACGTCGAACTACCTGCACGCAACATCGTCACCACAAAGGCATTCTTCGAATCTTGCTTCGGATGGACATTTGCTGACTATGGACCCGAGTACGCAGCGTTTGATGGGGCGGGACTCGACGGAGGATTCTTCCAGTCGGAACTCGTGGCCTCAACGAGTTCTGGTTCGGCACTGGTCGTGTTCTATAGCGAACGGCTCGAAGAAACCCTTCAGAAGATAGTACGATGGGGCGGCGTTATCACTAAGCCGGTGTTCACTTTTCCCGGTGGCCGGCGCTTTCACTTTTCAGAACCAAGCGGAAACGAATTCGCTGTTTGGTCCGACAAGTAGACTCTGCCATCAGCGACTCGACGCGGGGCCGGTGTTTGAGTTGCACAGCGTCATAACAGAGTCTCCGGTTTGGATTGTTTCGGATGCGGAGAAAATGTGATCGCCACGCCGCAGTTACTTGTATCGCGGATCATGGCTGCCCATCGGTCGAATTCATCCCCAATGAGACAGAAATTGAGAAAAACTCATCAAGAGTGTCCAAAACTATCGTCGTCGCGCGTCATGGGGTGTTGGCCGATACGGCGGCCTGTTGTAGTTACTCATCAAAAAAGGAAAGTGACATGGCGAAAAAGAAGTATTTGTGTATCCAACGAAGTCAGCAGGCAAACGAGAGCGGCAATCCATCGCCCGCTCAGATGGAGCAGATGTTTGCCAAGTTCAACGCTTGGAAGGAGAAGTTCGCGGCGAACATCGTCGACATGGGAGGGAAGCTTGGCAGTGGGCAAGTCGTTACACCTGAAGGTGCGACGGACGGTCCGTTCGTCGAAGCCAAGGAAATAGTTGGCGGATTCATGATTGTCGAAGCGGAAAGCATCGAGGAAGCCGTCGAAGTTGCTCGGGAAAGTCCGGGTGTGGCGATGCCCGGTTCAAGCGTGGAAGTGCGGGAGATCACGACACCTTGACCGCTCCCTCGCTTGTTGACCACTTCTTCCGACACGAATACGGCAGGCTTGTTGCCATGCTGGCGTGTCGGATTGGAGTGGAGCATACGGAGGATGTTGAAGACGCTGTCCAGTCGGCGATGATGTCCGCGCTTGAGCACTGGACGATCTCCGGTTTGCCGGACAACCCGTCAGCTTGGCTGTTTCGCGCTGCGCAGAACAACCTGATGGGCGAGCTGCGGCAGCGGACTCGGCGTCGCCGCATCCTCCAGGAACAAGCTGCAGACGACGTTGGGACCGGAGATGGGCCTGACGTCTTTCTGGCGGGCGAATTGCAAGATGAGTTGCTGCGGATGCTGTTTGTTTGCTGCGATGATGCGATTCCACCTGAATCTCAACTTGTATTTGCTCTCAAGACTCTCTGTGGTTTCGACGTGCGGGAGATCGCGATTCGGCTCTTCGCGAGCGAAGCCAATGTCTACAAACGGCTCGGTCGAGCCCGAAGCCGCCTGCGAGAATTGCGCCCGAAGATGGATGGGCTTTCGCAGGAGCAGCTTTCGCTTCGCCTTCCGGCAGTCCACAAAGTGTTGTACTTGCTGTTTACCGAAGGCTACCTGTCGTCCAGCGCTGAGATGGCTCTGCGTCGTGAGCTATGTGACGAAGCGATCCGGTTGACGAATCTTCTTGCCGAACATCCGGCTGGTCAGTCACCGGAAACCTGCGCATTGTTATCTTTGATGCATTTGCACGTAGCCCGAATGTCGGCGCGGCAGGACGGGACTGGCGGACTCTTGTTGCTCGAAGAACAAGACCGCGACCTTTGGAATCAGAATGGCATTCAGGAAGGGCTCAAATGGTTGGCGAAATCTGCCGAGGGTGACTCGTTCTCTCGATATCACGCTGAAGCCGGAATCGCAGCCGAACATTGCCTTGCGCCGTGCTTTGCCGAAACACGTTGGGATAAAGTTGCCGAGTGCTACGAACTGCTTGAGCAGCGGGTAACGTCGCCGATCCACAGACTGAATCGCGCCGTCGCGGTCGCAGAATGGAAAGGCGCTACCGAAGGCCTCGCAATCCTTGACGGTTTTGAGCCCCCAACGTGGCTCGCCGGGTCCTACCTCTGGTCTGCTGTGCTGGCTGACTTGCATCGACGTTGCGGGAACTCGACCGAAGCGGAACGCTGCCGTGAAGTCGCTCTCGATTCCGCTCCCACCCCACAGGTGAAGGAACTCTTACAACGTCGTCTCGAAACTTGAAACGCGATAAATGGACATGACTGCGCCATTGGTGGTCGTGTCTGATTTCACCAGTTTGAGTCCTGCCGGGGCTGAGCCGTTGCCGAAGAGTCGTTTTCCCGAACCGACCAATACTGGAAAGGTCCACAGTCGGAACTCATCAATGAGGTTGTTGCCGAGCAGGGTTTGGACCAGTTGCCAGCTTCCGTGAACCTGAAGCAAAGGGCCATCTTGCGTTTTAAGTCGCGACACTTCGGCCGCGATGTCACCTGAGATTGCCTCAGAGTTGTTCCACGTGAGATTGCTCAGCGTGTTTGTCGCGACGTACTTTTTTGCTTTGTTCAACATCGCTGCGACGGGATTGTCTGTCGCGGCACTGGACGAGTGGTGCGCAGAAAAGAATTCGTACGTTCTTCTTCCCAACAGCAAATCGTACGGATCAGACATGGCCTCGCGCTGGACTTGTTCCATCACTTCATACCAACAAGGCCGTGCCCAACCGGCTTGGGAAAATCCGTTCGACGTATCTTCTTCGGGGCTGTGAGGTGCTTGCATCACACCGTCGACGGTAACAAAAGTCAAAATGGCCAATTCTCTCATTCGATTTTCTCGCTGCTCAAAACGTACATGGTCAATCGCTCACGGCATCCTATGAATCGAACACACCAGCCGTTGCGTCAATTGGGTTTGGCGGGAAGCGAACGTGCAAACTTGACTGCTCGTTCGACCCACGCCTTGAGCTCTTCGACCGATTCAATCCCGGCTGGTTCGACCAGCGCCCAACCCTTCATCACCTTGCCCGTGATGTCCATTGGCTTCACGTGCGGCTCTGACTGGGTGTCCTCATGGCCTTCCTTGTCGAGACGAACGATCAACGCGCCCTTCCAAGGACCGACGCACATGTTGCCGTTGATCATGAAGCAGACGCCGCCAAACATCTTCTTCTCCGAGTAACCCTTGCGGCGTTTCATCAGCGGTCTGATTCGTTCGATAAGTTCCTCCTCGCCCTCTCTCATGATCGCGTCCTATTGGGGTTGTGTCGACGCTTTTCGGCTTCGGTGGACTAGTGCGATTAAGAAACCTCCAAGCACGAATTGAATGGAAAGGTACGTCGTTTCCAACGCGAACCACGTGGCGAGCGGTTCAATCTGATGCTTGGCTGCTTCGGCAAGCACGTGCATCGTCCAATGATACAGTCCCATCACACCGGCCAGCGTCAAGGCGCCACGAGCAATCGACTTACCTCGGTACAATGACGGATAGATCAACGACAAAACCATGCCCTGTATGATGATTGAGGCAAAACCGAATGCAATGATCGGTTCGTCGCGAGTGAAGTAGCCCAGCTCTTCGTAAGTCGTCTTGAATAAGACGAGGTGCCAAACATAGGCGAGCGGAAACGTAACCGCAGCATATCCGAGTGTACCGAGAATGATCTTTGTTGGTTGCATTGTGGCTCCCTGTGTCGCGTGCAGTGTACTTGTTTTTTGCAAGCTTGCATAACAATAGCCCACGTGCTTGTTATTTGCAAGTTCAGGAAATCCCGCTAGAGTGTAAGAATGACGAAACGATCCTCCGCAGATTGGCACGGGTGTCCGATACGCTACGGTGCATCCATTTTTGGCGACAATTGGTGCCTTCTGATCCTGCGTGATTTGATGTTCAAGGGAGCCAAGCACTACGCGGATTTTCTGAACGCTGGCGAAGGCATTTCGACCAACATTCTTGCCGCCAGACTGACAACGCTGGAATCCGAGGGCATCATCGAGAAACACGCTGACCCGGAACACGGCAAGCGATTCATCTATGGCCTGACCGATAAGGGTCTGGAACTCGTTCCAGCGATGCTGGAAATCATTCTGTGGGCCAACAAATGGGATGAGAACACCGAAGTTCCTCTCGACTTCGCCGAGGAACTGCAACGCAACCGCACAGCAATGGCGAAGCGGATCGTCCGCGACCTGAAGCAGTCACGGCCCTAACAATTCAGACATAACAGGACTCTGGGGGATTCGCCACGACGAATACTTTTCTGCGTCAAGTTGCCACAAGATCAGGCAGCATCAAATTCAATTTCGCGAGTCTCAAGTCTCCCGTCTCGCCTGACACTTAATGTGCTGCGTGCTCATTGACGCAATTAACGTCATCCGTATCGTTGGAGCGTGAGCAGTGAATGCTGCAAGAGATTCCGAGCAACGTGTTTGAAACCCGAAACGAACTGAATGCGAATCGTCGGAGGATGTTGCTAACGATCAATGCGTTTTGATCGATTCAGCCAATTCCTGCCAATTTCACAGGAAGACATGGTCTTTCCTTCAATCGAGCTACGTTGATCCGGACAATCTCCGATTCACGAAGTCCCGCGCGGGCCGTGTGAATTCGTCTCTTGACGACTCGCTGGCGGCGATTGAATCAACAGTTGGGAAAAAGCATGAATCAGAACGATGACGCTTTCGGTTACATCTTCGTTCAGTATCGAAGGTCCAATGTCGTGCATCAGGTGAGCGCGTCCGTTGCATCAGCCGCCAGCACGAAGGAACTGCCCTTCGCTGCAGCGGTGGTTTCCACCGACTGCAGTTCGGGTACGTGAAAATCGCAGTCAAGGTGATGACATCCGGCAGTTCGCGAATGGCTCTGGTCGTGACTAATGTCGAACCGTCATTTGTAGTCCGGCGCGATCAAAGTTCGACAGGCCGCTTCAAGATGGCGGTGAATTCCCTGCCGTATCCTGGACAGATGGCTAAACGAGATTCATTGCGGTTCGGATAAGGGATCGGATTCTGAGCTGAATTGAGACCCGAACCGGACTTCTGGTCCATTGACCGACAAAGACAAAACCCTCAGTCACGAAACAACTTGTGACTGAGGGGTCTTGGTTCGGATTGTGATCCGGTTTTTCAAAGCTCCCCGAGTCTTACTCTATGCGAACACGGGCTCCTTGAGCTTGGAGCCTTTCCTATCAGCACCTTTCGTCGTTCGCCGAAAGTCGAGTTTTACGTGATGGAAACAAGTGCTGAATTGGCCCGACACCTCGGTGTGAGCCGGGCACAATTGACGCAAGTTCTCCGACGGTAAATACTGCGCCTCACCATGTGGACGTATAGATGCTAATCATTTTACGTGGACTACGCAGCAATGCGGCACTCAAGGAGTGTACTGTTCGGCCAGTTCATCGTGACATCCTGTAGCAGCCTGTTGTGAGAGCAATCAACAAATGTTGCCGATCGGCGGCCTCAGTTCAACAATGCGAACGCGCTCCAGATTTGAGGGTGCTCGTGAAATTCCGATTTGATCGCAGCGATTGAGTTGCCAAATGCCTTGCTCACGGATTCACGTTCACCTACAAGTCGCTGGTAGAAATGCCGCGTAAATGTCAGGCAGGAAAGGTCGGGAATTTCCCAGCGGCAACCGATGACCAACTCAACACCAGCGGCGCGGAACGCCCAAGCAAGCGAGAGGTCTTCGTCGCCCGCCCATTGGTCGCCGAACTTCGTCAAGCACGCTATCAGAACAACGAGCCGGACGTTTGAGAAGTCGCACCGAAGGATGTCGTTGTAGTGAATAACGGTACCTTTTCCGTGAGCGCCTCTGCCGAGCATCAAGTGGCTGGCGTCTGGGACGCCAGAATACGCATTGCCGTGCGTTGAAATGTGAAGAATGTCCGAACCTTGCCATTCTGCATTGATGAATTGCTTTCGAGTAGAACGTCCGCGACTGCTGGGATGGATGTGGCAGAATCCTGACCGCTCCCATTGCTCGAACAATTCCGCTTCGCTCTTGGCGTGTGGCAGGTCGTTGGAAAAAGATTCACCAAAACCGCCCCAGAATGCAATCGTTGGTTTGCAGAATGAAATCTCCGATGTCGGTTGAAGGCTTTCGACGACTGTTGTGCATTGACTCAGGTCCGTGGCTGCCAAGGGTGTGTTCAATGTCGTGAAGTCTGTGAACGCGACAAGAGAAGTTGCAAGTGGCAGTGATACCTCAGCTTTGTCGCGTGCGGCAATCAGCGTGTCGCGCAGGTCGACTACTGTTTCAGGCTTGCGAGGATTCCAGACGACCCGATTCGGCTTCGTCGTCGCTTCGTGGACACTGCGGCGATTTTCGCTAGCACGAACCGAAACAGTGCATTCCACACGATCGGTGAAGAACAGGTAAAGTGCACTGAGCCGCTTCACAGAGTGCGTATCTACATTTGGAAGGTGCACGAGGAAGCCGACCGAGACGTCACCAGGAAGCAAATCGAGGGTCGGACTCTCGTCTGAGGGCACGGGGATTTGCACAACGTGGTCGGCGACGAGCATGTTTCTCGACAGTTCAATATCCTGTATGGCGGATGCGCATTCATTTGCTCCGGCCAACAATTCTCTCTCAAAGAGTATGTCTTTGGCCATCAACAACTCAGCGAGTTTCTCGCATTGCAGTTCAAAATTCGCTGCTTGCTTGCTCGTATCTCCAGCTCGCCACAGCGAAGCAATAACCTGTTCACGGTAACCAAGGCGGACCCAGTTTGCAGTACTCGTCAGAAATGCGTACAGCTCGTCAACTCGATGGTTTCTTTGCACGGAAACTGCGAATTCACCAATTGCTTCCTCACTTCGATTCGGTTGAAGCAATTCGGCAGGGCAGCCGCTGTCAATGAGGAAATCAGCACAGACGAACTCTGCGAACTGCCTCGTATCAGCAATTAGAGGTAGTAGGCTGTCAGGCGTTGTTCGCCTGAGGAACTGTTCTTTGCGTTGGGCAATAATCGCCGGGCAGTCAACGCCATCCAAAAGGCCAGCTTCACCAGTTTCAAGGAAGTGCAAATACTTCAGAGCAAGTTGTGATTTGACGTGGTCGAGCCGTAGAGGTTCGTTTTGGGTACCTCTTGGTTCTTCAGGTAGATACAGTTCCTCGGTAAAGTCGATTCGCTCAGCTAATCCGCGAAGCAGTTGTTCGATGTGGCGTCTTTCGACGCTGGCAATCCTGATCCAGCTTGCATTATATGACCGCACAAGCTTAGGGAGCAGAGTTTCTGCAGTTGAAGCATCATCGAGCGAGTATGCCATCTGAATTGACGTCGTCAGAATGGTTGGATCAATTGGCCATTGATCTTCAGCCATAATGAGCTCAGCCTGCGCCATTAGGAAGAGCTGGATTCCATCGACGATTTCATCATCTCGAAGCGGTTGCTTGTGTTTTAATTTCGATGCAAATCGATGCAACGTCTCAAACACGGCTGGCAAATTGGCAAACTCTGGGGTTGGGACGGCTGCCGTTTGTAATCGAGAAGGATTCCCGGTGAGTTCGACTTCGATTTGGCTCGACGATTGACGCGTCAGAGCCAGCAGTTCTTCGTCGTGAACATCGGTGTCGTTAAGAATCTGTTGGAGTAGATCGTGTGCGTCCTCGAAACGCTCCTGTTTCCGTCGAATCTCCGAGAGGTAGAAGGTGTCCGCAGCTCTGTCATCTCCTGATGGCTGGCCATGTTCGATTGCCAACTCGTACAGTCGCGCTGACGTGTCGAGATCAGCTGTCAGCCGCTTGTACGCGCTACCGCACAACGAAGCAGCCATTCGAATATTGGTCCGATCTTCTTCGGACGGTTCTCCCGCTGTTGCTCTTTCAATGTGCTCTTCAATCCACTGAAGGGTTTCATTTGCGTCGCGTTCGTATCCTGTAGAAAGCCATCGTTCTACTTCGTCAGCCACCAAAACTAGCCAGGCGGTGTGAAACTCTGCGCTCTTGACGAGGAAATAGCGAAACGTTGTTGCGTACAGGATCCCCGGTAGAAAGCCGTCCGGATCGCAGTGTTCCTTGAGCGTGCCGAAGTCGACCGGCGGATTCTGGAATAATCCTGCATGCGCCATGCCGCGACGCTTGAACTCTTTGCGGATTGCCAAGTGGATTCTTGGTTGAAGTGCGGACTCGACGTGCTCGTAGTGAAACGTACCCAGGCCAAAAATCGACGCTTCCGCGAGACGCTTGAGCCACAGGACTCGAGGACCAAGACTGTCTATGTCGGCCTTGCCGATTTCCAGCATCGCCCAGCCGTATGCCGAATCGCCATCTCGAAATTGCCTCAAACATTCTTCAAGAACGTGATCTGGGCACGCAATGAGTTCCTCAACTCTGCCCGACTCGCACATTCCCTTGACATCATCGGGGAGCGTACCGCATTTCAGCGACTGTTCCCAATTGAATACCTGCTGCATGCCACCCCCTTATGAACCACAAAGTCGCGACAAACCGAGTCGCACAAGGGCGACCGCAAGTTTTTGGGGGTCGAAAGGAAATTCGTCACGGTACGTTCCTAGGAAATCGGCCAATGCGATAGCCGTTTCTGACTCGCTGGCAAATCGATTCTCGGACTCAAGTCTCAGCCAATCCCATTCATCGCGGACGACTGCCCGAAGTCGCTCCAGATAGGGTTCAAGCACGCGCCACGCGACGGATGGATCCGAACGATAGACCATTTCGGTATCAGCTCTGTATTCATCTGGGAGCTCTGAAATCATTGCCTCTTCAAGCCGTTGTTGCTCCCAGTCGATGTATTCTTGAATCTCTGCATACGCAGATTCGGCAATCGCATGGTCAAGCGACTGGTTCAGGGCTGAATCTTCAGCATCTGGAATGTTGGGAGGCTGTATCCGGCTCCGTTGAGAGGGGGTTCCCCGTTGGCGGTGCAGGAGGTAATTAGCGGGATGATTCGGGTCGCCCAACGCCTTCGAGACGCGGTCAAATACCTCGCCTTCTGCTTTGCCAGCGGCGAACTGCATCAATTCGGCGATGGTGATGTCGTATTTTTCAGAGCCATTCATAGGGCAGCACCTCCTCCATAATCGTCCATGACTCGGAATGTTTCTCGATCAATGCTTTGACGCGTTCAGCATCCCATTCAGAGACGGTTGGGAAAAGATCACGAGCAACATGCTGAATGTAGTCTGCAGCTTGTTCTTCGTATTTCCGTTGCCCCGTCCTTATCGCTTTCCACCACGCTGGCGTTCTCATGACCAAGTATAAAATGAGTGCTTCTTCGCACGCGTTCTGGTCAAAGGCAAACACGGGAATCGGCCCGTCAGTCTCTTTTGCTTCGTCTGCCCAGTCTTCAAGAAGCGTGCTCAATTCTTCAGAGATGCTTTCAGCGGCAACTTCTACTGCCGTGCCGATGGATGAGCGAGCCACCAGGAAAGCAAAAGCATAGGCGTTGATTGCCACGTGATGCCCACGCGGAAAAAACGCATCTTCCGCAGCGAAGGCAATAGAGATGTGAGATAGCTGAGGATCAGTACCTGTGACCCATCTCTTGACGGTCGTCTGATTGACGTTTCCATAGCGACGACCAAGGACAGCCCAGGACTCGCGAGATTCAATGGGGCGAACAGTCGGAGAAAAGTAGACGTCGTTGATGAATATTTTGAATGAGTCATCAACGCGAACAGAAATGATCTCTCGGTTTCGATCGCCGGATTCTAGCTTCTTCCTTGCCTGTTCCCGAATCCATTTCAGAAACAGGTCTTGCTGTGATTCGCTTTCACGTGTCGGTCCGTCGCCAATGCCTTCAGCCAGACGCTCGTTGATCGGGTGTTCCGGTAGTTCGTCCGGCTCGGTCATTGTTAAGGCCTCGTTGAGTCAGGTAATGAAGCGGATGCTGAGGGGCGTCCAACGCTTGCGATACGCGTTGGAAAACTTTGTCCGTGGCCTTACCGATTGCGAATTGCATCAGTTCGTCCCACGTGACTTCGACTGGTTCGTAGTCCGCCGGTGATTCAGGTTGTTTCTCCATTATCGGAGGGGGAATTGTTGAAAACAGCCTATCAGTCTACGTGACCGACGTCAATTTTCTGAGCCATCGGCTTGCGTCTGCGCGAGGGTCGCTCCAGCTCATTTTCTAATGCCTTCGTCCGATCCAATCCCTGAATCGAAAGGAGGCCGAAATGGCTGTCGCATCGGCGAATTGCGACCTGCTGAATCCAGCAATGGTTCTGGAGCAGGTCCGTGGCATTCGCCTGATTCTTTACGAGCCCACTGAATGCGTGGCGGTCGGTGTGCGCCGTTCCGTTGTTGTCTTGTCGCTTTCTCATTCGCAACGTGCGGCAGTTGCAATCCCAAATACAAAGGGAATTCCAAACATGTCTCAATCTCCAATCTGGCGTCGGTCGCTGGGACTGGTCAGTGTGGCTGTGTTTGCGCATCGAAAGGATGCGGATTCACCAGTCAATCACACGATCAGTTGCAATCGTCGCTATTACGACGGGAACGAGAAGTCATGGAAGACCAGCCAGTATCTCGGTCCAACCGAGATCGGAGCGGCGGTAACGCTGCTCAAGGCTGCTGAAGCCCACCTGGTCGGTATTCAATCCGATGAAGGAGGCGATCAGTCATGAAACCCGTCATTGCTGAAGTCCACGACTTCAACAGCAAATCGCTGTGTCAGTGGTGCGGCGGCACCTCCAAGAAGGAGTGCGTCACCGTTTCGTTCAAGGCTGGCTTGCTCGATGAAGCCATCATCTGCATCAAATGCCTGAGAAACGCATTACGCGTTCAATCGATGGCGAAGCAGACGGAGGCATCGAAGCCTACTGAAAGTGCAAGCTAATCCCACCAACTCCAACGCGGGCGGCTTGCATAAGTCGCCCGCGTCTTACTTAGGAATCTCCAAATGATCAATAAACTCTCAAAGGCGCTGGCCGTTTGCTGCGTTCTTGTGGTCTCCCTTACTGCGGCAGACGCACAGGAAGCAGTGTCCGTGATGAACGAGTCCGCGCGGCACAAGCTTTTCATACGCTCCGTCATCAAGATTAGCGACCGTACAGACTGGAAATCAGGGTCGGGTTTCATCGTACGGGAAGACGATGCGGGACGAAAGTACGCGGTAACGAATGCCCATGTCGTGGAATACGGTCATGAACTCCAAATTGACGTGTACCCCCATGGCAGCGTCGACGCTCGTGATGGAATTGAAATCCTGGCCCGCGACGAAGCTCGGGACCTGGCACTCATTCGTTTTCGTGCCGATGGCCTAGTTGGCTTCCTGCCGCTCGCTTCAAGGCATGGCAGAGAACTACGACACGATACCGCCACGCTTGTCGGCTTTCCGGACGGCGAATTGACGCTCAGAAAGATCGACATCTCCAGTCGTAACGTGCGGGATGGTGACTACAGCGGAAAATTCTTCTACCTGGATTCGCGATTCGGTGCCGGGGGAAGCGGTTCGCCCATTATTGGCTATGACAAGCACGGACTGATCTGCGTGGTTGGCGTCTACCACGGATATTCCGGTGACCGGGGCATTGGATGTTTCGAGGTCGAGGAATTTCTTGTGGAGGCAAAATACCGCACGCTGCTGGACGGAAAACCCTCCTCCAACCAGAAGCAAGCAGAGATCGCGCAGATTATCGGTTTGTTCCTTCAGAGCACGATGGAGGACTAACCATGAGCGAGATTCGTCTCTTTTGGAGATCAGTTTCGCTTTGGTTTCAATTGCTGATGAGGGTGACGGTCATGGCTGCCATCCTTTTCGGCTGTCTGGTGCTGATGCGAACGCTGATCGACCCAGGTGTTTGCTTTCACGGGATGGATCGGCCGATCACCCCGCCGCACATTAAATTTGTTGCACCATTGGTGCCGCCCTTGATGGCCTATTGGCTGGCTGCGAATTCCATATTCAGAACCACGGATCGACGTACAGCAACTCAATACTTTGGCGACGAAACGATGCCGTTCTACGGCAACGCTTTCTTGTTCGGGCCAATAGTTGGTGCTCACGTTATCTCCATTTATGGATTGCCCGCGTATCGCGTTGCTGTCGTCGCGTGGGTCACTGCAATTGCGACGCTCCCGATTCTTCTCTGGATCGTTTTCGAACCTGGTGTCTTTCAGTCGTTTGCTCACAGCGCTGAGAAAGCTCGAAAACAGGAACAGAAACGAAGGAATCAAATGGGGCCGAATTACGCGCTGCTCTTGAGAGTCCTGCGTCGTGATTACGAGGACAAGATTCACGAGATTCATCGCATGCGAATCGGGGATGAGGATCGAGAGTATCTCGAAGAACTAGCGGACAACGAGTATCGAGACCAAATGTTCCAGGTCATGACACGAGGAAATCACAACATCGGAGGAATTGAATCGGAAGCGATTGAGGACCTCCTGCAACAAAACGAGGAGACTTGAAATGAAACCCAGATTTCAGAAGCCAGAAAAGATGGGACGAGCAATTCTGGCAGCCACCCGCGACCCGAACATGGGCGCAGGAATCATGGCCAGTGGTGTGTCAGGTTCCGGAAAAACGAACATCGCCGAATGGGTGTTCGTTGAACACATCAAGAACGGTTGGCCTGCACTGTGGTTCTGCCCACACGGCGACTCCGCGAAAAAACTACGGCGGAAGATTTTGATGCTGCCGTCAAGAGCTCGCAAGAAGGTGATCTACATTCGGGCCTCGGATTTGAGCCGCGTTGCGAGTCTCAGGCCATTGCACGTCAATCGCGAAGGGGTAAACGAGTATGACTTCCGCGCTCGTGTCGCAAATCGTGTCGGCCACATGCGGCACCTGCTGTTGGCAAGTGTTGGAGAAGGGGAGTCGGGCGTCATTGGTAAGCCGTTGTTGCGAAAGTGGACGACAACTTTGCTCACCATTGGCGCTGTGAGTGGTCTGAATGTCGCGGATCTGGTGCATCTACTGAACGTTAACAGCCCTATTTTCAAACTGCTGGTGCGTCTCTGTCCCGACGTCTTGGCACAGGCTCAACTTGCCGAGCTGCCGGACATGAAGCCCTCGGATCGTGAATTTGAGATTTCCAGTACGCGATCACGCCTGATGGCCCTGTTGGAAAATGTTGCCGTTCAACTGATTCTCGGACGCACGGACAACAATGTGCTCAACATGAACGACGTTATCGACTCAGGAACGTCGATCATTTTCGATCTCGCTACCGAGAGCATGCTCTCGGCGGAAGACCAGAGGATGATCGCAAATCTGTACTTGTCGGAGTTCCTGAACGCGGTCATGGAACGCCCAGCTGAGTCCCGTCGAAATTACCTCTGCGTACTTGATGAATTGCCTGTGTTCGATCTAAGCGCGCCTCTGATCAACCGAGCACTCACCGAGATCCGGAAGTTCTGCACGAAGTTCTGGTTTTCGTTTCAGGGTTCTTCGCGGTTCCCCGGAAGGCAGGAGAATGAGTTCCTGAACAACATCATCAGCCAATGCCGTGTTCATCTTTATCTTCAGCACGGGGCAAGCGATGCCAAGTTCTTTGCTCAGGAACTGTCGTTATCGAGCTTCGACCCAATGCGAATCAAGCATGAGCAAAAAACACCGCAACAGTTCCTGGATCACCACGAAATTGCCACCTTGACCGATCACGGCCAGAACCATCGTGAACAATCGACGACAGGCGGCTCATCGAGCGTTGGCGATTCGTGGCAGGACTCCTTTGGTGATTCTCGAAATCATTCGACCAGCGTTCGTCAGCAGATGGGACGACTGAGCGAGGTTGTCACGGATGCCAGAAACGCTGGGACAACCAGTACGCAATCGCATGGCGGATCGACAACCGAGACGAATAGTCAATCACAAAGTATCGGACGTGGCTGGTCGATTACAGAAAAGCAAACTCTCGTTCCGGTCTATCGAACGGAAATGATCACAACCAGCGTGCAGTTTTTCTCGTCGGAAGAATGGAACCTGATGACAGCTTCGCAGTTGACGAAGTTCAAGCCAGGAGAATGTGCGTTTTATGTACGCGGCCTGGGTTGCTGTTGGGGACAACTGCCGTTGAGCATTGACCAGCTCGCTCGCACTCCAAAATCGGCGTCTCGACGGATCGCTACACACGACGAAATCCTGGCAGCGATTCCGTGGTATGCAACTCCAGATGAAATCTCTGCGCTGCGGAAACGATTCCGAGATCAATTGATCAATCAAATTCGGATTGCCGTCAATGATCCTCACAACACCGGGTTGTCATCGTTGCCGGACTCCAGTGGCAATTCCAACACGCAACTGATTCTGCCGCCACAGCCGGACTTTGAAACGAAAATTTTGCCCGAAGAATTCCAGAACGAGGAGCCAGATGATGGTAAACCGTGGGAATTCTAAAGACATTCCAGGGATACGCATGCAGAATCGAGACATCCATATCCTGCAAGAATTGGGAACCGTGTTGTGGATGGATACGCCGCTGATTCAACAGCGGCATTTCCCATCAGACAAGACCGGAGAGGCAACTCGCCGCCGACTTCGATTGATGGCTGCGAATCGGATCATCGAATCGTTCGATTTGCAGGTGACGCTACGGCCTCATGAAGGTCGGATGCCACGGTTTCATCGGCTGCTCGAATTCGGTGGTGAGTTGCTGTTCGATTTCACAGGGCAACGGCCTCAGAGAATTGGTTCAAGTTCTCCACCGAAACCGCATACGATTCAGCATCGTGCGGGGATGGGGGAAACCTTGCTCAGATTCGAAGATGCACGGCGATCACAGTCATTGCCGGAATCGACCTGGTATCTTGAGTACGACAGAAACGAATCCGCCGCTGGGAGGGCACCATTTCACGAGCGTTATTCTATTTGCTATTCGGTCCTCGATAACTCAGGACAGACACGCCGCGTTTGGCCCGATGCGTTATCCTCGTTGAATATCCCCAGCAACGGCACCGTTTGGCAACTCGCACTTGCCTGGGAATTCGATCGGGGAACCGAGACGCTGACGCAGTTGACGGAGAAACTCGAACCATACGACCTGTGGACAGCGTCGAAGGGATATCGGGAGCAGTTTCCAAACGCCATCGAGGTCCGAGTCTGTTTCGTGCTGCCTTCGAAGCGGCGATTGACGTCCGTTATCGAAGCAATGAAAGATCATCCCGCGGCGCCGATTCTGCGTTTTGTGTCGTTCGATGATTTCACCGCGAATCGCATTTTCAGCGAACCCATTTGGTACGACGCAAATGGGCAGGCAAGACGCATTCTTCCCTCATAGCGACTCTCTGCCGCGACGGTCCATTTCCTTTCTTTGAGGGGAATGATTCTGCTCGAATCAAACCTGTTGCGTTACTGTCGCGAAACCCGTTGTACAACCTGTTGTGTAAGGCGTTGTTCCATCCAACGCCTCTGTTTGTGTGGGTTGTTTTTGTAAGTTGTTTGCCCCCCGTGACTTGGTGCCGGTCTTTTCCGCTCGCGATGCTCGCTTCAAAACCCGGCTGCATTGCAATTGCTGCATAGAGTACGGTCACTCGGGCTCACTACGCTCACCCTCGTATCCCTTCCACGGTCGGTCGATCCACGCCGCGTTTCCGGCAATTCCAATGCAGCCGGCTTTACAGCCGGCACTGCTGCTGGCTCTTTGAACAACGATCTTCGCCTTCGGCTCGATCCAAAAGAGCAGCAACACTCGGCCACGGGCCGAGCAAGTCACACCCCCAACGAGCCCGGTTTGCTTTGGGCTGTTTGTGTTTGTTGTTGGCTCCGCATTCCCTGACGACCAAGCGCCCTCTTGGCCGCCCCGATTGTTCATGCCTCCCGCTGTCCGTCGTCAAGGTCGCACGCTCTCTGGACGACGGCGGTCGGCATGACGGCCGGGATCGCCCGCGAGGGCTTTTACTTCCTTCCCATTGATCCAATGGCACGCATTTCATCACTCGTCAAAGCAGTCTGTGGACTGTCAAAACCGCTGAAGTTAGCGGACGGGACCGCACTGCCGTCCAGTACAGCAGGCTGGAAACCGATCGCTGTCACGCAGGATCGTCGGCTCTGTGCCGGCGTTTTCGCGAAAGCAAAGCGGCGTCGTAAGCCGATCTTCCGCATCATCGTCTGGCGCACATATCGCGACGCCACCGGAAACGAAAAAGCATCAACAGTGCTGTATCCAGATCAAGTCGATCCGACGCTGAGACTGGTTGCCCAGCTGAACGAGCGAATGCCGTCCCAATAGGGACGGCGTTGCTCAACAGATTGCTTTGGATGCAGTCCAATCCTGGCGGCTTCACGTTCGTGCAATGCCCGACCGTTTCGCCTTCGGATCGGACTGCGATCCGTCAGCTCCGATCAGATTGTCACGAGGAGTTGGAATCAACGGTATCGCTTTCATCGCGTGCCATAACGTTGTTGGGGACGAAATAGATACCCCTACCGTGCCCGACTCAGCAAGGTAGTACAAGTCTCCACCTTGCAGAGCCGGGCGTTTCCAAACCATCTATTTCATCCCCCAAAATCATCATGGCTTTATTCAGAGTGACATATTCGGAGGTCACCTACCGCGAGAGATTCGTCGAAGCAGATGACGATGTAATCGCAGGAAACATCGTCCTTTGCGAGATGGATGAAGGCGTCCATCACCACTTGGAAGATTTTGAAATACTTGACTGGGAAATCGAGCCAGCAGAATCAGATTGGAAGGAAGCGGAGCAATGCGTTGAGTGCTCCCGAAGTGACGCTGAATGACGGCAGTCTCGATTGAGACTGCCGTCTGGTTGCGAACGGTCAACTGTTGACCTCGGCCTCTCGCTCTTCGACGTACGCCTGTGCCAGTTGCAGCACGCGGAGTGCGACGGGAAGGTCGGCGAGGCCAAACGATGTTGAGGACTTCCAGTCGTCTCCGTCGCGATATCGCCGCTGGAGATTGACGTTGCGGATGGTTCGCTTGCCGCCGTCACCATCAATCTCATTGACGAAGACAGATGCGGAAACGAGTCCGATTCGGAAGGTCTTTTCGGGGGCGTTGGACGCCATGGCATGCTCCTGTTCTGGGGTTGGAAGGACCTGAAGTTCGCGATTCCCCGACGTACATTGCCGAGGCAGGTCACGATGCCACAGAACCAGAATCCGCGCAAGTCAATTTGGATCGAACTTCATTGCCGCCATTTGGTGATCCGCGAATTCGGCGAGCAGGAGGGGACTGAGCGACTCGGAGCAGGCCGCATTGTGGCGTGTCGGTCCCTATGCGGTACAAGGGATGCTCGCGGCGCGGCGACTACCAACGGTTGCTTCGCGGGGACGCTTCGCAACCGGGACGCCGCTGGCCTTTGGCCACCCGCTCGCCCCCTTGACCGCGGGCATGCGACACGCACGATGGGCCATGCAACCTCGTACGCCACGAGGAACTGCACTTTGTTTCTTTCCTCTCTTCCATCATGGCGAACACATCAGCCAAGGCTTCGCGTCCAGCCGAAAACGACGCAACACCCCCGGCATCCGAACCAGTCTTCAAGGTTCGATTTGGTGACGTATCTGCCGCCGTATTCGCGGATACGATCGAAACCAAAGACGGCAACTCATTCACTCGCCACAACGTCTCACTGAGACGCTCCTATCGCGATGCGGAATCTGGCGACTGGAAGCACACCAACGTGCTTTCTGAACACGACCTGCTTCCGGCTGCCGAAGCACTTCGGCACTGCTACAGCGAAATCGCAAAACGCAGGTAGTCATCCAACCACGCCCGGGGAGCATGCTCCTCGGGCGTCCTTCGACATTTGATGGGAAAGCCGCGATCCGCTGCGGCTTCGCTTCGGACATTTGCTTCTCAAATGACCTGCCGCTTCGCCACACCGTTTCGACGGTGAATCTCCTTGCGTCTGCGCAAGGCTCCCTCAGCACTGCGTAATCATGTGCTGCATGTGCCGGTTGAATGACGCTTCACAGTCGAAGCATATCGGCACCAGCCACTGAACTGGACGCGGCATTCAGGCGGCTCAACTACTCCGCGACATGGGAGTCTATGGATGCAGGAAACACTTCGCAAATGTATTCCGAGGTCGGAATTGGAGTGGCGACTGCTGCGTGCCCGGGCAGCGTATTGGGCATGGCAGTTCGCTAGCAAAGTTGTCATGGGCGTGATCTACCTTTCGATCATCGCCGAGGGATTTCGCACGCTGGTGCCGGTTCTCAACCGCCGACTGTCTCGCCTGCCGATGCTGGGTTGGATGGACGACTACGAGGGGACGTACCAACTCGACATGGCAAGCATCATGGCCTTGTTCATGTTGATCGCTGTGTATGGCCTGTGGAGCAAGGTGCTCAAGCTCTGGCTGTTCGAAAAGATCGGCATCGACAATCGCCTCAGAAAACAAGGCAATGCAGACACGTTTGTGCTGGTCTTCGGTGCAATCGTCCTGGTGTCGGACGCCCTGCTGTTTTATGTCGCGGTGACGGAAATCTCCTGGGGTGGGAGTTCCTTCTCATTCACCGCATTGTTCGCCACGGCCGCGTATGTGTCGGTCCTGGTTTTCACCATCTATGTTTCAATCAACCTTCATGAAAAGATCGAATTGATCGAAAGGGAGCCTCTCAATGAAAAGAAATTCTAAACTCTACCTCGTCGCAGCAGTTTTGGCTGCGGTCGCGCTCGCCGGCTGTGGTGAAAAGCGCGACAGATCAGCAGCTGAGCAGCACGTGTTTCGACCAGAGCCGTCCACAAGTCGATCCGCACCAACTCAACAGGTCGTGATGATCGTGATGGACCTGTCAGGGTCGTTCACGGACAAGATGGCCGAGGACGGAAAGGCGTATGAATTCGCCATCCATGTCCTGGACCGCTACTTTCGCCGGCCGGACAGCCAGACCGATAAGATCATTTTGGCGCAGATTTCTGGCACCGAAAAGTCGCTGATGTGGGAAGGATCTCCACTTGACCTGCGTCGCGAGTTTCCATCTGCGGATAAGTTCCGCGACTTCCTGCTGGAGAAGGCGGATGGGGGAGGATCGCTTGTGCATGACGGCGTTCGAAACGCCATCGATTACCTGACGTATCACCCGAACTACGGCAGTTCCAATGCAAGAACAGTGACGCTGATACTGTCAGACATGGACGACACCGGCAGCGTTGACTCTGAGCAGCGTCTTACGACGTCTCTGGCGGCAAACGCCCAGAATCAGGGTGCGATCGGCATCTACTTCTGCAACCAGTTGAAAGTGGAGGAGTGGAAACGTCGCCTTGGATCGGCAGGTTATCTCTATTTCGTTGTTGAATCGGAGATCGTCGGACGTCCGCAATTACCGAACTTCGAGGTTTTCCCACGAACGCCTCGGTAGCTACAGACAGGAGAGGGAAGTGGTCTCCATCGGGGCACAGCTACCTTACCTGATCGCCGGATATTGCAGTCAAAAGCTTCCCTTCGGGCATCTGCTTTTGACATCGCCGGCAATCAGATGGCAGCATCGTGTCCCGCTGGGACCTTTACTTCCTTCTCCTTTTTCTCATGGAATAAGCCCGTCACGGATTCGAAGTCTTCAACACGAACAGCAATTGCAGCTGTCTCCACTGCAAATCCTACCGCGATGCTGTGCACAGACTCGTCAATTCTTTCAGCAGCATTCCAGGCCGCTGGATCGAACGGATCGATGAATCCATTACCTGGGTGCCCATCTGGGGAACCGTCTTCCTGCCAACAAATTCAATCGACGTCCAAAACATCGAAGAAATGCTCAAGCCAATCGCCCAAGAGGAAGATTCGGGCGAATACATTGGCGGAGAATGGCAAGAAGTCGGCGACACAGGAATTCTCGCCGCCGAGTGCGATGGTGAGTTGATTCTGGGAATCAACGGTGCAGGCTACGACTTCTACACCGACCACTGGGCGAAACTGTACAACGCCCTCGGCTACCACTGGCACACACCGATCGAATCATCGTAAGCGGGTGGGCGATTGCCCACCACGATCGGGTTTCTCCGCTTCTCCAAGCCAATCTTCGGCTTAACATAACGCGACTTATGTTAAGTAGTTCGTCCAACTGCTTCGACCGGCGATGTTGGCTGGCCACAATCTTCAAACGGCACAAAGTCGGGAGTTGAGTCGATAAAGAAGACGTCAAACACTCGTGTCAGGTTGTCGTGTGCGACGGTTCTCCCCTGATGCAAGAGTGCTGGAAGGTGCTGCAAAGAATCAAGCGCCCACGATGCGTCAGGTAGTTCGAAATTGATACGCGAGTACCTCTCACCCAGCAAATAGTTGAGTTGGAAACTGACGCCTTGGGACTGGGAAATCGACGCCACATCGAACACCTTCGGGCCCCACCATCCAATGCCCGCGCTGTCGCCTGGAGGGACCAGTGAGTACCGTGGCTCACCAGTTCCTATCGACAGGATGTGAACGTCGGCGGAATCAAAGTGAGGATCAACGTCTCGGCAAGCACACTCTCGAATCTTCATCGCCTCGGTATAGGCAACAAGGCTCGGATTATTGGCCCACAAGCCTCCGTCAACCACGGCTCCATTTTCGCCTAGCATCGCATGCGGGAAAAACGTTGGTGCCGCAGTCGTCGCCATCAGAATATCCGCAAGTTTGTAATGACGATCGCGAGTCATTCCGGGAATGTGCGGAGTCTTGAAGACAATCGTTCTTCCAGCAGTTACATCGACGGCTGGAACAACCAGTCGACATCGGGTGATATCTCCCATCAGTTGCTGGCCAAAGACCCCCTCAACGGCCGATCGCAGTGGTCCACCTTCATACTTCGTCTGCAGCAAGTCATCCAATTGCACACCGACAGCTTTCTTGGCTGCGAATCTGGCAACTGGCATTCCGATCTTGCGACCGATCCCTTTCGGCTTGTAATTCGGGCGTGGAGCAAACACCTCTGGACCCTTCTCTTTGTAGAATTCCACGATCGTGGATGCTGACATGCCAGTGGCAACAGCTGCTGCGATCAGCCCGCCTGTCGATGTGCCAGCGACCAAATCGAAGTAGTCTCCGATTGGGCGCTGTAAACGATTTTCGATTTCGGCAAGGACCGCCGCGGTGAAGGCACCACGGATGCGCCGCCATCGAGACTGAGAATCTTAAACACTTAATTCACTCCGGTTCATTTGATTGATTGTCTGATTCACTTGAATCAATCGGTACCTCGGGGTGCTCTCCGCCGCCCAGCCATTCCCCGGTCGCGTGCCAGAACTCGTAATACATCAGCCACATTGCGAGCCATGGTATCACGGTCGAGGCCAGTGTCTTGCCATCTGACCAATCGACTCCCGGTCGAAAAACACATGGCTCGTCCTCACGATAGGTATGTGGAATTTTGCTTTGGTCATGCCGGCACCGAAGAGCTGGGTCGAGAATCCAGACCTTTGGGTTCTCACCAATGCGATACCGCAGCCGGAACCGATAACAGCAGCACGTTGGTGTAGGCTGCATCGAACCTGTTCCAACGAGCGCCCCCTCGCGGATGTTGTATTTGAAATCCGGACAAACAAGGCAGACGCGTGCCGCCTGCTCGGGAAGGCCGTATATCCGTTTACGGAATCTAGTTGCCGAAGAATTCATTTCGCGGCACCATCCTTGTTGCTGTCGAAGCCGTAGGAGTCAGGATGACTGGGCCAGCCGAAAACCCCAATTTGCTGTTTCGACGTTTTGATTCCACACTCTTGGCATACTTTTCAACGGCACCACGTGCACGATCACCAAATAGTTCTTCCAACGCTTCGGCGATTTTGTCCCACCCGCGCAGTTCGAGCAGTTCGTGCATTTCTTCCAAGAACTGGCTGATGAACCGCTTGAAGCGAGCGTATGATCGATCATTCCAATGGCGTCCGAGATTCTCTGATTGATCAACAGGGTTTGGGATCACCAAAACTCCGGAAGTGTTGTCAATTTCTTCCTGTATCCTGGACAGCACCGTTAGCAAAGCGTCGGTGCACATTGCCTCTCCGTCATAGTGTTTCGATGCCAATGTCGTCAAAGCGATTGACTTCGGGGCATCCCCATTTCCGTTGAAGAACAGATCTCTGCGACGCTTCATCAGTTGTACGGTCCGCTGCAATGGAGCAATGTCTTGGGCTCGTTTCGCAGGCTGCAACGGTTGAACGTCCGCTCGGGCTTTGTATTGCTCATTGGCGATCTTCGTGACCGGTGTCCGACCGAAGAACCAATCCGCGTACCCAAACGGGTCAGTGGGAATCCAGACCTTTTGCTTCCTGTCTGGGATCATGAGCTTTCGTCCAAACCCGAATCGTGGAATCGCAGGCACGATATCGAGATGAAATTGGCCCGCGTAATTGAGTTCGATGCACCGTTCTTTGAGTGTCATCAGGCGTCGATACGTGGCGTGTTCGGCGAGTCTAGCCGCAACCAAGTCATACACCGCCATCGGATTCGGGTGTTGTACTCGGTCCGTATTTAGAATACAGAGCAAGTCGACGTCAAATTCTTCGCGTCCCCACGGTCGAACAACTGTCTCGATTAACGCTGAGCCCTGATACTTGATATCTGGTTTCAGCAAGTTCAGCTTCGATTCGGGAGCAGCAAGCCAAGTGCCGACTGCGTTGTACTTCTGCTGTGCATCACCCCAGAGGGTTGGCGTTGGTTGAAGTGCCTCGCACAGCAGCTCAAGCACTTCGTCAAGCTCGGCGTTTGCCGAGGCTCTTATTTCTTTTAACATTTGCGTTCACCTTGTATTATGAATGTTCTGCTGTGGCGGATTTGCCATGCCCTATTACCTCATGCCGGCCTACAGACGGAATTTGCCGTGCATTCCGCAAAAATTTTTCGGCGTCTCTGAGATTGCCGGGAAGCTGCAAATCTCAGCGAAAAACGGTTCGGAGGCCTTGGCTTGATCGAAGTACCCAAGTTGTCGGAAGTTGAATGGGAGGAGCTGGTCGGGAAACTGACGCTCCACGCCCATTCCAAGCTCATAAAGCTGTACTGGCGGGGCGTTCCGTATGCCAAGGGTGGAGCAATTCCGGGTGCCCCGTCCGCTCAGGATTTCGCAGCTGAAGCCATTGAAGCTTTCCTCGATGGCACGCGGACATGGGACAAAACCAAACACCCTGATTTTTTGCAGTTCTTGCTGAGTGTGGTCGACAGCAAGATCAACCACCTTGTGGAAAGCGCCGAGAATCGCAAAACACGTAGGATCGACACGGCAAAAAAGCACATCGAGCCGGCATATGAACTTAGAGGCAAGAGTAAGCGGCCTGATGAAATCGTCATTGACGAGGAAGCACGGCGTCGTAATCGAGAAGCCGTGCTTGCCGTATTGGGAGACGACAAATTGGCGAAGTCACTCTTCGAGTGCATCGAGGCCGAAATCACGAAGCCTGCCGAAATTGCGGAGTACCTTGGATTGGATGTATCTGATGTCAACAACGCACAAAAACGCCTTCGACGGGCAGTAGACAAGGCCTTCGTGAAACTTGGGAGGTCGCGAAAATGAACGAATTAGATCGATATGCTGACGAGGTTTGGGACCGGTTCATTGACTTTGTGTCGGAGCCCGTAAGTGCTCTCAATCAGGAACAGGTTCGTGATGAGCTTGCCCGTTGTGGGTTAGATATCACAAACGCTGTTTCGCGAGTTCAGCGCGCCCTCGCAACGGCAAATGCAAAGAATGAGCTTGCTGCCGCCAGAGAAAAACGGGCAAGCATCGTGGAAAAGCTGACATCAGTTGTCGCGCCGAGGATTGAAGGACTGCGTGAACGCCTAGATGGGATGATCGCGGGGAAGCTGAAGGGATCAGTTCAGGCAGCCTACTTCCGCAAACTTGAAGAAGCCGCCGACGAAGATGACTTGCGTCGCTTAATGGACGACATCGAACGACTGGATGCATTGGCTGATATTGATGAGACAGAAACCGAAACCTAGCGTTGCACTTCCGACAGCTGAAGCATCAAGGCTCTGGAACCTTTACGGTTTCGAGAGCAGTTCCGATCTCGTTCTCGAAGATCTGGCTATGGCCCTTGGTGTGGTAGTGCTTGATGATGATCTTAAGTCCGCCGATGCTTGGCTCGTTCGCAAGGGTGACAATGGAATCATTAGGGTGAGTAATACGATTGCCGAGGCAGGGCGGAGACGATTTGCAGTTGCACACGAATTGGGCCATTGGTCCCTCCATAAGTCGGTAACTCAAATGATGTCTTGCACGAGTGCAGACATGCTTGCGCGATACAAAGCCAGTCCGCCGGAGATGGAGGCCAACACGTTTGCTGCTGAGTTGCTTATGCCGAGGCATCTCTTTCAGCCGGCGATGCGACAGTCTCGACCGACCTCGCAATTCGTTAACGAACTCGCCAACCAATTTGGAACGACGCGAACTTCAACGGCTTACCGAATTGCTGATGTGACCGAAGACTACTTCGCATTGGTCATGTCGAAGGACGGCGTGATCAAGTGGTGGCAAGCGAGCGAAGCCCTGAAGGACTTAATGTGGATTGAAGCCGGCGAAGCAGTTCCTCGATACAGCGTCGCAGCCCAGTTTTTCAACGGGGAAGAATTACCGAAGAAGCCCGAGAAGATTGATCTGGACGATTGGATCTCAGAAAACAAAGGTCTCGAAGCAGAGTATTTTTACGAGGACGTGATTCCAATGCCCTCCTACGGGCAGGTCTTAAGCCTGCTCTGGCTCGAATAAAAATGGCCCTGCATAGTTGATGCAGGGCGGTACCTGAGAATCAGGCGCAATGGCCGCACCGGCCATGTTCTTTGGCGTTCTGGATGGTTGCGGTGACCGGACGAGACCATTCGTTGTTGTCATCCTCGCCGTTGAGCGTTTGACGAATGAACTGGAGAGCCTTGTCGATGTCACACCAGCCGAATGTTATCGATTCGAGCTGACGAATGTCGCCTTGAGCTAATCCGAGTTGACAGACCGCGTATTCCTGGGCGCCGTCCGGAGATGTTGAGTCGTTCAACCAGATGTAGCGGGGGTGCCCCGAGACTTTGAACGCCTGGCAGCAACACCATGTCGTCTCGGTCAGTGCCTTCGCCAGCTTTTCAGCCGACGCGACTTCAGCGATGCACCAGATTCGATCTGGGTGCAACATCACTCCCCTCCTTCCGTCGGTTCGAGAGATGAAGCCGACTGAATCGCCTCCACCATCTGAATAGCTGCTTCGCAGCCGGACGACGCCAGCGTCGAGTGCCATTTTCGGCCAAGGGTCGCGGCACCTACCACGTTGGGCGGAAATCCGCCTCGGCGTAGCCATCCAAGAAGCGCTTTCGCTAATTCCGTTGCATCCTCCCATTGTTTGCACTCAAGGGCGCCGAGCATGTCAGTCCATGTTTGTTGAGGATCCATCACAGTTCCTCCCCAAATTCGACCATGGCTTCCGGCCAGTACTTGATTCCGCCATCGTTGAATGCATCGGGCTCGACCGTGTAGCCATCTCCACATTCAGTGCACTGCACATCCAGTGTGGCGTCATCGGCTCCACAGATTTCCAACTGCCCCTGACAGCTTCGGCAACGTCCATCTTCGAGATCGACAAACATTTCAGTCACTCCACTTGCTAAAGAACACAACCGCTGAATGCGGGCTTTGACAGAAGTGGCAAAGCGTGGCCAGATTGCCTGTGACCGTGACGTCGCGCAAGAAAATCGACGACTTTTCAACGCGAGAAAGTCGAGAACTTGTTTGCGCCCGTTCGGCGATTGTGGCAGCCTCGGTCACCTATGTCTGAACCACCAACACTGAAGTCCCAGGAAATCTCACTTGACGACCCGGAGTCGAACAAAATGTTTCAACCGGGGCCGAACGAGCCGCTCGTTGCGACACCCGCTGCGATCGAGATGTACACAAACGAGACGATCTTGAAATGCTTCGGCGTGCTACGGCAACTCGCTGATCAGCATCAGGGGTTGGATTACCTTCAGGTCTTCGAAGCGGGTGACAAACCAGAAAACTTGTGGTTTATCGAAGACGGCCAAGGTGGAGCGATCACTGCTTTGCTTCCTTCCGACTACTGAAACTGAATAAGAAGGCATCCGAGAAGGCAGCGGAACTCAACGAACAGATCGAGCAGAGTCTCGAAGCTCTGTGCGGAGAGCTCGACGCTGGAAAGAGTGAGCAACTCGTTGCGTATCTGAAAGTACTGTCACAGTTTCATCGATACAGCTTTGGAAACGTGATGCTGATCACTCTGCAACGGCCTGATGCCTCACAAGTCGCTGGCTTTCATGCTTGGAAAAAACTCGGAAGGAGCGTGAAGAAGGGCGAACGCGGAATCAAAATTTTGGCTCCCGTGATGCGGAAGAAAGATGAGGAAAATGAAGTCGAGAAATCACGAGATGGCGAAGAGGAAAAACGCGTCGTCGGATTTCGAACGGTTCATGTATTCGATGTGGCACAGACGGAAGGAGACGACCTGCCGGGATTTGCAGCAGTCACAGGTGAGCCAGGATACTTCATTGAGCGAATTCGCTCACAGATCCGAGATGCGGGCATCGAACTCGACACGGATTACATTGAGAGCGGAGCACTTGGCGTATCGACTGGTGGAAGAATCACCATTCGACCCGGACTGAATCCCGCCGAAGAATTCTCTGTTCTGATCCATGAATTTGCACACGAGCTACTTCATCGCGGAGAACGACGTCAGGACACGACAAAGACAATCAGAGAGACCGAGGCTGAAGCTGTCGCGTTCGCAGTTTGTCACCGGATTGGCCTGAAAACTGGTTCTGCCGCGAGCGACTACATTCAGTTGTACAATGGCTCTCGCGAAACACTTCAGGAATCGCTGCAACACATTCGGGACTGTGCCGCCAAAATACTTGATGGGCTCCTGTCGAATTCCAGCGACGAAGCAAACGAGAGTTCCTCAACTCAAAGAGCGCCAATGACACAGCCGAATCTGTTTTGATTTCGAAGGGTCACTCGTCGTTTCTGAGTGGCGATTGCTTCAGAAAAGCGATCCTGGTTCCGGCAACGAAGGCAAGTCAGATGAATCGAATTTTGGTTCGTATCCACGTCGGATTTCGGTCCTTGCCGGAACCTTCGAGAGTGTGTCCATGTGAACTTCCATCTCGGTCCCGTTTGGAATCAGACGGACTGTCGCCAGGTGCCGATCCAAATTGACCTTCAACACATCAGCAATCGCAGGTTCGCCACCGTATTCGAATTCCACAGTGTCTCCCGCGGTGACTGTCAGCTCGGAGTTTGCAGGCAGGTCTGAATGTGTTGGCTGAGTTACTTCAGTCTGGCCATTTCGGATTGCCCATTGGAAATCGGTCCGGATTTCGTCGAGTACGTCTCGCAAGACTCGTATTTCGTCTGCGATTCGCTCCAGAACAGGAACCACATCGCAATCAGCCGACTCTGGTGATTTTCTCGCCAACGGGATGAGCGTGCCACGGTGTGGGCATGACGTCAAATATTCTGCGGCTTACGTTTATCGTTACCCGTAACGCTGCTGCGAGACCTGGCGAACCACTTCTGCACGAGGACTGTTCAGCCTGGCCGGAGCCAGCGTCGTCATCGAGAAGGTGGAGGGCTTTCCATCGATCAAAAGGCGAAGATACCCATGGTACTTCGGAATCTTCATCAAATCCTCTTTGGACAACCCACTCCCAAGAAGTGCGACGAGCACTTCGGCATCACGTGGACCAACTGTCATGCAGAGTGTCGAACCGCAGTTTCCCAGTACGCCCGCCAAGGTATCGGAGTCGAGCTGTTCCAGCATTTGGGTGGAAAGGACATAGCTTGTGCGGTACTTCCGTGACTCAGCCAAAGCGTCGGCCATTGTTGAATTACCGTCCGCGAGATAGGAATGAAACTCATCTACGACGACGACACAATCCGTACGGTCATCTTCTTCGATATCGGCGCGGCTCATGGCTGCGATCTGTAAGCTGGAGAGCAAGAGCGATCCCAGCAGCGTCGACGCGTCGTGCCCGACCTGGCCTTTCGAAAGATTACAGATCAGAATCTGCGAACGGTCCATGATCTCTCGAAACTCAATCCCCTTTCGCTGCGGGGCAAAAATACGTTGCAGACGTTCGTTCGTGGTGAATGCTCCCAGTTTATTCTGAAGACTGGCGACATACTGAACCCGGTCGCGGTCATTCCAGCGATTGAATTCTGTTAACCAGAATTCTCGCACGGCCTCATTCGTGATGTTCGACATGGCTGACCTGCGGAAGTTCGCATCCGTCAACAATCGTTGGATGCTCGACAACGAAGCGTGCTGAGTTCCGATTAATGACAAGAGGCAATTGCGGAAGATATGCAAAAGCCGGGGTGCGGAACCTTCGTCGAATCCGAACACGTTCTTGAAGGATGTCAGCACGGCGTCGGCCACGAGGTTCGGATCGGAATTGCGAGAGCCAACCAGCGGATTGAATCCTACGTTGGCTTCAGCCGCATCGAACCAAATAACGTCATTTGTTCTCCGACTGGGAACATGGTTCAAAACCTCGTTTGCCAAGTCGCCGTGGGGATCGACCAGGACGACTCCCCTCTTCGCCTCCATTTGTTGCCGAACGACATTGAGTAAGAAAGTCGACTTTCCGCAGCCCGTTTTCCCAATAGCCAGCACATGACGACGCAAGTCGTCTACCGCGATGCCGAATTGATTTCGCTGTTGGCGAAACTTCACGCGTCCCAGCACGGTTGCACTCTTGCTATTTGAAACAAGATGAATCGGCGGTTCGATCTCACGGAACTCAGACCGTGTCACGCGTGAAACGGTGTCACCTGATACGGTGATGGGGTGCCAAATTGTCGCAATCTCCCGGGGTGACATCAGAAAAGTGCGATGGCTTCTGTCACGTTTCGATATTCGGAAACGTTGAAAATGGACTGTGCCGTCGGTAAATCGGCCCAAGGCACTGGCAATTTCGTTCAGCTTCCTGATCGCCAATGGCTTCGAGTCAGATGGTACGGTTGAGAACGCAGAAATACGACATTCGAGCAATTTCATTCCCGCTTTGTCCGGCATGTTTTCGGAGATCTTGTCACGTTTTGTGAACCGCCAAATGAGAGCTGCTAATTGTCGGCGGATGAAACGGTGGTCAGTACTCCATCGCAGATATGTTTCACGAAGCGATTCGGTTGCGAAACGGTACTGCCACCGTCGCGTGATCCGTTCCAACGCAACAAGTCGAGAGCGTCGTGCAGCCTTGATCGTCAGACGAAGATCGCAGGCAACTCGTCCCGATTTTCCGGTATGCAGACTGGAAAGCAGGCCTGAAATGGGATCGGCTAATGTGCGTTGATCGGCGTCGTCAACAAAACTCTCGAATGTCCGCAACGGCAAGATGTCAGGTAACAATCGAAGATTCATACCCCAACGTTCACGATCGCTTCTGGTCGGCATATTTGCTTCGGGCTCGATCGTGCATCCCGGATAGACGTCTTGAATCTCCCGCAGAAATGTCCGGCGACATTCGTCAGGCAAATCGACGCTGTACGACACTTGCCCCTCTCTCGACTGAATCCAGAGTGAGAGCGAGTGTCGCCTCGCAATCGCCTCGTGTGCCGATGCAAGCACGGAAACCATGCCGATCGGGCCACGTGTACTGCCGGTGGGAACGGAAATGCGAAAGCGCATTGTGAGTCAAAAGAGAATCCCGCCCCCGGATTGAATCAGACAACGAGAGCGGGCCCGTTGTGTCCTCATCCGCAGGTGGCAGTCTGTTGTCCCAGGACGTCCGAAGTTGTTCGATTCGGTTCACTCAGCCCTGTTGATACGACGCCACCGCAGTCAACACTGCTGAGCGATGTCAGGCGAGAGATAACAGATGACCGCTCGATCACGATCCATGCCCATCAAGCGACGGGGCTGCCAAACGGGAAGACAGGTTACCACGGTCAAAGGATCGGGTCACTGAGTTCGCGGAGATTTCATAGACGCGTTATGATTGGCGATTTGAATTGTCAATCGCCGAGTCTGCGCAAATAGCTGGCATGGGGAGAACGAGATGAGCCACTCTGTCACTGAAATCAACGGAACCAATGTCATCGAAGTTACGACAGCACTGAAGATTGATACGGCGTTGCTAAGCGAAGTCATTTCCAGCGTTCGCACAGTCGGTCAGGCGGCTGGTAAGGTTCGCCTGTTCTTTCATCTGCCCTACATGACGGAATGGGATGGAACTACACCGTGGGCCGAAGTGTTGTCTGATGAGACGTCGCTCGAACAAGTCGAGCGAGTGGCAGTCCTGGCGGATTCGCAATGGGAACAATCCGTTGAAGGCATTGCCATGCCCTGTCGTAACGCAGATGTGAAGTTTTTCAGTTTGGGGACAAACTCTCCGGCCCAAAGAATGGGATTTTCCAAGCTGTTTGGTGGAGAATCAGCGGAACCAACACAAGACACTCGAATGGACGGGATAAGTGCGGCAAGGACATGGATCTACGAGGGTTACATGTGATCCGTGGTTTGCTTTACGCTGATTTGGCGAATGCGGGTTGCACATTCGACTGCGTAGGTTTCGGCTGTCGAATGCATCGGCTCGTTGAAGATTCGCGGGTTCGCGGAATCATCATCCGTTTGAGTCCGCGATGATCCTGAAAGACAGCATCCGCAAAGGGATTTGACCGGATGACTTCAAAAAGGTCGCCGCCCACAAAGACTGTTCTTGCCGGATTCGCCATGATCTCTCCTGCCAAACTCAGGATTCGCTCCAAGCGAGACTTACTCCTTGTCGTGATGAACAGCACGAGGTAGCGGTGGCTATCGTTGGCACGAAACTGATATTGGTGAGCATCATAACCGCGAATCTTCCGTTCAATCGATTCTGTGTCTTTGGTGGTCCTGATTCTTTCCGTCGCATTGTCCAACTCAACGACAAAGTTGAACTTCCCACCGAACGCATCAACGAGTTGAAACGCACAATCGGGGTAAAGTGTGAACCCAGCTGCGTCGATCCGAACACTGTTCTCGCGAGCGTACTGCACCACTCGAATCCCCTCTCGATCAGCCTGACAAATCACGTGAACAATAAGTTCCGCGAGGGCGTGCGTGTGTTGATGATGCCCGAGACGAATTTCCTCAAAGTATCGACGTCTGGGGAGTGCCACAGAATCGTCATACAAAAAGCGAAAGCCCTCTCGGCTGAGTTTGAAGTACTTCGGTGGTTGCCCGTCCGTCGCAAACCCATATCGCCACGACTTGATGAAGCCGCACTTTGAAAGTGCTCTCAGACGTCTCCGTAGGTTTGACGGATCGGTAAAGCGTGACTCGAACGTTGCGCTAAGCTTCATCAACTGCGAGACCGTGAGAGGACAGCGATCGAGGGCCATCAATATCTGGTTATCTCGCGGGCCGATCTTTGTCTCTGATCTTTTTGCCATCCCGGTTCAATGCATGTTAGCATGGCTCCCTTTTACTTCCTCTTGCATGAAACGACGAAACACTGGCTACATGAAGGACGTAGACACCTTGATCGCTGAAACGCCAGTCGATCAGGTCCTGGCTCATTTCGGACAGCGATTGACCGATGCTGCATCTGGCGAGCATCGGATGGCCTGTGTCTTCAACGAGAACTGCAGTGAAAGCCAGTACGGGAATCTAACGATCAAGCTCGACGATCCGGTCAACCGCATCTACTGCCATTCCTGCGGTGTGAGAGGCAACTTGTTGACTTTGATTCACGGCCTGGAACATCAGCGACCACCCAGCGGCGGCAAACTGCGTGGCGATGAATTCAAGGACGCCGTCGCGAAGTTGCGCGAGATTTCGACGTCTGACTCTCCCGCCATTCCAAAACAAGCAGACGCTCGACCGGCGATTGCGGATCAATCCCCTCCTTCCAAGCCCGTCAACGTTCCACTGGTGCGTCACGAGAAGGAAGCCGCCCGGAAGATTGCCGACCTTTGTGATGACCTGATTGTCGATGTAGCCGAGATGAGTCCCAAGGCGGCGGAATATGTGCGAAGCCGTCCTTGGATGACCCCCGAGTTGCTCCGAAAGTGGGGCGTCGGCTGGATTCCAGGCAATGGACGATCGTTGTTTCGCAAAGGTTATCTTGTCTATACGCACCGCAACGAACGAGGCGAGGTGGTCAGCTATTCTGGCCGCGACCTTTCCTTTGAGGAGAAATGGGAGAAGTGGATTCGGGACGGTCGTCCCGAGGGGAAGAAGCCCGGTAAGCACCGATTTGTACAGGGCTTTCAGAAGGGCCTGGAATTGTACGGTGGGCATTCGACTCGCATGAACGAAGAGTATGTGCGCGAGTCCCTGGTGGCACGTGGCATCGTCGTCGTTGAAGGTATGAACGAAGTTTTGCGAATGGAGAGCCTTGGCGTCGTGGCCGTTGGGCTCGCTGGCAACAAGGCGACCGATACTCAGGTTGAAACACTGATTCGATACGCACATTCCGTCGGTGGTAATCGCATCATCCTGATGCCTGATTTTGATGAAGAAGGTGAAAACGCCTTCAAAGAGTTGCTGTGGCAACTCGCCGAAGCGAACGTTGATGTCAAAGTTGGTTGCTCAAGCAGAATGTTTGAAGGGAGATTCGCCGGGCGGCAGCCCGAAGATCTCACTGACGCCGAATGGACCGAGATTGACAAATCAATCGGGAATAGGGTGTGAGAATAACAATGCCTTGTGAAGCATTTTCTGGCCGCGAGCGAGGCGAAGTGCTTCTTCAGGCTGTCTTACCACACTGCACTCGGAAACGCTTCTCAGAACGCCAGTATTAGCGTCATGTGATATGCGGCGTGAGAAGCAGTGGTGTGATCGGCGATAGCCGATCTGCGGAGCGTCTCCGACATTGGCGAAGAGGAGTGCGGCGACGCGTCGAGGACGCAGGCGAGGAACGAGCCGTTGGCCGCGACCCGCGGGGCTGAAGCAGTTGCTCCGCCAACGTCGTCGTAAGCTCCGCGGGTCGCGGGCAAAGCCCGTCGACGCGGAGCCCTCATCGAGAAGCAGAAGTCTTGGCTTGTCCAAGCGAAGAACGGGTTCGATTTCATCGACCCGTCATACGACCTGTTGCCTGACTCGCTTGCGGATCAACCTTTGGGTCAGCCAACAGATCCCGATTTCATTCATTGAGGTGAACTATTTTGCTTGTCGAACAGTGCTGTTGTGCCCTGGGAGAAACAAGATCAATGTGGCGACCTCCGGTCGCATCGTTCCCAATCGTCCGAACTGTTGGTGGCGAGTATCGGCGGCAAGTTCTGTTCGCGAGCAATGATGTCCAAGACTTGAATCCGTGGGGTCTTACATGACGGGTTTTGACGACGGATAATTTCGGCGATGGACTTACTTGTTTCGAACTTCGCCGCCTTGCGAATCCAGAAAGAGCGTTGTTCTCGCGATGCAGTATCCCAATGTTGCTGAAGTGCATTCTTGCGTTGCAATCGTTCCCTTTTGAGTTCGATGATTCTCGAATCTTCTGATACCTGATGGGCTTTCTGCTCTGCTTCGCGTTTCCGGAGCGAGTCGCGTTTCATTTTGAGTTTGATAGAAGCTGGCATTTCCCAGTTTTCTTCGATCGCCTTTCGAAGCAGGCCGGGGCGATTGTCACGCGGATGACGTGCGTCTACCCAGCCCAACTGATTACCGACAACGTCGACTCCCCTTTCTTCAACCAACTGCCCTGCCGCATGTTGGTCGATTCCTTGTTTAACCAATTGCCCAATTAATTCTGCAGCAACAGTACTCTGTTGTTTGTTACTTTCATTTGGAGCTTTCCTTTTATTGCTGGTGGGGTTTTTGAACCGATCGGCTGGTGGGATTTCTGAACCGATGCTGGTGGGATTCTTGAACCGATAGGACGCTGGTGGGGATTTTGAACTGATGTCCGAGTTTTCCGCATTCTGAAGCCAGTGAACTCGGTACACAGCAGGCCGACGCTGCGATTTCTTGTGTGAGAAGCACCCTTGCTCAACGCATTCAATAAAACCATTTTGTTGTGCGAGCCGGATCGCCTCCGTCACAGTCTTGCGATCGCCGATTTTGGACAGGCGTTGAATGGCAGTGAATGATAATGGGTGCGATGTTCGGCGTCCGCCAAACTGATTTTGATACCCGACAGTTTGCCGAATTACAGTGCCCACTACTTTGGTCACCGCCAGCGATTCCAGACACACAACCCTGTCAAAGAACTGATTGGGTACAGGAGTCCGATTCCCCTCTCCTGAAAACAGGCCAGCGAATTTCGCTGGATCGTTCGTGTAGATGTTGCCGTCATCCCAGCGTAAGGAATATTTTGCAGATCGCCCCGAGTTCCTTCGACTCTTTGGTGAACCGCGTTGGACGGCTCGGATGAACTTTGCGTCGACAGCTTCTTGCAGTGCTGGTCCAATTGCTCCCCGGCTGACTCCAGCACGTTCAATCAGTTCGCTGTAGCTGACCTGGATCTCCTGCCTCAACGGCACACCGTTCTCATCCAGCCAGCCAAGCGTTTGCCGTAAGACATAGGCGATGATTCGGACCGCTCCACGAGAGCAGTGCGGAATACAAACATCAAAGAATTGGTTCGGACAATAAACATAGTTTGAGTTCAACGGTTCAAAGCCAGAGAATGGTGCCTCCTGTTTCTCCATTTAGCGGCTGATTACGGATTGAAAGAAGCGATGGAATGTTGGGAGATGACGGACCAGTCGACTCCCCTCTCTTGGCGACTTCCCAATTGGCTTGGACGAGACTTCGAGGACTTCCCTCGGCTCGCCAGAGTTGCGTAGTTTCGCGGTGCTGTCAGCTGCGTCGCCAACACTTTCGAAGAACCCACGTAACTTGTCGATCTCACCCCGACGGTTTTCTAACTCGGACTGCAGAAATCGTTTGTCGGCTTCCAGGTTGACAATCGTCTGGTCCTGAGACGCGATTTGTTGTTCCGCCAGATCCAGCCGATGTTGTAGACCGGAATCCAATCCGTCTTCGATTGGCTCTACAGAACTCTTGTCTTCGCTTTCTTTTTCCGGCGTCTGTGTGTCGGGCCCGTCCCAGTACCTTGATTCGAGAAACGCAACTTCAACGTACCAGCGCGGCTGCTTCGCCTGCAGAGTGAGGAGAGCCTCTTTGGTTGCTTCCTTACCATTGAGTTGAGTGCCGTCATTAAGCGCGACGCGAAAATGATTCAAAAACGACAAGTCATTTCGATCAAAAGCACTGTCGATATCGCGAATGAAAGATGCTTTTGAACGGCGATACGTTTTTTGCGCGTTCGCTCTCGTGATGAATCCAGGAATTTTGGGGTGAGGCATTCGGAGTGGGGGAGTGGTGGCGACAGAGTGCCCGAGTAACGCAACCGTGTCAATACGGTCCCAACTTCGAAGCTGACATCGAAACGGTTTCAAAGCGTTCAATCCGATGAACCGTCGCACTACGGTTTCAATTCGTCCCATGGTGATACGGTGTAATCTGAATCATCAACTCAATCGCTGATTCCGCTCGACGATGAAGAACCGTCGCGCAACGGGAGCAGCGGCGTTGCAGTTGACGGTGCTTGCACGGTTGCAGTGCGGTTTCAGAAAACCGTTTCAGACTGAAGTCGCGCAACGGTGGCGAAACGGACTCTGGACGGTTTCGACGTGATCAACGTGAATGCCTTGCGTCCGCGCAAGTGGAATTCAGGCTGCGTTTAGGCTTTGGCAAACATGACTCGCAATCACTGCGTCGAGAGCCGGAGCCCAGAAGTGCATTCCTACTTACAATCAAATTCGAAAACTGACTTTGATTGCATTTGTGATCATGGGCTTTTCGGGCTCCATATGCAGATTGCCGTCACCCGGAAACGGAGTAGGCGGCCATGACAGCGAAGAAACCGACCGCCAATCGCAAGAGGAGAGTGGAAGATACCGTTCCAGATGGGGCACCAGATTGGGTCACGGAGGAATTGATTCTTGAAACTCTTGATACGTGGCAACCTTACTACGGTGGTTCGTTGACTGCCGAAGACGCATTGGAGATACTTTTAGGAGTCACGAAACTCTTTGAGTTCATCCACGAAATGTAGTCACCCAGAATCCTTCGGAGCCGGACGATGACAAAGCGATTTGTTGCCCTCGCCCGAGTCTCTTCACGTGAACAAGAACGCGAAGGGTTTTCGCTGGAAGTGCAAGAAGAAGCACTCGAACGATACGCCGAGATTCAGGACGGCAAGATCGTACGGTTGTTCCGCATCGCTGAAACGGCGACCAAGAGCGAAGAACGTCGGTCATTCAAGACTTTGCTCGATTACTGCAAAAAGAACGCGGCCAAGCTGGATGCTTTGCTGTTCTTCAAAGTCGACCGTGCCGCACGCAATCTTTTCGATTACGTCGAGCTTGAACGGCTGGAAGCGGACTATGGCTTGCCGGTTGAATACATCACCCAGCAAACAGAAAACACGCCTGCCGGTCGCATGATGCGGCGAACGCTGGCCAATATGGCCAGTTTCTACACGGAGCAGCAGTCGATTGACGTGAAAGACGGGCTTCACCGTCGTGTCCGAAGCGGGCTTTTCGTGGGAAAAGCTCCATACGGCTACGTCAACGTCCGTCGAGAGGGGAGAAGCCTGGTTGATATTGATGAAGAGAAGGCGAAACGCGTTAGGAGAATCTTCGAACTGTACGCGTTCCATGGCCACACGCTGGATTCGCTAGTCGATCAACTCGATGAAGAGGGGATTCCTTACACGGCGTCGCAACGCCGATTTGCTCGCAGCAAACTGCACAACATTCTCCGAGACAGGGCCTACATCGGAGAGCTGAAGTACCACGACGAATGGTACCCAGGCACTCACCGTCCGATTGTCGATCGCGGCACGTTCGACCGCGTGCAGGTCTTGATGGGGGAGCAAACCTACCAGTCTCATGAATTGCTGTATGCAGGCGAGTTGATTACGTGCGGCCATTGCGGACGACCGATTACCGGCGAGGTTAAGCAGAAGAAGACGAAGCGAGGAACGTCTACTTATCGCTACTACCGCTGCGCCCGGTACACGAAAGGGGACCATCCTCGAATCAGAATTCGAGAAGAGAAGATTGAAGAGCAGGTGCTGGCCATGTTCGAGCAACTGAAAGTGCAAGACGAGAAAGTGCGACGCTGGTTCGCCAACGCGTTGCGCGCTCGTTCAAAGGATCAGCAGTCGCAGGCGACCGAGAAGGTTGAGGACTTGCAGGAACAGATTACCCGGTTGAACAAACAACTCGATCAGCTTCTGAATCTTCGCCTACTCGAAGAGATCGACGAGTCGACTTTTGCCTCAAAGCACCGCGAGCTGCGAGATCGCATCTCGTCAATGACGCTCAAAGTCGAGGCGATGAATCGTTCAAAGTCCGAAAAAGCAGACGTGGCAGTGAAAGCGTTTGAACTTTCTCAAACCCTTTCAGAGAAATGGGTTAACGCCGATACGCGGGCTAAACGTCAAATCCTCGAAATCCTCTGTTTGAACTTTTCTCTGGACGACGTAACTCTAGTCCCTGAATGGAGAAAGCCCTTCGACGTACTCGCCGAAGGGCTCGATTCTGAAAATAGTCGGGACGACAAGATTTGAACTTGCGACCTCTTGACCCCCAGTCAAGCGCGCTACCAGGCTGCGCTACGTCCCGCAGTGAGGGTATGATATCGCGAGGGTTTGGTGGCTGCAAGTCGTTGGAGTTGGAGGCGTGGTGGGAAATAAGTGATTGAGGCAAATCGAATTTGATGCCAGTTGATTCTGGGGTAGTCCGTTATAGACGTTGGACGATGTCTTTGAGGCGGGCGAATTGTTCGACGAGGCGGGGGATGGTGTCGATGCCCATGACGAACATCATCAGGTAGCGGAAGACGGCGAAGATATCGCCGGCAAGAATGCCTGGGATGCGGCAAATCGTCAGTAGGGCAAACGCCATCAGTCCCATGACGAAGAATTCTGTCAGGCCAGTCGTGCGGGCTTCCAGGTCGGACATTTTGACCCAACAACTGGTCATGCCGTTGTAATGTGTGGCAACTTCTTCATCGCTAGCTTTTTCGATGATTTCCACTTCATCTTCCCAGCGATCATGCAATACCCGGCTGACACCTTTGACACTGTGACTGTAAATGTAGTTGAGCACGAAAACGGGCAGGGCGATGACCAGGCAGGCGATGACGATTCGCCAATCGTAATAAAACAGCATCGCAATCGCACCAACGCACGAAAATAAGGCAGAGACCAATTTCGGGACCTGCTGTTCCACGAAGGTGATGAACTGACGCGACAAGGCCGCCCGGGCGGCGACGCGGGATGTCGGGACTTTTGCTTCTCGTTGATAGCAGACGAGATTTGTAACTCGCTTCGCGTACATGTGGGAATAGACGCGTGTGTCGTACATTTGCCGTGCGAATTGCACAAACATGTGACTGGCGTGACCGCCGAGAAACCACCAGAGGCCGAGATAGGAATTGGTCAATAATCCATTGACGGCCTGTCCTAACAGAAATGGTTGAGCCAGCCTGAGCAAATTCTCAACCACGAGCAGCACATAAGCCAGAATGACCGGCCAGCGATTCTGATGGATCAATCCGAAGAGTTCACCAAACACCGTTGCTTTGGGAGGTAGTCCATCGGGAAGGATCGCGGTCGGGGACTCCATGATGTGAATCAATCTAAGAAATAACAGGGATTGCGCAGTGATCGCGGAAAAAGTGATCGTGACAATACCCGAGTCATGACTGACTCGGCTCGCCTCAAATACTATTTAACTGAAGGCGATCAAATGGAGTTGCGTCAATCCCTTAGCGAAATCTTTGAGTTCAGCAGGATCAATTTCATCTGCTAATGCCGCCCATTGAGAGAAATGGCAGGGTGAGAGATCGATGAGACGATCCAATAGAATCTGGCCAGCCGGTTCGAACATGGCGGTGCGAACTTCATCGTCATCGGCGTAGTATAAGGCTGAGACCGGCGGGCTCTCATCTTCATCGAGGAACTTTTTCGATTTCAGATAGGACCAGCTGACAGCCGGGTTGACATGAATTGTCAATTCATCGTTATCACCCAATTGTTCAAGAAGTTCGACTGCGACAGTCACCAGTTCCTGAAAGCGAATATGCTTTGAGCGATTGGCACGTGCCTGATGTTCGACATCGTAACGTGCCCGCTGACAAGCGACTGTGTCCTGCTGCTCCAGTGTCAGATTCTGAGTTTCCTCCAGCCATTCGAGCATCGCATCACACTCTTCGGTGCTGCCCTCGTAAGAGCGAACCTGTTTCGAATCGGCAAACTGCATCGCCAATTCCTCGAAGTTTTCGAAGTCCTCATCTTCGGAGACGAAAGGCATGAGCCTGATGAGCACATCGATTCGCTTATCGTAATTTCCATCGATAAACATCTCGACGTGCTTGGCTTCATACTTTTTGCCGAGATAGGGCAGGACATCGTCAGTACGATTCTGAGCAATCGCGCGGGCGACTTTCTGAATCATATCTCGATACTGCATCTCAGCGGCTTCGGGTGAAAGCGGCTTTGTTTCCTCGGTCATATTTTCTTCGGTCATATTCTTTTCGGGTAAGTTCATCCTGCACTCCCTGCGAATGCCTGTCCTTTTGAAGAGGCATCGGCGATGTCGTACATCTTGTGCAATTCCCGACGCCACTCCTGTTCACCCGGGAATTCTGCATCCCGTTCAATAAACACGGCATCGACTTTCCCTTTGCCCAGATTCAATGAGTATTCATACAACTCCCAGACATCATCGGGAATCGGTTGCGAATGCGTATCGAAATAGAGTTGTTGTTCTTCATCCCAGAAGCCACCCGCCAGGTGCATTTGCACGCGTGAAGCATGCGGCATGACTTCGGCGACGAATTCTTTCGCATCGAATCCGAAGTTGCGAGCGTTGGCGTAGACATTGGTGACATCGAGCAACCAGCCACAGCCGGTTCGCTTAAACATCTCGATCAGAAACTCCGGCTCAGTCATCGTCCCCTCGAGCTGAAACAGATACGCAATCGTTTCAATATAAAAAGGAAACGGAGCCAGGAACTCCTGAACATAATTGATATTTCGGCACGTCACATCGAGAGCGGTTGGAGTGAGTGGAACAGGTGCGAAGTGCCCCATCTCGACGCCATCGTCTCCATCACGGGTGAAGCCGAGATGATCACTGATTGAAGTGGCGTTATTTTCAATCGCCACTTGCTTCAACGTTTCTAGGTACTCGCGTCCCGGAGGATCGGGACTGCCGACTGAAAGTTTCAGTGCATGGACGGCTACATAATCAATTTCGTCCCCGCCAATGAAGTTTTTTGTCCACAGGGGGAGGTCGGCATGTTCAAATGTAATTTCTGCGGCGTTCAGTTTCGGGTCGGTCAAGATGAACCGATTCTCACGGCGAACGGCATATCCGATGGCGGGCATCATGGTGGATCCCTCCTTCACTCGTTTTATGTTTATGATGAAAAAATTGCTACCATTACATTATTGAAATGGTAGCCGGAAAAATGCAAACCTGTTCACACAATCCTGCTCAGAATGTTGATTTCTGCACTGATCTGGCAGTCATGAATAACAAATTCCATTTCGAGATGAAGAAAATCTGCCACTGAGCATCAAACTCGTCGTTGTGGTTCCACTTTTCAGATCTAAGTCTGAAAGTGAGATGAACCTTATATGGTTTCCGAGTTGATGAAGTCGTGATGGCAGTGTTTCTTGTGATTTGATTGAGCAATGCGATAAACAACTCGCTCATTTTTCTAAGCGAAATTCAAATCACTCAGGGGACACCTGAGTTGGGAATTTGTAGAGATTCATTGAGCGATGAATGTGGCAAACATGTTAATGCTGCAAAAAGTATCGAAATTTCTCAGTATTTCACCAATTGTAAATTGGATTACAGATTCTGATTAGGGGTCGTATTCGAATAAGAGCAGAATAAAATCGAAAGAATATAGACAATGATACAATTCAGAGGATCTCTGAGTTGATGTAATTCCCAGTTAAGGAAAAAATGCCATCGCCACTTCAACTCTTAATCATTCCGAATTCGCAGATGATATCCGAGATGAATTACTTCAGCGATATTTTTCGATACGAAATCAATCGGTCAAACTCTGCGAAGGCTTACTGCCTGAAGATCTCGTCATTCAATCGATGCCCGATGCAAGTCCCTTACGTTGGCACCTGGCCCACACCACGTGGTTCTTTGAGACGTTCCTGCTCAAGGAAATCTTATCCAGTTACGAGCCCTGGAATCCTCATTTTGAAGTTCTGTTCAACTCCTATTACAATAGCGTGGGAGAGCAGTTTCCGCGTGCCAATCGAGGGTTACTCACACGGCCAAGCGTGCAGGAGATTTTCGAATATCGCCATAAAATTGATGAGATAATTCTGCAGTTGATAAAGACTGAATCACTTCATCATGATGCTTTACGAATTCTGGAGATCGGACTGCAGCATGAACAGCAACATCAGGAATTGATGCTGACAGACCTCAAGCATATGTTCTCCTGCAACCCATTGTTTCCAATATATCGCACTCAAAAATCAGTGAACCAGAATTGGAATTCTCCAGAGCGTAAATGGATTGCTCACGAAGAGGGGCTTTATGAAATTGGAGCCAGGCAAAGGGAGTTCTGTTATGACAATGAACTTCCTCGTCATCGTCAGTTTGTAGAATCATTCTCACTCTCCAATCGACTTGTGACGAACGCAGAGTATCTGGTGTTCATAGAGGAGGGAGGCTATCGGCGTCCTGAGTTCTGGCTATCCATGGGATGGCAGGCCGTCGAGTCGCAAAAATGGAGTTCACCTTTGTACTGGCACCAGACTGATGATGGTTGGTCACAGTTCACATTGTCCGGTTTGCGGTCAATTGATGGCCAGGAACCGGTTACGCATGTCAGTTATTTTGAAGCGGATGCCTATGCTCGCTGGGCCGGATGTCGGCTACCGGAAGAAGCTGAATGGGAGATTGCAGCTGAAGACTCTGTTGACAAATATCCGGAATTGATCGTTCAAGGAAATTATGTGGAGTCTGAGAAATATCATCCTCAAATCTGCTCGAATGAAGGGGCAGGTTCGGCTTATCAGCAGTTGTTTGGAGATGTCTGGGAGTGGACGCGCTCTCAATATTCTGCATACCCCGGATATCACACTCCTGAAGGAGCGATTGGGGAATATAATGGGAAGTTCATGTGCAATCAGTTCGTGCTGCGTGGAGGTTCCTGCGCAACATCAGCCAGTCACATTCGTAGCTCTTACCGCAATTTTTTCCCACCAGAGACCCGTTGGCAGTTTTCTGGCATACGGCTTGCAAAGTAAATGCTAACAACATATCTCGCCAGATGATTTTGAGGACATCGATCAATGACTGATTATAATACCATCACACTGCAGGATTCTGCGGAGACAACAGAATTCTATGCGGATGTCATTTCGGGCTTGAATTCAAAGCCAAAAACACTTCCCAGCAAATACTTCTACGATGAACAGGGAAGCATGCTCTTCGACCAGATTTGTGATCTGGATGAATATTACATCACACGGACCGAGAGTCAGATCATGGATCGTTATGCTCATGACATGGCGCGGACACTCGGAGAGAAGATTGCTCTCATTGAACTGGGAAGCGGAAGCAGTCGTAAAACCCGATTGCTACTCGAAGAAGTTGCTGAAAGTACGGTGTATATGCCGGTCGATATCTCCCGAGAACATCTTTTTAAATCGGCTGAACAACTTGCCTTTGATTTCCCGGATTTGTCCATCAAACCAATCCACGCCGATTTCACACAGCCGATCAAACTGGATAACCAGATTGAAGACGACTACCGAAAAGTTGTGTACTTTCCAGGTTCTACAATTGGAAATTTCGAACCTGAACAGGCGGTTCAATTATTGAGTAATATTTCAAACTTAGTCGATCCAGATGGAGGCTTACTCATTGGGTATGATCTCATCAAAGATTTGAATATTCTTGAGGATGCCTACAACGATTCCGCTGGTGTCACCGCCGCCTTCAATAAGAATTTACTCCATCGAATCAATCAGGAATTAGATGGGAACTTCGATCTGGACGCCTTTGAGCATCAGGCTATTTTCAATCCGGAAGAGCATCGCATCGAAATGCATCTTATCAGTCTGAAAAAACAGTCAGTCAATATTGGAGAATCAACATTTCATTTTGAAAAACAGGAGTCGATCTGTACCGAATATTCGCATAAATATTCGATGGACAGTTTCCGAGAAATGGCTTTAAAAGCTGGTTTTCATGAAGACCGCTGCTGGACCGATCCTAACCAGTATTTTGCAGTTTGCAATTATCGACTCTAATCGCATTAATCGTCTGTATATTTTGAACCACGGATGGACAAAGATTTTCACGGATATTTTTATCTGTGTTTATCCGTGTCCATCCGTGGTTCATTTTTATATGATTCAAATATTGATTTTCATAACATCAGGCAAGCCGATTCTCATTCTTAATAAGTAGTGATTTTATGCATCGATTTCAGCTCACGAATCAATTTCTCCTGTCACGAAATATCCTTTTGGTGACCTTCGCAGTCCTGATTATCTCAACTGCCGGTCAGTTCAATCTGAATGCTGCGGAATTACCAAAACTCACTAAGATGACTTTCCAAAGCTCGCTTGATGATTCGACTCAACCCGCGTTGATTTGGATTCCCCCTAAAGCGATGCAGGAGCCAACACCACTATTTATCTTCCTGCATTCCTGGAGTGGTGATTATAAGCAAAATAATAATGTGTGGTTTGCTCAGGCAGTTGCCAGAAACTGGATTTATCTGCATCCCAATTTTCGTGGTCGAAACGATAACCCGGCTTCCTGCGGTTCAGAGTTAGCACGTCAGGATATTCTCGACTGCATCCAGAAGGTGATTGACTCCACTGAAGTTGACACTTCTCGGATTTACCTGGCAGGCAGTTCGGGAGGCGGACATATGTCGATGCTGATGGCGGGGTATTACCCCGATCGATTCTCTGCGGTCTCTGCCTGGGTTGGCATCAGCGACTTAGCCGAGTGGTATCGGTTTCATTCCCGGGGAGGAAAACCTTCCAACTATGCCCGTATGGTTCAGGCGAGTACTCAGGGAGTTCCCGGACAATCTCCCGAAGTCGATGCCCAATATAAGGCGAGATCCCCCATCTTTCATATTCAAAATGTGGGTGACTTACCACTCGACTTGAACACAGGAATTCACGATGGTCACACTGGCTCCGTTCCGATTGTGCACACCATCAATGCCTTCAATAAAATTGCTCAAGAGAAGCAGGCTCCTTTAATCTCACCAGAGGAAATCGAAACCTTGAGTCAGGAACAACCATTGAGTAACCCTCAACCTTCCGACATTGTTCCCACCACAGAATATGACACCCGAATCTATCTCCGTAGGCATGCCGGTGAAACAAGAGTAACGGTATTTGAAGGGGGGCACGAAAGCATACCAGTCCCCGCCTGTCGCTGGCTCTCGAAGCAGGAGAGAAAAACGGAGTGGGTGAAATCCAAGGAATAGGAATTTATTGAAAGACGGAAGGATATTCATGAATACCCGTGTCCATCCATTCCATCAGTGTGAATTCGGCAAATTCAAATTCACTTCTTATTCTTCTCGCTCAAATCAATAAAAACATCCATCTGCTGACCAACATAAATCCGCGAGTTACTATTCTCGAACTCGTAAATTACCTGCAGAACACGAGTATCAACGCGGTCCGCATTGTCACCCGTTAAAGATCTCTTAGGCACAACGTACGGCTCAACTCTGACAAAACTCAGTGGATAAGATGTTTTCCCATCTCCACGAGGAAAGGCGATTGCAGGTTGATTCGGTTCAAACCGCGGCAAATCGTGCTCATCGATATCAACACGAATTCGTCGCTGCCCCGCATCGGCTAAAATAACAATCGCCTCTCCGGGAGGTGTGCCGACATATTCACCAGGCCGCCTGTTGATTTGTAATACCTCCCAGACCGATTTCGTTTCATTATTCACCGACAGAAAACCGGAAGTTGGTGCCCGAACTTCATGTCGTTCCAGTTCTGTTTGTGTCTTTTGAATCTCAGCCCGCATCTGTTGTACCTGGGATTCCGTCACCAGCAAATCCTGCTGCCAGGTGCCGGCAATCACTAATTGATAATCCGCCTGAGCCTTCTCCAGCTTCGCCTGAGCAACTTCCAACTGAGAACGAGCAGTGACTAATTCTTCATCAGTCCCGATCTTCTCTCGATTCAACTTCTGTTGACGCTCATAGGCATCCTTCGTCTGGCGTACTTCTGCCTCCGCCTCTGTGACATCTGCCTTTGCCGGAGGAACTTCCTCAGCTCGCGGCATCCGTTCGAGTCGCTGATACTGAGCCATTACATTTTGTAATGAGGCTTCATGAATTTTCAGATCGGCTTCGACATCCCGGGCATCGAGCTTTAACAGCAGTTGTCCTGCATCAATCGTTTGTCCTTCAGAGATCAGCAATTCGGAGACGACTCCCGAAACATCAGCAGCAATCTCGATATTCTCAGTACGAGATTCCACAATTCCCGCACCAGCCAACTTACTCGCATACGGAGACCGAGCCGGTTCAATGGGCGGTTCTGCCTGAGAGACAGGCCCCTGGGAAGTCATCACATGATAAATAGCAAACGTAATGGCTGCCAAAGCGATCACTGGAATGATGGGGATTTTCATTGCGCTTTCAATTCTCTTTCGTACTGCTGGCACTCTTGTTTTGAGAGGGTTGATTTACTTTTACGTTTTCCACGACTCCATCTGCCATTTCGATCACCCGATCCCCAAAGTCAAAGACACGGTTATCATGCGTCACGACAATCACGACTCGATCCTTGTCGATCGAGACTTCGCGTAACAATTCCATAATTTTATGTCCGGATGCGGCATCAAGAGCGGCTGTCGGTTCATCACACACCATTAGTCGCGGATCATGCACGAGTGCCCTTGCGATTGCGACCCGTTGTTGCTGCCCCCCTGAAAGCTGTGACACCCTGGAATGAATCTTATCTTCCAGACTCACTTTCTTGAGGACCTCAGTGGCTCGTTCTTTGGCTTCACTCCGAGAGACTCCTCCAATGATTAATGGGATGGAGACATTCTCCACCACATCCAATGCAGGTAATAAATTGTATTGCTGAAAGACAAAGCCAATATTTTTCTGACGAAACTTAACTAGCCGGGTGCCTGTCAACTCCCTGCGATTCTCTCCCAGTACTTCGACTTCACCATCGGTCGGATCGAGCAAACCGGCGATGATCGAAATTAATGTCGTTTTGCCACAACCACTCGGGCCAACCAGAAGCGTCATTTCTCCATAACCGATCTCAACATCCACTCCACGAAGTGCACGCACAATCGTCTCACCAGCTCGAAACTCTTTCGTAAGGTTTCGACAACGAACCGCTGCATTATTCATCGCGGCGGGCTTGGGATGCTCTTTAGCGAAATCAATCGTCATGGTCACTCCAGCAAATTTCTTGCGTTCAGAATCATGATTATACCTGCTACTTGAATACAACTGCTGGCTCAAGTACGAGCACTTTATGAATACTTAAAAGACTCGCCACGAGTACAATCAAGCTGACGGCTCCCGCTGTGATCAGCATCACTTGCCAGGGGACGTACATACCTCTCAGATCGGCTTGTCCAGAAGCACCAGTAATTTCAAAGAAGGCGCACGCCATCGCAATTCCAATTGAATAACCGATTGTCCCAACAATTAATGCCTGCAATAAAATCATTCGCAGCAATCGAATATTTGTGACTCCCATCGCTTTGAGAGTGCCAAACTGTTTCAGATTTTCGATCGTAAACAGATAGAATGTTTGTCCTGCGATTGCCGCTCCCACAATAAAACCCAGCATCACTGTGATCCCAAAATTGATTGGAATTCCCGTATTTTTGATGTAGTAACTGATATTGAACCAGAAAAAATCGTCTGACTGGATCGCCTGCAATCCTGTCTGATCTGTGATTGCCTGGCAAAGTTTCTTCTTATTTACATCAGGCTCAGCTTTCACGAGGACGAACGACATAATATTCCGCTCCCGTGGAGCGTACTGCGTTGCCTGAGAGTACCTGCTGAAGATGACCGGAAATGTCTGAAAGGGGGCACTTACTTTGCAGATGCCAACAATCACTGCACGATGATCGTTAATTTCCATCGTTCGCCCGAGCTCCACAGGCTCGTTTGGATAAGTTAGAGAATAACCAGCCTCATCTATAATGATGGCATCAGGACGCGAAAGATCGGCTATTGATCCCTGTATCATCTCTTTAGGAGCACCAATCATCGTCGAATCATCGATCCCAATCAGAATCGCCTGACGAAAATCGCCATCATTCTGCTTCATACGGACCAGTCCCTTATACATTTTGACGGCCCAGTCCACTCCTGCGACACCACGCACTTGATACAGTCGATTCAGCGACATCGGCTGGATCTCATCGACATTCTGCCCATATTTATCCAACACCCAGATATCCGGTTCCGTCACATCGAGGATGATGTGTGATGTTCTGCGCATCAGTCCTACAAAAATTGAAGACTGCTGAGCGATCAATAAAGAACCAAACGCCACTCCAAACACGATTCCCAGATATTTCGTGCGGTCACCGGTCAGCATCCGCCAGGCCAGCCATCTCATAATGAAGTCTCCTGGCTGACTGAAAGCGATTGAATCCCTTGCATACTGAATTCACAGATATGTTGTGCCAGATAGCTCACATCGAACAGAGATTCGAATTCGTCATCGCCGATCAGCAGTTTCCCGATGGGCCGATGAAATCGATAGAGTAGACACTGGCCAACGATACTGAATGCCAGCAGATGTTTCTTCGAGAGAGTTAATGTTGACGGAACCATTTCCTCAATGATGTTCATTAAGATCGAAAACTTAGGTCCGATATAACTTTGCACCAACTCAGTGCAAGCCAAAGTTGGCCGTGCCATCTCACGCATCATCAGTTCCACATGCCACGTCGGAGACTCCCGATCCAGCATGTCGGCCATCATATGCTCGATGAAGTAATAAAGTTTCCTCTCGGCTGGCAATTCTGCTGGAATGAGAAGCGGTTCGTCCTCTTCCCCTTCACAATGCGCTCGTTTAACTGCTTCAATATAGAGTTTCTGCTTATCGCCAAAGTGGTAATTGATAGCAGCCAAATTCACGTCGGCCGTCTTACAAATTTCACGAACCGTCGCCTGCTCAAAGCCTTTTTCCGCAAAGACCTCGCCAGCTGCATCAATAATTCGAGTTTTTGTGATTTCAGACATCGAGATTCATACATATGTTTCAAACGGCTGTTTGAATCAATAATAGATGTTCAGCACTGAAATACAAACGGGAATCTGAAAAATTAACAATTCAGTCATTCAGGGGTGGCTGGGGGCAGACCGAATCGCAGCCACAGATTCGTAATTAACAATCAGCAAAAAAAAGTTCACTTTTTCTTCGGCCCCCGCATCGGCGTTCCTTTTCGACCAGTCTTCTTCCGGCGATTCCCTTTTCCTTTAGCAAAACCAGGTGTGTTCGCATCGCCTGCAGGAACCTGCTCACCGATTCGCCCTTTGAGCTGCTCAACTCGATCTCTCAACTCAGCTGCCCGCTCGAAGTCAAGTTCCTCGGCTGCTTTGAGCATTTCCGCTTCCAGCTCGTTGAGATACTCACGTGTCACAAACTCCGTTTCCGATTTGATCCCGCCAACCTGTTGCACGAACTGCCGGGCTTCGAGTTCTTCTTCTATTCCTCGCTTGATCGCCTTACGGACAGTTTCCGGAGTAATGCCGTGCTTCTTGTTGTACTCCATCTGAATTTCACGACGTCGATTCGTTTCGCCCATCGCCAATTGCATGCTTTCGGTCACAGAATCGGCATACAGAATGACTTCAGCGTTCACATTTCGAGCAGACCGGCCAATTGTTTGAATCAGACTGGTTTCACTTCGCAGGAATCCCTCCTTGTCGGCATCCAAAATTGCCACCAGCGAGACCTCCGGTAAATCGAGACCTTCCCGCAACAGGTTCACACCGATAACGGCATCGTGCATACCCTCACGAAGTTCTCGTAAAATTTCGACACGTTCAATCGTATCAAGCTCCGAATGCAGCCAGGCGCATTTGATGCCTTCCTGCTGCAGATATCCGGTCAAATCTTCCGCCAGCCGTTTTGTGAGCGTCGTGACAAGCGTTCGCTCATTGCGAGCAGTACGTTCTTTAATCTGCTCCAATAAATGAGGCACCTGTCTGCGAGCAGGTAGCACATGCACAACCGGATCAATCAAACCTGTCGGACGAATAATCTGTTCAACGATCTCTCCTTCCGATTGTTCCAGTTCCCAGTCAGCTGGAGTCGCAGAAACGAATACGATTTGATTCCGTCTCGCATTCCATTCATCAAACATCAGCGGACGATTATCGAGTGCCATCGGCAGACGAAATCCATGATCGACGAGTGATGTTTTCCGAGATCGATCACCCGCATACATCGCACGAATTTGCGGAATCGTCACATGCGATTCATCAATGAACATCAGAAAGTCATCGGGGAAGAAATCGTATAATGTATAAGGCGGCTGACCTGCTTTTCGGCCAGCCATCGCACGCGAATAGTTTTCAATGCCGGGACAAAATCCGGTTTCGCGCAGCAACTCGATATCGTAACGAGTCCGGGCACTCAGACGCTGCATTTCCAGTAACTTACCTTCACGACGAAATTCTTCCAGCCGAGTATTTAACTCGTCTTCAATTTCCACCAAGGCTTGATCAATCCGGCTTTGCGGCAGCACGAAGTGACGGGCAGGGTAGATGTAAATGTCGTTATGAATCTTATGCACATCGCCGGAAACAGGATCGATGATCGAAAGCGATTCAATTTCATCGCCCCACAGTTCGATTCGATAAGCAAACTCTTCATATGCCGGCCACAGCTCTATCACATCTCCCCGCACCCGAAACTTCCCTCGTGCCCGCTGAAAATCGTTGCGGTCGTAATGGATATCTATCAGTTTGAGCAGCAGTTCATCACGATCGACTTCCTGACCAATTCGCAATGGAATCATCATGTCCAAATAATCTTTGGGCGATCCCAAACCGTAAATACAACTCACGCTGGCAACGACAATCACATCCCGCCGACTGACCAACGCACTGGTTGCAAGCAATCGCAGACGATCGATTTCGTCGTTGATCGACGAATCTTTTTCAATATAAATATCCCGCTGTGGAATATACGCTTCCGGCTGATAGTAGTCGTAATAGCTGACGAAATACGTGACCGCATTATTTGGAAAGAACTCGCGGAATTCCCCATACAGCTGAGCCGCCAGCGTTTTGTTGTGTGAGAGAACTAGTGTTGGGCGATTCATTTCCGCAATCACATTCGCCATCGTGAACGTCTTACCGGAGCCAGTTACCCCCAGCAAAACCTGATCACGTTTATCTTCTCGCAGCCCTCGCAGCAATGATTCAATCGCCTGAGGCTGATCCCCAGCAGGAGCAAAATCACTGACAAGCTGAAAACCAGACATCGCTTCACTTTCAAAAGTTTTTGTTCGATAAATCGAAGTCTGTAGTCCGTAGGTTAGGTTCGCAAAATACGAAACCCAATACCTCGACACTCAAGTCTTCCCATTGATTTTTCATTAATTGTTGGGTTACGCTTCGTTAACCCAACCTACTTCTGGGTGGCACGTCCCAGAACTAAGTGACAGGCATGGTGAGGTATGAGATTACATCCAGCACAAATAAGGAGGTCCGTTTCCGAATTGTCTCAATTGAGTTCCGGAACTATCAGTTCCACATTTACCAGTTCCCGATCACGGCGAACAGTCATGCGGAGGGCATCTCCTTTGCGGAGTTCCTGGAGTTGGGCATAAAACTCCCGGCACGATTGAATGAGTTCATCATTGATCAGCACAATCAGATCATCCTGCTGCAATCCAATCGCTTCTGCAGTCGAGCCCGGCATCACAAAATCGATATAGGCAGGAGTGCGAGGAACGACATCGGGCACGAGACGAAACCCTAATCCTGACGTATCTACCGGTCTGATGACAGGCGGCAATTCAATGCTGTCATCTGTTATCACTTCACCACGCACGAGTTTCTCAATCGTTTCACGCACATCAGACAAGGGAATCGCGTAATTGATCCAAAGATTTGAGCGACTGTCTTTCAATTCCTTACCGATAATCCCCAGTAACTTCCCGTCCTGCGTCGTTAAAGCTCCTCCAGCTGCTCCCGGATTATTCATCACTGCATCGACAATAAAAACAACCCCTTTATAAGGAATATCAAACCGTCCACGACGGGCTGTCAGTGGAGTCAGCATGGCGATGACGCCGTGGATCACCGAAACCGGTTCATCACCCGCTGCGACATTAAACATATTGCTGAAACCGAGCACGGGAGTTCCTGGTCCACTGCGGCTGACTTCCGTGAGGTCAAAATACGGAGCATTAATCACTTCCACTTTCAACACCGCCAAACCGGCTTCACCTGCTCCTGAAATAAATTGAGCTGGTAAGCGGCGACCATTGTCGAGGACGGCAATAATCTGATCCGTATCGAGTAAATGATTCCAGACCGTCAGAATATGTCCATCCGGGGAAATCAAGAAGCCAGTCCCATAGTTGGCCAGATTTTTTAGGCCACCCGCCCCATACAATTTGACAGTCTTAGGCAAGACTTCCTGCAGGACTTCGCTTTGTGAAGCCACGGCTTGATTAGACTGTCCAATTGAAAATGCCAGGAGGACTGTCGCTGTAATGATGCAGGACGGTATTTGTCGGAGTTGGATTGTTAAAATTGGAGTTGCCATTCAATTGTATTCGATAATTTTATTACAGTTTTGGATCATCAACCGCTTCGGTCTTCATTTCATTGACTTGCAAAATGATCTCCGGCTGACCGGCAACGACAATCTTCAATTCCTGAGGAACTGCGTACGGCCCCCCCGTTTTCCAACCTGGAATGCGAACTCCGCATTCCGGGCGATCTTCTGAAAACTTAGTATCCCAGCCAACCAGTTGCTTTGCCGTCCGATCAAAATACCAGCGAATCTGTCGATCTTCATGCAATGTCGAAAGCACATCGACTTTCGCACCCACACCATCGAGAGGTTCGCTGCCAATATAGAGAATTTCTGAAAAGTTCTCAGGTCCGCTAATCAATAGTTGCTGCAATTCCCGCAGCGACATCAACATTCCTGAAGAATAAGGACCAGCCGTGAACGTTTCTGGACGCCCCGAATCCAACAGAAAAACCTGACCTTCCGCAGGGACTTCGAACAGACTGGCAAAATCTGCGAGGACTAGTCGGTATGCCCCTCCGTCTTTCACGTTGCCACTCAAGGTCCATTTCTGACTCGACTGACCATAATTTCCCAGACTTTTCAATGTCGCCAGCAACTCTTCCTGCTTGATTCGATTGAAATAATAATTCGCGAATCCGATTCTGCTTTCGAATAAATGAGCATATTCCTCTGGGATCTCCGGTGCTTTCTGATGCGGGAGCATTGGTATCGGGGGAACATTCTTCGGCTTTTCTTCAGGCTCTTCGGCTGGTGCAGGGGCTGAGGCGAATTCGATCAACTCTCCGATGGAATGCAATGCTTCCAAGCGAGGATAGATCTCATAACGTTCTCCATCACGACGATATACCAGAGGAATCTTCCAGCCTTTAGGATAAATCCCCAGCACATTTTTGAATTGATTCACGCTCCCAATCGGCCGACCACCGAAGGAAACGATCTCGTCGCCCGCTCGCAATCCATGAAAGAAGGCACTGCAGGTTGGTAAAACAGTAGCAACAATCACATTCGAAAATTCATCGGTGCGGACCGTTGCTCCCAAAGTCGCGTGATCGACCACGCGTCCACTTTGAAGATGATCACTGAAGTTTTTGATCTGATTAATCGAAATCGCATAGCCAGCTCCGGCATTCACACGACCTCGCTTTTCAACGGAAATTCTCCCGTTAATGCCAATCACTTCTCCCTGTTCATTAAACAGCGGTCCACCAGAATTTCCTGGATTAATCGACGTATCGACCTGAATGCAATCGGTATATTCCAGAAACGTACCTGCTGGATACTGATAACGCTGCACGCCACTCACCATACCGAATGTTAATGTGGGCACAAAATCATCAGCCAGTAGAAATGGATTTCCCATCGCAAAAGCCCAGTCGCCAACTTTGACGGTATCGCTGTCTCCAAGTGGAGCGAAAGGAAAATCGTCGCGTCCCAGTAGTCGAATAATGGCGACATCACCCGTTGGATCGATCCCGATCAGCACGGCATCGTAAACAATACCGTCACTCAACCCACACTTCAAAAAGGGACCTGCTCCCTCCACAACGTGGAAGTTTGTCAGTGTCAGGCCATCGGGTGATATGAGAACGCCGGATCCACCCCCACGTCCATCGGGAGGAAAGATCGCAACAACAGCCGGAGTCACCTTATCGATAACTGCGATTCGCTCCTGCTCTGCGTCCAGAACGTCTTTGGGCAATTCAATTTGAGCAAAAACGTTCTGAGAAAAACTCACAGCACAGAGCACTGCGCAGCAAAACATAACAGCTCTCACTGGACGAAAGCTGTTTTGAGTCTGATTTGAGTCAGGCAAACTATTTAATGAGTCGTGCATCTGCAATATCCAAGTGATCGCCAATATCGAGTCCTTTTCCAAAGTCGACAGTTATCTTTAAAAAACGTTTTCCAGTCAGCGATAAATCGAGCGGAATCGCGGAGTCCCGAGCCGAAATGTTCTGCGTGAAAAGCACTTCATCATCAGCCGAAATGACAACATCCACATTCCCGTGACCTGCCATTGCAACAGCAGCATCGATTCCGAGTGTTGCCTGGAGCCGAGAAAACTCGCCCGCGAGTCGGTAAGTTAATGTCGTCTTTGAATGAACCCATAGTCCTTTCGAATACTTCTTTTTGCCAATTTGCAATGGGGAACCATCGACAGTTCGGTCGCGTTGGAATTCCCAGACCGTATCGAAAAACGGAGTGTACTCAGTTCCTTCAGGTGCCATATCTGACAGATAAACAATCCGACCCAAACTGAAATCGAGTTGAGCAATTGATTCCAGTGGCAAGACGACCTGTTCGCCGGGGCCCGTTCTCACCATCATTTGCCCTTCAGAAACGGACACCTGGTTGACGAATAACGATTCGCCAGAGGTTGTTTTCAGAGAACAGGTCGCAGTCTGATTCGGCATCATGTCTGCCGGATGAATAATACCAAAGACTTTGGCCAGCCGGACTGGGATTTCATTTCCATCATAGAGGAATTGAACTTTTTCCGTGTCATATTGTGTGACAACACCCGCTAGAAAATCAAGGACTTCGCCTTTTTGAATGACGAGACGATCGTCCGAGTAAGGCTTTTGAATGAGGGTGTTCCATTGTTCCCGGGTGGTTGCATTCAAGGTCTTAAAACGTAACGATTTGACATTCTTCAACGGAACGGTCATCGCACCAAGTGAGGCCGATTCGAAAGTCACATTCAAACCATCAGTGATTGCATTTCGACCAATCAGATGCGATCCGTCTATAAGAAGCAGGTTCTGAATCCCCGCTTCTTCGGTCGTATTGACAGGTTTGTGATCTTGCCAGGTGATATTCATCACCCGGTCCAATGCCACAACCTTAACCGCATCCCCGGCATTGAGAACCAATTGTTTGGCATCAAGGGAAACCAGTTCGCCAACCACAGTCTGTCCATCCAGACTGGTCACTTCAACTTGAGCCAAAGTGACTGAACGTGTCAGTCCCAACATCACGAATGTGACCAGGACAGTCCGCAAAAGGAATTCAATACCCGTTCCTGGAATGGAATTAATGAATGAAAATGATTTCAAAAGTGACTCCTGTCTCATAAAGGATTCGAGTGCGTCCTGCATCCCGATCAGGGAGTTTGCTGTCCACGTTGAGCGGCTTTACGATTATAGGCTTCAATCGCTCGCTGGTAATGGGGTGGGAAGAGTGTTCCGAGAATTTGCTTCGCTTTAGCCTGATCCTTCGGAGGCAAATTTCCCCAGCCATCCTGAGTACCAAGCTCTTTCTCGTCGACTTCACCGGGAGCTGTCGAGCCTTTGACAGAACTGTCCTGAGCCGGGGCATTGGGATTGTTTTGCGATCCACTTCCCGCTCCTCCGCCACCGCCTGCCTGCTGTTCCAGTTTGGCAATCAGTTCATCCAACGATTCGATAATTTCCTGTTCGACTTTCTGGACTTTCTGTCCGCTGCGACCAATTTCGAGTCTTCGTTCCACATCCCGCATCTTCCGAGAGATTTCTCCCAGGCTTTTTTCTTCCCAGCGGGAAACATCCTGCTCCATCAATTCGCCTAACATTCGATAGCGGTTAGGAATCGATTCACATTTTGTTAGCAGTGTCGTCAGCGATTCTCGTGCGTCTTCAATCATCAATAACTGATGAGCACTGACAGCTTGATTAAAATAGAAGACCGCCGGTTCTGCGATTAATTGATTGTCGATCGCGGATAACTGCTCCATTGCCTCTTCGAGCATGTTTCGTTGAATCAATTGAGTCACAAACCACAGTCGAAAATTCGCGGATAGCCAGGGTTCCTGAACATTTAAGTCTTCGGCATCAATCAAAACCAGCAATTGAGCAGGAGAACTTGAGCGAACTTTAGCGATGAATTCCTGAGTTTGCGAATTGGAGATTCCCAATGCATTGACAATCAACTCAGTCGAGGGGAGGGCAGGGTGTTCGACGGCAAATTCAACCCAAGCTTCCAGTTTATCGGGAGCCTGCTCTTTAACCAAGACATCACAACGATTGATGACCTCATCACGATTGAGGGGTTTGTACTTCGAGGTTGTCTCAGCGGTATTCTCCTGAGCGATGGTAATTGCCGTCGCAAATAACAGGATGCAAATCATTGAGACTTGTATCAGTCTTAAATATTTCATGAAACTGCTTTCGTTCAAATGATGAACTCGTGCCTGATTTGTTTACTCATTCTTGCCCGTCGATAAGTCGTAAGTAGCTCGTTGAATGCGTGCTTGTCGGATCGAGAGTTCGTCGAGTAATTCCAATAGTTCAGCGTCAGCAGCCTGCTCGCCATCGATTTGTCGTCCGTATTGTTTGGTGCGTCTATTGACTCGATATTGCAGGGAACGCAACAGTTTGAGCTCTGCAATTAAATCGACCAGAGCCGGATCGGGCTGTTCGCCCTGTTTTTGCTCACCCTGCTTCTTTTTCTTCTCATCAAGTTTTTCCAACTCTTTTCGGAGAGCTTCCACCATTTCCTCAAGTGCTTCAATAATGTCGTCTTCAATCGCGATCGTCAGTTCATCGACTTTAAATTCATTGAGCCGTTCGGAGACAACCCGCATGTCTTCCCTCAATTGCAGAACCGCTTCCGGGAATGCAACGGAAGTTCCTTCTTCCCGTAAAATGATTAATGCCTTATCTGCCTCAACGACAATATCCTGCTCGTCGCGGGCTAATTGAATGGAACGTGCCCGGTGCCGGGGAAGTCGTTTGTCTTCTTCGATTTCTTCAATCTGACCACTCGCTTTTCGAATCGTCAATTGCATCTGCAGCATTTTACGGAAGCGGGCTTCCAGAGCTGCCAGCATGATTTTCTGTTCTTCTTCACGCAGCTGTCGCAAAATTTCTTCGAGTTTGGCCTTGGCTTTTTCCAGCTCAGCGATCGCCCGATCCTGCTCACGAGAAGCTTTGTCTTTATTCTTCTGTTTCAGTTCTTCAATGGCTTTCTGCATCTTTTCAATGGCAGATTCTATCTCTTCCTTCCCCGCTGTTGGCTCGGTTTTCTCCTGAGGTTTTGACTCAGAAGGCTCCTGTTCTGATGGAGATTGCTCAGAAGGGGAGTTCTCGCCGGGAGGCATCGGATTTTCCTGCGGCATCGGAGATTCGCCGGGAGGCTTTTGCTCGCTGGGAGGAGTATCGCCTTCTGGAGGTGGCATTGGTTCTCCGGGCTTGGATTCGCCAGGCTTCATTTCGCCCGGTTTCGATTCTCCAGGCTTTTGTTCTCCGGGTTCAGAATCATCAGGCTTCTGATCTTCAGAATCCGACTTCTTCTCTTCTCCCTCAGCAGCTTCCTGGCGTTGCTTATCCTGTTCGTCAATTTTATTCGCGAGCTTTTCGGTATCTTCAGTCACTTTCGACTGATCTTTTTCCAGCCCTTCGGTCGGTTTACCACGTTCCGTTCCAGCCCTCACACCTTTCTGATCGACAACCAGTTTATTGATATCGCCGATTAATGCCTCGATTCGGGCGATTTCATCCTGCAGACGCTGACGTTCATCTTCACTTTGAAGGACATCGAGCAAGGTCACCAGAGAACTGATCAAATCGTCCTGACGTTCCACAATTCCTGCAAACTGAGGCGTCTCGGCTGCCAGTAATTCGAGCAGCACTTCCATTTGCGAGTCAATTCGAGCCTCATTGCTTTTTCCGATAACCCGCATTAACAGGTCCGCTCGGGCCGGATCGGTCTCCTTCATGTAGCCGTACAGCTGAGTCAAGGTTTTGGAAAACCTCTGATATTTAGCGAAGATAACCTGCTGTTTTTCGGTGAGTTTTACGTCTTCAGCAGCATCTGCAGGCGATTCAGTCTCAACAGAGTCGTTTTGAGCCCAGATTTCCGCAGGAAAAGAGCAGAAAAAGAACAGAAGTAGTAGAGGGATTGTCATCAATTTCGATTCTGGTCGAGACAGGTCCATCACCTCAGACTCCTATGAGAGATTCAATTACAAATACTCGTTGCACATTTTATACCGCATCTTAACCTAATTCAGCAGATCAATCAGCTTATTTTTCCGCTCTTCCTCTGTTTGTGCCTTCAGAGCCTTCTCCTCATCAATAATTCCCTTGAGAAGTTCGATCACCTCCTGAAAGCTCTCCAGCTTCCGCATTTCGAGCAGAATCTGTCGCAAACCAGTCAATAATCCATCCAAATCATTCAAGCACAGGTCTGCAGTGATGTCTGTCTGAGTACTTTCTCGAAGTGCAAAATCAAGCAATCGAAAATGTTCTTCAGTCGTCGCAAATTCATCTTCTAAAAGGTCGGTTAGAGGATCAATAATCTTCGATTGCAGACGAATTCTGACCTGAGGCGTATCAATGCGATTGTTTACCATTTCAAGCTGAATGCTCTCAAACGCAACGCGAATGGCATCGGTTTCGACAGAATCTTTTCTCAATGTGTTCAGACTTCGCTGCACAGCATCGCCAACGGGGAGTGAGTCATCTGTGGGATCGTCTGCGTTCTCGGTCATTGCAGTGGCGAAGTCATCACGCGAGCGGGTCAGCTCTTCGATCAGTTGTTCAAACCGCCGCCTGAGATTCAGTTCATCCTGATGAAGAATTGAAAGCAGTTCTTCATCCGTTACGATTTTCAATCGATAGGTTTCGCTCAGTGACAGATGCGGACCATTGATCGTGTCGTTATCGGTGGCGGTGAGATTGAGATACAGGATATTGCCGACTTCCAGATCGAGTGGCATTACATCAAATCGTTCGCTAGTCGATTCTTCCTGCTGGCTGATTTCATAAAACCGTGTGTCGACAGGCTGCCGTTTCAGAGGCAATAAGACAGGCTCTTTTTGCTGCTCCAGTCGATATTGAAACGCAGCAGAAATCAGGCCGTAGTCGTCCTGCAATTCTCCTTCCACGGGCAGGAAGGCTTTTCGTGTAATCGCACGACCAATCCCCACCAGTCGAGTTTTCACTTCAGGAGATTCATCAACCACACCGCGTACATGAATTCGAATTGGTTTGAGGTTGACGATCTGGTCGACATCTTCCAGCAAAATACTGAGTTTATCTTCGCGATCGATCACGATACCATCGGCATAGCACGATTCCGCTTCTTTATCAAAACAATTCTGGATCGTACTTTCGACCTCAGTGATCAGAGCCGGTATTGATATTTGACGACCATCCTCTGAAAGGAATGGTCCTGAATATTTTTGTGTCAGTTTGACTTCCCGCCTGGCCACACCCAAATCATCAAGGTATCGGCAAATGGCGACCGGCTCTTCATTTGCCGATTTCTTTTCAATAGTCAACTCGAATCGTCGACCGAGAATACGAACAATCCGAATCGGAGAGGTGCTCGCAGCCTGGAGGACCAGTGTCGTTTCCATCGGCACATTCAACTCAGCAGTTCCAATGACCTGCTCGCGTTCATCTCCAATACCTGGCTGATTCCACCCGGTGTATTCCGGGAACGTGCAGTTTGCAACCAATGACTCGATGGCAGGTTCCGGGACCGTAATCACACTAAAAGGCTCGACCGTCGTGAAATCCCCGCCCGTAATTGTGAACTGCAAATCGTCCACCAGATTTCCAATCGTATAGCGAAACTCACCTTCACCAGCAGGCGCCATCACCGCTTTACCACGTGTATCGGTTTTGGTGCGATAGGAAATCATCACTTGATCGGGAGCGGTTTTCCCTTCCTGAACTCGTGCGACAATCGTCAAATCCGTGCCTGCTGCATGCTTCAGAGTTCGATTTTTAAACTCGCGGACACGATCTCCCGGCTGTGCAATCGAGACGATTTCCAAACCATTTTTTCGGTTCCAATATTCCTCGGCCAGTTTGAGATAAGCATTCGACCAGTGCGATAACGTACCCGGACTGGCTGCCGCAGTAGCCGCTAAGGAGACGACTGCAACAGAGGCCAGAACGATCGCGGTTCTGAGTGGTCCAAAATCGAAGACGCGATTTGTCTCCAGCGATTTCACCAGGTTCCCGGCATCATCAATTGTCTTTTGCACCATTTTGTCGGAGAGGGTGCCACGACTGGCGGGCTGATTTTTATCCTGTTCGCTTAATTCGACAACCGTAATCAACCGATCATTCAACTCAGGGAAAGTGCGTTCCAGTAATAATGCCAAGGCTCGTCGACGCAGCTTAACCAGCATTTGCCAGATAAGCGTTTGATAAAAGACCAGCACGATTATCGACAAACAGATCAGCAGAATGACAAATCGAACCGAGCGGGGAATTTCCAGACGCGTAATTCCAAACCAGGCATTGTCGATGCCGAGTGTGATCCAGAACAGAATCGCAATGACAGTCAAAACCAGTGCAGTTCCTCGCAGAACGACATAACGACGAATAGCCGCTCGCAGTTGCGAGAGTATCTGGTCAATCTGTTCGGGAATTTTCAGGTCCATTTTTGTAGGCGCTAGGCGTTAGGGATTAGTTGTTTGGATTTTGGTTTCAACGCTTCAGTTTTACTCAATGTATTTATCAATGAGACGTGTCTGCTGGGGTAATTGTTTCATCGATTTATTTATTTCACAGTAGTTCTTGCTCAGGCTGCCTGCTTTTCACTCTCACCTCTCTCCACTCATCTCTCACCTTTTTTACGCCAGTTTTAACAGTTTGCGAGTTAGCCATTCGAGACTGAGGAGTCCGACGATCAGACACATGAGCCAGGTACGATCCCATAATGTTTGAATTTGTTCTCCCAGCAGGAACTGTTCGCTGGAGTCGGGGAGAAGAGCTTTGACTTGATCCGATTCTGCCAGGGGGAAGTATCCACCACCAGTCCCGGATGTTAGTGTTTGCAATTGTCGAATATTTTGTCGCAAATCTCGATTTTCCAAGTCCGGCAGTTCTGCCATGACCGATTCACGAATCATTTCGTCGGAGCCGGGGACGCGTAAACGAATTTGATATCGGCCGGCTTGCTGGGCACGAATTTCTCCCAGATATCCTCCCGCCTGTCCCAAATCGGGACGTAACGACGGAGCTGGCGAAACGAGACGGCCATCGGGTGTTTCTATTTCGATATCAATCTTATCTGCAATCAACGGCTCAAATTCCGCATCGAGCAGTCGTGAACGAATTTTGATCATTTCCCCCAGTCGAACCGTTTCCTGGTCCACGAGCAAGGAACCACGGGGGTTGCTGCGGCGCAAGCGATTTTGAGCGGCTTCACGTGAAATTCGCGTCCAGAATCGTTCGAAGAATTCCGGATCTTCAGCCCGCAATCGATAAAACTCAGGCGAGCCAATATAGAAGGTGCGTCCCTGGCCATAAAACTGGCTAGCCAGCAGAATAGGCGGTTCGGCTTCCGTCAAATCCCCAACCCCTCCAGCCTTTGCATACACCAATGCACCGGTTTTGGGGCCATTCGTCGGATAAAAACGAAAGAATCCTGGGAACGACTTCCAGAATTCCAAACTGGTTTCGGGATTGTCATTCACATGGAGCAGGGGGGCAGCTTCTCCCTCGGGAGTTAACTGAATCGGTCGCACTTGCGTGGAAGCAGAGACGAGATCGATGCCGGGCAAAATGGTATCGAGAAAGACCGGGTGCAGATTCAGAATTCCCGTCAGGTCATCCCGTGAGCCGGAAAGGTAGGGAGTGTTAACATCGCCTGCCACGAAAATCACGCCACCACCTTCACTGCCAACCCATTCTTCAAACAGACGACGGGATTCTTCGGGAATGTTTAACCAGTTTGGATCGAAACAGATGATGACATCGTATTCATAAAGAGCAGCTTTATCTTTCGGGAAATCCAGCAGGACATTTTCGACATCCTGACTGATTCCTACCGCTCCTGTTTGCAGATAAGCATCGACTTTAAAACCGGGATGACGATTCAAGGTCCCGCAAAGAAATCGGTAATCCCACGAGGGGCCGCCGGCGACAACCAGCACATTCACCGGACGCTCAGAGGCATTCACCGCAATAATCCGTTCGTTGTCACTCTGTTTCACTTCCCGAATAGATCCAGTTGCAGTTGCCCGCAGCAGATATTCCCATTCGCCTTCAATCGTGGGTACGATTGGAAATGTCACCTGCACAGGAGTTAAATCTTCGAGCACGGTCACGGTTTGTTCGTCAACTGGATAAAACGCAGTATCCTCACCGGGCTCCCGTGTCAGTAATTCCACTTTGACGGATCGGCCACTAATCCCTTCTCCACGAATAAATCCTTCAATATCAAAGGGGTCGCCCAATTGAACATCACTTGGCGAGACAACTTTGGCCATCTCCAGATTGACGGGAGGTTCAATCCCGCCGGTTCCCAGGGCGACCAACCGGACTTTCAACTGGCGAGCCACATCGTTTGCCGACTGGGCATCGACACCGGCATTGGCCGCACCATCAGAGATCACAACAATTCCAGCTAATGTGCGACCGTTCAACTCTCGCATTAATTCCGCAGTGACTTCGCCAAGACGCGTTTCGGCTCCTTGAGGCTGCAAAACATTTTCCCAGTCGATTTCCTCTATCTCTACCTCTTGCTCCGAATTGTTTGAGATTGCATCAGTCGTTAATTGGGGGAAAGTCGCAACTCGACTTGAGAGAGCCGTATCGAATGTATAAACAGAAACCTCATGCTGTTCGCGGAGATCGTTCAGCCAGTTGGAATTGGCAAGCAACGCGATGACTTGAGATGCCCGTGAATCCGAGTCCTCAGCCGATTGATCTTCTTTGGGATCCCCAGCCGGGTTTCCCATCGAGGAAGAGACATCGACAAGAATGGCAACGCGAGAAGAGCGATCCGCCCAGGTTTGAGTACGGTTTTGCGGATTCAACAGCACGATGATCAGACCAATAATGGCTAGTATTCGTAAAGTTGGGAGAAAAATTCGCCAACCGAGGGCAAGTTCCTGAGCATCCCGCCGATAGAGTTCGAGCGACCAGACGACCACTCCCACTAAGATCGCCAGTACGACTGTCCATTCCCATGCACCTTGTGGCCAGCTCCAGTCCGTAAAGCGAACTGCATCCTGAGCCAGCAACACTATGGAATGGATTGGAGAGGCCATCTGAATTGGTGAGACGAGATTCTCGATCACGATGCCACCCCCTTAGCCGCTGGAGAGGATGAGCGTTGCCCCCCCGAAACATATTGCTTACCGGAGGGCATTCGCGAGGTGAAACCTCTCGAGGAAACCGAGTCTCGGGAACGGTAACCAAGCCGATAAGCCAGCCATTGTTCCCCGACAAACAGTACCACGAGTAGCAGCAGAAGCAGCAATCGCAGTTCCCGTCCCGGGTCATCCCGTGCCAATCCTTCCAGACTGCCGAAGTCCTGTACGATGATTCCATCAACTCCTGCTAACTCGCGACGAAATTCTTCCGGTGTTGTGATTTCGACTTCCGATTCACTCACAGGGACATTGAAAGCGGCCAGAGTTGTGGTCGTCTCCCGTGCCAGGTCTTCAGTCACAATTCGATAAATGCCTGGGATTTTCGTATCCAAAAATTCCGCTATCAGTTTCTGCGGTGCATCTGCGGACGTTTCAGGCTGATTCTTATCAGTCACATTGGGGGCGGTCGCGGTAATGGAAGTGGGGCTCAACCCACCTTCAGCCGGAGGATTGAAGCGAACTTCCGGATAGGAAACCGCAGGGTCAATTTCTATTTTCAGTGGGGTATTGACCAGACTTGGTTCTCGAGTTTGTGTGCGACTTGCGATCGATTTAGCCAGTTCAAGATGAAATACGGTGAAGCCGGGGGCGTTCATATCGAACGGCCAGTTATGCCAGCGACTTTCGTCTGTATTATTGACCGGACCAGCTGACGTGAGTGAAATGAAGATGCGGCCTTCTCCAAAACGCGATTCCAGAAACAGGGGAGATTGATCTCGTAAGCGACCAATCACGTTGACGGATTTGGGAATTTCTGCACCATCAGCCAGAGGGATATGTTGATAAATATTGACGAACAGGGCCAGCAAACCGTCTGCAGCATTCAAAATCTCAAAAATCGGATTGTCATTTAACTGCAAATCAGCCCCGGGGTTTGTGTCATCGGCTCGCGGCAAATCAACAGGAGAGGCAGCGATTGGAACTGGAAATAACGACTTTGCCTGAGTCGTAGTAAATTGCCCGTTTGTATTTTCTGAAGAAGTCTCCGCTTCTTCTCCCAATTCAAGACTCGCCAGCTCATTATAAAATGAACTGTCAATGCGATCCCCCATAAACCAGGCGATTCCACCTCCGGCAGACACATAATCTTCGAGTTGTTTCAAAACATCAGGAGTCAGGTGATCGATATTGAGCAGGTACACTGAGGAATAAGTCGAGAGGTCCTGATCGCGAATCGAATCCGGTCGGATAATTACGGCTTCGAAGCCCGTAATCTGTGGGTCGGCAGCCAGGGCGTCTGCGACATAGTCTGCCTCTCGCGTTTGTTCAGAACCATCGGCAATCAGAATTCTTTGACGCTCCAGCAGATCGATCGTCAAATAGCGAGTGTTATCGGCGGCAATGGCATCAGGTGAAATCTGAACGGAAATCACATGTTCGCCAGTCGAGGCGATCGCCACTTCAAAACTTTCCTGAACCGATTCGCCCGCATTAATTTGTGGAATACTGATTAATTGCGGAATCGGCTCATCATCAATCAGAACCCGAACAGGAACATTCTCAACAACTGAATCGCCGTAGTTGGCAACTTCAACAGTCAACTGCAGTGGAACCTTGACGGCAGCAGTATGCAAGGTGCCGGTGAAATTTATCACCGCTAAATTTTCGTGAAGAGCGGGAACTGTTGGAACCAGACTGACGAGAGTCTGTTCATCCTTGAGCGATTCCAGGTCCACTTTCAAAGTTGGCGAGTTTTCCCATTCCGAGGCTCGGAAATCTGAAAGAATATGCACGATTTGAAACGCGTTCTTGTCGACAGCCAGTTGACGTTCAATTGCTGGAAATACGTCTGTCCAACTGGCTTGACCGTACCCGCATTCATTCTGCATCGTTTCGAGTTTATCTTCCAGTTCTCCAACGAGCGAAAGATCGATCCGACGACGTGTTAAGCTGGCAGATGAACGGTCGGGATGGGAAGTCTGCAGGAGTGTCAGTGTATGATTTCCACCTTGTGAGGCCAGATCAGAGGCCAATCGCTTGAGCGTCCCCAGAGCTTCATCGAAGGCTGTTGTATCCCCCCAACGGTCACGCATTGAACCGCTGTCATCAAGGACAACCAGATGATGAGTTTCCGGCTTTTCCAATAAAGCCAACTGAGATGGATCGAGTAATAAGCGGGCAAATAAGGCAACTATCGTCAAGACGATCAGAATGCGCAGAAGTAGCAACAGAAGTTGTTCGATCAATATTCGACTGCGATTCTGCTGCTCACTTTGAAGCAAAAACTCCATCGCGGCAAACCGAACCGTTCGATATCGCATCCGATTGAGCAGATGGATTATGATCGGAATGGAAATTAAGGCCACTCCGCCAGCTGCCATCCAGGGATGTATAAAAAATTGAGACAACCACATTCAATATTACAGTCTTATTTTTAATAAGTTAATTATAAGCACGAAGCGCGGGTGATTGAGTTAAGAGAGAGGTAAACACACTCGCTCGCGCTTCGTGCTTGTATTGTTATTTGCTCATGCCGACACGATGTTTCAAATAATGGGCCAGAACCGCATCGACATGTTCCGTAGTAATCACTGTTTTATAGTCAATCACGTGACCTGCACAGAACCGCCGGACATCACTCAAAAAAGCCTCGACGGCTGCAAGATAATCCGCTCTTAATCCCCGAGGATCACAAATCAACTCCCCCGTTTCTTCAAGACCTTCAAACTTCGTCGTGCCGTTAAATTCAAAATTGACTTCCTGAGCATCGAGCACATGGAACAACATCACGTCATGTCCGCGAAGTCTCAATAGCTTCAAACCCTTGAAAAGTTCTTCGCGGTCGGAAAATAAGTCGGAAATTAAAATAACAAGCCCACGACGTACACGTTGCTCGGCTGTCCGTTTCAAAATCTGAAAGATGCCAGTTTTTTTCGAGCCAGGCTCCGACATGACAAGTGTGCGAATAATATCATTCAGGTGATTTTTTTTGCTGCGGAACGGGAGTTGATCGCGAACGGTATCATCGAAAGTCGTCAATCCGACAGAATCCTGCTGTCGGAGTAGCATATAGGAAATGGCCGAAGCGATCAGACAGGCGTAATCGAGTTTCGTGAATTCTCCAGAACCGTAAGTCATCGACTCGCTGACATCGACCAGAATGGAGGTCCGGAGATTCGTCTCTTCTTCAAACTGCTTGATGTAGTATTTGTCCGTTTTCGACCAGACTTTCCAGTCGATACGCCGGATGTCGTCTCCCATGACGTACTCCCGGTGCTGTACGAATTCAATCGACTGCCCGAAGTAGGGGCTGCGATGCAATCCGCTTAAGAAACCTTCCACGACACCACGAGCCTGGATTTCAAGTTTGGAAATCCGGCTGACGGCCTCAGGCGGCAAATATCTTTTTGAGTCTTGGATCACGACTCAGTTCCCCTTCCTTGGAAGGTGTTTCCTGAAGAAGACGCTCGATGACATCATCGGTCGTAATTCCTTCACTTTCAGCAGTAAAGTTAGTCACAATACGGTGCCGCAAAACAGGCTTGGCCAAAGCCGCAATGTCTTCGGTGGAAACATGAGAGCGACCATAAAGTAACGCTCGTGTTTTTGCTCCCAGAATCAGATACTGAACTGCACGCGGGCCGGCTCCCCAACTCAACCATTGCTTCACAAAATCGGGGGCGACATCTTCACGAATTCGGGTTTGCCGCACCAGTGCGAGTGTGTACTCGACAACGTGATCGGAAATCGGAACCTGGCGAACGACCCGCTGCAATTCGATAATTTCGTCGGCATCGAGCACTTCCTTGATCATATTTTCCTGAATCCCGGTCGTCGCTTTGGCAATCGACTTTTCTTCTTGAAAGCTCGGGTAATCGACAAACACTTTGAACATGAAGCGGTCCTGCTGGGCTTCGGGAAGGGGGTAAGTTCCTTCCTGTTCGATTGGGTTTTGAGTCGCCATGACGAAGAAGGGATCGTTCAACACGTGTTGTGTCTGTCCGACAGAAATATGATGTTCCTGCATCGCTTCCAGCAGAGCAGCCTGTGTTTTAGGAGGCGTTCGGTTAATTTCGTCGGCTAGCACCATATTGTGAAAGAGAGGCCCATGCAAAAAGCGAAACTCTCGCTTACCGGTTTCTTTATTCTCCTGCAGCACATCGGTTCCTGTAATGTCAGCTGGCATGAGGTCAGGCGTGAATTGGATGCGACTGAAGCTCAGCGACAAGCAGCGGGAAAGCGTGCTGATCATCAATGTCTTGGCCAGGCCGGGAACTCCTTCGAGCAACACATGCCCGCGACTAAACAGTGCGATCATCAATTGTTCGATCACATCCTGCTGGCCAACAATCACCTGCTGCATCTGCTCGCAAACATCTCGATAGGCTTTGCTGAGTCGTTCGATCGAATCTTCGGGAAGTGAGGTTTCACTCATGAGTCGTTATTTCTTGAAGGGAAGGTTGTCTGAAATCAGCATGAGGTCTGTTAATAATAGTTCTAACGAACTTCATGAAATCTTCAATACGTCTGCTCTTGGCGCTAATGATCACATCAAGTGACGACTTATCCTAGTCTTCCACCCCAGCTTACGAAAAGAGTCAGCCGAAATTTTTTCGGAAGAGCAGTTTCAATTTCAACCCGAAGCCTCAGCGAGGGGCCGGCGTGGAATTCATAATCAGTTGCATCTTTTCCATGTCGACCATGGTCAATGAAAGGGAGATAACTCCAATTTTTAAGACCAGAATTGATCATCGGATGCCGTCCCCTCGCTGACGCTTCGGGTTAAGATGCTTCAGTAAAGCACCAGGATGTCTTTATCTGAACTCATTATGGTTTCCAGTTCCTTTCTGAACAGCGTTACGTTACAAATCTAACAGTCAAAATTCGCAAACGCTCGTCCCGAAGAATGGGATGCGAAACAGGAGAATGGAATGCAACTGGTTGATGAAAATGATGGCGACATTCAGTTTTTGGGATTATTGTCCAAAAAAGAACGTCGTGTATTAGGGGTATTGATTGAGAAGTCGCTCACAACCCCCGAGTATTATCCGCTCACGTTGAAAGCATTGGCAACAGGTTGCAATCAGAAAAGTAACCGAGACCCAATTTCCAATTACGATGAATTTGAAATTGAAGATATTCTCGATGGTTTGCGTCAACGAGGCATGATCTCGGCAGTGCAGACGGCTGGCGGTCGCACAGAGCGGTATCGACATCGCTTACGCGATATTACCCCATGGACAGCCGCTCAATTAGCAGTCATGGGAGAATTATTGCTTCGAGGACGCCAACAATTGGGGGAGCTCCGCAGCCGGGCGAGTCGAATGTCGGCTATTGAATCGCTGGAAGATTTGCGTCGTGAGTTGAATCAATTGATGCAGATGAAGTATGTCCAATCGTCTGGCGATTTGAGCCGTCGTGGTATCGAAGTCGATCACGCTCTGTACACAGAAGCTGAACAATCGCGACCTGGAACAATGCTGGCTTACAGTTCATCAGATGGGCCTGAATTGCCAAACAGTTCTTCAGATGAGTCTAAGGAGGAGAGTGCTGCGAATTCGGCCCCAAAATTTGTAAGCAGCCCGGAAAATCGAAATCAGGTAGTGAACGCTTCGCCTCCCTCAGAAGAATTGCTGGATCTGCAAAGTCAGATTTCCGATTTGACAGAGACCGTCCAGAGACTTGAAGAACGTATCGATTCGCTGGAACGTCAACTGGGCGTTTGATCGATGTTCGTAGATTGATCAGCTTGAAATCAGAATTTGTAATCAAGAGAATTCCGAGATCGTTGACGGATCAGCTGGGCTGCTTACAATCGACTAAGAATTGTATCAGGAAAACATGAATTTACGGCATCGGACGAAATTGATCTTGATCTGGAAACAGACAGGAACTGACGACGTCCTTTGTGAATATCACACATTAGAGAATTAAAAGATTGTCATCTTTGGGAGTATCCGCAGTGCAGATTGAAATCGCGTGTCGGCATGGAAGTGTGGGCGAACCCGTCCAGAATTACATTCGTGAAAAATCCGAAAAATTGCTGACTTATTTTGAACGTGTCACTCAGATCCAGGTGACATTCGATTTCAGCGGCAACCGAGTCAAAGCTGAAATTTTAGTCAACGCCGAACACAAACACGATTTTGTCTCCCATTACGAAGGCGAAGACGCACAAATCTGTTTTGATCATGCTCTACACAAAATTGAACATCAGATCAAAAAATATAAAGAGCAACTCCAGGATCATCGTCGCGACAAGCCTCTCAATGAAATTGCAGAATCCATGCTACCGCAGGATGATGACGACGATGATGATCTCGATGACGACGATGAATAAATCGTAGTCGTTGACTCATAAATGGTAAGCACTTCGATTTTCGTTTGAAAAAATAATATATCGACAATGGCGGTGCCAGTTGCGAATTGGTAATCTGGATGCATCACATCGTTAGATGCGATTTCCGATTTGATAAACGAAATTGAATGAGCTGGATTGTCAGAGAACGTCGCAATATCGATGTGTACTCTGTTTCAAACCATTACGACCTGGTCGAAAATGAAGTTACAATTCTCAATGAAGTAACAAGCGTGCAAATTGTCAGATTCAGATCGTTCTATCAGCGATCGAATCTTCACTGAACAAGCATAGATATTATTAATCTCCTTTTAAAGTTTTACCTTCCGCGGAGTATTGCGTTATGAAGTTTTCTGAAATTGTGGTCAAAGATTCGGTCATCACAGACCTCAAAGTTGAAAACAAGGAAGATGCGATACGAAAGCTGGTTGGCTCATTGCGAGTCAACGGTCAAATTTCAGCGGACAACGAAGAAAGCATTGTCGGAGCCATTCTCAAGCGGGAAGAACTTGGTTCGACTGGAATTGGCAAGGGAATTGCAGTCCCTCATACAAAGCATCCCTCAGTCGATGAACTGATTGCCACGATTGCAATTGCTCCAGAAGGTGTCGATTTTGCCAGCTTAGATGGCGAAGATGTCTACATTTTGTTCCTGTTGATTTCTCCTCCAGACCGTCCAGGCGATCATCTACGTGCTCTGGAAACAATTTCACGACATTTGCGGAATGAGAATTTTTGCAACTTTTTACGCCAATCTAGAACTCCAGATGAAGTTCTTGAGCTCCTTACTGAGGCTGACCAGGACGAAGTTTAACGTTATCGGCATGATTCTTGCTTGGTTTTTAGTTAATCGAGGCAATTCAAGCTGAAATTAACAAAATGCTATCGCATACTGCATGGTCATATGATTATAATTTGATTTGTTCTCGATTCTTCAATTCAGTTATTGATGTTGTATTGAAGCGATTGACAATCATTATGAATGTATCTGAAACACCTCTTAAGCTTGAGACGAAACATCAGTGTCTCAATGTTTCGCGATTTCATTTCTACTTTAGACTGACCAGCACGGAATCTTCAACCTGGCTGACACGGACGTTGAAAAACAGGTTGGCAGGATTATCTCTGGAAACAGGGTCACCTTTTGTGAATCTCTGTGTCCTACGATTAAATCACCTGCTAATCCCTTATTGAACGGGAAGAATTATAAATGATGGAGCCTAGACATATCGAAATGGGAGATCTTCATTCTTGCAGTGAAGAAGTGATCGTAAATCTTGAACACGGTCTCCACCTGGTCCCATGCTCAAAAATTGCTGAGCTTGCACGCAGTCATGAATGTGAAATTCACATTCGTAAACTTGATCAGGTAGTCGACGCGAAAGCCGTATTCGACCTGATGACGCTCCGTGCAGATCAGGGAACTCATCTCATTATTGAAGCTGAAGGCCCCTTTGCTGAACAGGCGGTTCAACAAATGAGGGATCTGTTCGAAAATGACTTCTATGTTGATCGTTCTCGCCCCTCTTAGGCGAGATTGAATTTGAGGGGCTTGCTACTTTCTCAAGCATAATTGATTTTTGAGTGTGACAGACTCGGATTTAGCAACATTGCATCAAAATATTGCACGATTTTGCAGAAGCTGGCAATTTTTTACAGCATCTGAAAGTAGCTCCTGGAAATTCGAGAACTCCTGAGTACATGATCGATTCAGGAATTTAGGTCTCTGGGACGTAAAGGCCAGTGAGCGGTGATCAGTGAACAGTGGCTGGAATCAGTTTTCCTCGTCCCGTAATCTGTTTTGCATTGAAGACTGTTCTCAATTCCCGAAACACTTCCAGGTCGACTTCATTGAACATTCGATCCATGAAATCGATTTTTTCAATGCCAATCCCATGTTCACCCGTAACTGTGCCCCCATATGCCAGGCATTGTTCGAGAATTTCTTCACTGGCCAGCAAAACTTGCTCAATTTGCTTTGGATTTCGCTCGTCAAATAAAATGATGGGATGAATATTTCCATCCCCTGCATGAAATACGTTGAAAATCGTCAGGTCATATTTTTTAGCCACCCGGATGACATCTTTGAGCAACTCGGGTAATCGCGTTCGCGGGACGACGCCATCCTGTGTACAGAAACTTGTGCTGAGGCTTCCAATTGCTCCAAAGGCCTGCTTGCGACATTTCCACAGCGCGACTCGCTCGTCTGCTGTTTCTGCTTTTCGGATTTCGCGGCAACTTCCGGATGCACAAATACTGTCAATCCGTTCGATCTCATGTAATGTCGCCTGCTCGGGACCATCGACTTCGATAATCAGAACTGCTCCAGCATCAACAGGTAAACCATGGTGGTAGCGATCTTCTATCGCCCGCAGCATGCCCTGATCCATCAATTCCAAAGCCGCAGGAATGATCCCCGCTCCAATAATTTCGCTGACGACTGCCACCGCATCATCCAACTGATCAAACACGGCCAGTCTCGTCCTCCAGGATTGCGGTGATCGTTCCAGTTTCACTGTCGCCCGCGTACAAAATCCAAAGGTCCCTTCACTCCCGGTAAACAAACCGGACCAGTCCCATTGAGTGTGAAATCCTTGAGGTCCACCAAATTCAAAGATGCTTCCATCTGGCAGGACAACTTCAAGTCCGAGAACATGATTGGAAGTCACCCCATACTTCAGTGTGTGCGGTCCACCTGCATTAGTCGCAATATTTCCACCAATGGTGGAAGCCCCCGCACTGGAGGGATCGGGGGCAAAATGAAAACCGCTACCCAGCAATTTCTGGTTCAACTGCCCATTGACAACCCCGGCATCGACAACCGCAAAACGATCTTCCAGATTGATCTCTTGAATCGTTTTCATACGAGACAGACAAACCGTCACACCGCCATCAACGGGCAGACACCCCCCAGCCAGACTCGTCCCCGCTCCTCGGGGAACCACAGCAATTCCCTCTTCAAATGCCAGTTTCATAACCGCTGAAAGCTGAGCCGTTGATTCCGGAAAAATCACCAGATCGGGAATGCGGCGTTCAACCAGATAGCCGTCGGATTCATAAACCAGACGTTCGACAGGATCAGAAAGCAGCTGATCGTCACGAAGAATTCTAAGAGCCGAGGTTGAGAATTTTTCAAGATCCATCTGTAGTACCCTGTCAGGCTTTTGTTTTTTGGCTGCCCAATAACAGCTACGCACTTCACTGTCATGCTTTACAACTGTTGCGAGCTCAAAAAATAGTGACAATTTAGTAGTCTGAGCTGAAGTCAAATCGACAATTAAGAACTACTATACGATCTCGATGGCTTTAAGCACACCATCCAACCTTGAAATTAGAGCGCGCCCACTTTAGCCGTAACGGGGCAAGTCTTCATTTGAAGGGCATTTCACACCGCAAGCCGCTCCATTAAAACTAGACATCGTCTAGCGACTTCGCTGTTCATTTCTACGAAGAGGGGTGATCTCGACAGGAGTCACCTGAGCAGCTTTTACGTAGGTGCTGCTGTACCCGGATGGCATTTGGTACAGAGGAGTCGCACAACCGACCAGGCTGCAGGATCCCAGCAGAAGGAGAAGCGATATTTTCTGGCGAATTGTCATAACGGATGAAATATCGGGTTCAACGAAGACATTGAAATTCTGGACTCTCAATATCTTCATCGACGTTAATACCCTCACAAATCCTTGAAAAATTGACACTCTATGTGAAATCTACTCAACTACTTGTGTCCCTGCAGTGCATAAATCAGGATTTCCTTCCGATTCAATCGATCACTGGCGATCGACTACGCGCACAACTAATATTCATCTTCGTGGACCTAATGATTTAAAACGATGAGAGTAGTGCGACTATGAATGAAACCCCAATTCTACTCACTGAAACGGCTGAGGGAATCTGTCAGTTGATTCTGAATCGACCGGAACGAAGAAATGCCTTGTCGCTTTCTCTGTTGCAGACATTGCAGGCGGAATTGGATCGGATTGGAACAACACCGTCCATCCGAGTCGTTGTCATCTCTGCCAATGGGCCAGCCTTTTGTGCAGGGCACGATCTTGGAGAGATGGTTGAACGTCCATCCGAGGAATATCGGGAATTATTTGAAGTCTGTTCGAATGTCATGCAAATGGTTCGTCGGATTCCTCAACCGGTGATTGCGAAAGTGCAGGGGATGGCGACTGCGGCTGGTTGCCAGTTGGTTGCCGCCTGCGATCTAGCGGTCGCCACGAACGAATCTCGCTTCGCGACACCGGGTGTGAAAATCGGTCTGTTCTGCACAACGCCTATGGTGCCACTTGTCCGAGCCGTTCCTGCGAAAGTGGCCATGGAAATGCTGCTGACAGGGCAACCACTTTCTGCTCAACGGGCTTATGAAGTCGGTTTGATCAATCGGGTTGTCGAATCCAGTGAACTTGACGCCACAGTCGATTTGTTTTGTCAATCCATAATCGCTTCAAGCCCAATGACAGTTCGCGTAGGAAAAGAAGCCTTTTATCGACAACTTTCTCTGAGTGAGCCTCAGGCCTACAACGATGCTGTCGATGTGATGACAGACAATGTCATGAAAGCCGATGCTCAGGAAGGTATGCAGGCCTTTCTCGAAAAGCGTCCACCACAGTGGACCGATCAGTAGACAATAAATCCAACCATGCTTGAGAGCTTCCGTTAATGTCGAACCTGCCTACTTTTGAGACTTTGTACGAACGAGCCAGCCAGACGGAGTCACCAATTGGAGTGGCTGCCGCTGGTGGTGCCGATGAAACGGTCTTAACGGCCCTGCATCAGGCAGCCGCCTTTGGATGGGTGAAACCTTACGTGTGCGGATTGGAAAATGACATTCGATCATTGTGCGAGCAACTGAAACTGGATGCGACTCAATTTGAAATTGTCGATAGCGATTCGCCCGCTCAATCAGCTGTCGAATTGATTCATCAAGGCCATGTATCGCTGATGATGAAAGGTCAAATCGCGACTCCCGATTTGATGAAAGCCATATTGAATCGTGAAACTGGCTTACGAACGGGGCGTGCAATTGGGCAGATCGTACTGATGGAAATTCCGAGGGATGAAAAAGTCTTTCTCATGACCGATACTGGAATTTCCATTCGGCCGACGGTTGATCAAAAAAAAGATTTGATGATTCAATTGATCGAGACTGCCCACAAGCTGGGTTGCTCAGTTCCCAACATTGCCTTGATGGCTGCGACCGAAAAAATCAATGAAGCAATGCCTGAAACACTCGAAATGCCTGAACTCATCAGATTTTCTCAACAGGAATTTCCAGAGCAATGTCACGCTTCTGGACCGCTTTCGTTCGATCTGGCTTATCATGCAATCGCGGGAAGTCGTAAGGGAATTGAGGATCCAGTGATCGGCAAAGCCGATGGTATGTTGTTTTCCGATTTGCTCTCAGCAAACTTGACCGTCAAAGCAATAATGTACACAGCTAAATGTCAATTCGGAGGCATCCTCTGTGGCACTTCGGTTCCCGTAGTCTTCATGTCTCGTGCTGATGACGTCTCCACACGATTAAACTCACTGGCCTATGCTCTGGAACTCGTTCGAAATTCTCCCACAGCCTCCGCAACATAATTTCTCTCTTCAGAGCAACTCTCACATGAATCTACATCCACAGTTGCAAGCCGATTGTCATCTCCTGGGACACTACGATATCTGCACTGTCCTGCTCCATAAAAACAAAACGATCCCCTGGTTCATTCTTGTTCCGGAGATGGATCAGATTGATTTACTCGATCTGGAAGAAGAGACTCGAACATGCGTACTTCAGGAATGTCAACGAATTTCAAAGTACCTTAAGCAGACTCGTAATTTCCCCAAAGTCAATTTTGCGAGCCTGGGAAATGTCGTGCCACAATTGCACATTCATGTGATCGGCCGCCATCCTCAAGATGCCTGCTGGCCTGCTCCGGTCTGGGGGAATCTCAAAGAGACTCTCTCTTACGAACCGCGTGAAGTGGAATCGATCCGGGAGGAACTGATTCAGAATTATGGAATGAAGATGTAACTTCACAGGAGAGCGGAGGCGTAAATCGATGACAATTAATCGTGAACACTGAAGTGTTGCAAAAAGACAGAATTCATAAAGTTTACGAAGACGTTGTGCGAAATATCCAAAGCATCTTAACCCAAAGTGTCAGCAAGGGGACGGCTTTCGATTAATAATTCGGTTAAACTCTGATATCAAGTCGTGCCTGATATTTCATGTAATAACTGATCTGCGAAGCATAAACATCGCTTGTTTTGCCATCCCTTCAACAGGGATGGCATGCACTAGATCTCGCTGATCATAAATTCCACACGGGCTCCTCGCTGATGCGTCGGGTTATGAATTTATTGGAATTTGCAAAACTCCAATCATCATTCAATACGCTGGGGCAACAGGGTCAACCATCCAGTGGTCAATCGTTTCAAATGGCTCGATCAATTGCTCTGGTAAATTGCGGACTTCACGGCGGATCGTCATAAAGCGACGTGATTCGACAATTGGATATAACCACGAATTCACAATCATTTGATCCTGAAGTTGCCTTAAGTATATGTCGACATCATCCCAGTTCCGCGCGTTTTCCAATACCAGCAGGGTCGCTCTCACATAGGATGGAAACTTAGCCAGATCATCGACAATTAACCGGGAATGCAAACTCAGCAATGCTGGCAATTCATAATGTGGAGCCGACATACAGTAAGAAATGATTTCGACATCGACGTTCTCATTTGTCATTTCTGATTGCGAACTGACGGCATCCAACTCATTGGAAAATTCAATAAGTTTTGTGGGAATGCCGAGACGCTCCCACTTTTTTTTAATGACTTCGGCAAGATTTTGAGCATATTCATTTGGCGGGTAGCCTAAGCAGATCTCTTTCGGAAACTGAGGTGATTTTTTCAGCAATTGAACGAGAGCGAATGCCGAAAGCTCATCAAATTCAGGAAGATAGGGACTGGGGTGAAATGCGTGTGAAGTGGAAGGGCACAATGAACTGCTCAATTGATGCAATGGTCTTCCTGGGGTATCGCCAGGAAGCACGGATTCGATTAATTCATTGCGATCCAGCATCGAAAGTAATGCAAGACGCAACTCGGCTTGAGAACCGAGTCGGCCTTCAAAGTGAAATTTTAATCCCCAGTTTCTGGGGACAGCATATTCCTTCACAAAGAATCGCTGGTCACTTCGAATCATATCCACAAAGCGGGAAGGTGTTTCAGGTAGTACGTGGAGTTCATCACGAAGCAAACTCTGTAACATCGTATTCTGAGACTCAAATTCTCTGACATGAACTTCAACAATTCCACGACGCTCTGCAGCGACCCGCCCTACATGCGACCTCACAAACTGCCTGCCGGGCTTTTCAAATTCTAAAGGTGACTCCGAAGGTTTTTGTTCAAAATGACTCGACTGCAAAATCATTCCCGATTTCAGATCTCGATGCCGCAGAACTGCTGCCAATCTGGCCAATGGATGAGGTGTTTGCGACTCAAACTGAATCTCGAGTTCGTCTGGAGAGAGAATTTGTACGGTCTGAATCGAGTTGGAGTAGAGATCCTGATCTCGTGGCGATCGTTGTAAAGTCTCTTCCAGCAATACAGCCGTCAGCTGATGACTATCGACAACGGGTCGAGATTCCAGTGGCTGAGGCTTGAGTGAGATCTGCAATCGAATCAATCGCCCCAGATCGTCAGGCCGCCAGGTTTCAATGAATCGAGACTGAAATCTTGGGTAGCCCTCTGAAATCTGCTCGACATAAAACCAATGATTGTTCCGCAAGCTGTTCAGCACCAGATCCGTGCCTGAACCATCTTTTAACAAACCAACTTCGAGAGTTTGATAGCGTTCCTGCAGAGCCTTGTGACGTCGATTCAATTGGCTCGAATTCGGCCAGATCTTAACGCTGTGCTGAGCCCGCAACGAAGCTTCCCGATCAAGGTTTTGTTTTTTATCCTGCTCGGCCAGGTTCATCTGAGATTCTGCCAGTTCCAGCAGACGGGCCTGCCAATCTTCGGCTTTCTTATTCTTCGGGAACATCTGAAACGTTTGTGAGATGTAAAATCGTATTCGCCGATAATCGAAGCTTTGTAATGATTCCTCAGCAATTTGTTCCAGAAGTTCAGCTGCGAGAATTGGTAGTTGTGCATCTTCTCGATCAAACGGAAATCGACGTTTGATTAATGAAAAACCTCTGGTCCAGTCCTTGTTTTTCTGAGCGAGTCGAACTTCACTTCTTAAAAGGGAGCGTTCTCGTTCTATCAATCCAGGCCAGGGCAGGGGAGTGAGACGTTCCTGTTTTCTCTTCTCGTTATTCTCCAATTCCCAATGGCCAACGGCCGTCAATAATCGACGGGCGATTTCAATATTCCCTTGCAATAAAAGCTCATCGACTTTTCTCAGGCAGATTTCTTCGTGGTACAAAATGTAGTCCACATATCGCATGTGCAGCCGATAGTCATCCTCGACACCTTCCTGCTCGACTGCCAGGTAAATATAAAACTTATTTCGATATTCGCCCAGCCATTCGCTCAACTCCGGTTCGTTTGCAGGACGATTATTGAGCAGTTGCTTCTGCTCCTGCTCAAGCCAGGCCATTTGGTCTGGTCTGGGCCAGATCGCGGGAACCTGCAGGACACGATCTCCAATTAACACAATCCAGTCGGTCTTTTCGCCTTCGAGCAAGGATTGAACATCGGGTAGTTTCATGTCCTGAATCAACGGAAGTTGATCGGTATTCCTGGCCTCTGTTTTCTCAGTCGTTGTTTCTGTTTCGGTGGTCGGAGGATCCGGTTGTGCATAAATCTGGTGAGACGAATCGAATACGCTCATCCCGATCAATACCAGACAAATCAGGAATCGGTTTGAATCATTCCAGAGTCTGGTGCAAAACTGGTGAGTCGCTTTAAATGATGCTGATCTCGAGGAAGGCATGATTACTCCTGACCTTCCAGTTGAGTTTGCGAAATGGTTACGACAGTTCCCTCAATCAGTGCAAAGTCAACCTCTGTAGACCGCACGAGCGGAGGGCAACTGACTGCTGAGGTCAATTTCAGCGATTTGATAATCTGACCAGATTGAGAGTCAACGACGAATATCTCACCACTTTGCAGGCAGACCAGCAAGCGATTGTCAGAGAGCGAGATCACTTCGGTTGCCAGTGCAGATTGCTGCAAAGAAAGCGACCAGTTGGTTTGTTCTGCCTCCGTTGAAAGCGCAAACAGTTGATTTCCTTCAATTTCAATTAGCACATGTGGACCGATTCGTTGAGGACCACTTAATGGATTTCCAGGAAGAGTTCTTTGCCGAATCAGTAACAGCGATTGGTCATCAATTTCCAGTAATCGACCATCGCTGGTGGCAATATATATGATTTCGCCATCAACTTCGACTTGATCCACAATCGTGCTGTCACAATCAAATTGTCCAGTCACTGCCAGATGCCGGCGGGGATCTTCTCTGATCGTCAGTTCAATAATTGACTGACCGTTTGTGACTGCAATAAATCGTTCCCCAGTGAGAGAAATCAACTGAGAGACTCTCAGGGAAGGGGAGCCTTCGGCGTTCACTTCAGTAAACCAGGGATCGGCAACATCTTGAAAATCGGCCAGCGAGGTAAGATGAATTCCCTTTTGGCCTGCCCATAAAATATTATTGCCACTGATTGCTGGAGCGAACATGCATTTTTCCGGCAATTTCCCAGAACGTTCCACCTGTCCCTGAGGGGAGATGATTTTGACTTCATTCTCGTAAACAACGACCGACTGGCCAGTGCTTTCCTGCCTTACAAAATGAACCTGAGATTGACCTGTCGACTGAAGCGGTCGATTGCTGAAAAGAGATTCGGTTGGCTGTGTTGTTGAGAGCCGACCTGTTGTCTTTCGAGTCAACTGAAATATTCTCCCGGCCTGATCGATTCCAGTTGCAGAATTCGTCTCTGGAGAAGTTGGCAGGAATCCGACAAGGTCACAGGAAACATTGATACGCCAGTAGGTTTCATCCTGCTGTGAATCGTAGTGAAAAAATTGCGAGCCAATTCGCGGATCTTTCACTCCGGCAACGTATGCATGAACGCCATGCATTTGAATTCCCTGTGTCGCATGTCCAAGTTCGATTGATGTTTTTGTTTGAGCAAATGCATTGGTCAGCAGTGTCAGTTTGCGGAGATTTTCTCCCGCAATCAACACCCGATCTCCTTCAAAGGGCTTGAGATACAACCGGACATCGGCGGAATAGGGAACACTTGCGTTTGTAATCCGCTTCAGGAATGCATCTCCCGGATCATCGGAAAGTTGCCAGGCCGCGATCTGAGGACCATTCATCTCCAGAAACAATCGGTCTCCCCACAGCACGGGATGTCCGAGTGCTCTACCGGGAAGGCGCTCTGCGTGAACAATATTGAAATCCCACGCTTTCTCCAAAAGCTGCAGGACACGGATACGACCCGTTCGCAATTGATCATTTTCAACGACCAGTAAATTCTTTGATATGATCAGCGGACGCGATGTAATTGTCTGCGGAGCATGACCATAATAACGAACTTCCACACATTCCCAGGTTTGGCGGTCTATCAGATAGACAACATCCTGAGAACCGACACAGCACAATAAGCGGGAATCCAACTCCGCAGCTGGGGCAGAAAGTGGTTGACGAAACTCCAGAGACTTCATGTTCTCGCCGGAATCAGCATCGATGGCTGTGAGTTTCTGGTCTTCGGTAACGACATAAATCACACTTCCCGAAATTGTCGGCTCGACAGTGACAGGTGAATTGAACAAAGTATTCCAGAGTATTTCTCCATCACTGCAGCGAACGAGTGAGAGGCCATAATTCTCCTGGGTTGAGACGAGCCAGCAGTCGTACTTGACCGAGAGATCCAGCGGATCGAATGCACGTTTCTTTCCGGCTTTTGTTATCCACTTGAGTTGACCACTCATGCGTTCGACTGCAAAGCAATTGTTGTCAGAAACCAGCCAGACAGGTTTGCCATCGGCTTCGACATCGAGACGATTTGCCTGAAGATCGAAGAGATAAGTCTTCTGCAGTACAGGACCGGCTGCATCAGCGACAGAAGCGGGCTGAGCCTGCTCGACCTGTTTGACTCCCTTCAATTCAATTTCCAACGCCTGTTGAATACGTGAGGTAAATTCTTTCTGCTTCGAAAAAACGGGATACCGATTGACCGCATTTCGAAATATCTGAAAAGCTTCTGCGGATTGCTGATCTTTCAATGCTCGATCAAGTTCATTCAGGCTTTTCTGTTTGACATCAAACTCAAGCAGGTCCGCAAGTGCGCTTCGTTTACCCTGAGCAATCTCCTGCTCTTCGGCTGCATCGGAACCATCGGTCGCTTTGAAACGTCCAAACAGCTGACGGCCTTCATCTCCCAGTTTGACAAATTCAGGATCGTGCAGTCGGCTGGCCTGCCGATATCCTTCCAGCGAGACTCGACGAGAATAAGTCGCCAGCAGGGGATACCAGTCTCGAAAATCCTCGCGGGAGCGATGTCGTTCGACAAAGACACGGATCGCTTCAATGGCAGACATCAAATCGGCTCCTGCACCCGATAAGGTCTTGTCGATTTCTGAGAGATCGCGTTCCACACGAGCCGTATCTGCTAATTTATGAGTCGGGAAATCACTCAGAAATTTTTCATACTTGATAATCGCCTGAGAAAACTTTTTCTGCTCGCGATCCTCTTTGGCAGCCTGGTAGGACATCTGGGCAGACTGTCGACCAATCAGCAAATAGACACCGCCGGCTGCCAGAGACAGCAGAATGGCGACGATGGTCAGTGTTGTCACCAGTGGAGAACGAGCCGCCTCCCGTTCCCCCGGACGTCGCGAGCGTGTCAACCAGGCTTTGACAGATTCTTCTTCTTTGGCTTGAATCGGACGTGAAAGTTTGACTTGCTCCCGGACACTATTTTTATCTTGGCGACTCTCTTTGACAGGCTTGCTGGGCTTCAGTTTACTTTTTTCCTCTTCAACGTTTTCAGTTTCAATCTCTTCAGAGGAGGGATTGATGAGTTCGACCAGATCTCGATCAAAAAAGATCAGTCGGGAGTTTGCAATCTCGATCTCATCATTGTTCCTGAGCATTTTATTGCGCAGATTCTGACCGGAGATCACGAGATCAGACTCACTCGCACTGGAGATTTCGTAGCAGTTCGCCCGCTTATTCCAGAGAATTCTGGCGTATAACACTGGCATATCGTCATCATCAATGATAATCACATTCGAGGAATGCTGACCAATCGTGACCGGTTCTTTTCGCGTCAACTCAAGCTGACGGATGAGCTCCTTTTTATGATAAATGTCCAGATAAGGCATGGCAATCGCAGTGTTACACAGTTGTTTGTTACGCAGTCTTTGAGAATCGTGTTGGAATATCTTGTATACGAAACATGAGTTAACAATCTACCTCAGTGACACTTAGCGTCAGATTGCAACATGCGAATTCAAAAAACTCAGTCGACTGAAAGTGAGTACGTCTATTCAACTTGATCATATTACGACTAATTTGGGGGGACGATCCGCTTTAGCGGAAGCCCCCGAAAGTTCAACGATTCGGGGACTTCTCTACGAGAGCGCCCCCAACACTCTTGTTGGAATGACTTTTTAAGAGGATTAGATATTTAATTATTGATAGGCAATCTTATTCATTCGACATCACACCCCAGCGAATGCGCTGCAGTCCAATTTCCTGAGCCGCATCGATCACCTGAACGATTGATTCATGATGCGAACGTTCATCAACGGTAATAATCACTTCATTCTTCGAATCCCGGGTACGGACGTCAGCGAGCAGTGTGGGAAGTTCCCGAAAATCCTGAACTTCTTCGGATTCAATAAAGAAACGATTTTCGGCATCGATTTCGACAAGAATCGATTGGTTTTCCAGCTCTTCGAGCGGTTGAATCGTTTGAGAAGCTCCTTCCTGATCAGGATTGGGCGGGGGGACTTCAATTGATTTCTCAATGGAAAATGAAGCCGTCACCATGAAAAAAATCAGTAACAAAAAGGTGACATCGACCATCGGAGTCAGATCCATCTCCTCAAAATCAGTTTGAGCCCTCCGTAATTGGAATTCTTCTTCCTCTGCATCCGATGAGTTCTCGGCTGTCGCCAGAGTCTTTATTCCCGATTGATCCTTCTGAGTATTCTGTAGATTTCTTTCAGGCTCTGAAACGATCTCTTTCTGGTTAGGTTTCAAAGAAACTTCAGCATTATCTTCAAGCAGCGGGACCGGAGTTTCGCTGCCGCAACGCGGACAGGTCGTCAGCATTCCTGCTTTCTTCCTGCTGATTCTCATCAATTGCTGACATTGCTGGCAACGAAACGTAATCGGCATTAGGTCTCAGTCGTTAAGTAAAGTAAGACGATGATTCATTTGAAACAGGTTTGTCATTGCACCTGAGTCTGATCGCTGACAGCATAATGGAAACGCACATCGCCAATGGCCTGCAAACGCTGCGTCAATTGCTTGATATAACCAGAGGGAATTGTTCCAGATGCCTTCACGATAATTCCTGTCTTTCCCGCTTCACTGAGCTGCTTCGCGTATTCGACAATTTCTTCCATCGACATCTCTGGAGCCGGAGGATCTCCAGCCATGAGGATGGGAATTCCGTCGCGGTCGATCACCGAGACAATCACATTCTCATTGCGACTGACTCCGGTTCCGTGATGAGCCACCGGCAATTCTATATCAGGAGCGGATTGCATTGTTGAAGTGACCATGAAAAAAATCAGCAACAGGAATGTCACGTCAATCATAGGCGTGATATCCAGGTCGGCTTCATTTCCGAAGCGTTTACGGGAGGGAAGTTCAGAATTGAGAAAGCCTGAGTTCATATGAAATTCGCATCAGGGAAAATTGAAATTCGTTTATCTGTAAGTAGAAACGCCAAAGAAGTTGTTTGATCTGCGAATTTATCTAAAGGGAATCAAAAAATGTCCGAACGAACAGTGCCATCGCCCTTGTGAAGTTTGTAGACCCTTCTAAAATCGAGATAGGTCAGGGCAAAAATCCCGGGTTGGGATTTGCCAAACTTAAAATGGACCCAGTACGAATGAATCGACTTCAATCATACTGATATGATTCAGGTTACATTCTATAGTGACTAACAAACCGTGTCGAGAAAGGACAACGAATGGCTTATTCATTACCACAACTTCCGTATGGCTACGATGCACTCGAGCCCCACATTGATGCCAAAACGATGGAAATCCATCACACCAAGCACCATCAGGCATACATCAACAAAGTGAACGACGCCCTTGAAGGCCACGCCGATCTGGCAGGCAAGTCGATCGAAGATCTGATGAGTGATTTGAGTGCAGTGCCCGAATCGATTCGCGGAGCGGTCCGCAACAATGGCGGCGGGCATGCGAACCACTCACTGTTCTGGACCATCATGAGTCCGAATGGTGGTGGAGCTCCAAGTGGCGATCTCGCAGCTGCCATCGACAAGAAATTCGGTTCTCTCGATGCCTTCAAAACCGAATTCAGCAATGCCGCTGCCACCCGCTTCGGAAGTGGCTGGGCCTGGTTATCTGTCAGCAATGGCGAACTGGTTGTGGAAAGCACACCAAACCAGGACACTCCGCTTTCAGAAGGTCGTACTCCGATCTGTGGACTGGATGTCTGGGAACACGCTTATTATCTGAACTATCAAAATCGCCGTCCCGACTACGTCTCCGCATTCTGGAACGTTGTCGACTGGGATGCCGTCGCGAAACGCTACGCCGACGCCAAGTAATTCGTTGATCGAAATGATAATGAATGTCACTGCTGGAAATTCTGGCAGTGACATTTTTTCATGCCTGCTGGCATATCGCGAAGAACGTGCGTCAAATCGATAAGTAAATTGCACACCACAATTAAGGTTTAAGGATGTTTAATCGTTTTCAACAGGTCGTCGAAGAGGGGATTGCTAAAAATCTGCATTATGGTGTTCAACTGAGCGTTTCGGTCGAAGATCAAATCTTCGACGAAGCTTTTGGAACCATTGATCAAAACATTCCATTACAAGCAGAAGATTCCCTGTGTTGGCTCTCGGCTGCCAAGCCGATTACTGCTGTAGGAATACTGATTCTGCAAGAACACAATTCGCTATCCATTGACGAAACGCTGGGAGAAATTTTACCTCAGTTTCAGAATTCACAGCATGCTTCGATCCCTCTCAGGAATTTGTTAACTCACTCTTCGTCTTTGAGGGAAGTTTCTGTTCATTGGCCGGAAGCTTCCTGGCCGGAAATCCTGGAGACGATTGCCAACTCGCAACCTGTCGAGAACTGGAGTGAGGATAAGTCCGCTGCTTATCTCCCCTCGACCAGTTGGTTTCTACTCGGAAGTGTGATCGAGCAGCGTTCCGGTCAATCGTATGTCGATTTCATCCAGCAGGAAATTTTGAATCCGGCTGGTATGCAGCAAACCCGTTGCATTGCTGATTCGTCTCACGCATCCTCTGCACATGAAGTTCTGCTTTATGATCGTGTTAAAGGACAACTGGAGTTGAGTCCCTATCTGGAACGAATGAAAGCGTTAAGCCCCTCTCCCGGTTCGAGCTTTCGAGGCCCGGCAGCCGATTTACGACTTTTCTTTGACATGCTGCGTTCCGAAGGGAAAGGGGAGTTTGGTCAGGTGATTTCCCAAGCTTCTATTGATCAGATGGTTCTGAGACATCGAAAAGGACGAGTCGACCAAACATTACAGCATATTGTCGATTATGGTCTAGGAGTCATTCTCGATTCAAATGAATATGGACCTCAGACCGTCCCTTATGGATTTGGCACTCAATGTTCCACAAAAACATTCGGGCATGGGGGATCGCAATGTGCCATCGCCTTTGCCGATCCTGTTCGTCAGAGAAGTGTGGTCATTGTTGCGAATGGTCGTCCCGGAGAAGGGCAGCATCAACGGCGATTTCGACAACTTCTCGAAGCACTGGAACTGGATCTGAAGTCTATCGATTAACAGTCAGCCGTCATTTAAGGAGATACCGCACCGACGTAAGGTTTGAAGCCAGATTCACCGGCGACTCGCCCCTTACCCTGATCAGGTTTGAGATAATTACCTTGGGCAGGATCGGTATTTTTCAGTGTGATGTCCTGCACATCGAATCGAGCATTTTCCGCAAATATTGTGGGAGAATTGTCTGACTCGGATTTGCTGCGGGTGGTCCAATTGAAGGAAGCTCCGGCTGGATTCGCACGCAAGGAAGCCGTTAAACCGCTGGCCTCTCCACCATTCAGAACAGAAAAATCGGCCTGCTGAGAATCGATAAACAGATTCCGTGTAATGACCATGTCATCGCTGGTTGCAGAAGGGATAGAACGCATCACGATTGCCTGCTCGCATTGATGGAACGTATTGTTTCCAATCGCGAGTGAGACCAGTGTCGGATTGCCGGGATCGATAAAAATACCTCGGCCAAGCTTTTGAAATGTACACTCTTTAATATCGAGCCAGCGAACAAAATCGGATTGCAATTCAATGCCAGTAGCGAAAGGGCCTTCAAACTGACAACGGAGCAGTTGCAGACTTTCGCTGGTCGCGTCGCCAGAGCGAACCACAATTCCTTTGGCAGAAGCGTTTGATGTATTGAACGAGCAGTTTTCTACTTTCACAACGGTGGTGAATAATCCAGCTGTTCCAGCCAGGTCAATTCCCGTTTGATTGAAGTTAACAATTCGGGAATTTCGTATGGTTACGCCTGGGCAGGTGTCCTGAATTTCGATGGCGACGGAAGCTCCCGCAGCATCGAATTCGATATTCTCCAGCACGAGGCCTTCGACGTTATCGAGCCTGAGTAAGGGTTGAGATCCATCCCCTTTCCAGACAACTTTCGAATCCGATTCGCCAATGATTCGCAGTTTTTTCGGGAAATTGAATGAGGGTTCGAGGATCTCCACCGTTCCAGAATATTTGGCATCTGGCTTGAGAATAATTTTGCGTTCATCCTGGAACGAAAGTGAGTCATTGTAATTCTTCAGGTATTCAATCGCTTCGTTGATGGACTCAAATGTTTCTCCTTCACCGACCGTCATGTTGACACCCACAATGGGCACTTCCTCGGTCATATTGGGAGATTCATTTTCAGGTTCCTTCGCTTCCTTTTTCGGTGGAGCCTCCGCCTGTCCAGGTCCCTTTTTGCTATCCCCACCTGAAAACAGATACATGGGAAGCAGGATCAGAGCGAGAACCGCAGCTGCAATTCCCCCGTACAGAGCAGGTTTTTCTTTGGCCTTATCCAGGATCGTTTGTACGGATTCCGGGAGGGATAAACTCGAATGGCCTTTGATTTCCGAATTCCGTTTGGCGACCGAACTGATCGGCTTGGAAACTTTTGAAGAATTGTGAGTCGGAGAGATTTTCCGATTCGATTTCGGCGTCGGGCTGGTCTCTAAAGGCATTTCAGCGGGATTAACGCTCGATCCATTATCGGGAGTCTGTTTTTTTTGTACCCCCGATTTACGTCCCGGAAAACCGCTTAACATGCCAGAACCACTGGCTGGCTTGAGACCTGAACCCGGTTCCTCACTTCCAATCATCGTCAGGAAGTCACCAAATTCATCAGTCGAGGGGGCATTAGGTATCGGAATGTCGGGGGCAGCGGGTTTTGCATTGGTATGTGGTCTCGAATCCCATTGACGTTCGTGATCTTCAAGCCATTGCTGATCTGCATTGTTAACAATCCAGTTTTTTAAATCCTGAGCAACAGCCTCGGCATTCTCTTGCCGATCTTCCGGCTTTTTGGCCATCATTTTTTTCAGGATGTCGAGCAAGGTTTCAGGAACATCCTGTCGATATTTGGTGACCGGAGGTGGTTCTTGAGTTTGATGGGCCATCAGCCGTTGGGCGAGGCTACCCTGCTCGAAAGGGGCGTGCTTTGTCAGCATGAAGTAGAGAGTGCAACCCAGGCTGTAAATGTCTGCTCGATGGTCGACATTGTGGCTGTTAATCGCCTGTTCGGGGGAAAGAAAGTCCGCAGTACCTAAGACTCGCTCATCGTGTTGAATCGTCAGAGAATTGTCATCAGTTTCATCGAAGAAACGGGCCAGTCCCATATCGAGAATTTTGACCGTCCCCTTCAAATCGAGCAATAAGTTTCCCGGTTTAATATCTCGGTGAACCAAACCGCAATCGTGGGCATGTTGCAGCCCCGTCGCCGCCTGCCGAATATACTCGGCAGCATCAATAGGAGTGAGCGGACCTTCCCGCATGATCACCTGATGCAGATCTCGGCCTTCCACATATTCCATCACCAGGAAATGAACGACCGATTTGCCATCGCTGAATTGATCGACATCGTAGGCACGCACGATATGGGGATCATCCAGTGCCGCAGCTGCCTGAGCTTCGAGATGAAATCTTCCCAGGTAGGAAGAATCGTCAACTCGGTTTGCAGGAAGCACCTTGATGGCACAGCGTCTTTTCATAAGCGAATGCTCGGCCAGATAAACCGCACTCATACCGCCTCGCCCCAGTAAACGGAGCAATTTGTATTTTCCGAGAAAAAATCCTTTATGTTTGCCAGCCAGTAATTTCTCAGCTTGCCAGGCGGTGACATCGCCCGCGTTGATGAATGCCCGTGCAGTCGCCTTGGAATCATTCAGATCGGTTTCTGAAGATTCCAACTCCGCGATTCGCGTCTGAAAGGCCTGATCGGTCATCAGGCCGCTTTTTTTAAGGGCATCCGAAAACGCGTTCATTGTTAAGGAGCTCATAGGTATCGTATCCATCCCGGTTGTGGCCTCGAGAATACGAGGATAACTTCCAGACTGAAACAAATATAACTGTCTGCTCAAAGAGCAGAAAACAGATTCTTTCGATTTGACAACTGTTAATGATTATCAAGATTTATCAATAACTCGGATAAAGAGCCTGAGTTCAGAGAAAACATTGATCATCATCGACAACTTTAAATCATTTGACTCGAACGAGTTTGTGGATAGGAGACTTCAGGATCGAAGACAATTCCGATCAAATTCAATAACTCAAATATCGGCTTAATTGCCGGGATACTCCGACTGCATAAGGGTTGAAAAAACTGTTACCAGAAAAATACCCAGTCTGAACAACCCGCGCGAATTGAATACTCATGTTAAGAATACGTTGATATGAGCCAGAGTTGCAATTGTTTCAAGAAGTTTTTCGCAAGTTTATTGAGACCGAAGTACAATCTTAACCTTAATCTATTTTAGACAATTATGATCACAATGGATCAGAATTCGAGGGTAACGATGAATTTTCCTCATCAGGAAACGGTTTTAGGGGTTTTTGTAAAGCATCCCGAACCGGGGAAAGTCAAGTCGCGACTGGGGGTAGAAATTGGTTACGAAAATGCAGCCAGTCTGTACGAAGCCTTCGTCGCAGACATTATCGAACGATTTGGTCATTCGGCAGATCGGCTCATTCTGGGGTATACTCCCGATAACAAAACAGCACTCGACTGGCTCCTGCAACAGGGATCGAAAGATGCTGTCTACTGGCCACAGCCAGATACGGATTTGGGAAAGCGGATGGCAAATTATTTCCACTTCGCATTCGAGCAACACGAAACGAAGTCCGCGATTTTGATTGGCTCCGACAGTCCCACCCTGCCGGTTTCACACCTCGAACAGGCTTACGAATGGCTCTTTTCGGTCGATTGCGTGCTTGGGCCTTCAGCAGATGGAGGCTACTATCTGGTTGGGCTGTCTTCCCCTCAGCCTGAAATGTTTGAGGGGATTGAGTGGAGCTCATCGAGTGTTCTTGAAAAGACGGTCGAACGCATCCAAGAGCTTGGGCTTTCGATGAAACTCCTGCCTCTCTGGTACGATGTCGACGAAATGGCTAACTTACGGATGCTTCGAGGGCATCTTCTCGCCATGAAACTCTCTGGCCGAAACAACTTGCCTCGCAGAACCGAAGAGTGGCTGGCTAACTGGTCGGAAGCCTCTGGAGATTGAATCGCTCCCGGCTACGACCTGAATCAACAATGATGACATTATTGGAATCCCAGGAATGATGGGAGTTAAGCGATGACTGAAGAGATCAAACCGAATCGAATTTTAATTGCCGACGACAATCCGCAAAATCGAGAGTTGATCGAAGCCTATCTTGCCGGTTGCGACTATGAAATTGCGATGGCTGAAGATGGTCAGGATACAATCAGACAAGTCACGGCATTTGAACCTGATTTGTTATTGCTCGATATCATGATGCCCAAGATGAGTGGATTTGAAGTTTGTCAACAACTCAAACGAGATGAAAAAACTGCCGATATTCCCGTCCTGGTTATTACGGCTCTGCGTGACTCAGCTGATATCGAAAAGGCGGTCGAAGCTGGGGCAGATGATTTCCTGTCCAAGCCGATCAACCGACTCGAATTGATGACCAGAGTTCGTTCATTACTGCGCGTCCGGCATCTGACTAACGAGCGAGATCGCCTGCTAGCCTATCTACGCGAAATGGAAAAACCATCGGAAACTTAATCAATCCAATTGGGTGGCTGGGGCCGAAACGCAGCGATGTCCCCCGGGTGATCGATGAACTGAGAGTTTTCGAGACACGTACAGCAAGCGACTAAGTCAAACACATGAGAACAAACTCATTTGCGATCCGCGCTTGTATAATCAAAGCATCTGATTAAATTCGTGAGTGTTCGAATTCATTCGAGCTAAATGTTACTCATGCTCTGTTCCAACTAATAATCGGGTATCGCTGACTTCATCAATCTGCCGTAACTTCAGTTATAGATACGACTTGCAATAGTAAAGCCAGTGTCACACATCCCGAAGTTTCAGTCGGAACAATCCAATAATCTTATTTTATACCTCGCTCCCAATGAAAACCGGAGAAATTCAACAATTTGTAAGAACACAGGTTCGTGCCAGAGATTTAACGGAAAACAATCAAACCCGGGTGGCGGGGGCGCTCTCGAAGAGAAGCCCCCGAATGATTAAACGTCCGGGGGCTTCCGCTGAAGCGGAGCGCCCCCGCCACCCGGGAAGACCTTTTCAAAATGTCAAAGGAAATCCGGTTTCCAATTGGAACAGGGTTTAAGTGTAAAATTTAATGCGAGCGGTCATTCAGCGTGTCTCCTCTGCCTCCGTTGAAGTCGAAGGAACAATAGTCGGGCAGATTGAACAGGGATTGCTGGTCTTTCTGGGAGTTGGGCAGGGGGATAGTCGTAAGGAAGTCACCTGGATGGCTGAGAAGATCGCCTCGTTAAGAATTTTTGAGGATGCTGATGGCAAAATGAATCGTTCGCTGGTCGAGACCGGGGGCTCTGCATTGGTCGTCAGTCAGTTCACTTTGTATGGTGACTGCCGTAAAGGTCGCCGACCAAGTTTTATTCAGGCGGCTGCCCCAGAAGATGCGAATCGACTTTACCGGGAATTTGTTGCCGAAATCCGTGGTCACGGGATTCAAGTCGCGACTGGTACCTTTCAAGCAACGATGCGAGTTGCCAGTATGAATGAAGGCCCTGTAACAATGCTCATCGATAGTGAAAAACGGTTTTAATGCCCAGGAAATACTCAAAAAAACGCAACCCGCCTCCCGATCCGGAATTTGACGAAATTCCCTACATTCCTCCCCGACCGGAAGAGCAGTTACTGATCCAGCATCTGGCCTCCTTGCAGGCCGAGCGGATACTTTGTACCAGCCATGGGCGCGGTCAACTGGCCGGTTACCTGGCCAGTCAAAATCCCGATTCCCAAGTCCAATGTCATTATCTGGATAGTCATTACGCTGCTTTGTCGAAAACCTACTGGGAAGAAGCCGATCATCGTCCGGAAATCATTTGCAGTCCTGATTTACCCGATCAGGAATATGATGTTGTCTGTGTTCCCGTACAAAGGCAGGGGAATGCGGAGCTCACTCGGGAAATGCTTCAGCAAGCTTATCTTCAACTGGCCGACAAAGGCATGATGTACTGTGCCGTCAACACCCCTCAGGATCGCTGGTTGCACGAGCAGATGCAGAAACTTCACAAAAAGGTCACCCGAAAGGTTAAAAAAACGGGAGTGATTTATTCGGCAACGAAAACTGGACCACTGAATAAAATCCGAAATTTCACCAGTCATTTCACTGCGAAAGTGAAAGAACGAGAACTTGAATTTGAAACCCGGCCAGGAGTTTTTTCACATCGGCGACTCGACCCAGGTGCCTGGGCACTCATTCGATCGATGCAGGTGAAAAAAGGAATGCAGGTCCTTGATCTCGGCTGTGGCTGCGGGGCTGTGGGAATCGCGGCCATGTGCTCTGCTCCGAATGTCAGTATAACTGCTATTGATTCCTATTCACGTGCGGTACAATGTACTCAACACAATATTGAGAAGAATCTGGATGCTGCAGAGCAAAGTCGGTTTACGATTGTGCAAACACACTCCGGAGAATTCCAGCATAATGGTCAATTCGATCTCGTGCTGGCAAATCCTCCATATTTTGCCAACTTTAAAATCGCCCAGTTGTTTATTGAAACCGCTCTCAATGCGATGAAGCCGAATGGGAAATTCTTTCTCGTAACAAAAATGCCTCACTGGTACGAAGAACATTTGCCAGAATACTTTGCAGAGATTCGGATCGATCCGCAAGGAGATTACTCAATCGTCAAGGCAAACAACTAACTGAGTGTCTAATAAGCGAAACTTCAGTTTTTTTATTTCAGCCGGAAAAAATATCGCAGATTCTTGCATTTAGGCAAGTAGACTGTTGACATTTGCGTGAATTGATATGTACACTCAAAAAGGTTTGTTAGGCTTGATGCATTGTGTCGATAAAATAGAGTAGTGCAAATTAAACAGTAACCTCCTTTAACCCACCCCAAGCCTTCTTCAACCTTCCTTCAAGATATCTCATTGACCGGGGGGTCAACGAAATATCCTTACCTGACGGGGACACATGGCCTGAGAGTCCTTTGGCTTTCAAGTTGGCTTATGTATTCCAACCGTGAATCGGAATCCAACCTCAGTTTACCTCAAGGAGATCACGAATGGGTCACTCTAAGTCTTATCAGGATACTTGTAATCCTTCGCATTTTCGCAAATTGTCGCGACGTGGTTTTTTGTCAGTCGGTGCAATTGCAGGTGCCGGACTGACACTGCCCGATTTGTTCCGTCTCCAGTCTGCACAGGCAGATCTCAAAGACTATTCAAACTTTGAGGGAACTGCGAAGTCAATTATTCATATCTACCTGCCCGGTGGAATGGCACATCAGGAATCATTCGATCCGAAGCCTTTTGCTCCGATTGAATACCGTGGTGAGATGAAGCAAGTCAAGACGAAGATTCCGGGGCATCTGTTTGGTGAGTCTCTGGTAAAAACTGCCAATGTTGCTGATCGTATGACCGTCATTAATTCGATGACTCATGGCGAAGCGGCTCACGAGCGTGGCACTCATAATATGTTTACCGGGTACCGTCCGAGCCCTGCCTTGCAGTATCCAAGTATCGGTTCGATTGTCAGTCACGAGTATGGCCCACGTAATAATCTTCCTCCTTATGTCTGTATTCCAAATCAACCAAATGAATTTGCAGGGACTGGCTACCTCAGCTCTTCTTATGCGGCTTTCAGCCTGGGGAGCGATCCAGCATCTGCTGGCTTTAAGGTTCGCGATCTGGATATGTACGCAGGAATCGATGATTCCCGCTTCGCCACACGCCGCAGTGCGTTGGATGCAGTGAATGATCACTTCCGCTCTCTAGAGAAATCCGACAAGATTTCCGCGATGGATTCTTTCTACGAGCGAGCTTACTCTTTGATCAGTTCGCCACAGGCTCGTGAAGCGTTTGATATTGAAAAGGAAGATGGCAAGTTGCGAGATGCCTACGGTCGAAACCAGGCCGGTGCTCGCTTGTTGATGGCTCGTCGTCTGGTTGAATCAGGTGTTCGCCTGGTAAACCTGACCTATGGCGGCTGGGACATGCACAGCAATATTGTGAATGGCTTCAAAGGGACTATGCCAGCATTCGATCAGGCATTCTCAACTCTAATTACTGATCTCGAACAACGTGGTTTGCTGGACGAAACACTCGTCATGGTTTCTTCTGAATTTGGTCGTACACCTAAGATCAACAAAGACGCCGGTCGAGATCACTGGCCGAAAGTCTTCAGTGTTGCTTTGGCAGGTGGCGGAATTAAGAAGGGCTATGTCCATGGGACCTCAGATGCGACAGCAACTGAGCCGGATCTCGATCCAGTTAGCCCCGCTGATTTGTTCACGACTGTCTACCATGCTATGGGGATCGTTGCGGACAAAGAGTTGATGGCACCTGGTGATCGTCCAATCGAAATTGTGGATGGCGGTAAGGTCATCAACGAAGTTCTTGCTTAATCAAATAAACAGTCCCCCAGCGTAGTCAATTAATGGACTTACGTTGGGGGCTTTTTGATAGATGTCGATCATTTTTGGGTTCAGTTGTTCTGCAATGCAGCACTGCATCCTGATACATAATGACCCGCCAGGAGCCTGCTAAAAGGCGTTTTTTGGTAAAGTAGGTCTTGCGTTACGGTCAACGATGGCCGTATCGGCATGTTGCTAATGTAAATCACGTGAGCCAGGGGGGAATTGCTCATGATGGGACGGAATTCTAATTTCTGTCAGCTGTTCAGTACGCTTTCAGTAGCGGCTATTGTTTTGACATTTAATTTGCAGTCAACTTTTGCAACCGATCCCGATGTCTCCAGGGTTCTGCCATATGGTGGACAGGTCGGCCAGCAAATTGAAGTGACATTCTCCGGTAATCGTCTCGAAGATGCCGTCGAAGTTGTGACTTTCAAGCCTGGTCTGGAAATCACTGAAGTCACTGCGACTGAAGATAAAAAGGGACGTGAAGTCAAGGCGAAGATCAAAGTTCTGGATGACTCTGCACTTGGTCCACATCGGCTGCGTGTTCGCACGAAGTCTGGTCTTTCTGAAGTCGTCACTTTCTTTGTGGGGACTTTACCAGTCGTTAATGAAAAGGAGCCGAATACAGAATTTACCGCTCCGCAGCCCATCGAAAATAATGTGACAGTTCATGGACGTATCGATAACGAAGATGTCGACTACTTCACAGTGACAGCCAAAAAAGGTGAGCGGCTTTCCATTGAGGTCGAAGGGTTAAGACTCGGGACAGAATTCGCCGGTAATAACTTTTTTGATCCCTATATTGCGATTCTCAACGAGAGTCGTTTTGAACTCGCTGCCTGTGATGACCATGCTTTGACCTATCAGGATGGATTTGCCTCAATTATTGTTCCCGAAGATGGGACCTACTATATTGAAATCCGCGATGCATCTTACGGTGGGCATGGAGCTTCGTATTATCGATTGCACATTGGAGACTTCCCCAGGCCAACTGGAACAGTTCCTTCCGGCGGGCAACCGGGGGAAACACTGAATGTCAAATTTTATGGGGATGTTACTGGCGAATTTGAGCAACAAGTCACTTTCCCCACCCAGCAGGAACTCAAATTTGGTCATTACCCATCTCAAAATGGGAGAATTGCTCAAACTCACAATCGCTTTTGGGTTTCTCCACTACAAAATGTGATTGAAGTTGAGCCGAATGAGCAACGCGAGCAAGCCACTTTGATCTCGATTCCTTCAGCGGCTAACGGAATTCTCATCTCCAATGAAGATGTCGATTACTTCAAAATGGAAATGAAGAAAAACCAGCAAGTCAATCTCGATGTTATTGCTCGCCGTGTGCGGTCTTCTATCGATTCGGTAATTAATGTTTATAATGATAAAGGTGGTCGACTGGCTGGCGATGATGACAGTCGGCGTCCCGATAGCTGGGTTCGCTTCAAAGCTCCTGCTGATGGCACCTACTACTTCCAGGTTACAGACCAGTTGGGTAACGGCGGTACTGATTTCCATTATCGAGTGGAAGTCACTCCTGTCGAACCTGCCATGGAAATTACCACCAATGATATATCTCGTTACGTTCAGCCAGATGTCGAAGTTCCTCAAGGCAGACGCTTTGCAATTCTAGCGAGTATCAAACGGGAAAATTTTGGCGGAGCTGTCCAGTTTCTCGCCGATAACCTTCCCCCTGGTATTCGACTGGAGTCTCCAGAATCCTGGAGTAGCACGGGAGTTGTTCCATTGATGTTTCATGTCGATGAGAATGTCGAGTTAGACTCTTACCTCGCTAGTGTCATCGGGAAGTGGACAAACCCGAAAAATGACAAGCAGGTCTTGACTGCACCGCTCAAGCAGGAATTACTTCAGGTTCGGGGTCAGAATAACAATTACGTGTGGGTCGAAAACTTCGATGTCATGCCTGTCACTGTCACAGAAAAAATACCATTTGATGTGCAGATTATTGAACCGAAAGTACCAATCGTTCGTGGTGGAGTAATGAATCTCAAAGTCGTTGCGCAGCGTGATGAAGGTTTCGACGCAGAAATTCGCGTCGTCGTACTGCAGAATGCATCGGGAGTCAATTCCAGTCGTTCGGTTAAAATTGGAAAAGGCCAGACGGAAGCATTGATCCCGCTGAATGCCTCTGGAAATGCTGCTATTCGGGAATCAGCAATCTGCGTCACCGCGACAGCCCGCGTCGGCAATGGAAATATTACCATCAACAGTCCATTTACGATGCTGCGAGTTGCCGAAAAATACATGAACCTGAAATATATGACCATTGCGGTTGAGCAGGGCTCTCCCGTTGATTTACCGATTGAAATTGAAAATCTCACGGCATTCGAAGGTCCTGCCAAGGTGAAGTTGATTGGACTTCCTAATAAAACCACTACGGTTGAAAAGGAAATTACTAAAGATACGACAGAGCTGGTTTTCCCGATCTCAACCGAAGCCGAATCTCCAGTCGGAGAACATAAGAATCTGTTCTGTCAGATTACGGTCATGGAGAATGGCGAAGAAATTGTTCACAATATTGGAACAGGCCGCATGCGTATCAATAAACCTGCTCCAGTCGTTGTCGCCAAACCGAAAGTTGAACCGAAGCCTGAAGAAAAGAAGCCGGCAGCTCCCAAGCCTAAAGTGCTTTCTCGAATCGAACAGCTTCGGCTGCAACAGGAAGCTCTACGAAATCAGGCGAATTGAACATTTAATTAGACTGATATATGATAATGACATTGACTCGGCCAGATTTTGCAGTTCAATAGAGCTAACGACTATCGAACTGCAACTGGTTGATTAGAACGCTCGAACTGTTGTCCCACCACACCTCCGCAGATATTTCGTGAGATCAAAAAGAGAATCACAAATGCGACTTCAAATAAAATCCCACCTCGCCGCTTCAATTACTTTGCTAGCCTTTTTCGGAGTGATGAGCTTAGCGTACAACGCTGATGCCGCTGATCGCTCGCTTGTGCGGATCGGTTTGTATCCTCCTCAGGTGAATCTGAAAACAGCTAAGGATCGTCAGGGACTGGTTGTTCAGGCCGTTTATGCAGATGGCGTCACTGAAGACGTCACATCGAAAGCTGCCTTCAAGCTTGCTGGTGATAACTGTGTAAAGTTAGAAGGGGCAACTGTTTTGCCTGTTGCCGATGGTGCGGGAACATTGGAATGCACATTCAATGGTCAATCGGCCTCTGTGCCAATTACGGTGAAAGAAGCGACTGCCCCTCGTCCAGTCAGCTTCAAGCTCGATGTGATGCCCATCTTCATGCGTACCGGTTGTAACAGCGGAAGTTGTCACGGAGCCGCTCGCGGTAAAGATGGTTTCAATTTATCGTTGTTCGGATTCGATCCCGATGGGGATCACTTCCGCATAACACGCGAACAACTTGGGCGCCGCATTAATCTGGCTGTCCCTGAAGCCAGCCTGCTCGTTGAAAAAGGAACCGGTCAGGTTCCTCACACGGGCGGGAAATGTTACGAAGTCGATTCCAGCTACTGCACAGATATTGTCGAGTGGATTTCCAATAAATGTCCGAAAGACCCGGAAGACATTCCCTTCTGTGATTCGATCGCTCTGTATCCTGAACAGGCCGTGTTAGATGGGGCAGGAACTCAACAGAAGTTGACTGTACTTGCTCATTACAGCGATGGCAGCGAACGGGACGTCACCCATTTGGCTCTGTTCCAGTCCAGTAACGATAATTCTGCGACGGTCGATACGAAAACAGGTCTGGTGACTGCCGCCAAACGCGGCGAAGCTTTTGTTATGGCTCGCTTTGCGACTCACACCGTTGGTTCGCAAATGATTGTGCTTCCGAAGGGATTGGATTTTACACTCACAGACGAAAAGCCTTCAAATTATATTGATGAACTCGTCCTGCTGAAATTGAAGAAACTGCGAATGAATCCTTCCCCAGTATGCAGTGACGAAATTTTCATCCGTCGAATTTATATAGACATGGTGGGGCAGTTACCCTCACCCGAACAATACACCGCGTTTCTGCAGAATCAGGATCCTGATAAACGCAGCAAAGTGATCGATGAACTGATTGAGCAAAAAGAATTCACCGAATTGTGGGTTTCCAAGTGGGCAGAATGGCTCATGATGCGATCCAGCAATCAGGTCAGTTATAAATCGATTATTCTGTATTACAACTGGCTGGCTGAACAAATCGCAGACAATGTGCCTCTGGATCAAATGGTCCGGGAACTACTCACCAGTAGTGGCGGCACATTCAGTGAGCCAGCAACCAATTACTACGAATTGGAACGGGACAATCTGAAAGTTGCTGAGAATGTTGCTCAAACATTCATGGGCATGAGAATTCAATGTGCACAGTGCCACAATCATCCGTTTGATCGCTGGACACAGAATGATTACTACAACTTTGCCGCTTTCTTTGCTCAGGTTGGACGCAAGCAGGCTGAAGACAGTCGCGAAAAGATTATTTACAACCGCGGCGGTGGAGAAGTAAAGCATCCAGTGACAAACCAGAATGCAACCCCTGTGTTTCTTGGTGGTGGAAAGCCTGATGTTAGCGGTAAAGATCGTCGAATTGTGATGGCCACCTGGCTGGCATCTCCAGAGAATCCATTCTTTGCAGAAAACTTTGTCAATCGAATCTGGCATCACTTCTATGGCATTGGCATTATCGATCCCGTCGATGATATCCGAGTCAGTAATCCACCGACCAACCCTGAGCTGCTCAAAGAGTTGGCGAAACGATTTACAGAGTCTGGTTACGACTACCGTCAACTGATTCGTGATATCTGTAATTCCAAGACGTATCAGCGGTCGACGGAGAGAAATTCAACGAATGAAACCGATGAAACGAACTTCGCTCATCAGACGACACGACGAATCAAAGCCGAGTCTGTTCTGGACATGATCAGCCAGGTCACTGAAACCAAAGACAAGTTCAAAGGTTTGCCACTCGGTTCTCGGGCGGTTCAAATTGCAGATGGAGCGACCTCGAACTACTTCCTGACAACATTTGGCCGTGCGACCCGTGAGACAGTCTGTTCTTGTGAAGTCAAAATGGAACCCTCCCTTTCGCAAGCTCTACATCTGTTAAATGGCGATACATCTAACCAGAAAATTTCCAGTAGTAATGTCATCAAGACATTTGTCGCTGAGAAGAAACCTGCGGACGATGTGATCAAGGAATTGTATCTTCGCTGTTTGAGTCGTCAGCCACTGGAAGAAGAACTGAATAAACTTCGGCCACTGTTTGCCGAAGAAAGTAATTACAAGCAAGCTTGTGAAGACGTCTTCTGGGCTTTGCTGAACAGTCGCGAGTTTTTGTTCAATCACTAAGAGTGATATCCCCAATTCGTCCCCAGATTATTATTCAAAATCTGTTGGTATAGAAATCGTGAACGAAAATGGAACTCAACGAAGCGAGACTTCATTTCACGAGGCGAATTGGAATTTCCAAGACTTGCAAATGATCCTCAATTTTTCCTGCCTGCCAATCGAGTAATCATGATGAAAACATTTCTCATCACCTCAGCGATCCTGTTTACTTCTCTTTACATTGCTGAAGTTTCAGCAGCTGAAGAAGAAGCTGCTGTTGAAAAAATAACTTACGACGACCATATCCTTCCTATTTTGAGACAACGTTGTGGTTCCTGCCACAATGCCAGTGATCAGAAGGGAGGATTGGTTCTTGATAGTTTTACGGGCTTGATGTCAGGGGGTGGCTCTGGTGATTCGGTTGAGCCTGGAGACGCTTCTTCATCTTATCTGTATATGGTTGTTGCTCATGAATCCGAACCATTCATGCCACCGAATCAACCCAAAATACCCGATAAGGAATTGACGTTGATCAAAGACTGGATCGACATGGGGGCTTTGCAAAACAAGGGAAGCAAAGTCGTCAAGAAAAAGAACGATCTGGCAAAAATTGAAATTTCGACAGAACGACCAGCCGATGCTCCAGTGATGCCGGTCTCTGTGCCGTTAGCGCCTGTGCATACTCCAAATTCTGGAAACAGCGTGACTGCTTTGGCCTGTAGTCCCTGGGCTCCGTTAGCAGCAATTTCCGGTTATGAACAGATCCTGCTTTACGATACATCATCCGGTCTGCTTTCCGGTGTTCTGCCTTTTCCAGAAGGGACGCCTCAGATCTTAAAGTTCAGCCGTAATGGTCAATTGTTGATGGCTGGCGGAGGTCAGGGAGGAGCTTCGGGGCGTGTGATCGTCTTTGATATTAAAACAGGAAGCCGGGTTGCTGAACTCGGTAACGAATACGATTCTGTTCTGGCAGCCGATATCAGTTCCGATCATGCGATGGTCGTCTTGTGCGGTCCAAAACGTATGATTCGAGTCTACTCTGTGCAAACGGGTGAACTTCTTTATGAAAAGAAAAAGCATACCGACTGGATTACGGCAGCCGAATTTTCTCCTGATGGAGTTCTACTCGCAACGGCTGATCGCAGCAATGGGATGACTCTCTGGGAAGCAATGACTGGGAATGAGTATCTCAATCTCAAAGGTCATTCGGGAGCGATCACTGATGTTTCCTGGCGTCCTGATTCCAACTTGGTTGCCAGCAGTAGTGAAGATGGCACGATTCGTCTCTGGGAATTGAATGATGGCAAGGAAGTCAAAAAGTGGAATGCCCATGGTGGTGGTGTTTCTGCGATGGATTACACAAGAGAGGGAAAAATCATCTCGATTGGTCGTGATCGCGTCGTGAAACTTTGGCAGGCCGATGGTAAAGAAATCAAAGCGTTTAAAGGGCTACCTGACCTCGGTATGGAAGTCGCTTACGATGCCGAATCTGGACGTGCCATTGGTGGGGACTGGACCGGTGATGTTCGAGTCTGGGATGCCACCACGGGAACTCATCTGTTTTCTCTGGTAACAAATCCACCCGGTCTTTCCGAGCAGCTTGCACTCTCGACCGAACAACTGAAGCAAGCCGAAGGCAAACTCAAAACTTTACAAGATCGTCTGACTGCTCTCAATAATAAGATTGCTGCCCGTCAACAGTCGGTGACTGCTAAAAAGCAGGACATCAGTAATCGAGAAATGGAAGTGACACAGGCGAATTCTCAAAAAGACAAGCTAAAAAAACAATTGGATGCGGCTAACGCAGAATTGAACAAGAAGCGTGCTGAGCAGAAAACTCAGGAAGGCACAATTGGTCAACTGAAAAAGGAAGTCGAATCGCTCACTAAATCGGCCACCGAGAAAAAGACAGCAGTTGCAACGGCTACTAAGCAGAAGCAAGATGTAGAGAATCAGATTGCTGAGCTGAATAAGAAAATCGAAGAAGCTAAAAAACAGGAAGGTGAAGAGGGGCAAAAAGCTGTCGCAGAATTGGAGCAACAATTAACAACTACTCAACAGCAACTCGATTCTCAGACGAAATCTCATGCGGAAGCCGTAAAGGCTCAAAAGGCCGCTGATGCCGCTCTAGCGGCAAAGCAGAAGCAGGTGACAGATCTTGAAACTGCACTGGCGGCAACAAAGAAGGCTGTTCAGAAGATGACAGTGGCTGCTCAGAATGCAGACAAAGCATTCAAAGATCAGGATGCCAAGGTCAAAAAACTTCAGGACACTCTGCCACAATTGAAGAAACAACTGGCCGAACTTGAGAAGGTGGCTCCGATTACTGAAGACGAAAAGAAACAACAGGCAGAACTGGCTGCTCAAGTGAAGCAGAACGAAGCGCTGGTTGCCTTATCTATTGCTCATAAGCAAAAGCTGGAACAGCAACTGGCGGGCTCTCAGCAGGCATCAGCTCAAAATTAAAACTTTTAAATTCGCTAGCTATTTATTTTCCTGGATGGGACAATAATTATAAGATCAGTCATAGGATGTGAAAAACTGATCTCACAACGATAAGTCTTATATCAGCGGAAAATTAAAGAAAGCGAAACAATGAAATTATTTTGTGCTTTGACAGTCCTAATACTTGCAGGCCAATCTGCTTTTGCAGCTGACCCGGCTTCCAGCCCACTCGATTTCTCGGCAAAGACGATTGACGGCAAAGAGGTGGATCTTTCAAAATACGATGGGAAAGTTGTACTGATTGTCAATGTTGCCAGTCGATGTGGGGCGACTCCCCAGTATGAAACATTACAGCAACTCAATGAGACCTATGGTGATAAAGGATTCGTGATTCTTGGATTTCCTTGTAACCAGTTCGGTGGGCAGGAACCGGGTTCGGAAACACAAATTCAACAGTTTTGCTCTGCAAACTATGGTGTGACTTTTGACATGTTTTCCAAAATTGATGTCAATGGAACAGAGGCTTCCCCTGTCTATCAGTTTTTGACTTCCAAGCAGACGAATCCAGAATTTGCAGGACCGATTCGCTGGAATTTTGAAAAATTCCTGGTGAACAAAGAGGGTCAAGTCGTTGAACGCTTCGCTACGGGAGTTCAACCCGATTCTCCCAAAGTGATTGCTGCCATCGAACGGGAATTAGGTCAGTAATCAAATGACTGACGTCAAGATGCCAAGCCAGCCTGAAGAGGTTGGCTTTTTTTATATCACAATTCCACTGGTAAGAGACTCATTACGATTCTCGCAGTTCATCTAGGAGACATAATGAAATCTTTTTGGAACCAGACATCGCTGGCATTTTTGTTTCTGTTAACTCACTGCCTTTTCAGTGCTTCTATTCGCGCAGAAGATGTTGTTCAGAAGTCAGGAGAGGCGAAGGAGCAAGTTTCAGCGCCTGTCGATTTCAAATCGATTGCGGAAAAAAATCGCGAGGCCATTGTTTCTGTTGCTTTTTTGGGGAGAGAGGGCGAAGAGCTGGGAATGGGAACAGGATTTGTCGTCGATCATACCGGCTTGATCGCTACGAATCGGCATGTCATTGGAGAAGCCCGACCTATCCGCGTCACATTTTTGGATGGTCAGCAATACACAGTTGAGTCTATTTACGCCAGTGATGAGACTTCAGACCTTGCTCTACTCAAGTTGAATTCTGAGGAATTGGCAAATCGAAAGATCGTTGCTTTGAAGCTGGGGAATCGAGCAGAGCAGGGAGACGACGTTGCAGCGATTGGGCATCCGCGAGGGTATAAGAATTCCCTGGTGACGGGAATCGTTTCCGGAACTCAGGAAATCAATGGAATTGATCTCATCCAGGTCTCGATGCCGATTGATCACGGGAACAGTGGGGGACCGCTGTTGAATCGAGCTGGCGAAGTGGTTGGGATTATCACCTACAAAAGTGCGGAAACCGTCAATGTGGGGTTTGCCATGCCAGTCGAGGGCTTGAAGTCGATTCTGGAATCCCCGAATCCGATCACACTCTCTCGTTGGACAACCATCGGCCGTTTGAATTCAGAAAAATGGCAGGAGCTATTCGGTGCAACCTGGAGTCAGCGGGCAGGCCAGATACTGGTTTCTGGTAGTGGAAAAGGATTCGGTGGTCGTTCGCTCTGCCTCTGGCATGAGGCACCTTTGGACAATCAGAAGTTTGAGCTTCAGGTTTCTGTGAAGTTGAATGACGAAGCCGGAGCTGCCGGGCTGGTGTTTCAAGCGGATCGTCAGGATCGCCATTACGGATTTTACCCCAGTGCAGGGAACTTACGTCTTTCCCGATTTGATGGAGCTGATGTTTTCAGCTGGCATGTTCTGCAGGAAATCTCTTCGCCTGCCTATAAGCCTGGAGACTGGAATCGGCTGAAAGTTTCGATCGATCAGTCTAATATCCGTTGTTACTGCAATGACGAACTCGTGATTGATCTGGAAGAACATCCTGTAGGAAAAAAATCGAATGCCGTCGGACTGGCCAAGTTTCGCGACACCAAGGCCAGCTTTCGGGGCTTTGAGCTGGCAGAAGAACTTTCGAACTCGCAGCTCACCGAAGACATTCAGAATCAACTGGATTTGCTGGTCGAAGAATTGAAAACGGAGGAACTGATCAGCCAGCAATCGATTCAGAAACTGCAAACATTTCCGCTGGAAAGTCGCGATTATTTGAATCAGATGGCTGCCGATCTGGAGCAGCGGGCAGCTGAAATTCGTCGTCTCAATCGTCGTGTCCATGATTCAATAATCAGACTGCAGATTGAAGAGGAACTGAAAAGAAAACAACCTCGTATCGCTCAACTGGCTTTGTTACTGGCACGATACGACAACCCGGAACTGGATGTTGAAACCTATCTCATACAAATCGATGAGTTGGCTGATGAGATCAAGAACATGTCAGTAGATCAGAAGCTGAATGAAGTCGAATTTCGGGAAGTGATGGATCGTTATCTCTTTGAGGAAAACGGATTTCATGGCAGCCGAACGAACTACTATCACAAATCAAATAGCTATCTAAACGAAGTAATTGACGACCGCGAAGGTTTGCCAATTTCCCTGTCGGTTTTGTATCTCGCTTTGGCAGAAAAGCTTGAGCTTGATATACGAGGCATCGGCTTGCCCGGGCATTTTATTGTTCGACAATATGTCAACGATGAACCAGATATGATGGTCGATGTTTTTGATCGAGGACGAATACTCGGGTTGGTCGATGTGATGACTCGAGTCGAACTGCAATCCAACACTGCCTGGAACGATGCCTATCTTGAACCGCAGTCATCACGAGATATTCTGATTCGGATGATTCGGAATTTGCAGGGAATCGCAGAGCGGCAGGAAAGTGTTGAGGATTTACTGCGATATTTGAATCTGCTGGTTGCGATTGATCCCTCGAATCAAATCGAACATCGCTATATTCGATCCTTGGTGGCTATTCGTCAGCGAGAACGATCATTGGCTGAAGAAGACCTGATCTGGCTAGAGGATCATGGTCGTCCGGTACTGAATGATCGTCAATTGAACGAACTGACGCGGTTTGCCGAGCAATGGCTGGGTTTGAAAGATTTGAAAAAGACTTCTCAGGAACAAAACAGCCAATAGCAATCAATGAGGCAGTCGGCAGCAACCTGAACCACAGGCAGGTGCAGAAGATGGTGGGCAACTATTCGCAATGGGAAGCCCTGAATGACTGACAGCGGTCGCGGCAGTGGCACTGAGTAGTTTTTCCAGATTTGACTTTCCGCAGGTTGGACACTCCGGTTGCTGTGAAGAGCGAATCAGTAACTCAAACTGAGACTGGCAGTCAGAACAACGATATTCAAAAAGTGGCATGCTATAAACCCGAAACCAGTTCCATGATCATGATATAACTCAACTGATTTTGACATGACCGGCATGAGAAATCAAATCATCATTGACGCCGGGATGCACTGGCGAAGCCAGTGCCACACAACCCGAAGCTTTATATTGCAAAATCTAATAGAGCATTTTCAAAAATTTACCTGCAGTGTTCGAGAGGAACAAGCAAGGTTTATCAGGACAATTCGTGTCCAAGCGACTGCAGAAACTATTTGAAAATGGTTTAGTTATTGAACATTCTTGATCGAGAGGCTTTCAGTTTCTGCATATCCTCGAGGAATTGATCCGATAACTCGGGAGAATTCTGATCGAGCAGGTCTGGATTGTTGAATAAGGGAGACAATGTCTTGCGGCCTGACCAGTTGGGTTCAAACTGCAAAGACGATGCTTGTGGATATGCGGCTGACTCCTCATCAAGCACAGGACTCAAAGGCAACAGAGAATAGCTGCCAACTCCCTTGGCAGAGGTTGTCTGATAAACGCGTTGCTGGTTATCCTGGAAGCGACCATCCAGAAAGACAATCGCCAAAGCGAGGCAGGCAGCAGTCAGTGAAAAAACCGGAAAAAAATGCTGCTTCCAGTCCTGATGTCGATTTCGTGAGACTCGCTTTTCGGGAAGTCGCTGAGACAGAGAATTCCACAACGAGGCCTTCAATTCTGGGACCGGTTCATCATGAACGCGATCAATCATGCCGATTGATTCGCATAAACCTCGGTAATGATCTCGGCAGGTGGGACAACTGGAAACACTTCGACGAAGCGCTTCCGGAAGCTTATCCGGGGCATCCCGCCCGACCAGCAATGCCAACTTTTCACGATTTTCAATACAACGGCAACTCATGGTTTCACCCATTAAACTCAAATCCTACTGCAGTTCGCAGTTAACTGTAGCGGCTTTTTGATGGTTTGAGCCCTATATTTCAGTCTACCACCCGCTACACATTCAGGGAAACGGCTCTAATCTTTCACTCGGAACGAATTGTTCACGAGAAATCCTCAATTCTCAATTAAACTTCCAAGGGAGAAGAATCGTCCGCACGTTTCAACCAGAGAGCTTTGAAGCGATTTCTCGCTTCGGCCAGTCTCCAGCGAATCGTTGCTTCTTTCCGCCCGACGATGGCTGCGATTTCCGCAGTGGAAAAATTTTCCAGATCGCGGAGAACGAGCACAGAGCGATATTTTTCAGGGATATCTTCCATCACTCGTAAAACTTCTTCTGATAAATCCAGATGATTTCTCGGATCGGCTGACCCGGGATTCATGGGCTCATCAGGTTGAATTTCACTGAAGACAGACGTTCGCCCCCGTCGTTTTCGTTTTCTGAGGAAATCAAGAGTCAAATTGACCCCAATTCGAAACAACCAGGGACCAAATCGACGGGAAAGATCAAATTGATCCAGATTTTCATAAACCCGCAAAAATGTTTCTTGGGACAGGTCTTCGGCCAGTGTGTCCTCGTGGACAAATCGATAGATTACTCGGAATAATCGTTTTTCGTATCGCTGAACTAAACCACGAAAGGCTTCTTTATCGCCCAGTCGCGCATCCTCAATCAATCGCGCGTCACTGACTGCGGAAGAAGGGGAGTCCTGCAAATTTTCGATTTCTGTTTGATTCATATCCGAACACTCTTTGTGAATTCCTGTCTGCTACTTTAAATACGGAATCTCCATGAGTGATGTTGGAGAAATCCGTTAATTTGTCAGTTTTTGAGGATCAATTGTGTCAGATTCTGTAGAAATTGTCTCATTAAGTTGATTCCAACATCGCTCCACGATAAAGTTCGCCTACGAGAAATGCCTGCCCAGATGGCGGAATTGGCAGACGCGCCAGGTTGAGGGCCTGGTGGGGTTAATACCCCGTGGAGGTTCGAATCCTCTTCTGGGCATTTCTTCGCTTTGTCGGCCGCTCCGACGTTAGTTTTCAGGACATTAACAGTATGAAACTTCATGCTGTCAATGGTTTCCAGGCTTCGTAATTTTTCCCTGTACGACTTGCATTTCACATAGGCGACCTCTTATACCTGTTATGGAATATAAACTCGGCTCGGTTATAGGGAATTTGACGACATGAATGCTCTTTTACGACGCTTATTTTTTCTGGCCGTTTTGTCTTTTTCATATCTGATATTTTCAGGACAAAACGGCGAGGCTGCAGAAACTCCCAATGTGCTGTTTTTGATTTGCGATGATCTCAATTGCGATCTGGGGTGTTACGGTCACGAGCAGGTCAAGTCTCCGAATATCGACAAGTTGGCGCAACGCGGCGTACGTTTTGCCAATGCGCATTGTCAATATGCTTTGTGTGGACCAAGCCGGGCTTCGTTCATGACGAGCTTATATCCGACCCAGAATCTTGTGACGCGCAATGCGATTTATATCCGCGAACATGTTCCAAATGTTGTGACGATGTCGCAGATGTTTCGCGACCATGGCTATCTGGCGACAAGAATCGGCAAGATCTATCATTACAATGTTCCACTGCATATCGGAACCAGTGGGCACGATGATCCCTATTCGTGGAATATTACGATCAATCCCCGTGGCCGAGATGTGATTGAGCAGGATCAGATTTTCAGTCTGGTCCCGGGCAGTTATGGCGGCACTCTGAGCTGGATGTCAGCCGATGGAACCGATCAGGAACAGACCGATGGCATTGCCGCTGATGAAGCCATTGAGCAATTGCAAAATTACAAGCAGACGGGGAATCCGTTTTTCCTGGCTGTCGGTTTGTATCGTCCGCACACTCCCTATGTCGCTCCTCATAAATATTTCGATCAGTATCCAGCAGACTCTATTCCTGTGCCTGAAGTCCCGGAAGGATATTTGGATACGATTCCCAAGCCAGCCGCGAAATCAATTCGGGCCAAGAAGCAACAGATTGATCTGCCGCAGGAAACTGCCCAGCAGGCTATTCAGGCTTATCATGCTTCAATTACGTTTGCCGATGCTCAAATCGGGCGAATCCTGAACGCCCTCGAAGAAACAGGGCTGGCAGAGAATACCATCGTGATGTTCACGTCTGATCATGGCTATCACATGGGTGAGCATGGGCACTGGCAGAAAATGTCTCTCTTTGAGAATGGAACGCACGTGCCGTTGATCGTCGCTGGTCCGGGTGTTACAGATCAGGGGGGTGTCGTCGAGGGGCCAGTGGAGATGCTGGATTTCTATCCCACACTGGCAGAGTTGTGTGACTGGAAGGCTCCGAGCACAGTGCAGGGGGTTAGCTTTGCTCCCTCTCTGAAAAATCATACGAAGCACACTCGGGAGTCGGCTTTAAGCCAGTTGCATTCCAGCTTCAGCATTCGCACTGATCGCTATCGTTACACTGAGTGGGGAGAAGACGGAGCCGACGGACAGGAATTATATGATCACGAATCCGACCCACAGGAGATGAACAATCTCATTGGCAAGCCGGAGTACAAAGAAACTCAGGCGAAGTTGTCTGAAATGTTGCAGAAGCGAGTCGCAGAAGCTCAGGTTCCCCCAAAAGGTTTAAAACAGATTTCATTTAAAAATCAACGACGGGTTCCCAAGCAATTTTGAAAGAACTCTTTAGCTGGTAAAAGCAAAAGGTAGGTTGGGTTAGCGAAGCGTAACCCAACAAAGACCATGCGAACAATTCAATTCCCAAGAGTTGGGGGTACGTGTTCCGCTAACTCAACCTGAGGGCGATTTGGACCGATTGAGAAATTTGTTATGCCTTTCGACAGATCTTTGCTTCAGAGTTTGCTGACCTGTATTTGCCTTGCATTTGGGTTCGGTCTCTCGACTGGACTTGCCGCTGAGAAACCTCAGCCTCAACCACGCCCCAACTTCATCATTTTACTGGCAGATGATCTAGGTTATGGCGAATTGGTATGCCAGGGGAATCATCAAATTCCGACTCCGCATATTGATTCCATTGCCCAAGAGGGTGTTCGCTTTACGAATGGCTATGTCTCAGCTTCGTACTGCAGTCCTTCGCGGGCAGGGTTGATGACCGGGCGGTATCAAAGTCGATTTGGTTATGAAACGAATCCTGTGGGAGCGGTGAATGAGGATCCTGATGTAGGATTGCCACGGATGGAGGTGACTCTGGCTGATCGTTTGAAGTCAGCCGGCTATCGCACCAGTCTGGTCGGGAAATGGCATCTGGGTGGGACCGCTTATTATCATCCTCAACGACGAGGCTTCGAAGAATTCTTCGGTTTTCTGCATGAAGGTCACTATTTTGTGCCGCCGCCATTTCAGGATGTGACGACCATGTTGCGGGTCAAGAAATTGCCCGATGGAACATTGGGGCGGGTACAATATGGAAATCGAGTTTATTCAACTCACATGAATCATGCTGAGCCAGCTTACGACACGAACAACCCAATTCTTCGCAGCAGTCAGCCAGTCGTTGAAAATGATTATCTAACGGATGCGTTTACACGAGAAGCGTGTGATTTTATTGAGCGATCCAAAGAACAGCCCTTCTTCCTGTATGTCGCCTACAATGCAGTCCATTCGCCTTTGCAAGGTGCGGATGAGTTCATGCAGAAGTTTGCTTCGATTGAGGATATCCATCGACGAATATTTGCAGCGATGCTGTCTAATCTCGATGGGAGTGTGGGACAGATTTTGAAAAAACTGGATGATGAACAGCTCGCGGAAAATACTGTGGTCGTATTCCTGAGTGATAATGGCGGTCCGACAAAAGAATTGACCTCCAGCAATCTACCGCTCCGTGGATTCAAAGGCGATATGTACGAAGGCGGTATTCGAGTTCCCTTCTTAATGCGCTGGCCGGGTGTGGCTGAAAGAGGAGGCGTTTATCCGGCTCCTGTCATTTCTCTGGATCTGGTACCGACATTCGTTCGAGCCGCCGGTCTGAAGGTCAGTGATCGTGAAACCGACGGGGTTGATCTGAGACCTTATCTCATGAAAGAGAGTTCTGAAAATCCACACGAGGTTCTATTCTGGAGACAGAAACAACGGGCAGCCTTACGGCTGGGGGATTGGAAAATTGTGAATCAATCGTTGTATGATAAGAAATCCCAGTGGGAACTGTTCAACCTGGCTAATGACATTTCCGAGTCAAACGATCTCGCGGAAGAAAATCCTGACGAATTGAACATGGCTCTTCAGCATTGGAAAACGCTGGCTGGTCAAATGCCATAGACCATCCTGAAGATTCTGTGGCTACGCTTCGACCCCAGCCACAATTGTTCATTGTTGCTTGAGTAATTCAGGAGCCGTTGGAACTGCTTCGGAACACAGCAGCTTTCCACACGATCGGTTCCGTTTTGCGACCAAATGCAGAGAGAGTTCCTTCGTTGTAAACCTGAAGCATCAGATTTTCCAGGCGAGGTTCGTTGGTCCAGCGCTTAGTTACCTGAGTATTGTCGAGCACGACATGCATGGTCGCTTCACCACGGGGACGCTCCTGATTTTCAAAGAATCCTCGATGTTTCAGTTCCGCAATTAGAATGTCCAATTCTTCCTTCGGGATATCGAGCTCCCAGATTTCTTCAGCAGATCTGGAATTATGATTCGATTGCACAACAGGTTCCGCATCCTCTTCGCAACTGGCAAGTGATATGAAATTGGTCAGTCGTTCTCGTGTGGTTGTGTGTTCTAATCCCGAATCCTGTAGAGTTGGACAAAATCGAGTAACCGCCAGACGAGCAAGTCCTTTATCGAGACTTCCGTCGGGGTGAGGATATAGAATTTGGATTTTCGCCTTGGACCATTTGCCATCCGCAAATGATACAGTCTGGGCATTCGATTGATACTCCTCCGTTTTTTCCAAACTCGTCTGCTCAACCCGGTGCGTTAGAAACGGAAAGGATCTGCGAATGAGACTGGTTTTGCAGTTAGTCTCATAGTCGAGCTGAATATCAGAATAAGAATAGACGGCATCTTCGGATTTCAAGCCAATTCTTCCCAACATGGCTTTACCTTGCTGGCATCCCGAAAACAGAGGCAGCAAACCAGCGAAAAGCAGGAGCAGGGACCATTGTTTTGAATGGATTAAGATTTTGAATATTTTGCGATTCATTAGTCGTAATTTTAAGAAAGCTTGAGAATGAAAACTTTGATTGATCTGCAAAGTGCGTTTTTTGTTCTTCACCGCATCTGTAAATATTATCACTGTTGATGAATTCATAATCATGGGTCTGTCCCTATTCGATATCGTCTCCCTGATCAATGAAATCAAGGAAATTGGCACAATCCTGTTGAGATGAATCAACAGATTTCTGCCAACAGGATGTGGGTGGGAAACTCGGGGAACTGCTTGAGGAATGCCAACTTTGCCGATTATTCCACTTGTATCAATTCTGACATCCTCGAAAGTCAGCAAATCTGACGTTGCATGGCTGTTGAAGCTGTTACATTCCTCAATTGTGAAGAAAAACTTTTGACCAAAACTTGTTTCCGTAAAAACTTTTCGTTGTAACTCCACTGGAAAACACGATAGCATTGGTAATAGCAGTCTGCGAATTCTGTATCATGAGTGTCGCAGGAAGTCTGTAAGCGGTTGAATCTACCGCAAAATGTTCGTTACGCTCGTCTTCGATCAACGCGAGGTTATTCACTATGCTTTTTCATGTTCACAAGCAAACACTCCCTTTAACCATCGCATGTGTCGTGGCTGGTTTCTTATTGATGCCTGCAGCGATTCAGGCTGGCAAGCTCAGTCAGCGACCCATTCGGAAATTGTCTTATGATCCGAATGCGGAGAAAGTCGAACTCTTCGAGGGAATTGAAAGTGAAGTCGTCGAATACACGATGATCATGAAAGATTCCAAAGAGGGAACGCTATTCCTGGAAAATAAGACCGATGAGGTCATTTCTGTGGAAATGCCCAAAGCGATCGTCGGAATTCAGGTTCTTGCTCAGTTCGATGATGGACTCGGTGGCGGAACTGGTGGTGCAGGTGGAGCTGGTGGCGGTGGTCAACAGCCTGTCGGTGGTGGTGCTGGCGGTGGCGGTGGTGGTATTGGCGGTTTTAATGCCGGGGCTGGTGGCGGTGGTGGTTTCTTCTCGATTCCAGCCAATAAAATGATTGCTGTCCCACTCAATACCGTATGCCTTGAACATGGCAAAAAAGAACCAACGCCCGTTGCAGAGTTCAAATTGGTCAAACCTGAAGAGTACACCGAGAATGTGGCTCTTCAAGAATTACTCGAAATAATTGCTACCGGCAAAGTAAACAAAGACGTTGCTCAAGCCGCAGCCTGGCATCTGAGCAATGATATGAGCTGGACAGAATTGGCTGCTAAGACTGAAAACAATTTCGGTCCTGCTGGACCGCGACGCGTTTTCAGTAACGCTCATTTGTATGCTGCCCAAAATCTGGTTGCTGTAGCCGTTGCCAAATCTCGCGAAGAAGAGACTGACGAACCTGCCGCAACTCCTCGAACTTCTCGTGTGAGCCGAGTTCAACCGTAAGTGACAATTCGTAATTGATGATAAAAACGCAGTAGGGATTATGAATCCCTACTGCATTTTTTAATATGAAAGTAGTCAGGTTATATTTGATCTAACCGACAGCAGAGACTGGCACAAACGCAAGCGAGTGTGTGATTTGGCTACTTCGCAGCCGTCAGCTCGGATCGTAAATCGACACTGTTTACGGTTTGCACAGCGTATTTCGATTTCTGTCCACCCTTATCATCAGTCCAGGTCATTGCAGGAACAGGAGCTTCGGGAGTGTCATGATAAGATTGCCCCTGAAACAGTGGACGAGAAAATCGAGCCGTCGATTTCTCGGGAAGCGTGGCCACAACTTCTCCATCACGCGTGATGACAAATCCCTTGATCCCACTTTCAAGATCGGCTTCTGCGGTCCAGGATAACGTCACCGTTTGATTATCATTCGACTTGAGTTGAACATTAGCAGGGGCAGGTGGCGGAGTCGAATCACTGACAGCTGCGGTCTTACGATATTCTTCCATTTTACTTTGCATCTCTCCTTGCCAGTCCGCCAGTGCGAGCTTTGCAGGTCGTAGCTCATCGCCTGCAACTTCTGGAAGACGATGTTCCAGCCAGAAATTGAAGAACGGAATGGACAGATAGCGTGACCCACCACAATCGTGACTGGAGTTCGGGTCCGGAGCGAACTCAAAGAAGTCTGCACCGGCTTCCTGATAAGCAGCCTGCATTGCCTTCAATCCATACCAAGCGCTTTTAAAGCGTTTGTGATCTTTCTCTTTGGCTCCAGGATTGCCCATCATTGGCACTCGATAAATTCCAGTCAGCAGTTCCGGCGTTTCAATATCTCCTTTCGTCCAGTAACCAAAAGCGGTTCCCGAACGAAACCAGATGGCGACAATCCTCTCGGGATACTTCGTCTGCATCAGCGAAGCCCAGAACCCGCCTCCCGAATGTCCCCATAAACACCAGGGAGCGGTTGCGATTTCCCCATGACCGGTTCCGACAGAAAAGTCGGTCAATGCTTTCACAAATTGCTGCCCGGAACCATTCCGGGGATCGCACCAGGATCGACAATTCACGCCTTCGCGTGGCTCGTAGCTGGAACCCATCAAGGCACAATTCCACTTCTTCGCCAATGCCTGCCAGTGCAAATCGTCGGCTGCAGTTCGTCCACCTTCCGAAGCTCCCACGCCACATCCATGTTGATGAACAATAACACCACGAATGGGTTTCGCTTCCTCGGGAATCCACAAATAGTAATCCACATACAACTTCAATGCGTCTTCTGAAAGACTGGCGGGGTAATGGATTTGGTAACGTGTTCCGTTATTCGAACGCTGCTGAGTCGTTTCAGGATTTCGCAATTTGGACACCAGCGAATCTATTTCTACATTCAATTCCTTCGCCTTCGCCTCGGCTTGATCAACGGGCAGTCCCGGTTTTCCGCCCGGTCGCTTGTGACCGACATGAGAGAGGTAGGCATCATGCAAGACTCGATTTTTCTGGCGGACTAAATCGATCAACTCTTTGGGAAGAGGCTCGCGCGACTGCACTCCCCAGGCGGTGAGAATGGTATTGGCAATCATCTCGTGACCAATCGCATTGCAATGCACACCATCGGGAGCCATCGTAAAATCCGGGTCCGATTTCCGTTGTTGTTTGATGTAAGCCGTCAATGGTGTGTGCAGATCGATCACTTGATCGGCTTCTTTCAGCCCCTGCATAATCCATTTGCCATAACGTGTGAGAACGTCATCGTAATTGACGAATGGGGCATAATAGGCATACTCGTCGGCTCCAGCCGGGCGGGTTTTTTCTTTGACCGGCAGCGAGTCAAATGGTGGTGGAGTCATCACCACAACTTTCGCTCCGGCTCGATGCACTTTCTCGATCAATTCCTGAACACCGGCCTGATATTGCTGAAATCGCTCTTCACTGAAGGGATAGTAAATCCCATCGTTCATCCCGTAACAGGCCACAACAACATCGGGTTTGATGATCTCCAGAGCCCGTTCCAATCGCTCCTGCACATTCGGGCGTGGAAACGGATGATCGGGTTCCGAAAGTCCGCAACATGTTTCCGACGATAAACCAAGATTGATAATCTCAGGCATCGGATCAAGTCCTTGAGCCCTGAGTTGGGCTTCGACATGGACGATGTAATCCCCGGCATTCGTAATCGAATCTCCCAGGAAAAGAATCTTTTTTGCCTTCAACGGAAAGGCAACGTCCTCAGCGGCCTGAACAGGAATCGAACAGGTCAGTAAAAACAGACAGCTGGCGAAGCGGATCGCGTTCATAATCTTCCTCAATTTGAAAAGTTGAAATTTCCAGACTTGAGGATATATAAAAGCAAAAGCATGCGAAAGCGTGAAAACCAGACAATTTGACTGGCTCGGCTCCCGGGGCTTTATTTTCCAGGCGAAACCTTTAGGTGCTTCCCATTTGGAAAATTTCACCAGAGCATGTGGGGGTCAGGACTTCAGTCCGTAGCCCACGGCCAGAACCTATCGGCTTCAACCGATAGGAATTCAGTGCTACTCAATTCAACAACGCTGCTTCTTCACGTGTCGCACCGAGATCACTAATCGGCTCGACATCGACTGAGACATCCAGTGCATGCGAGCCCGAACCGATCACAACGCCTTTCACTGGTGCAACATCGCTGTAATCTCGCCCCCAGGCAACGGTGATATGGTCGCTCGACACAAAGATGTTGTTTGTCGGATCGACATCGACCCAGCCGAGCGGACCGCAAAATACACTCAGCCAGGCGTGTGAAGCATCAGCACCGCGTAAACGGGGTTTACCTTTCGGGGGATGGGTTCGCAAATAACCACTCACGTACCGCGCGGGCAATTCAACAGCCCGACAAAGGGCAATCATCAGATGAGAAAAATCCTGGCAAACACCTCGCTTATTCACCAGCACTTCATCGGTCGGCGTATTGACAGTTGTCGCGTGAGGATCGAACGTAAAATCTTCGGAGAAGTTCTTCAGCAAGTCGGCCAGACAGACCAGAACCGGACGTCCTTCTGGAAAAAATCGTTTGGCATATTTAAGTACAGATTCATCATAGTCGTTCACTCGCGGAGAAGCGGCCTGCATTTCGCGAACCTGAAAATCGAATGGGCATGGCTCGCGACCAATATCCGAAACAATCTGATCCCAGGGCAGCGAGTCCGTCAACGCAGGCATTTGTCGAGCATGAACTTCGACACGACTGGTCGCACGAATTTCGAGATGATCGTAGCCTCGTTCAAACGATAAAAAATAGGCAATGTTGCCATAATAATCGGTTCGTCGATCGGATGTTGTCGCCGGAGGTCTTGTGATCAATCGGGAATGTTCACATGTCTGAAATGGAGTTGTGCGCGGAGTCAAATAAACATGATTCATGCCGATGGCAACCCGTTCCGCGGCATCGAACTTTGTGATATGTGTGACACGATATCTCATGAGTTCCGGTTCTCCCAATGATCATCCACCTGTTGTGTAAATTCAGACAACACAAAGAATGTTGAAGTCAGCTGACTCGAAATCTGGTGGATTCGTTTATCCATACCATTGAGAATTTTCTCCAGACCGTGACGATAATCAACCCAGTTCAATTGTCGATCAGCCGTCGGCAAAAGTGATTGCAGTTCATATCGAACACACCGCACGATATCCCGTTCAGGGGAGATGAGTGGTTTTCTGCGATCGCGATATGGCAACTCGGCCAGCAGTTTTCTTAATTCATTGAATTGAAACACGAGTGCATGAGGGTTGCTCGAGTCGGTAACCAGCAAATCGAACACAGGCAACACCGAGAAATTGGCACGATACCTCGAACGATAAGTCATGATACTATTGCAGACATCCAGTAAAGTCACCAGAGGCATCACATCCTTATCATCGACTTTCTTCAGAAATTGACGAAGAATCAAAGTCAGTTGCCTCGACCGCTCCAGTCCCCTTCCAATCAACAGAAAGTGACGTGTCGGGCCATGCACAAGACCATCTGTAATTTGTCCAGAAATTGCCGAGATCTGCAACATCAGACTATTTGTTAAATCCTGCAGATCGCTCAGAGAATGAATTTTCTCCGGTTTGATCGTCTGTTGCATTTGCAATGTGGCACGCCAGAAATCATCGGTCATACGATCCCTGACCAGTGAGGAAAGTCGGATCACATTTTCGCACAACCCTTGCAATTTTCCACTATTCTCATTCTCCCAGATGATCGCAGGCCAAAGCTTTTCCATCCGCTCACGCGAAGGAATAAATTCATCCAGACCTAACGATTCTTCAATACCCCCTTGCTCAGCCAGACACGCGACCATCGGCATGATATCGGTAATCGTCTGCTGTCCAAATTCGCTCAGCATTCGATCAGAGACTTTACGGATCAGCCGTCCCGTAAACTCAAGTCGTTCGATGTATCGTCCCAACCAGTAAAGGTTATCGGCTGCTCGGCTGGGAAGTTGATTGTTCGATCGCTTAATCTCAGGACGTTCCTGAATTTTCGCCAGCAAGGAAACGGGAGGAACCGGCTTGTTCGAGCAAACCCAGACATCTTTACTGCAGTGACCAGCCGAGATGGAGAGCGGCATCGGAGCGCCTCGCTCCTCAACTCGAATCAAACCTCCATTCATCACCTCGTACCGCTCTTTGTATTTCACCGCAAAGGTACGTAAGGCCATGTGACCAGGATGAAAATAATCGCCAATCCAACAAGGAGCTGTCGAACGGACAATTTTTTCCTGAGCGATATAAGACCACGGACGAGCCTCAATTTTCGCCATTAATTTTTGCTGACTCTCCTTGTCCAGATCGCTGACGATAAATTCCTCGCCGCCAGAATGAGCGAATGCAGGCTTGATGACTAAATCATTGAAGTGAACTTTGACATAATCCATTTCTCGCTTTTGACCACACCACCACGTGGCAATTGAAGGGATCAGCAGATCTTCGCCAAGGAAATGCTGACAGATCTTCTTCATAAATGGCATAAACACGGGGGAATCGAGCAAGCCGAACTCAGGGCCATTCAGCATGACCACATTGCGATGTCGCATTGCATTGAGCAAGCCGGAAATCCCATTCGGAGAATAGCCACCAACTTCCAGAGGGTCGATATTCTGATCGGCATGACGGCGAATGATGACATCGACACCAACAAGCCCAGTCAGTGTTTTCAACCAGACATGATTCTTGCGAACAGTCAAATCATCCGCTTCAACCAGCGTGTACCCCAGATACCGTGCCAGAAACACATCTTCAAAATAGAATGGCTCCGTTGGTCCAGCACTCAGGATCACAACCGATGGGTTGTCGCTCTTATGCGAAGATAACTGTTTTATGGTTTCCTGTAATTGAATAAAAAATGGAGCCAGACGATGAACCTGACACTCCCGTAAAAACTGAGGAAGTGTTTTTGATATGACGATCCGGTTTTCCAACGTATAACTGACGCCAGCCGGGGCATTAGCGCGATCTGCCATCACCCACCACTGGCCGGAAGTGGAACGCCCCAGTTCACAACCGTATAGAAGCAGTCCGGAACTTTCCGGTGGCAGGTTATGAAACGAACGCAGAAATTGCTTATTTTTAAAGATCAAATCCGTCGGAATCAATCCATCGGAAATGAGTGTTTGGGAGCCGTACAAATCACGGACAATCGCTTCCATCAACTGAGCACGCTGTGCAATTCCAGCTCGAACTATCTTCCAGTCTGCAGCTGAGTACATCGCTGGCAGAAGGTCGATTTCCCACGGTCGACTCGAGCGGCGGTCATGATCGAACCCTGTGAGATTGACCCCATTCTCCTGCAGGATTCGGTTCGCTGAGTGCAAACGTGTCGAGAGATCAGCCTCATCCAGATTGCCTAACGATTCGAGCAATTTATGCCACTGAGGCTTGATGTGGCCATCTGGTGTCTTGAATTCATCAAACGCTCCCGCAGGTCCCTGATAGGCCAAGAGTCGTTCCATGATATTTCCTGCCGCAACTTCCAATGTCATTCACGAATGCCTTGAGAATACAGATTCGCATTATGAACCGAATTCATCCGAATTCGGTCCGTTCTCTGACATCAGAATAGTGAATCGGAACTAATTTGCCGAGGGTACAAGCAAACCACATTCAAAACCATTTCGTCATGTGTGTCATGACGCACACGATTCACTTGACCTGTCTTCTTAAATCCAGCGTTAGTGGATAGTGCGAATTTAACTGTTCATCTGGTATCTGGATTGTTCCGGGAGTATGACCGAAACGGAAGAAGCGGCAGGCTCGACGACTTTCCGCTTCAAGAGCGTTGATCGGAAAGGAAGTCGGATTCAAACCGCCTGCATTTTCAATGTGATACTGACATCCCCCGACAGATCGCTTCTGCCATTTGTCGACGATATCGAACACCAGTGGCACATGCACAGGAATGGTTGGATGCAGGCAGTTAGGCGGCTGCCAGGCACGATATCTCACCCCGGCTACAAATTCCCCAGTCACAGATGTTGGTTGCAGAGGCACAGCACGCCCATTGCAAGTGACTGCATACCGTTCTGAAAATGCGCCGGAAAGTTTGACCTGTAGTCGTTCGATCGAAGAATCGACATACCGTGTTGTCCCTCCTGTTCCTGCCTGTTCGCCAAGCACATACCATGGCTCAATTGCCTGTCGCAGTTCGAGCAACATGCCATCGTATGTGACATTTCCAATTTGAGGACAACGGAATTCAATATGCGGCACAAACCACTCGTGAGAAATTGGAATGCCTGCGGCGTTGATTTCGTCAATCACGCTACGGAAATCACTCATCATATAATAAGGCAGCATGAACTGGTCGTGCAGTCGGGTCCCCCAATCGACGAGATCCGTTTTATAGGGTTGATTCCAGAACCAGGCAACAAAGGATCTCAGTAACAACTGTTGGGTCAAACTCATTCGCGAATGCGGCGGCATTTCAAATGCACGCAATTCGACTAGCCCCAATCTCCCTGTTGTGGAATCTGGCGAATACAGTTTGTCGATACAAAATTCCGCACGGTGTGTGTTACCCGTTAAATCGGTCATCAAATGACGGAAGATCCGATCCACAAGCCAGGCAGGTCGATCCTGAGAAGCTTCGAGGGTATCCAAAGCAATCTGTAATTCATAAACCGCATCACGACGACTTTCATCAACGCGCGGTGCCTGACTGGTCGGACCGATAAACATTCCCGAAAACAGATAAGACAAAGAAGGATGATTATTCCAAAATCGAATCATACTTCCCAGTAAATCGGGACGTCTTAGAAATGGACTTTCAGCTACGGTCGCCCCGCCCATAACCACATGATTTCCACCACCGGTTCCAGTATGCCGACCATCGAGTTGAAACTTTTCAGTCCCAAGTCGGCACAGGTGTGCAACTTCATAGACCTCGGTTGTGATATCCACCAACTCACGCCAGTTTTGTGCGGGTTGGACATTCACTTCGATCACACCAGGATCCGGAGTGACTTTCATCATTTCGACACGGTCATCATGCGGAGGCAGATAACCTTCGAACACAACGGGATGTCCCACCTGTTCTGCAGCAGCTTCAATTGCAGTTGTTAAATCGAGATAATCTTCCAGTGTACCGACAGGGGGCATAAAAATATGGATATGTCCATCTCGCGGTTCGACACATAATGCTGTCCGAATCACTTGATTGGCTTCAGCTACTGCAGCTGCCTGATTATCGACAATTTTCTGTAACGATTCCTGTGTAGTCCCTTGAGAAGATCGTTTTTGAAACTGTGTTTGAACTTCCTGCATTTCCAAAGCCGTCTGCTGGACAGCATTTCTCAGTTCAACATAACGAGGGAGAGCCGATCGCGATTCAAATGGATCGATCTCGTACACATCCGGGCGGGAATCGTTTGGTTTGGATCGCTTGGGCAGGGAATCGAGTGGCAAACGTAAACCGACCGGAGAGTCTCCGGGAATCAGAAACAGTTTGGGTCCACGAAATGGCCAGGGACCACTTTCCCATTTTGCATTCGCCTGCCACCAGGCGCGTTTGAGCGGCAATACAAAACCAACGGGTTCTGTCACCCCACGCTCCAATGCTCGCGACAACTTGGCGCGTTCTTCAGCATGATTCAAATCGAACTTTCTGGGATCGACATTGACGGGCAACTTCTGCTCATCATGAATGACATTCCAGACATCTTCGTAAGCTGGCCGGACATATTTGGCCTCGACTCCAATATTTTCACATAGAACATCCACAAATTGAGCAGCTAACTCAACATCAGCCTGTTCTTTCGTGTTGGAGACGGCAAACAGATTGTCATTCTGACAGATCGGTTCTCCGTCTTTTCGCCACAAACAGGTCAATGCCCAGCGCGGTAAAGGTTCGCCCGGATACCACTTGCCTTGTCCAAAATGTAATAATGCGCCGGGACCGAAACGGTCTCGCAAACGTAATACGAGTTCCTCGGAGAGCCGATATTTCTCCGGCCCGACTGCAGCCTCCGTCCATTCTTCGCCTTCCATGTCATCGATGGAAACAAAAGTCGGCTCGCCACCCATGGTCAATTTGACCTGGTTCTCATCGAGAATGTTCTCGACCTGATCCCCAACCTTGAGAATTTCTTCCCAGGTTTCTTCGGTGTAAGGTTTTGTCACACGGGGATCTTCATGGACCCGTGTCACTTCCATCTCAAATTCGAATTCGACCTCGCATTTATCAACTCCCCCTTCTATCGGGGCAGCGGAGGTCGGCAGTGGCGTACAAGCAAGAGGAATATGACCTTCACTCACGAGTAACCCAGAGGTTGGGTCCAGACCAATCCAGCCCGCACCAGGCAGAAAGACTTCCGTCCAGGCATGCAGATCAGTGAAATCCTCAGTAGGGCCACTCGGCCCATCGAGAGAGCGAATGTCGGGCGCCAATTGAATCAAATACCCAGAGACAAATCGCGTTGCAAAACCAAAATGACGTAGTATCTGCATGAGTAACCAGGCAGAATCTCGACAGGACCCGGAGAGTTTTTCTAATGTCTGCTCGCAGGTTTGGACACCAGGCTCCATGCGAATGGAATACTTGATATCGTTTTGCAGTTGTTGATTCACATCGATTAGAAAATCGATTGTACGTCGCGGCGTTCGATCAATTTTTCTCAAATATTCAGTCAGGAACGAACCATCTTCTTTAATTGCCAGAAATGGCTTCAGGTCACCCTGTAAAAGCTCTTCGTACTCAAAGGGAAACTTTTCGGCTGATTCTTCGATAAAGAAATCGAACGGATTGATCACCGACATTTCTGCAGTCAGTTCAACCGTGACACAAAGTTCCCGAGTCGGCTTATGAAAATTAAACCGCGCCAGATAATTGCTGTGAGGATCCTGCATCCAATTGATGAAATGATCTTCAGGTTCCACATTCAACGAATAGGACAGGATAGGCGTACGACAGTGCGGAGCCGGTCTGAGACGGACTGTTTGTGGTCCGAGTGAGACCAGTCTGTCATAGAGATAGCGCGTACGGTGCTTTAGCGCAACATGAATGCTCATTCAGAATTCTCTCGTGAGTCGATCTCAGAATTGATCGACAATTGTGGTCAGGGATTTATTGATATTGGAATTGCTGATTTTGCGACTGAATCTGAGAACTACTATTGCAAAAGAATGCTTCTTGAATTGCTATCCCCAGTTCATTCAACTGTCCCTGCAAGCCATCGATAAATTCGTGCAAACCCTGATTCACAATATCGTCATGGGAAAGATAATCCATATTTGTTTTCATTCGTCCGAGCAGCTGTTCAGCCGGATTGGAAAACGCATACGGAGGAGCCCCCGATAAAAAACGCAGGGCGGTATCAGCATTGATCAAACAATAGTGCATCGAACGGGGAAAGAAGCGATCCAGGACAAGAAATTCAACAATTTTCTTAGGATCAATTCGACCATGAGCCCGACGATACATCTGCAGCGCAGACGTCGAATTCAGTAAAGCCGTCCATTGCACTAAATCTAAACTACTCCCCACATCGGCCACGCGAGGAAGCAGAATGTAGTATTTGACATCCAGAATTCTGGAGGTTTTATCTGCCCGTTCTATCAGGCGACCTAATTGATTGATGTTCCACGCTTCACCATGAGACATCGTTAACTGGCTGGCCCCTTCAAAGAGCTGAGATTGATCTTTAACAATGTCGAGCAGAGGCTGAGGGTTGGCAAACGTTGAGGAATGATTCGGGAAGCTGCGAACCAACAAATAAAACTTATTGATCGCCTCCCAAATTGGAATAGAAAGGTTATCGCGGATACAGCGAGCATTCTCACGGGCCCACTTCAAGCAGGAAATGATGGAATTGGGATTGTTTGAATCCAACGTTAAAAACTTAACCACGTTTTCCTGCGAGTAATCCTCACCATACAGTTCTTCAAATTTCTCCTGATCGCCTGTTGTCAGGACGAGCGGCTCCCATTGTGGATTGATCCCACTTTGAAAACCTAACGTCAATTTCTGATTGACATCGATAAACCGAGCAACATTATCGGCTCGCTCAATATATCGGCTCATCCAGAGTATGGAATCTGCTACTCGACTCAGCATCGCTTCACCTTTTCCCGATTTTCCGGGGTTTTGATACGCCGTTGTCTATTGTTGTCTGTGTGGTCGATCAGGCAGGGCCTGATTTATTCTGCATCGACTACGATTTAGCCAGCCAATGCCTGGCCTGCGTTTACAACATGAATTATCCCATTACCCACGTATCTTTACTGCCACCACCTTGAGAGGAATTGACAATCATGGAATCTTTCACCAATGCAACCCGAGTTAATCCACCCGGTAATACATAGATGTCTTCTGGATCAGATCCTCCCAGCAACACAAATGGTCTGAGGTCCACGTGCCGGGGAGCGACTCCCTCAGGGCACATGGTAGGAACTGTTGATAGCTGCAAAAATGGCTGAGCAATGTAATTGCGTGGGTCAGCCAGAATCTGCTGACGACAGGCCTCTAATTCTTCTTTGGAAGCCAGAGGCCCCAAAACAATTCCGTAACCACCTGCTTCATTGGTCGGCTTCACAACCAACTCGTGCAGATTTTTCAGCACGTGATCGCGCTGCTTCGGATCCGAACAGATATAAGTCGGCACGTTTTCAATAATCGGATCCTCACCCGTGTAGTATTTGATAATCTCAGGAACGTAAGCATAAATCGCCTTATCATCAGCCACGCCTGTCCCTGGAGCATTTGCCAATGTCACATTCCCTTTTCGATGGGCATCCATCAAACCGGGAACGCCAATCATGGATTCCTCATTAAAGACCAGAGGGTCAATAAACATATCGTCAATTCGACGATAGATAACATCGACCTTACTCAATCCGCGAGTTGTTTTCATGTAGACGAAGTCATCCACAACAACCAGATCTGTTCCTTGAACAAGTTCAACACCCATTTGTTGAGCAAGAAAGGAATGCTCGAAATAGGCTGAATTGTAGATTCCTGGCGTTAGAACCACTGCCACGGGATTGTCTGCGTGATCGGGAGCGGTCGCCAGTAATGTTTTCAGCAATTGCTCTGGATAATCTTCCACCATTGCGACCGATTGGCCGTGAAACACTTCCGGCAACACGCGTTTCATCACTTCCCGGTTTTCAATGACATACGATACTCCCGAAGGACAACGCAAATTGTCTTCGAGCACATAAATTTTACCATCGCTATGCCGAATTAAGTCGGTACCGGTAATATGAGTCCAGACCGCTTTGGGAGGTCGATGTCCAACACACTGCTGGCGAAATGTTGCAGCGGTCTGAATCATTTCCTGAGGTATAATTCCATCCTTCAGGATCTTCTGTTCGTTATAGAGATCGTCGATAAACAAATTCAAAGAGTGAATTCGTTGCTTCAGACCATTTTCGACTTGCTTCCATTCCTCGTTGCTGACGACACGGGGAAGAATGTCAAATGGCCAGACTTTTTCCTGACCATCCTGATGGCCATAAACGGCAAATGTAATCCCCAAATCTCTCAGCCGCTCTTCGGTTAAATGTTGACGCTGAAGAATTTCCTCATGGCCAAGCGTCGTCAAACATAGCGTAACGGATGGAAAACGAGATTCGAGTTTATCAGTGAGTAATTCGTCGTAACATGTCGGTAGAGCGTAATCCGCGAACATACATTGACCGTCTCTTTCAAATGCTGTCAGTTTATAAATATTAGTCTTATTGTGTCGGCTCGGTTTTGAAAAGCAATATCAATGCCAAAACAACCATGTTTCTTGAGAATCGTTATGCGATAGGGTTTGCCTGAATAGTGGAACTCTATGGCCGACCATTCTTTACGCAGCAGTGCCCAACTTCAGGGCAACTAAAGTCGAAGTTGGAATGACTCCTATGAGACCATTTCAATCGCCATCAAGTGGAAAAACGATTCGTGGCTTTAACAAAGACTCTTCTTGTCGATATTCACAGATAGCAACGAGCGATTCTCCTTCCGCTCCCAGAATCGCAACTTCGGCTTGATTCTCTAAGGCCTCATTGTGGTAGGAGAGCGGTCTTCCGTTTCTAATCCATTCTGCCTCCGACACCGTACATAGACGGAAAGGCAAATGGCGAATCGCTTCGACAGGAGCCGAGACAGATGCTTTATAATTTTCGGTAGTCAAATCCTCGATTGAAATCGCTCTGTCAATCGAAAAGTCTCCCACGGCTTCTCGCGCCAGAGAGGTCATTACCGCTCCACATTCAAATTGGGCTCCGATATCCCGACCCAGAGAGCGAATATAAGTTCCTGATCCACATTCAATAATTGCCTGACAATTGGGCACCTGATAATCGATTAAGTCAAATCGATCAATGCGGACAGGTTTCGACTTCAATTCAAATTCCTGCCCTTTTCGAGCCAATGCATAGGCTCTTTGCCCCTTAACCATCACTGCGGAATACCGCGGAGGCACCTGCTGAATGGTTCCCACGAATGATTGCATTGCTTTCTGAAGTTCGGATTGCGATGGAAACTGGGCATCGGGAACAGGAGTCAGTTCTCCTTCAATATCATCCGTCTGACTGGTGAATCCAAAGCGAAATTCTGCCAGATAGCGTTTTCTCGATTGCTGGACATAAGAAACCAGACGGGTCGCCCGACCGAAGCAGACGACCAGAACCCCCGTAGCCAGAGGATCGAGAGTCCCTGCATGACCACATCGACGGATTCCAATCACATTCTGGACTCGATTAACAACATCCCGAGATGTCCAGCCGGCTGGCTTATTAATATTAAGTAACCCTGAAAGCGGCATAACTCTCTGAGACTTCATTCCTGATTTCAACAAATTATCTATGAACTGGAGCTTTTCAAATACCGTTTTTCTGCGATCTACCGAAGTAAACCGAGTGATCCAATGCCTAAATCGTTCATGCGATGGCACATTGCATTTTGAAATGCTCGAAAATTAATTTTAAGTGTAGCACTATAAAGAGAGACGTGCTTGGGTTTATACGGGAAGGCTTTGGATCAGACTTTCAGGTTTGACAAGGTGCCGTATTTCAGCCGCCAGAAACAGGGAGCCTGAAGCAACAATAATTCCATTTTCTGGAGTCACTCGCAACGCCGTCTCCAGGGCGTGAGCCGGGCTTTCAGTGTTATATGTCACATGAATTCCGGTCTGATTTACGACTTCAGCCAATTCCACAGTTGGTAATGAGCGAATATTCCCAAGATACTGAGTCAGTATAAGAGAGGAAGCGCCTCTTAAAGTTTGGCACATGCCGACGTAATCTTTATCTCTGGAAATGGCGAGAATAAAAGTCACTGGTCGATTGGGAAAATATTCTGGAAGCATTTCCATCAATGCTTCAAACGCAGCCGGGTTATGTGCAGCATCGACAAGAATTGGTGGTGATTCCTGCAGGATTTCAAAACGTAAGGGCAGGGACGCATTCCGGATTCCAAGTTGCTTTTGACTGTTCGTGATCTCATATCCGGATTGATTCAACTGCTCAATACAAGCCAGAGCCAGTGCAATATTGCAGGCATAAATTTGACCGGGTCGAGAAAACTGTATTTCGATTGAGACCGTCTCATGCAAAACGGTTTGCGAGTATCGCACAGTTTGAAATCGATCGAACTCATGCCAGGGTTTCACAATCTCGGCATGAAAATCATGTCCGATCTGCTGGAATGAGCACCCCTTCTGCTGGGCGATTGCTTTTAAGTCCTCGCAAACGAATGGATCGGTCGAGCTGGTGACAACCGGCACTCCCGCTTTGATGATGCCTGCCTTTTCACGAGTGATCGAGGCAATGGTATCCCCGAGCAAACGGGTATGATCCAACGAAATACTCGAAATCGCAGTCACCAGAGGCCGACACAAATTGGTCGAATCGAGCCGCCCTCCCAATCCTACTTCCAACACGGCGAGATCGACTTTTTCTTCTATAAAGTACAGCCACGCCATCGCAGTCGTAATTTCAAAGAACGTCGGCAAAAGTTCAGGCGCTTCTTCCCGAGTTTGCGTCACATAATCTTCCATGCGACTTACCAGCTTCAAAAACCGCTCTTCGGAAATCTGACACCCGTTCACCAGAAACCGCTCTTCAATACGGAACATATGAGGAGACGTAAAAAGTCCCACGCGATATCCAGCCTCGCGAAGTATGGAATCGACCAATGTTGCGGTCGTTCCCTTTCCTTTCGTTCCTGCTATGTGAACAACGGGAATTTGCTCTTGAGGATTGCCGATGGCTTCGAGCAGTCTTTGCATCCGTTCGAGCTTAAAATCATTTCGACCATACTGCCCAACCCCAAGCCGTTCGAAGTTCACGCGGTTATACAACCATTCCACGGCTTCCGAATAAGTATCAATCATCGGGTCATTCCAGGTTATTGAGCAACGAATCACTACGACTTTAATGTGATCTGCAAGGTCTTCGCATTAAGAGGTTGTGCTACGCATGTTGAAATCCTGCAACATGATAGTCGATAACGGGCATCAACGATGATGCAACGATGTTGATATTAGCAAAAATCCAAACGCGGGCGAATCGCTTACGCACTTTCTTGACTCATTTTGCCAGAGAATGGAATCTCCTCTGGGCATGTGCAGTAGGTTTTATCCGTCGGGTGATACTTTCTTACTCAAAGCCGTGTATCAACACACGGCCCAGCCCATCTCTGTTTCCGCTATCTCAAATTAAGGGCCAGCCATGAGCATCATGCAGAATTCCAGGGGTTCTCAGCGAAAAGCTGAGTGGATGAACCGATCTGCGGAAATGGATAAACGATCGGAAAGCAGAATTGATGTCGCTTTTGATATTCGGGTCACTCCTCTGGACCATCAAATGGTTTCTACAGATTTTTCCTTTACAGCCAGATTGTTAAACTATTCAGCCACAGGAGCTTGCATTCAACATCGAGAATTGATTGTCGAGCCGTTCGTTCAAATCGAATGGCAAGCGAAACATAAAGTCCACAAGGGAATCGTTCGGCTGAAATGGTGCCGTGCCACAGGAAATAAATGCTATCTGACAGGTGGTCGAGTCGTCTCGATGGAATCATTCGAAATTCCAGAGGAACTCTGCATGTGAGTCTGGAGGTTTATAGATGGATCGGGATGCTCCCTCTGATCTTCCCAAGTTCGTTATGAATCCCCGTTCCAAAAGGAAACCAGATTTCCAATGTCATATTGAATAAAGATCTCCCGTGTGGCTTCAATTGTTTTTCATCGTTTAACTGTTGCCTAAAGGTCTAATTGCAGTTTGATAAATTTCGTCGGTTTTCAAATTGAACTTGGTTTAATTTGCACAAAAAAAAGAGTGAAGCCCCGAATTGGGTCTTCACTCTTGAATTCAGCAATTGCGTTTTACACCAGGGCAGAATGCTCTGGAGTCAACTCTGCGGACTTTCGTTAAAGTCCACAATTTCAACTTATTGCTTTTTAGCATTCTTCATATTGTTGACCATCGTACGAAATTCCTGGCTTTCCAGTTCAGAATAGTCTGGACTGGTGACCTTAGGAGCAGATTTCAACTGTTTTGAAGTGACTTTAGTTGAAATTGTGTAATCCTGATCTTCATTTTCGGTCAGTTGTAAAGCTTTGAACGGCACGGCGACATAACTTTCGCCAACTCCCAATGCTCCACCAACTCCAATGATAGCGAACTTCACTTTGTGATCAGCAGTATCAACAATCAAATCATCCAATTGACCATTGGTTGTCTCATCGTTGTTGCCAGTTTGAACTGTCACATCGTTAACATTCGAGTAGGAAATCAACTTCCCAGCAGGTTTGTCATTTAACGGTGAATCAACACTGAAGTGCGACCGGTTACGGGTCACCCAGTTATTGTCCATCAGTTCGGCCCGATTTTCCTGCTCCAGTTTAGGAGCCTGATTCAGCTTTTCCTGAGTCATCGACAATGTCATGCGACATTCCCGTTCACCATCTTTAGTAGTGCATTCGCATTTGACAGCTTTGGAGGGGATAGCAACCTGGCTCTGTCCCAGTCCAGCTAAACCGCCAACTCCGACGATCAGATATTGAACTTCTCCCTGGGAATTCAACACAATGTCATCAACTGAGGCGATATGCTCATCGCCTGCGTTATAAATATAGCCACCAACAATCTTTGAAGTTGGCACCAATGCATTTTGTGCTTGTTTTTCAAAAGCCTGCCCGACACTTGCCAGACTCATCGCGGTGATTGCTGCGACACATCCATACAGAAATCTTTTACTTCTCATCATTCTCTTCTCCTTTGAACTTGTGAACTGTGTAGTTAAGAGCACAATTCAGGAGAATGCATGTCCCATGCCAAATACGAATTGATCAGCGAAGAACCGGAAATATCACTGTATTTATAGTGATTTCAAAAAGACTCATCTGCGAAGACAATTTTGATTGAAGATTTAATGACGGCTTTTCGATCAGGCTGAACTTAGAACGATCAAAAAAAAAGTCGGAACCTAAGTAACGAGGATTCCGACTTTTGCAATTTCAAGCAAGCGGTGTCCACGGACTCACGTACCACGAATCATTTTACGACGGCGCCGGGTTCGCCGATAACGATGTGTGAATCGATCGCCATCTTCGGCTTCAGCAAAGAAGCTTCCCGCCAGCAATTTGTAAAAGAACAGAAGTGTGAATGCTCCTCCGGTCGAAACAACAGCCCCAACGATTGAAACAGGACTGACAACCACACCCTGCCAAAAGAAGGCAAGTGTACCGCAACCGATAATGCTTCCACCAATACCCATCATCATAGTCGAGACAGCTCCCCCGGGATCACGCCCGGGCATGATTGCTTTGGCGGCCAGGCCAATTAAAGTGCCAAAGCCAACCCACAACAACATTTCATTGGCGGCTTGCTCGGCTATCGCTAAGATTTGATCCTGCGTCATTTCTGGCTCTCCCTGTCCCGAATGGATGGTTCTGTCTGTTTGCAGTCTCTGATCACGTCTCCCCAGACGTTCTCGCGCTTACTCATGCAAACCATGACAAAATCCCGACTGGTCTGCATTCAGACTCGATTCCTGCATTTTTTCAACATTTCATCGCTCAGACTTGGAGCCGGAGTGAGAAACAGAATAAAATACGCAAACTCGGGCACTAATTTACAAACCGGTCGACAGTGCCACTCCAGGCACCCGTCAATATTTTCCCCGCTGGCCACATCAAGGACGCGGCCTATTCGTTAAGATCGGTCATAATTCTCTGGAAACTTAGTTGAAATTGGAATCCGCCCAGGGTATTGTACCAACGTACATTATCAAATGGCAGTATCACGAAGGATTGAAAGATGGCGAAAGCACGCTCACGGGCAGCAACTCCGGCCCCTACAGATAATGGAAATCCAGAAAAGCAACTCGACAATGCGTTAGGACAAATTGAGAAAGCCTTCGGTAAAGGCTCGATTATGAAACTGTCCGACTCTGGACAGGATGCGATTCAGGGAATTCCCTCCGGTGCCCTTTCTCTCGACCTGGCATTAGGTGGCAAAGGCTACCCTCGTGGTCGAATTATCGAACTGTTTGGCCCGGAATCGAGTGGTAAAACGACTTTGGCGTTGCATGCGATTGCCAGTGCACAGAAACAAGGAGGCGTTGCCGCATTCGTCGATGCCGAACACGCACTCGACCCCTCCTGGGCTCGGCGTCTCGGCGTAAATCTCGAAGAACTGCTGGTCAGTCAACCTTCTTATGGTGAAGAAGGCCTGCAGATTGCCGAAATGCTGATTAAATCGAATGCCGTCGACATTATTGTTGTCGACTCAGTCGCGGCTCTGGTCCCGAAGTCGGAACTGGATGGAGAAATTGGCGATACGCATGTCGGTCTTCAGGCTCGAATGATGAGTCAGGCGATGCGAAAATTGACAGGAGCGATTGCCCGCTCCAAAACGACCGTCGTTTTCATTAACCAGATTCGCGAAAAAATCGGAGTCATGTTTGGTAGCCCCGAAACGACGCCCGGCGGTCGCGCATTGAAATTCTATTGCTCCTGCCGCGTGGATGTTCGAAAAATCAGTACGTTGAAAGAAGGAGACGAAACAACAGGTATTCGCATCAAAGCGAAAATCGTTAAAAACAAGGTTGCACCGCCGTTCCGGATTGCTGAATTCGACATGCTCAATTCCTGCGGCATCAGCTACGAAGCCGATATTCTCGATCTGGCAACAAACGAGCGCATCGTCGAGCGATCCGGCAGCTGGTTCAGTTATGGCAAAACTCGACTTGGACAGGGCCGCGAAAAAGCTCGACTGTTCCTGTTGGAAAACCCAGAAATCACCGAAGAACTCCGCGTCAAAACCCTTGAAAAACGAGGATTCTCCACCGGACTGGGAGCTCCTGAAGAAACACCAGTTGAAGAGGAAGCAACGAGTTAATTTTAGATGTCAGTCGATTACGGGATCCACTGCTGGCGTGTCCGGCAGTGGATCGATCGTTGGCTTCTGAGCATCATAGCCATTTCCATGAATGTTTAGCGGGAGATTGACTGGAAACATAGGGCTCAATCCATCAAAAAGCCGCTACCGCAAACTGCAGTAGCTTTACGTCTCAATCAAAAATACAAACTCGAAGCGCAAACGAGTTCGTGATACGCTTTCAAACTGAATCTTTTAAAAACTCCAGTTACTCACTGGCTCGTGTCAGCCATCCGCTTCTTTGTAACCAGTCGGTGCAACGATCTGGCCAGGTGGTCACAGGTTGATCATCAATACGGCGTAAACCGTAACCATGTCCTCCGGTGTCGTAAACGTGCAAGTCGAAGGGAATGTTGTTCCGCTTCAATTCGAGTGACAGCAGCAGGCTTCCTTCCACGGAAATGGGATCGTTGAATGCGTGCACTATAAACATGGGTGGTGTCGACTCATCGACTGTTAAGTCGGCTGCCAATGCGGAAGTCTCCTTATCATTCAGATAAGCAGGGTAGATAAGCATCACGGAATTTGGACGGAAATTGTTCTCGTCACTCGCGTCGATCGGTTCATAAAGTCTCTCTTTGGTCAAAGCGGCTCGTGCAGCAGTGTGACCACCTGCAGAAAAGCCGAGGACTCCCACTCGATTGGCATCCAATTTCCATTCTTTCGCTTTTGATCGCACTAAACTGATCGCTCGTTGTGTGTCCTGAACGGGGGCTTTCCAGACGGGGTCTTGACCACGCGTCGGCACACGATATTTGAGGACAACTGCAGTCACTCCAATATCGTTAAGCCACTCAGCAACTTCGGTCCCCTCCAGATCCCAGGCCAGAATGTTGAATCCCCCCCCCGGGCAGATAACGACAACCGAGCCATTCTGTTTCGATTCCTCAGGAAAATATACGTGAAGTTCTGGAGTCGTAACATTTGCCAGTTTAATAATTCGTCGACCGGCAATCAGGCGGTCGGTCGGTTTGGTGATATCCTGTTCGGGTCCGACTTCACGATCTGGCCCTGGCGGTTTTCCCGGCCAGACTTTCAGGACTTCTTGCGCATTGACTGTAGTGATCAAACCGAAAGTCAGGACCATCATTGTCATCATTAATTTCATGATATTCTCTATATGTTTAGGGGTGTCGGTGATGTTATTGGCTGCTATTGTTTTTCATATCTGCTCATTGACTGGATCCCTTCCTGAGTCAACAGCGGATCTTCCGTTTCTTCCTGCCATTGCTGTAAACTTGAAAGTAATTGAGCCTTAATTGTCTGGTGGTCGGGATCGTCGAATAAATTTTTGAATTCCCAGGGATCCGATTTCAAATCGTACAATTCATATTCGGGAGGAGTAGCCGCTCGTTGATAGGCTTGCCTCATCTCAGAGGACTGCTCAGGATCTTTCATGACCAGTTCATAAGCGGCATCGCCATCGACACTCGTACGAGCCGATTTTTCATTGGCCAGCAAATTGTGGATCAATTTATAGCGTTCGTTGCGAATTGATCTTCTCGGGAAGAAAGGAGAACTGCCGTGATAATGAAATTCTGTGGCGAGAGTGTTACGGCATTGAGCAGGATCGAGAGATGTCGAAAGAGATCGGCCTTGAGTATGGACATCCTTCTGAATCCCAGCAGCTTCCAGAAAAGTAGGGAGAATATCGACGGTTGAAACCAGAGCAGGGGAGCGGTCGGCTTTTTCAAACTTACCGGGCCAATGCAGCAGCATCGGGACTTTCGCACCTGCCTCGTAGCAGGTTGTCTTCCCACGATAAAAGGGAGGTCCATGATCGGAGACGAACAGAATCAGTGTATCTTCTGAATGTCCGGAAGCTTGCAATTCATCGAGCAGTAAACCAACCCCAGCATCAAATCGCGAGCAGGCATTGTAGTACTGGGTAATCCGCTCGATCTCTTCGGGATGGTCGAGTTTCTGAAATGGAAACGCAGAGACTTCACCAACCCTCAATGGTGATTTTGGAATCCCTTTATACTGTGTCGGAAATGCTTCTTTTGGAGGTCGGGGACTGCGGCCATAGACGTGTGGATCCGAATAATTAGCCATGAAGAAGAACGGGCCATTGGAAGCCTTAAAGAATTCACCGATCTTTTTGGCAATCACTTTGACATCACGCGAATCGCCTCGGATTCGTTCATCAAATGGAAATGTCTTTTCAGGACCAACATGCAATTTGCCGGAGATGCCCGTAGTATAGCCAGCTTCTTTCAGCAAGGCTGGAATTGTTTTGTCGTACAGTTTCTCATGAATCTGGAAACCGACTCCCGCATTCAGTAAGCCATACTGACCATTGGTGTGCGGATACAGCCCTGTAAACATCGCACTTCGAGAGGGACTGCAAGAGGCCTGGGCAACGTAAGCGTTTTCAAAGAGTCGACTGCGTTTGGCCAATGTATCCAAGCGAGGAGTTTTCGCTGCAGTGTCCCTATAACAGCCGAGTTGCATTCCCATATCATCAGCCGTGATTAAGAGAATATTGAGAGGTTCATCGGCATTTAATGAAATTGCAGAGATAATTACGCTGAAATTCAGCAGAATGATAATCGTGAAGAATCTGAGAAATGCCATCAATTTTCTCCGGGGGAAGGAAAGGATCTGTTCGTCAGGGATTGGGAATTGTCTATAATCGACTGACCCTGATCCATAAGTAAGAGTTTAACTGAGAATTGCAGGATTGGAAACCAAGTCTGCTGAGTTGAATTTAAGGAAGTTCGGAAGAATGTTGACTATGCCTCGCCGGATGAAATATGGAAACTGTCCATGCTGTCGTCGCGAAACATTGTTGACGTTTCATCATCTCATTCCCCAGAAAATGCACCGACGACCCCATTTCCAGAAGAAGTACACGAAGGAAGAATTGAACCGTGGGATTTGCGTTTGCCGGTTGTGCCACAATGGGATCCATGACCGGTTTGATGAGATGACCCTCGCCAAGAATTTTTCCACTTACGAACTCCTGATGGCCGATGATTCGCTGCAAAAACATTTTGGCTGGGTTGCCAAACAGAAAACAAAAACAGGTCAGCTATCGAAAGAGGCGGGATGATGGAATCACGATACTACTTGAGAACGTTAGGGACAGTGACCAGTCTGCTGATGCTGATTGCATTATTAGGATGTCAGAAAAAAACTCCTGTAAAACAAGTGAGCATTGAACAGTCGTCAGTTTCTTTCTCCGAAAAAAATCTGTCGCACTTAAAATCCGAATGGCCCGGCTGGCGAGGTCCCGATCAAAGCGGAGTTGCCGGAGAAGCAGACACACCGACGCATTGGAGCGAGACCGAAAATGTGAAATGGCGGGTCGATGTTCCCGGCCGCGGAAACGCATCTCCTGTGATTGTCAATAATCGCATCTATCTCGCGACCGCCGATGATTCTGCTCAGAAACAAAAGATCGTTGCTTTTGATATCACAGATGGCAGTCAACTCTGGTCGACCACAGTGAATGAAGGTGGGTTTCCTTCCTCCGGACAAATGCATCCGAAAAGCACACACGCCAATGGCACAGTTCTTTGTGATGGAACGCGTGTGATCACCGCGTCCCTGCATCACGAAAAGATTACGGCTTATGCTTTGAATGTTGAAACAGGCAAGATCATCTGGACGCAGGAACTTGGCGCGTTCAATTCAAAATTTGGATACGCCCCCTCTCCCGTTTTATACAACTCATTTGTGATCTTTGCCTGCGATAATCATGGCGGAGGATATCTGTGTGCTCTCGATACCGAATCAGGAGAGCTGGCCTGGCGAGTGGAACGACCACTGGCGAGCACATATTCCTCTCCTCGAATTGCGAACGTCGGCGGGAAGGATCAACTATTGATTTCCGGAGGCGAAAAAATCATCAGTTACGATCCCCGCACCGGAAAAGAGAACTGGCAGACACCCGGCACGGCCGATGCAACTTGTGGAACTGTTGTTGTGGCTAAGGATCTCATCATTGCCAGTGGCGGTTATCCACAAAGCCAGACGATTGCTCTTGATAGTGCAGGGCAGAAACAATGGGAGGTGAAGACGAAACTCTATGAGCCATCATTGATTACTGTTGGAGATACACTCTTCGGAATCACCGACAAAGGAATTGCCTATTGCTGGGATGTTACAACAGGAGCCGAGCAGTGGAAGGAACGGCTCGGAGGAAACTTCTCAGCCTCTCCTGTGGCGGTTGGTGATACGATTTATGTTTCGAATTTGGAAGGACAAACTTTTGTATTCAAGGCCAATCCTTCAAGCTTTCAGCAAATTTCAGTAAATCGCCTCGGAACGGATTGTTACGCCAGCCCGGCAGTATATGATGGAAACATCTACCTGCGAATCGGAACTGGGAACGGTCAGAGTCGCCAGGAAGAACTTGTCTGCCTGAGTCGGCAGCCGAGTGGGAATTCGAGTCAAAATTGATTGGAAATAAAATGGACGATTCCTCATCTACAAGCGATCCTCATCGTCTTAATGAGAACATTATTGAAATTTACCGCGCGAGAAATCTCAGCGAAGCCCAAATGCTGGTGAATGTTCTGGCTGACCAGGGGATTGAAGCTCAAATTGGTGGAGCAAGTTCTTCTGGTGGTTATGCCGAAGTGGTGGGCTGGCATGGTTCCCCTCAAGTACTTGCCTTTGAAAATGATCGCAATAAAGCCCGGGCAATTATTGAAGAGTATTTGAACATTACACTTGATGAAATTGAGTAAGAGTATGAATCGAATTGTTTTGGGAATGTTCCTGCTGAGCAGTTTAATTTCTGGAAGCAATCTGGAGGCTGGAAAATACAATCCCGATCGAAGCATCGGAGATCATTTTGCAGGCTTCGACGCTCTTCCCGCTACTGATGACAAATCGTATTCCACAAAAGATTTCAAAGATGCGGATGTGCTCGTAATTGCTTTCACCTGCAACAGTTGCCCGTATGCCGAAGATTATGAATCCCGTTTTGAACAGTTTCAAAAGAAATACGCGAAGAACAATCGTGTCAAATTTGTGGCGATCAACTGCAATCTTGTGAAGGCAGATTCGCTGGAGAAAATGAAAGAGAAAGCAGAGGAAGCGGGCTTTACGTTTCCCTATCTGTTCGATGAAAGTCAGCAAACCGGACGTGATCTCGGAGCACTCCGTACACCTGAATGTTTCGTGTTGAATAAGGCTCGCAACATTGCCTACATGGGAGCTTTTGACGATAGTACGAATGCTTCTGAAGTGAAACAGCAATACGTGGTTGACGCTGTCGAAGCGTTGCTACAGGGGGATCAGCCAGAAATTAGAGAAACGCCCCCGATCGGATGTTTGATTCGATACAAACGTGTCCGGTAAGTAGCTGCATAAGATAAAAGTAAAACAGCCGCGAAATCTTTACTTTCGCGGCTGTTTGCTCGTCAACACAAGTTGAGTTGAACTATGCGTTGATTTCGTAGCCCTTGCGTTGCTCGCGGGACTGCATGCTGTTGGCTTGTTCGTCGCCGACGATCTGCTCGTTTTCTGCATCCCAGTTCAACTGACGATCGAGTCGAATTGTAATGTTAGCCAGGTGACAGGTTGTCATGGCTCGATGATGCGAGTAGACATCGGAAATAGGCAGTTCACGAGATTTCACGCATTCCATGAAGTTCTGCATGTGCGAAGTCGGTTTGCCGCCGTACAGTTTTTCTATGGCATCTTCCGGCAGCGGATTGTCTTTGAGGTCTTCAACGGCCTGTCCGGAAATCTTGCCGCGATTAACGAACAATTTGCCTTCAGTACCTTCAAACATAATGCCGTTGTCGAAGCCGAGATCGTTGGCTTCATTGCGAATGTGCATCACGATGCCATTGTTGAAGCCTGTTTTTACGTTGAACTTAGTCGCGACATTGTAGCGATCGTTCAGGGTTGGCATTCCGTCTTTCATAGGAGTTGGATGAGAAGCCATGACAGGTTCAAAGGTTGCGACGCGGGCGCCTTCGTTCGCTTCTTCAATCGCCCATTGTGCGATATCGATATGATGGGCACCCCAGTCGGTCATCTTTCCGCCGGAATACTCATACCACCAGCGGAATTCATAATGACAGTTGGAGTTGCCCCAGCGTCCACCCTCTTTGTGTCGATAATCGCACAGCGGAGCCTGCCCGAGCCACATTTCCCAATTCAGTCCCTTGGGGACTTCGACGGCTGGAATCGGTCCGCTTTCACCTACTCCACCAATCGCACAAGTGACTTCCTTCAGTTTGCCAATGCGACCATCTTTAACAATTGCGATTGCCTGCAGAAAGCGTTGTCCCATTTCGGTTCGCTGTTGAGTACCGACTTGAAAGACGGCATTGGTTTCATCGAGAGCCTTGATGATCTGACGACCTTCGTCAATTGTCAGCGTCAAAGGCTTTTCGCAATAGACATCCTTGCCGGCTTTCATCGCTTCGATGGCAATTTTAGTATGCCAGTGATCGGGCGTGACAATCGTTACGAGGTCGATGTCATCTCGCTCGAGTATTTTTCGATAGTCTTCGTAAACATCAACCTTTTTATCGCTGCCTTGTGCCTTTTGCACGCGTTCTTTGCCTTGTCCGGCATGATTTGAGTCGACATCACAGACGGCTGCACAATCGCCAAATTTCATCGCTGCTGGTCCCACTGCTCCCCAGCGAGATCCGGTGCCGATACAACCGATGACAGGTCGTTCATTCGGTGTCTCAAAATTAGCCTGTGCCTGGCTGGTGAAGATGTAAGGCATAGAAGCGATGCCGGCTGATGCGGCACTCGCTTTTTTGAGAAAATCACGGCGCGATGTCTGAAAGCTCATTTTGTTTCTCCTGTGAAATTCAAGTATTGTTGATAGCTCTGAAATGGTGTCGTTCGGCGAGCGCGGCGAATAAACATCAAGAGAAGATTATATGTATTGGAGATAAGAAGCGAAAGGATGAATTGGAAATGGTTCTCGAATTCTGTACTTCGGCTCATTAATCAAGCAAACTTGATTCTTTACGCGAGGATTTCTTTGACGATTTCCCCATGCACATCGGTGAGGCGATAATCGCGGCCCTGGAAACGGAAGGTGAGTTGTTTGTGATTGAATCCGAGCAGGTGCAAAATCGTGGCATGGAGATCATGCACGTGCACCGGCTTCTCTCCGACATTGAAACCGAGTTCGTCGGTAGAGCCGTGGGTGATACCCGGTTTGATTCCGCCACCGGCTAACCACATCGAAAAGGAATTCGGGTGATGATCGCGACCATCGTTCCCACCTTGCACCATCGGAGTACGGCCAAATTCTCCGCCCCAGATGACGAGTGTTTCATCGAGCATGCCCTGTTGTTTCAAGTCGGCAATCAGTGCCGCACAAGCCTGATCGGTTGCTTTGCAGTTGTTAGCGATGCCATTCTTTAAGCCGCCGTGCTGATCCCAGGATTCGTGAAATAACTGAACGAAACGAACGCCACGCTGAACGAGTCGTCGTGCAAGCAGACAGTTGTTAGCAAACGAGGCTTTCCCCGGCTCGGCTCCATACTGTTCAAGAACGTGAGCTGGCTCGTTATTGAGATCCATCGCTTCCGGCGCGCTGGTCTGCATACGGAAAGCCATCTCATAAGAACTGATACGAGTCGCGATTTCGGGATCCCCGACGAGATCGAGTTGCCGACGATTGATCGCATTGACGGCATCGAGAGTCGAGCGCTGCACCTGCCGATCGATTCCTTCCGGATTGGAAAGATAAAGGACGGGATCACCACTGGTCCGAAATTCGACGCCGGAATGCACAGTCGGCAGAAATCCACTGCTCCAGTTACTCGACCCGGCACTCGGCCCCTTGTTTCCGCTGTTAAAAACAATGTATGAGGGGAGATTACGAGACTCACTTCCCAGTCCATAGGTGACCCAGGAGCCCATGCTCGGACGTCCGAACTGTTGAGACCCCGTACTCATCAGCAGTTGACCAGGAGCATGATTGAAGGCATCGGTTTTCATCGAGCGGATGATGCAAAGATCATCAACGACTTTAGCCAGATGAGGCAATTGATCCGAGAGTTCTGCTCCCGATTCACCGTGCCTGGCAAACGGATATTTAGGGCCTAACAGTTTCGAATTGGGATTAATGAAAGCGGCTCGATAACCTTTTAGCAAATCGGCTGGGGGCAATGTCCCATCGAGTTTTTCGAGCGTCGGTTTGTAATCGAACAGTTCAAACTGACTCGGTCCGCCTCCCATAAACAGGAGGATGACATTCTTAGCCCTAGCCGGAAAGTGCGGCTGTTTCGGAGCCAGAGGATCATCACTCAATGAAGCTGCTTTCGCGGTTTTCTGCAACATGCTGGCCATTGCCATACCACCCAGGCCGATTCCGCATTGCTGGAGAAACCAGCGACGAGCGACATGATTGTGAGGTAGTATCCCGATTTGATTATCCATGTTATGACTTCCGTCTCTATTAATCCGGTGTAGGTCAGGCACTGCCTGACGAGATTACCACGCCATTTTCTCAAAGTCGTTGTGCGATGAATTTACTCACCAACAGTCTGCTTAATTTCTCTCGCGATGATTTCCATGGTTTGGCCTTCGAGCCTACCCCAGTCTGGTGAATAGACTCCAGCCTTGACCCAACGATGAAAACTGGACGACGGCCACTCCGAAACATGCTTAACTAATCCATGCTTAACAGGATTGTAGTGCAAATAATCAAAGTGCGATTCGAAATCATCTTCGTCTACTATCGTATGTTCCCAGAATCGCGGTTGCCAGACTCCTTTACGATGCTCATTGTTTCTTGCCTCTGAAATTGAACGTTGCATTCCTCCATGCTCTAACCATTGCTTTGTAAAGGAAGACTTTATAAGGCCCCATCGCTTTGAAAAGTTTGTGTCACCTCTCGGTAGTGTCCAAATCGTATGAATGTGATCTGGTAAAACAACAACAGCATTCATTTCAAATGGCATTGTCGATTGGCAAATTTGGAATGCATTTAGTAACGATTTTCTGGCGATTTCTGAGTTCAGTATTGGTCGTCGATTATCAGTCACCACTGTAAAGAAAAAACTACCTCCTGGAACATTCGCTCGACGATAATTGGGCATTTATTGAGCTCCGGAACCCGATTTCGTCAGGCAGTGCCTGACCTACAGCTTATTGACAAAATGTGAATCACTGTCGTGTAATTGTTTCATCGAGATTTAAAATTGCTCGGGCAATAATGCTCCATGTGGCCAATTCGTTGGCTTCAGGACTCTGGTCAACATCTGTGGAACTCCCATTAATTACCTGGACGGACAACTCTTTCGATTCGATTCGCTGACGGATCTCTATTAATAACGATTCCAAAATCTCGACTTCTTCCTCTTCAGCTTCACGACTGACGGCTAATTGAAATGCATATTGAATTCGCTCAGCATCATCGATGTCACACTCTGTGAGAATTCGTTTTGCAAATGCTTTGGCAAAGTCGACGAATTGGGGTTCATTGAGCATGACCAGAGCCTGCAGTGGTGTGTTACTGCGCGTTCTGCGGACACAGGACGCATCACCTTTGGGAGAATCGAACACCTGTAAAGGAGGGTAGGGGACTGACCGGTACTGATGAATGTAGAGACTTCGCCGATACTGCTGCTCATTCGAAGAAAGTGGCCATTGTTTCGGACCGTAACTGGCGGGTGGTTGAAAGAGAAATTTGGGAGCAGGGGGATAAACACTCGGCCCGCCGATTTGTCGATTGAGTAAGCCACTGGCCGTCAGAGCAATGTCGCGAACAACTTCCGAACGAACTCGGAAGCGGGCACCACGTGCCAGCAGAATATTGAAGGGGTCTTTTTCCAGTAATTCTGGTGAGATAACGGAACTCTGCTGATAGGTTTTCGAGGTTACAATCAGTTTGTGGATATGTTTCAGTTCCCAGTTATGCTCCATCAATTCGACGGCCAGCCAGTCGAGCAATTCAGGATGAGAGGGCGGCGGAGATTGCGAGCCGAGATCCTCAGGGGTGCTGACAATTCCGCGTCCGAAGTAAGCCTGCCAGATTCGATTGACGATTGTACGAGCCGTTGTCGGAGAATCGTCCGAGACCAGCCAGCGGGCAAAGTCGAGGCGATCCGGAGCTGGTGTATCTTGAAAAGGATTCAAAAAACCGGGAGCCCCCGGCTGGACTTCATTTCCGGGATTGAGAAAATCGCCACGCTGCATGAGATGCGTTTTGCGGGGAGAATTCATTGTTTTCACTGCCAGTTGACTGACCGGTGCCGGGTGTATTTTCCAGAGAGCTTCGATTTCTGCATTCTCGGCTGAGAATTCGGGATTGATAGACAACCAGTAGGAAAACAGAGTTTCTCGCTGATCATCATTCAATTGTTCTGCGGGTTGAGTTAGCAGTTCTCGAATGGCGAGTGGAACAGGATCAGCCTGAGTCAGGTCGCCGTCGGTGACGGAAAATCGATAGCGTCCGAAAATGTAGGATTGATTGTCGTCGGAATTCCAGCCGCCATGAAGTTGTGCGAGTTTCCAGGTGAGGACGAAATCTTCGTCAAAATTGATGGGTGTTTCCGGTATAAAAACCGCATAGGCATTTTCGTTTCTGCGACCGGGATCGAGATCACTCGTCCAGGCGGTTTTGTTATCGCCATCGATGGCGTATTCGATGGGGCCGGTCACGCGATCATCCTTTTCAGCATCTTTCTGACGGAATGCGGCTGGCAATTCGGAGTGAGCCGCATTGACGTTGGAGAGAGCGCGGGTGAATTTGATCTTCGTTTTTTTGCCGGGATCAGTTGCCGGTGCGACATGAACTTCAAATTCGGTAAGTGCACCGGTTCCATACAAAGAACGACCGGGGCCATTGTGGGGGAGTTGGGGATGAGTCAGTAAATCGAGCCGAACTGCTCGAATTTCCTGAGCAGGGATCGTCTGACTCAATTCCACATTCGATTTCGTCGGGGCATAACTTTCACTCAGAACGGAACCATCTTCGAGGATGCGAAACTTCTGTCCTTCGAAGGGAACTTCGGTAGGCGTGACTGACTTCCACGTCACAAGATGCTCTCGGGTTTGATCAGCCCAATTATTGAGTTGCTGTTTCCAATCCGGATGTTGTTGTTTGATACGGGCTTTGATTTGCGAAATTTGGTCGAGTATTGATTTCCGCTGCTCCTGTTGCTCAGGTGTATAGACGGTTGTAATCGCTTCGTGAAAATCGTTGAGAGCCGCGTACATGCGGTAGTAATCGGTTTGAGTGATGGGATCGAATTTGTGAGTGTGACACTGGGCGCATTGGGTGGTCAGTCCGAGAATCGCTTTGCCGATGGCATCCATACGATCGAACATTCCTTCGACACGAAACTGCTCAGGATCGGCTCCGCCTTCTTCATTAACCATTGAATTTCGGAGAAAACCAGTCGCAACAATTTCATCCTGACCAGCCTGTGGCAGCAGGTCTCCTGCAATTTGTTCGATGATAAATTCATTGTAAGGCTTATTCTCATTGAGAGAATTAATGACCCAGTCTCGATAGAACCAGACTTCGCGTTGCTTGTCTTTTTCATAACCATCCGAGTCAGCATAGCGAGCGGCATCGAGCCACCAGCGTCCCCAGTGTTCGCCGTAGTGAGGGGAATTTAAAAGGCGTTCAATCAATTTCACTTGTGCATTTCCATCCGTATTATTGAGGAAATCGGAAATCTCATCTGGTGAAGGGGGGAGGCCGATTAAATCGAGCGAGAGCCGTCGCAGGAGCGTCTCTCTATCCGCGGGAGGACTGAAATCCAGTTGATTCTGTTCCAGTTTCGCAGCGACGAAGCGATCAATCGGATTTTTCAATTCCGTCTGAACTGAAGATGCGGGCAACTCTGGACGCTTCGGCGGAACGAAAGACCAGTGTTCGGCATAGGGAGCATCTTGCTCAATCCATTTTCGGAAACTGGCAATGTCCGCTTCACTGAGCGATTTTCCACTGGAAGGGGGAGGCATTTTGAGATCAGACTCGGTCGATGTGATTCGATCAAGAATGAGGCTTTGCGAGGGTTCGCCCGGAACTATGGCTCCGTAATCGATGGCTGCACTGCGTTGATCCAGCCGAAGATCAGCTTCGCGGGTTTCTTCATCGGGACCGTGACAGAAATAACATTTATCAGAAAGCAGCGGACGGATATCGCGATTGAAGTCGATATCCTCAGCATGAACCGACGAAGTCAGCGATGTCAAAATCCCGAAAGCCAGTAGCAGGCGAAAACTCATGTACGATCCCATGAATATTGAAAAGCGGATTGAGGCTGTTTGTGCATTGTAATTTACAATATGCATTGCCCTTGATCTATGCAATCCCCCTGGCGGAGAGCAAATGGCATCACTGTTCGCTCCTGTTGGTTTTGTGCACGCTAACGACTAAAGTGAGTAATATCCGAAACACTTTTGATATCCTGGCTTTACTTCACTCAGATTGAACAACACAAAGATGACGAACATTGTCGCACACCATACCCCTGAGCAGGATCGTCGTAACAAAATCATCCTGACAATTTGCCTGATTATTGCAGTGACACTCAGCATTGCTGTGGTGGTGGGACGCTGGAATAATGGCGTAGATGCTCAGAATCATGCCGTGAGAGTGATGTTTTCTGTGGTGAACGACTATATGAATGCCAACGAAGGAGCCTGGCCGAAATCCTGGCAGGATCTGGAATCGTTTCCCTCTGAAGGGAACTGGTACGATCCTATTGATTTTGAACTGACGAAAAAGCATGTCGTGATCGATTTCGAGCCGAATCTTGCTCAGGTGGCTGAACAATCACCTCCTGAATTTCAGGCGATTCGTCCGGTGAATCCGGTCTTTGATTTCGGCAAAGATCCACGTCTTGTGCAGCTACTGATGACGGTCAAACGGTTTCAAGGTGACAAGGCAGAATAAGTTTGAACCGCAGATGGTCGCGAATGAACGCAGATATTTTGCATCTGCGCTCATCCGCGGTTCATAAATTCCTTTTTCTGATCATTTACTATTCTTTAATTTCATCAGAATTCGAAATTAATTTCGAGAGAGCTGAGTAAGTCGCTTCTGCATCTTCTTCCAACTCAGTGACATTCAATGGTTTTTTCTCGAACGGATCTTTTTCACAATTGAAAAATCGGCCATCTTTATAGAGTTTCCAGGTATGGTCTTTGTAAAAATACTTATTTCCACGACCTTCAGCTGAGACCCACTGGCGTGGACTTGCGATGCCAGACGTAATTCGCTTTGCAAAACTCTGTCCATCGAGAGTTAAGTCTTCTGGCAAGTCCGCGGAAGCGATTTCAGCGAATGTCGGTAAGAAGTCACTGAAGTCGATGAGGTCATCGCAGACTTGATCTCCCTCAATATGGCCAGTCCAGTTGGCGATCAGAGGAACGCGGGTGCCCCAGTCGGTCAAATCGCCTTTGCCGCCTGGAATCATCGCTCCGTGAAATTCCGACACCACATTTTCGTAAGTGAATTTTCCGTTTTCATCGTAGGTCAGTTTTGATTTTTTCGGTGTACCGTTGTCGGTCGTGAACAAGATGAGGGTATTTTCTCGCAGTTTCATACGATCGAGAGCGGCGATCAATTTGCCGATTTCTTCGTCCATTTGATCAGCCATCTCTGCAAAATTGTCGTAGCGACCGCGAGGACCGTAAGGGACAGGCTCTTTCAAATCATCGGTGACGTCATGACACAGGGCCATCGAGTAATAGGCAAAGAAGGGGCCTTGCTGATTCTTTTCGATAAAATCAATCAGGAAGTCGACATAGAGATCGGGACCATATTTCTCCTCAGTCCCTTCGAGGAGTTCGCCGTTCTGATAGATGAACGGATCGTGATATCGGGCACCTTCATGCCAGCCGAAGAGGGAGGATTGCTCAAAGCCGAGCCGAGCGGCATGATCGCGTTTTTTATTCATCATGCAGAGTTGCCATTTACCCGCGATGGCCGTTTTATAACCGGCTCGTTTCAGGATCTGTGCAAAAGTTTTCGATTCCAGGTTATCCGGATAGCTGCCCCAGGCGGGGTAGCCATTGTTTCTCGGATATTTCCCGCTCACAAGTGTCGTGCGGGAAGGGTGGCAGACAGGCATCGAATAGCAGTGTTCAAAGCGGATTCCGTCATTGGCCAGTTTGTCCAGATGAGGCGTTTGATAGGATGTGCCACCGTAGCAGCCAAGAACTTCACGACCGACATCGTCCGCCAGAATGAAGACGATATTCGGCTGCGTTGAAGAGGCTTTTTCCAGTGCCCAACTTGCCGAGCCAGCTGAAATTGCGAAAAATAGCGGTAGGAGAGTTCGCAGAAGCTTGAGAGTCTGGTAATCAGACATAATAAGTCTTTCTGTTTTATGAATTGTCTGCAGTTGTCGTTTCTATTTTCAGTCGTAGATCAGTCAATGCCTGACCTACACCATATTGAGCGACGCAAAGGCTGACCGCGTCAGGTCCATGAGAAAGCACTCAAAATGAGGCTTTGAAAATCCGCTGAACCTGTAGCGAGAAACTTCGTTATCACTTATAATTAAGTTTTCCAGTATTAAACGCAATAGCCAGAAGAGAAGCCGTCATGGAATTTGCCGTCGTTGGTCAAGAGCAGGAAGTCTATGAAGATCCCTTGGATCTGATGGATGAAATTGAACAACTCAAAATCGAAAAGGATGCAAAAATCCTGGCACATTTCTATGTCGATGGAGATATTCAGGACATCGCCGACTACACCGGCGACAGTTTAAAGCTGGCACGTGATGCCGTTTCTATTGAAAGTTCGACCATCGTCTTCAGCGGCGTACACTTCATGGGAGAATCGGCCAAGATTCTCAGCCCGGAAAAAACGGTTTTAATGCCTGACCTGCAAGCAGGTTGCTCTCTTGCGGAAAGCTGTCAGGCCCCGGATTTGAAAGCGATGCAGGACAAACTCCGCGCGGAAGGACGTCAAATTCAGACGGTTGCTTACATCAATACGTCAGCCGCTGTGAAAAGTTTATGTGACTGGATTGTGACCAGTGGAAATGCCCGGGAAATTGTCGAACGAATTCCAGCCGATCAGGAAATTTTGTTTGTCCCTGATCAGCACCTCGGACGCTACCTAATGGAAGTGACCGGCCGGGAGATGATCCTGTGGCCAGGGTCCTGTATGGTTCACGAGATTTTCAGCCTGCAGGATATGCTGCGAGCCAAGAAGAATAATCCGGGGTCAGTCATTATTGCTCACCCGGAATGCCCGCAAAATATTCTGGAAGTTTCCGATTTCATTGGCGGCACCGAAAAGATGCGTCAGTATGTAGCTTCTGTCGAAGAGCCGACTAAGTTTCTGGTAGCGACCGAATCTGCAATGATTCATCCCCTCGAAAAAATTGCACCTCGGCACGAATATATCCCAGTCCCGGGAATCATGGAAAGCACAGGGGAAACCTGTGCCTGCAATCGCTGTCCTCACATGGCTCGTAATACATTGCAGAAAGTTCGGGACTGCTTGAAGCATGGCAAACCAGAAATTGTCTGGCAGGACTATTTTAATCAGGCTAAGGAAGTCCTCGAACGCAGCCTGCTGAAATAAATTCAGACCTGTGCCAGTACTTTGATAAACCGCCAAGACACTAAGACCGCCACTGACAACAGTTGACTCATCGTGGTCAAAAAAATAGATAATCCGTTATCATTTCAGTCATTCTGTCCATACGAGAGAATCGATCAGGAACTATTAACAACATGAAAATCAAATCGATTCCCGCACTCGTCGTGCTTTCAATGCTGATTGTCTTAAATGGATGTAGTAAACCAGCAGATCCTGTCAGCCCTGAGACGAATCCAGAAGGAACTTCCGCCAGTCAGGCTAAGCCAGTTCCATCTCCCGCTAAGATTCCTCAGAGCACGGACTCCACAGAGCTGACATACATTAATCATCTCTCGCAGGAGCAGATTGATGATGGAATCATAAATCTTTTTGATAATGAAACTCTATTCGGCTGGCATAAACAGAATGATGTGAATTGGTCAGTCGTTGACGAAACGATCACGGCCGACAGCGGCCCGATTGGACTGCTCCTAACAGACGTACCTTTCGCGGACTTTGAATTGACACTCGAATTTCGCATGACTCCCGGCTGCAATAGTGGCGTATTTATTCGATGTGCAAATGATCCGAAAAGCCCTGTCAAAGATTGCTACGAAATCAACCTGGCCGATGAACATCCCGAAGGTTTTCTCACCGGAAGTGTTGTCGGGCTCTCCAAGTTCGATCCAGGAGTTAAACTGGCAGACAATGCCTGGCATAAGTTGAGCATTCTTGCCAATGGCAGTTCCATCGAAATTACAATTGATGAGAAACACAAGAACCGATTCGATGAAACTCGTGAAAATGTTTTGCGAAGCGGGTTGATCGGCTTACAGAAAAATAGCGGTGAAGTCGCCTTTCGCAATATCCAGCTGAAACCCCTGCAGATGGATTCTTTCTTTACTGGAGAAGACTTGGCCGGCTGGCGGGAAGTGCCCGGTTCAAAGAGTGTGATCGATGTCGTTAAGCAGGAAATCCATGTCGTCAGTGGACCGGGATTCCTGGAAACTATCGAAACATTCGATGATTTCGTCCTGCAGTTTCAGGCGAAAACAAATGCAGAGGAATTGAATAGTGGCCTGTTCTTTCGGGCGATGACCGGGACTGAAGAAAATCCTTCTAATGGTTATGAGGTCCAGATACACAACGGATTTAAAGACGAAGATCGCAATCAACCCAAAAATGCCGGAACGGGCGCCATCTTTCGTCGTGTTGAAGCTCGCAGGGTCGTTTCCTCGGATTTGAAATGGTGTACGATTACACTGGTCGCATCAGGCCCGCACATTGCAACCTGGGTGGATGGTTATCCGGTCGTGAGCTGGGAAGATACCCGTGAGCCCGATGAAAATCCCCGCAAAGGCAAACGGCTCGAAGCTGGCCATCTCAGTCTGCAGGGGCACGATCCGACGACCGACCTCTATTTCAAGAACTTCAATATTTCCAACCTGCCTGAATAAATTGGGAGTTATCAGCGATACTCGCCGTGATATTAACTTTCGATTTCTGTGGCCAGCCGCCAGGCAATGTTACAGGTGTGTTCGAAACTTGGAATGTGTAGCCGTTCGTTGACGGTGTGTATTGCTTCCTGACCGCAACCAAGAGTGACGGTTGGAAAGCCGTGGGAAGCCATCCAGTTGGCATCCAGCCCGCCGTTGGAAATCCGTGTCGAGACTTCCAATCCTTCAGCAGTGACTGCATTCATGGCGGATTGCACAACGGGAGAAGATTCGTCCAACGCGAACGCATCGTATTTATTTCGAGATCCAAACTCGGTCGAACCATGTTCGCCACTTACATTGGAAATTGAATTCGCTGCATCGACGAACGCCTGCTGAATTGTATTAACAATTTCAACGCGAAATTCCGGATCATGACTTCGGGCTTCGGCTCGGAGTTCTAGATAATCTGTTACCACATTGGTCGCTGCTCCCCCCTGAATATAGCCAACATTACTCGTACCGGTGCCGTTAGATTTTTCAATCAGACCGAGCCATCCTTCTTCCTGCAGTTGAGAAATCGCTCGGCTGGCGATCACAATCGCAGAGATCCCATTTTCTGGATGGGCACCGGCGTGGCTGGCAATGCCATGGACCCGAATATCCATATGAGTATCGCCTGTTGCTCCCCGTATTACGGATTTTGGATCTCCTCCATCAAAATTGAAGCAGAGTTCTGGGCGTTTCAATTCCTCGGGATCGACAAAACGAGCACCAACCAGCCCAATTTCTTCTTGAATGGCCCAGAAAAAAGTGAGTGGGGGATGAGCGGGTTGTTCTTTCAGAATTCGCAAAAGTGTTGCCAGAACGACTGCGGCTCCAGAGCGATCATCGCCACCGAGAGCTGTTTGATTTGATTTCGAAATAATGTAATCGCCATCGATTTCAGGTATCGCACCAACGCATAGCGGTACAGTATCGACGTGAGCCATAAAGAGACGTCGAGGGGCTTTCACTGTCCCTGGTAAGGTGACAATCAGATTCCCGACTTCCCCGAATCCGGCTCGGACGTGGGCGTTGTCATAACAAATCTGTTCAGCGGATATTCCTGCGTTCTTAATCAGAGATTCAATTTCTGTCATCACTGCTCGTTCCTGGCCACTCATCCCGGAAATCTTCAGCAGTGCCATTAAGAGGTCGACATGGGAACTTACGGAGGCATCTCTCATTTTCGATTCCTATATAATCAGATAATGGGTCTGAAACCCTTGCATTCAGGCGACATCTACAGGTTCTTTGTATCCCTCTGGAAAATTTATCCAGAGCATACAGGCTTGAGGACTTCAGTCTGAACCGACGACTCAAACATTTCGGCAGCAGCCGATTGTAATTCAATTCCATAAAAAAAGCTCTCTTATGGTATCCCATAAAAGAGCAGATGTCATCAAAGTACTCACTGGCAATTAGGCTAGTACATACTTACCCGATTTTTCGTCACGAGTGATTTGTTCAGACTTATAGACATTCTGGTAAACAACATTTTTGAAGTTCGCACTACTGGACTGATAACCGGTTGCTTCGACCGCATCGGTCAGTTCGCTCAGGCCGAGTCCTTTCTTATTCTTTTTCAGGACTTCCAAAATGACTTCTTCAAGCGAACTTTCATTGCGAAAGCGGACACCGCCGCCTGAATCTCCACCAGACAAGCTGGCAATTTCCTGTTCTACCTTTTCAAGTTTTTCAAGAAGCTGTTCTCTGCGTTTGTGTAGTGAGTTTACTTTTCCCTGTTGTGCTTTTAATAGCCGTTGAATTTCTGCAACACTCATGTCTGTCTGGATGTCTACCATTGATTTTCTCTCCTGATTCTTTCTTAATATTACAAATGACCGATAGTCGGTTACATGACCTAAGTGGTTGTGATTATATGTCCCATAGATTGTTATTCATCGATATGTTTGAGTGACAAATAGATTCTTTATGCAAATGTGAATAATAAATTAACAATAGGATTTTTTATATCAAGTGTACATATTTACCACGAAATCAACAGGGTCAATATGACACATTAAATGTCTATAGTTACCAGTGTTATTATGTCCCCTCCTGATGGGGTTCAGCCTTTTTCATTATGGAAGGTCAAAGGGAATTAAGGTGTGAGTTTTATAAGTGCAAAATAATGTGAGAAAATCACAATCAAGTTTTCTGTGATTAACAATCTATATATCAATGTGGCACTTTGTCCATTGCTTCAGGGGTGTGGAAGGACTCTCGACTTTTAATTCTCGACCATAATCTATAATCTTTCGATCTGTCTGATTGGTTAGATTCATTCACAGGAACGGACTGAGCTTTTTTTAGAGCGAATGTGCCGAATTCAATAGCATTGAGGGTTATGGTGTCAACAATTCAAGAAACTTGGACAGCTGCCGATTCAGCTGAATTGTACGATATTGAAAGTTGGGGCAAGGGCTATTTCACCGTGAATGATGAGGGGCGAATTCAGATTCGTCCTAATAAAGGAGAAGCTGCAGTTGATTTACTCGAATTGACTGATCAGCTGAAATCTCAAGGGATTTCAACTCCAATTCTGTTTCGGTTCAGTGGAATTCTTCAGCAACGCCTCAAAGAAATCTATCAATCTTTCGATGCCGCAATTAAAGAGTATGACTACAACGCAACCTACACTTGTGTCTATCCGGTAAAAGTTAACCCGCAGCGACAGGTCGTCGAGGAAGTCGTCCGCTATGGTCGCGTCCATGGTGCTGGGCTTGAAGCGGGAAGTAAGCCTGAACTGCTTGCAGTGCTGGCTGTGGTCGATCGCGATACGCCTGTAATCTGCAATGGATTTAAGGATGCCAAATTCATCCAGACGGCTCTCCTGGCCCGTAAAATGGGTATGAATGTGACTCCAGTCGTAGAGCGACTCACAGAATTGAATTTGATTATCAGTCAGGCGAAGGAGTTGGGGGTACGTCCCAAAATCGGAGTTCGCGTGAAACTCGCATCTCGAGGAGCGGGAAAATGGCAGGAGTCAGCCGGCTATCAATCCAAATTCGGTTTGACGGTTAGTGAGTTGATGAAAGCGTTTGAGGATCTGGAAGCGGCAGGCATGCAGGACTGCCTGAGTTTGATGCACTTCCACTTTGGCAGTCAAATCACAAATATCAGTCGAGTCAAAACCGCTCTCATTGAAGCCTCACGAATTTATGTCGATTTAGCCAAGCGTGGTTCAGGGCTCGAATATCTGGATGTTGGTGGTGGATTGGGAGTCGATTACGATGGATCTCAATCGACATTTGAATCGAGCGTTAATTATACCCTTGAGGAGTACGCGCGAGATGTTGTGTACCACGTAAAAACTGTTTGCGATGAAGCGGGCGTGGCTCATCCGCATATCATTTCTGAAAGCGGTCGTGCACTCACGGCTTATCATAGTGTTCTGGTTTTTGATGTCCTGGGGACAACCGGGCCAGAAACTTATTCAGGACCTGATGAACTTCTCAAAGATGCCAAACCCCCTCTAGCGGAAATGATGGAAATCCGGGCAAGTTTGAATGCTCACAACCTGCGGGAGTCTTTTCACGATGCTTTGCAGCTGCTGGAAACCGCTTTGTCGCTCTTCAGCATGGGGCATCTACCACTGGATCAACGAGCCGCTGCGGAGAAGCTCTATTGGAATATCTGTGGGGAAATTCGAAACCTCTCGGCTGATTTAGAGTTTATTCCTGAAGAACTTGAAGGATTAAGCCGTTTATTAGCAGACACATACTTCTGTAACTTCTCCGTTTTCCAGTCACTTCCAGACAGTTGGGCGATCAAGCAGCTCTTTCCTGTCATTCCAATTCATCGACTTTCAGAAAAACCGGAGCGTCATGCGGTTCTGGGAGATATCACTTGTGATTCTGATGGAAAAATCGATCACTTTATAGGACAACGAGATGTCAAACGAACACTGCAACTCCATCACTTCAATGGTTCGCAATATTTATTGGGAGCATTTCTGATCGGAGCTTATCAGGAAATCCTGGGAGATCTGCACAACCTGTTTGGGGATACCAATACCGTTCATGTGACGGTGGATCACCAGGGAAAGCCAGTTATTCAAACGACGGTGGTGGGAGAAACAATTTCTGAAGTTCTGGACTATGTTCAATTTGATGGTCAGAATCTGCTGGGTCGTATGACCGCTTCTGCAGAATCTGCACTTCGGGAAGGTCGACTCACCCAACAGGAAGCCGACGATTTCATTCGTAACTTTCAACAGGGACTAGGTGGTTATACATATTTGGAATAATTCGTAATTAAGAAAATACGAATCTCCATTTCAGGTATTGCCTGTCCCAGTAATGATAATAGAAAATAATTTCATGAAGAGGGTGGGCATAATTGGAGGAGGACCAGGCGGACTTATGTCCGCTTATTTTTTAGAAAAGCTTTGCGATTCTCCTCTGGAAATCACTCTTTTCGAATTGTCTGATCGCCTGGGGGGAAAGATTACAACCCCCTGTTTCAAAAATTTTCCGCTGCAATATGAAGCCGGAGCAGCAGAGTTTTATGACTATGCTCACTTTGGCGAAGACCCATTAAAAGAACTGATCGCCGAACTCGGCCTTTCCATCAGTCCGATGGGAGGTTCTGCAGTGATTATGAATGGGCAGATACTGACCAATGCCGAAGATATCCGTGAGCATCTCGGCTATACTGCTCATCAGGAATTGCGAGCATTCGACCTGCGCGCCCGAAATATTATGATCCCAGATGAATTTTATCATTCGGATCATCCCGAAGGTTCACCCGATCAGGCAAACAATTATCCCTTCAGCGATTTGCTCTCAGAAATCCAGAATGAAGCGACTCAGAAGTATGTTCAAACTCTCATCCACAGCGATTTAGCGACCGAACCCTCGCTCACAAATGTTGCTTATGGGTTGCAGAATTATCTCATGAACGATGCCGATTATATGCTCCTGTATGGAATTGTCGGGGGGAATGAGCAGTTGCCTCGAGAACTTGCAGCCAGAATCCATGCCCAGTTAAAAATGCAACATCGGGTTAATCGCATTGGGAAGATCGGGCAGCAGTATCTTATCGAGTCAGAATTTGAAGGCCAGGTCTCAGAAGAACTCTTTGATACTGTGATTGTGGCGTTGCCACACAATAAGATTCCTTCAATAGTATTTGAGGGCGACTGCCTGTCTGAAGCTGTTCAAAAACATCATCAACAATATCACTTTCCTGCCCACTATTTAAGAATTACGATTCTGTTTGAAAAACCCTTCTGGCAATCCAAATTGAGTGATTCTTTCTGGATGCTGGATCAATTCGGTGGATGTTGTCTTTACGATGAATCGATGCGTCAGCCAGGTGGTGAGCATGGAATATTGGGCTGGCTGCTTGGAGGAGATGCGGCATTGGAGATGTCCGAATGGGACGATGAACGCCTCATTCAGGCCGCCTTGGACTCTCTCCCCGAATTTTTACAGGACGGACGTAGCAACTTTCTCGAAGGGGCGGTGCATCGTTGGCCAGCCTCGGTCAATGGAATGCCAGGTGGTGGAGTGCAATGGAATCATGACCGACGGCATCTTCCTGAACCGGTGAACCATCCTCATCTGTTCTTTGTCGGGGATTATCTCTTCGATTCTACTCTGAACGGTGTTCTGGACTCGGCTCATTACGTCGCCTCCTGGATCGCCACTCTTCTGCATGAATATCATTTGAATTCGACTGCCTGATAACCTTTCTATTGGCATTCTACACCTTGACTCATTGGAACTTTTGAAATGTCGTTGCTTAAAAAAATACTGGAATGTTTGCCGGAGGAATCGCGAATTGAGAAAATCAAATTTGTTCCTCGGGAGACCAATTGTTTGAATGAGCTTTTTCAGTTTCCTGTCGCTATGAACCGGAAAGCGATTTCTGTTTCCCCGGAGGAAATTCAATCAGAAGAATCCGATCTGACTTTGCTCGTCGTTCCGTCAAGCATTTCGCTGGAGATGGAGAAAGTGACGGCGATTCGCGAATGGGTCGAAGGAGACAATCATGCGACCGAGCCAATCAGTTTGATGCTCAGCCTTCAACACGTTCAGATCCTATGGTCGCCAAACCGTATTGCGATCGTGGCAGAAGCGAAACGTGTTGAGACTGTTCAGAGGGCGATGATTGAAGCCTCCTTTTATGTCTCAGAGTTAATGAATATCGAGTTTGAAATTAGTCAGCGCTGGCCGCAACTTGAAGAGGACATCCCGATTGCGTTTCAATACGACCAAAAACTGATTGGCAAGAAAAAGGAATTGATGCAGAAATTCCAGTCGATCTATTCGTTTCGGGCACACCTGGCTCGAATCACTCCGTTTCTGCTCTGTCCGCATGTGTATCCTCCAACGCTTGCCAGTCAAGTTGGCGAGCGACTTCGCGAACGTATGCGTGTGGAGGATCGGGTCGAATTTATCAGTGATCAACTCGAAGTCTATGAAGAGGTTTACGAGTTATGCAGCCAGCGAATCAATGATCATCAGCATGCCTACAAGGGGCATACACTCGAGTGGATGATCATCATTCTGTTACTGGTACAGATTCTACTTTCCGTTTTCGATTATCTGACCATTGCAGGGTCCTGATTATCTTGTCGCTTTTGTGTATGTATATCACATTTGAAATTTTCATTCGCCATGCGTTACCCCTCGGTTGATATCCTCAGGACAGTTGCCATTGTCGTAATGGTGCTTGTTCATTTTCCTGAAAATTTATCCAACTACATTCCGCCGTTTACCGGGTTGGGAGCTCCGTTGTTTACGTTTCTGTCCGGAGTGAGTTATCGCTTGTGGCTCAACGGTCAGGAGGCTCGGAGCATCAGCGATGTAGAAATCAGTAAAATTTCAATCCGTAGAGGGTTGTTCGTCTTCGGAGTAGGTTTTGCTTTCAATGTTATTATCTGGTTGCCCGAAGATACCTTCAACTGGGATATTCTGACTTTTATCGGCTCGGCAATTATTATCCTAAATTTGTTACGTCGCGTGCCGATCTCGATTTCGGTTTTGATTGCAGTACTTTCACTGATCATCAGTCCGGCTTTACGAGCAACTGCGGTATACTCATCCTATTGGGAGAATGGTTATTTTGAATGTGATCTGACATTAACCGATGTCATCATCGGTTATCTGGCGACAGGCTATTTCCCAATATTTCCATGGATCACGTTCTCGTTAGCAGGATTCACTACGGCAACACTGCTGTTTAATCCTGATCAGGAGGAGCGACCTCCCCTCTGGAATTTCACATTGCTGGGGAGTGGTTTATTTCTTCTGGCAATGTTCGGACTTTTTATTCGGCAGTATACTCCTGAAATAATATCAACGCATGTGTTGTCGGGTTGGCACATGTTCCCGCCTGCGACTGAATACATACTTGCGACAATAGGCATGGCGATGTTCCTGTTTACATTGCTTCATCAATTTGTCGATTTAAACCCGAAAATATCCAGCGATGTTTCACGGTTTCGCGTCTTCAAAACATTCAGTCGATATGCATTTACAATCTACTTACTCCACCACATGGTTCATTTGTGGCCGTTGTGGATTTATGGCTATGCAATGGGAAGCGAAACGACTGCCTACTGGCAGAAAGCGATGCCTGTTACGGTTTCCATTCCATTAGCCTGCCTGTTTTTGTTTGTCTGTTATCTCGTTCTAAGACGACTCAACCCCGATGACCGCTACGGTGTAGAAGGTTGGATGCGATGGCTATGTGGTTAGTCCATTATCAAATGGTTTCTGCAGTCGCTTGAACACCATAGGTCCTGAAACGCAGAGCTTATTTCTGCTGAACGTTGCAGGTAACTAATGAATAAGCTCGAACGCATTTCCAAAATCATTTTCCGCGTTCTGCCTGAGCAAATGCTGCGGTTCATGGTACATGAGCACCGTTTACTTCGAAGCCTTTTGTTCCCTCAAATAAGTGAGCAGATGATTGAAGTCGTCCAGGCTCAGGACTTCATCAAAGTTAGCTGGCATTAAAGAGAGAGGCGCCGTTTTTTTCAGTTCGATATCGAATTCAGGGATGCGAATTTCTTTGCCCTTCTGGTCAGCAATAATGATATCGCTGCCTTCCTGACGGCGAATCAAACCGCTCTGGACTCGACCGTCAGTCATCACAAATGTGGTAACACGAAAGGTCGCATCGATATTCTGATTGGGAGCCAGGATATCTTCCAGAATTCTCACAACGGGACGCACACCAATTCCATCCAATTGCGGTCCAATTAGATTTCCTTCCTGACCGACACGATGGCAATTTGCACAATTTTTCTTAAACACTTCAAAACCTACCGCGGTTGACGACTGAGTCTTTTCAAGCTGCCTGAGCCGTTGTTCAATCAGTTTGATTGCTTGTTCATTCTCTGTCGGCAGTCCCTGTGTCAACTTTGTGATTAATTCCTGATATTCAGACTGCTTGTGGGCTTCAATTCGTTGTTTCACATTCGGGCGGGTTAACAGGCGGGGTGAGGCTTTACCTTGTTCGACCAGCATAAAAAGCAAAACTGTTCCTTCACGAGACTCGGCCAGTTTCTCGGCTACCTGCAATTGTCTATTTGAGGGAAGCAAGACCATCGCAGAAATGACGACCTCTTTCCTTGGCCCCAGTGCATCATTCAGAATCACCTCTACGATTTGATCCGAAAGTAACTGCGGGATGTCCGCTTCCTGAAGCAGTGGAGTTAATGCATTGAGCAATGGGTCGTCATCAAACTCGGCAAGACCACCTGCGGCGAATTTGTAGCCAGCAGCGTGATTGACCACAACCTCTCGAAGTCGCGGTAGTTGACTCTTAAGCTTTAACCCGGTAATCAAATTCACCACAGCTTCCACATCCGCGGCCTGCATTTCGGCTTGAGTAAATGTTTCGTCCAGATGACTTAACGCGACCTGTTCAATTATTTCAGTACTTTTTTTGCTTGAAACGAGTCCCTGGAATTGCGATAACAACAAATTTGTAAATTCGTGTGGGTTTCTTTTTGCCAGTTTGGAGAGTCTCACTGTGAATTGATTGTTGATGAAAATGCTTCCATATTGACCAATCGTCAGTGCTACTGAATTTGACAAGGCAGATTCTTCAGCTTCACTCAAATACTTGGCAGCTGATTCAGTATGTGTTGCCAATGCCACTGAAATCAGAGCCGAAGAGTTACTTCTGTTGACAATAAATTCAGACTGCCAGACAGCTTCATGGGATTGCAGAAGATTCCGCAGGGCGATGCGACTTGAATGTTTCAGGTGGGTATCTTCTACTGCTGTGTTTTCCAGTAGAAAGAGCACGGTTTCAACGAGTGATTTTGACCTCTCTTCATCAGCGTGCATGGAAACCGCTTCGACTGCAGCACGCTGAACCATCGCATCATCATCTTTGAGCAGCTTGGAAATGATCTTGATGTCGTCATCAGACCATTGCTCCCGATTTCCCAATATCCGTGCAAGATGGACACGAACGAGGGCATTCGTGGTGTGACTCAGACTGAGGATATTTTGAGTTGAGAGCAATCCGAGTCTTTCCATTACCCAGGTTGCGTGAATCTTCTCGTTGGCTGAAATGTCAGATTGCCTGATGCGATCATCGAGTTTAGGAATTACTTTTTGACCGCGACCGACAAGTTCATGAGTTGCCAGAGTACGGGTTGTGATATTTGAAGAGGATAATTCCTCGATCAAATCGGAATCAGAGAGTAAGGTCAAATCCGTGATAGGAGGCACATCCTGTTGATTCCCAGTATAAACAATTCGCCAGATACGCCCGCGATTTCGATCTCGACTGGGATGATTCAACGGAACTTCATAGTGACCAATAATACTGTTGTAAAAATCCGCAACATACAGTGCACCATCAGGTCCGAGTTTGATGTCAACAGGACGAAACCACGGATCGTCACAGGAGACGAAGTCGGGTTGAGATTCAACCCACGGTGATGACCCACTCCACCGAAGTTGATCTCGATGGATTCTCCCGGTCACCGGATTGCACAGATACATACAGTCGCGAAATTCTTTGGGATATGTCTCAGCTTGATACCAGGCCGGTCCGCATATTCCAGTGGAACCGTGACTATGGTCGATCATGTCGGGGCCATAACCGAGTCCATCATGCGGTTTGCCGAAACTTTGATAATAAGCACCCGGCAGCAGAAGTGTGAGCGGGTGAGAGTGACAATCTGCAGAGTACAAATTTCCCCATGGGTCAAATGTCAGTCCAAACGGATTGACCTGTCCCCAGGTCCATTGTTGCAGTTGTGATCCATCAGGACGGAAGCGATAACTGTTTCCTGAGTTCAATTGCAATTTCGATCCATCAGTGGCTTCGACATTCGATTGATTCGCAAATCCGTGACAGGCGTAGACCCAGCCATCCAGACCATAAGTGAAAGAGTTGGTCATTCCATGTGTATCGATATTACCAAAAGGTCCAATCAATTCCTCACTCAAATCAGACTTCCCATCATGATTCCGGTCTGTCAATTTCTTAATATTGGGAATGCTGTAAACGAGTGCTTCAGCTTTGGATAGCGGTAATATTCCGATCGGGATGTTCAACGTGACGACGAATTGAATGATTCGCTGTGAATGACCTGAAGGCTCGATACCATCAATAATCGTTACGCGATCTTTCGCAGGTGGCACTCCCACACCGGGGAAATTCCCCGGTCGATCCTGGACTCCTTCAGCTTGAACCGGATAGGGATACTCCAAGGAACTGGTCACCCACAATCGACCCGCAGCATCAAAATTCAAATTCATCGGCTGGCCGATATCTGGCTCAGCAGCAATGAGTTGAATTTCAAAGCCCTCGGGAAGTTGAAACAACTGACGCTGTTGCTCAGGGCTCAAAGGCTGTGTCGGAGCAATCAAATGATTCTGATCATCTGCCATGACATCAAATGAATGACTTCCCAGGCTGAATGTTAACGATGCAATCAGAAACAATATTTGATGCCTGGTCTTAGAATGAGCGCACATGGAAAGACTCTCAGATCATAAAAATATCACAACATACAAAATCGCGAGTACGATTTGCATCGCCGCGAAGGGAACAGCCATCGTAACGAAACCCATGAATGTTAATGGTAGCTTTTGCTTATGAATCAACGTCATAGCGACAACGGTTGAAGCCGAACCGATTGGAGTAATGTTTCCACCGAGATTGGCTCCGAGGATCACACACCACCACAATGAAGAATCTGCGGGGAGACTCATCCCCGACAAAATTTTTGCCAGCACAGCAGCCAGGGGGATATTATCAGTAACAGAACTTGCCACCGCTGCCGAGGTTAATAAAGAGGCCGAGGCTGCCGAGGCAGGCAGTAAAAGCATCTGGGCAATCCCCTTGCCAATTAAATCGAGCACGAGGGCCTGTTCCATCACATAAATGACGACAAACAATCCCGCAAAAAAAGCGAGCAGATCCCAGTCCATCGCTGCATAGTATTTATGAACTTCATTTTTGTAGGCTAGCAGCATCACACCGGCAAAGAACAGGGCAATAAAGCCCATACCAAGTTTGTCGAGATTCCAGGGCAGGGCAGACTGACCAGCCAATGTCGCGATAAATAAGCATAGGACGACCACTGCCATCCAGAAAAAGTTTTGATTCGGCACACTCTCGTTCTCGTCAAAACCTTCCACCAGGGCCCTGGCTTCGGCTTTTTCTTCGTCGGTTTTTAAGCTATCAATCTTAAATCGCCAACGTCCCATAAACAGAGTTGCTGCCGTGGCGACAAAGACATATGGAGCAGCGATCAGAAAAAATTTCGCAAAGCTGATTCCAGCCGTTTTTCCGACAATAATATTCGGCACACTACTGATCAGTGTCAGCAAGCCTCCGACATTCGTCAGCAAACCTTCGACCATCAGAAACCCAAGCATCAGCTCAGGGCGTTTCAGCTTGCCCAGAGAAACCGAAGTGAGACTGCCAATAATAATCATCGCCGTCACATTATTAAGAACGGCTGAAAACAGAACGGTCAGGCAGCCATAATAAATCAATAACAACCAGGGATCGCCCCCCGATTGCTTCGTCAGTCGAATCGCCAGCCAGCTGAAAACACCAGATCGGCTCGTCACTTCCACAAATAGACTCGCTCCCAGAATGACGGTAATCACGCTCCAGTCGATTCCGGGTATGTAAACCGGCATCGGCAAATGATGACCATTCGGCAGAATAATTTCCCCGAATGGCAGGAGTTGCACATCAAACCAGGCCGCAAACATCGCTTCGAGAATCAGACACAAACCTGCAAAAGTCCCGACAATAATCGATTTTTTGGCATGGATTTTTTCCTCGAATGCCAGCGCGAGAACCATCGCGATGAGCAGCATTGTAAAGAAGCCGGTCATCCAGGCTGGGACTTCATGCCCTGCGATGACTTCAGGGGTTTCCAGAAATGCGAGAAGGAATTGTGAGGCTGGCAACATATGGTGTCAATTTCCAGATTGCGATGTTCGAAATTTACGGCAAGAAGCCTGAATGACAGTATGAACCATATTGGATAGCTGAACTAATTTCACGCGTGATTGCGAACTTGGTTTAGTCGTACAGATGACCGCAGCCGAGTTGGTATCCAGATCGATCCACATCAGGCATCCCGTCGCTCCCCAATGACCGATTACATTTTCCGGAAGTGTATCCCCAAATGTTTCCGGATGAGCTTTCCAGTTATGTCGCCAACCGAGTCCCCAACTGCGGTAATTCTTTTCGCGTTCGGACATCTGCTCGAAAAAACTCAACTGTGGTTGATACGCTTCCTTCAACGAAGCTGAGCTGAGAATCGTGCCTGCTCCACGCTGAATCTTGGTCATTTCCACGCAAAACTTGAGCATATCAGCCGATGTGGACAACATCCCTCCCCAGGGTGCACCCAGGCTTCGCCAGTAATCGCTGTTCCAGTTGCCAGTCAACTCGAGTTGTTCTTCAGGGAGATCGACATCGACGACTCGATTCAGTAAAGCGGTCGAATTTGCAGAAGCGGGAATGCCAAGAAAACTATTATTCATCCCCAGTGGAATGAAAATCTGCAGATGAATGAATTCTTCCAGTGACAGTCGGGTTAACTTCTCAACCACCTTGGCCAGAACCAGATACCCCATGCTTTGATAGCGTGAACTGGTGCCGGGAGGATAATCGAGCGAGACATCAATAACTCGCTGATAGAATTCATCGAGTGTTGCCTGCTGATCACGAAGCTCCAGGTTCTCTGGAAGTTGATCCGGCAAACCGGATGCGTGGCAGAGAAGTTGGCGAATGGTAATTCGACGTTTTTCACCACGATTCCATTCTGGCAAAATCTCCGAGAGCCGCTGGTTCAACGAAAGTTTCCCCAGTTCGACCAGTTTAAGAATAGCGGTCGCAATCACAGGTTTTGTTAAAGAGGCGATCAAAAAAAGTGAGTCGTCATTCAGTTCCGCATCCTGTCTCTGTCTTCCCATCTGCAAAACGGGAGAGGATGTCTCACAAAATGCCTGCAGCGAAATTGCAGAAAACTTGTCGTTTGTCACCAACTTTGAAATCATCGATTTCAAATAGGACCACTCTTCGAGTTCTTCCCATTGTTCTCGACTGAATGACATCATGTCTGCCTGTCGTTATAAAGCTCTTTCAGCAACTGATATACAGGGAATCTCTCTGGAGGGTAGAGCTATTCAGGCTTGCGGAATTTCGACTTCGTGAACTTCGATGATCGTATCGAGTTTGGTAATTTCCAGAACATCGCGAACATCATCAGACGGATTGTAAATGTGCACGGTCACTCCCAGATTTCGCATGGCTGCGATCAATCCGAGTGTGCCGCTGGGAATCAATTTCACACCGGTCAGATCAAATGCCAGGACTTTACAATTATGTTCCTTGATCACCTTGACCAGTTCATCCCGGCATTCCGCCAGATTCAAATTCGCAACAGCATCCTGGCCGCCAAAGCCAACAACTGTCAATTCCCCAGCCTGATAAATCGTTAAACAACCCGCTTGATAAGCCATGGAACGCCTCACTCTTCAAAGGATTAACTTCCCTGATCTTTATGACATCGAAAGATCGAAGCTGTGATTCCAGCTGAACGCTTCTCGCCCCCTGAGCATAATTAGCAAGGGGGTAGTAGCTTAGATCAGATTATAACATCTTCTTGAGTTGTGCAATCACTTCTTCGACACTCTGAAGCTGACTTTGCAAATTCGCCAAAGTTTCACGAACATTGTTGACAACATCATCGGGAGCATTACTGACAAACTTTTCGTTGCTCAACTTCTTCTCATGTCCAGAAATAAAGCCCTTGAGTTTTGATGCTTCCTTCTCCTGTCGTTCCAGTTCTGCTTTCAAATCGACAACGCCTCCCAGTGGGATATAACCATCGATCTCTCCAATTGTAAAACTGGCAGAACCATCTGGACGAGTCACCTCAGCCCCGGCTGCTTCCAAAACAGTTTTCGCCAGATTTTCAAATTGACCAGAAACCGAATTCATATCATTCGCAATCGCTTCACTGGCACGCATACGTAAGGTGAGAGGGGTCCCGGGAGGAATTCCATAGACCGCTCGAACGTTACGAACTGCGATAACGGAATCACGAAGACGCTCAAACCGGCCTTCAAACTCGGTATCAATCCACTCCTTGGGCAACTTCGGCCAGGCAGCAATCATCGCGGCTTCTTCAGCTGGCATCGGTTCTGGAATGCCCCGTTCCGGAGCCAGTTCGCCCAGTTTCTGCCAGAGTTCTTCCGTAACAAAGGGGACGAAAGGAGAAAGGAGTCTCAGTAATGAATCGAGAACCGCAACCAGAACTCGTTGAGCCTCGGCTTTCTGATCTTCGCTTCGCAAGCGAGGCTTGATCATTTCCAGATACCAGTCGCAGAATTCATTCCACGTGAAATCACGAACTGTGCGGGTTGCCATATCGAACTGATATCGTTCCAGGCAAGTCGTAACTTCGGCAGCGGTCTGAGAAAGTCGGCTCAAAATCCAGCGATCTTCCAGCGGCAATGTTTTGATGTCAATTTCACCAGGCGTGTAGCCCTCCAGGTTGAGCATGGCAAATCGAGTTGCATTCCAGAATTTATTGCAGAAGTTCCGGCCATACTCGAAGCGTTCGGAAACCATTCTCGCAACCGGCTCCCCCTCATCCGGCTCAAAGTTCGGACTCGTATACTGCAATTCCCGCTTACTCCTCGGAAACTTGACGCGGGGCTTCTCACCATCGACAGGTTTGGCTTCCGTATGAAACTGCTCCTGAGGAATAACTTCACCCGTTTCCGGATCCTCATAACCAACCGGCAATTTGACGTCTTGAGTTTCCCCCGCCAGAGAGGCGAGCGTAAAGCGGACGGCATCGGTTCCGTATTTATCGATCAGATCCATCGGATCGACGCCGTTGCCTTTTGACTTCGACATCGTACGACCGAAACCATCGAGAATTTTCGGGTGGATACAGACGTGCGAGAACGGAATGTCTTCCATGTTGTAAAGCCCCGTCAAAACCATACGGGCAACCCACAACGTAATGATATCGCGACTTGTGACCAAAACATTGCCCGGATAGAAGTAATCCAGAACTTCATTTTTGCCAGATGATGATTCCTGTGCTTCTCCATTTAAAGGAGGATTCTGCTCGGTGTTCGGCCAGCCTAAAGTAGCGTGAGGCCATAGGGCGGAACTGAACCAGGTATCGAGAACGTCCTCGTCCTGACTCAATTCATGTTCAGGCCCAAGAGCATCGGCTGACAAATCGGTTTCCGCACAAATCAACCAGCAGGAGTTCTCAGCATCATGGGTGTAGCTAACATCCTCTCGCCCAGCAAAGATTTGCTTTAACTCATCTTCGGTACAGGTCTCGCAATACCAGATCGGAATCCGATGACCCCACCAGAGTTGACGACTGATGCACCAGTCCCGTTTTTCTCCCAACCAGTCCAGATATGTTTTGGAATAACGCGAAGGAAAAAACCGAACACGATGATCCTCAACAGCATCCATCGCCGATTGAGCCAGCGTATCCATTTTAACGAACCATTGATCCGACAAATACGGCTCAATCGGCGTCTTCGAACGATCGCTATGTTTGAGCGGAATCGATCGCTCTTCAACGGCTTCAAAATAGCCGAGTTTCTCCATCTCAGCGACGATTTCTTTGCGGGCAGCGTAGCGATCGAGTCCCTCAAACTGACCGCAAATCTCATTCAATGTCCCATCAGGATTCAGAATGTTGATCATCTCGAGCTGATTACGCAGTCCACACGCGTAATCGTTGGGATCATGCGCAGGTGTGACTTTAACGCAGCCGGTTCCGAGATCTTTATCGGCCAGTAAGGCATCGGCAATAATCGGGATTAATCGACCGTTCAGCGGAATGAGAACATTCTTCCCAATCAAATGCGTATAACGTTCATCGCTCGGATGAACACACATGGCAGTATCGCCCAGCATGGTTTCTGGACGTGTGGTCGAGAATGAAAGTTTTTCGCCAGTCGGATTTCCCTGATCATCGACAACCGGATAATGAAACGTCCAGAAGTGACCAGCAATTTCCTCCGGATAAACTTCATCGTCGGCGACTGCTGTCTGCAGATAGGCATCCCAGTTGACGAGCCGTTTGCCTCGAAAGATTAATCCATCGCGAAACAATTTCAGGAACGTCTTACGAACGGCAGCCGAGCAAACTTCATCGAGCGTGAAGCGAGTTCGACGCCAGTCGCAACTTGCACCGAGTTGCTTTAACTGATTGAGAATCCGCTTCTCATAGGAATCTTTCCACTTCCAAATCCGATTGACCAACGCTTCGCGACCGATGTCGTGCCGAGTGAGGCCTTCCTGTTCCAGCATGCGACGTTCAACAACCGCCTGTGTCGCAATGCCCGCATGATCCGTCCCCGGCATCCATAAGGCGGAATAGCCCTGCATCCGTTTCCAGCGAGTCAACAAGTCCTGCAGGGTCCCGTTTAAGGCATGTCCCATATGCAACGCCCCGGTGACGTTCGGCAGGGGAATCATAATTGTATGCGGCGGTTTTTTGGGGTCGGGATCGGCATCGAAATACCCACGCTCTTCCCAAATTTGAAACCACTTGGATTGAACATCTTTCGGTTCATACTGCTTTGAAATTTCAGCCATCAATATCACGATCAATAATTATTGAGTTAGTTTTAATTGTAGGGTGCATCTTGACGCACCTTCCGGCGGGTGCCTTTGCTGGCTCGCCCATTACTGTTTGAGTTCTTTAAAATAGGATCACTTTGCCGGTTCAAATTCACCATCATCTTTATAGAGCTTGTATTCGACACTATCCACAAGAGCCAGCCAGCTCGCTTCGATAATATTTTCACTCACGCCAATCGTGCTCCAGACCTCTTTATTATCTTTACTTTCGATCACCACTCGCACCTTGGCTGCGGTTCCACCGGTCGAATTGATGACTCGCACTTTGTAATCGACGAGCTGAAGTGTTTCGAGGGCCGGGTAGGCAGGGATCAATGCCTTTCGCAGAGCATTATCGAGAGCATTCACCGGGCCATCTCCCTCGGCAACAACGTGCTCAGTATTCCCATTAACCTTTAATTTGACAGTCGCTTCGGTCTGGGGATCATGAGCAGAATCCGTTTCGACATTGACCCGATAATGGAGTCTTGCGAACTTCGGCTCGTAAGTCTTGGCAACTTTCTTGATCAGCAAATCGAACGAAGCTTCTGCTGCTTCGAATTGATAGCCTGCATACTCCAGCTCTTCAACGCGAGCCAAAATCGCCTTCATCAATTCGGCATCCTGGTTCAGATTATACTTCGTCGTTTTGGCGACGATATTCGAACGTCCCGACAATTCACTCACCAGAATTTTGCGATTATTTCCGACGACTTCAGGAGTGATATGCTCATAACTGGAAGCCAGACGATTGACCGCGTGCACGTGCATGCCCCCCTTATGGGCAAAAGCACTACTGCCAACAAATGCCTGATTGGATCGGAAATTCATATTGGCCAGTTCATAAACGTATCGCGAGAGTTCGGTCAGATGTTCGACCGAACCTTCGTGCAAGGCCTGATAATTTTTCTTGAGGACCAGGTTTGCAATTGCCGAAACGAGATCGGCATTCCCACAACGCTCACCGATCCCATTGATTGTTCCCTGTACCTGAACTGCCCCTTCGTCAATGGCACGAATTGTATTGGCGACCGCAACATCGGAATCGTTATGGCAATGAATTCCCAGCGGGGCTTTAATGGCGCCCTTAGCTGCTTTGACGGCTGCTGCGATTCCTTCGGGAAGAGTCCCCCCGTTCGTGTCACACAGACAGACCAGTTCCGCTCCTGCTTCTGAAGCCGCCTGGATGGTTTTCAGGGCGAATTCAGGATTGTGTCGATACCCATCAAAATAATGCTCGGCATCATAAATGACCCGTCGTCCTTCGGCGACAAGATAAGCGACAGAGTCGCGGATCATCGCCAGGTTTTCGGCTTCATCGACCCGCAGAATTTCCGTCACATGCAAGTCCCACGTCTTTCCGACGACTGTGCAAACAGGCGTTTTTGCATCCCGCAAAGCAATCAAGCCCAGATCGTCCTCGGCTGCGATCTCCTTTTTGCGAGTCATTCCGAACGCAGTGATCTGAGCATGTTTCAGATCCATGTCCTGCACATGCTGAAAATACTCGGCATCCTTCTGATTGGCCTGAGCGAAACCCCCTTCAATCAGATCGAATCCGAGTTCATCGAGCTTGGCGGTAATCATCAGTTTATCTTGTAGGGAGAAATTGACACCTTCTCCCTGACTGCCATCGCGAAGTGTCGTATCGTAGATCTGGATTCTGGACATAAGATTGATTCTAGAATATTTCAAAAATGATTTATCCGCGTTCTGCCTGAGCGAATTCTACGTGTTAATTAATAATTGCACATGCGAAGGCACCCCGCATTTCAAAATGCCTCGATCTGTGGAAATAAAAAAATCCTCTCAGGTGAGTGACCTGAGAGGATTATGAAAGCATTATGCGATCCCAGCGTCACCTTAATAAGGCCCGGTAATAATCACGCCAATAATGATCACATGGAAATTCAACATGAGAGTGTCTTACTGATTCAGACAAAACGACTTGGTTTATTTGACATACTTTATGTCCTGACCCCAAAAAGGTCAAACGGTTCACGCAATTTCTCTACTGAGAGGATGTCGTGGCCGGTGCAGGTGTCGAAGTCGACTCTGCGGGAGGTGTTGTTTCCGAGGTTGAAACCGGTGGAGGAGTACTTGTGGTTGCTGGAGCCGGCATGGCCGGAGTCGAAGTTGTGGCTGCAGGAGCAGGAGTTGCTTCCGTTGGAGCTGGCATTTCGGGTTTTGTCGAGGTTCCAGCAGGAGCAGGAGTCGATGTTGTCTCTTCGGGAACGGGAGTTGAATTCACAGGAGCCGGCATTTCCGGTTTCGTCTCCGTTGATGTTTCCGGAGCCGGTTCTTCAGCAGGAGCCTTTTCCTCGACTAAATCGGCTCGTCCTTTATTCAAACGATCGAAACTGGCTGCGTCAATCACGTAATACCAGTCGGCAAAACGGTCATTGAGCTGATCGACAAGTTTTCTGGCATCTTCAAGTTGTTTCTTATGCTCTTCAAGATCCCGTTCGTATTGCTTCAATGCAGCCTCATAAGCGGCTTGCTTATCATCGGTTATCTCAGCGGTCTCTGTTTCAGATTCCGCTGCGTCGCCATCAGCAGGCTCAGGGCTCGCTTCTGTTTCCGATTCCGCTGGGGGGACCGGTTTCGTAGGAATTGCACCAATTGCATCGGGATCAAACTGCACAGAAACAAACAGATAGCGGCTCTTTTTTGATCCACTTTCATCGGCAGGTTTTGAAGGCTCCTCGGTTTCCTCTTCATCCTCACTCTGGGCAGAGCCAACTTCAATATCGAATTCATCACCCGTGAATAAATCGCCGAATCTCAGCACATATTTGACGCCAGAATTCGTTAGAGCCGAGAGCTCTCCTTCATTGGAGTATAATTCTAAGCCTCGATCTTCAGTCGGCACTAAATAGTACCCTCGGCTATTCAACTCGCGTTGAGTACTCCGACTCGGTGTCACATCCCCGGTCATTCGCAAATCCCCCCGCAGACCTTCCGGTTTGGGGCGAACACCGATAATTTTCAGCCCATCAAGAGCCGTCACCATGGCATTGACTTCTGACGATTTTAATTCCTCTTTTGCGGGATCCAGACCAGCCATTGTCCAGGGATCAGAATCGGAAGCTCGCGTCAGGATCACATCGGAACCGGCTAAAATACGACCGTTAAGTACATCGACAGAATGATCGTGAATCTCAAGTTCTCGAAGTGAGGCAGGTTCAATGATGAGCAAATCCGGTTCAATCCAGTCGCCAAACTTGGTGGTCAGATCAATTTTCAGATTGGTGATATAAGTGATTTTATCATCCGGCTTTCGCACATAATATTGATCCGTCTTATCAGGAACTTTGTTGCCGATAATCAGATCGACTAAAGCAGTATCACCCTTGGTCAAGGTGAGGCGATCACCACGACCTTTCAGGGAATCTTTGTCATCCGCTAAGGGATCGACAACGCCCAGTCGGGCAAAGTCGAGTTCAGATTCACCTGCAACCGCTCCACGCTCCACGCCAACAAGTGAACTGGCAGTTTTCGACAACTGTTCGGCTCCATCAGCGGGGTAGTCGTAATGGGAGGGAATTCTCCACTCGTTACCCACACGGCTGACCTCAAAAGGCTTAATCACAGCGGTCTCATCATCGAAGACAATCACCCGCACGCCGGTCGCTTCAGTGGGATCGGTAAACTCCGGGAAAAACTTTTCACCCACATTGGCGGCCACATTGACATTCATTTCTGCCGAAGGCATGCCATTCCAGATGGCTAAAGTGAGCGTTACAACGGCAACGACAACATAAATTAATGTTCGAGTCATACTGTTCATCAGAAACTCAACCTCTTATGGGAATCATGACCTGGTTCACTTCTCATTTTCAGTTCACTGAGAAATTGGATCCGAACACTGGTCCTCTAAATTCGATATAGGAAACTTGAAAAATGCTTCTAGAAAATTTGCTCTAAGCTCGCTTAACCCGTCGTTCATCGATAATCATGCGACGTTCATTGCGAACGCGGGAAAAACCGATGATCAAACCGAGAAGAATCGCTGGAAGTGGCGGCAGCACAATCGCCCAGAAGCGGAACTGTCCTTTGACGGCAGCGATTTCCCGTTCTGAACTCGCTTTAATCGCCTGGATTTGCGCTTCCGATTCTCGTTCAATATCGACGGTGTCGACTTCCACCTTACGGCTCAATGCCGACTGCAACATCTGAATTTCACGGAGTTTTGCCAACTCATCCATAGACGTATCTTTTTCAAGTTCGGCAATTTTATCCCGCAACTCCTGATTCGCATCGGCTAATCGTTCTTCTTCAGCCTCACGAGCAGCTTTCTCTGCGGCACTTCGTTTTTCCACAGCTCCAGATGTCAACGTTTCGACCCAATCGAGTGTACGGGATTCGTCCCGACGATTTCTCAGTGAGATGAAATCTTCCTCACCGGCCAATGAATCGACGCAGTTCAAGACGAACTTGATGTTGTCGAGTTTCATCTCGATGCCGAGAGCCTGAATGCTTTGTCGTTCTGCCAGATCGAAAATTCCATCGGAAATTAGATCGATATCCGCCACAAAAATCGCATTGATGACGGGGTTTTTACCAGACTCTTTTTCATCCGCTTTCGATTTCACTCGTGCTGCTACGACGTGGCTAAATTCATCATTGTCGCGACGGGGATTATTATTGAGCGTCATTCCAAATAGTGGATTTCGAATGATCAGATTATCAAAATTCAAGATCCCGGAATTCGCCGCTCCCGATCGCAGCAGAGGTGTAAATTCCATAGTTTCACTCTCTCGCGGAACAACTGTTCCCGAGTAGTAAATCAGCATCTGCTGCAATCCGGCTGTCGTCTGATCGTCGGGATTGAAGGCATCGCGAGCCTTTCTTTTATCGTAGACGAACACGGCTTCCGGCCCGAGCATATCCTCAATTTTCGGATATGGAGAATCGCGATCAAAAACGATTTCTCCATTCTCCCAGACAACTTCCATTACACCCAGCAGTGAGGTTAATTTACCGCCATCGGCTTTTGGTTCACTCGGAGCCTGCTGACCCATCATGCCACCACCTTGAGGCGGTTTCTCCATGCGAGGAGCCATATTAATGTTGAACATCGGCATGGGGTCATCAAAGATCAATGTCGGATTTCCTGTGGCCACATACGTGACCAGGTTTTCCAGTTGTGGCTCTGTCAGCGAAGAAGGCAGGATCGCCAGCAGGACGTCGAATTTGGATTCATCAATTGGAGAGTCTGGAGAAATCTCTTCAATGTTATATTGCTTCTTCAACTCTGTCACGATCCTCCATTCCGGTTGGCTACGGAACGTCGCCGAGTCAAATCCACCAGCAACACTGGCATCGGTTTTCAAAATGCCGACCGTCAATCGGGTTTCGCGGGAAACAGTTCGCAGAGAGCGAGTCAGTTCGTATTCCACTGAATTCCCTAAATCGAAAAAGGGAATGACCACTTCATCCAAACCACTGCTGATTCGCACGCCCATGAAGATCTCTTCGATTTTGATCTCTCCATTGCGTTCTGTCTGCACAGATCGTGAAGTGATTCCCAGTAATCGAGCCTGTTCGGCTTCTTCACTGAATGGCTCCACATTTGTGATGCGAACATTGATTTTCGAACCGCCACGATGAGCCAGTTCGCGTAAGGTGCCGATCAGATTCTGATGCACAGCTGAGTATTCTTCTGGAACCTGAGGACTGACAAACGCCTGAATCGTCACAGGTCGCTCGGCATCAAGCTCCTTAATGACTTTCGAGGTGACCGAAGAAAGCGTGTACAGACTTCGTTGCGTAAAATCGAAACGGCTGACCGAGCCAATGGCCAGAGTTGTAATGCTCATCAGAGCAATCGCCAGAGAAATCGAGCGGACCGAGAACTGCCAGCCCATTGAGTTGTTCTCTTCGCCTGTGTTCCAATGTCGTCGGGAAATGACCACATAATTCAGATACAGAAACAACCCAATCAACGAGAAGAAATAAACTATCCCGGCCAGCGGCAGAATTCCAAGAGCAAAATCACTCAGGTGATGACTGATGGTAAAAACATCCATCGCTCCAGCCTGAGGAATGATCGCTGCAACGCGTTCGGAAGACATACCAAATGTTCGCAGAAACGCAGCCACTCCTGATGTCACAACATTCGCAACCAGAGAAATATAGACGGGGATGCAGCAGAAGATTGCCCCCAGCACAAACGCAACCGCTGAGTGACTCGTTAATGCGGAAGCGAGCATCCCGGCACTGATCAGCGACGCACCGGCTAGCCAGTATCCGATGTAGGTTGTGAATTGAACGCCTGGGTCGGGATTGCCGATCACACTGAGCATGATCAGGTTCGTGCATGAAAATAGTAAACCAACGGTGTAAACAGCCAGAATGGCCAGATACTTACCGATTAGAATCTCAAGATCGGTCGCTGGCATCGTGAACAGCAACTCATCCGTCCCCATTTTCCGTTCATCTGCCCAGCAGGTCATCGTGAGAGCCGGGATTAGAAAAACGAGCAGAGCCGGAAAGTTGGATGTCAGTTGGTCGAGTGTCGCATGATTACTGGCGAAAAAATCAGCCGAAAATGCCAGCGAGGCAGCGATCACCACAAAGGCGACAATAACGACATAGCCCAGAAGACCGGAAAAAAAACCTGCCAGATTTCTGGAAAAGACCGCGTGTATTACATGTCCGCGAATCATCGTGTGTCCTACTCCTCTATTTGAGAGAGACTCTAGAATAGTCTCATATTGAATTATCAGTTGTAGGTCGGACACTGCCCGACCTACAGGATTCTTCTTAAATACGCTTGAGGTCTCAAGCCGTCAATTCTCGGAATCGATCTTCCAATTCGGTGACCCCATTCGCTAATTCTTCAATCGGTCCATCGAGAATGACGCGACCGTTGTTAATCAGAATTAAGCGACTGCACATCGCCTGGACTTCTGCCAGAATGTGCGTTGAAAGCAGAATTGTTTTCGATTCGGCCAGACTGAGAATCAATTCGCGCGCCTGGTGCGTCTGATTCGGGTCGAGACCGCTGGTTGGTTCATCCAGAATCAAGACTTCGGGATCGTGTAAAATCGCCTGAGCCATGCCGACACGCTGGCGAAATCCTTTGGAGAGTTTCCCGACTGGCTTCTCCCAGACCGTTCCCAGCGAACATCGATCAACGACATAATCGATTCGGGCAGCAGTATCACCGGCTGACATCCCGCGAATACGAGCACAGTATTTCATCATCGCTTTAGGCGTCATTTCCGCATACAGCGGGCCGTTTTCCGGCAGATAACCCAGCATTTGAGCCGCTTCCAGACGATCCTCAAACACATCGTATCCGCCAATGCTGGCTCGTCCGCGTGTTGGGGACAGGAAGCCCGTCAGCATTTTCATGGTCGTTGATTTCCCGGCTCCGTTCGGACCCAGAAAAGCAGCGACCTGGCCGCGGGAGACGGAAAAGCTGACATCCGTAGCCGCAATGAATTCGCCGTAATATTTCGTCAGTCCCTGTGCGGAAATCATTGCCTGTGCATCTGCGTTCTTTACCGCAGGCTGGTCCGACGCTGAATTCGTTACACTGTTCATCAGGATTGATTACTCCAATTTGTAAACGCAAAAATAAAAGCCGTCATTTCAATTTTGAAATCACTGTAAATCTGACAGAGAAATTCCATACGTGAGAAATACAGCTGACTTTCTATACATATCTATCGCCTCAATCATGAATCATCAAGGCATAATTGTATTAACAGATATGACTCGTAAGTGCCAATAAGGCAGGAGATTTTCTGGTAGGACGATGCGGCAAAAATCGTGCCTCATCGAGGAAGATATCAATTTGAATAGTAATGAGTCTGTCGCGGGACGTCTAATGACTGAAGGTTTCTTGACTGATCTCCGGAAAATCTCCCGCCAGATAAAGCAGATAATTCACCAGATCCCAGATCTCTGCTTCGCTCAATCCCGATGTCCCATAAGCCGGCATCGGCGTCCCTTTAACCCCCGCATAAATCCGACGATAAATATCAATCGGCCGCCGACCTCCATGAAAGACGCCATACGTCAAATCACGCGGCTTCACCACATGCCCCCAGGCATCATGCAACCCGGGTTCTTCATAATTCGATCCATCCGGTCGTTTATGAAACTGTGTCGTCTGTTCCCCATCTCCCTTGCCAGTCTCACCATGACAACTGGCACACTGGCCTTTTTTCGATAGATAAAGCCTGCGGCCATTCTCAATCGAGAGTATCGAAGGCTCGGCCAGAGAAGATTCTGTTGGGGCAGGGGGGAGGCCTTCCGGCTCGACAATTTGAGAGGGAGAATCCGCCTTCTTCCATATATCAAATAAGCGTTCTGACTCCTCATCGTAAATAGGAGGCATATCTTCCTCTATGAATCTATTTGCTTCTTCGAGCAGATCCTGCCGATTTCCTTTTGAAGCCTGAGCCTCTGAAAAATCGACCGCGGCTTCAATCGAAACAACTCTCTCGGTATCCCCGCGTAACGCCAGATACTTCACATAGTCGACAATCTGCGCGATCTCATGATTTCCCAGCCCCTTAAACGCCGGCATGCCGGTCCCGGCAATTCCATTTTTGATCACATTCTGCAGATCGTCCGTGCTGGCTTTCTGCCCAACTTCAGTAGACGTATATTTGACAATGCCCAGCCGAAAATCACGTGGCTTTGGATTCAATATATGAGCCTGCGGACCATCCCCGGCTCCATTCACACCATGACACATCAGGCAATGCTGTGTGTATAACGCCTGAGCATTCAAAAGCCGATGCTGAGGCTCACCCTTTTCATCCGCTGGCGTTGTCCATTGAACAGGAGCAGTCTGCGGAATTTTCAAATCTTTGTATGTGCCGTAAACTCTATTCGAATTATCGACGATGGCTTGCTTCACACTCGGAATCAATTGATTCGTCGCCGGATGAGTCGCAAATTCCACCTCGCGTTTTTTCCATGCATTGAACATGAAAAAGCACACGATTGAAATGAATAATACGCAGCCAATGACTAAAGCGATTATCGGGAGCAATTTTTTTGTCGTCATAAGATTGATCTGCTGAGTAATAAAAATGATCAATCAATTTTAGGGCAGAGTTGAACAAAAACAGTCGACTTCAAAGTAACTGCGACAACTTATCAGCCTGTCGTCAATGAAGCAGCCGAGTATCTCAACTCCCCACCGACAATCACATGGTCAACCCCGCCCTTAAGCTCCTTGTTCGCAAATGGAGTTCGTCGTCCCTTGCTCAGGAAATTGTCGGGATCAATTGTTTGAGACATCGCCGGATCGAGTATCGTGATATCAGCGACCGTATTTTCGGAGAGCGTGCCCGCTTCAATTCCGAGAATTCTCGCAGGATTGATGGTCAGTTTGGCGATCAATTCCAGCCACGAAAGTAAATTGGTTTCGATCAGACGGTTAATGCAGGCGGGGACCAGTGTTTCCAGTCCGACAACCCCAAAGGGCGTTTGATCCAGCTCGCAGGTGATTTTCTCTTCGGCATACGGCTGATGATCGCTTGTGATGACATCAATCGTGCCATCCTGCAAACCTTCGATGAGAGCCTGGATATCCTCAGCTGTACGGAAGGGGGGATTGACTTTGTATTTGGAATGAAATGTCTGTAAGTCTTCATCTTTAAAATAAAGATGGTGCGGCGTGACATCAGCGGTCACTCGCACTCCACGTTCCCGGGCTTTGCGAATTTGTTCAACACCAAACTCGGTCGTGATGCCCATCAGATGCAAGTGTCCGCCCGTAATTTCGGCGAGCGTAATATCACGATTAATCATAATCGTCTCAGCCGCGGCTGGCATCGGAGGCAAACCGAGGAGTGTGGAATAAAATCCTTCGTGCATCAGGCCATCGGCTATCAATTCCGGCACCTGAGCATGGTGAAAAATCGGCCGATTCATCATGCCCGTGTATTCCAGAGCACGGCGCATCACTTCGGAATTGGCAATAGTCTGTTTAGCATCGCTGAAGGCTCGCGCGCCACCTTCAAGCAGTTGTCCAATTTCAGCCAGTTCTTCTCCATGACACTGCTTTGTCACCGCTCCAATCGGAATGACATGGCAATTACGGGCACGATCAGCCTGCAGAATCACAAACTCAGCAGCTGCCCGATTATCCATCGGTGGCTCGGTATCCGGCATGCAGGCGATTGTCGTGAATCCCCCCGCCAAAGCGGCAGCCGTTCCCGATTCAATCGTCTCATCTTCTTCACTCCCCGGTTCCCGCAACGAAACCCGCATGTCAATTAAACCGGGCGTAACTATTTTATCCGTCGCATCAATCACCACATCGGCATGAACATCGTCGCCTGGGTTGGTCTGAATTCGTCCATCAATAATCAACAGCGATGCGACCTCATCACGGTTATTAGCCGGATCGATCACACGCCCGTTTTTTATCAGAATACTAGCCATGACTGTCAAAATCTATATGAGGGAAACTTGCGGCTCTGGGGGAAACGAAAGCAATTCCTGCTGACGTCTGTGGAGCAAATAAAGGGCAGCCATGCGAACCGCCAAGCCGTTACTGACCTGATCGAGAATGACCGAATGCTTTCCATCGGCGACATGCGGCGTGATTTCCACTCCCCGATTGATTGGCCCCGGTGCAAGAATCACGACATTTTCACGTGCCCGTTTTAATCGAGTGGCATTCATTCCGAACAGATGGGCGTATTCCTGAATTGATGGAAAAAACGCTCCCCGTTGACGTTCGAATTGAATCCTCAATAAATTGATGCAATCGACTCGCGGAATCACTTCATCCAGTGAATGCGAAACTTCAACTCCCAGTTTTTCAATTTGTGGCGGAATGAGTGTCGCTGGTCCGCAGACAATCACTTTGGCACCTAGTTTTGTCAACCCCCAGATGTTGGATCGTGCAACTCTGGAATGGCGAATGTCTCCCACCAAGGCAACCGTTTTGCCTGCGAGATCCCCGCAGCGTTCGCGCATGGTCATCACATCGAGTAATCCCTGTGTCGGATGTTCGTGCGTTCCATCCCCTGCATTGAGGACAGGGGAGTTCATGCGTTGTGATAAAAACAGCTGAGCACCAGGAGTCTTATGTCGCACGACCATCAGCGAAACGCCCATCGCTTCGATGTTGCGCGCGGTATCGAGAAACGATTCCCCTTTGGAGAGACTGCTTCCCGACGGAGAGAAATCGACTGTGTCGGCTGAAAGTCGCTTGGCTGCCAGTCCGAAACTGGTGCGTGTGCGTGTTGAAGGCTCAAAAAACAGGTTTCCAACAACGGTCCCTTTGAGTAGCCCGAGTTTGGAATGACCTTCTGCTGCCAGCCGTTTGAACTCGGCTGCCTGATCGAGAATGAGAGTGATCTCTTCGCCTGATAAATACTGCAATCCCAATAAATTCGACTGCGTCCAGGGAATCGGGCCTTCTTGAAAGTAATCGCGAAATGAAACCATGTGCGCGGTTCTGTTGAGGATCGTGTTTGTGGTGTGTGGAATCGATTCTACAAAGGAAGGTTTTCCTCGTCGAGGATGCCACGACCTGCTTCTTTGGTTTCAATTGAAATCGGTGTGAAATCAGTCCGATGAAAGAACTGGGATTTGTATTTTTCTGAGTGGCCGGGGGCGAACTCAGCCAACTAGATCACTAATGATTGCGTTTTCCCAGAAAGAAATATCGGAGGCAACTTTTTGGCCCCAGCGATTCACTATATCATTAATCGCCCAAAGATATCGAAATCGTGAGCGGTTGCGAGTAACGGTATGGAACTATTTGATTTACTGATGGGGATTGAATCACGGATGAGTTGAATAAACCGCACCATTACAAGAAGCGAAGCGATTTCCATAACTTTATCGTGAGTCTTATTTTCGTAAATTTTATTTTCAGAGTACCAACGAAAGTCATCCTGTGTTTTTTCAAGTCCACAAAGTGTAAATTGTTTCCAATCAGGTGATGACCAATCGCATAGCCAATCCATGTCTTCAGTGACGTTATAATGAACTGTGTAAGCAAATGAATCAAAATACCAGCGATCATAATTGATATCAAATCCGTTCATTTCCAGATAAACAGTACGGACTTCGAATTTGTCTTGGCAAGCAGAAACAAACTTCTTGATATGTTCAAATACTGCATCCGATGAGTTCGTAAAGTGAGACATTGCCAGAGTGGAGAATCGATCCGATGTTACTGTTCGCAGCAGAGATTCAAGTTCTAGTGCGGCACCGTCAATGTTTTTGGAGATTAAGTAATTATTGACTTTTTGCAAAAGGTCAACATGCATGATAATGATCCTACCAATATAATAACTGGCTTGGCTCGTCTATGTAGAGTGAGGTAATCATTTACTCTCTGAAATATTGACCAGCATTTTTGCCGTCTGCTCCAACGCTTCATAAGGAATCGTATGCGGCCCTTGAAATGGCAGGAATTCGACCTCCTGTCCATTCTCGTTCAGCAAATCTTTCAACAAGACAGCTGCTTCGTAGGGGAGAATTGGATCCTGTGTTCCATGAGACTGCAGAATAGGGAGTTTTGTTTTTTCCTGAGCCAGTTTCTGCCAGTCTTCCAGGCAGATTGTTGTTCCGGAATACAGACAAAGCCCTGCCGGTTGATCGGAAGTTCTCAGGAAGAAATCGGTTGTCAGCATCGCTCCCTGAGAGAATCCACCGAGGATCAGCCGATCCATCGTCAAATCATATTCACTTTGGAGTGCCTCCAGAAACTTCTGGAACAATTCGCGGGCTTCCTTCAATCCGGGGGGTTGTGCCATCACGAGTTTTTCAATCTGACGAGTCTGTAACAACTGCTGTAGTCGCATCATATTGATTTCCCACCACGCCCGACCGCCCGGCATCCCCAGTTCCGCCAGTGAGAGCGGAGCTTCCGGAAAGACAAAAGCAACCTGACCATCGAGCCGTTCATCCAACCCGAGAATTTCCGGCGCCAGTTGCACAAGATCTGTACCAGGCGCTCCGTATCCATGACAAAACACAGCCGTCAATTTTGCATTACGAGGATTCCCCACAATTCGACATTTCAAAGGACCAATTTGCTCTTCTTGCATCTGTTAACAATCTCTATTGATAAATTGGTAGGACAGGCTTCCAACCTGTCAAAAATATTTGCTGAATTACGATTTTTCGATTTTTATTTCACAATCGGTGGGTGGCACGCCCCTGAGCAACGCGAAGGGCGTGGTCGTTTGTAATCCCCACGCCCATCACTTCGTTCTGGGTCGTGCCACCCAGGAAATCTTCTTACTAAAAATTTAATTGACGCAGAGTGTCGAATGAATCAGTCTTTTCTACCGTATTCAAAATCGCGGCAATTATTTCACTCACAATCGACCACTCCGAAAAATGCCATAAATCAGCCAGATTCCCAGAAAACTGGACATAATGTAAATTGGCACGCTGAACCAATCCGTGGCGGCATCGCTGCGAACGAGCAGGCTGGAGGCAAGAATCGAGGAGGCGACGATCAAACCGACGACAATTCGATTACTGGAACGATCTAATTCGTTGACCATGTAATCCATTCCAGTCACTTTTACTTTGAATGAAGAATCTTCCCGATTGTATTTTTTGAGTGCGGTCGCAATCTCCAGTGGAATTTCATGAGCGGCTCGACCCAGTATTTGAGCTTCTTCACGAACTCGTTCCCACAAATGATCGGGACGATAACGATCCCGCAAAATCTTTTTAAAATGCGGAACGACGACTTCAACGAGCGTGAATTCCGGATTGATTTTTCGACCGACTGCATCCAGATGGATGATCGCCCGGATCAGCAGCATTAAGTCGCCGGGACAACGAAGGCGATGTGTCGAAAGAATCGATACAAAATCCCGTAGCATCTTGGCAATATCCAGCCGATCCAGCGGCAAGCCGTAATACTTGTCGATAAACTCGCGATAGTCGGCACAAAAATGTCGTTCATCGATATCGTTCATCGTTTCACACAATTGCAGCATAATTCTCAGGCAACGACGAGAATCTTTTCGAGCGGTCGCAATAAACAGATCAACCAGACTTTCTCTCATCTGTTCGTCCAAGATCCCAATCATGCCGAAGTCGAGCAGGCAGATGGAACCATCGTCCAGAATCCGAAAATTACCGGGATGTGGGTCTCCATGAAACATGCCATTTTCAAATGCCGACTTGAGAAACAGCCGTGCCCCATTGTTGGCAATCTGTCGACGCTTTTCCCAGAGGCAGGGGACATCGAAAATCTGATCAACCCGATAGCCCCGAATTCGCTCCATCACGAGCACGTTTTCCCGGCAGTAATCAGGATACACCTGCGGGACATACAAAGACGCATCGCCGTCGAACATCCGATCAAAATCTTCAATACTGCGGGCTTCTCTCAGATAGTTCAATTCCCGCCGAATTGTCCGTTCAAAATTCCGAACCAGTCCATCGGGGTCAAACACTTCGGCTTCAGGAACGTGCTTTTTGATCAAAGCTGCCAGTTCATGAATCAAGGAAAGATCTCGTTCGACATCGCGAACCACTCGAGGTCGACGAATTTTCACAATTACTTCGGATCCATCGGGCAATCGGGCACAATGCACCTGACCCAATGAGCCCGTTGCCAGTGGCTCCGACTCAAATGAGCCGAAGCAGTCATCAATTGTCTGACCTAAGGCTTTCTCAACTGTCTGAATCGCCACCTGAGAATCAAAGGGAGGGACACGTTCCTGCAGCAAAGCAAGTTCGTCAACAATATCCTGAGGAATTAAGTCGGGACGAGTGCTTAAAACCTGTCCGAATTTAATAAATGTCGGCCCGAGCGTTTCAAAGGTCAGGCGAACACGTTCGCCGCGGGTGAGCGTGCGTGTTTCTTCCTCTGTTTTTTTCAGAAGTTTACGACGACCCCAGTTGAGATATTTATTGAGGCCGATCCGTTCTACAACATCCCCAAACCCATGATTGATCAGAATAGCCGCAATTTCCCCGGTGCGACGCAAGTTCTTCAAAAATTTCAGGGGATGAGTATCCAAAAAATCAGCCTGTCTGCTTCTGTAGAAAAATGTAGGTCAGGCACTGCCTGGCAAAATTCGATGTCCATTTTTATTTGAGGTTACTGCACGATACGATTCGATACAATTGCCTGAATTTCAGAAACATCTTTTTCCAGTTGCGATTTCAACTGGGCAGCATTTTCAAATTTCTGAATTTCTCGCGTGAATGAAAGTAAATCGACAGAAAGTTCCTGACCATACAGGTCCCCCTGAAAGCCGATCAGGTGCGCTTCCAGTTTGAAATTATTATCTGCAAAAGTTGGATTCGCCCCGATATTCAAGGCAGCCGGATAGTGTCGTCCCTCAATTTCTGTCACCCCCGCATAAACTCCGGCTCTGGGCATTAAAGTTTGAATGTCAGTCAGATTCGCTGTCGGAAACCCAAGCCCACTTCCACGAGAGGCTCCAGTTTCGACCGTCCCGGTCAATCGATACGGATGCCCCAGCCAGTGGACAGCTTCTTCAATTCGGCCCTGAGAAATCATCTGTCGAATCAAGGAAGAGGAAATCACCATCCCATCCTGTTCGACAGCCGAAACAACCTCAAAGTCCATCTGTTGACTGGCTGCCATCTCGGCCAGCAAATTCACATCTCCCTGACGACCTTTCCCAAAGAAAAAATTGGGACCTTCGACAAGCCCGATTGCCTGCAATTGTTGTCTAATGATTTGCTCGAAAAAATCCTGAGCGGAAAGATTCAAAAATTCTCGACTGGTCGGATAAACGAGCAGGCAGTCAATTCCCACTGATTCCATCAATTCGGCTTTGCGTTTCACGGTACTCAAGCGGGGAGGCACCCGTTCGGGAGCAATCAGGGCGACCGGCGGGGGATCAAATGTCATCGCAGTCGCCTTCACGCCGCGACTTTTGGCTAACGAAACAAGTTTCCGCAGCATCTCACGATGTCCCAAATGGACACCATCAAAGTTCCCAATTGAGACAACTCCCCCTCGAAACGGGTGGTAATCATCAACATGACGTACTATTTGCATCGAAAATTCGCAGGGCAGGCAGGAAAGAATCTATAGTGGGAGATTGTAACCGCTCTCAGAAAAAGTGCGAATGTGCAAAATGTCAGATGAGCCCGACATACAAATGAACTTTTCACTACTATTCCAACTATCGCATTAGTTCAGTTATAAATAGCAGGCAAACTGCCTGCGGAATAGCGATTTGAGGGCGACAATAAAGCTCGACAGAGCATTATTGAGCGTGAGCAGCAGTGGCTGCCAGAAAGCCTATCAGTGGAACGAGACCACCAACGGTCAGTCGCCAGGGCAGGCTCGAAAAAGTGAGTGTGACAGGAATTTCGATTGGTAATTCCAGGGAAGGGCGGGGGGGAGTCCATTCTTTACCATCATGCTGGACATATCGCACTCGAGTGATCCAGAGAAATGAGAGAAACAAAATCAGACATAGTGTGATGGTCAATGCCGCAGTAAAATTCCAGTTCTCTGCTGAGGGAATCGTATGTGTCGATTTCATAATCGAAAATGTGTTATTACAAAAATGCAGGTAGAGCGGAGCCCAGAAGCTTCGAGTTGTGATATAAACATAATGCAAAACAATTCCAATCGGAAACACAGCCAGAGCGTGAACCGGGTGCATATGTGCGATCGCAAACAGGAAAGATGTCAGTAATATCCCGCCGACCAGCCCCCATCGCCTAATCAATCCACGGCCGATGACTCCTCGAAAAATAATCTCCTCTCCCAGTGCAGGTGCAATGGCGAATACCAGCAGAAGAGTCCAGAGGGGAGTCGTTGACGACAACTCCTGCAATAAATCCATCGATTGCATGGTGTCCATCGCACGTAATCCAGGCACATTTTCAAGCAAAGAATTCCAGCCACGCATCCCCCATTGATGTAGTGCGGTACTAAAGGTGGAGAGCGGAATCACCAGACAGGTCAGCAGAAAAACATGCTGAAAGGGCAGAGGTCGGCTGCTCAGGCGATGCCCCAGATTTCCACGCAGACGAAACCAGGCTGCGATTAACACAAGAGTCACAAAAACAAACTGCTCACCAGCCAGCAGCGTCATTTGATGTGCGGCGAGGAATTCCAGCACGATCAAATCGTTCCAGGCCAATCCACTGCTGGAAAAGATGGCGACAAAGACGCCGACTGTCAGCCCGACTCCAAGCAGATGCAATCCCCAGGTTCCTAGAAACCAGAAGATCGATTCGACCATTCCCGGACCTTGCGGGTCTTGTAGTGTATGTCTGGCACGACGTGTAGCGGGTGGGGAGTCAGATAGTTTGGCTTGTATAAATTTCGGCAACATGGATCATCCGGTCTTCGGCTTGAAGAATACGAATTCTGAAAACCGTGACCGAACTAAATGACCTGAGGCGATGATCGTATTGGAGTCTTACAGAAAAGCCGCGATGGAAACGCGGCCATTGAAGCCAATCGTTCAATGTAAAATGCCGTCTGGCAATTAAGTGGTCTTGTAATCAGATTCCGTTGAGCCCAACTGAATTGGAACATGCCCGCTGAACAAAAAAACAATGCGTCTACAAATATATTATTTATTGTAAACAGAGGTGATCGTGAAAATCTACTACAATTTGGTAATGATTCTGGAATGGCTTCAGTAATAAAATTTATGACACGCAAGCTGTTCTCGTCCAACTGTTATCTTCTATGATTAAATAAACGACAAACTGAATACATTATCTCAATACGAGTTACTGAAGTTTCGAACCATGCGTCTGATGAGTTACAACATCCAGAAAGGTTACGGAGGACGTGACCAGCGATATAACCTGCAACGTACGATTGATGTCATCGAACACGAAAATCCTGATATTATCTGCCTGCAGGAAGTCGATCACAACATGAACCGGACACGGTTTCATAACCAACCGACGATCTTCAAAGAACACTTTGGATACGCAGGCTACGATTTTCAGTGGAATCACAAAATCAAAACCGGTGGCTACGGTAATCTGATTCTCTCTCGATTCCCGTTGCGGGTCGTCGAGCATGTCTGCCTCAAACTGAATCATCGCAAAAAGCGAGGAGCACAAGTCGCAGTCGTCGTTACGCCTGAGGGACCACTCTTACTGATTGGTTGGCATCTCGGACTTGCAGAAAAACAAAGGCACGCTCAGGTTGAACATTTTTTTCAGCAAGCCGTTTATCAAGACAATGCTCAACTTCCCACGATCATCGTTGGCGATTACAACGACTGGAGAGACACCCTCGCACGCGGCCCCTTCGAACGTCAGGGCTTTCGACAAATCACGAAACCGATTCGAAAATTTCGTTCGTTCCCAGCTTACCTGCCAATGGGCGCTCTCGATAAAGCCTTTGTCAAAGGCAAGCTTTACGTGAATGAAGCACGGCTCGTGAAACGAAAACTCACCAAGGCTGCTTCAGACCACCTGCCACTGGTCATCGATTTTCATCTGAAAAAATTTGACGAGGTTTGAGAGAACATCTTATCTTTATCACCCGACGAACTGCAGGAGCAAACAGAGCGTACTTAAATATGAGGCAGTCCAAGCGACTGCCCCCGGTCGAGCGGAACGCTCGCTTGTCTATATGGATTGGTCGTCTAGCATTTCGACGATGTTGCCGAAGGGGTCTGCGGTGTAGACGGAGCGGGTGCCGTCGCGGTGCAGTTTGAGTTCGCCGTATTTTTCGGCGTCGGGAATGGCAAAGCCAATGTGTGGTGGATGCTGGCCGGGGATCACGAGAGCCATTTGCAGGTTAGCGAACTGCAGCATGGCCCAGGTTTCATCCTGATAGGCAATTTCGCAGCGAAATTGGGCGGTGTACCATTCGACTGCTTCGGCAATATTTTCGACAGAGATCGCCAAATGATGTACTGAGTCGAGTTGGGTGGTGTCGTTCATAGTTCGATCCGAATTCTATTTTGCGTATGAGGGGGATGCAGAAACATCATCTGCTCAACCATCATTCGCAGGCTTCAACATCCTGATGGGGCAGACAGGCCATTTTATAGAATAAGCCAGTCTCTTCACAGGCCTTGATAAAGTCGGCTGGCATGCGTTGCTCAGTTTCTTCGTCCCATTCGACGATGTACTGCAGAGCATCTCCACGGCCTTTAGCCTCAATCACAACTCCGGTCCACTGGTCGGCATTGACCGGTGGAACTTCGGGAATCGTAGATCCTGCTTTCAGTCGAACTTTTGCCCCGGAGGCTAATTTCTTACGTTTTGCCGGCATAGCCAATTCATTTTCCATCGGACTGGAGCATTTCCTGACAGGTTTTGCAGTGTTTGAAGCAGGCCTGAGACCAAATCACCAAACTGATTGCAAATCGAGTTCATCAATTTTGAAATACTCGGAGAGTTAATTTCAAGTCTTCTCGACAAATGCATCTGAGTAAAGATCAAATCAACAGACACATATTGTTTTCGTGTCCTGAAAATAGTAACGGACGAGCAGGATTTCGCAATCGCTGCCTTGAAATCGAAACCTGTCGAATGAAATTGTGAACAAAATTTCATCCGACAGATGGTTCAGGCTCAGAGAGCCCTCCAATGATTCAAAGGTGTTGCGAAAGAAATTACAGAAGATCCTTAACAGCATCCCGTTCATCTCGCAGTTCCTGCAGGGTTGCCTGGATTTTCTCCTGAGCAAATTCATTGTTGTCCCAGCCTTTAAGGATTTCCCATTTCGATCCGTCGCTGGAAATCGGGTATCCGAAAATGAGACCTTCATCGATCCCATAACTGCCATCACTGCAGACTGCGACACTGCAACAGTCACCTTCGGCTGTTGGGCGAATTACGCTTTTCACTGTATCCAAGGCGGCATTGGCAGCAGAAGCTGCACTGGAAGCACCGCGGGCACTGATGACCGCTGCGCCACGTTTCTGAACGGTTTCAATGAAATCCTTCTGCAACCAGTCGGTGTCGGTAATGACATCGTTCGCTGATTTTCCGTTAATGGTGGCATGGTAGAAGTCGGGATATTGAGTCGCCGAGTGATTTCCCCAGATTGCAACATTCTTCACAGAAGAAACCGGTTCTCCAGCTTTCTGAGCCAGCTGCGAAGCGGCTCGGTTCTGGTCGAGACGAGTCATCGCAAAGAAGCGATCGCGCGGAATGTCAGGAGCATTTGCCATCGTGATCAGGCAGTTTGTATTACAAGGGTTTCCGACGACGAGCACGCGAACATCTTTGGAGGCAGCTGCTTGGATCGCTTTGCCAGTATTGGTGAAAATTGGCCCATTGATACGAACCAGATCGCCACGTTCCATGCCTGCTTTTCGAGGAACACTACCCACACAGAGGACCCAGTTGCAATCGGCGAAGCCGGCTTCGAGATCGTCACTCGATTGTTTCACGACTCCTGCCAATGTCGGGAAGGCACAGTCGTCTAATTCCATGTGCACACCATCCAGAGCAGAGAGCGCCTGAGGAAGTTCAATCAAATGCAGAATGACAGGTTGATCGGGGCCAAAAACTTCACCACTGGCCAGGCGAAAAATCATCGCATAACCAATTTGACCTGCTGCTCCAGTAACTGCGACTCGAATGGGCGCTTTCATTGTATTTCCTTGTTTAACCTTGTGGTTTTTCTATTCTTGGTTTGATAATCATCGGTGTGAAGGAACGATATTCTTGTTTTATCGATTCTGGAGCCAGGACTCAAACGAGTATCGGAATTGAGCCCCTCAACATGACTATTCTGCAGGTGCATTCAGCGAGAAGAGCAGACGTTCTATTTCTGCATTTGTAAATGTCCCTGTTAAAACAGCTTTGGAACTGATCTCACTGCGAATATAAGGAGCCATGATCAGTTTGTCATCCACCAAAATGGCCAGCCGTTTTCCATTATTTTCTGCAGTGACTTTCTGCATGATCTCCGCACCTTCTTTTGTGAACGTCACTTCTATGGCATCGCCGACGTCCTGATTCGATTTTGTCGCTCCTGCGATATGCTCGTTTTCGAGAACTGGTTCCTGGTGAAGATATATTCGATCGTTCGGTAAATTTGGTAATGCTTTGGCAACTAGATTCGGCCCTGCTTCTTTTTCACCGAGTCGAAATTCGAGCCGGGCGATTTCCGGGGACTTCGAATTTTGCAACAGGTAATAGCGAATTCGTGAATTGTTGAGGTAAGAGTCGTCGTAAGTCTCGCCGTAATTTTTCAAAGCCTTAGACAATTGCACTTTGATTTTCGCATAAGCGGGATCATTAAAACGATTATTGAGTTCATTCGGATCCTCTGACAAATCGAAAAGCCAGGGACGATCATATGATGAGTAGACCAACTTGTACTGATCGCTCACCGCACATAACCACAGTGGGTTTGATCGGGTGCTGCGAAGAAAGGCGACATCGTCCCAGTTCTCCGGCTTTTTCCCCTGCAACCATTCCGAGGCATCACGCCCGGCAGTCTCCACATTAGCTTCGACATTCATCAATTTCAGAATCGTCGGAAAGAAATCGACGCACGAAAGAGCAACATCAACTTTGGTCCCGGCTGGAATTGCTGTCGGATATCGAATCAAAAACGGCACACGGGCAGAACCCTCGTAAGGATTTCCCTTATTCAATTTTCCATGCTCGCCGCAGAGATCGCCATGATCGGAAGTGAAAATGACGATTGTGTTATCAAGCAGATCTTTCTCTTCCAGCCGTTGGAGCAATCGTCCGATATTATCGTCGATACACTTTACCATCCCGAAATATTCCGGCATGATTTTTTTCAGGTTGTATTCGTTCACATTCCGTTCCGGCTGGCCCCACATCGGAATCTGACTTCGATTCTTTTTGAGAGATTCCGGAATGACGACATCTTTCTCCGAGTACATCGTGTCGTAAGGCGCACGAACGGAATTCGGTCCATGGGGATCTGGCAGGCTGACCATATAGCAGAAAGACTCGTCGGCATTTTCGTCGATGAACTCGAGCGTGCGATCGATCAGCCAGTCTGTCGTGAAGGTTTTTTCGTCGGCTCCATCAAGATTATAATTCTCTCGTCCCCGATTATCCTTCGAGCCGACAGCTGGACCATTTTCTTCAAGTACGAGTTTTTTCCAGTGTCCCCGATTGAACATGTAGCGGTTATCGCTCCAGCCGAAATTGCGAGTCGGGGCCCAGTCGGGTTTGCCATTTCCATCCAGATGCCATTTGCCAGAATAGCCTGTTGAATAACCTGCGTTCTTGAGAACATCGGCAAATGTTGTAATTTGCCCACTCATGGCAATGTCATTCTGTTCCACAGGAGTTGACTGGGGATAACGGCCCGACATCAGACTCGAACGGGAAGGGGAGCAGACAGGAGTGGTTGCATAAAAACTGGTGGCAATCGCACCCTCAGCAGCGATGCGATCGAGATTCGGCGTCAACGAGCCTTCCCCCGCAAACATCGTGCTGCCGTAGCATCCCAGGGTGCCGTAGTGATGTTCGTCCGTTTGAATGATCAACAGATTCGGTCGGGAGTTTTTATTCTCCTCGGCGATAACCTGAGAAAAATTACCAGATATGCCACTGCTGAAAATGAGGCAGAAAAGAAGAATTAGTCCAGGCCCGTTTCGCATTGTCATTTACTCCATCAATTCAATTTATGTGAACACCCAGCCCAGCTGGATTGATCTGCACGCCGGAAAAAAAATCGTTTTCTTTCAAAATATGCGTAAGCTACAAAACTTTGAATCGTCAATAGCATGAAATACAAGTTATCGCATTTCCAGGTGAACGACTACCCTTGTGATTGTGCGATTTTCAGTAAATGATTTTCCAGTTGGCGAATTGTGACATTGGACTCGTATTTTTCAGCGACATGTTTTTTTGATGAACGGGAAACCTCTTCTCGCCAGGCTGAATTCTCAATTGCCTCAGTGATTGCATTGGCTAAGTCCCCTGAACACTCAGGTGTGACTAGTCTGCCATATCTACCACCCTCGAGAAGTTCCCGAGGACCACTTGGGCAATCCGTCGCAACAATCGGCACGCCGCAGGCCATGGCTTCGAGCAGGATTAAGGGCATGCCCTCGTAGAGGGAAGGCAGACAGAACAGATCAGCCGCTTTGAGATAGGGAAAGGGGTTGTCGATGAAGCCAGCGAATTCAATATGGTCATCCAGATTTCTTTCACTCACCATGTTCTTCAGATCAGATTCGAGTTCTCCCTGTCCGAGCAAATGCAGCTGAACCTGTTTCATGCCTTGCTGATGAACGATTTGATCCATCGCTTCAATCAGAAATCGATGCCCTTTCTGATGAGTCAATCGACCAGCCAGAACAATGTGGAATTGATGAGGATCCCAATTGGGGGACGGTTCACTTGCCAGTGTTTCGACGCGTTCAATGTCAACAGAATTGGGAACGATTAAAGTTTTTTCAGGATCGACATTGTGGCAGGCGAACAATCCTTCCCGATCGCCAGTCGAGACAGCAATCACGCGGTCGGCTGCCCGAAACGCCCGGCAGAGTTTGCGATGTTTTATCGTAGAAAACTTCCCAAGTTCGCGTTTGAGTTCATTGCGAAGATCAGCCATGCTGACCGCCAGCCAGGGTCTATTGACAGCTTTAATCGCTTCCCCGGCCACAAGTACATTCATAATAGTGACCGCACAGACAAGATCGATCTGCTGTTCGACAAGAAACTTTCTGAAATCCTGAACCTGAAGACGATAGATCGCACCAGGAAAATTCCATCGAGGCAGAGCCACTCTCTCTTCAAACGAAGCGATTGGCACATCGTCAGGGACTTCGCTCAGAAATGGCCCTTCTCGTTTCGTCAGATATAAGACGGGTTCAAACTGACTTCGATCCAAATGAGTCAAATATTGAATGACCTGCCGTTCGGCTCCTCCACCGCCAAGCGATCCGATACTGAAGAGAACCCGTTTTTTAGTCATTTTGAGTAGTAATGAGAATTCTAGAGGTTAATCGATATCTGACGCTATTCGACGAAAAACATATTCGCTGCACCCAGTTCCGAGTAATCCCCATTTTGAAGGAGGGGATGGTTTTCCGAGAGGAAGTCGTTCAAAGCCGAGTTGACTGACAAATGTTTCGACTTCCTGCTGACTGGCCGATTCGTAAGGCCAGCCGCCGAGCCAGTCGCGGACATCGGTTCGCCAGTTCATCCCCCGTTCCTTATTATAGGTGTCTACATATTGTTGAAAACATTTTCCTCGAAATTTCATTGCCAGATAAAAAACGCTCATATAACACCATTCGAGCAGGCGTCGGATGAAGACGGGAGAAGAAGAGTAAACTTTTTTCTCGATTTTCCAGAGCGGACAAAGTCTTGTCTTTTCGTACAGAGCAATCGCAAAGATTCCATTGGGTTTGACATGCCGAGAGGCGTTTTCGACAGCCCGCCAGAGATTTCCCGTATGATGCAGGACTCCCCAACTATAAACGATGTCGTAGGCTTTCAGGTCCTCTTCGGTGAGCGTAAGAATATTTGCCTGCAGAAATTCCGCATTGTCAAACATCCCATATTCGGAAAAGACTTTTTGAGCCGTGCTGACGGAATGGGGATCGTAATCGATGGCCGTAATTTCAGATGCTCCGAGACGCTGAGCAGCCAAAGCATGCAAGCCGGAGCCACAGCCTATATCTAGAAAGGAGCGACCTTTGATGGCTTCCCGTCCACCCAGGAGATCCGACAATTTTGTGATCGCCTGATCAATGGACTCCTGATCGATCAGCCTTGAGAAGTCTGCCCAGTTCTGCCCGAATTCAAATTGCCCCGTACTTTTTTCCATAAATGATGCAGTTGGATTCTCTGACAGGGAAAAGAACCACGGATGGACACAGATTTCCACGGATGCTTTGGTTCATTATTCGTAACTGAGATTTTGGAAAACTCCAGTTATGAGTTTAACTCTATTGTTGTTTGAAGGTCGTCCCCTCGCTTACGCTTCGGGTTAAGATTATGGAGCCCAAATGTGATTTTCCTGGAGTTTGATGAAGACTTGATGAGCGTATCTCGACAATTCATCATACCATGAGTACTGCTTATTCCTGAGCCGAATAGCCTTCTGCAAATTCGAGGACCCAGAGATCGATCAGGTTGCTGAAAGAGTCGAGATCGAGTTCGACGAGTCTTTGGAAATGATTTCTGGCGAAGAGTTCTTTATTGCGGATAGTCGCTTTGGCGAGCAGATCGATCAGGTGTCCGGAAGAGAAGGGGCGAATGATCATCACTAACTGACTGTACAGACGATCGGCGTTGCCACGTTTCATGTGAATGTCATCCCGGCGAATCCTGGCTCCCCAGCCGGTTTCATCGATTATGGTTTCGTATTCAAAGCCTGGGAAGTGATCGATTATCTTTCTGAGGCAGGCTTCGATGTGGTCCGTCAGTTCCAATCGAGCCGAGGAATGCAGGGCTTTGAATTCCTCTTCAGTAGTGGCTTGGGCTGATTGCGTCTGTTGAACCTGCTCCTTGGTTCGTTTACCTCGGTCGATCGCTTTTTGTAGTCTCTGTTCAAAATCCATAACTTCGCCTGTTGATTTTCTATATTCCTTGTTCTGCCCCAATGTTTGCAATGCCACCCCGAATTGTAAACTGATTCGATCCGGGAAATCAGCCGGTAGTAAGTAAAAATCGGGAGGAAGTGCGAATAAATACACTGTATTGTTGGCGAAGTAGGTTGGGTTAGCGAAGCGTAACCCAACAAGAGTTGAGAAACCACAGAGTAGACTTAATGTCAGAAGCGTTGGGCTATGCGTTCCGCTAACCCAACCTACAAACGGTGGCTACTATAAATTATTCGTGCTTTTCCGTGTCCATCCGTGGTTCTAATGATTCGATGCTGTGTAACCCGCTCTCGAAATCGGGATTGAATTCCTGAATGGACTCGCAATAATGGGAAAACTGACAACATCGTGGTAATTTCTACTCCGAAGTGAGGCCGCGATTTGTAAGCTTTGCGTTAAGTCTGCTCTTGTGTTTGTTTTAAGTCTGGAAAGGACTCGAGCCCGATGGAATTACTGGCTGCTCGAAACTTAACGGATTTACTACAAGCTACCGCTGGTCAATGGGTCCTGCTGCTCATTTTCATAGGTCTGCTGATTGGACTGATTATGTGGGTTAGATCCATTCTTTCTGAGAGTGAAGATACTACGAACGTCGACCACGATATGCTGACCAGTATGACAGAATTGCAACGAAGGGGTGAGTTGTCGAGCGAAGAATACCGATCCATCAAAGGTCGGCTTGCATCGCGCCTGCAACTTGGTCCATCAGCCAAGGAGCAGACGAAACCAGATTCTGGAAAGGATTCAAAATCTGTTTCGTGAGATCCTGGTGAAAACATTCTCCTAGAATCGTTTTTACAACTTTCAGGATTTGGCACGAGGGTTGCATAGTAGACATTTCGGAAATCGCGAGAGTCCTCTCGGTTTCCATCTCCAGGGATAGAGAAAACAGACGCCCGACTAGAATGGTCGATGGTCAAATACCGTGAACTGAGAACTCTGAATCGGAGGCAGCAGTCTCAGTTCCACTCCAGGATAGAATCGATTTCCGATCAAACGCGATTTGATCGCAGTCAAGTAAGGATAGCCCATGACCTCCGGTACAGATTTCACTTCAGGTAAACGACAAAGCAGTAGCAAGAAGCACGCGAATTGTTCTTTCTGTGGAAAGAGTTATCGCGAAGTTGGTCCACTTGTGGAAGGGCCAGAAGATGTCTTCATCTGCGAAAACTGCATCGATCTTTGTCAGTCGATTTTAACTCAGGAACACAAACGCCGGGGTGATTCCCAAACTCTCTTCAAGAAAGTTCCCGCTCCTCGCGAAATCGTAGGACATCTCGATCAATATGTGATTGGCCAGGAACGAGCCAAGAAAGTGATGTCCGTCGCTGTTCACAATCACTACAAACGACTGATGAACCACGCCAGTGATGAATCCGATGTGCAGATCGAAAAATCGAACATCCTGTTCGTTGGACCGACCGGTTGTGGAAAAACCTTGCTCGCCAAAACACTCGCCACTTACCTGCAGGTGCCTTTCGCCATTGGTGATGCCACCACGCTGACCGAGGCCGGCTATGTCGGGGAAGACGTTGAGAACCTGCTCCTTAAACTGCTGCACGCTGCCGATTTCGATATCGAAGCGGCTCAGCGGGGGATTATCTTCATCGACGAAATCGACAAGATTGGCAAAACGAGCCAGAACGTGTCGATCACTCGTGACGTTTCCGGAGAAGGCGTTCAGCAGTCTCTGCTGAAAATGCTCGAAGGAACGGTTGCCAATGTTCCACCTCAGGGTGGTCGTAAGCATCCTGAACAGCAATATATTCAGGTCGACACCTCTAATATTCTGTTCATCTGCGGCGGAACCTTTGTTGGACTTGAAGATATCATCGCCAAACGTCTCGGACGTAAGATGATCGGCTTCAATTCTTCCTCTGTTGAAAGTCAGGAAGCTCAGCGGGATGCGTTGCTTGCTCAGGCTGAAGTCGATGACATTCTGGAATTCGGCTTGATTCCAGAACTGCTCGGACGATTGCCATTGCTGAGCACTCTGTCTCCTCTGCTCGAAAAAGATCTGGTCAAGATTCTGGTTGAACCGAAGAATTCCATCGTTAAGCAATACCAGAAACTCTTCTCCATGGAAGATGCGACTCTCGAATTTACCGATGAAGCTCTGCAGGCGATTGCTCACAAAGCCGCCCAACGCGAAACCGGTGCTCGAAGCCTGCGATCTGTTCTTGAAGGAGTTGTCTTCGACTTGTTGTACGATCTCCCAGACCAGGGTCATGGCAAGAAATACTTGATCACCCCGGAAATGGTTCGCGGCGAACAGGAAATCGTCGCCATCGGAGATTCTGCAGCTGCTTAATAATATGTAATTTCAATTAAACTTCACAAAGGCCCTCAGTAAAACGAGGGCCTTTTTTTGCGTTTGTAATCAACGAGTTTGATCATCTTTCAATCAACCTCAGCACCAGAAGAGGCCAGCATCAGCATTAACATCGAAGCATTAAAAAATGCATGGGCTAGCACGACGCTCCAGTAACTTTTGCGTTGAATTTGACTCCAGGCCAGGCATAACGCTAACGGCATCAATTGCAGGGCATCGTATTTTCCATGGCCCAGGCAGAAGAGAATAGAGATCACAAGAGCAGCCACACGTTTCAAATTTTGTTCCGAATATCCTGAGGCTCGCAACTTTTCCATGAGTCCATTGAGTAACAGAATTCGAAACAGCAATTCTTCAAATAACGGAGCGACAACGACTGCTCCCAAGCCAATTAAACCGACCAGCAGATAATCCTTTTGTTGATCGAGCATTTGCAGCAGTACATGTTGTGTCTCAGGAGTTTTCCAAAGAAGTGAGAGGAGTAGCATCAGGAATGTGGGGGCAAAAGCCATGACAAATAGCTGAAACCCGGATTTCAATTCTTCGACCAGCGTCTCGACCCGAAAATAGTCTGACAGATTGCCAGTTCCTGGTGAGACTTTCCAAAGAAAGATCAGCAGGCTTGTCACACAAGCCGGCAGCAACGTGGTCAGCATAAACAAACCTGAATAATTCGGATCAGTACTTTTTGGGGCTTCTGCAGTCCCAGATAGCAAGTTCGATGTGACTTGCAGAATCACCCAGAAAATCGCCAGCCACATTGGCGCTGCTGGAATAGGAGACCGGATTTGCGGATTCACACGAAAACAGACTGGAGTGGATATTCCCTCATTCGAAAAACGTTCGAGCGACCATTTTACCCAACGGTAAAGGCTCAGGAAGAAAACAATATAGATGAAGATGGAGACCAGGTTCTGTAGGAAGTGTTGCAATGCGATATGAATTTCATAGAGAGAAGTAAGTTTTGCCAGTGTGGACTGTCAAATTGAAAGCGAACAATCAGGTTTGTTGTAGAAATAGTCAAATGATTAATAAGAAAAAAAACAGCAAATGAACGCAGAGTTTTATCATCCGCGTTTATCCGTGCCACCAACGAAAAATGTTTTGTGGCTTGTGCAAAACTTTGAAAACAATCAATTGGGGTTCGGCGATCTGATCAATCCAGCTGGGCCGGGAATTCTCGTAGGGAAGTCATAAATTCAGATTGTCCAGAATTGAACAACAATCTCTTGCTGTGCTTGGACGGCTTGGCGGCTCATAACTTCAACCGATTGGCTGTTCTAATCACGCGTACTTTTGTCCTGCTTAGGGAATGTTTTTCAATTGTATCTGCGCGGGAACTGATCCACGGTCGGCGGCCAGCTGAAAATAGATTTTTGCTAATCGGGGATTATTGTCATCGACCGCCTGTAAGGCTTTTTGATAATAAGTCTCTGCCAAACTTGAGGAATAGGTCGTTGGCTGAGACTTGGTTATTGGATATTGTGTCCGTAATTTTCGCTGAACAGGATTCACATCAGCGGTTTGGCGAAAACGATGAATGTGCATATTTGAAGGAGATTCACTTTCGAACGTCAACGGCAAACTCTGCTCACCCTGCTGTAAAAGTAAAGCGTCCATCTCTTCAAAATCATGGATATACGCGGAAACCGAAACCGACTGATGTGTGAGCGATCGAGAAGTACTGGAACCGGGTGGCCAGGTTCTTGAATGAAAACGAGAATCGCGAGCTGTTCCCAGACTTCCCAGATGAGTCGTGCCCCGATCTGGGACACTGACAGTGCTATTGATAGAAAATCGTGAGACGACTGGTTGTTGAACTGTGACGGATTGAGCCTCAGTTTCTGGAGTCGTGATTAGAATGAAAAGGCACATTGCAGTGAGAGTGAGTAATCTGTAACTCATTGTTCCTCCAGAAAAAATCCGCTACGAGAGCATTTTATCCTACAGGATCGATATGGTTTTATGGTAGGATAACAGACATTCATCATTCGATATGTTCAGCTGATCTTAACATATACCCCTTTCATTATTGATCACTTATGGATCCTTTTCAAAGTCTTCATGAAAATTTGTCTGGAATTGAATCGACTTTTATCCAAGAGGATTCGATGCCAGGTGAACTCGAAATGACGATGGATCGCAGTCGAGAACTGGAAGCTCCATTCTGGGATTCTCATCGCCCCTCCGATCATGCGAACTTGCAACTGGCAGAATTGCATCATGACGATGATGAGTGTGATCAAGTGATTGGCCGACGCTTTTCCCGATATCGCTGCGATGCCTTGCTGGGGCGTGGAGGAATGGGGCGTGTCTATCTGGCCTATCACAGTCAACTCGGTCGCCCTTGTGCGTTGAAAATCAGCTCTCCTTCAGCAACTCAAAATTATCAGTCGAATTGGCTGGCAACACTTCAGGAAGGACGCTCTGCAGCGAAACTCATCCATCCTCACATCGTAACCGTTCATGCGGTTGGAGAAGAGGCCGGACGCTATTACATTGAAATGGAACTGGTCTCAGGAGGTTCGCTCAGAAACTGGATCAAACAGCAGGGGGCGATACCTGCATTGAAGGCGCTGCAGTGGATTTCCTCGATCGGCAGTGGAGTCGATTTTGCTCACCGACATGGAATTCTTCATCGGGATATCAAACCGGATAATATTCTCATCTGCAGCAGAGGGCAGGCGAAACTTGCCGATTTCGGTTTAGCGCGACGCAACGATCTGCCCGATGCGTTACCGCATGGACAAATCATTGGCACGTTGCCCTATCTGGCCCCCGAAGTCCTGCAATCGGGAGAGCATACTACCTCAAGTGATGTCTACGCTCTGGGGATTTCACTTTATTATCTGCTGACTGGCCAATTGCCATATAACGGAAAGTCATATGCTGAAATTGCTCATCGAATCCTGACGACCAAGCCATACGATTTACGGGAGTTGCAACCCGAAATTCCCCTCAATGTGGCGGAATGTGTGACCTCGATGATGTCAAAGGATTCGCTTTCCCGCCCGAACAACGGCACCGCAGCCTGGCATCTGGTTTCATCAATACTCGGGCAGATGCGAGATGTTGATACAATCTTAACAGAGGCTCTCGGACATGACTCCGCGGTGTCCTGGATACGTTGTCACGAAAAATATCGTCTGACTGTCCAACTACCCGATGGACGTAAGCAACGAGTTTTTGTGGAGAGTAGTAATCACAAAAACGACGAAAAATTGCTGCTTATTTATAGTATTTGCTGTCCAGCGACGGATTCTTTCTACGAAACGGCATTACGGTTAAATTCGGAATTGTCGCACGGTGGGCTGGCCATCCGGGAAATTGAGGGAGTTTCCCATTTCGTCATGGTGGATACCTATCCGCGTGGAACGGTTGATCCGGAAGAAGTCCGCAAAAGTGTGAGACTGGTGGCTGAAACTGCCGATTCGGTCGAAAATCAACTGACAAATGCCGATCTGAACTAACAGCCTGACCTGCAGATTGGACTCATCTTCTCGATAATTCATCATGAGCCTGAATAATCGGACATGAAATGTCGTCGGAAGGCCTTGCACTGACATAACTCTGCTCAAGATATTGACCAGACGTCTGCTATCTTGATAATTTAATAGACATAACTAACGATATTTTGCATTCAGGGGTCAAGACTCTGTCCTGACATTTGAGGATTCTCATGAGATTTCAGTTGATATTTGCATTTGCCACCCTGGTTGCCTTGGGCACTACAACGAACCTGCATGCACAGGGTGATGAAGGTTTCTCCAGAAAAGTTCGTTCCGAAACTCAGGGGAATGAGCGGAGTCGCCAGAGTTCTTTGATCGTGATGGAAGTTGATATGAAGCCATTACGTTTGATTTGGGTTGACACTTTAAATCCTCAGAGCGGACAATTAGAGCCTCAGATGTACATCTACTTGTGCTATCGAGCCATTAACCGTCCTATGGCAACGCCAAGTATTCGCGAAGCAGAACCTCAAAATCTGGCTGATCCTGAACCTAGCCCTCCCTACTTCATTCCAGAATTTACACTTGTAACCGAAGATACTCCTGACAAAAGGGCTGTGACTGATCAAGTATTGCCACACGTTCAGGAAGCAATCAATCAGAAAGAGCGTCGCAAATTTAAAAATTCGATCACCATTGTCGGACCAGTACCACCGGCTACAGACGAACAGGCTAACGACCAGAATGCCTTGTATGGTGTCGCCATTTTTCCTGGAATTGACCCGGCGGTCGATCGATTCACCGTCTATATGTCTGGGTTTTCAAATGGTTACCGAACCGTTCAAGGTCCGAATGGCGAAACTATTCTTGAACGTAAGACCATTAAACAGGAATTCTGGCGACCGGGTGATCAGTTCGATCCCGAATCTCCCGAGTTCCGATTTCAGGGGGATCCCCAATGGATTTACCGCCCGGATGCACCTCTCATAGAAGAATAGTTATTCTCAGCTAATGATTTTCAGGCGAGCCGAGTCAGTCATGACTCGGGTACGTTCGAGGGAGTATTTGCAAGATCGGTCGCACAATGAGCGTGACGACACCCGTGCCATAACTGGCACGGCTCGCCTTCGCAAGAATCTCATTAAAACCCAAGGACATCATCCATCGTGTAGAGTCCCGGTTTTTGTCGCGAGAGAAAACAAGCGGCATTGACGGCTCCGACAGCGTAACTGTCCCGGTTGTGACCGCGAACATTGACTTCCAGCGTTTCTCCGAGCAACCCGAACACAATACAGTGCTCGCCGACATTGTCTCCTGTCCGCAATGCGTGATACCCAATTTCAGTCTGCTTACGCTGACCGGTTCGACCATGCCGTCCGTGTACATGCTCTGTTTGTCCAAGTTCTGCAGCGACTATCTCTCCAAACTTGAGAGCCGTGCCGCTAGGAGCATCTGCTTTGTAACGATGGTGCCGTTCGACGATTTCGACATCGACCCCATCCGGCAAATCCTTCAACGCCCGGGCTGCTTCCCGCACGAGTTTCATTCCCAGGTTGACTGCTGTGCTGGTGTTGGGAGCAATTAAAAGAGCTGTCATCTGGCTTGCAGCCAGTACTTCTTTTCGTTGATCCTCAGTCAAGCCAGTCGTCGCCACCAGCAACGGAATTTGTCGTTCGCCACAGATTTTTGCAATCTTCACGCAGGCTTCAGGAACTGAGAAATCGATCATGACATCCGGGGCATCAATAAATTCGTCGGCACGAGTCAGCGGAACATCAATGTTTCCCACACCAGCCAACTGACCAGCATCCTGCCCCAGCAGGGGAGAGGAGGGGGAATCGAGTGCGAGACTGACACGATGCAGGTCACCAGCCTGGGCAGCTTTCACAATCATCCGCCCCATACGACCAGCGGCTCCATGAACCCCAATTTTTACAACATCCGACATAACGCCTGTTCCCACTTAAGAAGACCCATTTCCTGCTATTCAAAGTAAAAATAGCGTTTTAAGGACGATCTCTCCAGTGAGTCAGCATAATCATAGAAGCACTGATTCAACAGGTGAGCCGGGTCAATCATGACTCGAAGGGTGGCACTGGCTCTGCCAGTGTACTGTAACTTCAATGTTGGTATCGACTTGAATTGTCGAAGCCAGTGGCACATAACCAGAAACTTAAAACAGAACGATCCACTAAGGGCAGGGTGGCAGGGGGCGCAGCAAAGCGGAGCCCCCAGAATCTCATTGATCAATGAGAAACTCAACCAATAATTTCAATCTCAGTCTGCACCGGGCCACCTGTCACATGCACATTGGAAGTACGATCAATAAAGACATCGACCTCACTGCGAAGGCCGAAATTGTCGAGATACAATCCAGGTTCGATTGTAAACAGGGCTCCGGGAATCAGGAGTCGTTCTTCGTGCATTTCGTAGTCGTCCAGATGAGCACCGTTACTGTGAACTTCCTGCCCGAGACTATGCCCCGTGCGATGCAGAAAATACTCTTCCTGACCAGCCTCGGAGATTACCTTACGAACCTGATGATCGACTTCCCAACCCGCGAGTGGTTCACCGGCTGCCATTCTCTCTTTAACGAGCTCAATCCCAGCATCTCGGGCGTCTGTGACAATCTTGAAAGCGTGTGTGTATTCGTCGGGTAGCTCTTCACCCACGTAAAACATACGGGTTAAATCGCTGTAAATCGCTCCTGGCTGCTTCCCTTTGCACCACATGTCAATCATCACCAGATCGCCCGGCTTAATCGTTGTCGCGGCTCCTGCACCGGTTTCATAATGAGGAAAGCGATTATTCGGCTGCCGGGCAACAATCGGTGGCGAGTAGGTCGTCATATTGTGATCGGCAAAAAACGACATGATTCGATCGCGAACCTCAATTTCGTTTGTCGAACCTTCACTGGAAATCTTATCGGCAATGAATTGGCTGGCCATCGTGAATGCACTCGTGGTCACCTCATTGGCTTCCAGATGCATTTGCCATTGAGCCTCCGATAAGCAGGCATCAAAGTGCTGAATCAAATCTCCCGAAGAGACAACATCCGGCCCACATTTGCGGATGAGTTCAATGGTTCCTGCATCCACTCGTGAAATATAGGGATTACTGGCATCTGGGGCATATTCCATTGCCAGAGTAGGAACAGTCGACAAGGTGTGATGCAAAATATCGTGCAATTCCCGCCAGCTGCGATAGATTTTTTTCAGACCAGGCAAACTATCCAGAGCATCGGTCTCGATACCATGCACAATCCGCACCGGCTCTCCGCTTGCAGGCACGAAATAAAACCAGCGTCGAGAACCGGCATGGTTTTCCGTCAGCCCCAAAACCGACCGAGCCAGTGGATTCGTCCCCCGGAAATCGTATAACAACCACCCACGCAGACCAGCTTCAGTAATTGCCTGTTGAAGTTTAGCGATGAGATCATCTGAGGACATAAGTTATTTCTCGCTACATTTTAAGAACTCTACAAGCACGATGCGCAAGTGAGTGTGTCGATTTTATGTTATCGACTCAGGTAAAAAACTATCGAAACAGCAACCGAGCCGTTTTTACGGTCTTGGGATCCGTCTCTTCCAATTGAGCCAGATACTCTCCTGCTGAAACAACAAATTGTGGAACTTCAGCTGCAGGATCTTCAGGCCGTTGTTTTTCACAGGCAATCAGATAGCCAACGATAGCCCGTTTAATCGCAGGGACGTCGTATGGCTCGGAACCATACATCTCTTTTAATTTCGGTAGAAGTGACCAGTCTTCCCAGCGAGCCAGATCGATAATCACCAGATCAGCCAGGTCAGGATGCTGCAGCAGAATCCGCATCGAACTGCGGAGCCGTTCTTTATCAACTGTGCCGGGAGCATATTCCCAGAGGAATTTCAACGATTGCAAGGTCGCAAATGTTTCGCTGAAAGGAACCGGGCTGGGAGATTTCAGAGAAGGTTTCAGCTTGGTTTCTTCCAGAACATTCAAGCCTTCCTCACCAGCGAGCAGAAGATATCCAGCCATGATTCCATCGATTCCCAAGCGGAAATCTTCATCGTTGGAGACAACTTTTTCTTTCAACTGAACCCGATCGGAATCATCACCGCATAATCCCAGAAGTAAACCGTACAGGCCAAGTCGCGTTACAGAAGTTTCCTCACTGAAAACCCACTGACGCACTTTTTCCCTGGGGAAGGATTCCCGGACGGCTGCAATCGTATCATATGGGGCATTGGCGAACTCCGCGTAAGCATCGTCTGCAATCAGAGGATCTTTGGCTTCGAGGAAGTTGACGTAGTACCGCAAACGTTTTTGAGGATCATTCTCCGGTCCCGGTACATTCTTTACGTATTCAAAGCCTTCTTTGGAAATATCGAGAGGCGAAAGCCAATTCATTTCCGTGGGTGCTGTTGTAAATGAAACCGGGATGAGAATTGGAGTTTGAGCGGGCTCTTCGACAGGAGTGAGACCAAATGCGCCAACTTTCAGCCGTTTTTCCAGCAATCTGGTGGAGACACTTAAGTCCTGCGACCCAACAATCAAAGAGAACTGCCCAGCTTCGCCGGGATAATATTCTTTCAGAACAATCAACTGATCAATTGTGACAGCATTCGTATCGGGTGATTTGATAATTTTTTCAATGCGATAAGTCGTCGTCCCTGGCGTACCGGCATCAAAGTCGGGAGGAGTCCCTTTCGTCCATTCCGCGATTACTGCTGCATCCGACTGGGCAATTTGCTCGGCCAGCGTTAATTGCGGGGCATTGCAGAAGGGGCAACTGTAAGCCGTTTTGACAGTGGCGGAGATCACCATCAGGCAAACGGCAACTAATGCCATTGTCCGCATGGCGAACCGTGTCGCTGAAAATGTGTCAAACTGAGGAACTCGTATGTTGTGTCGCATGATCGACTCCATCGCTTTGGGAAAGTAGTTCAATACATCATCTTGTCAAAAAATGTTGGCAAGAACAAGATCACTCGGCTAGCGGAAGAATGTACAGACTGGACAGGGGAGGTGTTTGTCTCAAAAAAGTTAGGATTCTTCGATTGCAAGCCAGAAGCGGATGCCGTATAAAGTGTTCCCCGTTGCTGATCGCCAGCAACTTCGGACGGGTAGCTCAGTTGGTAGAGCACAGGATTGAAAATCCTGGTGTCACGGGTTCGATTCCCGTCCTGTCCACTTTGAGTGGTTATGTAGCCAGAGGAAAAACGATTTGTTTTTTCTCTGGCTTTTTTTATTGGTTCAGGGAGGATCGTGTTTCTTAGCCTTTGGATTGCTTCAAAACCGGCATTTCTTCGCCTGTGATGGGATTGAGACGTTTGATCTCCACAATTTTCCACTGCCCCTCTTCACGCTGCCAGGTCAGTTCCCAACGTGTGGCGGCATGACCTGTGTAGGAAACATTCCCAACTGAAACTGTTCCATTGGCTCGAAAACGACTCAGTGCCCGGGAATTCTGAGCAGTCATTTCGACGGATAAATCGCTGACATGCATATCTTCATGAATGTCCGCCATCGTTAATCCGGTCAAAGCCAGTGTCCGTAACGCGACCTGTCCTTTGGAAATTGATTCGACGACAACTGGAACCTTATTATCGATACAGGCCTCGACGACTTGATGCACTCTCAATTCGACTTCTTCACTTGAAGTGACAATTGCCTGCTCAAGAAAATAAGCTCCCGCCGAGCATGCAAACAGAATGAGGGCCAAAATCCAGTCCCGCCCCAAGCCTCTCTGCATCGCTCGACCGAGAAAGATGCCTCCCAAAATGAGAAAGAGAATCACGCCCGGCCAGGGATTTTCAGTGAACCACATTGTCGCGCTTTCGTGGATAAAAATATTCTGAGAGGATGCAGTGACAATTCTCGATTATTGAATGCAGAAGAACACCGCAATCATTTTATGTGTGAAAAACCGCTCTACGAATTTCTCACTTATAAGCTTACAAATTAGAACCACGGATGGACACGGATAAGCACAGATAATTGAAATCCGTGTATTTTCGTGTCCATCCGTGGTTCATTATTAGGTTGAATAACTTTTGTTGTTACCGAGGTTTATCGAGCTTGATCGTTGTTTCGACAATTTCACCATCGCGTTGTAGACGAACGGAAATTTTATCTCCTGCAGAACTCGAGTCAATCAGTTTCCAGAAATCTGCCCGGCTACTGATTTGAGTATCTTCCGCAAACACGATGACATCGCCTGCTTGCAGCCCCGCTTCATGAGCCGGGCTGTTTTCGATGACATTCAGAATCTGCAGGCCTTTTACTTCTGCATTCAGAGCAGGGGTGATCCCAACGGAAGGTCGACCGCCGGCATGCCGTCCGACCTGAATGTGAGCTTTGTTTTCAATGTAATCGGGTCGTTCAGAGGCATTCGCCAGATTTAATACCAGCGTTTCCAGCACATTAACGGTGCGACGGATTCCCTGAATGTTAATCTCGTCGACATCATCTGTCGGACGATGATAATCCTCATGCAGACCTGAAAAGAGATGCAGAATAGGGATCCTTTTTTCAAAGAATGGGGCATGATCACTCGGTCCGAGGGATTTTTCTTCACGGAAAAAGTTCAATTCGGTTCGTTTCTCAATTTCATCCAGCCACGGTTTCCAGATGTGAGAAGATCCGACGCCGAAGACGGTCAACTTTTCATCGGCCATGCGTCCGACCATATCGAGATTGATCATCGCGATCGTATCCTGCAGCGGATAGAGCGGGGCTTGTACATAATGTTTGGATCCCAGCAATCCCCGTTCTTCAGCGGCGAACCAGATGAAAACGAGCCTACGGTCCAACTGTCCGGAATATTTAGCGAGCCGTTCAGCTAGCGTCAACAAGGCGACGCTACCTGAAGCATTGTCGTCTGCTCCATTATGGATGGCATTGGTTCCGGGAGCGAGAGAACCATAAGTCCCCCAGCCGACGTGGTCGTAATGGGCTCCGATGATAATGGTTTCACGAATGTCGGCATCACGAGGTTCCATCACCGCAATGACGTTTCCGGTTTGCGTATTGGAAAAATCCATGTCGGCTTGGCCAGTCAGCTTGACGCCTTGCAACTCTTGACTGAGCGGTTTCATGTCCTGATCGATCTGGGCTTCAATCGCTCCCAGTTCCTGACCGATCCCAGCTTGTAAAAGTCGATTGGCGGCTGAGACGGTGATTTGGAAAACGGGGATTTCCTCAGCCTTGGCCGAACCACCGTAGCCGAATGCAAACAAATCATCGCCTGCTTTGATCGTCGAAAGAGGATCGTTTACAAACAATACCGCAATTGCGCCACGTTCTTTGGCGTTTTCTAATTTGGAACGGAGTCCTGCCCGATTGACATCAATAATGCCCTGTTTATTGACGTAGAGGCTGCCATTTTTTTTCTGTTGGGGCACCCGCCGCATGATTAAAGCGACTTTGCCTTTGAGATCGATTCCTGCGAACTCATCAAAATTGTGTTCCGCATCGTCGATGCCGTATCCACAGAATACGACTGGAGCGGTGAAGGCTCCATTGCCGCCGAATGCGCAGACTCGAAAATCTTTATCGATTTCCAAGTCTCCATTCTCGATTCCGGGAATCTGAAGTTTGTTCTGCTCTCCCAGTTCGGGACGTCCCGCGATAGAAAATTCCTGATAGCCATCCTCTTCAGCCTGTGGAAAAGTGAAGCCGCTTTTTTTGAGGCGATTACGCAGGAATTCGGAAACTTCCATGAGCTGTTCGGAGCCGGTATCACGTCCTTCCATCGCATCGGAGGCGAGATAGCTGATGTCCTCAAAAATCTGCTGTTCTTCCTCAATGATTGGGGTTTTATCACGTCGCTCGGCTTGTGCGATCTGCACAGAGACCACTATCGTCAAAGCAAGAATGAGCGGAGAATTTTTGGAAATGGTCATACGATCTTATACCTTCTGGTCATTTACTGCTCAGTGATCTGGTTGAATTTTTCCTGCATTTTTTGCAGTGTTTCCAAAGGATATAAACAAAACGGATATTCCCGGTCGGTTGCGACTGCTCTCTGTTTTGCGAGATGTTCGGCCTGTTCGAGTTGTTTATCCAACTGCTGAATCGGTTCTGAAGCCAGTTTCAGTAACTGCTCACGAATTTCCTCAAAACGATAATAACGTTTTTGATTCTCAGGAGTTCTCAAGCGACGTTCGCGGCGACTTAAACCCGTCGTGCTCGCCGCTTTTTGCTCGCTGATCAATTCTTGCTTTTCCAGCAGCAAATCGCGAGCGTCACTCTGTTGTTCTTCCGATAAAATCGTTTCTGGATTCTGTTCTGCTCGTCTCAATTTCTGCTTCAACTCAGAGATTTCGTCTTCTCCAGTCACTGGAACATTCTGCAGAGGTAGCCAGACGGTTCCCGAGGCTACCTGAAAATGAGGAGGTTTCATCTGGAAATAGAGACGAATAATTTCATCTGTCACTTCATCATATTTCGCACCGCCGATGCCGTGAATGAACCAGTCCGCCAGAAATAGTCGCATGTATAAAGTTGTGATTAATGCCCGGGTTCGAATCCGAAATCCCTGACTGGAAATCTCCTGCAGAACGACCTGTAAACTTTCCGAAGTGCAGGTCGATTGAGCAGGTAACTTAAGAGACCAGCCGGCATGATTCGTCAGCGTCCAGTTCTCATTTTGCCACAAGAGATACAAACCATGTCGCTGCGGATGCTCTGCTGACCAGATCCAGAACGGAAGTTCGATTTCATGCTCTTTGAGAATCAGATCGGGCATTGGATGCGAATTGTTTTTTAGGCCGTAACGTTCACGATAACTTGCCAGTGCCTGGTTGTAAGCCGAGCAAAACTTGCGGGCATCGCAAATGATGTGTGCCAGAAAACTGTGAAATGAATCCGTTTCCGCCAGGTCCGTCAGGCGAAGTTCCTGATTCGAAATCCCAAGTTCTCGCTCAACGCTTTGACGCCCGGCGATCAGTCCATCGACGATATCACCTGACGATTTCACATGTTTCGAGACGGATTGCCAATAAGCATCTACCACATTTGGCTGCTTCAATGGGCTCAGTCGTGCTTGAACACGTTCAGGAAAAGAATCGAATAACTGACGATTCCGGATACCTATTTCCTGCCAGGGAATTCCAATCGGCCAGTTATCAACCACGATCTGCTGTTTTGTCAAACTTTCGTTTTTCTCAGTGGGAATGGAGATCCTTCGCGATTTCACCGTGTCCGAATCGATCGTAACATGCATGCCGACTCCGCCCACGAGTTTGGCGACATAATCGACCAGCATGTTTTTGATTAGCACGCCGGGATGAATCAACTCGGGTTGATGACCGGTGAGAATCCAGAGTTTTGAAATCAAAGAGCCATGATCAGCACAATGACAGGATTTTCGTTCGACAAGTTCTCTACGCGCCTCAGTCCGCCACTGGCTGAGAGTTTTTTCCCAGATTTGAACATCTGGATTATTAAGCAGACTTTGATTTTCGGAGATCAAATTGGGTGTGAAAGACAATGCAGGCTCAATCAAAAATTGCCCATCACCTCGCGGCACACGATAATGTGTGGTCGATACTTCTGCTTCGGAATTCTGTAGAACCGCGTCTGTCATCACGTTGGAGCGTTCCCAGTCTTCCGAATATTAAAATCGATCGTAGGTCAGGCACTGCCTGACTTGATTAACAATTGTTGTCGAAGTTCGTCAGGCAGTGCCTGACCTATATTTATTCTAGTGATGTTCCCTGCAGAACAGGGAGTTGACCACATTTGCCTTTCAGGCGATCCAACTCTCGCGAAATGATATCCTGATAATGAGCCATCCGACGTTTGGAATCATCCAGTGAGCCTCCGAAAGATCGTTCCTCTTCCAGATAAATTCTCGGGACGGCAAACTCTTCGATTTTCAAGTTCTGACAAGCCGCCTGAATCCAAAGTTGTAACGGCATCGCGTAGCCGGTTTCCGTCAGATTCAGTTTGGCCAATGCCTCCGTGCGATAGGCTTTGAAGCCGCAGAAGGTGTCGGTCAGTTCCAGGCCAAGTTGTTCATTCAACTGAGCCGTAATGGAACGATTGATCTGACGCCGATCTTCCGGGGCGGCAACATCACCCGCGAACGTATCAAGGTACCGACTTCCGGAAACAATGTCGATGGGTGCAAACTCATTGCGGAATAAGGCTTCGATCATTTCGGGAATTAACTTCGGCTGATGCTGGCCGTCGCAATCGATGGAAATAATTGCATCGATCCCTTTTTCGACAGCAAAATCGAATGCGGAAATTAACGCGGCTCCATAACCCCGGTTTTCAGGATGACAAATCAGAGTGATGTCGTCTCTCTCCTGAAGATATTCCCGCGTTCCGTCTGTCGAACCGTCGTCCACAACCAATATGTTTTCAGCGTATTGAGAAACTTCATCCAGAACTTCCCGAACGTGAGAAATTTCGTTGTAGACAGGGAGGGTGACATACCAGTTTGACATCATGGGTTCCAATCTGTGGAGAGTCTTTCGCCGACACTTCAAGTGAAATAATTGAAATCCGATATGATCATAAATGAGCGGGTGGCGGGGGCGCCCCGCTTCAGCGGAAGCCCCCGGAACTAAAATTTCGGGGGCTTCTCTTCGAGAGCGCCCCCGCCACCCAAGTCGAATTTCAAATCACTCATGCGACGGTTTTTCTCGAGTGTTTCATTCTAGACCGGATCAAACCTGAGTCAAACTGCTTCGAAATCAATTTCGTCTGAATTATTGTCCAGTTGTGAGAGTGTGGCTTTCAACTGATTCAAAACAATTTCTTCCTGCTCAATACAAAGTTGACTCTGTAAAATCGCTATCGTTTCAGCATTTTCCAACTTTCCTAATGCCCAGACAACCGCTTCGCGTACCAGTGGAGACTCATCCTGCAACGCATCGACGAGATGCTGGACAGTTTCGCGAGAGCCAGAATTGCCAATAACGACAGCCGCATTGCGAGCCAGGGCATTGCGTCCGGTCCGCTCCAGAGGTGTGCCTCGGAACTTGGTTTTGAAGGTTTCAGGCGTCATCGCGAGAAATTCGATAGCATCCGGCAGGTTGACTTGAGGCTCAAACTTTTCTTCCCGAGTCTGCGGAGCTTTTCGATTCCAGGGGCAGACTTCCTGACAGATATCGCAGCCAAACATCCAGTCTTTCAGACCGGGGCGAATCTCTTCGGGTATCGATTGATCTCGCATTTCGATGGTGTAATAGGAAATACATTTCGTCGCATTGAGCACGTAAGGCTGGACAAAGGCATCTGTCGGGCAGGCGTCAAGACACCTCGTGCAGGTACCGCAATGAGAGGAGTTGTGAGGCTCATCGGGCGTCAATTCGACATCCGTCAGCAATGCTCCCAGGAAAAAGTAACTGCCAATCGATTTGTTGAGTAGCATTGTATTTTTGCCGAACCAACCCAGACCGGCCTGCTGAGCAAAATCTCGCTCGAGTAATGGCGTTGTGTCAACCACTGCCCGCGTTTTGCTTTCAGGGACCGCTTTATGAATTCTTTGAGCGAGAGTCTTTAATGAAACCTTCATCACATCGTGATAATCTTTTTCCCCTCGGGCATAGCGGGCGATTTGACCAATCCTGATTTCTTCCTGTTCAACATTTCGCTGCGGGTCATAGCACATGGCCGTCATAATCACGCTGCGGACAACCGGAAGAATATGGCGAGGATGTTGATAGGCTTCCCGTCGACCGGGGATGTATTTCATGTCTCCGGCATAACCAGCTTCCACCCACGATTCAAAATGAGGCAAACTGACAGGAGAAACCGCCGGGGCAATTCCCACAAGCTCAAACCCGAGTTCCCGAGCCGACTCTTTGATGTGATCTGTCAGGTTTGCAGGCATGGATTTGAATAGGAGCGTTCTAATAAGAGGCATCACAGAATTATTTTAAGACGTATTTCTGCAATGGTGACATTGCATTTTCCACATCGTTTTTGCATATCATACTGGTTCTGATTTTCAGAAGCATTCATGAAATTGAGCATTCAGACTTTTAGATTAAAGTGAAACCCATGTCCCAAACCAACCGACGCCAATTTTTGAAACACTCACTGGCTTCAGCCAGCGGGATTTCACTTGCTCAAATGTTTTCCTGCTTCGGCTTTGCCGCTCAAAAAAATCAGGCTCGTATCGATAGTTCATTACAGCCCGTTACAGATGATTTTACAGGTTTGCCTTTGCTCAAGCTGCCGGAAGGTTTTACGTATCGTTCCTTCGGGTGGACTGGTGAGAAGATGTCCGATGGCATTAAAACCCCCGGCGCTCATGATGGTATGGCTGTTGTGAAGGAAGATGAGTCGACAATCACACTGATTCGTAATCATGAACTCAGTTACAGTGGAAAAGCATTCGGAAACCCTGAATATGCCTATGATGCTCAGGGACCTGCAGGCTGTACGACGCTTGTTGTTGATCGCAAGTCCGGCGAATTACTCAAAAGTTATGTCAGTTTATCGGGAACTTCCCGCAATTGCGCAGGTGGCCCAACCCCGTGGGGAACCTGGCTCACGTGCGAAGAAACTATTTCGTCACCCCAAGATTTATTCGTTGCTCCACGGATCAATACATTTCAACAGACTCACGGCTGGGTTTTCGAAGCCAATCCAGATCAGAATTCCCGCCCTGAACCGATCAAAGACATGGGGTGCTTCTGGCATGAAGCAGTAGCCGTCGATGCGAAGACGGGAATCGTTTATCTGACCGAAGATCGAAAAACTGGCGGGTTTTATCGATACCTTCCTTCAACACCAGGAAAATTGGCTGAGGGTGGGGAACTGCAAATGCTCTCCCTGACTGCTCATCCTGACTTTGATGCCAATCAGGTTGATGGACAAATATTTGATACGTCCTGGGTCACAATCGATAAGCCTCATCAGGGACATTCTCCTGGAACAAGAGACACTCTGGGAGTCTATAAGCAGGGAACCGCCCAGAAAGCGGTAACATTTGATCGCGTCGAAGGTTGCTTCATTCAAGAACGAGCCGTTTATTTCAGCTGTACAGAAGGTGGACGCGAGGGATGCGGCCAAATCTGGCGATATTTGCCTGATGAAGAACAACTCGAATTGGTTTATGAGTCGAAGGATCCCAAAATATTGAATATGCCTGATAATATTGCGGTTCATCCAAACGGAGCTGTCGCAATTTGTGAGGACAGCAATGCAAAACTCCAGAGGATGCATTTTTTGACGAAGCAGGGCCAGCTTAAGCGTTTTGCGGACAATAATATGATTCTCAACGGCGAGCACATGGGTCTGAAGAAAGATTATCGTAAACAGGAGTGGGCCGGAGCGACCTTCAGTGCAGATGGCCAAATCATGTTCGTAAACATTCAAACTCCCGGCGTGACTTTTGCAATTCGAGGGCCGTGGCAGGACTGGTTAAATAGTGTCTCTTGAATCTGCGTCAATTCGGCTCGATTGCTTTCCGGCTGTTCAATAACTACCGTGCATAATGATCTGATGATCGTGAAGATGGTTTGCGCACATTTTGAACGGAGTTTCTGTTAAAATGTGTGCCTTAACATAATAAATATTATTTTGCAGGATTGTGGCAGCAGGCGATGGCAGACGAAGAAAAGATTTTGATCCAAGTGGGGCACAGCCCCGATCCCGATGATGCATTCATGTTCCACGCGTTGGCAAACGATAAAATCGACACGGGTCGATATCGTTTCACACATGAATTGCAGGATATCGAAACGCTCAATCAGCGAGCGTTCAAAGGTGAACTCGAACTGACAGCGGTCAGTTTGCATGGCTACGCTTATTTAACAGATCAATATGCCCTGTGTGCCTGCGGGGCCAGTATGGGCGATAAATATGGTCCCATGGTTGTCGCCCGAGAAAAAATGGCGATTGAAGATCTGAAGGGCAAAACAATTGCCATCCCCGGAAAACTGACCACCGCATTTCTGGCACTGCAATTGATTCTCGGCAGCGAAGCGACTTACGTCGAACACGAATTTGATCAGATTTTGAATCTGGTCGAGCGTGGCGAAGTCGATGCTGGATTAATCATTCATGAAGGTCAATTGACCTACGGAACTCAGGGACTTTCTTTGATTGTCGACGTTGGACAATGGTGGTACGAAGATACCGGCCTGCCACTTCCACTTGGCGCGAACGCAATCCGCCGCGATTTAGGTCGCGAAGTGATGGAAGAAGTGACCGCCTATTTGAAGCAGAGCATTCAGTACGGTCTCGACCATCGAAAAGATGCTCTCGAACACGCGATGAAATACGGACGTGATCTCGATACTCAGTTGACTGATAAATTCGTCGGCATGTACGTCAATGACTGGACTCTCGACTTCGGCGATGTCGGCCGGGAAGCAGTCAAGGTGTTGCTGAATCGTGGTTACGATCAAGGTATCATCAGCAAAAAAGTCGAACTCGACTTTATCGGCTAGATTGCACAATGTAGGGTGCGTCTTGACGCACCGTGCTGCAGATGTGGAGATTTCATAGTGCGACAAGACGCACTCTACAAAATGGCTATATCTGTCTCCAAAATATTTTTTGAACGAAGCGTTTATCTCGAAAGTGAACCGGCATCTCATGGCGAATTCAGCAGAGTATCTTCAACAACTCTTTGGGCTTCAGGGCAAAACGGCCGTCGTGATTGGCGGCACCGGAGTGCTGGGGGGAGCCATTTGCGATTGTCTGGCTTCCGCTGGAGCTTATGTTGTCGTTGCTGGGCGTTCTGCTGAATCGGGAGCAAATCGAGTTAAAGAAATTGAATCCGCAGGTGGATCTGCAGAGTTCATTGCCGCAGATGTCACCTCCGCAGATGATATTCAGTCTTTGCTGGATCAATGCGTTTCATCCGGTCACATTCCCGATATCCTTGTGAACGGGGCAGGCGTAAATGCGGCGACTCCATTTCTCGAAATCACTCAGGAAGAGTGGGATCGCATTTTTAATATCAATCTGGGATCGGTACGAACTGCTTGTCAGATATTTGCGAAGTATTGGCTCAATGAAAAACGACAGGGATCGATCATTAACATCGCTTCGATGTCTGCAATCGTCCCGCTTTCTCGTGTCTTCACATACTCGGCTTCGAAAGCAGCGGTGTTGAATCTGACGAAAAACCTGGCTCGGGAATGGGCAGAAGATGGAATTCGCGTGAACGCTTTATCCCCTGGATTTTTTCCAGCAGAACAGAATCGCAAAGTTCTCACACCCGAACGTGTCGAGTCGATTATGAAGCACACACCAGCGAATCGGTTTGGAGAAGCACACGAATTGGCAGGAGCCGTTCTGCTGCTTGCATCCGATGTTGCGGGCAGCTTTATCACAGGTGATAATCTGGCTGTTGACGGAGGATTCTCCTCGATGACGATCTGATGTTAAAATCAGATTCTTTTAGTAATTCTCCCGGACTAGCCGATTGAAAACTGAACTGACACTCCCGTTAAGTGGACGCTATCTCGTCAACTTTCATCCCAAACGGATTCCGCACGCGTTCACCGATGTGCTGATTATCGGCGGGGGAATTTCCGGGATGCGAGCCGCTCTCGCGACTGATTCCAGCCTGCACTCAATTATTCTGACAAAAGGGAAGGTTGAACTTTCCAACAGTTGGAAAGCACAGGGCGGTATTGCAGGAGTGCTTGATCCTGAAGATCATGTCTCCAATCATGCCCGCGACACCATCGCTGCGGGCAAGGGGATGTGTGATGAAAAAACCGTTGAAGAGATCACCTCTGCAGCTCCCGAGATTATTCGCGACCTGATTTCTTACGGTGCCAACTTTGATCAATTCGAAGGCCATCTCGCATTGACGCAGGAAGGTGGTCACAGTCACCGACGCATCATCCATGCTTTAGGGGATGCAACCGGCCGGGAAATCATGCGAGCGATGATTCATCGCGTAAAAGCCGTGACCGACTCGCAGATCTGGGAGCAGACCTTCACGATCGATTTGCTGACATACAACGGCACCTGCGTTGGAGCTTTGGTCTGGAATCCGTATCACGGCAAGACCTTCATCTGGGCCAAGCAAACCATTCTGGCAACCGGCGGAGCAGGGCGGCTCTATCGTGAAACCACCAATCCGGAAATTGCGACGGGCGATGGTCACGCAATTGCGTTTCGAGCCGGGGCAAAACTTCGCGATATGGAAATGATGCAGTTTCATCCTACGGTGTTGTATATCGCAGGGGGATCACGACATCTGATTTCCGAAGCCGTTCGCGGTGAAGGCGCTCATCTGGTTGATGTAAACGGCTATCGCTTCATGCCCGATTACGATGCAGCAGCCGAACTGGCTCCGCGAGATATCGTCAGCAGAGCGATTACTGCTCAAATGAATAAAACCCGACAATCAAGCGTCTATCTCGACTTGCGACATCTTGATCGAAAACTGGTGGAAGAACGCTTTCCGAATATTGCCGAAGTCTGTTCTCAGTTCGGACTCGACCTGGCTGTCGATTTGATTCCCGTTCGCCCAGGTGCTCATTACATGATCGGCGGCGTGGTGATCGATCATGAAGGTCGTACCACAATCCCGGGTCTGTTTGCAGCCGGTGAAGTCACTTCGAGTGGATTGCATGGCGCCAATCGTCTTGCCTCAAACAGTCTGCTCGAAGGTTTGTATCACGGTAAAGCAGCCGGTTTGGCGGCTTCGCGGGAAGCAGCCAAAATTTCCGATCATTTTTGTGCGATGCCAATCCAGGGAGATGAACCCCGACAAGCAATGGATCAAACCGATCTCGATCTGACCGATATTCGCAACTCACTATTGAGTCTGATGTGGCGTCAGGCAGGTATCTGGCGCGATGCTCAGGGCTTGAACGACGCTTTGAAACAGGTCGAGTTCTGGGATCGATATGTCTCGCGTCAGCAGTTCGTCAATGTTGATGGCTGGTCCCTGCAGAACATGCTCCTGGTCGCTCGATTACTATTGGTCTCTGCTCTTGAAAGAACCGAATCCCGCGGCGTCCATTACCGCTCCGACTTCCCCGAGACTCCCGATGAACCAGGCAAGCACATCAATGTTTCTGCAAATTTCCCGATTTCAAAATCGCCCTAACACCTGTCGCAGTGTCTGTTCCAACGTTTCTGTCTGAAAGCGATACCCGTTTTCCAGAAGGATTCGCGGTTGAACACGGGTGCTGTCGAGAAGTAAGGGTTTGCCCATTTCGCCGAGCATCATTTTGACAGCGATCGAGGGAAGTGGAGCAATGGTAGGACGATAAAGGACTTTGCCCAAGGTTTTGACAAATTCCCGGTTCGTCGTTTCCTGGGGAATGACCGTATTCACGGGACCTTCAATCGATTCTTTCATCATGCAGTAGTGATAGATACCAACGACATCGTGAATGGAAATCGTACTCCAGTATTGAGAGCCGGGACCGACAACTCCGCCTCCACCTAATTTGAACGGAGTCAGTAGTTTCTGGAGAGCCGCTCCGGCTGGAGTTAGAACGACTCCGACTCGAGGATGAACGACTCGAATTCCAGCCAGTCGAGCGGGCTCGGCTGCATCTTCCCATTCCCGTCCGATTTCCGGCAGGAACCCGACTCCTGAAGTCGACTTTTCAGTAAGAACTTCGTCGCCTCGGTCGCCGTAATATCCAATGGCTGAAGTCGATATGAAAACGTCCGGTTTGTTTTCCAGCGAAGCCATCGTGTTCGCCAACAATTTTGTTGACTGGACACGGCTTTGAATGATTGTTTCCTTGTACTCTTTCGTCCAACGATGATCGGCAAGTCCAGCCCCACCTAGGTGTATAATGGCATCTATACCTTCCAGCTTTTCACGATCAATTTCGCCAGCTTTGATGTCCCAGAAAATTGCTTGGGGATTGCTCTCTGCCTCGGCTTTATCACGTACTAGTCTGATAACTTCATGTCCGCCGGTCCGAAGGAACGAGACGAGTGAGGTTCCAATCAGTCCTGAAGAGCCCGAGATTAAAATTCGTTTTCGCGGGACTTCCCGCCACTCATAATGAATATCAAGTTCGGTCGCCGTTCGTGCATGACGGTATGCGAACATCGCATCGAGTTTACTGGTTGCGAATGAAGAGCCGAGTTTACCAAGAGGCCCGAAGGGCAGCTCATTGGTAATCTCATCAGTCATTTCGCAGGTTGTCTGGTCGATCGGTCTAAAAATATGCCGATGTTTCCACGATGCAAACGGTCCGGAAACCTGCACGTCCTGAAATTCTCTTCCATCCTGGAAGTCCGTGTGCTCCGCAACCCATTTCTTACGAGTTGGTCCCATGGGAACGGTCATAATGACCCGTTCCCCGACCTGAATCCCATTCGATTCTTGAAGAATCCGGATGTCTTCCCAGGGAGGCAGCAGACGATAGAGCGCTCCCGGTCTGGCATGCCAGTCAAAAGCAAATTGAGCAGGGACATTCAGTCGAATTGTTTTCGTGAATCGCATGGGATCTCGAAATAAATGTTCGTAACAATAATTAAAAACATACAAGCACGAAGCCTAAGCGAGTGAGTTTTAAGCGAATGTGGTGGACACACTCGCTTGCGCTTCGTGCTTGTATTGAACTCATAAATTAACCAGCCTGAACCGCTCGCAACCAGGCTGATGCCATCAGTGACGCTCCGTGTGAGGAAGGATGCACGCCATCGCCTGCCCAGTGGGAAGGAGGGGCGTATTTCACGGCTTCATCGAACATGGTTTGGAATGGGACAAAAATTGCATTGTTTTCCTGAGCCAATCGTGCAGAGGCTTCGCGGAAGCCATCGAACATTGGGAACCATTTGTCGGTCACAGCCCCTGTTTTCAACACAAATGGTTCACAGATCACCAATTTCACCTTCGGCAATGCCTCTTTGGTGCGAGCCAATAATGCACGATAGTCCGCTTCATACTTTTCCACAGTCCCGTCATATTTTCCATTGAGATAATGCCAGATATCATTCACGCCAATCAGAATGCTCAGCACATCCGGTTTCAAATCGAGACAATCCGCCTGCCATCGATCTGCTAACTGATAAACTTTATTCCCACTGATCCCTCGATTGTAGGTTTTCAATGTGTCGCCTTCGGGACCAGTCAGCAAAGCCGCGGCTGTCATCCAGGCATAACCACCGCCGAATCCGGGTTGCATGTTCGGGGTATCCTGATTTTCCTTATCCTTTTTTCGACCGGCATCGGTAATGGAATCTCCCTGAAACAAAATTGTAGAACCCGGTTTGATAACCGGTTCTGCTTTTGATTCAGCAGCCTGAACAGAATTCTGAGAACCAGTCAGCAGACCAACGGCGCCCGCAGTTCCGGCCGTTAATGAAGTTTGGAGAAACGAGCGACGTGGCAAAGACGAAGTGGATTTCATGAGAATGGACTTTCTATCAATAGTGCGAGAGTTCATAAAGATCTTTAGATATCGTCCCTGATGGATCGTTGAGAGTCAATTCAATCGATCGTTCTCAATAATTGTTATCTGTGCGAGATGTGAAAATCCTCATGAATTTTTGCGTCATCTCTCATGGACAATCTTTGATAGGATGACATGATGACGAGTTCCTATTACGATCCAATTATGGTCATGAATTATCATCGACGATCAGTTATTCATTTGCAGTTTCTGCTAATCAGAAAGCCGTCTTCATGTCGAAGCCCTTCAATGTCGCCGTCATCGGTTTGGGATTTGGTGCCGAGTTTCTTCCGATTTATCAACAGCATCCCGATGCGAATCCCTATGCCATCTGCCGACGTAACGAAGCAGAACTCAAAAAAACGTGCGAGCAGTTTGGTGTCGAAAAAGGTTACACCAGTTACGACGACGTGCTTGCCGATCCTGAGGTCGACTTTGTGCATATCAACAGCCCGATTCCCGATCATGCCTGGATGTCTTTGAAGGCTTTGGAAGCCGGCAAGCATGTGATGTGTACTGTGCCGATGGCGACTAACATTGAAGACTGCCAGAAGATTGTCGAGAAGGTCAAAGAGACCGGCTTAAAGTACATGATGGCCGAAACAGTTGTTTACAGTCGCGAGTTCCTCTTCATCAAAGAACTCTACGAAAAAGGGGAGTTGGGTAAGATTCAGCATCTGGCCGCCTCGCATCCTCAGGACATGGATGGCTGGCCCAGTTACTGGGAAGAGATGATTCCAATGCACTACGCAACGCATGTTGTGAGCCCATGCCTTGGCTTGATGGACTCACGAGCCGAGTATGTGAGTTGCTTCGGATCGGGGCAGGTGAGGGAGGATATTGCGAAAAAATCAGGGAATCCGTTTGCCGTGGAATCGTGTCATATCAAGCTGAAAGACAGTGATGTGACTGCTCATATCTGGCGGTTTCTTTACGATGTCGCCCGTCAATACCGTGAAAGTTTTGATGTCTACGGGACTAAAAAAAGTTTCGAGTGGACGCTCATCGAAAATGAACCGCATGTGCTGCATACGGCCAAGAAGCCGGAGCATGAAATTCCGGAAAAAATCGAAGTGCCAGACTTCGCACACTTGCTGCCGGAATCGATTCAGAGATTTACTCAACCGGCAGAAATCCACGATGCAGATCACCTTTCCTTCATTCAGGGCGGCGGTCATGGCGGCTCGCATCCGCATATGGTCCACGAATTTGTCTCAGCTCTGAAAGAAGATCGCGATCCCTGGCCCAATGCGACCAAAAGTGCCAACTGGACTTGCGTCGGTATTTGTGCTCATCAATCCGCCATGAAAGGCGGAGAGAAAGTTCAATTACCTGCGTTTACGCTGGAGTAAAACAACTGACATCTGATTCTTCAATCAAGCGTTTGATAACTTCAACCACTTGATTTGCAGCATTCGGGATGAAATTCTTTTCGCAGGAATCAGTGCAGGACTTCTCTGGTGAAGAGTAAGCTTTGGCCAGTTGGAGTGTCATCGCGTCTGAAAAAGCGTTTTGAAAATTATTTTCTGACTCTTCGATCACAACCGCAGCATTCCGACTGGCAAATGTTTTCGCATTGAGGACTTGATGATTGGCTACGGAATTAGCGATTGGAATGATGATCGCAGGAATTTTAAGAGCTTCCAGTTCCGCCAGAGATGTGCCTCCGGCTCGTACAATAGCCAGTTTCACATTTTGATAGAGATCAGCCGGGGATTCAAAATAAGGTCGAACATCCCCTTGTAGATTCCGTTGTCGGAAAAGATCACGAATCTGAATTGCGATTGAATCATTTCCGGTTTGGTGACGAATTTGCCATCCCTTGAGAAGATTCGCATAACTTTCGAAGAACTTGATGACAGTCTCGTTAATCAGATTTGATCCCTGACTGCCGCCAGTGATCAGTAAAGTTGGTAACAAATTCTCATCAAATGCTGCCGATTTGAGGTCGAAGATTTCCTGGCGCAGAGGATTCCCCGTCAGGTCGATTTTTAATGGGTTGGTAAATGTCTGAATCGATTCTGTAAAACTGATACAGACTTTGCTGGAATATTTTTCAAGGTGCTGATTAGCACGTCCGGCGACGGCATTCTGCTCCAGCAAAATAATTGGAATCTGTTGTTGAGACGCAGCGATGACGAGTGGGTAACTCGCGTATCCACCAAGACCAATCACAGCTGCAGGTTGGAATTCGCGAAGAATTTTACGGGCGAGCTTCCTTGATTCTCTCCATCCTTTCAGAAAACGCAGAGGGTGACGCAAAGCCGTTCGTGGAGAAACAAAAGGTAAGGCTTCATACTTGAAATAAGATTTCGCCAGAATATGGCGTTCAATTTCCCGTCCCGAACCAGCAAACAAAATTGAAGCGTCGGGATAACAATCCTGCCAGCGTTCAGCGACGGCTATACCCGGATAAATATGCCCACCCGTTCCTCCTCCCGCAAAGAGAATTGATGGTTGCTTATTTGTGAATACTTTCTGGCTTGGCATCAGTTATTGCCAATCAATTCTGACTGGTTTCTTTGAGGAGGGCTTGTTACGTTACGATTCAATCTCATGCTGTTATACTATGCCCGCAATAGTAATCAATTTCAGTTTTAAAAGTTATTTAAGACTTTCATAAAATGCGTGATCAAAAGAATAGAACATGACTTTCCCTCCTGTTGAAGAACAACTTGAAGTGATCTGTCGGGGTGTTGAGAAAATCGTCCCGGAAGAAGAATTGCGGAAGAAACTGGAAAAAAGTGCAGCCACTGGCCAGCCGCTTCGCATTAAATACGGCATCGATCCGACAGGCATCGATCTGCATCTTGGTCACACTGTACCGATGCGAAAGATGCGTCAGTTTCAGGAGTTGGGACATCAGGCGGTTATTATCATCGGAAATTACACGGCTCTGGTCGGCGATCCGAGTGGTCGCGATGAAACCCGTGCCCGACTGACTGCCGAGCAGGTCGAAGCCAATGCTCAAGATTACCTGAAGCAGGTCGCCAAAGTCATCGACATGGACGCAGCAGAGGTGCATCGCAACGGTGACTGGTTTGCAAAGATGGACTTTGCACGAATTCTGGAACTTTGCAGCAAAGTGACTGTTGCTCAGTTGTTGACTCGGGACGACTTCTCCAAGCGTTTTAAAAATGAACACGCGATCTATCTGCATGAGTGTCTGTATCCGTTGATGCAGGGGTGGGATTCGGTCGAGATTAAAGCGGATATCGAACTCGGCGGAACCGAACAGCTCTATACCTTCATGCTGGCCCGCGATCTCCAGAAAGATCAGGGACTTCCACTGCAGTTGAGTGTGATGTCGCCTATACTAGTGGGCACTGATGGTGTGCGTCGGATGGGAAAAAGTCTTGGAAATTACATCGGCATTTCCGAGTCCGCTTACGACATGACAAAAAAATTGATGCAGCTGCCCGATGAAGTTATGCAGTCTTACTTTGAACTGTTGACGGATTTGCCCATCGAAGAAATTCAGAAAATCCTGGCTGGTCACCCAAAAATTGCCAAGCAAACATTGGCCAAGTGCATTGCGGGTGAGTACCACTCGGAACAGGAAGCCAATGAATCTGTGGAACGCTGGGAGCGTGAAATTGGAGCGGGTGGACTTCCGAGTGATATTCCGGAAGTGACTTTAGAGAAATCCAGTTATCCCGAAGAAAGCGTCGCAGCAGTGGACTTGCTGTTTGACCTGAAGCTCGTCAAAACAAAAAGCGACGGGCGACGTCTCATTCAGCAGGGCGGGGCTAAACTCGGAGAAGAGAAAACAGCGATTGGCGATATTAATCAATCGATTGAACTGGTTGAGGGATTAATCGTTTGGGCTGGAAAGAAGAAGTTTTGTCGAGTGGTTTTGAAATAATGAGATGTAATATATTACCTTATACATTAAATGTTGGGGCTGCGAACCGTAAACAAACAAGTGATTGAAAGCAGATTTCTTCAGGCAGTGCCTGACCTACACTTGGGAATAAAAAAACGAACAAGGAGTATCAATGGCGGTTGGATTTGGAATAGTTGGATGTGGCATGATTGCGAATTTTCATGCCGAGGCGATTGCGCATATTCGTGGTGCCAAGCTCGTGGGGTGTTTCAGTGTCCCGTTTGCATCAGCCGAGCGATTTGCAGCCGAACGAAATTGCACACCCTATGAAAAACTGGCAGACATGCTGGCAAACCCCGAGATCGATATCGTAACGATCTGCACACCCAGTGGAGCCCACATGGAACCGGCTGTGCAGGCAGCCAATGCCGGTAAGCACGTGATCGTCGAAAAACCACTTGAAATCACGCTCAAACGCTGCGATGCAATTATTAATGCCTGCGATAAAAACAATGTCAAACTTGGGGCAATCATGCCTTCGCGGTTTGGCGAAGCGAATCTGGCACTCAAGAAGGCTATCGAAAATGGGCGTTTCGGCACCTTGACCTTAGGGGATTCTTTCGTCAAATGGTGGCGAACTCAGGATTATTACGACAGCGGCGGATGGCGTGGCACCTGGAAAATGGACGGTGGTGGGGCCTACATGAATCAGGCGATTCACAATGTCGATCTCATTTACTGGTTCATGGGTGATGTCGCTTCCGTCTCCGCAGTGACCGGAACTCTGGCTCACGAGCGAATTGAAGTGGAAGATACCGGCGTTGCTGCCATTCAGTTTGCCAATGGAGCAGTGGGGACAATTACTGCAACGACTTCTGCCTGGCCGGGCTTTATGAAAAAGACCGAAATCCACGGCACAGCCGGATCTGTCATTGTTGAGCAGGATGATATTCTGCATTGGGAATTTGCCAAATCACGTGCCAATGATGCCAAAGTGATCGAAAAGTTTTCACAGAAAGCCGGCAATAGTGGCGGAGCAAGCGATCCCAAAGCAATTTCGTTCACAGGCCACATGGAACAATTCAAGGAATTCATCAAGGCCATTGAAACCGATACGACTCCGCGTGTCGATGGTCGGGAAGGTCGCAAGAGTGTGGAAATTATCCTCGCAATTTATAAGTCAGCCTGGACTGGAAAACGCGTGGAATTACCACTGAAAAGTGATCCCAAAATCCCCAAACAAAAAGAGTAAAAGAGAAACTCATCTTGACGTTATGTCGATGCTGAGTAAGACTTTGCGTTTGACGAATTTGGTAGGACAGGCTTCCAGCCTGTCTGAAAGATAGACAGGCTGGAAGCCTGTCCTACAAAAATAGTGGAGCAGTTCGATGACAGGGAAGTCAATTCGATATCTGGCCGAATACACCGTTTTTCGATTGCTCACAGCCGCGATTGGCTGTCTGTCCTATCGACAAAGTGTGTTGGTGGCAGAGAGTATCGCCAAATTTGCCTTTTTCTGCCTGCCCCGAAAATTGACACGCTATAAAGTCTGCCGTGAAAATCTGCAGACAGCGTTTGGCGATGAGTTAGATGATGAACGAGCCGATCGCATTATTCTAGGAATGTGGATTCATTTGCTGCGTTTGATTGTCGAAATGATTCAGTTGCCTCGAAAATTGCGGCGGGAAAATTTTCATGAGTGCATCACTTTTCAGGATCGGCATCTGGCAGTGACATCGCTCACCAGTGATCGTCCGGTCATTTTATTAAGTGGTCACTTCGGGAATTGGGAAATGTCGCTGGTCAGTTTTGGCCTGTTTGGATTCCGAGCAGGAGCAGTCGCACGGGCGTTGGATAATCCGCATCTGCACGACTGGTTCCGTCGATTCCGCGAGCAGACTGGACACTATATGATTCTCAAGTCGGGAGCTTCTGAAGAAGTCTCAGCCGAGATGGAGTCAGCTGGTGTGGTCGCGATGCTTGGAGATCAGGATGCCGGGCCTCGTGGTTTGTTCGTCGATTTTTTCGGCAAACCAGCCAGCACGTTCAAGTCGATTGGCGTTCTAGCGTTACAATATGATGCGTTAATCTGCGTCGGATATGCCCGTCGATTGCCAGATGATTTCATCAATTCCCGTTGGACGCGATACGAAATCGGGATTGAAGCGGTGATTGATCCTCGCGATGAAGATCTGGCCGGAGATGTGCAGGCAATTACCCGTCGATATAGTGCAGCTTTGGAACAGATTGTCCTGAAAAGTCCGGAACAATATTTCTGGGTCCATCGCCGCTGGAAAAGCGAACCCCGCAAGCGTGTCAAGAAAACAGCAGTCCCCAAGGCTGCATAAGTTGAATTACCAGAGAGATTCATGTCTGAACCCATTCCTGTATGCCAAATTGATGAGATTCCCGTCGGGGAAGGACGTGAATTTGCAGTTCATGGCAAAGTCATTGCCATTTTCCGGATGGAAGGTGATGAATTTCACGCCATTGATGGCTTATGTCCTCATGCTGGAGGACCGATTGGCACAGGAGCATTGCGAAAAGGAGTAGTGACCTGCCCCTGGCACGGCTGGCAGTTTGATGTCCGCACCGGAAAACATTGTCTTTCCGACTCCATTCGCACAACGACTTACTCGGTGTCTCTGGATGCCGGTAACATTTGTATCGCGATGCAATAACGAGACCATTTTCAAATGGTTTCTGCAGTCGCATGGACATCAAATGAAAGCAATACGCTCTGTTTGCTCCTGCCGAACGCTAGAGTTTATTTTTGAGCACGCTTGATGATCTTGGTTCGGTTCGTAGCTTTAGATTTTTTTGAGCTGATCAAGTTCGATCACGCAATCTTGGAGTTCATTACAGTAGTTGTGACTCCAAAATAACACCCTGTAAGGGTATTCGACTCGTTCGCTAAAACGGTATTGATCGCCAAATCCGTAATTTTCGTCATGCTGGACTGCCTATTTTGACGATACTACCCGATAGGACAGGGAGCAGCGCGCCATGTGCTGCATCGACAATCAGAGGTGAATCGTTTTCTCGCCGGGGAAATTGCGCCACCATTTCAGCTGAGTCGAACAAACTGAGTATGATGCTCAGAGATCAATCACTAAGAGAGATCAAATCCTGAGTTTGAAACTCAGGGTGGGGGAGACAGCAGGATGCGTCTAATACTATCTCAAATATTGCTCTTCGCTTTCTTTTCAGGAATCGTTCTATGTCCTGATACCGCCAAGGCTGGTTGGCCCTGGGCAAAAAAGCAGGATTGCGGGATGGAAAAATATTCTCCCGAATGGTGGGCCTATACCGGCTCGCTGCCAGTGGGCTCGCGTCAGTTTTACCGCTTTGGGAAGATGTGGCCACCCCGCCCGCGCCCGACCGATCCTCAGCAGACGTTCATGCAGCAATACCACTCGGCTCATTTCTGGCCAACGCCATACAACGAAATGGACCGAAACTATATCAACACGATTCAGGAAGCGCAGGTCTCCAAAGGCTGGAAGAATGCAACTACCCTTTACGATTATCATTTCAATTCTGAAACTCACGAGCTGACCAAATCAGGCCGCGAACATCTGCTGTGGATTATGCAAAGTGCAGTTTCTCATCGCCGAGCCGCCTATGTGCAGGCTTCGACCGAGAAGTACATCAACGAGCAACGTCTTGCCAGTGTCAATAATTATGTGAATGAACTGGCAGGACCGGCCTGCTCAATGGCAGTCATGCTGGATGTCACTTCGCCTATGTCCCGACCAGCTGTTGAGGTCGAGAATTACCAGCGAGTCTGGCTGGAAAATATGGAATCACCTCATATTCCGTACAGCCTTGAAGGCAGCGGGGGAGAGTAGTTCAAGATTCTTTGCACTCGACGTAATTAGTTGAATGGCATTGAACATCTGCCTAGTGCCGAGTCTGATTTTTCCGATTATTCGTGATGGCAATCAGCTTTCTTTCAGTCCCGTCGGTTCCATGACGATAAGAAATATGCGCGCTCACAGTTTTTCGTGAGCGGATTTGTTCTCTGCTACGCAAGTGGACGCATTGCGTATTGCGAGTTTGTTTCGAGTGTGTTCATCGGCCGCAAAGGATTGCGAAGATGAAGCCATCAATAAAACAGTACATTATGCCACTACTGATCGCGGTCTGCGTGGCTCCTGGTTGTGCGCACTCCAGAAATCCATTTGCGTTATTTGCACCTAAAGATCCCAAAGCCGACAACGCCGCATTGCAGGCGATGCTCGCTTCTCAGCAACCCAGTGCCCAGCAAATGCAGGCTGGTGGGGAAAGTAGTCTTTATCCTCCTTCGATGGTTGAGCATGAACATCTCCCTCGAACGGAAAAGGATTTGAAGAATCCGCTCCAACTCCACTTGAGTTACGCCAAACTGCAGGAGCAACTCGGCTATCTGACTGAAGCCCGTTCTTCCTATGAAAAAGTGGTGGACAGCGAACCAAAGTCCATCGAAGCCAACATTGGACTGGCTCGACTGGATGCTCTGGCTGGCCGTTATGAAGATGCTGAAAAGCGTATGCGAAATGCCACATCAATCGACTCCAACTCAGCCGAAGCTCATTATGCCTTGGGGAATTTTCTAGCCGAACAAAAACGGCATACAGAAGCAATTGTTGAAATTCAGAAGGCAGTCAAACTGCAACCCTCAAATACCGATTACAAATATTCTCTGGGAATTGAACTGGCCAAGCTCGAACAGTACCAGGAAGCAATGATCACGCTGACAGAAGTCGTCAGTCGTCCGGAAGCGATGTACAACATCGGCTACATTGCGATGAACGATCATCAGGATGATCTGGTCGCTGAGCGATACATGGTGGAGGCTTTAAGGCTCAATCCTAAACTCGAGCAAGCACGGTATTGGGTGACCGAACTAAAGAATAAAAAAGAACCCAATAGCCAGCAAATTATAACCGCTTCTGCCTCGAAGCCGAATGCTTCTACGCAGGACATGGTCATTCATGCCGTTTCGCGACAAACCTCCGAAGAGGCCAGCAAGAAAACCGTCGTACCAGCGTCTGCTCCTTCTGGGGGCAAACCTGAAGGCCTGACTCCCGATCAATGGGAACAATGGCAAAACCAGACTCGCTGAATTGTCATGCGTAATGCTTTAACCGCATGAATGAACCGCCAAGACGCCAATAATCACAAGAAAATTATTCTTCAGCTGGTTATCATTCCATTCACATGGCTAGAATCCATTCAGGGTTATGATAATTACGTGACTCGCTCATGAATAATTTCGTTGCAAAAAATACATTTCAACGAATTCAACGATTGAACTCAATCAAATTCCTTGTTGATCTGAGCGTCTTGGCGGTTCAAAATTTTTCAATTCTCGTTAAGTCTTCTCATGTCTCACATCGCCAGCATAGGTACAGATCTCGTCACCGCTGCTCGTTTTCTTCGAGAGGGCGGGGTAGTGGCGATGCCTACCGAAACGGTTTATGGACTGGCTGCAAATGCGTTTGATGAACGAGCCGTCGCGAAAATATTCGAAGCGAAACAGCGGCCGACATTCGATCCACTGATCGTTCATATTGATGAACTTTCCAGGCTTTCTCAAATCGCTGCGACCATTCCTGAAGAATATCAACCGCTGATGGAACGATTCTGGCCGGGACCGCTGACGTTGATTTTTCAGAAAACCGCCATGGTTTCTGATCTCGTCACGTCCGGATTGCCTACGGTGGCCGTCCGAATGCCCGCTCATCCGGTTGCTCGTCAATTAATTGCGAAAGCAGACGTTCCGCTGGCTGCTCCGAGTGCTAATCTTTTTGGAAGAACCAGTCCGACAACCGCTGACCATGTCGCTGATCAACTGGCCGAACGAATCGATTACATTCTTGATGCAGGACCGTGTATTGTCGGCGTGGAATCAACGATATTGCGGTTTGCAGAAGGTCGCTTTGAAGTACTCCGGCCGGGTGGGGTTACTCAGGAAGAACTGAGAGATTGCGTCAATCAAGCGATTGTTCAATACGATTCCTTAAAATATACCGACACAAAAATCGACGCTCCCGGCCAACTCAAAGAGCACTACTCTCCACAAACTCCGCTAGTCATTTCAGCGGACAATGCGGTACTGAAACCTGATCGAAAGACAGGGCTTCTGCGATTTTCAGAGGCTACCTCTCCTGACTTGAAGCCTTTCGAGAAAGTAATCACGCTCTCAGAAACCGGCAACCTCCTCGAAGCGACGACTCGCTTCTTTGCGGCCATTCATGAACTTGACAAACTCGAGCTGGATCTGATTGTGGCGACTCCATTTCCGAATCATGGATTGGGAATCGCACTTAACGATCGTCTGCAGCGGGCTGCTCATCGGTTTGTTTAGGCTTTGGTGGAGGCACTGCCTTAGTTTTCTCGGGAGTCACTTCTTTCTTTTCGATTGATTCTGCAGCTGACACTTTGCGAGCAGTAATTGTCGTCATTTCATGCTGTTTGCTTCCTTCGCTTCCCAGGCTCATTGCTTCCAACGCCACGATTTTTGCATAGCGTTGCTGAAGTTCATCGGAGGCAAAATGTCTCAGGTTGGACGTCAATGCCAGTGTCTTCAACAGATACAGAACACGTTCGCACTTTGCCAGATCTTTACGATTATCCAGCTTTTTAACGCTGAATTCTTCATGTTGACTGTGCAGTTTCTGCCAGTCCGCAAATTCCGGATGAGATTCGATAGCCTCGATCACTTCGGCCTGCTGTTCCGCGATAATCTGAGGAACGAGCGGATGCCAGCGGTTGTTCAACTCGGGCCATTTTGTCAGGAGTTCCTTTCGAATGACCGATTTTTTTGAAGTCCACTGTCGTTTCAAAGAGTAAGCTTCAGAATCGAGAGATTTCTTTGTCGCTTCCAGAAGCTTCTTCTTTTCTGCGACGGCTGCCTGCCAGTCATCTCCCGTCAGTTCCAGATGTTTTCCCAACTCAGTCAAAGCGAAAGCCTGATTGGGCCGGGCAGACTGACGTAGTTCTTCAATCGAAGAGGACTCCGTCAACAAATTTGCATCCTCTGCCACTTCGCCAGACGTTTTACTGTAGGTTCGCAAAAATACATCGGACGTGCTGATGGGAATATCAATGGTCGTGGAAGTTGCCACGGTGTAGGAATGAGCCTCGGAAAACGACATTTGTCCGTCGCCATTGCAATCGCAATTGGAGACTTCCTCTTGAGTCCGTGTGCTTCCGGAAATCGCAGCCCAGAAGGAACTGCTGTATTCGTGGTAGTTTTCTTCGTGGATATCAGCCGTGCAACCGGCTGCCGGTTGAGTTTCAATGGTCGCAAAGAAGCCAACAATATCTCGATTATCGAGAGGCTGAGCAGGGTCGCCGTTCGGGAACATACTGTTCGCGAATCCGCCGGAATAGCACTGAACCATCACGAGCACAACTGGCACATTCTCGGGAAGTTTTCTCAGCGAATTTGCAAATTGCTCGACACTGATTTTTTCTTTATTCCACAAATACAGATAGGTATTTCCAGACCGTTTTTTATCCGATGATTTTCCACCGTGTGCAGTTGCATAAATAAAGAGTCGATCGTCAGCTGTCATTTTTGCCCCAACTTCGTTCACCCAGCGATCCCACTCGGCTACCGAAGAAGGGCCTCTCAAGTTTCCGATTTGATGATTACGATACCGATAATCCTGCCCGCTTTCGGTCTCAAATACCTGCCCGAGCAACTCATAGATTCTTGGCAGCGGTTGCTGAGAATTGTAATACTGCAGATCCCGTTGCGGATCTGAACCGTCGCTGAAGAGAATGTCGTGTTGAACATCTCCCTCGTAAGCTTCAGCCAACACGCGCTGGAAATATTCGACGTTCCGTTCCAAAGAGATTTGATTTCCGGTGGGAGAATATCCACCTCCGATTGTCAGAAAACAGTCTTTGGCTTCGACTGTGGTGACGATTCCTCCTGACGTAAGCAGCAGGAGAATTAATGATGTCGAGAGAAATCGACCGAAACTCAAGTCAGAAAATTGCATTGTCAGCACTCCATAAAAGATTGACTCGCAATATCACACTATCGATCTCCTGAAACGTAAACAAGGACTTGAGAGATTCTGCCTTAAAAACGAGATCCAATCTAAGAATTGAGCGGTCAGGTAATCTGGAGAAATTTGAACCGCAGTTGGACGCAGATAAACGCAGAAGTGAAGTATCCGAGTTTAATATGAAAGCTGGGGAAATTTCCTCTTCTCACAAAAAGTGAATGAAGTCACTTGAGATTTGGGAAGTACAAGTTTGGGTGGCACGACCCAGAACGAAGTGATGGTCGTGGTGATCGCTTCCGGCCACGCCCTTCGCGATGCTAAAGGGGGCCACCCAGCGCCGTTCTTTAAAATGAAGTCTTTCTTGATGCATCTTGATCTCAAATTGGTTTTTTATCTTTTTACAGGAATCGTCTCTAATCGGTGGAGGAAATTGCGATAAAACCATTAAACTGCCGCCATGAAACCCGTATCAGAAAAGCCTGAATTTTCCCTGCAGACCCTCGCTATCCGCGGCGTTGGTTTGATTGGTGGTTCTATTGCGAAAGCAGCTCGGAAAGCTGGGATTGCTCAGGAAATTGTGGGTATCGGTCGTGATGAGGCTCGATTGCAAAAAGCGGTTGAGCATCAGGTTATCGATCGATTCGAAACCGATTCAAAAACTGCTGCCAGTCAAGCCGATTTGATCGTCGTTTGCACGCCAGTTGATTGTATTGCCAAGGATATCGTTCAACTTCATGGAAGCTTGAGGCCTGAAGCATTAATTACCGATGCCGGGAGCGTGAAGGAACAGATTGTTCGTGAAGTCTGTGAAAAACTCGGAGCAAAGCATCGATATCTGGGCAGTCATCCTCTGGCCGGTTCTGAAAAAACCGGTTTTGAACATTCCGATGCAGACCTGTTTCAGAATGCAGCCGTCGTGTTGACTCCTGAAGAGCAGTCGTCCAAAAATGATCTCAATTTTCTGGAAGCGTTCTGGAAAGCTCTCGGCGGCAAAGTCTCTATTATGTCACCTGCAGAACATGACCGCGCATTGGCAGCGACGAGTCATTTGCCACATTTGATCGCTGCGGCTTTAGCCTCTTCTGTGTCAGAAGATCAGTTACCTCTGGCAGCCACGGGATTTGGCGATACCACCCGCATCGCCAGCGGGGATCCTCATTTGTGGACGTCCATCTTCTGTCAGAATCCCAACGGCACCCTCGCCGCTGCAAAAGAATTTCAACAGCAGTTGAATGCGTTTCTGGAAGCCGTCGAAGCCAAAGATACCGATAAGATCAATGCGCTTTTACTGACGGCCAAGAAACGTCGCGACCTCTGGCTAAACGAACGAGAAAACTCGTAGATCAGGCACTGCCGGACGAGTATCGATGTTGAATCCAGGCAAACAATTGAACTGTTTTACAAGCACGAAGCGCAAGCGAGTGTGTCTGGGTAATCAGGACACACTCGCTTGCGCTTCGTGCTTGTATGTTCAATAACAAGTGAATCTCAATTTCGTCAGGCACAGCCTGACCTAAGGTTCAATCGGCGTCGTCCGTGTCTTGCGTATCGATTTCCAGAGGCCCTTTGATATCCTCCATTTCGACAGCCGGCAGACTTAAGACCTTAACCAGGCAAAACGAGACCAGCATCAAAACAGCCGAGACCGAAACGGTCATCATAATCCAGCCATATGTATTCATTTCAGATCTCCTGAGAATATTGGATTGAGTATTGCGGGTTCAGTAAGACGCTTAATCCTGAATGGCTTTCTCTTCATCTTGATACAGGAAATCGTATTTCCCTTCTTTCATCCAGCGAATCCCGGCTATGTGCACCAGCACAAACAGGAACGTGGCCACTAGCAGAATGAACATTATTGAAGCAACGGCAACTTCACTCTCACTGATGGACGTTACATATCCAGGCACATTGGAATAGCAGAAGGCACAGAAAATGACGATCAGATAAAACGGCGTCACGTACTTCAACATGATTTGCAGAGCAAATGGAACTCGAATGTGCGAGCCTTCGTGCAATTCCTTGTGACCGCGTTCAATTCCGAAAACCCAGCCATACATAATTGCCTGAACCATTGCCAGAACAAAAATAGCAGCCGTACCGACCCAGAAATCCAACGTATCCAGAGCTTTAATATCTTTTGAAAACCAGGTTACAAAACCGGAACCGATAGCCGCAAGTAATCCTAAAATAGCCGCAGCGGCATGACGTTTTAATCCGAGGCCTTCTTCGAAGAAGGCGATCACGGGTTGAAGCATCGATAAACTGCTGGTGATCGCCGCGATAAATAACATGAAGAACCACAGGAAACCAAAGATCTGACCACCTGGCATGTGGGCAAAGACATTCGGTAATGCAGAGAATCCCAGTCCGAATGTTCCCATATCCTGAGAGGCTGCTCCCAGAAAAATGAACGCAGCTGGCAATGTAATCATCCCACCCAGACAGACTTCAAAAAATTCGTTCATGCTGGTCGCAGTCAAACCACTCAAAGCGACGTCATCGTTACGGCGCATGTAACTGGCGTAATTGACGATGACACCAAAACCCACTGAGAGACTGAAAAAGATCTGCCCCGAGGCTGCCAGCCAGGTTTGCGGATCTGCCAGTTTAGCAAAGTTGGGATTCCACATCGCTCCCAGTCCACCAACCACATTTCGATCCGGTTGGTCGGGCAGAGGGGAACCCAATGTCAAAACACGAACGAGAACAATCAATGCCAAAACAACCATCAAAGGCATCGCTACGCGGCAAAACGCTTCGATTCCTTTCGTCACTCCTCGGTAGATGAAGAAAAAGTTTAATACGAATGTGAATATCAAAATTCCCAGAAAGTCTCTGTGCCCAGGCTGAAATAAGGAACCGTCAGCTCCCATGCCGACAAACGCATTGAAATATTCACCATAATCGCCCGGATTACTTTCTGGCATCAGACTGCCATCAAGATAACTGATCGCATAACTCAGGCACCAGGCTTCAATTACCACATAATACATATAGATGATCAGGGGAATTAGAAGGGCCAATGTGCCAAAGTATCGAGCTCCTCGACGTCGACAGATCACGCTGAAAATTCCGGGAGCCGAGTGAAATCCTCGAATTCCGGCATAACGGCCCATGGTCCATTCCGCCCAGCAGAGCGGAATTCCCAGGATCAACAAAGAAATGAAGTAGGGGATCATAAAAGCTCCCCCGCCATTGGAAGCGGCCTGACCGGGGAATCGAAGAAAGTTTCCCAGCCCGACGGCTGAGCCGGCGACTGCGAGAATCACTCCGATGCGTGTGCCCCATTGTTCTTTTTGAGCCATGGTTCTATTCCCGAAATGTCTGATCAATTGGTGAATGGTCGCGAACGTGCCGAGCCGAGCATCTGCTGACGTACAACCATAGTAAATATCGACTTACGACAAAATGACCCAGAGCGATTCTACAAAAACTTTGATTTGAAACAATTGAAGTTGTTTTAATTGTGAAAACCTCTACAATTGGGTCGTAATCAATAACGAAAGCCGAAATCAGTCTGAAACGGGAACATTTTCAATTTCATGTTAGAATCGCTCAAACAAGCTGATCGTGACTTTCTCCAGAGCCTGATGGAACTGGAGTCGGCAACGATTGCACAATTGTGCGATTCTCAAGGTGTGACGACAAATGCGATTCGGATTAGACTGACGGGACTGATGGCTGCAGGTCTTGTTGAGCGGACCACCGTTCGTCAAGGTCGTGGCCGTCCGCAGCATGAATATCGTGTGACGAATAAAGGAAAACGCGAATTCGGAGAGAATTATTCCGAACTCGCAACCGTACTCTGGCAACAGATCAGTCACATTGAAGATCCTGCAATAAGGTCTCAAATCGCGGCTGAACTGAAAAAAACGTTAATCAACCGTTACGGTCGGGACATTGACGGCATCGACCTTTCCGAAAGAATCCAGCAATTGCAGCAGGTTTTGCAGGATTATGGATATCAATGTGAAGTCGATCAGCAGATCGATAAGGTTTCGCTGACGGAAAAATGTTGCCCGTATCACGATCTCGCAGTGGAGGATCGCTCCATCTGTGAACTCGAACAAACGGTTTTTGAGCATATTTTAGGTGTGCCACTGGAATTGACTCAGCGTTGTGTCGACGGTCACAGTTGTTGCCGTTTCGAGCACGTTGAACTCACAGTGGATTCGAGCAAGTAGAATCTGTCAGTATTAATGACAACTAAACAGGAATTGATGGCAGGACGATGAATTCAGTACTCAAAATCGAAGATCTTCACGTCAAAGTTGGCGAAACTCCCATCCTCACTGGAGTGAATCTGGAAGTCAAACAGGGCGAAATCCATGCTTTGATGGGACCAAACGGTTCCGGCAAAAGTACACTCGCCTACGCTTTGATGGGACATCCCAAGTACGAAATCACGCATGGGAAAATCGAAATCGGCGGAGTCGATCTGGCCGAACTCGATGCCTGCGAACGGGCTCGTCTCGGATTGTTCCTCGCATTTCAGTATCCCGTCACGATTCCCGGTGTGAAAGTCGCCGACTTCCTGCGACTGGCGATCTCCAATATTCGCAATCCGGAACGCAAAGAAGGTGAAAACCTGATGCCGATGCGGGAGTTTCGTACCGAGCTTCGCCAAACGATGGATCAGCTCAATATGGACAGCGAGTTCGCTCGCCGTTATCTGAACGACGGCTTTTCCGGTGGGGAAAAGAAGCGGATGGAAATTCTCCAGCTGGCGATGCTCAAACCAAAATTCGCCATTCTCGACGAAACCGATAGCGGACTCGACAGTGATGCCGTCCGGGTGGTGAGTGAAGGCCTGGCCAAATTATCCGGTCCGGAAATGGGCGTGTTGATCATCACCCATCACGAACGCTTGCTCGAATACAATGAACCTCAATTTACGCATGTCATGCTGGCCGGGAAAATCGTCGAAACGGGCGATGCTTCTCTAGCTCGCGAGTTGCACGAAAATGGATACACCGAAGTTCGCAAACGACATCCTGAAGAAGCGGCTCTGGAAACTGAACAGGAAACAGTTGCCAAGTAGTTTGGTGATGAGTAGCGAATTTGAGTTGAGAATTTGATTTCTTCCGCTCGTTGAAAAATGAGTGGTACACATAAAGAGAAGAGGAGTTCACAGTGTCTACTGATACCGCAGATAAGAATCAGGTTGATATCGGAGATTACCGTTACGGCTTTCACGATCCGACAGACACGTATGAATTTACGGGTCAAAAAGGATTGAACGCGGAAATCGTGACACAGATTTCCAAGTTGAAAAAAGAGCCGGACTGGATGCTCGAATTCCGCCTCAAATCGCTGGAAATCTTCGAACAGAAGCCGATGCCCTACTGGGGTGGCGATATGTCCGATCTCGATTTCCAGAACATCTTCTACTATGTAAAAGCCTCTCAGGGGCAGGAAAAATCCTGGGATGATGTTCCTGAAGATATCCGTAAAACCTACGATCGTCTCGGGATTCCTGAAGCGGAGAAGAAGTATCTTTCCGGCGTGAAAGCTCAGTATGAATCCGAAGTGGTCTACGGCTCCCTTCAGGAAGATCTGACCAAACAGGGTGTGTTGTTCACCGATACCGACTCCGCTTTGCGGGATCATCCGGAGATTTTCCGTGAACACTTCGGCACAATCATTCCACCTGCAGATAACAAATTCGCGGCTCTTAACTCGGCTGTCTGGTCGGGGGGATCGTTCATCTACGTTCCGCCGGGAGTCCACATCGAATTCCCTCTGCAGGCTTACTTCCGAATCAATACCCAGAACATGGGTCAATTCGAACGGACGCTCATCATCGTCGATGAAGGAGCTTCGGTTCATTATGTCGAAGGCTGCACCGCTCCAACATACAGCAGTGACAGTCTTCATTCGGCTGTTGTGGAAATCGTAGTCAAGCGTGGCGGTCGCTGTCGTTATACGACCATCCAGAACTGGTCAAACAACGTGTATAACCTTGTGACCAAACGGGCAATGGCCTACGGCGATTCTCTGATGGAATGGGTCGATGGAAACCTCGGCTCCAAGTTGACTATGAAGTACCCAGCAATCTATCTGATGGAACCTGGAGCTCGCGGCGAAACACTATCAATCGCCTTCGCCTCTCAGGGCCAGCATCAGGATGCCGGTGCCAAAATGGTACACTGTGCTCCGAATACATCGAGCCGAATTATCTCGAAAAGTATTTCGAAAGATGGCGGACGTTCGAGCTATCGTGGACTGGTCAAAGTCCAGGATGGAGCCGAAAACTGCAAATCAAATGTCGTGTGCGATGCGTTGATTCTTGACCCGAAAAGTAAGAGCGATACGTATCCCTACATCGAAATCGATGAAAATAACGTGGCAATTGAACACGAAGCATCCGTATCCAAGATTGCCGAAGAACAGTTGTTGTATCTGATGAGTCGCGGCCTGACAGAAGCAGAAGCCTCTGCGATGATTGTTACCGGTTTCATCGAGCCACTCGTGAAAGAGTTGCCGATGGAATATGCCGTCGAAATGAACCGTCTGATCGAACTTCAGATGGAAGGTTCGGTTGGTTAATACGAATGCATATTGAGGCGAGCCGAGCCAGTTATGGTTCGGGTACGCCCGATTTAGCATCGATAAAATTCGTGTATAAATCGCATTAGAATCATGACAAAACCCGAGTCATGACTGACTCGGCTCGCCTTACAATTAGATTTGTACAGGCGATTGCAAGAACACTGCGGAAGAAAGATACGTTGAGATGGAGATGACCGAACAAAAAATTTCAATCGCCACTGCAGAAGGCTTTGAAGCGTTTCTGGCGACACGCAATGAACCCCAATGGGTTGTTAAACGACGAATTGAGGCCTTTGCGACCTATCAGGATTTGTGCGATCAACCACTCGATCCCGAAGAGTTTCGTCGCATCGACCTGCGGCTCTTCCGACCGGCTGATTATTCAGTGGTCTCAGGAAATGCGACCGAGAATGCTGCGAATCAGTTCGCGACGTTAATGGTCGATCGTGGAGAATTCGCAGGCCATGTGGCTCATGTCGATGGCACGACGATTCGCAGTGAACTCAATTCCGAGTTGAAAGAGCAGGGGGTTATCTTCTGCAGTCTTAACGAAGCGATTTCGGAACATCCCGAGTTAATACAGCAGTACTTCATGACCAAAGCTGTTCAGCCGGATGCAGACCGTTTTGCCGCCTGGCATGCCGCATTCTGGACCGGCGGAGCGTTTTTGTACGTACCCCGTAATGTCGAGTTGAAGCAGCCGCTGCACAGTTTGATCGGACTGGCTCAAACTGGAGCCGCTGATTTCTCTCACACATTAGTCGTGCTCGAAGAAGGTGCTCAGGCAACGCTGCTGGAAGAGACTTCCTCAGCTGATCCTAAAGCTGCTGGCCTGCACATGGGAGCGATCGAACTGCTTGTTGGCAAGAACGCTCGCCTCGCATACGTGCAATTGCAAAACTGGAACGAGCGAGTCTTCCACTTTGCCCATCAATGCGGACGCGTCGAACGGGATGCCGCCCTGCAATGGACTGTCGGAGCACTGGGCAGCAAATTCTCACACGTTCATCAGGATGTTATGCTCGATGGACGAGGTTCTGACGCCCAGGTGAACGGCGTCGCCTTCGCGACTGACCGTCAGAAGCTTTCCTATTATACACGTCAAGCTCACAAAGCTCCGAACACACATTCCGACTTGTTGTACAAAGAAGTGGTCCGAGATCGTGCGCGTATGATTTGGCGTGGGATGATTGAAGTCGATGAAATCGCTCAGCAGACCGATGGCTATCAGCGAAACGATTCCCTGATTCTTAGCCACGATGCCCGGGTCGATGCGATTCCAGGATTGGAAATCAACGCCGACGATGTTCGCTGTACCCATGCCGCGACGGCTGGACAGGTTGATGAAGAACAGATCCTGTACTGCATGAGTCGTGGTGTTTCACGAGACGAAGCCATGCATGTAATCGTGGAAGGGTTCTTCCAGCAGGTCTTCGATCGGATTCCCGTGGAACTGGTTCGGGAAACTCTCAGTCAAACCGTGCAAACAAAACTCGGTTTCGGCAACGAAGCATAAACGTGTAGGTCAGGCACTGCCTGACAAGATTTGACGCCGATAATAATTCCTGTCAGGCAATGCCTGACCTCCAATTTTGTACCATAATCAACAGCGATTAAATAGAGAAATAACCATGAACGAAGCTGCGTGGGAGCGAGTTGCCTCCTTATCCGAACTGGAAGGACAGGAACGTCTCTCAGTAATTATCGACGATCTGCCAGCCGTCCTGATTCGCTACGATGATAAGTATTATGCGATTGAAGATGTCTGCACACACGATGGCCAACCTCTGACCGATGGTCCCGTTGAAAACGGCACTATCGAATGTCCCCGCCACGGTGCCCGATTCGATTTGAAATCCGGAGCAGCGTTGTGCATGCCTGCTACTCAGCCGATTCAAACGTTCGACCTCGAATTTCGCGATGACGAAATCTATGCTCGCCCGAGTCAGTCAGATAATTCTCAACAAGCCTCTTTTGCAACGACTTCGACACCGACAGCTGCCGCTTCGGAACCCACCGCAGCAGAAACATCTGAGGCAAACACTGAAGTAGCCCCCGCTGCTTCCAGCAGTGAAACTTCCTCCGACGCTCCAATGGTCGGAGCCATGCTCGACTCCCTCAAACAGGTCATCGACCCCGAACTCTTCGTCAATATCGTCGACCTCGGTCTCGTTTACGACATCACAGAAGAAAACAACGATGTTGTTGTGACCATGACCTTAACCAGCCCCTCTTGCCCGGCTGGCCCGCAAATTGTCGCCCAGGCTCGCGATGCCATCACAGCCATGCCCGGCGTCAATAATGCCGAAATCAAACTGACGATGTCTCCCCCCTGGGGACCAGAAATGATGACCGACGACGCCAAAGACCAACTCGGCATCTTCTAACGAGCGTTCCGCTCGACCGGGGGCAGTCGCATTGGTGCACAAGGAGGATGTTCGTCTTGTTTGCTCCTGCAGTTCGTCAATTGGCGTTTGTTAACAATTCATCGTTGAAATGCGAAGGCGGGTGGCGGGGGCGCTCTCGAAGAGAAGCCCCCGAAGTATGGATCGCGCGTCCCATTCCCCTGAACGCTTGCAGGGTGTATGATATCAGAACTTGAGGATTGATATTTCACCCCAACGATTCCCGGTTTTTGCATCGGGAATCGAGACACCTTTCGTTTGAGCTATTTCATCGTTCATGTCTGTTCTGCATCCAGCCTTACTTCTTGGACTTGCTCTGGCGGCGATCCCTGTCGTGCTGCATTTTCTGATGCGGGCCCGTCCGAAGAAGCTCGACTTTCCGGCCTTGCGCCTGCTGGCCAATATCAAAAAGCAGAGCGTGCAACGACTGCGCTTACGCCACGTCGGGTTGCTGCTGTTACGGATACTGGTACTGATTCTCATTGTCCTCGCCGTCGCCCGGCCGACACTCCCCGCTGCCAATTATGGACTCAACTCGGGAGAATGGATGCGACTGATTTTCGTCGGCATTCTTGCAGCCATTGGTTATGGGCTCGGTAAACATTTCTGGGCCAGAAAACCGACCGCTCAATATCAGCGACGCTGGCGAAACACCTGCCTGAATTCTGCCACAGTCGTCGGCACAATATTACTCGCGTTATTGATTGTCGCCTGGCCTTATCAGCAGCGAGTTTTTGCCGAGTTGGGAAATCCAGAAGGACCACGCCAGTTGAACGTGCCGGCTGCTGCGGTGCTGTTATTTGATGTCAGTGCGAGTATGGGTTACCAGCACGAAAATCAGAACCGCATCGAAACGGCTCGCAAGCTCGCTCTCGAACAGGTTCGCACATTTCCCTCGGGATCCAAAGTCGCCATCAGTGATAACGGAACCTTGCGGCCTGTCAAATTTCTGAACGAACTCAATGCGGCAGAAACCCGTCTGCAGAAAACCGATGGGATGCGACCGCGAGATGCGTCCGACCTGTTAAACGAAACCGTCATTGCAGCCATCCAGTTGCAGAACGATGATCGGGACCGAGTCCTGGCAGAAGCCGGTGGAGAAGACGCGGATGATCGCTTCCTGCGGGAAATCTATATTTATACCGACCGACTCAGTTCCGCATGGCAACTCGAAGATGCCAGTCGTTTGCGAGCCGAGTTGGAGCGATCGCCCTGGTTACGGATATATGTGATCGATGTCGGAATCGATGACGCGACCAATTATGGTTTATCGAACCTCTCACTCTCTCGAGAACGGGTTGTACAGGGATCGTTAGTCCGTGTGACCGCTGATGTCGTGAATCAATCTCCCGATGAAACAAATTGTCTCGTGGAACTTTTGCTCGATGATGGCAGCGGATCGTTGATTAAACGGGATCAGAAAATGGTCACGGTTCCTCCCGATCAAACATCACAAATCGCCATGACCTTCGTTGCAGAGAAAAACGGAGCCTTCCAGGGTGAATTGAAACTCGCCACCAGCGATCCCCTTTCCGCAGATGATACTCTGCCGTTTTCAGTGTTTGTGCAGCCTCGGGAAACGATCTGGATTGTGTCTGAAAAACCAGAGGAAGCATTTGTCTGGCAGCAGGCGTTGGCACCGAACGGACTGGTCGAGAGGAATGCTCATCAATATGAAGTGAAAATGTACTCCCCTCAACAGGTCGCCAGTCAGTTGGATCAGGCAAATTCAGATCCTCCTGATGTGATCTATCTGCTCAATGTCGAACTTCTTTCTTCAACGGCCTGGGATCGATTGCGGAATTATGTCCGAAAGGGTGGGGGACTGGGCATCATTCTGGGTTCGACTCGTATTGATTCTCTCAATTATACGGAACACGCTCAACTGGAGTGGATTCCCGGAAAGCCGACTGTGCATTCACGGGCAAATCCACCCGCGACGCTGGAAATCGTTCGCGCGGATCATCCGGTGTTCAGCTATCTCGATCAACTTGATGCCTTGAGCCTGTTTTCCACAGCTGGGATTCGTCGTTATTTCAAAATGGAACCTTCCGTGGAATCATCTGTATTAGCCCGATTTAGCGATGGCGAACGAAATCCGGCAGTGATTGTCCGCTCGTTCGGTCTGGGGCAAACACTCATGATTGCAACGGCTGTTGATCTCACCGATGCCGCTCGTCAAAAAAACTGGAGCGATCTGGCTCGGCTCGGCTGGATCTACGCGGCCTGGGCCGACCAAACGACTCGCTTTCTCGCGGGAGGCCAGAAAAGTCCTCTTAATAGAACGGTGGGGAGTCCGATATTCATCGAAGTCCCCGCTGAAGCCAGTCACGAAAAAGCGTTGTTACGGATGCCGGGATTGCGACAGAATCAAATCGAAATTCCATTTCGTTCCGACCGTCTTGTCATCACATCAAGTCAAAATGATGCGGATCCTCAAAATCAGAGAGACAATTTTCGACCGGAAGATGTTTCCTTTGGAACCGCTGGAAATTATCGTCTGTTGTTCCCATCGAATGCCATCAGTGATTACGGATTTTCTCTGCAATTGAACGACAATGAAACAAACATGACTCGACTGACATTTGGTGAACTCGATGAACTTTTCGGCGAAAATCGCTGGCAGCTATCACGCAGTTTTGAAGAACTGGAACGCTCAGTTTTGTTAGGAAGAATCGGAATCGAAGCCTACCCACTGTTAATGACGTTGCTCGTTATCTTCTTTCTCTCAGAGCATCTGGTTGCCAATTTGTTTTACCGGACTGAAGGAACATAAACTTATTCGGAATTTAAAAACTTCGACGGGGGTGGCGGGGGCGCTCTCGAAGAGAAGCCCCCGAAAATAAACAACCGGGGCTTCCGCAAAAGCGGAGCGCCCCCGCAACCCGAAAAAAGAACAGAGCGCACTTACACATTAAAATCATGCCTGAAATTCGACTCCAACTTGATCCGATCTGGTCGCTTCCGTCGATTGTGATTGTGATATTGCTGGCGGTAGCCACCGTCTGGCTGGGGTATCGAATGTCTGTTGGCTTGTCCGCCGGACGACGCCATCTGCTGGCAGGAGTGAGACTGTTAACAGTCGTTGTGCTGCTGGTTGGCATGGTGCGTCCTCAATTGCAGTGGATTTCTCCGGATGGAGAGAAAGCCCAAGTCTGGATCGTTGCCGATCAGAGCCGCAGTATGTCCGTAAATGATGGCCCTGGCGGAATCAGTCGGCGAGAGGCTTTGATCAATACTCTCGATTCCGTGAAAGGTCAGCTGGATTCCCTCTCAGACGAAGTGACGCTGACCCGTATGGATTTTGCTGGGAATTTGCAATCGGTGGAGGAATATACTCCGGAATCTCCCGGCACTCAGACTGCGATTGGTGCGGTGCTGGAAGATGCCGTTAAACGTCATGCGCAATCACCACTGGCCTCCATCTTTTTTCTCAGTGATGGAGCCCAGCGTTCGGTACCGCCGCGCGATCAGGATCCTCGCTTGGCGGCTCGTGAACTCGGAGAACTGGGCGTTTCTGTCTATCCCATTCCGATGGGCCAAGCGGCTTCGACTTCTGCGGCTGCCGATGTCGCAATTGAAGAAATCCAGGTCGATCCCGTGGTCTTTGTCAAGAAACGGGTTCCCGTCCGCGTTGGTTTGCGATGGGATGGGGCTGGAGGTCAACGATTGAGGGTGCGTCTTCTGATGGAAAATCGCTCGGGGCTCAAGGCTCAGGAATCCGGCGAGATGGTGCCGATTCCTCCCTCGGAATATTCCAATTCCGAGGTGATCTTTGAAACGCGGTTTGCGTCCGGCTCGGAAGTCATCGAACTTTCGCTGACGCCCGAGTTGGCGGGAGAATACAAAATTGCCGCCACCGTCGAGCCGATCGCTTCCGAAGTGCAGACTCGTAATAACACACGCCAAACTTTAATCACGGTTCGTAAGGGGGGGCTCCGGGTTGCATATTTTGATATTTTCCGAACCGAAATCAAATCGATTCGACAACTCAATGCCTCAGAAAAAGTTCAGATAGACTTTCAGTTAATGCGGTCTGGTCAGTTTGCAGGCGAAGTCAAAGTCGATCGCAAATGGTTTGAGCCGGGACGTTATGATGTATACATCATTGGCGATGTTCCTGCTGCTCAAATGGGAGAAGAAAATCTGCGGTTGCTGGCCGAACGTGTCCGCGATGGAGCCGGTTTGATGATGATGGGGGGATATCACACCTACGGGGCAGGGGGCTATGCCCGTTCTCCGCTGCAGAACATGATTCCCGTTTTGATGCGAGATGGCGAAACTCAACCAGCCGACGTGTTCAATGAGCAGACGCAAATTCGAGACGATATCCAGTTGATCCCCACCGCAGCCGGAAATCGGCATTATGTTACCCGCATCGACTCAGTCGCCAACAACGAACAGGCCTGGAAAGATTTGCCCCCTTTACAGGGGGCGACGAGAATTCAGGCGAAATCCGATTTTGTCGAGGTTCTGGCCACCAGTGTGACGGGCGAACATTTGATCGTTGCTGCGGAAACGGGACGTAGTCGGGTGATGTGTCTGGCGTTTGATCAAACCTATTTGTGGTCGCAGGCGGGTTTTGAACAAGCGCATCGCCGCTTCTGGAGACAGGCGGTCCTGTGGCTGGCTCATAAAGAGTTGGATACCGATCAACCGATCTGGGTGAATGTTACACCAAAAGCGGTTGATCCGGGCGGAAGAGTTACGCTCGAATACGGGGCTCGCGATGAAAAGGGGCAACCGATCACGACCGCGGAACTGACTGCGAAAGTCGTCAACACAAAGGGAGAAGAACGGTTCGTCACCGGATTACCATCAGATCAAGGAATGGTAGGATACTTCGATGAAACTCTCGAACCGGGGGATTACTTTGTCGAAGTTGCGACTTCGGGTGCAAATGCTACGCTTGGATTTCCCGCCACAACCCGGTTTCTGGTTCATGATCGCGACCTGGAATTGGATCATCCGGTCGTCGATCGAGCCCTGATGGAAGAAATCGCTACGCAGGCAGGTTTAACAACAGATTCGCAAGTCGTGTCATCCGAGGGGCTTAAGGAGTTCCTTCAAGATTATTTAGAACGAAAACCGTGGAAAAAGGGCAATGAAATCGCTTCACGCCTTAATTTATGGGATGGCTGGCCCATTTTGTTGATTTTTGCTGGCCTGATGACGCTCGAATGGATTCTGCGCAAGAAAAGTGGACTGGTGTAATCTGATTGGCAAAGTGAGGAATTCCAGTGATCAACCACGAATCCCGGAACATTTCCTGTCCCATGAACGTCGAAAAGATATAATGGTGTGGGGTATAGGGACATGAGTCCAGAGTCCAGTGCGAAAGTAGTTTAGGCATTGCCTGACGAAATTGACCAATACAGAGGAACCGCAGGTGAACACAGATTAACCTGGATAAAAAATAATCTGTGTTCACCTGCGGTTCTAAATAATTTATTACAAACATTGTTTAAGTGAAACAGGCAAGTGATGGCCAGCACGGAAGAGCTGACACAACCGAAATATGTCGATTTTGCCGAATACATTCTTTTTCAGGTTCGGCGAACTCAGGCTCTTATTCGGCAAACCGATCTCATGCTCCTGGTCGCCAGTGCGGTCTGCGGTGTGATGGTCACGATTCTTGCTTTCGTGCTGCTCGATCACTGGTTATTTGCACAAGGCTTGCCGCAGATCGTTCGCTGGTTGGGCTGGGCCTGTTTATGTGGTTGCATCGGCGGGGCACTCTATTACTTCCTCCGCATCGTGAACGGAAAAGAAATCACCTCACTGTATGCGGCTCGAACATTGGAAAAGTCGGATCAGGGTTTCGCGAACAATCTGATGACTCTTGTCGATCTCGACTATCACGGGCGCTCGACACCACAGTCCATTCGGGATAGTCTCGAACGTCGAGCCGCATTGACGTTAAACGATCTTGATGTCGAACATTCGCTCGATCGCAGCGGTCTGCAAACGCGGCTCTATGTGCTGCTTGCAACGACCGTCATTTTATTCGGCTATTCATTTCTCTCTCCCAAAAGTACAGTCGATTCCATCTGGCGTCTGCTGTTTCCGTGGACCGAAGTTGCTGCTCCCACGCAAACCAAAATTTTGAATGTGCAGCCGGGGAGTGTGGAAATTACGTCTGGTACTCATGTTGAAGTTTCTGCTTATCTGGAAGGATATATTCCTGAGCAGGTCTGGCTGGAGTATTCCACGGCTGACCGACGAATTGTTGATGAGCGGATTGAACTTCACGAAACCGGAGAGGGGCTCGGAAAATACACGGGGTTGATCGCTGGCGAAAATGGTCGGGGTGTCGATCAGACAACCACTTATTCCCTGCATGCAGGCGATGGACATTCCTCAACCTACACACTTTCCGTCAGACCAGCACCTCATGCCGCGATCGATTCCGTCATCATCACTCCACCTGCCTACACCCAGCGACAGGCCTACCGCCAACCTGGCGGAGCGATTGATGGCCTCGAAGGTTCCGAGGTCACGCTACAAGCTCAGACGAATATCGCGATAGCAAAAGCTTGGATTCAATTGTACCAATCGGAAGATCCGACCGATCGTGGTGGTCAACTTCCGTTGACAATTTCCGACAATACAAAAATCAATGGGCAATGGCCTCTGCGGATTCAGGATGATGGGACCTATCCCCGTTTTTACAGTATCGAGTGTGAAACTGCCGATGGTTCGCGCGACTCCAATCCACCATTGCACGCGATTTTGATTCGTCCTGATGAACGTCCCGAAGTCAAATTGATCGATCCTAAAACTGATTTATCGCGTCCGATCAATGTCTCTGTGCCGCTCTTGATTGAGGCTTACGATCCTGACTTCCTGCTTTCCGGCTTATCCGTTCAGGTCGAAAAGCAGGGGCAGATCATTTCCAGTGAATTGATCGATGCAACTGGTCAGCAGGCTATTCGTACGAAGCATGTGCTCGAACTTGAACGTTTGCCGGTTGTGCCGGGAGAAACGATCGCCTTCTGGATTGAAGCCCGCGACAATCGCTTGCCCCATCCGAATCGGCGTCAGACACCGAAACTGCGAATTCAAATTACAGACGCAATCGACCCAGCTCAGGCAGAGCAGCAGGAAAAACAGGAAGAACAACGACAGGAAGAAATGCAGCAGGATCGACCTGCGCGTGAAAATCCTGAAAATCAGCCCGAACCCGAACAGGAGATGACTGAAGATCAACCTGAGCAGCCTTCAACAGAAAATACAGAGCCGGGTGAAGACGAAAATCAGCAGGATGGCGGCACAGAGAATTCTCCCAACAAGAAGCCAGGGGCCGATCAGACGAACGACTCTGAAAAAAATTCTGAAAAGAACGGCGAGAAATCCGATAAGCCGGGCAAAGCCGATGAGAACAAAAAAGACGGAGCCGCTGATCAGGAACCGAAATTCAGTCCGGATGGAGACGAAGATGATCTCGTTCTCGAAAAAATGATCGAGCGGATGCAGGAAGAACAGAAGAAGAACAAAGACAATCCTTCCAATCCTGATAACAAGCCCGGGGACAATCCCGATCCAAATCAGCCAAAACCCGAGCAGCCGAATCCCGATTCCGCTGAGCAGAAACCAGATCCCAATTCGACTCAACCTCCCAGCGAGAAGATGCCACCGGAGCAGGATCCTGCTAAGAATACGCCACCTGAAAACAACACGCCATCGGATCAAAACTCACCTCAAAGCGAAAAATCTCCGAATGAGGATTCGATGAAGGAGCCGGGCGAGGAGACCAATCCCGATTCGAAATCGCCTGAAATTCCAGAGAAGAATAAACCAGCCGAGAATAACCCGATGCCGGATCCGGGTAATGAATCGGAGGATATGAAACCCGATCAAAATTCTTCTGAAAAGGATCCCAACGCGCCTGCGGATGCTCAGAAGCCAACTTCGGAGAACATGAAAGAAGGCCCAGCCGAGCAGGAAACTCCGGCTGATGGGAATCAGTCACCATCTTCAGAAAAGCCGGATGATAGTTCTGCAGAATCGAAGAAACCAGCAGACGGAACAGAGCCTCCTAACGCCGAGAAAACTCCCGCCAAAGAGCCGGGAAAAGGAGAATCCAAACCTGGCAAAGGAAATGAGCAGGGGCCGACAGAACGGGAAAATAATCCCGAGATGAAGCCCCCACAATCAGAAAATCCACAAACCACGCCGAGCGACCAGAAGCCGAATTCTTCTGACAAAGAAAGTTCATCATCCAAGCCCGATCAGAATTCTCCTTCACAAAAAGGGGATCCGAATTCAAAACCTGATGGCTCAAAGCCAGGAGATCCTTCAGAAAAACCGAATGGAGATAAACCGAAACCGGGAAGTGAAAAATCTCCAAACGATTCCGGTAAAAAACCTGAGTCGAAACCACCCGGCGAAGAATCGATGAAACCCTCGGACAAACCTGCTGATCCAGATGCGAAAACCAAGGAAGAAACCGATCCGAAATCTCCAGATGGGAAGCCGGGGGGAGAGTCTGCCAAGCCGAATTCAGAGGAGAAACCGAAAAATCCTCCGGGCGAGAAGCCTCCGGTGAATCCCGAAGATATGCAAAAACCAGACGGTTCAGACAAACCTGAGGGAGACAAGCCTGAGAATTCTCAGAATCAGAAACCCGGGGACAATAAACAGGGACCATCGGAGAAGTCACCCCAGGATTCAAAATCGCCGCCAGGCAAAGGCAAGGCAGGAGAAGGTGAAGGCGAGGGTAAAGAAGGGCAGTCCGACAAACCGGGGAAGGGCAAGAAAGGAGACAAGCCCGGCAAACCTTCACAGCAATCTGGGCCAGCTGATGGAAGTCAGCCCTCGACACCACAAGAGGGCGGAAAAGCCAACGGCGGCGATATGAAAGGGGAACCAAAGAATTCACCTCAGCCCGGCAATGCAGACGGTTCCCCCGACAACTCCACAGAAAACGAATATACGTTGGAAGATCGTCGCAAAGCAGCCGAGCTTGTACTCGATAAAATTGAAGACGATCTCAAGCGAGGTGAAGTCGATGAAGAATTGCTTGAGGAATTAAACTGGAGTAAGGACAATCTGAAACAGTTCCAGGAACGACTGGCCGATTATCTTCGGAATCAAAACGAAACAGCTGCTGAGCCAGACCTCAAGCAGAAGCAGTTCAATGAAATGCTCCGCAATATGCAATTGCAGGGTGAACGGAAAACACGCGAAGGAGCAGCCGGTGGTCGTGAAGGGCTCGATGAATTCGCCCCGACATTGGCTCCTGCTCCACCCGAATACCGCGAATTGGAAGAAGCTTTTCGTCGGAGCCTGAGCGAATCGAACGGAGCAAAATAATAGTCATTGACAGGATTTGTTCTGCGTAAATTCTTACGTTGTATAAACGATAAAAATCTAACAGGTATTGACGCAGATTCACTGAGTCTAATATGAAAGGACTCCCTCCACGATTTTCCTTTCCACTGGCCATTCGGCGACTATATATCGATGAATTATCGACTCTTAATTTTCACTCTTGTGATGAGCTGCCTCTCTCTGGGATTGAATGCAAATTCCTCTCAAGCCGAGGAACCGATTCGCAGTTTCCATATTCTTTCACCCGTGGAAGCTCTGCCATCCGGACCACCGGTTTCAATTCTTTCCGAGGAATTTGAAGGACAGCTGAGTCATTCCCAGCACGTTGCCAGAGAAGAATGGCTAACCACACAATTGCACGATCAGGGTGGCGGATGGTCGACGAATTCAGTTCCGAAGACAGAGAATACGCCATTGCTTTTTGAGCAATACGAAATGACTGCTGATCAAGAGTCTGAATTGGATTTATCACATTCGGAAATGAATGTACAATCGGTTCAGCAGGCCTCCTATACGGACGATTTTGCAGTGATTGGCGAATCTCTGGATGCAACCGAACATCAGCAAATCCAATCAGATGATAGCTGCATAGCAGACTGTGATACTCCCTGGATTAAATGGAGTTCAACCTCTGTCGCTGCGACATGGTTGCCGGGTTCGGGGGACCGACTCGGACTGTTCGATTTCAACATCGGCGGGAAAATCGCATTTCCGACATTGCGTTTTTTAAGTATCTCGCCTCGTTATGAATCGAGGATTCTTAATGGGCCGCAGAGCACTGATGTTCCTGGCACACTGCATCGTGTGGCAGTCAGTTTCATGGGGATGATGCCCCTTCGAGAAAAAGTGTTTGGTCAATTGATGGTGACGCCCGGCGTCTCTACTGATTTTCACAATACGGGCTCGGACAGTTTGCGCGTCACCGGCCATTTACTTGCTATTTACGCGCCATCTGCTCAACTCCAGTGGATGTTCGGAGTGGTTTACCTGAATCGTGAAGATGTTTCTCTTTTGCCAGCGGTTGGCCTCACCTGGTCGCCCGATGATGAACAGCGACTCGAACTGGTCTTCCCTCGTCCGCGATATATGTACCGCCTTTCCAAAGATGGAGACAATGAACGCTGGGGGTATCTGGGAGCTCAATTTGGTGGCGGTAGCTGGGCGATTGAACGGGCCAACAATACAGATGATGTCGTCACACTGAGCGATTATCGGTTGATGGCAGGTATAGAATATCAACGTCCCAACAATCGGGAGTTCTTCTGGGAAACCGGAGTCGTCTTCTCCAGAAGTGTTGAGTACACCTCGGGAATCGGAGATTACAATCCAGACCCAACAATGCTCATTCGAGCCGGTTCAAAGTTTTAATAAACCACTCGATGCCAGATGTCCGGTGCCATGCTTGCATCGCGAAGCAGGGCAAGCATGAATCGAGGTGGTTTGACAGTCAGGTCTTAAATCTTGTCAGACAGTGCCTGACCTACAGCGTTTTATTCTGTTGAACTAACTCAATCGCTTCACGAATCAGATGTGCCATTTTTGGATGTGAGGGTTCCATTGCGACGGGAATTCCAAATTCCCGTAATCGGTCACTGCAAGTCGGGCCAATCGAAGCAATCGTCGTTTGCTTTAAAGCGTTCAGGAATTCTTCTCTCATCCCGATTCTCCCAGCCGCTTCAAGTACGTTATCGACCTGATTGGCACTCGTGAACATCACCAGATCGAATGGATGATTCACCGCTAAACGAACAGCCTCGTACAGAGGTTCGACATCTTCCGGAAAATCCCACAGGTAAACCGGCACTGGATAAACCTGTGCACCACGTGCTTCCAATCCTGCATAAAACTCCAGATTCGGTCGTCCGTATTCCTGGACCGCGATTTCCTGATTCTGAAGTGGAATCGACTCGCTATCGAGCATCTCAAGAATTTCTCGCCATGTATTCGGTTCGGGGGCTCTGTAATCGATGTGAATTCTGGCATCTTTGAGAACCGGCACAGGCTTGGGACCACGAACGATGATCACTCTGCGATCAAGTTCCTGATGAAATGACTCCCAGGTATCTTGCTTTTGAATCGCTTCAAAGAGAGTGCGTGCTCCGACACCGGTCATAAAGAGTACGATTTCGATTTCTCCCTCGAGGATACGCTTCGCAAAATCGAGAGCATGCGTATTTTCTTCGAGGGGAACTTCACGCATGGAAGGAGCGACAGTCGGTTCGCCACCAAATTTAGCGATTAGAGTGGCCATTTCATGGCAGCGGCGACTTTCAAAACTGCAAACTCGCACAGACATGGGGTTTGTTTCGTTTCATGACAGCGGATTATTCAATTATTCGCTATGATGATAACGGATGGTGGCAGGGGAACAAGAAGTCGAGACTGTAAAAAGAAAAAGGGCCGAAGGCATGGGCGCTCGCCCGAGATTGACCTACGCAGGACACCTCGGCCATACCTTCGACCACTCGTCGCAATGTTTCACAGTTCACATAATTATTAGATGAATGAGGTCTCTCCTACCGAGACTGCAAACATCTTCAGTTCACGCTTCAATGATATGCAAACAGTGTGCCGGAGCAGGAACCTACACTCAAACTTTTTTGTTACAATTGATTTGACTCTTGAATTAAGGGGAAACTCTTTTATTCAGATTTTAAATTCGAAAGAATGATCCCTTTAAGCGTGAGTCAAAGTAATCATCTTTGCCCAGTCTTTAAGCAGGCCGAGTCTGTTTCCTGAACAATCCAGAACTTGAAGTCTATGCTGGCATTGGGTTGACAGATCATCATTTCCGATTCAAATCTTATAAGCGTTCCCGCGATTTTTTATGACCTCTAAATACTGGTAATTGTCTGATATGTTGCAATCCACAATCGTGCTTCCTTCCTGGCATCTTGAGGATGTGACACGTGACACCAATGAAAAAGATGCTGCTGCTGTTTTAAATGCGTATGCTCTTGCTTTTCACCCCGCTGTCATTGCTGCAGCAGGGAGCGTGGCGACTTGGAAAGCGGCTCCATCATTAGAAAATCCGCAGATCGATCAAATTGTGATTGTGCCGGAATCGAGTCGGGCCAAGGTTGAAAGAAGCTGGTTCAAACAAGCCGAGGAAGCGGGAACGATTGTGCTGTTTGCCTCAGCTGATCGCACTTCGACCCTGGAAGGCCTGCTCGAACATCCACGAGTCCTCGAATTGATTCAACAGAAACTGAATCCAGGTGACGAAAATCCTCCGGCCTATCAAATCGGTGAAAGTTTGCTCATTGATGACTTTCTGGCTCTGGGCGTCGTCTATCTGCTGACCTCGTTGCTTTCGCAAGCGATGTATCATTACGACAATGTTCAGGAAACTCGCTTTGATGAATTGCTGATCGAAGCCGCTAAAAGTTCTCTTAAGAAGGAAGAGCCTCGCACAGCAGAGTTTTTCCAGCAGGCTTGTGAACAATTGCTTGAGAGCCGCGAAAAATTCTATTCGGTCGATGCTCATCTGATTGATCTCTGTCTACTCTCAGCTGGCATGACCGCTGAGGACGCGCAGGCACTTTGTGCATCGGAACATACAGTTAATCTGTTATGTACGAGCGAAGTATTGAAGAAAGCGATTGACCAATCGCCAGAAATTGGACAGGCTCTGGTTCAGGGAGTTCATTCGGGGAAGATCAGCATTGTTGGCGGGGAGCAATCGGAAACGCCTTCGCCATTGCTGTCGCTACAAAGTCTCCGCTGGCAGTTTGAACAGGGGATGCAGGAGTATGAAGAGTTATTGGAGACACCCGCTCAGGTTTGGGGACGGATGACCTTCGGTCTCTCCACCCAACTGCCAATGATGCTCAAGAAGTTCGGCATGAAATCGGCTTACCATCTCGTGCTCGATGATGGAGTTTATCCCGATGACGAACAGAGTCACTTCAGCTGGGAAAGTCGAGGCGGTGCGACGGTGCAGGGAATCTCTAGAATTCCGTTGTCGGTTGAGAACGCAAGCACTGTGCTGAAAATTCCTGAGCGGCTGGCCGAGGCGATGAATCACGATCATCTCGCCTGTGCCGTGCTTGCGCGTTGGCCGAAAATTCGAAATCCGTGGTTTTTCGATCTCCTGAGAATCCAGAAATACGCTCCCGTTCTCGGCAAGTTCAACAGCCTGGAACAATTTTTTGAAGAGACCGATAACTCAGGCCATTCGGTGGGACACGAGCAGCGGCATTATCTGTCTCCCAATCTCGATCAACTGACCGGCCGCAATGAAGCCGATCCGATTGGGCGATTCCAGGAATTCTGGAAGTGTCAGAGTCTATTCAGTTTGTGGACCTACTTTTCGACGACAAATCAGATCCTCAGCGGAAAATCAGATGCAACCTCGCTTCAGGAACTCGAATCCAAACTCCTGAAGCAATCGACTAAACTCAATAAGTCGACTCTGGTTGAATTGCAGGCTGAGTTGAGAAGCAAGGTACAGCAGGAGTGTCAAGATTTAGCGAAACTTCTATCCGCGAAACAGGAAGGGAAGCCGGGATTTGTACTGTTTAATCCCCTTTCACACGCACAAAACTCGGTAGTTCGTTTTGCACTGGAACAATCGAACTCAGTTGTGCCCGTTGTCGATGGAGCGGTGAAACATCTGCAGATCGATACGGATGCGGCCTACGCAGTCGTTGAATTCCCAGCTTGTGGATTTGTGGCGGTTCCAGGACAAGCTGCCAGTTCCGCAAAACCGACACGCTCAAAAGTCCCTCTGGCAGGTGAATTCTTTTTGCAGTCTGAATTCTATTACGCACAGATCGATCCTGAAACGGGGGGATTACAGCGACTTCGGGCTCAAGGAGCAACAGAGAATCTATTAAGTGAACGCGTCGTTTATCGTCTCGATGGTGATGGTGGAAATGTCGCTCGCTCCAGCGGACAGTGGAGCCAGGGTGTCGCCGAGCCAACTTATTCCCGCATGGTGGCCGATTCCATTACAACCACAAAAACTGGTCCCGTCGTTGGTGAAATTGTTGTTCAGGGACGATTGATGGACCAGGATCGAGAGTTGGCGACTTTCGTGAAAACGTATCGGTCGTATCGGGGACGTCGAAATCTCGAAATCAAGTTGAGCATCGAGCCGAAGCAGATGCCTTCGCAATTGCCCGACCGTTCTTACTACGCACTCCGATTTGCCTGGTCGGCAGCGGCAGCTGTCGTGAAGGGGAATTTGCAGCAAAGCGAATATATTGCTGGCGAACGACGACTCGAAAGCACAGGGCCGATTGAAATTGAAGATGGTGATCATCGAATCACTCTGCTGCCCCATCACCAGCCATTCCACCAGAGAACAGGCATGCGAATGATGGACAGTCTGCTGATCGTACATGGCGAGTCGGCCAGAGAATTTTCTTACGATATTGCAGTCGATGCCGCCCACTCAGCTGCATTTTCTGATGAACTCTCCCAGCCGATTCAAGTGGTTCCGGTGAATGCAGTCTCCAATTCCAAGTCGGCCTGGCTCTATCATGTGAGTGCACCGAGTGTGCATTTGATGGAGGCTCGTCCTGCGCTGAGTGAAGCCTCATCTGGACCTCAGTACGATTTCGATTTCATCGAAACCGAACGCCGTCATGCGAATGTCCGGTTTGCACTTTTCCGCAAGCCAAGCAAAGCCTGGGAAGTCGATTTTTTCGGAAAGATTCTCAGCGAACTCACCATCGAAAACGATGAAATTCACTTTGAATGCCTGCCCTGCGATTACATCCGCATCCGTGTTATGTTTTAATGATTAAGATGCATTCGGGGGCTTCCACTAACGTGGAGCGCCCCCGCCACCCACGTCAATTATAACTCTGGCCACTGGGCATTTAACACTGGCCACTCAACTTTCAACCCTTAACATTCAACTCTGAAAAATGCCTCCAATCGTCGTCACTATAGATGGTCCAGCCGGGACTGGAAAATCGACCGTTGCTTTACTGGTTGCTGAGCGATTAGGGTTTCAGTTTTTAAACACGGGAGCGATGTATCGGGCGGTCGCCTGGCATTGTCTGCAGCATGCGGTCAACTTGCAGGATGCCATGAGTTCGACAGCTGTGGCTGCGAATCTTTCATTTCATATTGTCGATCATAAGATGCAGGTTGATGGAGTCGATCTTTCGCAAGAATTTCGAGATGACACAATCAGCCAGGCTGCTTCGGTGATTGCTGCTCATTCTGAAATTCGATCGATTCTCGTCGAGCGACAAAGGCAACTGGCTGAGGAAATGTCACTCGTGAGTGAAGGACGCGATCAGGGAACGATTGTCTTTCCGAATGCGACTAAGAAATTCTTTCTGACCGCTCGCCCGGAAGTTCGAGCCCAGCGACGTTATGACGATTTGCGTGGGCATTCCGATGTCAGTTATGAGCAGATTCTAAAAACACAACAGGAACGTGACTTGCGAGATATGACTCGAAGCATTGCTCCGTTGCAGCCCGCGCCCGATGCAGAAGTGGTCGACAGCTCCGATCTGGAACTGGACGAGGTTGTCAACCTGCTGGTTCAGAAGGTGGAACAGGCTCAGCAGGCTGCGAACTGAGTTCACTTCGCCAGTACCACACATTCGCCAGAATCGTGCCTGTGAACATGCAGCCGAAGGTGTAAACTGCCGTTGGTATTGCGGTCGCCTCATCCGGAAAAAATGTCAGCGCGAGCATCGTGCCAACTCCGGCGTTCTGCATGCCGACTTCCAGAATCAAAGCTTTACGGCGTCTCCAATCCAGTTTTAGAACTGTTCCCGAAATTAAGCCAGCCAGATATCCAAGCAGATTAATGATCAGTAATGCGGAGAGTAAAATCATCGTCACATTTTGCAGTCGAGCGGCATTCAAACCAATCGCCACTGCGATAATCCAGAGGATGGAGAGATTCGCCAGAATCCCAGCAACCACAATGAATTTTGTTTCATGAAGTTTGAAGAGTATTTTGAATGCAAATCCGAAAAGGACAGGGAGTGCGACAGTCTGCAGGAGATTTACAAAGACGGCAGCTGGATCTGGACGTTTTTCAACTCCCAGAAACGCCCACAGAAATAGCGGGACGATAAATGGGGAGAGCAGGGTGGAAAGTGTGGTTATACAAATCGAATAGCTGACATTGCCTCGTCCAGTTAATGTCAGAATGTTTGATGCCATTGCCCCCGGCACACAGCCGACGAGGATGATGCCGGCTCGAAAGGCTCCTGTAAAACCGAACAGTTCTGAAATTCCGAATGCGATCAGGGGCATCGCCAGATATTGTGTCGCAGTCCCACAAACTACAGCTTGCCATCTTTGGGCCACCTCCCGCAATTCTTCAGGCGGAATTAGCATACCGACACAAAACATGGCCAGCATGATCGATGGCTGCATCGTATAAATTTTGAAGAAATCGAGAAATTCTGCAGATTCAGTAGTCGCTTGTCCCCAGATCAAGAATGCCCCCGAACTGAGGCAGAGCCAGAGAATTAGATAGCGTTCCAGAATTCTGCGAAAACGGTCCATGGTGTCACTTCGTCAGTTTGATATAATATGATGAAAAATATTTCCTTCGTATCGTAAAGAGTTCATCCCCCTTGGATAAAGCATCAGCCACAACTTCAACATCTGACGCATCTACTGCGACTGCTGAGACGATTGATAAATCGAACAGTCGTGTCAAAAAAATGTTCGGTGAAATCGCTCCAAAGTATGATTCCATGAATCATCTGCTCTCGGGAGGCACCGATCACTACTGGCGCTGGTACACAATTCGTAAAGCCAGGCCCCAGGGAGAAGCTCCCATTCTGGATGTCTGCACCGGAACAGGGGATCTGGCGATTGCCTACTGGAAAGCGGCTAAAAAGAAAGTTCATGTGGTTGGCAGTGACTTCACTGAAGAAATGCTGGATCTGGCTCGTGAGAAGACGGCAAAATTCGAAGGCGAACCGATTGAATTTGTACAGGCCGACACTCAGGAACTCCCTTTTGAAGATGACCGTTTTCAGATTGTTTCCGTCGCATTCGGCTTGCGAAACGTTGCAGATACAATGCGAGGTCTGCGAGAAATGACACGTGTTTGCCACCCCGGTGGACGGGTTGTCATTCTCGAATTCTCGCTGCCGGGCAATGCGGTTCTACGAAGTCTGTACGGCTGGTACTTCCGCAATGTCTTGCCGAAGATCGGTCAACTGCTGGCACCGAATTCTCAATCGGCCTACAAATACCTCCCGGAAACAGTGGGTGAATTTCCTTACGGGGAAAAGCTGGCGGAAAAACTTCGTGAAGCCGGTCTGGAAAAGGTGACTCACACTCCACTCACATTTGGAGTGGCGACACTTTACATTGGCCACAAACCAGCAGAAGTAATCACTGCCTGAAAGGCAAAGCTTTCGTGCCACAAACTTCCAATCACATTGTCGTTGCTGTTACCGGCGGAAGTGGAGCAGGTTATGCCCGCAGACTTGTGAGGGTGTTGCTGGAAGCGGGATACGATGTTCACCTGACAATGAGCGCGGCTGCGGTGCAGGTTTTCGCTCAGGAACTGGATTGTATTCTCGATTTGAATCAGTTCGATCCCGAAGCATTTTTTGGCCCGGAGTTTTCACCGGAACTGTTGGATCGATTTCAGTATCACAATCAGTTCGATTTCAGTGCCGGGATCGCCAGTGGTTCATTCCGGACAGCGGGCATGGTCATTTGCCCCTGTTCGATGGGTACTTTAGGAAGCTTAGCCAACGGACTCTCTGCTAATTTGACGCATCGTGTCGCCGATGTGCATTTGAAAGAGCGACGCAAACTGATCGTCGTCCCCCGAGAAACTCCCTTGAGCAGCATCCAGTTGGGGAATATGAAACGTCTAGCAGATGCTGGCGCTGTCATCCTTCCGGCAATGCCCGGCTTTTATCATGATCCTAAATCGATTGACGATTTGATTAATTTCATTGTTGTGCGTATCTGCGATCATCTGGGCGTGGAAACCTCGTTGATGAAACGCTGGGGTGAAAAGTAGGGTTCGTGCAGTGGACTCTACAATTCGATTACAGATCAGTCGTCGTGCTTACTGCTTCCAGGACTTCGCCATCGACGAAAATTGGCAGGGGAGGGTCGTAGTGCATTGCCAGCGCGATTGCATCGCTGGGCCGGGAATCGATTTCGATCAACTCTCCATCGTGCATGACCCGAATCACGGCATAATAAGTATGCTCGTGTAAGCTATTGATGATGATATCGTGTGGTTCACCGCCGAGATGTTCGAAGACACTGCGGATCAAATCGTGAGTCAACGGGCGAGGCGGGACGTCGCCTTTAATGCGACGATCTATGCTGGCAGCTTCAAACAGACCAATCAGAATCGGAAATTCGCGTGATCCTTCAACTTCATGCAGATAGATCACCTGCTGATCGTTGATTTCGCTGATAATGATCCGCGAAAGCTCCATTTCCACCAAAGCTGCCATTCTCTTCTCCCAGAATACATCTCATTTTTGATAACACTCAGTTTACAGTTTTCCAATGAAAATGTCGCCATTCTGCAATGATAGTTTTCTCGCGATTGAGCAATTCTCAGAGTGGAATTCATTTTTTTATGAGTTTTTGTGATCATAACCTATTCTGAATTCGTATGATTGGAGTGGAATGCACTTTCAGAGTTTAGAGTTGGGGCCTCAATAAACGTTAACGCACTCAGTTGCAGTACTTAATTGATAAAATCGCCCAAATAATAAATACAGAACAAGCAGGAGGATAATCATGAAATGGAAAGCAATTCTTATCGCGAGCGTTTTGTCATCTGTTCATCTGTCTGGATTTAATGACACCTGCTTGCCAGCGGGCGAGTTCACAGAAAATCAAACGGTTCCACAGGTAGAATCTCAGTTGCAAACAAAACTTCAGTATGGAAGTCTGATCATGCATCAGGGAGACTGTTTAGCTGTGAAAGTTTTTACGGTCAGTCCATACACACATGTCGGGATGGCAATCCATGATGAAGAAGCAGGCTGGTTGATTTACGATTCCGCCAATGGTTCTGGAGTGCGGAAATCAACTCTCTCTAATTATCTAAACGAGTGTGCTCCGAACTGTATTTCAGTGCTTCAACCCAGGCAGGAATATGATGCCGAGCAGATGGAAATGATTCGACTTGCGTTGGAGGAGCAACTCGGGCGTCCCTACGGCATCAAGCATCATGTCACTGGAAGTCGAGCTAAAGGAGTCCATTGTGCAGAATATGTGACGGACACTCTGATGGCGGTCGATTTAATAACTGCTGAAAAACCTCCACGCGTTTCTCCTAACAGTTTAAGACAAGGGTTGTTGGAGGCTGACTTGTATGCGGAATCCTCTGAAATCATGATGGTCGAAGATGTCATTCCCCCTATTCCCGCAGAGACATGGTGTGGACGAATGTGGCAGGATACGAAATCCTGTGTGTCCGGCTGCTATACAAGTTGTCGGCGTTCTATTTTTTGCTGTGATTAATTCTGATGGCTGAGAATTCATTTTCATGCTAATAGAGTTAAGGTCTGTTGCATTCACGTGATGAATGCAACTTATTCTTCAGCTCTTGCTGCAAAGAGTGATAAAACGCCGAATAAACAAGCCACCCGTATCATTCCATACTGGTGGCTTTCCTTTTCGCAGACGATTTTCTCCATGGTCACAGAAAAGTAGAACACGTAGAATATCGACAATGAGTATTTACGCAGTGTGCGATGTTTCAAATATGAGTTTGACTGACATCGTCGTACGACGAAATTGCAAGGATCGATTCATTGAAAAATCATTTGCCACCACAGGATCTACTCGAAGCGACCCACGATTTTCCATGTCCTTATACGTTCAAGATCATCGGTCTGGCGAATGAGAGTTTTATCCAAGACGTCGTTTCAGCAGTCCGTAAGGGGATGCAATTTGATTTTGATCCTCCTTACGAATCGCGAGAATCTTCTGGTGGGAAACACATTGCTTTAACCTTTGAGCCAGTCGCAGAAAATTCGACTCAGGTTCTCTCTGTCTATTCTGAAATTCAGACCATTGAAGGCGTTATTCTGCTCCTGTAATAGGAATGATAGAGCACAGCTTTAAGTCAAAGAAGAACGCCGAGTGAAATCATTCACCCGGCGTTAAACATTGGACTTGGTTAGCTGTGAGAATTAATAAGAACCAGAACGGAAGGCACCACTGGTCTTGCCACTTGATGTTTTTTGTTCCGATTTGTTTTCGTTAAAAATATCAGAGACTCGTCCAGTAGAAGTTCGATCTCCGATGCTTTCATTAACACTCGTACTCTGCGAACCTGCTTTAAGTGTATAAGGTTTGTCGCTCAAACCGGGCACATAAAGCCGTCTTTGAGATTTGAATCCTGTGAAAGCCAGGAAGTCATTCAGGGAAAGTACTTTTGTTCCCTGCAAGCGAGCCTCATTAATTAATTCTGTTCGCTTGGCCAAAATCGCTTCAGCCTGTTCCTTTTCTTCAGGACGTTGAATTTTGGTCGGGTCTGGAATTTCTGCAATGACAATGAATTTCGTATTGGCTGTTACGCCGTTATGCACAAGCCATTCGCCATCATCGCCAACTTCATTATCAATTTCTGCACCACTGGAAGCAACAATATCGTGCAGCAGATCCCGGTCATAAGTTCCGTCGCCATCCAGATCGATGAATCCGACGAATGAGAAGTAGAAAGTTCGACCAGCTTCCCAGATTGGTGAATAAACTTCATCACCAGGAGCAATCGGTCGGTAGAGGTCGGCTGTTAAAATACGGGCTTCTGCTCGATCTTCCCAGACACGTGTGACTTCAACCTGTGCTTTGATATCTTCCTGAGATCGACCGACCCCCTGATTGTTTTTGTCGTACACACTGAATGTCACCTGAGGAGTCAGGCTGTCTCGGCTACCGATATTCAGCCAGATTAATTTCTGAGCGTTGTCGACGTTGGTGATAATTCCATCGGGACGTTCGTAGCTGACTTGTTGAATTTTATCAATTTTTTCAGTGAGCTGCTGGTTCAGGAATACGAGCTTATTGACTTTATCCTCTTCAACTTTGAGTTGCTGGGCATAGGCTTCTTTGACGGTTTCCAGTTCGAGCAGGCGTTCTGCAAGCTGCGTTCTCAAGTTTGAGATCTCTGTATCTTTGGTTGCAATCATTTCTTCCTTTGTCGAGACGAAATCTTGCAGATCGCTTTTGGCATCGTTGGTTTGTGTCTGGAATTGTCCCACACGTGTATTGTATTGGTCCTGTAGAGCCAGGTATTGCTGACGTTGCTGTTCGAGTTCATCCTGGACCTGATCGTATTTCTGCTTGGTACTGTCGAACTCATCGCGAAGTTTGGCGATGGTTGCTGAGTAAGTTTCCTGGGCCACATCGCCACCATAAGTCTGGATATCATCGCGCATCGCGCCCAGGACTTTTGTTTTGTTATCCAATTCGCCGACCCCAATTTGATCAACATCAAAATCGTGACCAACCATTTTGATCAAAGCTGAAATTTCATCGATGCGGTTTCGCAAAGCGGTATCAGCTGTCGAAGCTTGAGTCTCAGCTGCTTTTTTGTTGGCGACCAGTTCTTCCCGTTCCCGCAGCTGCATGTACCACAGTCCGAGGAAGACGAAGAACGCAACGCCAAAGAAGAAAGCCCAGATATGAGCCCCAGTGACTTTTCCTGCTGATGCTGCCATTGCAACCTTCCGTAGACGTTATCTAAAGTGAGTTCGCCGAAACGAACCGGTTCGCACTCACATGGAGTATAATTGATTGAATTTGTTTCTTCAGAAACAAACAACCCGCTTGGATCGTTCTGAACAACTCAATCTCACCTGTTTCGAGATCGAGAGGGATATGCCGCTCTGAAATACAATTAGTTTCGGATTTTACGACTTCGTTATCTGAGTTTATCTCACCGATCAGCTCAAATCATAGTTCCTACCCAAATTCATCAGATGTCAATCTCAATTGTAAAGACCGTACATCCTCTGACTGTCAAAGACCATGCAATCAGACCAGAAGCCAAGCCATGAATAATTGATACAATTGAAATCAAACAGGAAATGCTGAGTAGCCATGCATAAGCATATTCAGGAAATCTTGAAATTTCCATTGTTTTCTCTCAAGTTTTTCGAATTTCGGAATCAGAGTTCGCAAATTTGTCCAGTTGAGCCATTTATCAGATTTTCGTGTGCGAAATCGAAACTAACTGAAATTGAGGTTGAAAACAGAAAACAGTTAAGTAATCATTAATTTAATCGTTCGACGCTCGTTCTGAGCAGGTTGCTATGCAGGAACTTATTTTCTGCATCCTTCCTAATAACATTCTGTTTTGCAGGCGGTACCAGGGATTGGAAAATTTTGAAATAATATCCGACCAGGCAGTCACTTCTACCAGTCAGAGTTCGCTTCATCGTCGGGCTGAGTTGGTCCATGAAAGTTCAGACGGAAAAATTATCCGTAAGAATGTCCTCAGAACAACTACGCTGGTCGGATCACATGAGCAAAGCAATCTTCAGCTACTTGCCCCATATGTTGAACCTTCCCATTGCATCCTGACGCTCGATGGACGAGGCTTCCGAATCTGGGATTTGCGTTCGAAATCCGGAACATATGTTAACGGAGAACGAATCAGTTCCTCTCGCTTGAACAATGGCGATGAAATCCGCATCGGAAAATTCCGCTTCACCTTAGATACGAATCTGACCGACACCACCCGAGAAGGTTTTTTTATCGACGAATATCGTGTCGTCGGCATCCTGGGAACTGGAGGGATGGGTTGGCTGTATGTCGTGGAAGATGGTCGGACGTTGCAACGCCATGCTTTAAAAGTTCTAACACGAAGAGCAGCTTCGTCCCAGATCGATCAGGGTGAACTGCAGGCACGGTTTGTCTTTGAGGGGCGAGCGGGGAACCGACTAAAAAACCCTCACATTGTCGAAGTGCTCGACTATCAGCATCGGCCGGATGTGGAATATCTGTTACTGGAACTGTTTGAATCGATTAACCTGCAGGAATTGGTCCAACGGGATGGTCCACTGCCGGTTGATGTCGTTTGCAGTATCTTTCGGCAGGTCGCTCTGGGGCTTGGTCACATTCACGAGATCAGTTTGATTCATCGCGATATCAAACCTGCCAACATTCTGGTTGGTCATGATGGTCATGCAAAAATCTGTGATTTTGGTCTCGTTTTCCTGGGAGATGATCCCGAAGAGTTGAAGTTGGCAGAATCGATGGGGAACGATTGCCTTGGGACAGCCGATTACATTTCTCCGGAGCAGTCTTTCGACAGTTACAAGATCGATCATCGGGCAGATCTATACAGCCTTGGCTACTCAATGTATTTTGCATTAACGGGGAAACTCCCATTTCCCGAAGGGAACACACGAGAAAAAATTAATCTGCATCGCTCTCAGGACCCAGTCAGTATTCAATCTATTTCTCCCCATGTTCCCGCTGAAGTCTGTCAGCTTGTCGAACGTTGTATGCAAAAGAATCCAGCTGATCGTTATCAGTCTGATCTTGAACTGGCTGCCGATTTGAAGGCATTTGAAACAGAAGCTGTTTCGATCTCATTTGATTTTGAGAAACTACTCAAGAAGCGGACGCATCATGCCAGCTTCCGTTTGGCAGACCCCAAGAAAAAACACTATCTCCAACGAATTCCTGCCAATGTTGCCTCATCATTACAGGCGATGTCGAGCCAGGAAAGTCTCAACGACGATCACACAACTCTCTCGCCACCGAGTGCCTCAGGAATTGCCACTCACGTGCCCGGTGATACCTCTTCAGCCACGGAACCTCATTGAAATCTTTGAGATGTTTCACGCTTGAGTTCAATTCGAATCCATTAATGGTTGTAACTTCTATATTCGGACTGAACGTCGGCCCTCTGCTTCATTAATTCAGTATTCCCATATCGTTTGACGAAGTTTAAAGATGCCTTAATCTTCTGTAATCAACGGTATCATCATCACACTGCTTTGGAGTAATCCTGAAGCAATTCCTCTGAATTCACAATTGAATTCACAATTGGGCATCAGGCCAGAAAAACAAAATGACAATGGCTACCACTTCTACAAAACCGCAGAGAATTTCAACGGGATTGCCGCAACTCGATCAAATGCTTGGGGGAGGATTATTGCCTGGAAAGCTGGCTGTCATTTTGGGGGCGACCGGCATTGGCAAAACACAATTGGGGATACAGTTTGCAAAAGCGGGGCTCGATCAGGAAGGAGAGCGGGGTATATTCTTCGACATGACCGCTCGGGGCGACTCGCAAAACCATAGCGACTATGCAGATCGAATCGCCGATTGGAATCTGAAAGAGATGCCACTCGAACGGTTGCAGAACCCTGAAGATTTGTGGAGTGTGGAAAAAAGCCGATACGATTGTATTCATCCATTTCATCAATTGGGGAAGAGGGTGACCAGAGATGATCTGGATAACGATGAATATCGGGAATGGCAGGCCGATCTGACGCGAAAACTCGATATCACGATTCGCTTTTTCTATGGTAATTTCATTCATGGCGTTAGACGCTGTGTGATCGATGGGATCGAGCCGAGCGATAAGCCGAGTGACTCTTTTCAATTCGATATTTTCGAATACATCCATAATCAAATCCTCAAAAAAGATTGCGAATGGGTCGCCCGCGACCTACTTCGAGTCCACTACCGCGCCCATGCAGACGAAGTCAGCCGCTTTGCTTACCCTCAATCGCAAATCGCCAGTATGATTCTGTGTACCTCGCAGGAAGTGATGTTAGAGGAATTACTGAGCCGTCCTCTCGATTCTGGAGACATTCTCTCGAATGCCAATACCATCATTTTGATGGGAAAAACCAGAGAGGGAATGAAAATGGGACGTGCACTCCACATCGCCAAACATCGCGGCAGCGCCTGCGAGGATTCCATCGTTCCGTACACAATTCAGGAAGAGGGAATTGTGATCGGGAATTGAGTCTGACTTGATGCCTCAAAACATTTCGCAGTAAAGTGCATCCTGCAGCAAGACGCAACATTCCCGCCCAACCCCCAATCAGAAGTAGATCTCCATGACCGATCTCTCATCCCCTCAGGAAATACCACCATCAGATTCCGACAAAGATATCGTTGTTGCTCAACATCGAAGCTTCACAGAAGAACTTTGCAAGTCGGAAGACTGGTGGGCTATTTATCTGGGAGCAATCATTCTGGGAGTGGCGTTTCTGATCATCTGGTCGAATCCACCAGTTGCTGATAGTACGGACTACACAACTCCGCTCAAAGGCTGGTTTGCGAAACCTGGGAGTTGGGAATCGAATCCGTTTGATTCCATTTACAAATCCGTTGAGAAAAATTCGCTGGCTGGGATAGGCGTTGTATTTGCCGCGTCGCTGCTCACATTTGGTTTCGGCGTGAAAGTGATGGGAACTTCGTTTCGTCGCTTTGCAGTGGGCTTTTGTTTCGTATTCATACTGGCCACCCTCGCGTATGTGCTGACCGGGCAAGTCGTCGTCAAGAGTTATAACCTTGAGTATGCTCTGTGGGCATTGGGGATCGGCTTATTAATCAGCAATACCGTTGGCACTCCAGAATTCGTTAAGCCGGCATTAAGAACTGAATTTTATATCAAGACGGGACTGGTTCTGCTCGGTGCGGAAGTACTTGTCAGTAAGCTGATCGCTCTTGGCATTCCCGGAATATTTGTAGCTTGGGTAGTAACTCCAATCGTCTTAATCTCGACCTACATATTCGGTCAGAAAGTTCTGAAGATGGAGTCCAAGTCACTCAACATGGTGATCTCGGCAGATATGTCGGTCTGTGGGGTCTCCGCTGCTATCGCCACAGCTGCAGCTTGCAAGGCAAAAAAAGAGGAACTCTCGTTTGCTATTGGGCTTTCTCTCTCATTCACGGTGATCATGATGATCATATTGCCGCAAGTGATTAAAGCGGTCGGAATGTCTGAAGTCCTTGGAGGTGCCTGGCTGGGAGGGACAATCGACTCCACTGGAGCGGTCGCTGTCGCAGGGGTGATGCTCGGAGACACCGCCAAGGATGTCGCAGTGACCATCAAAATGATTCAGAATATTTTAATTGGCGTGACCGCTTTCGGCGTCGCAGTTTACTGGGTCAGTTTTGTCGAAAAAGATGAGACTTCAACGCGACCACAAGTTTCAGAAATCTGGCGTCGTTTTCCCAAGTTTGTGCTCGGTTTCATTGGAGCCTCGATTGTATTTTCACTGATCTACAGTCAGGGAGAAACGTCCCAGGAAATGGTCGATGCCATGAAAGGAGATTGCACGAAAGTCTTCCGTGGCTGGTTCTTCTGCCTGGCCTTTGTGAGCATCGGTCTGGAAACCAACTTTCGCGACCTGGCGAAATTCCTGAAGGGAAGTAAACCGCTGATCCTGTATGTGGTCGGACAATCTTTGAATCTGATATTAACTCTCTTCATGGCTTGGTTGATGTTCGAAGTGATCTTCCGCGAAGCGACTCAGAAATTGTTGCAGTAAGATTTGTTGAAAGTTGAGATTTGTCGTAGCTCAAACATTGCCTGACAAAATGATAAATAACTCAATGGAGCAAATATTGTCAGAGAGCAATCTGCAAAGTTCGTCAAAATGGAGCGGATGGTATGCGCTCTTAACGGTGGCATTTCTGATGGCAGTTTTGTGGCTTGGTGTATTACCAAAGATCAGTAAGGATCCTGGTATTCAACAACAAATCCGACTCCGTGAAGAGCAGGGCGTCGACAGTGCAGCGATGTTCTATTCCGATTTGCCTGCAGTAAAAACGGCAACAGATCGCCTCAATCAGCTCGAACAGAACAATCCCTATTTGTTCTGGTTGCCATAAAGTGGTTTGATTTTAAACTCCCCAGACACGAAGTCGCCAATAATCAAAGAACTACGAATCAAATCCACTTCAAGCCTGTTTGACATGGGGCCTTGGCAGTTCATCATTAATCAAGAGGCGCAGGTTCGAAATCGCTCGGGTTGACCCAGCCTGCTTTGATTTTCTCCCCGCCCATGTACCGTTCATAAAAACCACGTTCGCCAGCATTGGCGTAAGGATACTGATCGAAAACTTCGCCTTTCCCCAGAATTCGGGGATCCTGTTGTTCGGTCAGTCGATTCGTCATTTCTGTACGCAATTGATCCATTTGCTTTTGATATGTCTCGCTCTCGGCCAGATTGGTCAAACAATAAGGATCCAGCTTGATATTATAAAACTCTTCAGCTGGCCGTTTTCCAAATGAAATCTCCCAGTAATAAGCCAGGTCCGGCTGAGTTCTCAGACCTAACAAATCAGATTTTGTTGGGCTGCCATCACAATTCAAATAACCCGTTTCTGGATTTCCTGCCGGCCACCGATCCGGCATGAAATTTTTCAGATAGAGAAAGTCGCCCCGTACAATTCCGCGAATTGGAAAACCTTCATCATTGGGACGTCCAATATCGTGTCGTTCTTTGCCAATTAGAACAAAGTCGCGATCCGGGACGACCTGACCCGATTTTTCAGACTTGAAAATCGGAAGTAACGAGGTTCCTGTGATCGGTTGCATTCCCTGTTTCGTTCCATCGACATTGGCAACGTCCAGAAATGTCGGTGCGAAATCGATAAAGCTGACAAAATCCTCGATTTTGCGACCCGGTTTTTTAATTCCAGCCGGCCACATGATTGCCAATGGGAGATGATTGGAATACTCGTATTCCTGCCCTTTCACACGAGGAAACGGCATCCCATTATCGGCAGTCACGACAACGAGCGTATTGTCCAGCTGCCCCTTTTCATCGAGCAAATCTAGCATTTGAGTCAGGTGATTATCGAAGTGCTCGATTTCAAACGCATAGTCAAGCATGTCTGTTCGGGTGACAGGGTTATCCGGCCAGAATGGTGGAACCTGGTCAATTTGTTCGATCGACTTGCCACCTTGTTTAATGCCGCTTCCATACTCATAGCCTCGGTGTGGTTCGGTACTGCCGTACCAGAAACAAAATGGTTGATCAGCCGGTTGGTCCTCTAGAAAAGCGGCGAAATTCCCTGCATAGTCATTTTTGGAAATGGCTTTCGTGGGCGGTTGTTTGTGAAGTTTATCAAAGGGTTTGCCAGTCATTTGTCTTGGCTTACCCTTGCTGTCTTTGGCAATACCTGGAGCCCATCCTTTGCCTGTTTTGCCGACATGGTAACCTACTTCGGAGAGGACTTCCGCATACGTTTTGAATTTGGTTGGAAAGAAACACAAGTGGTTACAGGCTTCTTCCAATTGCCAGGAATTTCGTCCTGTAAGGATGCAGGCTCGGGAAGGGGCACATTTGGCATTCGGTGTATAACAGCGAGTGAACAACAGGCCTTCGCTGGCGACACGGTCAAACCCGGGTGTCTTCACCCAGGTACAGCCGTAGGCTCCCATATGAGGATAGGATGCATCGTCGGCGATACAAAATAAAATGTTTGGACGATCAGTATCCTTTGCCAGTACGATTCCACTCAAGTTGAGTATCAGGAGGTTGCAGACAATTAGGTTGTAAAACAGGTGAATATTGAATACGGGGTGTTTAATGGTGCATCTCCAATCGAGAGATTATCGCTGTTTACTAGGTGGTAGTTGTATTGGTACTGAAGTAGATCAGACAAGTGACGACTATGGCAATGTGAATGAAGACCAGCGTATAAAATAGGTTTCGATAACTTGCCTTGGCGGTTTTATGACGAAAAAACTGCTGGCCAAAATGAGCGCCTGGCCAACCGCCGATGAGTTCGAAGAAGTGCAACCACTTTTCTGACATACGCCAACGATCTGAACGAGCACGCCATTTATCCAGCCCCTGTGCTGCAAATGCGATCAGGCTGCTGATTAACACCAGACCGGAGTAAGCTCCCGCTTCCCAGTGCTCAATCCAGTTCGTCCAATATGCCAGTAAAACTGCAATTGCTGATATTAACCAGAACGAGCACAGGCGGTTCATCCAGACAATCATGCGGTTTCTCCTTGCCCGAACGTATTTGGAATGAAACCGTGGATCAGGAGATCACCATCAAATTGTTGAATCGAGCTCTGCTCCAGATTCAATGCGTCAGTCATTTTTGAAATGCCAGTTCCTCCCACTGGTGAAAACGCTGCACCGCCGCCAATGATTTTTGGGGCGATGTAGGCGTGAACTTCATCAACCTGACCAGCATCAAAGAAACTTCCCAGCACACAGGCTCCGCCTTCGACCAATAAGTTTGTCATCCCACGCCGCCCCAACTCCTTCAGTACAATACTGAGCTCAGGTTGACCAACGTAGTTTACGGGTGCGAGGATCAATTCCACTCCTGCATCGACTAATTTCTTTTGAATCTCAGCCGAAACATCCTCACGACACACAACCAGAACGGGAGCTTCGTCAATAGTTTGAATCAATCGAGAGTTCACCGACAGACGGGCATGAGAATCCAAAATGATTCGGGCCGGCGTCCGGGGTCCAGGAGGGCGGACGGTCAGTTGAGGGTCATCCGCCAAGGCCGTTCCACTGCCAACAATGATGGCATCCATTAATCCACGAAGTTTATGCACGTGAGACCGGGAAGCAGGATTTGTAATCCACTGCGATGAGCCGGTCTTCGAGGCAATCCGGCCATCGAGAGTCATTGCCCATTTGCCGTGGACATAGGGAAGACCTGTCAGCTGAAGTTTTCGAAAGGGCCGGAGCAGAGTCTCGGCTTCTGATTTTAGAAAATTGACTTCAACTTCCACGCCCGCGTTACGGAGGAGTTCAACTCCGGTCACTTCGTTGTGCCGGGCAGGGTCCAGACATCCAATCACAACTCTTTTTATACCCGCCTTGAGAATTGCTTCGGCACAAGGTGGAGTTTTTCCGTGATGAGCGCAAGGTTCCAGAGTGACATAGATTGTTGAATTCTCTGGAATCTGCTCGATCTTCGAGAGAGCGTCAGCTTCTGCGTGCAAGCCTCCGAATTTTGCATGATACCCTTCTGCTACCAGCCCGAGATTTTCATCGACAATCACCGCACCGACAAGCGGATTCGGTTCGACATATCCTCGTCCCCGTTCTGCAAGAGACAACGCCCGCTGCATAACTTCAGTAGGCGTTGCAAATTGCATGGTCACTTCATGTTCATTTCAGTGAGAATACGGAGTAAAGGTTTCAACGAATGGCAATTCCGTACGGAAGTTGATGAATTATTCCTGGCCTGGAACCCACAATTTGCCACCTGAGGATCCCTGAGGAGTTTCTTCAGGCCACATCTCTTGAGATATTGAACTCGCAGAAGCCCCCGCAACGAGAATTTTTCCTCGTGTGTCCCATGGGGGAGCGATGTCATGTTCATTGAGATAGGCGGTGATCGCTTCTTCGAGTTCCGGCAACTTGCGGAGGTATTTATGATGCATCTGCTCAAGGAATGGTATGATGGTGTCATCCTGAGGATCGATCACCAGGAATTGCAATTGACGCATTTCCCATTGGAGCGATTCTTCAAATTTCTGTCCTGATTTCTCAGCCCAGACTTTCGCCTGCTCGATCCGATTCAACGCTTCTTCACGATCGTATTTATCCCGAGCCAGATCGATATACGCATGCCAGATCTGCGGCATCCGTTCGAGTTCCACGACATCTTCCCGACGCAAAACTTCTGCTAGAACTTTCTCGGTGAAACCGGCATGTTGAATCAGCTGAGTTCGATTGAGTAAAATTGCTGCCTGATCGTCGGTTAATGATTCAATTGGGATTCTCAACATTTCCAGTACATCACAGGCACTTAATTCCTGTTCATCAGCAACTGAGAAACTTTCTTGAGGCGGTAATCCAAACTTCTCCCGCAGCGCAGAGACGTCGATCTGATAGTTATATCGATCCGCGAAAGAATCCAGAACGTTTATCGCCGCGGCGAGTTTATAGGATAATTCAGGAATCGATCGGGCTTCCTGAGGAGTTTTTCCCTCCAGGCCAGCAAAAGGACGATTGGGCCATTGTTCGTTGAGAATATTTTCCCAATTTTTCTTTCCAATTTCGGCTCGCAATCGAGCCGGTGTTTCATTGTCAAAGTAGTACTGACGGTATAAACCACGATAATCAGCCCACTGAGAGAAAGTGATATCTTCCAGTGTATGAGCTGAATAGTTTTCGAGTGGCGATCCCAATGCTTGCTGAACGAGTTTCTGCATCTCGTCAACAAATTCGTTTTCGACCACCATGTGACAATAAGCGGAACTGTTCTGAGTTTCAGCTTTATCCGCACAAACAAGTACACCAATCACGACCGGCAATTGTTTGAGGTCAGGAGTCTCATGATCCGAAATTGACACGGGATCGCGATCCAGAAGTGTGTAGGAAATTTGTCCATGAGAATCTTCTCCACCAACAAGCCTGTCGTCGCGATGAAGACGAGGGATCTCGTCAAATAGCGTTAATACTTTGGAGAGGGAATCGACTGCGTAATGTCGGACAACTTCACTGGTTTGAGATGCTTCGAGGTCAAACAGTTGAGCCAGCGTTTCACTGGAAGTTGCAAATTCGAAATCGTCCGAGAAGCTAGCGGCTTTATGCAGGGAAACGGCAGCTTGATCCTGATCACCATCCCAAGCCTGATACAGACCAATATCGTACCATAATTCCGGGTTTTCTGGATGTGCTTTTGTCAGTTGACTTACAACCGCAGCCGCTTCATGCCAGCAGCCCAGGGCAGACAAGCCAACCGACTTGCGGAAGATTTTCTCTTCCTCTGCTTCAAGATTGAGCGGTCGTAAATTGTGAACGCCACGTAGCGGATAAGGAACACCTTGATCGCCATCAAAATCGAGCAGGCGCATGAAGACCTGTTGGCGATCTTCATCTCTTACGAAACGCATTGCAAATGCAAGATGCTGACGGGCGGAGACCAGTTTTTCTTCTTCGTATAACGTCGAAGCAATCCCGGCGGCCATGCTGCCGATCATTTCCGGGTGATATTTCACACCTTTGGTGAAAGCACGGTGAATAACTGAACGTGCTTTTTCGTAGCCATCCAAATCTAGAGCAGCTGTCGCTTCGAGGATTCTCGCCAGAGGATGATCGGGAGATTCCTGCAGCAATGGCTGTAAAGTTTCCCGAGCCGAGGCAGCATCTTCCAGAAACAAATGGACTCCAGCCAGAGAAGTGGCCACCCAGGCGCGAGCCGGATTCGAAGTATAGATTTTCTGCAAAATTTTGAGAGCGGCTTTGGATTGACCACCTTCATGAAGTTGAAGAGCTTTGACCATATCGGAAGCGATATCCGAACAGCAGAACTTCAACTTCTTACCGCTTTCACACGGGCAGAGAGAATAGGGATCAAGTGACATGAGACGAACTTCCTGCTGTCTGCAATTGAATTATGAATGTGAAAATCTCAAACCGGTCTGATTCTGATGAGTCTGTTTTGCAATGAATCAGTAAATGTTTTGAAGTTTGAGGTCTGTATGGAACGGTGTTCTGTTTTAGTATGAGTTAATAGTCGGTCATCAACTGAACGAAGAAATAAGATTCAAATCACAGACAGGCGTATCACGTCCAATGAGTTGATTCGTTGCGTTGATAAATCTGTTTTGAACCTGCTTCGAATAACTCTGGGTCTAAACAATAAAAATATTGACAACTTCTGCAAGCGATTCCCGAACGATTTGTATCGTACGACTGACCACGAAAGTGTCATAAGATTCTTACTGCCAACAGGATACCAGAATCGATAGACGCTGACGAGTCTATGTGATCTACAGCATTACTATGTGCAAAATTGACGGTTCCCAAAGCGGAAGCGGAAAGTCCAGAACCTTTAATTCATGCTTATTTATCTAACACGATGGCATCTTCGAGCAAATAAAGTTGCAGCCATTCTCCATCTTCGTAAATAGGGTCCATTCGCAATGTGCCCAGCACATCGTAGGGTCGCCCCTGAATATATTCAGCAGGTTTGCCAGCCTGAAGGATGGTTGAAATCCGATCGTATATTTTAGGCGTGCGACCAAAACAGCAGATTTCGTTATCCCGCACATGCTGAAAATATGTGATTCCGGTTTTTGAAAGTGTTGGATACATAAAGCCACGAATCAGAACACGCTTCCCGTCGAGATTTTTCAGCCAGTCGGGAAACATTTCCGGTGCATTTTCCGGGACGGGCTCCATATTGAGCACCTTCAGCAGGTCGATATCGTCAAATGAGACTCGTAACGCCTGATTGGGACCTTCTATTTGAAAGGTTTTTTCTGCGATCAACAACTTCGGTTCCAGTGGGGCCATTCGTTCGGCAGGGTTGGCAGAGGATGTCGAAGCAGGAGACATGACTTCGGCATTCGCGGGCAAGACTTTAGCAATTGTGGCGTCATCAGATACTGGTTTCTTAGAACTTGATCCCAGCTCTGCGACTTCAGGAGCAGTGCTCATGGGGACGATAATCGGCTCTGAATCAGGTGAAGGGCTTCCTTCCTCAGCTGACGAAGCAGCGACTTCCACTTCAATTGGCGACTGGGAGGTCGATTCAGGAATTGCATCTGGTGAAGTGCCAGCGGATTCTGTTTCCAGCGAATTGATGCGATCCTGATCGGAAAATTCGCGAAACTCAGTGTTCTCTGAGGAATTGCAACCACAGATCAATGCACACGAAAACGCGACTGTGACTAAAAGGCTGAACGGGAGTTTTCGCATTTGATGGCTTCGATGGAGTAAACCGGCTGCAAACCTTCCGGAGTCGTGTCGGAAGTCAGTTTCAGCGTTCCTGCGACAGCAACGCGTCCCTGAGAGTAGTTGGCTCCTGCATCGTCCTGCATTTTGATGAGAATCATGTCGGTCGGCTTCGGTTGACCGCCAAAACAACATTCGCCCGTGTCTTTGAGAAGTAGAAATTGCGACAATCCTTTCGTCTGTCGCTGGGGATACATATATCCCTTCAGAAAGATGGGTTTATCAACCAGTTTGGCGACATCGGGGTGCAACCCGATTTTCCCTTCCTCTACAGCGAAACCTTTGGCGGAAATTTCCTGAGAAAAACTGACCCGCCGATAACCTTCTGGAACTTCAGTTGAATAAGCATAAATCTGGGACCCCATTCCAGCAATCCCAAACACCAGTGAGAGCATCATCGCAATCAGAGCAGCCCATTTTCCACTGTATGCTCCGTCCGATGTCGCAATTGTCCAGACGGCAACCAGACTGACGACGAAACCAATGACTGCCAGAATGACACCGACAATTCCCAGCAAAGAAGAGGCGGAAACCAATCCCAGCACAACGGCTACCGGGACGATTACGGGGGTCGGTCGATAATCGAATTCGTTGGCCTGCAAATCCTGGGGGGTGAACGTAGTGTCAGGTGCCATGGTTGACATTATTAAAGACCTGCTCCATTGGGAATAATCGTATAAAATCTCATCAGAGTCATCTTCAAACGAATGGATGACCTACCTGATTTTAGACGGAGTTTAAGCGAGTCTGCAACGACTTTCTCCACCCTTGGCAATTCCTACGCAGAAAACCCGAAATTGTTGGAAAATTCGCTACATTCACACGGGATATGGCCCCATATAGACCCTGCTTTAACGAATTGTATGCTACTTAAGCCCATCAGAAAACGGTCAATCCCCCATAATCATTCTCTGTTCGTGCCTTATCTCGCCTCGTTATGAGAGTCATCCAGCGTTTTTGGGGATCCCAGCATCCTCAAGTGTGAATCCTTTAGTATAAACTTTGCGGGCAATTTGCTGCATCTCCTGTTCAAATCCAGCTGCCTCAAATTCCGCAATCAATTCTTCGATATCAAAATGGATCTGTCTGAATTCCGGATGGCCGTCCTGAATCACAACATAATTCGCCACACATTCTCCGGCTTTCTGCTGCCCGACACTTCCCGGATTGATCAGTTTCACAGAGCCGATGGATTCGCCATAAGGTCGGTGAGTATGTCCGATGCAGACAAAATCTGCATCGATTCCCTGCAGGCGAAGTTTCCAGAATGCTTTTTCATCTGTCGAATACTCGTGCAGCGGATCGAATGGGGTCGCATGGATCAACAAAAATCTCCCGTCTTCACAGGTCCAGTATTTTCGAACTGGAAGTCTTGAGAGATAATCGAGATTTTCGGCGGAGAGATTTTGCCAGTGCAGGATCCGAGAATAATTTCTCAGACGATGCCACATGGTTTCATTTTTATGAGGTTGTATAAACTGGGCGACCGACTGATCATGATTTCCGCGAATGACGAGGGTTGCATTCTGACGCGCCCATTCAATCACTTTATCGGGCTGCGGACCGAAATCGACGAGATCTCCTAGAATGAGACAGGCATCGAATTCGGGCTCTGCGTGATGGACTGCTTGAAGAGCGGTCCAGTTAGCATGAATATCGGATAGAAGCAGGATTCGCATAGTCAGTGGAAATTCAGAGCAGGTGGATCATTCGGCGAGCAAATTGCATAATGTCTCTGGGATGACGATCCCATTCTGATCAGATAATGACTCAAATGCGAACAGGATTTCAAAAATGCACTCAACCTTACATAAAATAATGTATGCGAATTCGCTCAAGATTTTATCGATTTCGATGTCGTTGGTGGTAGCCGTTATTTTTCTAATCACTCCTATGCAAGTGATATCAAGTGAAGGGGGCAATCAATACAATGTTCTGTTCATCGCAATCGACGATTTACGACCCGAATTGGGGTGTTATGGCGTCGAAAATGCCCAGAGCCCTCATCTCGATCAATTCGCATCCACCGGCTTACTGTTCGATCGCCATTATGTGCAAGTCGCAACTTGTGGAGCTTCCCGCTACGCTTTACTGACAGGACGCAGCCCGGCATCCAGTGGAGTCACCCGTTCTAATTCCGCCGCTTATGCGGGGCCGACCGCTTTCAAACAGAAACAGCAGGCCGGGGCACAAACACTGCCGGAACTTTTCCGACGTTCGGGGTATCAAACCTGCTGCATCGGAAAAATCTCTCATACTGCCGACGGCCGAGTCTTCGAATACAATGGCAAGGGAGATGGCCGTGACGAATTGCCGAATGCCTGGGATGAACTGGCGACACCGTTCGGTCCCTGGAAACGGGGCTGGGGGATTTTCTTTGCTTACGCCAACGGACGGAATCGCGAAAGTGGGCAGGGGGATAAAGATCTGATGGAATTCATCGTCGAAAACGATAACGACCTGCCCGATGGCTTAATGGCTCAAACCGCATCTGAAAAATTAAAAGAATACGCCAGTCAGGAAAGACCATTTTTCCTCGGACTGGGCTTCTTCAAACCGCATCTGCCATTTGTCGCCACAAAACAGGACTGGGACGCTTTCGCGGAGACGGATTTCAAAACTGAAGGCTACGACAAAACCGATTCCCGCTACTGGCATAAGAGCGGTGAGTTCTACAAATACAATGCTCCTTTTGAAAAAACACAGCCGTTATCGCCAGAGGCAATCGGAACTTCACGGCGAGCCTACTACGCCTGTGTTCGCTATGTCGATCGTCAGGTGGGACGGGTTCTCAAAACTCTTGAAGAATCGGGGTTGGCCGATAACACAATTGTCGTCATCTGGGGCGATCACGGCTGGCATCTCGGCGAACAACAAATCTGGGGAAAACATTCCCCGCTCGAACGAGCCAACCGCAGCGTGTTGATGATGAGAATCCCGGGTGAAACTTCCCCCGGCAAAACAACTCAAGCATTGACGGAAACAGTCGATCTTTATCCCACGCTCGTCGATTATTGCCAGCCGGAATTTCCAAAAACGGATGCTCCTTTGGATGGACGTTCCCTGCGACCGATCATAACCGGGGAAGCCACTCAGGTGAGAGAAGCCGCGCTGAGTTATTGGGGCAAAGCGATCACGATTCGAACCGATCAGTATCGTATGATCGTCGAGTCCAATAAGCAGGTCGTTAATACAAATCGCGTCGAACTCTACGACTTGTCCGATGATCTGGATGCGAATAAAAATGTTGCCGACCAGAATCCTGAAGTCGTCGAACAACTTATGAAATACCTGCCGGAATAAAGTTCGACATGCGAGCCGAGTCAGTCATGACTCGGGTGTTTTCACGATCATTGTGTTAAATATCATTTTGGATGGTTTGCGTTATCGTGACTTACTGGAATTTTGCAAAACATCAGTGACCTGCAACTAATGCACCCGCGATACAAGCACGAAGCGCAAGCGAGTGTGTTAAACACCCAAGAATACACTCGCTTGCGCTTCGTGCTTGTAATCATTGGAATTTGCAAAAAACTCAGTTACTTAATCTGACCAGAATTCACTTCCAGCCACGCAACCAGATCCTCTGCAATCTTTGTTTTCAGACCTGTCCAGTGAGCAACCGTCTGGCCTGTATTATCCAGCAATTCGACCGTGTTATTTTCAGCGGCAATCGCTTCCGGGCGATTCAGCACAATCCAGTTGCAGTTCTTGCGACGAAGTTTCTGTAGAGCATTCTCGCGTTCATTTTGAGCTTCGAGCGCGAATCCTAAAATCCAATGACCATCTTTCATTTTTCCGAGGGCAGCCAGCACGTCATCAGTTTCAATCATTTCGAGGGTGATGGCGGTTCCGGTTTTTGAAATCTTTCCACTCACACGACTTTTCGGCTGATAATCACAGACAGCCGCGGCTGCAATGACGCCATCGCAAGTCGGGAACAATGCCTGGCAGGTCTGCATCATTTGCTCGGTCGATTCGACCGCGTGATATTCACAACCAACAGGCGGCGTCATCGAAACCGGGCCACTCACGAGAATCGCTTCATGACCAGCATGCAGAATCGCCTGCACAATCGCATAACCCATCCGCCCACTACTCGCATTCGAGATATAGCGAACATCATCAATATATTCCCGAGTAGGGCCAGCCGTCACAAGAATCCGCATGTGTTACATCCAAGACATTTATTTTAGTATAGGTCAGGCACTGCCTGAAATGTGTAAATTTGGACGTCTAATCTCGTCAGGCAGTGCCTGACCTATTGCTGAATTTCATTCAGAAGATTTCTTCGTAAATTCGACATCAATAATTTCGCGACCAGAAGCATCGTGCGTCGGACGGTTTGTCTGAGCCTGATCAAATGAAGTCTGCTGTCCTGCAGAGGGACCGGGCGATTGCGTAAAGACTTTGAAACTTCCACTGCGAGTAAAATAAGCCTTCATTCGTGCCCTGAGCACACTACGAAATGGCGGGAAGAGTAACAGAAATCCAACAATATCGGTCAGCACTCCCGGCGTGATTAACAGCGCGCTTGCGATCAGAATCATCAAACCATCCATCAACGAATCCGTCGGCGGCTTCCCGGCATTCAACTCGGAATGAATCCGATTCCAAACTTCAAACCCCTGCTGCCGGGCGAGGATCGTTCCGACGATGCCAGTGACAATAATCAAACAAATCGTTGTCACCCAGCCATGCATTTCACTCAACTTGAGCAAAATCACCAGCTCGACAAAAGGCACCAGAGTGAACAATAGAAACAAACGCAAAAACACGAGAGGAACCTCAGAGAAAATGAATGAAATGAACCGCCAAGACGCCAAGTTAAAGAGAAAAAGCTGTAGGTCAGGCTGTACCTGATAGGTATAATAATTGACTTAAAATTATGGGAACCACGGATGGACACAGATGATCACGGATCTTTATATCTGCGTTTATCCGCGTTCATCTGCGGTTCAATTTTTTGATTATGATGTTATCGAACCTGTACGGGAATCGTCTGACCATCAATCATAACGACAAGTTTTGTATCCGGTTCAGCGAATTCTCTGCGAACCCAGCCGATCGCCAGGATTTCGTGGGTATCTGGATTCTGAGCTGCTGAGGTGATCCCGCCGATGACTTTTGCTTCTGTTGAATCTTCGGCTATCAAATTTGCTCCTATGAGTTTCTCAGGTTGGATTGACGAATCTGTATTCTCGCAACGGAATCCTCGTATTAGTTTATTGACATGCCCGAGCGCATCGATTCTGGCAATCGGTTCCTGCCCCAGATAGCAGCCTTTGGTGAAGGAAATCGCCTGGGAAGTTCGATCGACTTCCTGGGCAAGATTCTCCTCAGAAAAATCCTGTCCGAACATTGGAAAACCACTGGCAATTCGGACCCGTTCAAAATCCTCATTGGGACAAACAGAAATCTGCTGTTTTCCGAACCAGTCAATGATTTTCTGTCGGTCGTCAGCAGGAACTGAAATCTGAAAAGCAGACTCGTTTAACCAGTCAACTTTGCGAATCGATCCTGTCAATTCTGAATGCTCTATCGGCTTCCAGTGATTGAAAGCCAGACTGTCGGCTCCTTCAGAAAGCTCAGTCATCGTGTTCTCTGCTGTTTTTCCAGCCATCAAAAATAACGATCGATCCGATGTTGTATTTGATAGCTGCACATCTTCGGTGATCAAATAACGATCCAGATGTGGCAATAAAACTTCAGCCGCTCCGGGAACCGTATCAAGCAGGAGCCGATCTTCAGTTGCGAATATAAAGAGATGCCCTAGCGTCTTCCCCTTGATTGTCGGCACAAATGCTTCACAGCCCATACCGGGCTGCAATTTTTTGATGTCATTCGTCGTAAATCCATGCAGAAAAGTCGCTCGATCGCGCCCTGTCAACGTGATCTCATCTCGATCACTCAGGTCAAAGGCAACGGTGTTCTGATTCAACTGGTCTAAAATATTGGGCATAAAGTGATCTATTAAATCTGTTTAAGGTTATTCGGTTCGTAAAGTTTCTCACTGGGAATGTTTACGTTTGAGATGAGTTTGTCAAATCGACTTCATACTAAGTGGGTGAGCTGGCAGAAGCATTTTTAATTATCTCTCCACCCAACTCGCCCGCTCCCGGTCCCAGTTCGAGGTGCCAGTCTGCGGCTTGCAGCATGAGCGGATGGTGTTCGACAACAATAATACTGTTTCCGGCTGCCTGAATTTTTCGAAGAGCCTGAATGAACAGAGCGACATCTGCCCAATGCAAACCGCTCGTCGGCTCGTCCAGAATGAACAATCCTTCTGAGAATTCCTCGGACATCGCCTTGGCAAGTTTAACGCGTTGTGCCTCGCCCCCCGAGAGCGTGCTGGCTGGTTGTCCCATTTTCAAATAGCCGAGCCCGATTTCGACCAATGGTTTTAATCCCGCTGAAATCGATGTGATTTCCGACCAGAACTCAAGAGCTTCTTCGATTGTCATTTCCAGTAAATCGAACGGCGATTGTCCACGATAGTTGACGGCCAGTGTCTGAGCATTGAATCGCTTACCCCGGCATTCCGAGCAAACCACTTCCGTTTGCGGCAGCAGGGACATCCGTAGGCGGATTTCTCCCAATCCCTGACACCGCTCGCAGGTCCCGGCAGCCGAGTTGAAGGTAAAGCGTTTTTCAGAAAAACCTCGGATTTTTGATAGCCGCGTTTTCGCAAGGAGTCGACGAATTTCCTCCCAGACGCCCAAATAAGTCGCAGGGCAGGAGCGGGATGAAGTTCCCGGCGGCGATTGATCCACCACCTGCAACTTCCTAATAGTCCCCTCGATCTGCAGTTTCCCAAGTCCACGCTGGTGGACGGTCGATTTCTCTTTTGAAATCGCCTCTTTCAGTAACGGAGCCAGTGCATCAAGAATGAGAGAACTTTTACCAGACCCGCTCACGCCGGAGACGGTAATCAATTGCCCCAGTGGCAAGTCCAGTGAGACATTTTTCAGATTGTGAAGACAAACCTCTTCCAGACGGATCGAACCTGAATTCGAATTTGAAACGATTCTCTTCTCTAGTCTTTTTTCAAATTCGCCCTTTAAGGCTCGTGCCGTTGAGGTCGCATGATGCTTTGAGAGTTCTGCTGGCGATCCTGAATAGAGTATCTCGCCACCGTGAATGCCGCCACCGGGGCCAAACTCAATCAGATGGTCGGCTGCACGGATCGCATCCAAATGATGTTCAACACAAACGACCGTATTCCCAGTTTTTGTCAGATCGACCAGAATCGAAATCAGCTGAGCAGCATCACGAGGATGCAATCCGGCTGTCGGCTCATCAAGAATAAAGCAACTTCCCTGCAATTGTGTCCCCAGACAGCGAGCCAAGCGTAACCGTTGAATTTCTCCGCCGGCTAGTGTGTCAGTCGTTCGATCCAGACTCAAATATCCGATCCCGAGGTCCACCAGCGTCTGCAGTCGATGCTTCAACGGATCACAAAGTGACATCTGTACCGATTGTTTTCCGTCCTGCTGAGAGCTGGCAAACTCTTCGACCCAATTGATAGATCGTGTGATCGAATTCTTGAGTAAATCCGGCAAGCAAGTCTCTTGAACTTGAACGTGCCGCGATACGGAATTGAGGCGTTCTCCCTGGCAGTCAGGACATCTTTTTTCTTTGAATTGTCCCGTTCCTTCGCAAGTCGGACATGCCCCATGCGGAGAATGCCAGCTGAACGAACGCGACTCCAGTGGCAGAAAACTTCGATTGCAATTCGGACAGTTCAAATCGCGATGAAACAATTGCTCGCTGACTTCACCTTTCTGGTCGATCAGAGCCAGGCAGGCACCTTCACTTAAACGGAGAACCTGTTCAATTGAATCGGTCAGTCGTTGATTGATATCAGGTTTAATAATCAATCGATCGACTACGACATCAATCGAATGCTGTTTGTTCTTATCGAGCGGCGGGCATTCTGAAATTTCAAGAACTTCACCATCAATCCTGGCCCGGACAAATCCTTCCCGATTCATTCGCTCGAAAAGATCGCGATGCTCACCTTTTCGATCTCTCAACAGGGGTGCGAGAAGTTGAACTTTTGTTCGTTCTGGATAGCCTGAGATCTGATCGACAATTTTTTCAGGAGTTTGAGCCTGAATCGGAACGTGGCAATCGGGGCAATGAACGGTTCCAAATCGAGAGTAGATCAGCCGCAGGTAATCGAGCACTTCAGTCATCGTCGCGACAGTACTGCGAGCGCTGGCAGCTGGCCGTTTCTGAGGCACAGAAATGACAGGCGACATTCCCAGAATTTCATCGACCTTCCCGCGGGGCAGTGCATCGAGCATCTGACGTGATCGCCCGGCCAGTGTACTCACAAAACGATGCTGCCCTTCAGCAAACAGTGTTTCAAATGCCAGCGAACTTTTCCCCGATCCACTCACGCCAGTTATGACGGTGAACTTGCCATGCGGAATCGTGACGTCAACGCCTCGCAAATTATGCGTACGGGCGTTTTTGATTTCGATCTGTTGAGAAGTGGTGAGAATGGCTTGGAATCCCTGATATCTTTTCTGTTTTAGTGTCCAGAGAAGACACCGTCAGCCAAAATTGTATCAGATTCTATTCCAACTTTTTATCGAAGTCGATTACGGTCCAGGCTGCAGCACGATGTCATCCAAAGCAACTTTTCCGACGGCTCCATTCAGACCAATTTGTACAATCGCCTCACGCGCTTTTCCAGGTACGCTCACCCGATGTTCAATGCGTTTCCAGTTCTCACTGACAGGCCAGATGCCAATCGTATCCGAGCCTAGAGGTCGACGATCTTGATCGTAATAATGAATGATCATGCCCGGTCGCTGATAAAAGGTTTTTCCCGGTATCCAGTCATCCAGCTTAATGTCGAGTGCAACTCGTAGTGATTTCACCTCTCGACCATCAATCGCAAATCCTTGCAGCATCTGGGCAATTTCGCCGGGTGTCGAGCTTTCAATCTCCACGTAATAATCCCCATCGGGAGCATCGCCTTTCATGCGAGTCAACCGGCGTTGATAGTGAAATCCATCCATAAATCCATCGCCGTTTTCATCGAGTTCGAAACTTCCATTAATCAGTTCCGGTTTGGCAGGATTGGGGAGAACCCGGCGTTTTTCTTCGGAAAGACCCGTCATCGGCACAAACAGAGTTGGCTGCAATGGTTGAGAGACCAGTTTCCCATCGACTTTTTCCAGCAGATAAAACACCTGCTGATAGCGTTCTCCGAGAGGAATAATCATCTTGCCTCCCTCACGCAATTGTTCGATAAGCGGATTGGGAATGCTTTCAGGAGAACAGGTGACGATGATTTTGTCGAACGGAGCATGTTCGCTCCAGCCTTGAAACCCATCACCAATTCTGGTGTGCACATTTTTGTATCGAAGTCGCTGGAGAGTCGAAGCGGCTCGGCGTCCTAAAGGTTCCACGATTTCTATCGAATAGACATCTTTCACCAGTGGCGAAAGTACGGCTGCCTGATATCCACTCCCCGTACCAATTTCAAGAACCTTGTCTGTCGGTTGAGGATCGAGAACTTCCGTCATGTAGGCAACGATGAATGGGGGAGAAATCGTCTGACCATGACCGATGGAAAGGGCTTGATCGGTATAGGCCTGCTCTCGAACCGAAGCTGGTACGAAGAGATGCCGCGGAGTTTGCCGGATCGCTTCAAGAACTCGCTTGTTTGTAATGCCCTCTTTTTCAACGTATTCTCTGGTCAGATAATCCCGCTGAGCTTCATACGGATCAGCTGCCTGAAGCGATATCACGGGGAGCAGTCCCATTGCTATAAAAAAACAGGACAGAAAACTGCGAATATTCTTGAAGTCCGTTACCATCTTATTGAACCTGCTTGAAAGGAGAGCGTTATCAATAGAAAATTGATGATGTGATCAAAGAGAAAAAGCCTGTATTAATCGGACAGGTATTCCGATTCGTTTTTTATCGAATTTTCGTGAGTAATGACACAGCAAAATCTCAGCTCAACCAATTCTCAGTACGATAATCTGAATCCCGATCGGATCCTGGAGACGATTTCGCAGTTGCACAGAAGGATTCAGGAGCGATTCCCAGCTGCTGGACTGGCCGATGTCTGCAACGAATTGCACATTATTACGCGAGATGCTCGCAAAACCGCTCAGGCAATTGCCCGTCCGATGTGGGGACTGCGGATATTCACCTATGTCATCATAATAGCAATAATCTTCGTTGCCGGATTTGGATTCAGCTATCTCGAATGGCAGGCGGATCGACCCGATGCGTCTGAAATCATCACATTGATGGAAGCAGGAATCAACGATGTCATATTGATTGGGGCTGCAATATTCTTTTTGATTACCATCGAAAACCGCATGAAAAGACAGCGGGCTTTAACCGCCATTCATCGATTGCGATCGGTCGCACATATTATCGACATGCACCAACTGACCAAAGATCCCGAACGAGTTCTCGACTGGCAGGACGGCGAAGACACCGCGTCCTCACCCAAAAGGCAATACACACGCTTTCAACTGGGGCGATACCTCGATTATTGTACGGAACTGCTTTCTCTGACCGGAAAAGTGGCGGCTCTGTATGTCGAGAAGTTTCCGGATAGTCAGGCCGTGGGAGCGGTTAATGATCTGGAATCCTTAACGACAGGACTCTCCCGAAAAATCTGGCAGAAAATCATGGTGCTTAATAGCGATCATGAGTTTCATCAGAAGGAAACTAGAGTCGCCCCCCAAAAATCAAAAGTGTAGATCAGGCACTGCCTGACGAAATTAGACGCCCAAGATTATTCACGTCAGGCACCGCCTGACCTACAGCTTAATGAAATAAATACATGACTTATTACTGCCTCAAAGGGGGACGAGTTTACGATCCCGCGAATGATTTGCATGGAGAAGTTCACGACCTCTGGTTTCAGAGTGGTGTGATGATTGCTCCACCTGCGGAAAAGCCAGAGAATACAGTCGAAAAAGATGTATCGGGCTTAATCGTGATGCCAGGCGGTGTCGATATGCACTGTCACATTGTTGGCCCGAAGGTGAATCATGCCCGGCAATTTCTGGCTGGTATGAGTGGAAGTCGAAGATCCAATTCTGCTTCGGTAATGGACTCTCCAATCGTTCCCAACTGCTCGGCGACAGGGCAACTTTTCGCTGGTATGGGATATACAACAGCAGTCGATGCCGCCATCCCCGGATTGACGGCTCGGCTGGCTCATCATGAGTTTTCTCTCACACCCTATATTGATAAAGCCTTTCTGACGCTCTTCGGAAATAATCATTATGTGATGGATCAAATTCGAGAGGGTAGGGGAGATGCTCTGCAGGAATATGTCGGCTGGATGCTCTCCTCTGTTCATGCGCAAGGCGTGAAGATTGTCAACCCGGGTGGAGTTGAAAACTGGAAACAGATCAGCCGAAAGTCGCTACACGAACTGGATGCTCCCGTTGGGGAATTTGGCGTGTCCCCGCGACAAATCGTGAAGAGTCTGGCCGCTGCAGTCGATACGCTGGGGTTACCTCATGCCGCTCATATTCACTGCAATAACCTTGGCTATCCCGGGAACTGGGAAACAACACTGAAAACAATGCAGGCTCTTGAAGGGAGTCGTGGTCATTTTGCCCATATTCAATTTCACAGCTACGGCGGTGATGCCGACGATCCGACTTCCTTCACCTCCTCCGTGCAACCATTGGTCGATTATGTCAGCGAACATCCTGAAATTACCGTTGATGTTGGTCACATATCTCCCGGCGAGGCGATGACGATTACCGGCGATGCCCCCTTTGCTGAGCATTTGCAAAGGCTCACCGGCGGACGCTGGTTCACTTCCGATACCGAACACGAAGCCAGCTGCGGCGTGATCCCCGGGCGATTCAAACCTTATCGAAATCTGGTCCACGCAACCCAATGGGCGATTGGTCTGGAATGGTATCTCCGTATGCCAGATCCCTGGCAAATTGCGATGAGCAGCGATCACCCCAATGGGGGAGCTTTCGTCAAATATCCGCAAATGATTCATCTGCTGATGGATCGAGCTTATCGTGAAGAAATGATTGGCCGTATGCCGGAAAATCTAGCAGATCGATCACCGCTGTGGGACCTGGATCGAGAATATTCTCTCTCGGAAGTTGCTATCCTTACACGAGCGGCTCCGGCTCGGATTCTCGGCCTCAATGAGAAAGGGCACCTCGGTTATGGAGCAGATGCCGATTTGACAATCTACGCACCTCAAGAAAACATCACGGAAATGTTCCAGAGACCACGCTTTGTTTATAAAGCGGGCAATTTGATCGCAGAAGATGGAGAATTGAAATCACAGCGCCCCGGTCAACTCCTGCGACCTGAGGTGGATGTCACCCAGGAATTTAACGAACAACGCAAAACCTGGTTCAACGATAACTATTCGATTCAATACGGTAATTACCGGATTGATGCCGAGGAATTGTTGCAGACAGTCAGGTAGTATTCAGCAAGTCTCAGGCGAGCCGAGTCAGTCAGGACTCGGTTTTTCTCACGATCATTGTGTGAAATTTGAATTTCCCAATTATCAGGTCTCGGGTGGCTGGGGTCGTTGCGCAGCCCCCAGAGTGCTTTATCGCTGTTCATCAAAAGACATCGAGAGTTACATGAATCAAATACGATTATATAAAATAGCACTGCTTGCGGGCTTAATAGTTCTTAACCTGCAAGCATACTCCCTCGCCATCGAACCCTGTGAAATCCAAGTCATTGATGCACAGAATCAATGGCCTGTTCCTCTCGTCGAACTCACAACAAATCACCAAGTTCGTTTTGTGACCGATAACGCCGGACGTATTGCCTTCGATCTCCCCGAATTGATGAATGTGGAAACCTGGTTCTCCATTGAAGGGCACGGCTACGGTGTGAAGCCGGATGGATTTGGAAATCGCGGCGTACGACTCACTCCTCGACCGGGTGAAACTTTGATTATCGAAGTGCATCGACAATTACCCGCAAAACGGTTGGGTCGTTTGACCGGTGCTGGGATCTTCGCCGAGAGTCAAAAGCTGGGAAAGGAACTCGACTGGAAAGAGTCTGGAGTTCTTGGTTCTGACAGTGTGCAAATCTCTCAATACAACGGAAAGCTTTTTTGGGCCTGGGGAGATACTGTGGTTCCGGAATATCCTTTGGGTATCTTTCATATGACCAGCGCGACTTCGGAACTGAATCCGCTAAAGACTTTTGAGCCTCCTGTTCGGCTGGAATACAACTATTTCAGAGACAATCGCGGCAAACCACGGGGAGTGGCCCAGTTCCCCGGCAAAGGCCCGACCTGGATCAGTCGATATACAACATTGTCAGATAAAGATGGCAAGCAGCATCTTGTTGGTGCCTATGTGAAAATTCAACCGCCGTTGACTGCCTACGAGAGTGGACTGTGCGTTTGGAATGATGAAACCGAGCAGTTTGACCATCACACAGTTCTCTGGACCAAGTCGAAAGAAACTACCAAGCCGCTATTAGCCCACGATGGCCATCCGATTTTCTGGACAGATGCAACACACAAGAAATGGCTGTTTTTTGGAGATCCGTTTCCTTCATTAAAAATGCCAGCGACTTTTGAGTCCTGGAGCAATCCAGAGACCTGGGAATATTTGGAGCCCCAGAAAACGGTAACTGCAGCCGATGGCAACAAATCGATTGATGTCCATCGTGGCTCGATTGCCTGGAATGACTATCGCAAAAAATGGATTGCTGTTTTCACTCAGAATCATGGAAAAGAATCCGAGCTTGGAGAAATCTGGTATGTAGAAGCCGATCATCCAACCGGACCCTGGGATGGAGCGATCAAAGTGGTTACACATAACAAGTACACGTTTTACAATCCAAGATTACACCCGGAGTTGACTGACGCCGATTCCCCAATTTTGCTATTTGAGGGGACTTATACCCAGCAATTCTCGGGCAATCCGGAAGCGACTCCAAGATACGATTACAATCAAATTCTGTATCGACTGGATCTCAATGATCCTGTGATTGTTCAATCTCTGCAGTAAATGTTATCCGGCCCATTATCACCCCCATGCATCGGATTCATCGTCCAATTCTGCCGCTTCGTCATCTTCTGAGATCGTTTCATCGACGATGGACCAGTCGTAATCATCTTCTCCGCCGGGGACGTCGAGATACGAGCCGCAGTGTTCGCATTCCTGAACGGTTCCCTGCAGTGTGCCCGAATAGACATTTGATCTTGAACAGTCATCGCATTCCACGACAACTTCAGAGGCTTGAATCTGCACCAGGTCAGCTCGTCTAAGAATTTCTTCTGTGTGTTTCGTCAGTAGAATCCTCGCCTGCTCAAATTGCTCGGCATCTTTAATGCGGACTTCGTATCGTCCTGAACTCTCCGCCCCTGCATACGCAGTAACCGTCATGCCAAAAGCATCGCCCTGGGGTATATCGGGCTGATTTTCAATGACATTAGCTCCAACACCTTTTTCATTCAAAAAGTTAGCGATCAATTCCACTGCTTGCTCATCATCCGATTCAAAGACCAGAATCGATTGCGAATCAGCCATAATTAAAACTTCCTGACAATTTAAAGAGATAACCGACATAGCCGGAATGATTTTCCAATCAAAATAGTACTGAAATCCCGAATTGAGGTCGATTCCAATCTAACGGCATATGATTTGCGTTAAACTTCTATATCACTACTGAACAGCATGTGGGTCAATCATTTCAAGGAAACGATGAGAGGGGAATACTATGCAATATATTGAAGGAATTTTGATACTAAGATCTGTTAGTTTATTAGCTTCAGGCTAAAACAGAAATATCGAATCAACGGATGATTCAAAAAAATGAACTGCAGGCTCCCAAAGTCAATTTTGGAAATGAACCTGTAGATATAGACCCGACGACAGATGATGGCGTCGATATCGATACACCTTTGGAGGGAGACAAATGAGTAATATGAATTCTCAATGTGAATCACAAATTAATGCGTTAGTAGACCTTTGTTGCGAGACTTTGCAGGGCGATCAATCAAACTTGGATCAACGAAAAGACAAGTTGATTAAGTCTCTGGTAATGAGTGGATACACACGTCATGAGGGGCCTTCACTGCAAGCAGAACTTCAATCACGTATTAAAGAGAAATGTCCTGATCCAGCCATTCATCGTGGTAGTGAACTGGCTGGAGTGACAAATCATCTTCAGGAGATCTTTGAGGAAGTCGTTCGCTTTGAAACTAAACTGCCTCATAGTAGATCCAAACCTCGTGCCGCAAATATCAGTTCGGCAACGAACGATTAAACCGATAATGAGGGAAAATCAGAATCCAGTCCTGGTCGCTAATCAAACAAGGTGGTGGATATGAATTCAGTTGGTAGTAAAACGAGCAGTTTCCTTGAATGGAAACTGCTCGTTTATTTTTTCAATGACAATTATTTCTCAACGTTGGCTTTAGGCTGTGTAATCAGAGAAACCAGAATTAAAGTTAGAAATCCAAGCGGAATCGTGACGATACCTGGCTGACTGAATGGTACCAAAGCCTCTTGAGCGCTGAGCCCATACACCTGTGTGTAAGTATCTTCTGAGAGTAAAATCCAACCCAGTGAGCTGATCATTCCCACCATCAATGCAGTGATCACGCCCTCTTTCGTTGTTCGTTTCCAGAACAATAACATAACCAGTGAAGGCAGATTCGCAGAAGCGGCTACACTGAAAGCCCAGCCTACCAGGTAACTCACATTCATTTTCTCGAAGACAATTCCCAGAACAATCGCAATGATTCCCACCCCGACCGACGAAAGTTTCGCCAGCCGGACTTGAGCGGAATCTGTCAGGGGAGTCGAGACAAATCGTCCCACTAAATCGTGAGTCACTGCTCCGGCTGAAGCCAGAATCAAACCACTCACCGTTCCCAGAACAGTCGTGAACGCAATTGCAGAAATTGCTGCAAACAGCCACTCGGCGATACTTCGTGCCAATAATGGAGCCGCCATATTGCTGTTCGTCACATCGAGAGCACCGCTCGTCATTGCTCCCAATCCAATATAAAGCGATAGCACATAGAAGAACCCAATCGAAGCAATTCCGACAATCGTACTCTTGCGGGCAGCAACTTCATCTTTCACAGTGTAATACCGGATGAGAATATGCGGCAAAGACGCGGTTCCGCAAAATAAGGCCAGCATCAGCGAGAGAAAATTCAGTTTATCAATCAAATTGTCGCTGCGAATTCCTTTGAACCGAGGATGCTCTCCCGGTCGCAACACCTGACTGCCATCAGTCTCTTTCTGATAATAAACGGTCGTTACTTCATCGCCATCACGCACAATTTGCTTAGGCCATAAAATAACTTTGCTTTTTTGCAAAGTGCTGAAGAATTCAAGAGGGCCGACTCCTTCCGTCGACTTCTCACCATCTGGAAGTTCCGACAAATATCCCACAGGATGCAAAACCGCTTCACCTTCCCCTTTTCCTTTAGGCAAACCGTTTATCAGCGTGCGCCCATCGGCTGCATCGGCAATCGACTGAGCTTCGACCAGGTAGAGACCTTCCTCTTTTTCGACTCGATGCCAGACCGTAATGGCGCCACTCGCATCCTCCTTGATTCGCAGGAAATCAGTCTCTTTCCAGGCGGGAGACTGTTCTACGATTGTCCAGCTACCATTTTGATTGAGAGTCGAGTTATCAACTAACTGAGATTGTTCAAAAGGCCCCCACGTCCGGAAGGCATGTCCATCTTTTCCTCCATCATCGACTGTAAAACCGCGATAGAGAAGCATGATCGTCAATATCGCAGAGAAAAAGACGAGGAGCGATCCTTTCAAGAACTGCACCCATGTCGTCGAAACCATTCCGGCTGTCACCACAATTAAAATGACGGTCGCGCCAACGATGACCACACCAACCCAATGATCAAAGCCCAATAATGGTGTCACCAGCGCCCCGGCTCCCACCATTTGGGGAATCAGATAAAAGATGCTGACCACCAGGGTACTAATTCCAGCGACGACCTGAATTCCGGGAGAATCGAATCGTGTATTGAGAGCATCGGCAAACGTAAACTTGCCAAGACGTTTCATCGGCTCGGCCACAATAAATAATGCGACAATCCAGCCTGCCAGATAGCCGATGGAATAGAGGAATCCGTCATATCCATAAAAGGCAATCATACCACAAATGCCGAGAAACGAAGCGGCTGAGAGATAATCTCCTGCGAACGCGACTCCGTTTACAAACCAGGGGATTTGCCCATGAGCCGCAAAATAACCGGCTGAGGATTTTGCTTTTCCACCCAACCAGAAACTCAGTCCCAGAGTTACTCCCACAAATCCAAAAAAGACGACGACCGCGAGTACGGAAGGTTCGTAAATCATGCCTGTCCCTCCTTACTGTTGTCAACTGAAGTTGAGGATGCAGGGCGACAGAGCGAGCCATACAAAAACGCCAGAAAGATAGCTAAGCCAATCAGACCAAAACCATACCAGATCGCCAGATTCACTCCCGCCAGCGGAGTCCATTCCATCCATTGAGGTGTAAAAATATTGATTAACATGAATCCGGAATAAAAGATCAAATAGATGACAAACAACGTCATCGCGATCCGACCATTATGCGTGCTGAGCATGGTGACCCTTTGAAACTTTGCGAAGTGAGAACATCGAATTGAGACATCATGAATGCTTGATGTGAGTGGTCAGCATAACGTCCCCACTTTCCCGGGAAAACCGAGTTTGCTAAAAACATCGAACTCGTGATGATTGAAGACAATAAGACAAGTAAAAACGCGACCGAGTGGACGTGATTGCATATTCGAAAAAATGTCCAAAACTTTCCGCACTATAAAATTGAAACTGCCGACTGCCGTATGAATAATTCAAATCTACTAAAATCGATTCCCTGGGAAAGTTCGTCTGTTCGCGAGACCGAATTGCTGGCTCAGCAATTGGCAGTGTTGGTGGAACCCGGGTTGGTGATTGGCCTGAATGGATCGTTAGGTGCCGGCAAAACCTGCTTTGTCCGAAAGTTTGCCGAGACTTTGGGTGTTGATCCTAACAGTGTTAACAGCCCGACTTACGTCATCGTGCAACACTATCTGGGAGATTATTTGCTGCATCATTTCGATTTGTATCGAGTCGAAACGGAAGATGAACTGGAAGAAATTGGAGCCGATGAACTGTTTGAAGGGCAGGGGATCTGCCTCGTGGAATGGTCCAATCGGTTCACGGAATCTCTTCCTGACGACCGCCTGGAGATCAATTTTTTGTCTACCAGCGAAGACACACGAGATATTACTCTGAATGCATTTGGGAACAAATCCAGTAATATTCTTGAAAAACTGACATCACCAGAGTAGGAAAGCAAGCTAAACTCAATAACAGCAGGGATACAAAATGAGTAATAACCCTGTGATTGAGATGATGCTCAAAACCGCAGTTTTTGACCTTCTAACTCTCAAAATCCTCAATTTCAGGCTTGACACAATAGAGGATTTAGAGTGAAATATGGTATCAGTAAAAGTTTGTCGATGTGTCGTAAATTCCCAATTGAAGAGGGGTCTTTGATTGGGTGACTCACCAACACGTTTATGCTGATTATTCCTGCTGGTTGATAAGGGACCAATGACCGGACAGGAAACTGAATTTGGCTGGGAGTTCACGGACGCCCTCTCACTTATTCCTCACTCGACTTAATTGTTTGACCAAACGATTAAGCCACACCATTGAATGGATAATTTCCTTTAATAGCTGCACTCCATGCGGTTAGGACGAAGGAAAATTGCCAAGAAACACACCTTTAAATCACATTTTTGTCTGACATGGGACCAATGAATTGTCAGTCGGAAATGGCGCAGCTTGGATCGATCAAGCCAGGATGACGTTTTGATCAATCCGTGATGCGGACGGCCATTTTAGCCGTCGGGAAACATTTACGTTTTCGCAGAGATGTGCAGACGCATATCACAGGGTCAGGCTGGACATGATATCACATCAGGTAAGCCCCGTAGTTATTACGGGCGTCGGTGTCGTTTCTCCAATCGGGATCGGAAAGCAGGCATTCTGGAAAAGCCTGATTGAGGCCAGATCCGGTGTGGGCCCCTTAAAATCCGTCCCCTCTTCTCGGTTGCCTTCTAAAATTGGGGCGGAAATCCACGATTTCGATCCCTACGACTACATCTACAATCGCAAATCAATCAAAGTGATGAGTCGTGATGTCCAGCTCGGCGTTGCCGCAGCCAGCATGAGCATGAAAGATGCAGGTCTGAAAAGCGGGCAGGTCGATCCTAATCGCCTCGGCGTTGTTTTTGGTGCAGGTCACATTTCCTCAACTCCAGAAGAACTCGTCGCAGCTGCCAGGAATGATGGAGGCGGAAATCAGCTCGATCAGTTTGATCGCTGGGGCGAAGAGCGTATGGGAAAAATTCCGCCGCTGTGGTTGCTGCGTCAATTGCCAAATATGCCCGCCTGTCATATCGCCATCGAACACGATGCTCGTTGTCACAACAATACGATTACGAGTCGAGAATCTTCCGCTTTGCTCGCGATGTCTGAAGCGATGGGAACCATTCAACGTGGGGCTGCCGACTGCATGATTGTTGGAGCAGCCAGTTCAGCGACCGATCCTTTCGATGTCGCCCGTTTTAACTCTTTCGAAAGCCTGACTCGTCGAGTTGACGATCCAGAACGAGCCTGCCGACCGTTTGATCGCGATCGCGATGGCACGGTTGTCGGTGAAGGTGCTGCTGTGTTTGTCCTTGAAAGTTACGAGCATGCTGTCCGACGCGGAGCAAACATCTACGCCGAACTGATGGCAGTTGGTTCCGGTTGCGATGGTCGAACAAACGATCCGAAAAATCCCGGTGCTGGTTTGGTTGCTTCCATCAATTCAATCATCCGTCGTACCGGTATTCGACCTGAAGAAATTGGTCATATCAACGCACATGGTAAGAGTACACAACGGGACGACCTCGTCGAAGCGTCGGCATACCATAGCGCGATGGGCAATGCAGCATCTAAACTTTCTGTGATTGCCTTAGGCAGTTATTTCGGTCAATTCGATGCAGGAACCGGAGCAGTCGAACTGGCTGGTTCAATTCTGGCGATGCATCACCGTGAGTTGCCCGTCACCCTGAATTATGAAACTCCCGATCCGGGTTGTCGCTTGAACGTGGTTCGCGATCAGTCTCGACCACTGTACAATTCACTCGCCATGAGTGTGAATCGCACATCAATGGGCCAAAGCACTGCTGCCCTGCTTCGCGCCGTCTAATTGAAATGTTAATCTGCATCTCATCAACTTTCATGCTCTCACGGAGTTGATGAGTTTAGTATCTCTCCGTGACTCTGATCTATGTCCTGGAGGGTGCTGTTTGTGTGCGGTATAGTCGGTGCGATTTCGCTGGATGGGAGGCCCGAGTTTCCGGCTTCAACACTGGAAAAGATGTGTCAGGCGATTCAGCATCGCGGTCCCGATGACGAACATAAGTATTTTGAACCCGGATTAGCGATCGGTGCCCGACGACTTTCAATCATTGATGTCGCGCACGGTCGTCAGCCGATCAGTAATGAAGATGGCCAAATTCAGGTCGCCTTCAATGGCGAGCTCTTCGACTTCCCCATTCTGCGGGAACAGCTCATACAAAAAGGCCACACGTTTAAAACGCATTGTGATACTGAAGCGTGGGCGCATCTGTACGAAGAACATGAAGATGATGTCTTCCTGCAGGCTCGTGGACAATTCGCTGCTTGTGTTTGGGACAAAAAGAAACGGAAGTTACTTTTAGGTCGCGATCGAGCCGGAATTGCACCACTGTATTATACGGTTGTGGGGAACTGGCTGCTGTGGTCCTCAGAAATTCGAGGCTTGCTCGCCAGCGGACTCGTCAAAGCTCAACCGGATCGACTCGGGCTCGATTACTTCTTCAATTTCTTTTGTATGCCGACGCGTCGAACCTGCTTCGAAGGGATCCACATGTTGCCACCCGGCCATCAATTGACGGTCGAGAATGGGAAGATGAATGTCCGCTGTTATTGGGATCTCGACTTTCCTGATGCTGGGGACGAACGACAATTCAAGAATCCAGCTCAAGCCGAAGAAGAGTTTGCGGAAATTCTGGAAGCCTCTGTTCGCAGACGCTTATTCAGCGAAGTCCCCGTCTGCTGTTATATCAGCGGAGGTCTCGATTCCATGACGATTCTCGGAACAGTTTCGCGTGTTCGTGAAAAGCCGATTCAGGCATTTACGCTTTCACTGGAAGATTCCGGTCCGGTCGATGAACGGGAGCAGGCTGAGGAGTCAGCTAAGGTCCTCAACTGTCCGATTGATGTCCTCAGTATCAAGCCGACTGAAATTGCGAAAGCGTTTCCCGAACAGATCGTTGCCACCGAAGGTCCAATATTTGATACCTCGACCGCTTGTCTGATGATGCTGGCCAAGCGCGTTCACGAACGAGGATTCAAAGTTGCATTGACCGGAGAGGGCGCCGACGAGTTGCTGGCTGGTTATATCTGGTTTCGCATGGCTCAGAAATTCCATTTCCCAGGCCATCCTCTGCCGAGATTATTTCAAAAAGTTCTCCCCCTCATTGTAGGTGGTGGACGTAAGCATCAAGCACCTATGGCAGCGTTTCACGGCACACGTATTGCTCAGCAAACTTCTTATGAACTGCTTGGACAGTCTCGCGAAGTCCTCTATTCCGATCAAATGTGGAAAGCCGTCGGAGACTATTCTCCTTACGAAGATGTTCCCGGCAATTGCGACGACCGCATTCGCAAATGGTCCTCATTGAATCAGTCTCTCTATGCCGGTTTCAAAATCATGTTGCCCGGTTTATTGCTGGCTGGAAAAGGGGATCGTATCACAATGAACAGTTCCGTCGAAGGACGATATCCGTTCCTGGATGAAGCCCTGGTGGAATTCTGCTCGCAAATTCCGGTCGATATGAAATTGCGAAAAGGCCAGAACAAATGGTTATTGCGTCAGGTAGCCGCCCGCACTTTGCCGACGCAAATTTCTGGTCGCCCGAAAACCATGTTCCGCGCTCACCTGATGGCCAATTTCCTCGCACCTGATTCTCCACGATGGGTCTCTCAATTGCTCAGCGAAGAAGCCTTGAAGAAATCAGGTTACTTCAATCCTCGGGGGGTACAACGAGCGATCGAGGTTCAAAAACGAGGTGGGAAGCGTTCCATGCGACGGTATGTTCTCGATATGGGCTTGATGGCAACCCTCTCGACGCAATTGTGGCATCACCTTTATATTGATCCCACTCTTTGTGATTTGCCAGACTGGACTGGCGTTTGAAGTTAAGTCAATATAGGGTGAAGTGGGCGATCTTGAAGAGAAGCCCCCGAACAGTAGAACTTACTGGGGCTTCCCCTAAAGCGGAGCGCCCCCGCCACCCTCGTTTCAATTAATTTCTATTATCCTATTCTCAATCTATTAAATCGACTATGGAATATCTCAAACTCAACACTGGCGATCAACTCCCGCAACTTGGTTATGGCTTCTGGAAAGTCGATCCGCAGAAAATCCCTTCGATTGTCAAACAAGCTGTCGAGGCAGGCTATCGACATTTCGATTGCGCTTGCGATTACGGCAATGAAACCGAAGTGGGGCAGGGGATTGCTTCTGTTCTGAAAGAGGGACAATGTCAGCGGGATGATTTGTGGCTGACGTCAAAACTGTGGAATACGTTTCACGCTCCTGAGCATGTGGAAGAAGCCTGCAAAAAGACGTTGCATGATCTGCAAGTCGATCAGCTCGATCTTTATCTAATTCACTTTCCGATTTCGTTGAAGTACGTGCCCATTGAAAAACGCTATCCTCCCGGCTGGTTTTTCGATCCCGAAGCCGAGCATCCTAAAATGGAAACGACCCCCGTACCCATTTCAGAAACCTGGCAGGCAATGGAAGAGTTGGTTGATGCCGGACTCGTTAAAAATATTGGAGTCTCGAACTTCGGAACTTCATTAATACGCGATTTGCTCAGTTACGCTCGAATTCGCCCTGCAGTTCTGCAAATCGAATCTCATCCCTACCTCACGCAGGAAAAACTGATTCGATATTGCAAAGAAGAAGAGATTGCCGTGACGGCTTTTTCTCCATTGGGAGCATTATCCTATCTCTCTCTCGATATGGCTTCACAAGATGATTCCGTGCTGACTCAGCCAGTCGTCAAAGCGGCTGCGAAGCAGTTGGGAAAAACTCCCGCACAGATTGTCCTTCGCTGGGGAGTGCAGCGTGGAACTTCGATTGTGCCGAAAACAGAAAATCCGGATCGACTCATCGAAAATATTTCTATTTTTGATTTTGAATTGACTCCGGGAGAAATGCACGCCATCTCGTCGTTAAATCAAAACCGTCGCTTCAATGACCCTGGCGACTTCGCGGAATCAGCTTTCAATACCTTTTTTCCGATTTACGAGTGAACTTGATATGATCGACTTAACCCTGAGATCCTGCTTGAGGTGAAAAGGTTCATCTTTTGGAGTAGATTGATGCCGCGGATTGTCATACTGATGAGGCATGCCAAATCGAGCTGGAAAGAGACAGGGTTGAGCGATATCGAGCGTCCACTCAACAAGCGTGGACTGAGAATCGCTCCTTTAATGGGGGAATGGTTGCGATCTCATCGCTTTGAGATCGAGAAATGCCTTTGTTCAACGGCTCGAAGAACGAGGCATACTTTGGAATGCGTACAAGTCGGTTATGATCGGCAAATTCCAACCGAATATTCAGAAAAACTTTATGCGTCTTCCCCTCATGAAATCGTCAGGCATTTGCAGGAACTGGAAAATGAATTCCAGACGGTTCTGGTGATTGCCCATAATCCCGGGCTGGAAACACTTGTTGAGCGATGGTCGGGGATAACCCGATCCTTTCCGACGGCTGCGATTGCGGTCTTTTCCTTTGAAGAATTGAAAGACTGGAGTGCAATTTCAATCGAATCTAAGCCATTGGAAATACAATTTCAAATCCCGAGTCAACTCCAGTAGCGTTCTTCTCAGGACGCCTGGCAATTGTCAAAATTGAATTCACTGCGAATGTTTCTAGATCATATTCAAAAAATACCAGCAGCGTTCAGCAGGAGCAAACACAGCGTTCTTGGACATTTGGCGTCCATGCGACTGCAGATACCATTTGAAATGGTCTAAAGAGGATCGCCCTGTCCATCAAAGTTGATTTGACGGGATCAAGTTTAATTAGGAGTTCTTAATTTGGAAGAATGAGGACTCAGTCATTTTCTGACAGCCCAATAAGCGTCAAGCCCTCTTCGCGGGTCGCAATCTGTTCATCAAGTTGAGCATTACGGACCCTCTTGAGCAGGTTTGCGAAATCGGGACCGGGTTTCAATCCAGCTTGAATGAGATCCTGCCCTGTAACCAGTGGTGGGGGAGCGAGAGTTTCTTTCGAGGTCTTGTTGAGGTACTCGCGACAAAAGTCGACATCAGTTGACTTACTGTTCTGCACTTTGGCAGCGATATGCATCCACTCCAGAAGAAGTTCACAATTCGGATTGATCAGGAGTGGTTTGAGTTGATGCAAAGGGAGACGGTTAGCATCTTTGAGGACATGACGATGTATCAGTAGCCAGTGGATCGTTTCGATTTCTGAATTGGAAAGTTTCAAATCTCGGCAGAACTGATTGAGAACCGTTTCTGAATTAGTTTCATTCTCGATGACGACACTCAAAAGAATTGCCATGGCCAGTTCAAAGGAGTCTGATTGCTGAGCCAGAAGCATTTGATGGATGACTTCAGCGACTTTAGGTTTCCAGAGGCTTTCAAGCACCGGGAATATTGGAAACAGCAACTGCAAGGATTCCAGCAATTGCACTGCAAGCATTCGATTGGGATGAGCCAGGATGAGGCGAAGTTCCTGAGAAATTCGTTCTCGGCTTACGACTTCGATTTCGGAAGCCATTCTGCGAATTCCCTGAGCGGTCTGCTCATCCAGATCAAATCCAAATCGCGCAGTGAAGCGAACTGCGCGTAGCATGCGGAGTTTATCTTCGGTCATCCGCTCGACAGGATTACCAATCGCTCGAATGCGGCCAGCTTTCAAATCTTCCTGACCACCAACATAGTCGAGAACCTGATTATTTCGAGGATCAAAAAACATACCATTAATTGTGTAATCGCGACGTTTTGCATCTTCCTGGGCAGAGCAAAATTCAATAGATTCGGGGCGCCGTCCATCCAGATAGTTTCCATCTGAGCGAAACGTCGCCACTTCAATCATACCAGCTTCTTTTGAAGGCCCTAGAACGACGATTACTCCAAAGCTTTCCCCGACAGCCAAAGTCTTTCGTTGACCGAAAATGCGGCGAATATCCAGGGGGAGGGCATTCGTCGCAACATCATAATCTTTCGGTTTATTTCCCAGTAAAAAATCCCGAACACAGCCACCAGCCCAGTAAGCTTCATAGCCTTCCTCGACCAGTCGATTGACAATCTCGATTGCAAATTGTCGTTGAGGATCGGCAGGCATGCAGCAGGCTCACGTCAATAAGAAAAGACTTCACAACGGAATTTTAAATGTAGGAAATCACAAAAGGTGGCAATTCGACCAAGAAGTTTCTCTCATCTGGAGAAACCAATTCATCGAGAGCCAATTGTTGGAAAGTTACATACTGGAAATACCAATAATGCTGGCAAATTCATCAGGAGATTATTGACGAGGCAACCGTAATACACCGCGGAAGCCAACTTGTGGATCTCGATCTGTCATACTGGCGCCTTCCCGATGCCACAAGGTCCAGTTCTCTCCATTACCTTTGATAACGTGTGTCGACTTGGGTTCAGAAGATTTTGGTCCTTCCCAGTTTCGGGGGACAGAACCATCAGTGGAAAGTGCGAGTTGGTAGGCATTGGGAGCGTACCAGTCTGCACACCACTCTTTAACATTTCCCGCCATATCGAAAACGCCATAGGGGCTTTTGTCGGCAGGGTATGTCATTGGCGTTGAAATTTGCATGAGTTCTCGCGGCTTCTGCCAGGCGGCTCGGCCGAATCCCCAGGGATGATCGAATCCGCCTGCTCCGCGTGCCGCTTTTTCCCACTCGGATTCTGTGGGCAATTGCTTTCCTGTAAATTCAAGATAAGCACTGGCATCTCGCCAGAGGACTCCGGAGACTGGCATCGTCGGCCCGCTCCCTTCGCTCAATGCACTCTGTGGTGACCGCTCTCCTATTCCTGACAGGTACTCCCGATACTTACTGAAGTTTTCATTTGTCACTTCATGGATATCCATATAGTAAGCGGAAACAAAGGCCGGATGTTCAGGACCGACTTTCGGATCAGCTCCATTTTTCCCTTGGATAAAGACCCCCTCGGGTATGTAAGCCATAACGGATTGATCAACATTACATTGAATTCGTAAGGGCCAGCCGGTTGCATCATAACCGAATTCGGGGAGTTCTTTAAAATTGGGGGGTAAATTAAAAGCTCCCCTTTGTCCCGATACCACGTTTTGTGGCTGGGCAGCAATTGTGAAGTGGTTTCCTGTGACTCCAGGAGGATTTGCAAAGGCGAGTTGATTTCGCTGATCGTATTTTTGATTGAATAGCGATCCATCCAATTGCATAAAATTTCCGGAAGTGTTTGCGACGAAGAGATTGGATTGGTCTTCTTCGGAAACATCGAGTTCGACTGGTTTGTTTGTCACTTTATTATTCTGAGCTGGGTTTCCTTCCCGACCAATCGCAGGAGCAGGTGGTGCGACGGCTGAGGCTGGTTTTGGGGGAGCAGGCGGGGCCGGTGCAGATGAGACCCCCTCATCCCCACCACCGCCACAACCAACTGGTAGCACCAGTAATCCACTGATTATCCCGAAGAGAATCAAGGGGGTAACTTTTTGAACCGAATTTAAGAAAGATTGTTGTATGAACATTCTCATTGCCAACCTGAAATCTGGATAGAGACGTAAGATAGGACCTGTAGTTGTGTGAACACAATAACAGATGGTCCGATTGTACTACTAGTATCGAGCCGAAATTCTCTTGTGCAATGGCTTAACGATTGAAATTCGGTGTATGAGAGAGCTATTGTGTCGCTTCATAGTACTGAAATGGTTCTAATAGAGTGAAGTCTGCAGAGAGACCTGCTGGAGAACTTAGTGAGATTTTCATTAATTGATAGCGTTACCGAGTTCGATCCCGGTTCATCAATCACAATTGTCAAGAATTTGACACGATCAGAAGAGTATCTGGCCGATCATTTTCCTGGCTTTCCAGTGATGCCTGGTGTCATGATGCTCGAAACTCTGGTGCAGACAGGGGCCTGGTTAATGCGTCTGGACACCGATTTTGCATACAGCACAATTCTTCTGGATGAAGCCAAAGCTCTTCGTTTTAAGAGTTTTGTTGCGCCCGGTGATCAACTCATCGTCAATGTGCAGAAACACAAAGCGGACAATGAGACCTGGACTTTAAAGGCTCAGGGGAAAGTTCGGGAGACTGAAGTTGTCAGTGCTCGATTGGTTCTCAAGCAGTTCAATCTGGCCGATCGTGACCAAAATTTTGCAGAAAATGATCGACGATTGATCGAGCATATGAAACTGTCATGGTCTGAACTGGAACGTGTTTCGACCTATAAAAACAACGCCTGAGGCTGCCTGAGCAGAGCAGTGACTCAAGATCGATCGTACTAATTCGTCGGTCAGTCGATCTTCGAAAATATTAAGAGAATTCAACATTCAGGAGTGAATCTCCATTAGGGATTCATCCTGACCAAGAGGAGAAGCACATGAGATTTGAAGGTAAAAAAGTCCTTGTCACCGGGGGGAGCCGTGGTATTGGACGAGCGATTGTTGAGGGTTTTGTCCGTGAAGGAGCCGAGGTTGCATTTGTATATCACTCGAATCAAACAGCGGCTGAGGATGTCATTGCGACACTTTCCGGAGAAGGTTTTCAGACAGTCACTGCTCATCAATGCGATGTGTCTCAGAAAGATCAGGTCGATGCACTGGTCGAGTCTCTGATTGAAAAATGGGACCGGATTGATGTGCTAGTCAACAATGCCGGAATCGTCAAAGACGGTTTAATGGCGACCATGGACGGCGATGCCTGGTTGGATGTCATCAACACCAATCTCAACAGCGTCTTCTATTTCTGTCGGGCTGTCACAAGACAAATGATGTCGCAGCGGTATGGTCGAGTTGTTAATATGTCCAGTGTTGCTGCAGAATTCCCCAATCAGGGACAAGTGAATTACGCTGCCAGTAAGGGTGGAGTGCAGGGCTTAACTCGTTGTATGGCAACAGAATTGGGAAAACGAGGTGTCACTGTCAATGCGATCGCTCCTGGTTTTATTGAAACTGATATGACAGAAGCTGTCCGCAACGCCGCTGAAAGTGAAATCAAGAAGATGATTCCCCTGCGACGTTTGGGGCGAGCCGAAGACATCGCTAATGCGGCTCTATTTCTGGCCAGTGACGGAGCATCCTATGTGACCGGTCAAATCCTCACAATTGACGGTGGTTTGACACTCGGGGGCATATAAATCTCGTAATTCCCTCAGATAGATGATACGATACGCACACATGACAGCATTTGCGACGAGGACCAATGTCACATTTGCCGTTATGATATTCTGTTCTCAAGTCATCGCGTATTTTTACCGGATAACGAGACAGAAAAGAGTGAGCGTAAGTTCGAGTTTGCTCACCACTCGAAGTTATGTTTTGGCTGGTATATTTCAGGAGTGAGCACTGACGACAACTGTTGAATGCAGTATTCGACTTGACAGTCGGTTCGCCGTACGGAGCTTCGGGGACTGTTGTTGGGATGAAAGAATCATAGACATTCAAAACAGTTTGTCTCTTGGAGAGTTGAAGAATGCCCTCTAGTGAAGAAATTTATTCTAAGGTTCAGGAAACCCTGATTGACGCCTTAGGTGTGGATGACGATGAAGTAACACCCGAAGCGACTCTGGTCGGTGACTTGGGAGCTGAGTCGATTGACTTTCTCGATATCGTTTTCCGATTGGAAAAAACATTCGATATCAAAATTCCCCGTGGGGAATTGTTCCCGGAGAATTTGGCAGCTGCTAATTCCGATTTCGTAAAAGATGGTCAGGTGACTGAAGCGGGGCTGGCAGAATTACGAGAAAAAATGCCACATGCCGACATCGATCAGCTGGCTGATGATCCCCAGGTCGAGAACATTCAAAACCTGTTCACCGTTCAGATGATCTGCAATTTCATCTCCAATAAGCTCAACAGCTAATTGAGAGAATGTTATTTTTCTGTGACGAGCAAAGAAAATGGGTCTCGATGACTTGGGTCGTTATCGATACCCATTGCTTTGTATCTGCGCGGATTTTCTCATCTTTGAGTGTGTTTTTATAATTAACTCGGCTTACTTGCGGAATTGACACCATGCGTTGGTTTTGGGTGGATCGCTTTGTGGAATTCAAATCGGGAATTTCCGCAACTTCGATCAAAAATGTCTCACTGGCAGAAGAGCATCTTCACGATCACTTTCCGGGCTTTGCAGTCATGCCGGGCTCTTTAATCGTGGAAGGTCTGGCCCAAACCGGGGGGATTCTGCTCGGCGAAAAGTTCAACTTTGAACACATTGTCATTCTGGCTAAAGTTCCCAAAATTAAATTTCACAGCCATGCATGCCCCGGAGATCAGCTTCGCTATCATGCGGATTTGATTGAAGCCAACGAAGAAGGCGGCCGCGTCAACTGTACTGCCCATGTTGGTGACAGACTTGTCACTGAAGGGGAAATCATTTTTGCTCACCTGGACCAGATGGACTCATCAATGGCTCAGGCGATCGATCAGAAAAACTTTGTGTTTTCTATGGGGCTGATGAGCATTTTGGACGTGGACAGCATGAGCGAAGCTGTAAATCAAACGTCAACAGCGCCGGAAAATTCCAAATAGCAAACCTTGAAGTAAGAAATTGTCGGTCATTGTAAGTTCATTTGCATGCCAATTATATGAATTTGCACGATGATTGAGTCTGTCGCAGCTTTTTGAGTACCAATGTCGAGCCCAAGCGGGGCTCAGTGAAGCTAAAATCAGCTGGATGGTTGTAAAAGACATTGCCATCTGCGATCCATGATTTAGAATAAACTATCTAATTTGATTCGTCGCCGAACGAGGGGTTCAAGTGATCGCCAGCATGTCAACAAGAAAACGCGTTGTTATTACCGGTATTGGATGCATTACTCCTCTGGGCCTCGATATCGAAACGACCTGGTCGGCACTGCAGGCAGGAAAATCAGGAGTAGGATCAATCACTTACTTTGATGCTTCTTCTTTTCCCACTCGCTTTGCCGCTGAGGTAAAAGGCTTCGATCTTGCTGATTATGTCGATGACTCAACACCTTATCAGCATTCAACCAGCAATACGAAATTTGCGATCGGGGCGGCTTCTCAGGCGGTCAAAGATTCCGGAATTCTGGAAGGCGATTTAGATCCAACCATGTTTGGCATCTATCTCGGTGCCGGTGAAGGGCAGCAGGATTTTCCACTCTTCATGAAGATTATCTCCAATTCAGAGCATGATGGCGAAATCGATCTGGAGCGTTTCACTGAACTTGGTCTCCAGCAGTTGAATCCCTATTTTGAGGTGGAGCAGGAGCCAAATATGCCAGCGGGGCATCTTGCAGCATTATTTAATGCTCAGGGGCCCAATTTGAACTGTTTAACGGCCTGTGCTGCTTCCAGTCAGGCGATCGGCGAAGCTGCCGAGCTGATTCGTCGCGGTGAAGCGACTGCAATGCTCTCTGGTGGATCTCACAGCATGATCCATCCCTTCGGTGTGACTGGTTTCAACTTGCTCACCGCACTTTCTACACGTAATGAGGATCCTCAGCACGCCTCTCGACCGTTCGATAAGAATCGGGATGGATTTGTCCTTGGAGAAGGTTCTGGCATGTTGATTCTCGAGGAGCTGGAGCATGCCAAACAACGAGGAGCGAAAATTTACGGTGAAGTACTCGGATATGGCAGTACTGCAGACGCATACAGGATCACGGATATTCACCCTAAAGGGCGGGGCGCGATCGGCTGCATCGAAATGGCATTACGGGATGCTGGTTTGAACAACGATCAGATCGATTATGTCAATGCTCATGGGACGAGCACTTCAGTTAACGACAAAGTCGAAACGATGGCGATAAAAGGAGCATTGGGTGCCTCAGCACAAAAGACACCTGTCTCCAGTATTAAGAGTATGATGGGACACTTAATCGCAGCTGCGGGAAGTGTCGAAGCACTCACCTGCCTGATGGCCATTCGTGACAATGTCCTCCCACCTACCATGAACTACGAAACCCCCGATCCAGAGTGTGATCTGGATTATATCCCCAACAAAGCCAGAGAAGCCCAGGCGAAGTATGCTTTATCCAACAGTTTTGGATTTGGCGGTCAGAATGTTTCGCTGATTTTGGGTGAGTTTTCCGGCTAATCAACTAAACCGCCAGGAAATGGTTCTGATTTCTACTCGATTCTGAATCGGAAATTGTTATCCTATTAGACGATACTGCTTTTCTGTGCGGTTTAGCAGATAGATACTTCAAATAAGGGACGTCATTACGCGGAGCGTTTAAAATTGGACTACTCCTCTGAGTTTTCTAATCATGAATGCTTACTGCTCAAGAGAGCATGATCCGTTGTATGCCGCAGGACAGGCGAAATGGCAATTCAGATTCTTGTCGGCACCTTTCTGGCGATACTTTCTGTCGATGTGGTTCTCCGTATTGTGTATGGACGCAAAGCATTGGCTATGCTCGATAGCATGCCTCCTTTCAATGTCGTGAAAGTCTTGCCGCAAAAGCAAGCCACATTATTTGAAACGGTCACCGATGACGGTGTCACTCTCCGAGGTAGTATTTATCATTCCGAAGGAGAGGTTCCTCAGGGAGTTATTATCTTCTGCCCGGAAACACTCTCGAATCACTGGTCTGCTGTTCGCTATTGCCAGGGGCTGATGGATGCCGGCTATATCATTGTTTCGTTCGATTTTCGTAATCAGGGTGAGAGCGATCATTACAAGCGATACGAGCCACTTCACTGGGTCTCCGAATTTGAGGTCAAAGATCTTCATACGATCGTGAACTGGGTGAAGGACCAGGAATCTTTTGTGGATTTACCACTTGGTGTTCTCGGGGTTAGCAGGGGAGGAGCCACTGCCTTGATGGCCGCTCGCAACCATCCTGACATTGATTATGTTTGTGCAGACAGCGGTTACACGAATTATCTGCTCGTTATGCATTATGTGCATCGCTGGGTACGGCTGATTGTTCCAGAGTGGATTATCCAAGTACGTAGAACCATGTGGCATGCGACTTCAACTGTCGAAATCGCTTTCTTTATTCAGCAGTTCCGAAAAGGTTGCCGATACCTGAATTCTTCAGAGCCGTTTACAAAAATGAAGAATAAGCATGTCATGTTGATTGCTGGCAAAAACGACAGTTATGTCCCCGTCACGATTGCTCAGCGAATTCAGGAAATGCTGGGTAAGCAATGTGAAACGCTTTGGATTGTCCCGCGAGTGGCTCACAATGGGGCTCGGTCTAAGTATCCTGAAGAGTACGATCAAATGCTGGTGACCTTCTTTAGTCAGATGCCTACTCTCGATCCAGTTACTCAACCAGCGATTTCGGTTGCATCAACAGCTTCTGAAAATGCCGAGTCACTCATTTCGAATTAGCCAGGAATGTGAGAACTCTATCGATTGAGGCTGGCCTGCACAGTGAAATCCTGCCATGATATTCCTCAGTTTTAAACTCATATCGGTAACAGAGAGTGAAAACGGGCACACCAGATGAGGAATTGCAGATCTACTCTGTAATCCAGCAGAATTAAGGCTCAGAGTATGGCAAGAATCTCTTTACAAGTGATCCAGGGATTAGAGCGTGGTCAGGTTCATTCCGGGATACGCGTACCAATTACAATTGGTCGCGAAGAAGACAACGCAATTCAGTTGAACGATGAACGCATCAGTCGTTGTCATGTAAAAATTCAGCAGGATTCTGACCGAATCATTCTGACAGACCTGCAAAGCACAAACGGGACTCGCGTTAACGGTTTACCCGTACAAATGACCGTACTGCGTCCCGGTGATCTCATTACGATTGGTCGCTGCGTCTTACTGTTCGGCTCCCAGGAAGAAATCGCCGAACACTGCAATGAGTTGCACAAGAAGAGTCTCGAATCTCATCGCCTGATCGATACTGGAAATACACTTTCCGGAATCGATGTCGTCGATTCGGGATCACAACATGGTGCCTCAAACATGGATACCATTGGTCTATTCGATGACCATGGTCATCCTGCCGCGGCATTTCCGGGAGGATGTCCGCCGATCCCTCAAATGGAATCTCTTCATAGTCGGAGTGAATTAGCCGATTTGCTGGCCTACCTCCACGCTCGAATGCTCCAGATCCTGGAGTCACGGGGTCTCAACGATAACAATGTTGATGAAAACACGATGGAAGGTTCTCAAGGGCCAGTCAGTGCGCAACCAATGGATTATGCCAGAATTCCCTGGGATCGCTGGAATCAACTTCTGGAACTGGAAGTGGAACTCGCTAAAACGCTAAAAAAAATCTCGGAACCTGACTGAATCTGGTCAGATCTTTTACGAGTTTTTCAAATTGACTGGCAGCTGATCGATTTTCGCAGCAAGAATAAAATCGTTCTCAGACAATCCGCCAATTGCATGGGTCCAGATCTCAATTTCGACATTCCGATAGCCGGAAATGTGCAAATCAGGATGATGCCCCTCGGTCTCAGCAATTTCGGCCACGGAATTAAAAAAATCGAGACCAGCCATAAAGTTCTTTACGGTCCAATGCTTTCGGATTCTTTCTCCATTATGGCAGATTTCCCAACCGGTTAGTTCTTTATTTTGTTCTTCGGCTTGTTCGCCCGTTAATTTATCGACTCCCCCTTCGCAAGGGACACATTTGCTGGCGGTCAATTGCGCACAAGTTTGAGCAGGCATGTTTTGATCTCCTATGAATAAAATGAGTTGACTGGCACTTGTTCATTTTATGGAAATGAGCCAACAATTCGATCTCAATTCTTCGAATTCAGAATTTAAACGGAATTGAAACCATGATCATGTTCAGTTGAGCTGGGTCATATAGCCGTTTCTATGAATGTGTAGACGGTGATTGACTGGAAATATAGGGCTCAAACCATGAAAAAGCCGCTACAGTAATCTGCAAACTGCAGGAGTTCATTGTTCCAATATAAAATTCGGGTTGTGTGCCGCTGGCGCATTTCCAAAATCAATTTTACGCGTTTTGCCTGAGCAAATGCAGCGATTTAGGGAAATAATCGTACAGGCGAATGTATCAATCGTTGACCACGCTCACCCGGGCTTCGAGCTTGTATTATACAAAATATTATTGCTCACAGAGTAAATTGCGATACGCAATGTCATCGTAAACACATATGAGAAATTTTGTACTCACATTCATCAATGCTGTTTGATTTGATGTGCGAACTTTCCAGGGAAGTGTTCACTTCGGGTTCTCTCGGTTGCATCTGAGCATAGGACTGTTAATCTGACGTGGTTTCCATGCGCTTCGATAAGAGATAGACTCAATCTGGATGAACAGCAGAGAATTCTGCGAGGGATTGCAGATCACGATTCTGAGAATGTGTTCGCAACTAAGACTTCAAGAGGGAAGGTAGGAGAAACGTGCCGCGTCGCGACGATCTGCACAAAATTCTAATCATCGGATCAGGACCAATTGTCATTGGACAAGCCTGCGAATTTGATTATTCCGGCACACAAGCCTGTAAATCTCTTCGAGAACTGGGCTATGAAGTCGTTCTCGTGAATTCCAATCCTGCCACAATTATGACCGATCCCGATACGGCAGATCGGACATACATCGAGCCGATTACCTGGCAGTATGTGGAAGAGATTATCAAAATTGAAAAGCCGGATGCGATTTTGCCTACATTAGGTGGACAAACCGGCTTGAACACGGCTATGGATCTCTACAATCGAGGGATTCTGGAAAAGTACAATGTCGAATTGATCGGAGCCGATGCAAAGGTCATTGCCAAAGCCGAAGAGCGTGAACAGTTCAAAAAGGCGATGGTTGGTATCGGTCTCGATGTCCCTCGCTCGGAGATTGTGCACACGATGGACGAAGCACTGGCAGTGCTTGAAGAAATCGGCCTACCTCTGATTATTCGCGCCAGTTATACCTTGGGTGGTTCTGGTGGTGGAATTGCCTACAACCGGCAGGAGTTTGAAGAGAAAATTCGTCAGGGACTCAAGCTCTCTCCAGTGACAGAAGTTCAGATTGATGAATCTGCTCTCGGTTGGAAAGAGTATGAGATGGAGGTGATGCGGGATAAGAATGACAACTGTGTCATTATCTGCGCCATTGAGAACTTTGATCCAATGGGCATCCACACAGGCGACTCGATTACTGTCGCTCCTGCACAAACTCTATCTGACAAAGAATACCAGATGATGCGGGATGCCACGATTGCCTGCATGCGTGAAATTGGAGTTGAGACAGGTGGATCCAATGTCCAGTTTGCGATTCAGCCCGAAACCGGGCGAATGATTATTATTGAGATGAATCCACGTGTCAGCCGTTCAAGTGCTCTGGCATCGAAAGCGACGGGTTTTCCGATTGCCAAAATCGCAGCCAAATTAGCAGTTGGGTTCACTCTGGATGAAATTCCGAACGATATCACTCGCGAAACACTCGCCTGTTTCGAGCCGACAATCGATTATGTGGTGACAAAATTCCCACGCTGGACATTCGAAAAATTCCCAGACGCTGATTCTGTTCTGACAGTTCAGATGAAATCCGTCGGCGAAACGATGGCGATTGGCCGAACTTTCAAGGAATCATTCCAGAAAGCTCTACGAGGCCTGGAAATCGGTCACTTTGGACTCGGTGGCGGGAAGAAAGACTTATGGGAAAGTTCACTTCGCCCTGAAGAAGATGAGATCCGCAGCAAGCTTTCCATTCCGAACTCAGATCGAGTCTTCTACATCCGCTATGCGTTGCTCTCGGGCATGTCGATCGAAGAAGTGCATCGACTGACTCAAGTCGATTTCTGGTTCCTGCGGCACCTCGAAGAAATCGTTCAACTTGAGTTGGAATTGAAAAAGTATAGCAGCGTTCAGTCCTGCCCTATGGAACTTCTTGTCAAAGCCAAGAAAGCAGGTTTTTCCGATCAGCAACTCGCGGGCTGGTGGAATGTTTCTGAACTGCAGATTCGCGATTATCGTAAAAAGCAGGGGCTTGAACCGGTCTTCAAACAAGTTGATACCTGTGCGGCTGAGTTTGAAGCCTACACTCCCTATTACTATTCGAGCTATGAGCAGGAAGATGAATCGCCGGCTCGAAAACCTGAGAAGCCACAGCGAATCATGATTCTAGGTGGTGGTCCGAACCGCATCGGGCAGGGGATCGAATTTGATTACTGTTGTTGTCAGGCGGCATTTGCTCTCAAAGATCTTGGCATCGAGAGCATCATGGTCAACTCGAATCCTGAAACGGTTTCGACCGACTACGATACTTCAGACATTCTCTTCTTCGAGCCATTAACCCTCGAAGATGTCCTCAATATTTGTGATCGCATCAAACCAGATGGCGTGATTGTTCAGTTCGGTGGTCAAACTCCATTGAATCTCGCGAAGGGGCTAGAAGCAGCCGGAGTGCCAATCATCGGGACAACGCCAGACAGTATCGATGCCGCTGAAGACCGTGAACGATTCCAGGAGATCTTGAACTCCATTGGCTTGAAGCAACCGCCGAATGGTATTGCCAGTGATGTCGAAGGAGCCCAGTCGACAGCCGCTCAAATCGGCTATCCCGTGCTAGTGCGTCCCAGTTATGTGCTTGGCGGACGTGCGATGCAGATCTGCTATCAGGAATCTGAACTGATTCGTTATATGACTGAGGCGGTCAATGCGTCTCCGGATCGACCTGTACTCGTTGATAAGTTTTTACAGGATGCGATCGAAGTCGATGTCGATGCGATTTCCGATGGAGAAACGACTATCGTTGGCGGGATTATGGAGCATATTGAAGAAGCCGGAATCCACTCGGGTGACTCCGCCTGTGCCATCCCGCCGCATTCGCTTCCCGAGAAGACCATTGAGGAAATTCGTCAGGCGACTTATGCCCTGGCAGATAAACTCGAAGTTCGTGGCCTGATGAACATTCAATATGCCGTCAAAGAGCAGGATGGCAATATGGATGTGTATGTGCTCGAAGTGAACCCACGAGCCAGTCGGACTTCGCCGTTCGTTTCCAAGGCCACGGGGATCTCATTGCCTCGCATCGCCGCAAAAGTGATGGCGGGTGTCTCGCTAAAAGAGCAGGGGGTTACGTCGGAGATGATTCCGAAACATACTTCTGTCAAAGAATCTGTCTTTCCATTCTCCCGCTTTCCAGGTGTCGATATTGTTCTCGGCCCAGAAATGTTATCGACCGGCGAGGTTATGGGGATTTCTGAAACCTTTGCAGAAGCCTTTGCAAAAAGTCAGATCGCTGCGGGTTCAATCATTCCCGAAAGCGGAAAAATCTTTATCAGTATGGCCGGTCAGTTTAAAGACCGAATCATCGAGCCTGCTCGTCGCTTGAGCAAACTCGGTTACGAACTCGTGGCCACTTCTGGAACCGCATCTGCATTGCAGGCTGCTGACATTCCAGTGCATGTTGTTAGGAAGGTTCAGGAAGGCCGTCCGAACTTGCTCGATTATATGGCAAACGATGAAATCGCCTTTATCTTTAACACGCCCAGTAAACGCGGCCCATCAACAGATGAAGGTCGAATTCGAGCCGCCTCAGTTGCTTATGGTGTGCCATGCGTAACGACCTTGCCGGGATGTCTGGCAGTGATTGATGCTCTCGAAGCCTTTGCCTCTAACCCAACGCCGAAGGTCCGAGCATTGCAGGACTGGATGGATGACATGAATGATTCGATGTGACTGACCGATGAGAATCGATCGATGCGCGAATCAGCGAACGAAATTTTGAAAGCATGAAGCGACAAGCGAGTGAGTTGATTCACTCGCTTGTCGCTGTGTTTTCGAATTGCGAGTGATTGAATTTTTAGCAGGGCTTGCAGAAGTTCAATGCATTCAATTTCTGGTCCGATTCTGGCATATTCTGCGGAATCATCTTGGTCATGCAGATGCAACGACCGTGATCGCTGTATTCGACGGAATCCATAAAAGTTTGCATCAATAACATCCCTCGACCGCTCGCTCGGCTGATGTATTTTTCATCACGGGGATCTTTAATGTTTGAAAGATCAAACCCGATTCCCTGATCTTGAATCGTGAGTTGAAATCGTACTGGATTCAAACTGATTTCCAGGGAAACTCGTCGATTTTGATATTGAGGATCTTGCGCACGTGTCTCGATCATGTCGTGATATTCAGCCATCGAAGTTTCTCGGATTTCAGAACTGATCTCTAAATTTCCATGTACGATGCTATTCATCAGAGCCTCTTCAGCAGAGATGAGTATCCGGGTAATGGTGGTGGTCGATAATTCTGTACGGGAAGACAAATTCGACTTCAACTCTTCGATGAAGGGAGAAATCAAACGGATGTCATTATGAATGCAGTAACGAAGTTTGAGCTCAACAATTGATCCAAGCAGTTTCGATTTCAGTTTTCTTTGACCAATCGTTTGTACGACCGAGTCAACTGTTTTGTAGAGATGATCTCGGACGTTAAATTTTGAGATATAATTTGCTGCTCCACGCTGCAGGGCTTCAACGACAGAAGTTTCATTTCCGTTGCCAGTGACAGCAATCACAGGAATCTCCAAACCCTCCTCTTCAATGATTGAGATAACATCCAGACCATTCTCAACCAAGCGGCCACTGCTTGCCAATTCCAGGTCAGAAATCACAATATCGTAGGGATTCTTTTTGAGCTGAGCCCTGGCTTCCTGCAAATTCATCACGGCGTGAACGTCAAAGTCGCCCCGTCTGGCTAACAGTAAAAGCATGACTTTCTGCCAGGCAGCATCGTCATCAATTACCAGGACTCGAATCAATTCACTCATCAAAACTCCAGAATCATTACAAACTTAAAATCATATTTCTTAGCATAGGTTTCATTCAGGAGTCTGTTGAAAAACTTAGCGTAATGCCTTTGCAAATCAGATAAGTCGCAAATCCACGATTTGACTTGATGGATTAGGGCAGTGCTAATGCTGATTTTGATTGTATCGATATGAATGAGCTTGATAATTAGTCATAAAAAAAGCAGCCGCACGGTGGGAAACCGTACGGCTGCTTCATGTGACTCACTGCAACGCAGTCGAATTCTTTGATTATGAATTTTCTGGTGGCTTGCCATCGATCCATGGACCAGCCAGCTTCATGTATTCCGGCTCAGATAACGTGGAGCCATAATCTCCTGCCGTCCAGCCGGGAATGTGCTTGGCTTGGCCACGGGCTTCGGAAATGGCTTCCCATTTTTTGGCCCAGCTTTCGTTGCCATCGGAGATCGTACCGGTTTCGGCATCGAAGTGGAACACGCGACCTTCCCGGTAACTGCGAGCGCCCAGAATGACGGTTGCGATCGCAGCTGCTCCTAAGTCCGGTGGATTGTTACAGGCTTTGGGATCGTTGGCATTGATGGCATCGACCCAGTTTTTGAAATGGAGATAGGTTGTCGATTCCTTTGGCGTTTCGACGGGAATATCTTCTTCCTTCAACTTGCTGTCATGGGTGACCTGTGATCGTTCTGGAATGAACTTAAAGCTGTCGAACTGCTCGCCGTTTCCGAAGACAAACGATCCGTAATGACCACGAATCAACTGAGTGATGCGTGATTCCTGATTACACATCGTGGCGTTGATCAGACCCTGGACGCCTTCGTTAAAGTCAGCACAGACTGTTGCGACATCGGGAACATCCCGGCCATCATATTCAAGATACAACCCTCCGGCTCCGACGACGCGGCCCGGGAAATTCAGTCCGGTGGCTTTGAGCATCGAAGTCGTTCGGTGAACGAACAGGTCGGTAAACATGCCTGAACCATAAGGCCAGAAGCGGCGCCACTGCTTGTAAACAGCGCGGTCGAATGGCCGGTCTTCTGCCAAGCCTTCTTCAACACCCAGCCAGCGTTTCCAATCGATATTCTTTGGTGTCATCTGCTTTTCGAGAGCATAATAACGCCACTGTCCCATATCTGAATTGCGGAAGTATTCGGTCTGGAACTGCAGAACTTTTCCGAGCTTACCCTCGTTGAGCAGTTCACGAACCTGATTCCAGACGGGCAGGGAAGTCGATTGCACACCGACCTGCATCACTTTGCCGGTGCTTTTCCAGACATCAACAACCTGTAATGATTCTTCGACGAACTTTGTCATCGGCTTTTCACAGTAGACATGCAGACCGGCATTCAGGCTGTCGACAATCTGCTTGCAATGCCAGTGATCTGGAGTTCCGATACAGACCGCATCGAGATTTTCTTTCTCGATCATGTCGCGATAATCGACATACTTAGCCGGTTCGTTGCCATTTTCTTTTTTGATGTAGTCGGCGACTTTATCGCGTTGTTCGCTGTAAACTTCAGCAACTGCGACCAGATCGATATTCGAGCCTTCATTTTTCTGCTTGGCCAGTGTTTTAACGTGAGCACCAAACCCGCGTCCCCCCGGTCCAATGAAGCCAATACGAATCCGCTCGTTGCTGCCAGCCGCCTGAGCTTTAGCCAGTGGAATTGCGTTCACACCAGCGGCAACTGCAGCCGCGGTGCCTGTTGTTTTAATGAAATCACGACGGTTCACGCCATTGGAACCAGATATTTCTGACATAATATTTACCTTTTAAGAATTTGAAATTGTGTGAGCGAAACACATTAGCGCATCTAGCCCATCGTATTCAGGATCTCTCTCGTTTAGTTGAGGGAATTCATAAAGATAAGCGTTGATGGGTTGAGTTTCCAGTAATAGATTGAAAATGAGCATTTGATTTCGGAATGCTGATCTTAATCATCCTATCCCAGAGCAATATTAAGAACACTCAAACTGAACTTGTGCTAAACCCTTGGTAGAAAATACAATTAGTTTTTGAGCTTGAATTTTTTCTGCCGAAGGGAGTCGCGCAGTGCATATTAATCCTTGTCCCCCCGATTGGTCCCGCAGGGACTCACGAGATATCCTTGAATACTGGACTCGATACAGCCGTCGAACTCAGTTACAGGGCTATTTACTGCTCAAGGGTGATGAAGATCAGTCCTGGCGATTGACGGCGATTGCCGGTTATCTGGCGCTATTCTTGGTGTTTCTACTCTTCCTGGGGACAATATCTGACCCCGTTGTCGTCAAGCCTCGGAAAGTGAAAGCCGTTCAGTTTGTCGCTGCTGCAACACCCGAAATCGATCCACAAGTCGATACCGTCATGGAGATCGAACCTCGCGTTATTGAAGCGGTTTACCCCGTCGAAATTATGCAGGTTGCTTATGAAATGCCGGTTGTTGAAAAACCTGCGCCCAAGCCGGAGCCGAAACCATTTGAAGATCCCTTCGCGATGTTCGCTCCTCCGCCTGAGGAAAAACCTTCCGTTCCCGTGGCTCCTCGAACATGGACTCTCAAGCCGGAATTGTTGATCGAATCTTCAACAACGGAACTGATTGCCGATTATCAATATTCCGAGTTAACTCAATCGAATGTTATTCAGAGTCGATATTCAGGCAACGTTGATTTAGTCTCGCTGGCTTCCAGCCGCTGGCAACTGGCTTCTGTAAGTGATTTCGGTTTTGCATTCCAGCCCCCTCGTCAACTATGGTTGACTTCAGCGGAAAGGCAGGCTCCAAGTGAAATTCGTAGTCCCGTTCCACAGGATCGTGTCGAAGACACGCAGCAACCCAATGTGATTACTTCAAAAATGGTCACACTGCGAAAGCGATATCCTTCTCAGACATCTGGGCAGCACAAACTGACCTATTTCCTGGAGGTAACCAATGAGGGGAGTGAAAAGATTTCCCAGGTTCATGTTTCCGAGCATTGTGCGGATTTGGATTTAATTGACAAGACTTCACCCAAGGCAACGTTGATGGATGAGGCATTATTCTGGATTATAAGAGATTTGCTACCTGCAGAAACTCGTTCTATAGAGATTTCCTGTTTCGCGCCAACAAATCTGGCGATGCTGAAATCGGAGTCTTCGATCCAGGTCTTTGAGACCCTGGCGACTGCAACCAATGTGATCATTCCTGATGTCTCTGTTTCGGTCACAGTTCCGGTAGAAGTCGAAAGTGGTCAAGATTTCGATGTCATGATTCTCGTCGAGAACAATAGTGACAAAACCTTTAACCCTTCAGAATTGACGATTGGCCTCTTGAAAGGCGTTCAGCATGAGGTTGGTCCCCAATTGGTAAGGCAGATTGACGTTCCCAGTCCTGGCGAATCTTATGAATTTCCACTCAAGTTGACATCCACTGACGTAGGTGAAGGCATTATCGAGGCTAGCCTGAATTTAGAAGAGTCAATTACTGTTCCTGTGAAAGCAATCACGAAGGTCAGGGCAGTGAATGAAAAGTCAGGCACTAATGCCACGGCCCGGCGAGTTTCTCAAGATGTTGTCAGCTTGAGTGAGTAGAGCCTCACTCTCATGTCATTATTGGACTTCCCCAAGAATAGTGGGCGCGGGGTAATGGTTAAGTCACTTGTACAAACTGCGCAGGGCTCAGATAGCCCAGTGCAGAATGTTTCCGTACTCGATTATAAAACACTTCGATGTATTCAAACAGGCTCGATCGAGCCTCTGAACGCTTCTTGTATCGCTCATGATGAACGAGCTCTTTCTTCAACGTCGCAAAAAATGACTCCATGGGAGCGTTGTCCCAACAGTTCCCTTTCCGGCTCATCGAACAGGTGATTCCCATCGAGGTCAACACCTGTTGATAATCCTCGCTAGCGTACTGACTCCCGCGGTCTGAGTGAAGCGTTAATTCTTTGAGGTCTGCATTCGACACGGCCTCCTGATCCACTGCCATCCTCAAGGCATTGACCACCAGGTCTGAGGTCATGCGTTCGGCCATCGACCAGCCTACAACTTTGCGCGTATACATATCCAGCACTGCTGCCAGGTACAACCAGCCCTCCTCAGTCCAGATGCAGGTGATGTCACTCAGCCAAACTTCATTGCTTTTTGTCACGGCATCAAACTGACGATCCAGATGGTTCTCAGCCACGGGCCGGGAATGATTCGAGTCCGTGGTGTTTTTGAACTTCTTCCTGGTTTTTGCCTGAATTCCAGCCTGATTCATCAATTTGGCCACCGTATTCTCTGAGACCTCATAGCCGCGTTCCAGCAATTCTCTATGCATCCGAGGAGAGCCATACACTTCTCGTGTCTCCTGATGAATCTCCTTCATGGCCTGTGTCAACTCCTGTTGATTCTCCTGGCGTATACTCATCGGACGATTCTTCCAGGTGTAATATCCACTCCGGGAAACCTCGAAGATTTCACACATCCGAGCTACTTCAAAGTCTTCTTCATGGTCATCAATAAAGGTAAATCTCACTGATTTTCCTTCGCGAAAAAGGCTGCTGCTTTTTTTAAAATCTCTCGATCCATTCTCAGCTTACGATTCTCCTCGCGCAGCTGTCGCAACTCTTCACGTTCGGATTCAAACAACTTCTCGTTGGACTTCGATTCTTTGCCGCTCATGAACTTCTCTTTCCAGTTGCGTAAAACACTGACATGAATATCCAGGCGTCGAGCCGCCTCGGCCAGCGGATAATGCTGCTCGGTCACCAGTCCCACGGCATCCCGCTTAAACTCTTCAGAATAACGCCGCCGCGTCCGTTTTCCAGCCTGTGATGATCCCGACATAGTCGACTCCTCTCGGAGAGCTTACACTCTCTTTTGGGCGCCCACTATTCTTGGGGAAGTCCATATCTCACAAAATAAGCGAGCCGAGTCAGTTATAACTCGGCTCGCTTTGTAGTTGTGTGCCACTATTATTTAAGGGGTACAGAGCACTATAGCAAATTCAAATCCGCTTCTTAGCTGACCTTTTCGAGTTTTGTTACTCGTCCGCCGACAACCCATTCCGCAACAAAGATATTACCATCTTTATCGAAGCAGGCATCGTGAGGATGAACGAATTTTCCGGCTTGCCATTTGTCGGGTGAGGCGCGCATTTTGTTCTTATTGTCGAGTACTTCATTTCGCCAGGTGACATCATCGCCCAGTTGAGCGACGGCTTGGTTGTCTTTGTCCAGAATAGTTATGCGGGCGTGTAAATCGGGCACGAGCATTAAGTCGCCCTGGGTATCGATATCGGCAGGGAACAAAAAGCCTTCCAGGGTTTTTGCATGAGTACCATCCAGATGGAACCACTGCAGGCGTTTATTGGCTCTGTCGGCAACAACCAGTTCTGGCTCTCCATGACGTGTATCGAGCCAATGTCCGTGAGGAGTACTGAACTGTCCCTGAGCATTTCCTTTGCCACCGAGAGCCTGGACAAACTTGTCGGATTTATCGTATTCAAACAGATAATTACTCCCGTAGCCATCTCCAAGGTAGTACCCGCCATCCGGACGAAAACTGATGTTCGTTGGTCGATAGCGAATGCCCGGTTCGTCGTAGACACCGCTGACTTTATTCAGGGCATCTTTGCCACGCTGCCAGACGACTTCTCCGTCCAAAGTGATTTTTGCGAACGAGAGATTGCTTTCGCTGGGTGAAAGATAAATGAATTCCTGATTTCCTTCGCGGCGAATATCGATGCCGTGCCCATGACCGGCGTGGATATCTCCCAATGTTTTGACAAGCTTTCCTTTGGCATCAAACACGAAGACCGAGCCCGGATTTCCATAGTGAGTGATGTAAATCAATCCCTGCTCATCGATTGCAGTACCATGGGAGGCATTCCCATATTTATGGTCGGCTGGGAGAGAATCGTTTCCCCAATTGTGAATGCAACGATAGGTGTGTTCGCCACTTCCAATAATCGTTTCAGAGCCACCCGACTTTTTCTCGGCGTGGACAAAAAATGGAGTCGTTAACGTAGCTGCCGTTGCGATGGACGTTGTTTGGAGAAACTTTCGACGAGACACTTTGTTGTGATGATCAGGAGCATTATTAGAAGAATTCTGATTCATAACGATCTCTTTCTGTCAGAAGGGAAAAATCGATCCGTTGATTGTTGTATGCTCGATTAAGCAATACATGCATTAGTATTGATTGATGTTGACGATAAAGAAAGTTATTCTAATTGTCCATCCGTTAAGCGGTTAAGAACTGAATTTTAGTTTGACGGAAAATTGAGTCGCTCTCCCTGAAAAGATTGCCTGGGCAATTTCCTACCTGAACTTAATAAGAGAATCGGAATCAACAATGCACCATCTATACTGCTGGCTGATTACCATAATTGCAGTGACAGGTACTGCCAACGCAGCCGACGAATGGCCTCAGTTTCGAGGCCCCGAAGGCAACGGTCACGTAGAGAATGCCAAGCTTCCCACCCAATGGAGTGAAACGGAAAATGTTCGCTGGAAGGTGCCGGTTGCTGGAGAGGGGTTCTCTTCACCGGTGATTTCCGGGAATCAAATCTGGATGACCACCGCGATTGTCGAGCCGCTCTCTGCCGAGGAAGAAGAAGCCAAATTAGCTCAATTGGCGAACCCACGTGGCATTCAGTTTGGTGGTCCTCTGACACTCAAAGCTATCGCTTTCGATGTCAACACAGGAGAACTTTTGCATGACGTAGAATGTTTTCAGTTTCCGGGAGCCAATCCCAAGCATGCAACGAACAGTTATGCATCCCCAACGCCCGTCATTTCCGAGGGACGGCTTTATTGTCACTTTGGCGATTACGGCACCTGCTGTATCGATACGGCTTCGGGAGAAATTTTATGGCAAAATCAGGAATTGCATGTCGATCACCAAAATGGTCCTGGGAGTTCTCCAGTATTATGGAACGATTTGCTGATTATTCATTTTGATGGAATCGATTTCCAATTTCTGACCGCGATGAATAAAGACGATGGGCATGTCGTTTGGAAAACAGATCGTTCGGGGGAAATGAATCCTAAACCGGAAATGAAGAAAGCATATGGTACTCCCACGATTCAGGCCGTTAATGGAAAAGATCAAATCATTTCCCCAGCCGCGAACTGGGTGTATGGATATGATCCGGCGACTGGAACAGAACTTTGGAAAGCTGGTTATGGACAGTTAGGATTTTCAACTGTTCCCAAACCTGTGATTGGAAATGGAATGGCATATGTCTGCACCAGTTTCATGCAATCCCGTTTGGTCGCAGTGAAATACGATGGAGCAGGGGATGTGACCGAGAGTCATGTTGTCTGGACTGCGGATCGTCAAATTCCAAAAACGCCTTCGCTGTTACTTGTTGATAATGATCTGTTTTTCGTTGGAGATGCGGGGATCGCTACGATGCTGGATGCGACAACTGGAGAGCAAATCTGGCAGGAGCGTTTTCCTGGACAATATTCTGCTTCACCACTCCTGGCAAATGGAAATGTTTACGTGTCTAATAAAGAGGGCGTGACCACAGTCTTCAAAATGGGCGAGACATTTGAACTGGTCTCAGAAAATACGCTGGACTCGGGGTGCATGGCTTCTGCAGCAGTCAAAGGCAATGCGATCTTCCTAAGAACACTTACTCACCTGTATTGCATAGCTGAGTGAATTGAAGGTCTGTTCAGCAGGGCAGTGGACTCTTCGTGAGCAATATTGCAGTGCTGTCAATTCTCTGCACACATGTAATATATTGTGAAAGTAAAAAGTCGTCCTGTTCCAATGAAAAAAGGGAACCGAATCAATTTTCGGTTCCCTTTTTGTTTTTACAGTATCAAGTGATTCTTATTTGGTCGAAACGACTTGCGATTCCTTGAATCCAACTTTACTCAAAGCATCAATTGCGGAAGTGGAATCAAATTCTCCATTGAGTTTTACAATGATGCGAGGATCGTTAATTGCATCTTCGCTTTCCTGTTCAACAAGTTCCACACTCTCGACACCTGGTTGATCTGTGATGGTCTGTTTCACTCTTGGATAGCAGGCAAAGGGACAATGCATCTCAGGGACATTCACTGTTAAGGTTTGACCTGCTTCGTATTTGACAGGTGTCGCCGAAATTGCCGGAGAGCTCGTTTCCGTTGTTGAGGGTTGCGGGGATGTTGATTCGGTACAGCCAATAAAGCAGACCAGTGTACCGAGTACTATAAAACGCATGTCCATTTGAGTTCTCCTTGGGGTGAGAGTGAAATTTTCATTTTAGACCATTCTTTATAATCTGGGCCTGTCAAAACCTGCTCCAATTGGAAGCTGGATTTCCTGTAACATCTTGAAAAGGAACTTCAGGGGGATGGATCTTCCGTTTCGGGTTGGCGGGGTCGCTCCGCTTCAGCGGAAACTCCCGGAAGTTCTACGATTCGGGGACTTCTATTTGTGGTCGCCCCAGCCACCGGGTTTGATTATTTTCTGGTATTCATCTGTTAATAATCAGTGTTCTTAAGAATCGTTGAATTTCTCCAGTTTTCACTGGGAACGCTCTATAATTGCTTGAGATTTGAGGAAATCATATTCACTCGATGTTTGTCGAACTGTGAGCCATTTCGCAAATTTGACCGGAATCGTATTTTTCCTGTTGAGATGCATGGTATAATATTTCGGGCACTGTTTGCAGGTTCAAGAAACCATAAAATATCACAACCCATTATACACCAATACATTCCGACGCAAGCTTCTATTTCTGTCCCAGTTTCCTGGGAAAAATTCTGAACATTCTCGACGTTCGTGTCGTCATTAGGAAATAGTACGTTAAACAGTTGCAAAGTCGATAAAACCCTATCAAATTTTCATTCCATCAACAGATTTTACTTATGTCATCATCGGCCCAAGACATCCCGAGCACGGCTTACCGTGGGCATAGTTTGGATCCGGTGACGGTCATACGTACGAGTTCATCAGACGAGTCATCACAAATCAAATCGGAGGTCTCCGATTCGACACCGCCAGACTCTTCATTGTTAGCTCAGCTCTTTCCAGGAACAACAGGTCGCGAGGAGCAATCCAGTTTACCGGAAAATCTACGACTCGGTCAGTATGTGATCGAGTCCCGCATTGGAGCGGGAGGTATGGGGGCGGTTTTCAAGGCCCGGGATGAGCAGTTGGATCGTACGATCGCCCTAAAAGTGTTGTCTCCTTCTCAGGCCAACGATGCTTCCTCCATCAAGCGCTTTCAAAACGAAGCGAAATCAGCCGCACGTCTCGATCATGAAAATGTCGCCCGAATCTATTCCATTGGCGAAGACAAAGGGCTTTATTATATCGCCTTTGAATATGTGGAAGGGATGACGATTCGCGAGTTGATACGACGGCGTGGCGCAATCGACTCGTTCGAGACGGTCAATCTCCTCCTGCAAATCGCTGTCGCATTGAAGCACACAGCAGTCGCTGGAGTTGTGCACCGTGACATCAAACCATCGAACTTGATTATGATGTCGTCGGGCAAAGTCAAACTTGTCGACTGGGGGTTGGCCCGGAAAGAACGACTCGACGAACAATCTCTGGATTTAACAGTTTCCGGAACGACACTTGGAACTTTCGATTATATTTCTCCAGAGCAGGCACGCGACCCGCGAAATGTCGATGTTCGCAGTGATATTTATTCCCTTGGCTGTACGGCCTACCACATGCTTACCGGCGTGCCCCCCTATGCAGACGGAACGGTCTTGCAGAAACTCCTCGATCATCAGGGAAAACCGACTCCAGACCCGCGTGAAAAGAATCCCAACATACCCCGCGAACTGGCTAGAATTGTCAAGAAGATGATGGCGAGCGATCCCGATGATCGCTATTGGTCGCCACAGTCTTTGATCGAAGATCTCCTCGAAATGGCGGCTCAGGCGGGATTGCGTGCGATTCATCCCGATGGATTGACATGGCAAACTTCTACTGGTGGCAACTCGGGAACAATCCCGATGCGGCTATTCTGGTGGTGGCTGGGGACATTTGCAATTGCCTGCGTTGTTGCCATCACCTTTGATCGCTGGTCTTTGGAACAATCGACACAATCTGGTGACGAACTCAAGAGTTCGGTGGATTCCATAGTGGAAAAAGGAAGTGCACAGGAGTTTTTCCATAATGAAATGCCTCCTGCGGAAATTAGAAACCAGAACTCAGGGCAAACAACTTCTCCTCTCGATTCATTGCCGGAATCTGCCGAAGCGACGATAAATTCTAACGACATCACGTCGGGCAGAGAACGTAATGAATTGAGTCAGATGCCTCCCGGTTACCCATCGCCAATTACATCAGGGGATTTGTTTGACGGTTTTTTTCAAAGTGACACAATGGAAGTTGACTGGGGGCGGGTTGCATTTGAAGAACAGCAGGCCGGGATTCTGCGGGCCGATATTACTGAAGAATTAAAGCAGATAGACTCTGATAACCCTGTGAAAATTGATGGCGTCTCCGGAATGCCTTTGGTTAAAAAAAACGTTCCGAATGAGACCTCACAATTTCGATTGGTCACACGCGAAGGGCAAGATCTTGGCTTTCAGGCGACATTGGAATCTGCTCTGGAAGCTATTCCAGATGGGGGCATGATTGAATATCTGGGGAAGCCGGGGCAGGTGACTTATCAGAAAATCAATCAATTAAAAGTGATTGATAAATCGATTACGATCAGTGGATCGTCACGCTCGGAATTGATTTTACAGTTCGATACGTCGCAGTTCGCCACGTTATCACGCTCTCGGGACTTCATTGTGATTAATGGAGGTTCTTTAACGATCAAGAATCTGCATTTGCAGGTTGTCATTCCAGATGCCGTCACACAGGCCTGGTCTCTGTTTTTGGTTGAAGGAGCTTCAAAGCTTCGTTGTTCTCAATCGACTATTTCCGTTGATTCCCGGCATCAGACGGATGCTTCCATCGTGAAAATGAATCGCTCTGCTCAGCAGATTATCGATGAAATGAGTCAGGGAACTGGGGCCGCAACTGTCGAACGACTCGTCCAATTTGAAGAGTGTTTTTTCCGTGGTGTGGCGGACTTGGTTTCTACGGAATCTTCAGATGACTCGACCGTAGAAGTCAGTCGTTCATTACTCACTCTCGATGGCGCCTTGATCCGATTCCATGGTGACAAATCGATGCGGACGGAAAGGGATTTGCTCACTTTACGCCTCTCGCGGGTGACTGCTTTGTTAAACGATGGTTTAATTCGGTTCGACCTTGGTATGACCATTCCCCGTCAGCCTGTCGATTTAAAAATACGATCTGAAGACAGTTTAATCCTCGGGCGAATTGATCAACCGATGATTCAACTTTCGGCTGGACTCGAAAATCGCACTCTCGAAGGCTTACTGCATTGGGATGGAAATCATAATATTCTGGCTGGCTGGAAAAATTTGATTACTCTGAGCGGGAGTAGTTCTATTGATACCGACATCGCCACCTCGGCTTCTATTCTCGATACCAACTCCCGGGAATTACCCAGAGATTTTCTGGAATATCTCCCCAATCTGGCATGGGACCAGTGGTCCGTCAGTAAGTTCTATTCCGAATTGGAAATGGCTGCCTCAGTTCAGGATTTGACCGTAGATTTGACCGCGTTCGGTCCAGAACCAAAATTGTTACCCAATGCTCCCACTCCGAGAATGGCTCCATAAGTCTCTCGAATCCAGATTATTGGCATCGTGATCGAGCTGTAATTCTCGCATTCTGGCAAAATATACAGGTTCTTTTTTGCGGTCTGGCGAAATTGATCCTGGGACAATAAAATTTATACTGGCATATAAGCAAAACGACTTCAGTCCGAAGCTCACGGCCAAAAACAATCGGCTTGAGCCGATTGTCATTCAGTACTTTACAGTCATTCGCGAACGGCCAGTCAGAATGGATTCGGAAACGTCAGTCAGCGATCAACTCCAGTTACTCAGATCTCTGGTTGCTGAAGATGCAAATTATTGCTGTCCCGATGAAACCAGCCCGATTACACGTTCGATTCATCTGGCACGACTGCGTTCTCATTTCGAGAAATGTCAGGTCTGTCCTCATCGTGACGACTTGGAGCAGTTTTCTCCTGAAGTCCAACGGAATCTGAAGAGTTGGTGGGAGCGTTCCCAGCCGAAGCAGACACAATTCGCGGATGGATTTCGTGGGCTGATTCATAATGAATACGATCGCCAGGAGTTGCGGATCATCCTGAATGGATTGACGGAATCGTTATGGAGTGACTGGATACGACGGGATGATCAGAATCAGGCTGCTCAACCGAAAGTTGTCATCGGTCACGATCTACACGGCTTCTCATTTGAAATGACTGCGCTGGCGATTCAGTGTCTCGCAGAGCACGGGTGTCAGGTCATCGATATCGGAAATGCGACAACGGCTTCCACGAGTTTTCTGGTTGATCAGACTCGCTCGGAAGCCGGTCTATTTTTGTCAACTGGAGTGGAATCGTCTCAGGTGGGCGGGATCGACTTGTATCGCAGGGGAGGGATGCCACTTTCTGCAGAAAGTTTGCATGCAATTCATAATATGGGGCAAATGTCTGCGAATCGACAGGCGCGAAATTCAGGTGGGGTGGCCCCTTTCGCGGGGCGGGAAAACTATCTGGAATCGCTGCTGAAATATTATGATCAGATTGTTCCAGAACACATGCTGATTCTGACTTCCAATCAGACACTCATCGATACGCTTGATGATCTCAGAAAGTATTCTCAAGGCTCATTTCAGCCTGAATTGATCCCTGCGGATCTTGAACGGCAATTAATTGTGAATCAAACGGACTGGCTGAAATCTGGGCTCGCATCTCTGGAATTTGAATCAGTCTGCTTAATCAGTGCCGATGGTCAATCCTGTTTTTTTTATGATTCAACCGGACAGAATCTTCCTGCACTAGAGATTTTAGATCTATTTTTGAGGCAGCATTATTCACATCAGCCTCTTGGAGTGATTCTCGGCGAAGAGTATCAAGCACGTATCTTATACGATCAACGCTTCCCAGATGCCCAGGTTCGGTATCGGCAGTCATTAAGAGAGAATTTCGCGCAAGGAATGAGAACTTCAAAATCCCAATATGGGCTTGATGCTCGCGAGAGATACTGGTTTGCAGGCAAGAGGCCAGTCTGTGATGGTCTTGTTACCATAGGCAAAGTGCTGCAGGCTGGCGGGGTGAAGCGTCAAAACTGAGAACGACATTTTCAACCCACATAATTTTATGGAACGACCTACGAGGGGGTTGTTCCATCTAAAAATCAGGGTGACACTGGCTTGGGCAGTTCATCGTAACTTCAGATTTAGACTCGACTTGCACTGGCGAAGCCAGTGGCACACAACTCGAATTTGATAATGGCACAAATCAAAGCCCTGAACGGGGACTAGATGCGATTCTGTTCCTGCTGGAATCGAGCTAGTTCTTCTGCCGGATTTCTTTGGGCACATTTCTTTTGTGCAAGTTCTTCCCGTTTGAGCATCAAATGACTGATGCCAAAACTCAGAACCATGAATGCGATCAGCCCCAGTGAAGCCCAATAAATTCCATTCTCAGCGGAAATAAACAACCAAGAGACGAACAGAGTCGAAATTCCCAGTAATGACAGCGTGATATGTGGAAAATAAGCAGATGAGGTGAGAGAACTGAGGAATTGTGATCGGTTGTTCCGGTCGAGAGTCATGTATATCCCCAATGGGTTGAAGAACTTTCAGAGGTATCGATCTTAGGTGCATTAAATTAGCAACCACATAAGTGTGGGGAGTCCCGGTCCTTTTGTCAAATTTTATTTGGGATTCAAGCGTTCTTAACCTGATTTAATCTCAACAACCTTTGATTACACCAATTCCTGATTCTTCATGTGCACAGGAAATTGTGGAAATGCTCTCGCCATGAATCTGCAAATCTGATAAGAATCGCCAACTTTGAGAATGGCCTTATTTCATTGCTATTCATGAAAAATGCTGTCTGTCAGGGGATGACATACGGTCAGATACGGTCTGGGTAGATCGATCTGGATTCGGGGAAAGGGAGTTCCGATGACTCAATTATTATTTCGTTCGCTGATCGCAGTTGGACTGTTGATCACTTTCTGCGTACAACCTGCTCAGGCGGGACATGGACATCATGGGCATGGACACTGCCACGGAGGGGGCTCGACTGCTGCGGTCGCGTTTGCCATTGGAGCTGTTGCCACAATGCTGGCTCCTCCGCCGCCGCCAAGGCACATTATTCATCATCACGGTCCAAGGCCATATCCACCTTACGGCTACTATCCACCACCAGTGGTCCAACGTGATATCTACTATGTGAATCCTCCTGCGGTCATTCAGCAGGCTCCATCAAACCCACCACAGGTTTACGGACAGCCATCACAGGCACCTCAACAACTAAATACCCAGCAGCAGTATTCCAACCAGAACAATTCCTATCAGCCACCTGCCATTGCTCAAAATACGACTCCGGGGACGATTGTCGAACGTCTCCCACTCAATGCGATGAGTGAAACCCGTAATGGGGTAACTTACTTTTCTTCGCAGGGTGTCTATTACCTTCCCATCCAGGTAGGAGCAGATCATCGATTCATCGTTGTCCAGCCCAACTAATAAAGTTGTTATTGCCGGCGGTAGCGGATTTCTGGGGATGAACCTGGCGAGATTTCTGGAGAACCATCAATGTGATGTGGTTCTCCTTTCTCGTACTCGTCCACAGGGAACTGGTCATTGGACACACGTCACTTGGGACGCTCGAACTCCAGGAGATTGGGTTACTCATTTGAATGGTGCGACGGCTCTGGTCAATTTGACCGGCCGGACGGTGGATTGCATAAAAACGCCAGATCATTGCGATGAAATATTACGCTCCCGGGTCGAATCAACGATGGTCCTCGGGCAGGCTTTGAAGCTGGTTGAACAGCCTCCCAAAGTCTGGGTGCAGATGTCGACGGCTCATATTTACGGTGATCCACCCGAGTTGATCTGCGACGAAGAGTCCGCACTCGGCTACGGTTTGGCACCGATTGTCGCTCGTGCCTGGGAAGCAGCTTATGCTCAGTCAGTCCTGCCAGAAATACGTCAGGTCATTTTGCGGACAAGTTTCGTAATCGGTTCTGCAGGTGGAGCACTTCAGAGGCTGGCATTTCTGGTCCGAATGGGGCTGGGAGGAAAGGTTGGTCATGGACGGCAGGGAATCAGCTGGATTCACGAACACGACATGAACCGCCTGTTCTGGCGCGCGATTTCAGACGAGTCGATGCAAGGGATTTATCTCGCCACTGCACCCAATCCTGTTTCGAACGCAGAATTTATGCGAGCGTTACGTAAGGCATTGAAGATGCCTATCGGCTTGCCCGCCTACGAATGGATGGTTCGAATTGGAGCTCCGCTTTTCATGAGGACTGATCCCGAATTGGGCCTCTATGGTCGATATTGCATCTCGAAACGACTCAAAGAGGAAGGGTTTTCGTTTGAGCATCCCGATGTGGAATCTGCTCTCAGGAATCTCTACCGCAAGTGAATAGGTTATCTTCCTCGGAAACATGTCGTGTTGAAATTGCGCGTCCTGCGAGTAATGCTAATGCAGGAATCACTGGTGCCCGCATCCTCGCATTCGACCAATACAGGGAATGGACCGTGCTGAATGTGATAAGAATCGCCAGCACCCACACCCATTTGGGCAATTCTGTTGGAGATCGAACTAATCGGAACATGCCAATCAAAGTCAGCAGGTACAACGTGAGATAAAAGACCCACAGGCCTAAGAAGACGAGATTCGGCAGACCATTTGCTTCAGGACCTTGAGGAATCGGAGCCCACAGTCGCAATTGCCTTAAAAGAATCGCCTGGCAAAACGAGGAAGGATCCTGCTGAATTTCGGAAAATGCAATTTTGTACTGGGCACGATCCCGCTCAAATTCTGTTTTTAAACCCTGCTGATCGAGTTTGTCGGTTAAATCACGATACCAATTCGTCTGGCTGAGCGGGTGATCGACAGGATAGTCCCCCCAGGTTGTCCCCAGAGATTTGTGCAACACGGCTTCATAGAAAGTGGAATTATTACCCAGTAGAAATGTGTATCCGCCGTGTGTTGTAGTAATTTTGAAATGACCTAACTCATAAGCGTTTCGCAGTCCCCAGGGAAGGACTGTCAGAAAAGCAACTAGACCAACCACAATCGCCCGGATAGGAATGCATGATTTTATTGGTGATTTTGAACGAGTGATCCATTCTGCCAGAAATCCCACGACAATTATCACCGGCAACATTGGCCAGATTGATGGACGACACAAGGTCGTGATTCCGAATGCGATTCCACAAATGATCGCAGAAAATATTGATTTCGGTTCCCGTAGCCACAGCAACGTTGTCAACGCAACGAGCATTGTAAAGGTGACTTCCGTCATCGCCAGAGCAGTGTATCGGAGCAGAATTGGGTCAAACGTCACAAACGAGGCTGCAAGAACTGTGCCTCGTCCGAGCTTCAAGAGTCGACCGCAATGCCATGTCGCCCAGACGGTCACAACTCCAGCCAGGCACTGAAAGAGAGCCAAGCCTTTCAGACCGGTCAGCCCTTGAATGACGGCGACTATCAGAATGTATAATGGCGGGCGAAATGCGGTAGACGAGTTGGATCCGGGGATACTGAAACCATGACCTTCCCAGACATTCTGGCCAATACCCAGATAAAAATCCCGATCGACACTCAACTCTTCCAGATGCGTAAACGCATAACTTGCTCGCAAAACGAAGGCAATGATCAGCAAGACAGTGAGCGTAATTGTTGAATCCCGAGGACAACACGATTTTAGCAATTTCTTCAACAACGGTGTCCCAAGTTTAAACTGCAATGTTTCATCAGATCGTAGGTTGGGTTATGAATCCGCTAACCCAACCTACTTCCTCACCCTTTCAGGAAGCGATTCATTAACAAATGACCTTCCTTGAAGGTTTCTCCATACTCGGCTCGGATTTCATCGTAGGTTTCATTTTCATCTGGGGTGATTCCAGTTCCAGCAATGGCGAAAGGGACATAGCCATGACTATGTGTTTTCGTTCGCAGAAATGTCGGATGATCAGGCGAAATGAGGAGACGATATTCTCCCTGAGATTTCAGATAATCGTGCAGTGGAGCGACGATATCGCCATCGATACGCTGCAAAGCTTCGAGCTTGGCTTCGCAATCGCCTTCGTGAGAAGCTTCGTCAGTCGCTTCAACATGCACCACCACAAAATCGGTATCGCCTTTTAGCGTTTCGATCGCAGCTCGGCCTTTGGCAGCATAATCGGTATCGAGATAGCCAGTCGCGCCTTCAACTTCGATAATATCCCAGCCGATCAGCCGTCCGATGCCACGCAGCAAATCGACGGCAGTGATAACGGCTCCCGAAACACCATAGCGTTCCTGGAAAGGTGTCAAGGCTGGGCGACTTCCCTGTCCCCACAGCCAAATTTCAGTAGCCGGATGAGTCCCGGCATGTTCGCGAGCCACATTTCGTGGGATATTACGGAAACAGTCTTTGCTCATCTCCATTAACGAATTCAGCAATTCACTGCCCGCACCGGTTGGACGGTTGTCGATGACTGACTGATCGGTCAAATCGTGTGGAGGAAAGGTTAGCGTTGTTTCATTGAATGGAGCAGTTGTTTCCGGGTTTCTGAAGAGCAACAAGTTTCGATAACTGACACCAGCCACAAATTCCCAACGGGGATCGGCTGAGACCAGTTCCTGCATTTTGTGAATCAACTCGCGTCCAAGATCACTCGGGAATTGTCCCGCAGTAAAGCTGACCATAATTTCATTGATGATGGTGACGAGATTACAACGTATCGCCCAATCGTTTGGACCTAATTCAATTCCCTGAGCAGCCGCTTCGAGTGGAGCACGGCCCGTGTGATATTTCAGTGGATCATATCCGAATAGAGACATCGTCCCGACATCGCTACCGGAAGGCATGGAAGGGGGAATGTTATCAGTACGTCCGAGAATTCCCTCGCGTGCCACTTGATCCATATGCGGAGTCACTGCGGCCTGCAAAGGTGTGCGGCCATCAAGTTGATCCTGAGGTTCGTCGGCGGCTCCATCGGGAATGACGAGTGCATATTTCATATGAGAAAAATTCCTGATTTCAGTCGTAAGTTGTTCTGATGATCAATGTAACGATCTGAAATAAAGCCGTCTATGTTTCGGGAGATTCAGATCGATTATGCGATCGCCAATTGTTCCAGATCAAGTAACCGCTGCTTGAGGGTCAAGCCCTGAGGAGCGGTGAAACCGGTCAGTTTTCCACTTGAACCAACCACTCGATGGCAGGGGATGATCAAAGGAACGGGGTTTTTCGAAAGCGCACCACCAACAGCTCTGGCAGCTCCGGGGTGTCCACTTCTGGTGGCGATTTTGCCATAAGTTTCCAAATGACCAGACGGGATTTTCTGGACCAGACGCAGGATCTTCTGTTGAAAACGCGTCAGGTGATTCAGGTCAACAGTGAACACGTTGAGATTGATCGGTTCTCCGCTGGCATAATTCTGAAGAGCAACTCGACATTCTTGGAACCAGTTTTCCTCGCGAATGTCAAATGACACATTTTGTGATTTCAATTGTTTCTGAAGATACTCTTCGGTTTGCAATCGTGTTTCACAGCCAATCACGACACGAGAAACCGTTTCTTCTCGCCCTGCAATTGCACACCAGCCAAGTTCGGATTCAAACGCATTGAAATAGAGTGGAGTCTTCATTTCTGGAACCTCTAATTGTGTCTGGAGTGTCATGTCAGATGCGGACGACTTTGACCGGACCACGCTACTGAGTTACTATTCGTCGAGTAAATTACAAATCCATTTTTCCAGGCAATTCTTGCCTGCCGAAGTTCTGTCCGGATATGCTTGATCATATCCGGGAAGTCACATTCAGAAAACACTCAACGTGTTGCCAGGGGGGACCGATGTCAACTTTATACGGGAACCTGTGCGATGATTATTTCGTCAACATGAATTTGAATACGGAAATGGCACTCCCTTCCGGACGAGAAACTGTGCTAAATTTCTTTGAGCGGGTGCAAAAGACGTATCCCTCGATGCGAAATTTTTATACGCGTGAAAATGGTGATTTTATTCTCGAAGAGGATAAAGACCAGGAACAGCATCGTTGGATTTCGATTGAACCCCGCCGCATTTGCAGCGGCTGTGTGAACCCGACATCTGTGGAAACTGCGATGGAACAGCACATGCTTGTGCTGCAACTAGTGCCTTACATGCTGTCGGTCAGCCCGCTCGATTGCGAAGCTCTCGATTTCATGATCGGTTTCGATTTTGCATATCGTGGCAATCACGATGAAATCGTTTCTGAAGTTTTCGGTGGTGGTCCACTGTGTTCGGCACTGAAAGATATTCCTTCTGCTCTTCCACTAAACTTTGAACCTTCAATGACAATTGCTCTGGAGGAATCCTGCAGACGTCAGGCTCGCCTGCTAGTGGAGACTCGCACGAGCGCTTATCAGGTCAGGCGGGGAGATTTTCAGGAAGAGCCAATCAGCATTTATTTCACAGTTCGACAATACGGCAGCCTGCCACCGGAAACCACCTACGAACAAATTCTGCTGGAACTTCAGGAAGAGAGCGATGAAATCCTGCGGGACTATGTGATCGATCGCGTCGTCAGACCACTCGCTCAGGCAATTGATGCCCGATAAAATGTAGGTCAGAAACAGCCTGACCAGCACTCCTTAGTCATTTGTTACCAATACCGTTAGAGACCGTGCCCCGTGGGCTCCGATGACCAGCGATTGTTCAATATCAGCAGTTTTGGAGGGGCCGGAAACGAAGACTCCGAATTGCCGTTTGTCCCAGGTGAGGCGCCCGTAAGCTTCGTGCATGTTATTAACGAGCTGGCTCTTTGAAACGGTGAGCAGAACATGCTGAGCTATGAACAGGACCGTGCGGTGTTTCATGTCCTGATCGTCAATCCAGATGGCTGCATTCTCTGCAACCGCGATTTGTCCAGGCAGGATTGCCAGATCAACATCTTCCAACTGATGCGGATCAGTAATCAGTGAATCCTCGAAATTTGATCCAAGCAGATCGGGAACGCGGGAATAGATTTTCTCAGGCTTGAGAGTATCCAGCAGTTCTGCAATGACGGACTGGCCTTGAGAGAAATTCTCTGCCTGCAACACTCGGCCGCCCACCGAATTGAGAACCGTTTCAAACTGGAGCAGGGGATCGTCATATCGAATCCAATCCTGATCCAGACTCGGTAATTCAGTCGGGGCGGGTTGATTCTTCTTAATTGTGGCCAGGATTTCGTCTCGGCTGCTTGTCATGATTACTCTGCTTTCATTCACTCTATATGATGACTATTTATAGAGGCTACCGTGAGAATTTCAATTGGTAAACCTTATGGCCTGCCTTACAACTTTCCCTGCTCAGTATTCATTTTCATCATTTTGATTATGATGAGCACTCAAATAACTAGCCTATTCCCCTGCATGAAAATTAATACCGCATGTTAACTGAAGAAATCATCACACGTCTCAAACAGTACGATACACCGACAATCTGCAATGCTGTCGAACTCTGGGATTTGAGACTGCGAACAGCAGGCTACATGGATGAAACAATTCAAGCCTGCTTTCCGCGATTGCAGCCGATGGTTGGTCTGGCGTTAACATCTACCTTCCGCTCATCAGCCGCTCCGATTTCTGGAGATGCTTATTCGAGTCTATCTGCTCAAACGGCAATTCTGGAAACCATGGATCTGCCAGCGGTCATTGTTTTTCAGGATCTCGATACCCCGACTGCAGCTGCAACATTTGGGGAAGTGATGTGCACCACCTATCAGGCATTTGGAGCCTGCGGTTTGATCACCTCGGGTACCGGACGGGATCTCGATCAGGTGGAAGCACTCGATTTTCCAGTTTTCACTTCGGGATCACAAGCCGCTCATGGTTATTGTCATATTCTGGATATCAACGTACCTGTGACAGTTGGCGGTGTGAATATTCGCCCGAACGAACTGGTTCACGGGGACTGCAACGGAGTGACAACCATTCCAATTTCCATCGCCAGCGAGGTGCCGGATGTCTGTGCAGAAATTGCCAATGCCGAGCAGATTGTTTTGGAGTATCTGCGTTCCAGCAATATTACCTCAGCCGGTTTTGAAGAAGCCCGACAAGCTTGCGGGGCAATGATTTCAAAGTTATCAGCCCGCTTGAAAGGCAAATGAGCAAGGTAGGACAGGCATCCTGCCTGTCTAATTTTTTCATTGTGTTTCTCAGGCACCGCCCGACCTACAGGTTAAAGACAGGCTGAATGCCTGTCCTGGGGGGGGATTAAGCAATTTCATCAGCCTTGAGACGGATTTCCCGGATCAATTGATTGACCGTTTGATCGGCTTGCTTCTGAGCTTCGCTGATGTCTTTGCTTTCGACATCCGCCAGCACCTGATCAATTTCGCCTGCCCACTTTTTGCAATGAGTTCGCAGCCATTCACGGTCGTCTTCGGAGAGAGCAGTGTGCTTGGCTGTGAGCAGAGTTTCACATCCGTGGCGGAATTCGGCCAGTCGTTGTTTTAAGCCTTCGGTGGAATCGGGTCTTTTATTGAACCAGGCGCCCGCTGCATCTGCCAGTTCATGTAGATAGTCATCGGGAGGTAACGAGTTGTCAAAAGCATCGGGACTGTCCCAACCCCAATTCGAGGCGAGCATCGTCTGAGCAGGGGAGTTGTTATCGGGATTTGAGTCCGATTTCTTATCATTCGGGTTTTCCACGATACTGTTCACGGGGTTGGAAACATGCACCTGATATTGATAAGCAACGATTGCCAGCAGCCCCAATGCAGCCACGGAAATAATCCAGGGCATCTTCGAGCGTTTCGGCGATTCTTCAATCGGCTGAAGGACAAGAACTTTCGGTTTAGTGCCTGAGTCTGACTTTGTTTTCTTCTGTCGAGGAGGCGAGCTTAATGGCAGTTCTGCCTGTTCGAGAATGTTCTGCCAGTAGTTCCCACCTTCAATCAGGACAAGTTCCTGCAACTCCAGTAACATCTGCGGATTAGCTAGAAATGCCGCACATTGTTCATAATTCAGAGATTTTAATCCACGGTCCAAAACGGCTTCCCGATCAGACCCCAGAATGACTTCCAGAGAGTCCGGGGAATAACCAGGTGGATTGAAATCATCGGATATGAATTCGAGTTCTTTGACGAACTGTCCCAATTGACAATCAACAACTTTGCGATCCAGCCAGGGACCGAGCTCTTCTTTTGAATCGGGGATTTCCAGTATGACAATTGACATTATGCACCTCGCTCCAATTTCATGCGAATACAGTCCCTGAGTTTACGAATTGCAAAATGCCGCAATTTGTAAATTCTTGGCTTGCTGACCGACTCCAGTTCCGGCGAATCCTCGTTTCCGTCCAGCACAGCAACCTCTTTATCAAGCAGCGATTGCTTGCAATCTGTGAAAGCTGTCATTTCTTCGGCTTCCAGGATTTGTGCGAGAGGGCATTGAGAATTTGTGGAAGCAGGTTCGATCGGGTTGTTATCCAGACTGTGAGACTTTTCGCTGGCACGGCGACTCTGATCGATAACCAGATTCCGAGCCGTTTGACACAGGAGCGCCATGACATTCTTCCCGTTATATTTTCCAGTTCGGAGATGGGGAAGAATTTTCAGCCAGACTTGCTGAGCGAAATCGAGACCGCGAGTCGCATCGGAACGGGCACAGCAAAACGCGACCAGCTTTCGCTGATACTTCTGCACCAATTCAGATTCTGCGTGTGCATTTCCATTGGTAATGGCATGCACAAGTTCGAGATCGGTCGTCTGGTCTGAGGCACGAATGTTCATAACGGCTATTTTTAGTGAACTCACTCCAATTTGCAACTCTGCTACGAGACTTCGATCTCGAAACGAATTGATAATTTGAGAGTTCATTTCCAGCGATTTCCTTATTTATTCACAGTTTTGCTTAAGTGACTCATCCATATCGGCTATGAGTTATTGCCTCATGGTTGAATCCTCTAAAGAAGTAACGAACGAACCTTGCAATTCTTCCAAATAATTTTGGAATTCATGTCCCTACTGCAAATTGCTCTAAGTAAAAGCATATTTATAAAAATGTCGCCGTATTCAGAATCTCCTCAACTTGGCGTCTTGGCGGTTCATTTTTATCGAACACTAGTCGTAAACATAGGCAGGATGGGTGGTATTTGTCATTAATAACGACCACATCGGTTTTACGTTTTAAGATCATCGCAATTGCTATACAGATTATTCGGGCAGATGTCGAAATAACGATTGGTGGGATTGTTCAGCGCGATTCCGCTGTCGTTGACGTTGCGTGAACGACTTTCAATCAACGGGGGGCATTTTCTCCTGTGATTGACTCAAGACGAACTATCTCGAGGCCACTCGGAATGTTGATCAGGGGCGGGGGAGTCGAATACATGCGTTACTCTGTGCAAAAAATGTCGAGCGTAATGACAATTATGCTCGCTTCGGCGATCAGTCCCGCATTGGGGCAAATGCAGCCAGAGCCCAGCTATCCATGCCCGCCTGTGCACCCTCTGTTTCAGAATCCTGGACAATACAGTCCGGGACAATATCCGGATTTCATTCCGCCCGGCCAATTTGGAGGTCCTTATCCTCAGTATTGGCCCCAGTATCCGGCAACGACAACTCAGAAATCAATGGATGATAAATCCAGTGAGAGTACTGGTGATGACGACAATACTCAGAGCAATCAGGATCGAGACAGCGCTAATACACAGAACAATACGAACCAGAACAACGCGCAAAACTTCAATCAGAACACTAATCAGCAGGCTTCTTACAGTGCCGGAGGCCAATCGTCTGCTCGTCCAAACATGATTGGCGATTACCGCGAAGCTCCGTTCTTTTATACGAACGGCTTCAATAATGTCACCTTGCCTCAGCAGGGGATTGTCCGACTCGATTTCAGCCAGAACACAAATCCGATTCCAACGGATCGTGTCTACATGAACTATCATCACTACCGAAATGCGTTTTCTGCGCAAGCGGGTGTGGTTGGAAATGACCTGCTGTTTTTTGGAACAATTGATGGACCTGGTGCAGGACAGGTTGCTGACAGCATTCTGATTGACACGATCACAGTTGATGATTTTATTGCTTTGGATATTGCGGGTGGAGGTACTGATCCGGCATTATCTCAGTCTTTAACGGCTTTATTTGGCTTTGATATCTTCGATCCCTTCGCATTTTTAGATTCCGATTCTCTAGTCGCCGATGGATTCGACTCTGCCAACCTCGATATTTTCTATCTTGGCTACGAAAAGACATTCGCCAACGAGCGAGCTTCCTTTGAAGTGCGAATTCCGATTCTTTCTGCACCGAATCAGGATCTGGACGCCCGGGTGGACAATTTGCAGAGTTTGAATGGTTACCAAACCCAGATGGGAAATGCTTCCCTGTTGCTGAAGTCTTTGATTATGAAAGACTATACCGAAACGTTCGTAATGTCAGGTGGTCTCGGCTTGACGATTCCAACAGGACCGGACTTTAGAATTCGGGACTCCGATGTATTGATTCCCGATCAGAACAATGTGGCTGATCCGATCGCGCTGGCGAATCTCGGTATAACTCCTCCGAATTACATTGTGGCTCCCAGTGATTATCTGGTTCCCGGAGGCCCCACAGGACGTCTGATTCGTCTTCCAGGCAACGACATCACCGTCCGCAACGATTCTGTTCTGTTTACGCCGTTTCTGGCATTTTCTCAGCAGATGAATCGCCGTCTGTTCACACAGCTTTACTTCCAGTTGGACCTTGTCGCCAGTGAAAATACATTGACTCAACCTTCAGGAACGACAGCGAAAATCAAACAGCAGGACACTGCCAAGGTCGACTTCCAGATGATGTACTGGTTCTTCCGCAAGCCGGACCTGGTCAATCCTCAATCGATGTATGTGAATGGCGTTCAACATCGTCAAGTCGAGGGGACACGATTCAAGGGACTTGCAGGTATCTTCGAATTGCACGGAACGACTGCTCTGATCGATCCCGACAATGCCGGAAATCCCGATCTCCTGAGCGATCCCAACTTCCTTGCGGGAAACTACGATATCAATAATCTTGAAGGTGTGAATGCCAATGGGGATGTCGTCGATTTGAAAACCGATCGCTTCTTTGCCAGCAGCAACAACAATCGACGCCTGCGTTCCTTGAATGTGACATCCGGTCTTCAGGCTGACTGGGGTGATGGAGGCACGATGACAGTGGCCGCTGCAGTCCCTCTGGTGCAACAGGCTTCCGGCGTTCGCCTCTTCGATGCCGAGTTGATTTTCCAGTACAACGCCTATTTGTATCCGAATCGTCAAAGCACCCAAAGCAATGTCATTTACGCTCCCCCAACAGGAAACTCTGGAACTTCTTTGAGAGCGATGAGTCAAATGCCAAGTAATTAGTGGATTGTTCCAATTCAATATGCGGGTTGAAAAATCTCAACAGTAGACGGAAGTGCCTGCTTTTTCGTTGAATTCTTGGATCACATACTTGGTATCTAAGCTGGTATTAAGCACTGATCTCAAACCTCAATAACACCATCAACGGAACTACCACATCCGTCTTCCTGCCTCCCTCCCTGCGATTTCGACAACTGGGGATTGGTGATTAATTTCCAAGAGTTTGAGTAAACCGTTGTAACAGTTGCTCAGTCAGGCGAAATAATTTTATTTTCCAATACTGGAAATAACACATGCCCTACAAAGGGCAGTGCCAAGATGCCTAGTGCCCTTTCAGGGCTTAGATTTGGGCCTCAGTAACGGTAACGCTCTCGGTTGTCGTACTTGATAATGTCTTAACCCAAATGATTCGAATGGAAGACACACTAGTATCTGAAAAAGAAAAGCAACCATCTCAAAAAGGGATGGCTGCTTTTTTCATGGTTTCAATATGTAGATGTCTGGGTTTTAGAACTCACCGATAACGAGGCCATCGTCTTTAACACCGAGCCGCTGAAATGTTCCCATTGGTGTCGTGCCAACTGCATTTTCGGAATTGATGTTCTCACTGATTAAGCGGACAGAGCCATCAGCCAGTACGAATTGAGCACCACCCGAATGGAAGCTACCGAAGCCGTCATTCCGGTTGCCGTTTGTGGGATCACTTCCGTTGATGGGGAAGATCGCATTGGTCGTACGGCTGACCATGTCGTCGTTCTTATGTTGTCCAAATCCTGGCCACAAACCACCCCGGCTCACCCCTGAAGCATCACCGTGAGCAAAATATTGATTCCAACTGACTTCCCCAATCATGATCGTGTTGGACGTTCCATCAACAATGTCTCGCATTCGACAGTCGGAATTTGCCCAAGTCATTCCATTCAATCTGCTGAACGAAGTTGATTGTCCCTGATTAGCGTCATTTCCACGACAGGCAACGTAACTGGAAGAGCCAAAACCGTCTCGACTGGTCGCCGCTTTGGTATCACTCGGGCAAGAAAATGCATCGAGAGATTTATTCAGAGAGTTTGCAGTTGCAGGAGCTGGCAATAGGCCAATTGCACCCGGAGCTCCAGTTGTACAGGGACCGGCCATCTGGAAATTGAACTGATCATAAAGTGCTCCCTGTTCAAGTGCAGGTAGTAGATACATTCCCCAGGCAGGATTATTGCGAATAAACCGATGATCACTATCAATAACTCCAGGACACTTAGGAATGACCCATCCCGGAGGGAAGACTGTGTGAGTGTCGTGATAGTTGTGCATTGCCAGACCGAGTTGCTTCAAGTTGTTTTTACAACTACTACGACGTGCCGCCTCACGAGCCTGCTGTACGGCTGGCAATAACAAAGCCACTAGTATGGCAATGATCGCGATAACAACAAGAAGTTCAATCAAAGTAAATCCGCGTTGATCAGAAACCGTTTTCATTAAACACCTATTAAAATGGAAGGAACAATGATTCAGGAAAGAAACATTGAGGGACACTGGAGGGAAATGTGATCGCGTGTACAATCAGCTTAGCCGATGCACAAATGACAATTGCAGTGTGGGGATCGCCTGTCAATTGCCTGATATGTTTATACTTTACTTGTTAACCATAGTAACCTTTTTAAAGAGATCAAGATTATTGAATTGAACTTTTACTTATCACATCGGTCTTGTTTGATTCAATGGGTTCACATGTGCTGGAACCATTGAACCCCAAACTCATATGTTAAGGTCGATTAATTATTTGATTTCGAAAATATTGCAGTCTAATTTTCTGGACACCGTTATACAGGACAACCAAATCCGAGTTTACTTTTCTCGTAATGACTCATTTGGCACACAGTGCATACGACTTATCTCTCAGCGAATCCGTTTCAGTCTCTGGAAACGGTCTGGACCGTTCACTATCATCCTTGCAGACGATTATAACGTGCTGCGGCACGATTCTTTTTAAATCGAGCAGGGAAGAACCCAGCAATGAAAATTCATGAATATCAGGGTAAACAACTCTTTCGCGAAGCCGAAATTCCGGTTCCTCGCGGGATTGTTGTTAAATCTCCAGGGGAAGCCTCGGCGGCCGTTAAAGAACTCGGCGGGAAGATTGCGGTCGTCAAATCGCAAATTCATGCCGGGGGACGCGGGAAGGGGACGTTCAAAGAAGTTCCCGAGCAACACGGTGTCGTGCTGGTTCGCTCGCCAGAGGAAGCCGAAGAGAATGCTGCCCGTATGCTTGGCAATACGTTGGTCACTATTCAAACTGGCGATGAAGGCAAGCAGGTTAACACGCTTTTCGTCGAAGAAGGGCTCGATATTGCCCGTGAACTGTATCTGGGAATTGTGATCGATCGGGAAACACTGTGCCCGGTTCTCATCATGTCCTCTGAGGGGGGCATGGAAATTGAAGTAGTGGCTGAAGAAGCTCCCGAAAAGATTCTCCGCGAGCACTTCGATGCCGATCTGGGATTGATGCCTTATCAGGCAAGAAACATCGCTTTTGCACTGGGCATGGAAGGCAAAACGATTCGAGCCGCCGAGAAATTCCTGGTCTCGATCTGCAAATTCTTCGTTGACAACGACTGCAGCATGGCAGAAATCAATCCACTGATCGTGACTGGCGAAGGCGATCTGGTTGCACTCGATGCCAAAGTTACATTTGATGACAATGCGATGTTCCGACACAAGAAACTGGAAGAATTCCGGGATCTGACAGAAGAAGAGCCTGCCGAAGTCGAAGCTCAGGCTGCTGGACTCAGCTATGTGAAGCTGGAAGGAAACATCGGCTGTCTCGTCAATGGAGCCGGTCTGGCGATGAGTACAATGGACTTGATTAAGCTCCACGGCGGAGAACCGGCCAACTTTCTCGATGTAGGCGGCGGGGCAAGCGTCGAAGCAGTGACCGAAGCATTTCGCATCATTCTGGCGGATGACAATGTGAAAGCTGTGCTGGTCAACATTTTCGGTGGCATCATGAAATGCGATGTGATCGTCGAAGCTCTCCTGACCGCTTACGATAAAGTCGGCATCCATGTGCCACTCGTCGTGCGACTCGAGGGAACAAACGTTAAAATCGCCCGGAAGATGCTTGAGGAATCTGGTAAGGATATTATTACCGCCAGTGACCTGACCGACGCGGCTCAAAAGGTCGTTGCAACATTGAAGTAAGCGGCAATAGTAGGGTGCGTCCTGACGCACCATGCTGCCGACATGGCTTCCTCATAGAGTTTCTCTATATACGAAACCATACCGGCTCAATCATCACGAATATGTTAAAATCGACACTCCACTCCGGTGCGTCAGGACGCACCCTACAAGTCTTTTACCATACATTAGGTCGCAGCTGATGATTAAACTGGCATGTCTTTTATTGACGATGCTGGCTGGCCTGGCTCAGGTCTGTCAGGCGGCTGAGCGTCCGAACATCCTGTTCCTGTTCGCTGATGACTGGGGCAAATATGCCGGAATCTATGCGGAAATTGAAGCGGCAGGGGGGATTAATGATGTCAGTTTCACTCCGAACATCGATCGCGTCGCTCGCGAGGGTGTCACGTTCACCAACGCGTATGTGAATGCCCCGAGTTGTACGCCCTGCAGAAGTTCTTTGCTTTCAGGGCAGTATTTCTTTCGAACGGGGCAGGGGGCCATTCTGCAGGGAGCGATTTGGGATCCTCAAATTCCCACTTACCCACTGCTGCTCGAAGATGCGGGATATCACATCGGCTTTACCTATAAGGTATGGAGTCCGGGGCGACCTGCCAATGCTGGATATGGCGGCAAGAAAAATGCTTATGCGAAAGCTGGTGGTCAGTTCAATGGCTTCAGTCAGACTGCAACCAAGCTCGTGCAGTCCGGTCAGTCGATTCAGCAGGCCAAGCAGACTTTGATGGATCAGGTCTCGGGGAATTTCGATTCCTTCCTGGCTGCTCAAGAGAACGATCAACCATTCTGTTACTGGTTCGGTCCTACGAACGTGCATCGAAAATGGATCGCTGGTTCGGGGAAGAAACTATGGGGCATCGATCCCAACACTCTGAAAGGGAAACTGCCACCATTCTTGCCGGATGTGCCCGTTGTTCGCGAAGATTTCGCCGATTATCTCGGCGAGGTAGCCGCTTTCGATGCTGCAGTGGGAGTGATTCTGAAACAACTCGAAGAAAAAGGACTGACTGAAAATACGCTGGTTGTTATCAGTGGCGATCACGGAGCCCCGGGATTTCCTTATGGCAAATGTAATCTTTATGACTTCGGCACCAATGTCCCGCTGATTGCGAAATGGCCCGGTCACATTCCTGAAAATCGAGTCGTGACCGACTTCACTACCTTGATGGATCTGGCTCCGACATTCCTGGAAGCTGGTCAAGTCGATGTGCCGGAAGTGATGACTGGCAAATCTCTGCTGCCCGTGATAACGAGTACGAAAGCTGGCCGGGTTGATCCGACCAGAAATCAGGCAATTACTGGTCGGGAACGGCACGTCGCCCAGGCGAGACAGGGAAACCTGCCTTATCCCCAACGAGCGATTCGCACGGATGACTACTTATATATCATTAACTTTGCTGCAAATCGCTGGCCCATGGGCGATCCCGGACAGGTCGACAGTGAAACTCTTCCAACGACTGATCAGCTGACCAATGAAACCTTCGTGGCTTTTAGTGATATGGACGCCAGTCCTACAAAAGCCTGGATCATCGAACACCGCAACGAACCGCATGTCAAACCGTATTACGATTATGCGTTCGCCAGACGACCGGGCGAAGAGCTTTATATCCTCAAAGACGATCCCGATCAGATTCACAATGTGGCCGGACAGGTCCAATATGCCGACATTCAAAAGCAATTGCATCAACAACTGATGAATGTGCTCGAATCGACCAATGATCCTCGTGTGGTCGATGACGGCCGTACCTTTGAAAATCCGCCTTTTGCTGGCGAATAACTTACATCAATAACATTTATTAACACACCTATTTTATATTACGGAACTGAATCATGAGTATTCTTGTCGATCATGACACACGGATTATTACACAGGGAATCACCGGCAAAGCTGGTCTGTTTCACTCTCAACAGTGCCGGGCGTATGCTGAGGAATGTCGGCCTGGCGATGAGGTGATGGTCGGTGGTGTCACGCCGGGTAAAGGTGGTCAGGAGATCGATGGTTTTCCTGTCTTTAATACCGTTCGAGATGCGGTCGAGGCGACTGGTGCGAACACGTCTCTGATCTTTGTGCCTCCTCCATTCTGTGCTGATGCAATTCTCGAAGCCGCAGATGCGGGGATCGAATTGATCGTCGCGATCACTGAAGGAGTTCCCGTACTGGACATGGCTCGCGTGAGTCGAAAATTAATGGATTATCCTTGCACATTGATCGGCCCCAACTGTCCAGGAATTATTACACCAGGCGTTGCGAAAATCGGAATTATGCCGGGCTATATTCACACGCCGGGGAAAATCGGTTTGATCAGCAAGTCAGGCACACTTACTTACGAAGCGACGTGGCAGTTGGGAAATCTTGGTATGGGACAATCGACCGCGATCGGAATTGGTGGCGATCCGATCATCGGTACTTCATTCATCGACCTGCTCGATATGTTCGAGGACGATCCGGATACCGAAGCGATTCTGATGATCGGCGAAATTGGTGGAACGGCTGAAATCGATGCGGCTGATTATATCCGCGAGCACATTACCAAACCTGTCGGAGCCTTCATTGCCGGCAAAACCGCCCCTCCGGGCAAACGCATGGGACATGCCGGTGCGATTATTTCGGGAGGGAAGGGGACTGCCGACGAGAAAATCGAAGCCCTCGAAGCTGCTGGAGTCGTCGTCGCTCAAAGCCCTGCCGATATGGGAGCAGCCGTCAAACGCGCGATGGAACAGTAAGCAGTCGTTGTCGTTGTAGGTTGGGTTAGAGAAGCACAACCCAACAATAACTTGCCTAAAACACTGCTGGGCAAACCAGCAGTGGGACACATCAAGCGACATTTCGAATAAGACACACATCCGGGAGAAGAGCGATGATAATTATCTCATCTGAAACAAAACTGTTGCGATTGCCAGTTGTAATTGCGATGTTGCTTTTTCTGCTGACGACAAGTGGACTTAAGGCGGAAGATAAAGAGATTCATTCAGCTGCGATTACTGGCAATGAGCCGGGATTTCGAGATTTGACGGCAGACGACTTTGTCAATGTCAATTGTGCGGAGGATACCTGGCAATGGAAAGAGGGCACCCTCTATTGCACAGGAATACCGACCGGCGTCTTACGCACAAAGAAGCACTTCACGAATTGTGAAATCGTTGCAGAGTGGTGTCATCGAAAACCGGGAGGGAATTCGGGAATCTTTCTGTGGGCGACTGATGAATCGATCGAGAAGTTGACCAGTGCAGGAAAGCCAGGTTTACCGCACGGAGTCGAGGTTCAGATACTCGATCTGGATTACGGGCCGCAATACGAAGCACGGACTGGGAAAAAAGGAGACTGGTTCACCTCACACGGAGATATCTTTCCGGTTGGCGTCACAAAGATGACATTGTTCGAGCCTCTTTCCCCGAATGGTAGCCGGAGTTTTCCGTCAGAGAATCGCAGCCGCGGGGATAATGAGTGGAATCATTATTACGTGCGAGCGATTAATGGAGAGGTCCGTTTGTGGGTGAACGGTGGTGAAGTTTCCGGGGGAAAAGATTGTCAGCCCGCTTCTGGATACATCTGCCTGGAATCCGAAGGGGCTCCGATTGAGTTTCGGAAATTACGAATCCGGGAATTGCCGTAAGCCAGTCAAAAAATTCCTGACTGACTCAAAATGCGACATTTTGGCTTGGTTTGCACCTTCGTTGATTGCTTCTATACTAACCTGTCATAGCGAGTGAAACATCTTCTGAGAATCACTCGTTGTCAATCCACTTAATACACATCCACTCCTCTCAATCGAATCGCTAACGACCATGGCCTGGGTAACCGACGCTGTTAAATCCTCGATTGGCAAGAAATTACTGATGGCCTGCACAGGCTTTCTGCTGTGCGGCTTCCTGGTCATGCATTTGCTCGGCAACCTGCTGATGTATGTTGGTCCAGATACATATAACAATTACGCTCATGCGCTGCATTCCCAGGAAATGCTGATTAAGGTCGCTGAGTTTGGTCTATTGATACTGTTTGCCATTCATATCTGGCTCGGGTTTGAAACGAACTTGGAAAACCGGGAGTCTCGCAAGAAACGATACGCGGTTAAAAAGTCGAAAATTCCAGATCGTAAAGTCCCCTATTTCATCTCTCCAGAGAATTACATGCTGTTTACGGGTGTGATTGTCTTTATCTTCCTGTTAATCCACCTGGGTGATTTCACTTTCAACATCACGATGCCTGATAAAATTGAAGGCCGAGAACCATTTGACAAAGCAATTATTATCATGCGGTCTCCGCTCTCTACGATCAGTTACATCATCGGTGTTCTGTTGCTCGGTTGGCACTTGTCTCATGGAGTAACGAGCATGTTTCAAACGCTCGGTCTGAAACATCCCAAGTATGATCCACTAACAAAAACAATTGGACCTGTCTTCGCGATTATTATTGCAGTTGGTTTTGCCAGCTTTCCAATTTACGCTTGGCTGAGTCCTTACGATCCTTACGCCACTCCTGGTGTTGAAGAACATCAGGAGAAATTACATTCAAAATCGCTTTCTGATTTGAAAGCTCCACTCTGCATTTTTACACCTGCGACGATAGAGCCTCATTCCGGTTGGGCGAAAACGATCAATCGCGTTTAAAACAATTTTGATCAGCTCTGTATCATTGCAATTTTTTTATTCCATCTGGATTACATGAAATCATGTCCCTGTTGCAATCCAACGTTCCCGAAGGTCCCATAGCCGAAAAGTGGACCCGACATAAAAACGAACTGAAACTTGTTGCTCCGAACAACAAGCGAAAGTACGAAATCCTAGTGATCGGTACAGGTCTCGCCGGTGCCTCAGCCGCAGCTTCACTGGGGGAACTGGGATATAACGTGAAAACGTTCTGCTATCAGGATTCCGCTCGTCGTGCTCACAGCATTGCGGCTCAGGGGGGAATAAATGCGGCTAAGAATTATCCCAACGATGGCGATTCCGTCTGGCGGCTGTTCTATGATACCGTCAAAGGGGGCGACTATCGTTCGCGTGAAGCTAATGTTTATCGTTTAGCGGAAGTCTCAGCCAACATCATCGATCAATGTGTTGCTCAGGGAGTCCCTTTCGCCCGCGAATATGGCGGATTACTGGCCAACCGCACCTTCGGAGGAGCTCAGGTCTCGCGAACCTTCTATGCTCGCGGCCAAACTGGTCAGCAATTATTACTCGGTGCTTACTCAGCTTTGATGCGTCAGGTCAATAAAGGCAAAGTTCAGAATTTTGCCCGTCGTGAAATGCTAGATCTGGTCAACATCGACGGAAATGCCCGGGGTGTAATTGTCCGTAACATGGTGACTGGCAAACTCGAACGCTATGTCGGAGATGCCGTTCTACTTTGTACGGGAGGATATGGAAACGCCTACTACCTGTCTACAAACGCTATGGGCTGCAATGTGACGGCAGCCTGGCGATGTTACAAACGAGGTGCCTACTATGCCAATCCCTGTTACACACAGATTCATCCAACGTGTATTCCCGTTTCAGGCGATTATCAATCCAAACTGACACTGATGAGTGAATCCCTTCGAAACGATGGACGTGTCTGGGTCCCAAAAGATGTGAATGATAAACGTTCTCCCGAGCAAATTCCGGAAGCGGATCGTGATTACTATCTAGAACGTCGTTATCCGGCATTCGGAAACATGGTGCCACGCGACGTCGCTTCCCGAGCCGCTAAAGAACGCTGCGATGAAGGATTTGGCGTGAATGAATCGGGCAGGGCAGTCTACCTCGATTTCAAGCGGGCCATTGCCGAACAGGGACAAAAGGCCATTGAAGCCAAGTACGGCAACTTGTTCCACATGTATCGCAAGATTACAAACGAAAATCCCTACGAAGTGCCGATGAAAATTTACCCAGCCGTGCATTATACGATGGGTGGACTGTGGGTCGATTACAACCTGCAAAGCACAATTCCGGGTCTATACGTTTTGGGTGAAGCGAACTTCTCCGATCATGGAGCGAACCGACTTGGAGCCTCGGCTTTGATGCAGGGACTGGCCGATGGGTATTTCGTCGCTCCTTATACCGTTGGTCATCATCTGGCATCAAACAAATTGGAAAAAGTAGACACGAACAATCCTGCTTTCGAGCAGGTCGAATCGGAAGTACAAGGGAGGATCGATAAATTCCTCTCGATTAAAGGTTCTCGTTCAGTAGACAGTTTCCATCGCGAACTCGGTTTAGTCATGTGGGACAACTGTGGCATGGCTCGTAATGCAGCTGGTCTGCAGGCGGCTATTGAAAAAATCCAGAGTATCCGCTGGGAGTTCTGGGAAAATGTCCATGTGACTGGTTCAGGTCATCAACTCAACATGGAACTGGAAAAAGCTGGTCGTGTTGCCGACTTCCTGGAATTCGGCGAACTGCTTGCGCGTGATGCTTTGGCACGTGAAGAATCGTGTGGAGGCCACTTCCGGGAAGAACATCAGACTCCAGAAAATGAAGCGAAAAGAGACGATGAGAACTTCGCACACGTAGCGGCCTGGGAATACCAGGGAGACAATGCCGAACCGACTCGTCATCAGGAAGAACTTAACTTTGAAAACGTCAAGCTGACACAAAGAAGTTACAAGTAAACAACACTGTTATTTCATTCATAAAATTTTATTGATCGAAAGCGGAAACGGGAAAGCGGAAAGCCGAATTAAAGTTTCAGTGGCTGAATCTAAACTTCGGCTTTCCGCTTTCCGCCCTCGGCTTTCGTAAACTTCAGGATCTTGTCATGAAACTGACACTCCACATCTGGCGACAGTCAAATACGGAAACTAAGGGCGAGTTCAAAACTTATGAACTTCCTGATGTCTCTGAACACATGTCGTTTCTGGAGATGCTCGATGTTTTGAACGAAAAACTGATTTCTCAGAACGAGGAACCAGTCGCATTCGATCACGATTGCCGTGAAGGGATTTGCGGTTCTTGCAGTATGATGATTAACGGTCAGGCTCACGGTCCCGACCTCGAAACGACTGCCTGTCAGTTACATATGCGGAAATTTAAAGACGGGGACGAAGTCTGGATTGAGCCATGGCGAGCCGATGCGTTTCCAGTATTAAAAGACTTGGTCGTTGATCGTTCTGCGTTTGATCGCATCATGCAGGCTGGTGCATTTGTTTCCGTGAACACGGGTAATGCTCCTGACGCCAATTCGACTATCGTACCTAAAATGAATGCCGATCTGGCATTTGATGCGGCCACATGTATTGGCTGTGGAGCTTGTGTTGCGGCGTGCAAAAATGCATCAGCGATGTTATTCGTCTCCGCCAAAGTCTCACAGTATGCTCTTCTGCCACAGGGGGATCCGGAACGCAAAACGCGTGTGCTGCGGATGGTGGCTCAAATGGATAAAGAAGGCTTCGGTGGTTGTTCGAATACCAATGAGTGTGAAGCGGCTTGTCCAGCCGGGATTAGTGTCAATAACATCGCCCGATTGAATCGTGAATATGTCAAAGCCACATTGACGTCACGCGAATCCTAAAAGTGTAGGGGATGCTTTGCGTGCCATTAAATATCCGTGCTTTTACCTTGGTTCGCAGAGAGTCCCTACAATAAGATCCAGCAGAGCAATTTTCTTTGACGAATGAGACGCAGATGAAGACTTCTTTGATCGAATGGCATCGCGCTCATCAGGCTCGACTCGTCGAATTTGCTGGCTGGGAAATGCCAATTCAGTATTCAACGATCGTGGAAGAACATAACGCAGTTCGTCTTCAGGCAGGGTTGTTCGATATTTCCCATATGGGGCGACTCTACATTGGGGGAGCCGATGCAGAAGCCTTTTTGAACTGGGTCGTCACGATCGATGTTTCGCGGCTCTCGCCAGGACGAATCCGCTATGCCTTGGCAACGAACGAGCAGGGGGGGATTCGCGATGATGTTCTCGTATACCGTCTGGAGAATGAATTTCTCGTCGTCGTTAATGCCTCGAATCGGGAAAAGATCGTCGAGTTCTGGAATACTCAATCCCAAAAATTTTCCGATGTACAGATCGATGACCAAACTCTAGAGACATCCATGATTGCTGTTCAGGGGCCCAAGGCTGTCGACATCATTCGTCAGGATTTTCCGCAAGCAGCTGATTTGAAGTATTACCATTCGGTTCAGGAATCAGGGCAGGGGGGAGACTTTCTAATAAGCCGGACCGGATACACGGGAGAAGATGGATTTGAATTCATCGGCTCCCCTGATGAAATCAACGCAATCTGGTCTCATTTTTATGAGCAGAATCAGCCAACACTGCAGGCCTGCGGTTTAGGATGTCGGGATACTTTGCGACTTGAAGCCGGTATGCCGCTCTATGGTCACGAGCTCTCAGAAACAATTGATCCTCTTTCTGCAGGGTTGAAATTCGCAGTCTCACTTAAAAAAGAGAGTTTCCTGGGGCAGAAACAGATTGTGTCAAAGTCCGAAGAGGGGTTAGAGAAACAGCGGGTCGGACTGGAGCTGGAAGGGCGTCGAATCGCCCGAGAAGGAGCGACGGTCGAAACTGCGGATGGGCAAACGATAGGGGAAGTGACATCAGGTACATTCTCGCCAACCCTCGAAAAATCGATAGCTATGGCTTATGTGCCCTCACAGTCAGCTGTAATCGGCACAAAGCTCCTGATTAATATACGCGGTAAAACTCACCCTGCTATCGTGACATCTCTCCCGTTCTACCAAAGATCATCTGTCACGGGATAAAGACTTGCGAAAGCTTATTTCTTAGGAAATAATCTTTTAACTCGTATACTGAACATCAGAAACTGTATTGTTTCTGAAATTCAATTAATCATCCCGCTCAATTCTTTCGACTCCCGCACCATGAAAAGATTTGAAGATTCAGCCGCTATTATTACCGGCCCCAGTGATCAGGGGATTGGTGGAGCTATTGCTGAGAGACTGGCTGATGAAGGTGCAGATTTGATTTTATTTGGTCTTGATAAGCCAACCCGTCTCATCAAACGTCTGGTTCGTCGCGGTACTTCGGTCTGCTGGCATAGAGTCGATGTGACAAATTCTCAGATGATTCAGGAAGCCGTTACTTGCTGTTATGAGGAACTGGGGCACATTGAGATTCTGGTCAATAATGCCGGTGTGGAATTCTCAAAGAAATTCGAAGAGATTGAAGATGATGAGTGGGATAAGCTGATTTCCGTCAACTTGACAGGGGCAATGAAAATGACTCGTGCGGTTTTGCCCTTTTTAACAGAGCAGGGCGGAGTCATTATTAATATTGCTTCAGTCCTGGGAATGGCAGGATGCCCAGGGTTTCATGCTTATTCTGCTTCAAAAGCTGGTTTAATTGGCATGACACAGTCTTTAGCCTTGGAAATTGCCCCTTACGGACAGCGTGCAGTGTGTGTGTCACCAGCCATCGTACAGACTCCGATGGCTCACAAACACAGTGCCGATTTAAGTTCGGAAGCGTGGCAAAAACTGGAAGATGCTCATCCTCTCGGGATTGGAAGACCTCAGGATGTGGCAGATGTTGTTGCTTTTCTAGCTTCCCATGAAGCCCGCTGGATGACGGGAATGTCTATTCCTTTGGGGTGGATTCCTTCTTTTGGTCTACCTGCACCGACAAATTCTTCGATGATTCACTCATCAGAACTTCGCAAAAAGCCGGTGATTTCCACCAAATAATTCGGTTATCCTTCTCCGAAAATGCTTTTTCTACGTATTTGCCCTGTCCGATACCGCAGCCTAATGCACGTTGATTTTGTGCGCAGCCGCTATTTCTCTCAATCGACACTTTCGACAGGCACTTTGTTTGTCGTATAATCAATTAAGTTGTATTGGGCAATTTTAAGGAATTGTGCCAAACGGAATGATCGTTGAATCTCAGCAAGCTGTTCAGCATTTCCTGAAATGATCGTTTGTCCGGATTGCGATTGACGAAAAATTGTAATGACTCGAAATCGGCTCACGAGATAGCCTGATTTTGAAGTAGCGGCTCAGTGGCCGAAGGATACATCGTGTCTGAAGAGCACCTCATAGATAATTACCGCTTGGTGAATTGCCTCGCGACCGGATCCTGCAGTCAGATCTGGGAAGTCAACGATCAGGAAACTGGCGAACGTTTCGCCATGAAGCTGCTACTGGAAGAGGCGTTTAAAAATGCTGAAATGAAGGCGACTTTAAAACGCGAATACAAAATTGCTGCCGGTCTCGATCACCCCAATATCATTCAGGTTTTTGGCCATGTTCAAACCAAAAAACATGCCTACATGATTATGGAACATTTTGGTGGCCCAAATCTGAAACAGATTATCCGTGGAGATATTCTGGTCATCCACATGCGGCTGCGGAAACTGGTGGAATGCCTGTTAATGGGGCTGTCTCATGTTCATGAGAAAGGCTGGCTGCATCGGGATGTAAAACCTGACAATATTATGATGACGAAAGCGACGGATGTCCGCCTGATCGATTTTTCTCTTTCCTCGAAAGCACCTTCAGGCCTATCTAAAATGCTGGGGGGGAAATCGAAATCCATTCAGGGGACTCGAACTTATATCGCGCCGGAAATTGTGCGTCGCAAACTCCCCTCGGCTCAGTCCGATCTCTACAGTTTTGGAGTCTCCCTCTATGAATGTTTGACAGGCAGACCCCCTTTCATGGGAACGTCTCCGAATGATCTGTTGATAAAACATATTCAGGAGCCACCGGCGATTCCCTCGGCTTTCAATGAGAACGTCTCTCCTGAGATGGATAAATTCGTTTTGCGATTGCTGGCCAAAAAGCCCGAGAATCGGCCCGATTCAGCCAGCGAAGCGTTATCTGAATTTCGCAGTGTGAAAATGTTTAACGAGGATCCTGAAGCTTATTCCACCGCAAAAATTACCAAAGCGAAGGCAGAGCTCGATGATTCTGTCGCATCAACTTTGGATAGTCGATCTGATGCTGAGCGACAACAGCGGATTCGTGATGGATTGGAAGTTGCACCGACACCCAAAAAACAGCCCCCGGCACCTGCTAAAAAGCCGGAACCGGAGAAGAAAAAAGCTCCGCAAAGACCTCAGCAGCCTGCAAATCAACCTCAGATGCAACCACCTCCGGGTTGGATGCCGGGACAGCAAATGCCGGGTCAATATGCCCCTCAACCAGGGCAACAAATGCCGGGCTATTATCCCCAGTATCCTAACCAACCCATGCCAGGACAACAGGCTCCACCTCAGGGACAACCGAATCAGCAACAGCAGCCACCTCAGCAACGTCCGCCTCAACCGAAGCCACCTGCTCCAAATTCACCACCAGCAAAAAAACCGGCTCCGCCTGCCAAGCCACAAGTGAATCCCGATGATTTACCATTTGCCGATGAATTGCCTGATTTCAAGTAATTTCGATACGAACATGCTGTGAGACGATCTTTTGTTTTCAGCTGGAATGAGATATTCTCCTCATTCCTCCTTATGACAACCTTACCAAAATTATATACAAATAAGACTACCGCTCATGACCCTTCGGCCACTGCCATTTGAACGTGAAATTCACGACTTAGAAGAACGACTGGAAAGTCTGGATGCTCAGCAGGATCCGACACCGGAAAAGCTCGAAGCCATCAAAAATATGCGTGCCGAGATCGTACGTCTGCGTCGAGAAGTTTTTGAGAACCTCGATCCCTGGCAAATCGTACAAGTTGCCCGCCACGAAAATCGCCCGCAGACACTCGATTATCTCGATCTTGTTTTCGATGAATTTATCGAACTGCACGGCGACCGCGCCTACGGGGATGATCGAGCGATCGTCACTGGGATGGCGCGAATCGATGGTCGCAAAGTGATGTTCGTTGGCCAGCACAAAGGTCGACATCTTAAAGAGAGAACTCTCCATAATTACGGCATGCCGCATCCCGAAGGCTATCGTAAAGCGATACAGAAGATGCAGATGGCAGCCAAGTACAATCTGCCGATTGTTACCTTTATCGATACCGCGGGTGCCTATCCCGGAATTGGTTCTGAAGAACGAGGCATCTCTTATCAGATCGCTTACAACCTTCGCGAAATGTCTCGACTGCCTACTCCGATCGTCAGTGTCGTGATCAGTGAAGGGGGGTCTGGAGGGGCGCTTGGAATTGGCGTTGGGAATCATGTTTGCATGATGCAGTATGCTTACTATTCGGTCATCAGCCCTGAAGGTTGTGCGGGCATTTTGTGGAAGCACGCCAAGCATGCCGATAAGGCCGCCCGCGCTCTGAGATTCACCGCCAACGATTTACTCGAGTTTGGTGTCATCGACAAAACGGTTCCTGAACCATTCGGAGGAGCTCATCGGAATCATCGTCAGGCGGCGACAAATCTTAAAGTCGAGATCGTTCAGGCATTGCGTCAGCTCAGCGGCAAAAGTCCACAAGAGTTGATCGACCATCGCTACGATCGCTTCCGAAAAATTGGCATCTTCGAAGAGGGAGCCGTGGGAGGCAGCGAAGCCGTCTCCTGAAATCATCGTCAGAAATTGTGTAACCGAGGAAACATACAAAAGCCCAGGATCATTAATGGTCCTGGGCTTTGTTATTCATCATGGCCAGCCATCCATTCTGAACTTTCTCATTCCGTTTTCGCTTTACAGAAACTTCCATTAATCCAGTGAAAGCCAGAATTTCAACCGATACCCAACGTCCGATAATGTCCGTTATGTATCATTCGACTGTAAAAAACGCCTAGACATTACGAAGGTAATTTTCGGGGAGTGCGTCTGAATGCTCAGTATGAGCCGAATGCGCGACCAGACATGTCGGACAGAATTTTGCCGCAGATAGCAACAGCTGCAATTCGATTTATGAATTGATTTCAGGCAGTCTCAGGAAGCGATCGAGATGGCCTCGGAAGATTTTATCGACACGCCCAGAACGGATGCCGGTGCGACGATCGCGAACGACTCCTGTCGATCCGGTTTCGTAAATCCGAATGATCCGACCTTCGTCAATTGGCCCCCTGCTCTGGTAAGCACTCACGTAAGATTTCATCAGCGGGACAAATCGCTCCTCCAGAGATTGCCGCGTTCCATCCGAGTGGACTCGCAAGGAAATCATCGAGGGCTCATGAACGAATCGCGCGTTCCATTGTGGACGCTGAATCAACCGGCCAGTTACATCGTGAAGAGTTTGCACATCGAAACTGATGTCGTCGCTGGAGATATCGGGGTTGAGCACATCCGCTGGCAGCACCTCCACTTGAATCCTCTCGCGAAGTTTTTCATTCATGTCGGAAGAACGTCTGGTCAATTCATGAATGCCATTTTCTTCCAACAGATAGGCAGTCGCTCCGAGTCCACTGATATGCAGAATCACACTGTCGTTCATTGGAGAGTCTGTCAGCTGATCGGAGATCACTTCGCATTTGAGTTTGAATCGACGAGCCCAGGATTTATACATGGCCGCAACTCGCAGCAATCCTCCTTGTGAGTCCCCTTTTCGATTTAGCACGGAGATCGAAAGATAGACATCTCCAAACAATGGTGATTCACTATCTTGATGAAACATCTCCAGAAGTTGCGTACGAATTTCGAGAGTGGCTAAATCGTCCTGCCCCAATTTGCGAGTCGCTTTGCGATCCGCCAGACGCCAGAGATAATCCAATTTCTTCGCTGCGGTTTCCAGTCGATGGATCTGGTCGGAAATGAACTCGGCTTCCTCGCGATTATCCCAGAAGCCAGGGATTGCGGTTCTCGCCAGTAGATTCGTTTTTCGAGCTGACCAACCCATGGATTGTTCTCGCAAATCCTGCACGCGTTCACGAATACGATCCAACTCATCCAACTCGGCAATTTGAAATGGCTCCGGAACCTGTTCGTCATCTTTAATTGGCGATTCCACTTCAATACTGATTTGCCGTTGCCGGGCAGAAAGATGAATGATGGAATCTGAAGGGACTTTCCCAGTGACCAGTTTTCGAGCCAGAGGCATTAGCAGGAGACGCTCAATGACTCGTTTGAGGGGACGTGCCCCGAAGGTTCGGGAATAACCTTCCCGAAGGAGCAGGGGAAAGACATTGGGGGCGATTTTGACTGTCAGGTTTCTTCCCGTCACTCCCGAGCGTTGCAAAACGCGATCGACTTCGAGCCGGGCGATTTTCTCAGCGGTATCTTTTGTGAGAGGCCGGAAGACGACAACGCGGTCGATGCGATTGATGAACTCAGGCCGGAATGTATGACCCAATTCACGATGAATTTCGGTATCCAGACTTTCCTGTTGTTCATTCTGGCCAAATCCAAATGAAGGTTCCTCCGAAATCTGACCTCCGACGTTGGATGTCATGATAATAATTGAGCGACGGAAGTCCGCGGTTTTTCCCTGACCATCTGATAGACGGCCCGCATCGAAAATCTGCAGGCACAAATCGTAAACATTCAGATGAGCCTTCTCAATTTCATCCAGCAAAATGATAGAGAAGGGCTGTTTGCGTACGATTGTCGTCAAGACTCCCGCACGTCCTTTGCCGCCATTGAGCCGTTCAAAGCCGTCGTAAGTGGCGAATTCACTCATATCGATTCGCGAGAGTCGTTTTGCATCGCCAAAACAATACTCTGCCAACGAGCGAGCCATTTCAGTTTTCCCGACCCCGGTCGGCCCCACAAAGAGCATCACTCCGTAGGGTTTGCCGGGATCGGTCAAACGAGACTTGATCAACGTGACGATATCGACAGCGGCATTGACCGCTTCGGGTTGCCCGATCACTTTCTCTTCAAAAAATGCACGTACCTCCTTCAGGTTTAATGGAATCTGATCATCAAGCAAATGAGTCGAGACGCCTGTCGACTTTTCGATGACCGAAAGAATTTCCTGATCGCTGGGAAGTTCATTTCCTTCCGTTCGATTGGCCAGAACCTGACGCAAAAGCCCGACGATGCGCCCTGGATTTTCAAGGCCAGCCTGTGAGAATTCCGAGAGTTCAAAAACGCGATCGACAAATGCAGAGGTGGGCTTCAAATCGACTTCTTCAATGACTTCGCAGGCAATTTGCTTGGTCAGCTCGTCATCGGCAGCTTTGAGTGTGATCTGTTGAAAGAGCCTTTTCAGGGCGGGATTCGCAGCAAATCCCTCCTGAAGTTCTTCCTCACTGCTTTCTCCCAGAATAACAATCTTTCCCTGTTCGATATGCGGGATCAAAGCAGAAGCGACATTGTTATCTGAAGAAGACGATCGCCCGACAGTGGTAATTTCATGAAGAGCGGGAATATAGAGAATGACTTTATTCGGCTTGGAAATAACTTGGAGAAGGTTCGATAATTGCGTTTCCCATTCCCCAAGATATCTCGTCCCTTTCAGAAACTCCGTCGGGGTGATTTGTACTATCGTCCAACCAGTGTCCTGTTCAACCAACTGATGGGCTAGTTCGTAAATCAAGGCCGTCTTGCCAGCTCCCGATTCTCCAGTGAGAACCGCACAACGGGCATTCTCTTCCAGTAGGATTTCCCGGAGATCCTGTACGAGCTTTTCGCGATGCCAGGCACGAGGCAATTTTGAGAGAACGGCTGAATCTGTGAGGATGGTGCCGAGTGATTCGAGCAGACTGTAGTCGCTGCCAGAGAGTTCAGAGGACATGAGCGTGACCGGACCGCCAGGGGCGACTTCAAGAAAACGCGGGGAGATGAGGACCTTCTGAGTGTGTGAATCGTAGTCATTCGATTATGCGCCAGCTCCCCTGCTCTTTTCAAACCGTAGCGACGGGAATTTGAAAAAGATTTGTTAGATTCTTTCCTACGTCTACAGGATATCAGAGTTTTAACAGGTCAATAAAATGTCAGTGGATCTTGATCTCTATGTAAGAAAACATGGTGATTTTCTGGAAATGCCTTATGATGTCTGGAAGATTAAGTGCAGTTCTGCGTTACAAAAGTGACAATTCATTTGAGGATTAATCCTCAAAATAAGATTTCTGACAACCCGATTACCAAATTGATAGAGGCTGAAAATCATCATTTTGTAATGGGAGGAGACCGTAGCTGTGAGTCAACCGAAAAGTATTAAGTGCAGCAAATGTGGAGCCGCTCTGGGGCTTCCACAGAGCATTGAACCAGAAATGCGACTCGTCTGCGGAGCTTGTGGACATAAAATGAAAGTCCGGCAGCCGGAACCCGCTCGGGAAGTCGTAGCCCAACCACTCTCTCCCCCATCGACTGGAGGAGGAATTTCACCAACAACAGTCATGATTATGGCTCTCCTGTTTGTTGGAGCCGGAATTGGCATTGGGTTCGCGATGACTCAATTGAATTCAAACTCTTCAGAGAAACCAGATAACACGTCCACTGTTGCCAGTTCAGACAAAAGCAATCAGAAATCAGATACCGCCGCTGATAATAATAGTACTTCCGAAACGAATAAGAATTCCTCGGAATCTCCTTCTCCCCCAGTCACGAAGGCGAATACACCCGAATCTGCTGTTGATAAGCTGGCAAAAGTTTCCACCGAGGATGTGAAAGCCGCTGCGACGACTTCTGCTAACTCAGGACGTCGCTTTCTTTCGGCTTCAGGTCGTGAGCTTGCTGTCGGCGATTTCGTGAGTTTTGATGGGGCAGTCGTTGTTATCAAATTGGTCAATAAGGAGCAGAAACGAATTCCAATTGATGAACTTAGAAAGGAAGATCAGGAGTTTGTCTTTAAGCAGCCTGCAAATTCTCGTGCTGACCTTCCGCCTGAGAGCAAAACTCAGGTTGCCTCCAATAAGGACCTTCCTCCAAGTGGCCCGCCCGGTGGACCACCTCCCAGTTCCACTGCTCCAGCAATGAATAATCCTAACGGTCCAGATGGACCAGCAGGTCCCCCTGCGGATGCCCCGCCCGGTTATCCGGTCGTCAGAGACTGGGTGAATGCGGATGGGCAGCCGATGATTCGTGGTGAATTTGCCGGGATGAAACCAGGAGATCGAGTGATTATCAAACTCCTTTCGCGTGAATGGACACCAGTGGAACCGGTCAATGGACAAAATATTCGCCCTTTCCGAGGAGTCTTCTGGGTCTTTTATGAGGAGGCCCCTGCTGGCCCTGGTCAGAAAGGAACCGTCATGGTTCGTGTGGGTGAAGCAACCATTCCGGGACATTCGCTGAGCTGGATCGATATCCCACTCAACTCCTTTTCGGAACCGGACCAGGAATATCTGGGAGCAATTGAAGGACTGAGAAATTACGCCTCTGTGCCCAACAACAAATTTCTGCATTTTCAGGTTCCCATTCTTGAGTTGTCCCAACCCGATCAGGACTATGTGCTTTCGGAACTTAATCCCCGCCCGCGAACATCGCCAGAAACTCCACAACCATTATTTGGTCCACCACAGTAGAGAGATTCATCAATACGCATTATCGAATATTTAGTTCACCATTCCCTTTCGTCTCAGACTATTTTATTCTGACTTTTGGATTCATTAGATTCCAACTCTCACATATAGTCTGAACGAAAGTGAAACTATGCGCCGCGTAATCGCAATACCCTTCCTTCTCATCTTTGTTATTTCTTTAACAGCATCTCATGCTGAACCTGTGGTTAAGCAGCCGTTTGTAGATGGTGGCCCACCTCGTTTTGTTTTGGATAAACGAGGGCCTTCAGGAGTGACGCACGGTTTCGGGTTCTCTCCCGATAGCAGCCTCCTCTATACCGCAGGCGTGGATAAAAGTGTCGAGGTCTGGCAGCTTCAACGCGATCCTGCTGCTAAGCCAAATGAATTGGGACAGTTACGATTACTGCAGATCAAATCGATCCCCTGGGAAATTTCGCGGGGTTATCGTGGACAGATTCTGGCGATGGATTCATCGCAGGATCATCTGGCTATCGGAGGATACGCCGCTCGTACTACGGGCGATATTATTCTGATCGACCGAAAACTGGGGCAAGTCGAGCAGGCCCTCCCCCCTTCCCGGCTGGATGACTCTTCGAATGGTCATCAGGAAACCATTCAGGATTTGAGCTTTTCTCCCGATGGTCAATCACTCGTCAGTGTCAGTCAGGATGCGGAAGTTCGCATCTGGCAAGCACCTCGGTGGGAGTCTGTCGTCTTGCGAAAGGGATTTCCAGAGTATTTTAATCGCTCTCTCCCCGTTCAATTTCTGGACAATCAACATGTCGCCGTGATGGGTGCCCAACAGATTGTGATCTGGGATATTTCTCAGCCGGGTCAATTCATATATGAAATCTTGCGTGAAGTTAATAATGATGGAGTTTCGCGAGATATTACAGCTATTTCTAAACCTGCAGACGATCAAACCTGGTTTACCGCTGATCAAAGTGGATTGATTCAGCAGTGGAAAGGTTTCGTGAAGCCTCAACTCGTCCGGTCTCTCCGCGATAAAGGCCCAACTCCAGCAGCATTGAGTTATACACAGGATGGGCGCTGGCTGGCTGTTGCCAATTTAAACCAGCAACCGGCTCTGGAATTATGGAACCTGAGCCAGTCCCCTGCTCTGTTGGCCGGTACATTTACAGAGACTGACTTAGACGATCTTCCAAATTGCCGCTTCAGTCCAGATGGGAATTATCTGACAACTCAGCACGGAATTGCAGGAATTTTTCATCTGTTTGATTTGGAAGCAGCTCAAAAAGCAGGACTGGACAATCTGCTCTCTGATGAGAACTATCGAATCGACGTGGATCGTCAGAATCAGCTATTTACCGAGATCAACTTTGTCGCTCCTGCTCCAGATAATCAGCAGAGGCGTGATTATCAAATGGAGTTGAAGAATGGCAGCGGAAATACATTCACGCTGGATTTGACACCACTGCGATTTCGGCGCGATCTGGAACAGCGGGATGTTCAACTTGTTTCCAATCAGCAGACATCTGGAAATTGGACATTCAACGAAAGCTTTCGTTCCCGGAATGCGAGCGAGAATTCATTGATCAATCTAGAAAATCGTGCACTTGGCCTCAAAACATCAATTGTGCTGGACCGACGAATGCAAGGATTGATGAGCGATTACTGCTGGATTCCTGCCCCGCCGGAGGCTCAGTCTCAGGAACCAGTAGGAGTCGCGATTGGAACCGTGAGCAACTATGGCGTTTATGTTTATCGTTTGCCAACGAAGGTTGGCGAGCAGGCTCAACTGGTGCGATACTTTCGGGATCATAGCGACGATGTACTCTCATTGTGTTGTTCACATGATGGCCGCATCCTGGCTTCGAGCAGTCGGGATCAAACATTGAAATTCTGGAATCTGAGCGGAATCGAAACTTCTGGCCCACTCCAGAATCTCCAGTGGGGAGCTAATTTTGATGTGACACAGAATCGACTTCAGGTGACAGAAGTGACCGATGGCGGTATTGCGGCTGGTCGTGGACTTTTGCCGGGGGATCGAATTGTTCGATTGGAATCCGCGGCTCAAAAGCGATACAGCTCCGATGTTCGCGAAATGCAAAAGATTCTGATGAATCAGGTTGTCTGGGAAGATTTGTATGTCCAGTGGGAACGTGGCATTGAAACGTTTGAACGTCGCATCACTCCAGCCTGGGAACCGATCACAACACTCTTTGTCAACGCGAACCTGCACTGGGTTGCCTACACTTCAGAAGGGTATTTTAAATCCTCCGCATTTGAAGGGGATGAACTGGTTCAGTATCTTGTCAACCGCGGGCCAGGTCAACCGCCGCGAATTGTCAAAGCTTCTCAGCTTCGCTTGAAATATGATCGCGGAGGAACGGGAGATCGGTTCTTTGATTTTCTGTTAAGGGAACGCAGTACGAATAGAACATTTCGACTTCTGAGAGAACCAACCGTATCCAATGCGAGTGACAAACTTGCAGAGGAAATTGCCAAGTTGCCGGAAATGCGAATTCTCAGGCCTTATGTCGGTGAACGCTTTGAACCTCAGGATTCCATTCCGGCTGAGGTTGAAATTCTGATGTCGGATAAATCGGGATACGAACTGACCGATCTGGTTGTTGATTTGGACGGCATCCCCCTGCCCTCTCCGGATGACATTGAAAAAACAGTCGGAAGAACACGCTTGAAGTGGAATCGTATACCGCCCGACCATTGCAGTCCCATCAGTCGATTTCGTGTAAAAGCTGTGCGTAAGGATGAGGACAACAACACGTTCGACCACCGTCTCTTCGGAGAGGCAAGTGTTGTATTTGCTCCGCAGATCGAGTTGAACCCAGCCATCCGAATTCATCTCATCCTGCTGGCCTGCAAAGATTATTCGCCAACAGGTGATTACTCACCATTGCTTTTTCCCATAATTGATGCTCAGAGTATCTTGAAAATGTTCAAGCAGGTTTCACCACATTATCAGCTTGGAAACGTGGAATTTATTTCGAGCCAAAGTTTAGATCGCAATCTGCAGAAAGCAGATGTTGATAACGCCATCAACAGGACGCAACAGACGATTTTAAAGCAAGCTGATGGTGATGATTCCCGTAGGGATGTCATTGTTGTTTTTCTAGGTGGGCATGGAGATGCCGTTGATAATCATTTTGTCTTTGTGACAGAAAATGTGGAAAGCAAAGAGCATGATTTGACAAAACATGGTATTCCCTGGAGTACGTTTCAAAACTTGAGAACGATTCCTGCACCGACAATCTTTCTGTTGGATGCCTGCCATAGTCACAATGCCACTCATGACGAGACAGCTGTTCGAGAGTTTGCACACGATGCCGATTTGAGTGGATTCTTCGTTCTCTCGGCCACCAGTGATCAACAGGAACTTGCTAATGAAAGTGCAAATCTAAAGCATGGATTCCTGACTTATATCATTCTCAAGGCGGCTAGCGAAGCTGATGGTATTAATCCCGACCACAATCGTTTTCAAGGAGATGTCGAGTGGCCGGAGATTGTTGAATATGTGAATAAACAGTTGCCGTTGATCTCAGGGAACGAACAGATCCCATCATTCGCTGCAAGCCGAGATCTTGAAAGCCAGATGTTCACGATCCCCATGTTCCGCCCTAAAGGAGTTTTAAACAATAATCCATAATGTCAAATCATTGTGCTGCTGGCAGATCAATACTACCTGACGTCATACGAGTTTGCTCGCAGAACACTCAGGAGGTATCTGCCTTATGGATTTAATATGTACGGGAAATCGTTATTTCAATTCATGATGGACATAAAAAAAGCCACCCGAAAATTGGGTGGCTTTTCTATTTTGGAGTCGTTTATTTAGGCAATTGTGCGTCATTATGATCGACTTTAACATCGTAGCGAACTGCGATTGAGGCCAGTGGTGTGTTTCGGTCGAAGTACAAAGCGGTTGGTTTTTTGCTGTCCCCGGCTGTATCTCCCTTTTTCATGCCACCATCCTGAGTGGATGATTTCTTCGATAGTAAGTAGCCAGGTTTTGCTTCTGGTGTCTGCCAGGCTGGATAGAAGAGAACGGTGACGACACCGATGTTATTGCGAGGTCGTTTCAGTTTGACGGCTTCGCTGTTTGCGACATCAGTCACAAGAAATTCGTAAACTTCCTGATCGGTTTTGTGCCAGCCTTTGACGAGCAGGGAGCCCCCCTTGCCTGTCTTATAATCGTTCTTTCGAACCAAGAATAGTTTATTGATTTTGTAGCCGGGGATTTCTGAGTACTCGAAGACAGAAATGCCGTCGATAGAGACATCGGCGACGACATCGTGAGGAGATTTATTATTGACGCGAATCCCAATCACATCGCCGAAGTTGTAGTCGACAAATGGTTTGCCTTTGTGAAGATAGGATTTCTTCTCGACGAATTCCCCATATTCATTTTTGACGAGCAGTTCAACAGAAAAATCACTACCTCTTTCGGGCGAGACACTGGCATTATCAACAACAACTGTTGACAACTGGTAATCATCGACCGAATTCTGATCCTGGTAGGATTTGGCGATTTCTTTGTTAACGTATTCTTCCCGCTTTTGTGTGGCACTCACGCCTTCTTTGAGAGCTTCCTGTTCAATACGACCGTCTTTGAGATACTTAGTCACATCGACATTCGTGCCGGTTCCTTTGAGCGTGTCGGACTTATCATCGATAACAAGATCGACATCCTGAGTAACTGGAATTGTCGTAATTGGCTCATAATTTCTGCTGAGCAAGGTCGAGACAACACGAATCTTTAAATCATCTCCTGCAATCGCAATGCAACGACCTTCGAGCGTCATGCCGTCTTTTGTGTCGAACCCTTTGGCTTCAATTAAAACTTTGAGAATCCGTTGTATTTCCGGACCACTGCCGCCGTAGTAATTGCCAATTAATACAGAAGTTTCTTCCTTCTGTTCAAGATAAGTACAAACTGTATCGGCAATAACCTGGCAGGCATCCTTGAGTGACATTCCGGCTTGAGCCGTTGTTCCTGAATGAAGTGCAATTCCTAGTAGGATGAGTCCTGGAAACACTTTGTTTCTGATCGATGCAAGAAGTGAATACATGATTCTAAGCCCTTATTGTGTGTTGTTAAAGTTTGTATGCTTATGGAACGGATGAGGTATAATGTTCTTCCCTGGAAATCTCAAAACGTCAGTAAAAATCACATTAGCCGCAGGCCGGATGAGGGGATCCCTTAGACGTTCTTATTTCTAGTAACGCGAATTCCCTCCCCCAGAGGGAGAGGGAACTGATTCTATTAATATTTCTGAGCTCCTTTTCGAAGAATCGGCTGGCCGAGACCCAGCACTTCGCAGGCTTCCTGATAGACTGAAGTCCCTCCGACAATTGAATCCCACATCGAACGTTTGTAGACGAGGTCAGCTGGTCGATCAGCAAATTCCGGTCGCAGAAGTCCCAAGCCGAGGTCGATCAAATCATCGTCATTCAGATTGATTTGCGAAGAATTTTCATACCCGAGTTCACAGGCGATATCTTCGACTGTCATATTTTTGTCGTATTGTCGAGCCACGAGTGAAATTGGTTCAGGAAAAGATTCAATCGCTTTGTCCTTATCTTCACCGACTTGCAGAAATGGTCCAATGGTTTCGACGAGCAGGAGTAAATGGTCGCGGCGATCCCTTTTCAGGACTTTCTGCATTGCATAGACATCATAAATTTCGTCAATCAATTCCCGAGCCTTGGCATGGCGAACCGCATGGGAGAAACTGATCACATCGTCAAAGCTCTTGGTGCCGTGCTTGTGGCAGGTAATACAGGAGAGTCCATTAACGATTTCCGTTGTTCCGGAAACTCTGGCCCCGTCGGCTACAATTGAAGTTGGGCCGACATCGATTCGTTTACCGTGATTGTCGATCAGCATGTAAGCCTGTAAGCCGTTAGGCAGGCGATAGATAATCTCACCACCATCGTGAGAAAAACAGAACTTATTGATGATCTCATCGCCATGATCTGGCCCCAGGGGATATCGTGCAATATTGCCATTGCCCGATTCTTTCTGGAAATCGTAGCTGATCCAGTAAGAACCGTAGTTGGAACGATGGCGATCCATAATACGGTTCTGGCTGGAAATCCCACTGACGAGCACTCCAGCACGTAGCATTTCCCCCTTTTTCAAATCCTGCATTCGATTGACACCCAGACGGGCTTCCAGATCGTAAACATCTTCAGGAATGTTGAGGAACATGTGATACAAAGGGGGACGAATTGCTTTGGCGACGAACCAGTCGGCCCGGATATCGGTGAAGTAATCGAAATACCCATCGAGATTTCGTTCGATATCTTCAAACAGTTCGTATTCGGCTTTGTTTCTGGTATTCGGCATCAATCCATAGGGATAATGATCGAGCATTTTCGACCAGATTTGAGCCGTCCAGCGGTAGTCGTCCAGGTCGATGCGATAAACGGTATTGTATTTGTCGATCGCTTTAGGCAGCACGATGACATCGGAAAGGCTGATGCTGTTTAAGGCTTTGGATAATGCGGCACGGTGTAGTCGCAGATCGTATTCTGAGATTTCCGGGTTGTTGTGCAGATGGACCAGGGAAAGATATTTGGTTGTGCCTTTATCGCGGCTATCCAGATCATCCGTATCTTCTTCAATCCACTGGAGGACTTGCAGTCGAGAAATATGGTCTCGATCAGCTCCTGATTCCGGAATGGGAGCCCCTGCCAGAATCCAGTTCCGCAAAGTTTCTTTTTCCTCAGCTGCCAGAGGGACGGGAGTGACATAGTCGTCCGGGGAAACCGGCATGTTATCCTCTTTAATGACTTCCCAGATCTTGGAAGCAATCGGATCGCCGGATTTAATAAAGGGTTTACCAGTTCGATTGGCAAACAGAACATCGCGATCAAGGATGCGTAATCCTGAGTAGGTTTCTTCTCCCCCGTGACAGCTGTAGCACTTCGCCTTGAGGATGCCAAAGGCCTGATTGGCCAGAACCTGAGGATTTTCATCAGCTGTAGCAACTGATCCGATCAGGCTGGATGTGATAATCGCTGAAAGAAACAGCGATGTGGAAAACCGATAACTGTCCATTGTGCTGACCCAATATCTACTGAATTTGTGTTTCGTTGTTGTGTTCACTGTACCAAAGCAACTAACAAAGTCTCAATTGCTATGTCAGGTTTATTGGGAAACGAACAGACATTGGATGTCTTCTCGTGAAATTGAATTCTTATTCGGAAAAATGGTAAATTCGTTTATCTTCCTGAATTGAATGAATAATATTGCCTATTCAAGAAATAACTGCAGCGTTCAGCAGGAGCAAACACAGCGTATTTAGGACATTAGGTACCCAAGCGACTGCAGCAAACCATTTGAAAATGGTCTAATCTGGATTCCATCCCCCTGTTTGTTTTGCAAATTTTGCGATTATGAGTATGAAGGGTTGAATCTGTTTGCGAACTGCGATTAAATCTGGTTAACATCTAAACAGCATCTGAGCTGCAAATCTCAGATAAAAATGAAAATGGAATAATTTCAATAATTTCGGGGAAGAATTCCTGGAGAACTGCGTTTCAATGATGTCTTCAACGACACACGAAACAAACACAAATCGAATCTCCGAAAACTCGAAGGAAAGAACAGATGACACGCACAATCAGAAACACAATGCTACTTACAATGATCGCCCTGATGGGAGGAATTGCCGTCGAACAGGAAGCCCGCGCATTCCAGGGCTATCGCCAATACTATGGTGGCTGGAGCTACAAGCCGCAGCAGCGATATCATGTTCGCTCCTACTACTACAAACCGACACCGAGCTATGTGGGCTATCGCTACCACTACTGTGTGCATTACCCCAAACGCCCCCGCTACGTGTACTACTACAACCCATATTCACGCACTTATTGGGGGCGATTCGATCTCGAAGGCAAAGATGGTGCTCACTACTCTTTGCTGAAGAATGAAGATCGCAAGGAAAACCTGGAAGAAATTCCAGAATCAGCCTTCCCGGCTGCCAGCAAAATGCCGCAGATACCTGAAGCAGAAGATGACATCCAGATTGATGTGATGCCCAAAGATCTACCAACGGCTGAAGACACACCACAATAATCAGACCGCTTAAAGCAATAAAAGCCATTGATGTACAATCTGCATCAATGGCTTTTTTCTATGGAATCGGCAAGAGTGAATTCAGGCAAAATGGGCATGATTCGCTGCTCGAAAATGATAATAACCAAGAATGAAGACCGGGAGAGCCTTCGCTCAACCTCAGATTAATTCTGGAGTGATAACCAACATTAGACGGGGTGCCAAAAGTCGAGAGATTGGGTTGCCAGAAATTCACTTCACACAGATTACTTCTTCAGCTTCCATGACATCCCCATCGCAGCAGGGATTTATTCGATCCTTAGGATCGACTCCCTGAGGTCGAAGAGTTACCAATTGCATGAGAGAAGTTGAGCAGGTGTCAGATCCTCAAGCCCGATTTGATCGCCCACTGTCCGGCCAGGCATTGACTTGAGGTCGTGTCTGCTGCGTAAGCTTGTATAAACTTTCCCAATTGGGAACAGCGATCTTCCTGAATCCTGCAGCAGCTCTCTTTTATTTGCGTTGAATTTAACACAAAAAGTAACCGCTCAAAATTGAATTACAATATTCTACTCAAAAACCTGGCCATTAATTACTAATCGTCCAGTTATCGAATTCGCAGGCACAAAGACAGCTGTTGTGGCTCCGTTAATGGTGTTGTTGAGGTTCGAGACTAGAGTGACGAAGGGATCGTCAGTGCCGGTGACGTTGCTCAAGATGATGCCGCGGTCGACGAATGTGCTGAAGCGTTGCAGATTGATTTCGTTGGCGTCGAGCGTGATGGTTGAACCATCGTGGATTGAGGGGAAGAGAATCCCGGTTGCTCCGCCGGCGTAATCGTCAATAAAGTTGTTCGACAGGATCAGGGTGGACGTTCTGCTGGCCGAAGTACGCACACCGACGCTGTCTATTCCTCGGAATTCAATCGCATTGTTGAAGACCGCCAGGTCCAGAGTCGATTGTGAAAGCACTTCGATCGCGGTAGCGTTTTGTTCGGTAAATCCCAGAATATTTTGAGAGAAGGTGAATGTTCCCAATTCGGCAGAATCTCCTGTCAGGAATTGAAACGCTTTCTGATTAGCCGCATCGCCTGTTACAAAGTTCGAGACAATATTGGCATTCACAGGACCGGTCCAATCCATTTTTGCACCAATTCCCAATGCCTGGCTCAAATCGACACTGTTTTCTGAAAAATTGAAGTCAAGCGAAGCCGACTCTCCACCAGGCATCGTCTGAGCATTGAAGAATATTTTCGGAGAATCGACGATCGTATTTCGAACCATTCGTGCGACATAACCACCGGCTTCATCGACCACATAATTTACAGCTGTCCCCATGGTCGTGGAGTTCCCTTCAAACATGTTGTTTGTCAGAGCAAACAGTTTTACGTTCTCTGCATCAACGATCGTGGAGGTTGTTCCTGTGAATTTGGAGGAAATAATATCCAGGACTTCGGCATTTCGAAGGACGGCCACATGAGTGTTGTCCACAAAATTACCGAACTGGAACCCTGCCGAGCCAGAATCCTCGACATAAATTGCAGTGTCGGTATTCTGGATTGTTCCACCGCTATCTTCTTCAAACCCCCCTGTGGCCATGACTGTTCCAGTGGTTCTTACCATGCGAATTCCATACATTCCGCCATCTGCAGAAATCGAATCGGGACGAATATCGACAGCCGAATCTTCAACATCAATTGCCGGTGCATTCACTGAAGAGACGGATCCATCGCGAATGCGAACAAAATCAGAATTTCGCGATTCGATTCCCGTTCCGTTTGTGGTTTGTATATCCATCGTATAAATGTCAATCAGGCCCATGTTATCAACAAGTTCTACACCTTTGCTGCCGGTCGCTCCCTGGAGAATCAGGTTCTCAACAGCAGCGAATCCGTAAACATCTGTTTCGACATCGTCGCTCGTGTCGACCGTTCCCTGATCGTCTACAGTGGTGATCAAATCAAAATCTTCAACCAGTAGGCCACTTCCCTGATTGTTTAACAATGTAAGGTCGCCACCAAAAACCGTTTGGCCATGACCACCGCTAAGCAAGACACCATTGCCTCCAGCTCCTTCGACTTTCACATTATCGAGCCGCATATAACCATCGTGGTTGAGGATTTTCACTCCGTCTGCCTGACTGTCGTTGATGGTCAGATTGTTGACGTAGCCATTGTTTGAGGAGTCGATGACAAGTCCACTCTCGGTTGCATCGTTGAGTGTCACATTCTCAATTCGGAAATTATCGATGCCATTGGCGACAATTAAATCCCCACTGGTCGAGCCGGCAGCAGGGTTTAATGTCAAACCGGCAATAGATGTGTTGTCAGCCAGTGTAATCGCGGGACTGTTCAGACTCGCATTGATGGTCACGGGAGCTGCACTGGCGTTGGCTTCCATCGAAACGGTTCCGTAATTGACGGTGTCGATAGAGAAGGCGTTCCCTTCTCCAAACAGCTTCTGACCATCCTGCAGCACAATCGACTCACTAAAGCTCGAACCTTCACGCAAGTAGAAGATGTCTCCACCAGCTGTTTGCGCTTCGGCAATCGTGTCGAACGGGTTTTCGGCAGTTCCATCCTGGGCAGCAATACTCATTATGGTTGTTGGTGCAGGAACACCTGTGTTTTGAATGTTTTGAACAACATACGCGTTGTTCGTGATTGGATTGATCAAAGGAATAGCCGTTCCAATCTCAGAGCGTTTGCTCACAATAACGTTGTAGTTGGAATCGTTGAATCGGCGGAATTGACGATCAAGTCGATTGTCTGGAACATCGTTATTACCGAAACGAAATGACATTCCCAGAGTAACATTCGTGCCGAAGGTATCGTCATTGGAGATTGCAAACTGAGTTTGCAGATAAGGGGTGATGTCTCCCTGAACATGGAATTTGACACCATCGATATTATCAACATTTGAACCTTCAAAGTGATACCAACTGACGATCGCTTCCATGTTCCGTTCGTCGGCAAACTCTCCCGGCATATAGAAGCCGAGATTGACATCGACTCCTTTCATCGCCACTCCGATGGTATCCACGGTGTCCAGTACAATTTGATTACCCTGCATGCGGACATTCCCAGTGGATGATTGCAGGACCTTTTCATCCTCGCCAACGGGAACATAGACATTAGAAGTCAGTCTTCCGAATCGAGTCGAACCTTCCAGACCGAAGGACATTTGCTGATAAATCTTTTCCAGCGACTGGTCAAAGCCGTAATTGCCGTTCACGCCAATCATGAGAATGTCGTTAGGTTCCAGGAACCGATAACCTGTTCCAATATTCCCGCCGACATTCCCTTCATTCGTCATGAAGCCTCGTAGATCACCAAAAAGAATGCTTTCATCTTCATCGAGGATATATGGCATGAATTCAATATGCGTAATTCCGGTATCCCGGCCAAAGGCAGGCATCGCCGTATGACCAAGCCGTGCATCCGTCTGAATTCCCTGAGCCTTTGCCTTTTGCAGGCCTGTTGACAGGATAACTATCGATACGAAAGCGAACAGCAATCGAAGTGTCTGATCGGATTTGAGCATGAAACTGCCAATTTTTGGGGAGGAGAGCCTCGAAATGCAGATTGATTTCGAAACGATTGGCAATGAACCAGGAACCAGTTCATTGCGTGGGGATAGGAGAAATACCTGATCGCATATATCGAGTCAATTTCAGCCTGTCTTTTGCACCTGTTACAACAAACTTCAGGTCAGCCTCCTCAAGACAGACTTTCCAGCAAATTGCTACGAGAAATGCTCAATTTCAGGATTAAAATTGACACATCTGGACTTGCAAATATGATCCCGCTCTCTCGCCGGAGAACTCGGACACCATGAAATTCCCCCCTGAGCAATCCACGAATCTTGCCTGAATGCCCTAATCCGCACTTTCCAAGTGCATTGGTAAATGCAAGAATGACGATAATCCGGGAAACTTGTATGGATTATCGGAGTTAAGCAACCGATTTGCCGATATTCCTTAAGTATGATTCTCGGAGTACGGAATTCACTCAAGCCATCCACTGGGATGAATTTGTGCAGAAAACCGGAATTGAAACAGCGAACTGAATTCGCATTTAATACGTCGTATCTACGACGTCGATTCGCCTGAATGGCAAGAATAACGGAGTCTAACCAGATTATGTCGGCAGTTGATACACAATCGAATGGTAACGGTAATTTTCGCACGACAGAGCAAGTCGATGCAGTCGTCATCCGCTTTTGCGGCGACAGTGGCGACGGCATGCAGCTCGTTGGCACTCAATTCACCAATGTTTCGGCTGTCTTCGGGAACGATGTGAGCACCCTTCCCGACTTCCCCGCGGAAATTCGTGCTCCCGCCGGAACATTGAACGGAGTTTCCGGGTTCCAGCTCTGCTTCTCCAGCACCGATATTTTCACGCCGGGAGATGAAGTCGACACCCTTGTCGCCATGAACCCTGCTGCCCTGAAGACAAACCTGGCCGACCTGAAGCGGGGCGGAACACTCATTGTCAATAAGGATGCTTTCGATAAATCCGGACTGTCCAAGGCTGGATACGCAACAAATCCGCTCGAAGACGACAATGACTCTTTGGCCGGTTATCGTGTTCATAAAGTCGATATGACTCGCCTGACTCGCGATTCCGTCGCCGATCTCGGCCTCTCTCTCAAAGAAGCAGACCGCTGCAAAAACTTCTTCGCTCTCGGACTTGTCTACTGGCTCTATGATCGGGATGCGAAGGCGACTCAGGATTGGATCAAATCCAAGTTTGCGAAACGTCCGGAACTCGTTCAGGCAAACCTGTCAGCTCTGAAAGCCGGGGCCGACCTCGGGTATTCGACTCAGGCCTTCACCGTTCATTACAAAGTTCCACCCGCGAAATTGCCGCCGGGCAAATACCGCAAAATGACTGGTAATGAAGCAGTTGCGATGGGACTGGTCGCTGCGGCTCATGTTTCCGGTAAAGAACTGTTTTATGCCGGATATCCGATCACACCTGCCAGCGATATTCTGCACGAACTTTCTAAGCTGAAAAACTTCGGCGTTCGCACAGCTCAGGTTGAAGACGAAATCGCCGCCATCACCGCTACTGTCGGAGCCTCCTTCGGTGGAGCGTTTGCAGTCACAGCCAGCAGTGGACCAGGTATCGCGTTGAAGTCTGAGGGAATCGGGCTGGCAGTCATCACCGAATTGCCACTGGTGATCGTCAATGTACAGCGTGGTGGACCGAGTACTGGCTTGCCGACAAAAACCGAACAGGCCGACCTGATGATGTCCTTCTTTGGACGCAACGGCGAATGTCCGATGCCGATTATCGCAGCTGCCACTCCAGGCGATGCTTTTGATGTCTCCCGAGAAGCTTTGCGGCTGGCCGTCGAATTTATGACGCCGGTCTTCCTCCTGAGTGATGGCTACATCGCCAACGGAGCCGAGCCTTGGAAGATTCCTGATCTCAAAAACATCAAACCGATCGACTTCAAGCATATTAAAGAAGCCAACGGACAAGATGGCCAGTATCTGCCTTATCTGCGAAATGATCGCCTCGTTCGCCCTTGGGCATTACCGGGCACGAAGGGTCTTGAACACCGTGTTGGAGGACTGGAAAAATCGGATGGAACAGGGAACGTCAGCTACGATCCCGACAACCATCAGCACATGATTGAAACGCGAGCCAAAAAAATAGCCGGCATCGCCAATCATATTCCAGAACAACCACTCGAAGGCCCCGATTCCGGCGACCTGCTCGTCATCAGCTGGGGCGGAACCTACGGTTCTGTCCGTACTGCTGTTCAGCGAGCACAAAAAGATGGCCATAAAGTCACGCTGGCACACATCCGCTACCTCAACCCGTTTCCTAAGAATCTGGAAGAGGTCATCAAACGCTTCGATAAAGTTCTCGTCCCCGAACTCAACACCGGACAGCTTCGCTTCCTTCTGCGAGCGATGTTCCTGTGCGACGCCAAGGGGCTGAACAAGATGAAGGGGAAACCATTCCTCGTCAGCGAAGTTTACGATGCCATTCTTGAAAACCTGAAGAAATAATCACGCCGTCGCAGGTTAGACGGTTATAATAAGACAATTATCAAGTTCTGTTGAGATAGGACTCCTTATGAGTACGAGTATTGAACTTCCAGTTCTAACCCCCAAAGATTTCGCCAGTGACCAGGAAGTCCGCTGGTGTCCTCGTTGCGGTGACTATTCTATTTTGGCTCAGGTCAAAAAAATCTTACCAACGCTGAACATTCCCAAAGAAGAGTTCGTGTTTATCTCCGGCATCGGCTGCTCAAGCCGGTTCCCGTATTACATGAACACTTACGGCATGCACAGTATCCACGGCCGTGCCCCTGCGATTGCGACTGGCCTGAAAGTGGCACGACCTGATTTACAGGTTTGGGTGATCACTGGCGACGGCGATTCCCTTTCCATCGGCGGCAATCACTTCATGCACATGATTCGCCGCAATGTGAATCTGAAAGTGATCCTGTTCAACAATCAGATTTACGGACTGACCAAAGGACAGTATTCACCAACCAGTCCTCAGGGAAAACGAACCAAGAGTACGCCTTATGGTTCGGTCGACGCTCCTTTGACACCGCTTTCCGTAGCAATAGGCGCCCGCGCCACCTTCGCGGCTCGATCTGTCGATGTCGATATTAAACACTTGTGCTATGTTTTGGAGCGAGCTGCCAATCATAAAGGAACTGCTCTGGTTGAGGTCTATCAGGACTGCAACGTCTTCAACAGCGGTGCCTTTGATTTTGCTTCCAAGAAAGACCAGAAGGTCGAAAACTGCATCTACCTCGAACACGGCAAGCCGCTGATCTTCGGGAAAGATCGCGATAAGGGGATTCGACTGAATCATTTCAGTCAGCCGGAAGTTGTCGAACTGGGCAAAGGTGGAGTCAGCGAAGACGACCTGCTCTTCCACGATGAAAAACAGGAAAATCCAACCCTCGCCTTCCTGCTTTCGCAAATGCGATATCCAGATAGCCCCGAACCAATGGGCGTCTTCAGAGCGATCGACCGTCCAACCTACGATGACGAAGTCAACGAGCAGGTCAAGGACGTCACAGAAAAATACGGCCCAGGCAACCTCGAAGACCTCTTCAGCACCGGTGATACCTGGACTGTCGAGTAAACCACATTGCGGTTGAGAAACAAAAACTGGCGAATGCATGTTCGCCAGTTTTTTATGCGCTAAGTAAATTCCTCACTGATACAAGTAGGAAGCATATCTATCCATCATCAGCGAATAAGTTCTTCATTCGCGAGATGCTGAATGCGAGGATCCTCATCGGCCGTCAGTTTTTTCAGTTTGTCTTTGAGGTATTGCTGCTGATCTGCGGAGGCTATTTTACATGCGGTTTTGATGGCCTGCATGCGTATATTTTGCGGATGGTCACTTGAAAAGAATTGAGTCACCAGGTCGAAATGCTCTGATGCCTCAGTTCCATAGCGACTCAGAATCTTCAAAGCAAACCATTGAGGATCTGTTGATTTCGTGCTTTTCAGATAATCAATCAGAATTGCAATTTGCTGCTGCGGAGGTGTTCCCAGATTCTCCAGTGCCTCGACGGACCACTCCCTAACCGTCTCGTCCGCATCACCAACGGCATTGAGTAAAGGAATTAACGCGGGACCGGCTTCGTCTGCCATTCGAGCCAGTTGCTCCGCCGCTCTTTGGCGTGTTTTGATATCTGCAGACTGTAGCTCAACTGCAAGTTGTTCAGCATCATTCATCAGGTAGACGGTTCGCTAAGAAGGAGTGGATTAAAAGTCTCTCAACAACTCTCCATCTTCACGATTACCCAGGTTGCTGTAAACTTCGATATCAATATTTTCTGAGAGAAATCGCACGGAAGAATCGCAAAGGACGAATTGAGCTCCACCAGCATGTTCGCTTTCAAATCCGCCTGTTTCTAATGGATCCGCTGGTTCCCATTCATCTCGCTGGCGATATCCCCCTGAATTTCTGAATTCATCATTATTTTGATTAATCGGAATCCCTGTATTTCTGAGAGTCGCTCGAGACCCGGAGATCCACCCTAGTTTTAGTCCACCGAAAATTTTCTCACCGACCATTAGTGTGTGTGACATGCCGTCGCGAATGTCTCGCGGAGCAATCGCCTGATTTAGGATGAATACACCGTCATTGTCCTGATCGATTGCGACATTTGATCCACTGTGTACACCGGCGTAATTGGTGACAGCAATCTCCACGGATTCGCCGTTTCCTTCAAATCCTGACATTACCTGTTCAGAACCATCTTCGTTTTCCATCGGATTGATGTTGGCTGGAACTGAAACAAACTGTGGTAGTGCCGAGGAGGGACAATGTATCCATTGCGGCTGATATTCAGCGATTTGATAATTCGCTGCATCGTAAGCCCCGGCCTTGAAATCGAATTTGTCGAACGCATTGTTGTCATCCATCTGCGGGAGAAAACGAACCATCCAGCCAACGTCGGAACCGGTTCGAGTATTCTCGATCGGGCCGGTTGGATTTGTTGTTCCGATTGGCAAGGTTTCCCAGAGATGTTCGTAATTCGAAATTGCAATGCCCATCTGCATCAGATTATTTTTGCATGACGATCGACGAGCCGCTTCCCTTGCCTGCTGCACGGCCGGGAGCAGCAGTGCCACAAGAATGGCAATGATTGCGATGACAACCAATAGCTCGACCAACGTAAAAGCGAACCGGTCTCGATTGAGGAATAATTCTTTATGCGTTTTCATCAGTTATTTTCTCCGTTCTTGGCCCTATCAGGGCTTGGATTTAAAATGTTTGTTTCCATGTACCGCTCCGTTGTCGCTCGTTACAAGTTTATCAACCCTGGAATCAAAAATGACGAAACACACTAAGGGGTCGTTAATGGATAAGATCTTGTCAATTGCTGAATTACCTCTTCACCCTCGAAGAGTCGAGCCTGGATTTGGATGGATGTTTGAGGAGCAGAATTCTCAGCAACCGCTTTCTCAATCCCTGATATTTCTAAGCGACCTTCATAATTCAAGTTCCACTTCTCACGAGAAATTGTCCACGTTTCTTTGGGGACAGTTCCCGATTGTGTATGTTTCTGGATGGCATAAGCCAAGGCATCATCGGCCAATACGTTAAGTTGTGAGTGAGCAAATTCGAGTTTGGACTGCTGATGAGTCAGGACGGTTTGTCTCACAAGATTACCGATCACACCAGCCGTTAACACAATACAAGCCAGAACAATCACCAGAATTGCTCCACGACGACTATCAGGACGTTGTTTCATGGCGTTTCCTCCGTTGAAGATCCTGCCGGTTCAGCAATTGATTTCGACTGCAAAGGTTGCCAGCGTTCTGTGGAAGCCAGAATTTCAAAAGAATGGTGTTGTGGTTGAGCCGAGTTTGTTTTACTCGGTTTCTCTGACGATTTCTTTTCAAAACGAGTCAAAATGAGTTTGTTTTCAGGATCCCGGCTCCAACTCACGTTCCAATCCGGCGACAATCGAAAACTTTCAAATCGCCTGCCACTTTCTTCTTGAGTCCTCAGGGAATAATCAATTCTACCTGGATTGAACTGAAATTCTTCCAGCGGCTCGGCTCCCTCCCCAGACGAAATCAAAAGTTTATTACCGACAACTTGAAACTGGGTAAAACGATGCTTATGTACGGTTTCGCGAAATAATTCCGCGTAGGTTTCAACGACTTGTTGTTCTTTCTGTTGCTGCCGGAAATTGCCGTCTACTTGAAAGCTCAGAAACATAATCCCAGCGGCAATCGATGTCACTGTTCCGGCTAAGGCCATCACTGTCACCATCTCGATCAAAGTGAAAGCCCTGCTTTTATGAACCCTCTGAAAGGGAGTCGGAACTTTTGTGGAGTCGAGGCTCTTATTCATTGCTTCCTCCACTCAAAGTCCGCCAGGTTGAGAGCCGCATCGGTTTTGATTGATCGTTTCCAGCTTCAATAATCGAAATGTCAAATCGAATGCGATTCATATCATCAGGTTCTGCCGCTTTGATCTCAATTTGACGTAGGCTGTTTGAATTGACAGACATGGCAAGTTCATCCAACTGTTCCTGAGTTTGAATTTGATCAGGTGTCACGGCCTGTAAAACCTCCACTAGGTTTAACGCGATCTGCTGCTCGATCATTTGACGATTGGACTGAGTCTGTTGAGCATTGAGTAATCCGATCAATGGAATCGTTGTAGCCATTAACGTGCCGATCAGAATCAACGAGACGATCATTTCGACTACTCCTAAGGCTTTTCGTTTGGAAAGCATTCGAGTTGCAATTGATCGCACGAGTTTCGGTTTGTAATTAATTTTTAACATGGCGACTACGAAAGATCGTGAATTAGGCTAATGAGCGGATAAAACATACCGATCGCGATCAGGGCGACCAGAAAAGTCATTGCAACTAAAAGAACACATCGTGCAATTTCCCAGAAATTAAACCGGTGATGCAGACGGGTCGCTTCCATGGAATTACTGGTTTCTCTGAGCAGGAAACCGAGTTGATTACTCCGTTCCCCAGCTCGCAAAATCGCTGCCTGGTGTGCTGTCACAATTCGTTGCTGTGACATCGCCTGCCAGAACTCAGTCCCCTGTTCAACGCTCAGCCGAACTCTACTCATTCGTTTGCGGATATCGGGAAACGGAAAGTGTCTGGAAAGAGAGTCCACTGTAGCGATCAATGGCTTACCTGCTTCTGCGGAAACCGAGAGGAGACGCAGAATTTCCGGCGTGACCCGCTTCGGAAAAAAGCTGAGGATAAAATCAGCAACAATCGTAAATGGCTGGTAGAAAACACGAGGGAAGGTAATCAGGCTGTCTATCCATGTTTTCGAGCGGTTCACCGTCGAGCCTCGAAAACGTCTGAAGCAGGCGGCTATAAAAACCAAACTGCAGAATATGACTGTGAGGAAAAGCAGAAAAAAGTTGGTCGCTCCCCAATCTCCCAACGAAATTACCAGTAAAGTAATATTAGGAAGTTGAGTGCCGAATCCTTGAAAAATCTCTTTGTACTTCGGAATGATAAAGTAAAGCAAAAAACTGGTGATTGCTAAAATTGCCAGCAGGACAAAGATCAAATAAAAGATGAGATAATAATATGAATAACGATCCGGGTCGCGAGATCGATCCAGGTATCGAGCAGTCACATCCAGGCTTTCTCCGAGCGTTCCCGTTTCTCCCCCAACTCGTATCGCCAACTGTCCCTGAGAAGGAACTAAGGAACGATACTGATCTATCGCGATAGGCAACGCGACACCTTCCCGTAGTTGATCTGCAAGTTCCAGCAACTTTCGCCCACGGCTACCGCGAAACTCAGTTGCCTGAGCATCGATCAGCTCGGGCAGGGGCAGGTTGTTTTTGATGGAAGTGGCGATCAACCAGAGCGTTGAAATGCCTCGGTTTTTCCAAGAGGCGAAACTAATCATTGCAAAAGTGATGATGACCAGGCAGATCAGCAGTGACGAAAATATGCCGATCGGAGATCCCATGCCAATCATTGCGATCAACAAGATCAGGGAGATTACGAAGATGAGAAATTGGAACATAATAATTCGCCCGGCTGTTGCCAGTGACAGTTACGATAAAGTATTCATTAAATGAATAAGGGGGTAGAACAGTGCAATCACAATCCACATAAACAGAATACCAACAAAGATGACGATGACCGGTTCTGTAAAAGCCGTTATGGTGACGGCCTGAAGTCGAGCCCTGCTTTCATACATTTCGCCAAGGGCATGCAAGGCACGGCTCAATAGTTCTCGATCTGAATTCCAGTGCAGCGATTCAATTAAATCTGCAGGAATTCCACGAATTCGATCAGCAGCATCTCTTAGTGACTCACCGGCTTCCAGTCGAGCCGCCCAGTGTTGTGAAGCTTCTGCAACGACCGAATCATCAGCACTTTGACCGGCCAGCCTCAACGCTTCGGCTAATGGCACATCATTGTCGGTCAGAAAGCCCAATGCATGGGTAAAACGTGACATGGAAATGGATTGCAGAATACTACCGAAAATCGGAATGGAAAGTTGCATCCTGCGGACAGTTTGTCTCGGTAATACGAAACAAAGCACACAGAAAAGAACAACTCCTATCAATCCCGTGATAAATATTATGGCTCCGAAATCAAATATAAACTTGGTCGTTTCCAATAACGAAGACGTTATCAAAGGCAGTTGCATCCCGAAGCCATAGAACATGTCAGAAAAATTAAGAATTATTGGCCCGAGGTAAATCAACAAACCAAAAAATATTGTCATCGCAAGGGAAAACAGAAAAGCCGGGTAGATAAAGCTGATTGAAACGCGACTTCGAAGTGTTGATAAATCTTTAACATAAGTCACATACTGACTCATCGCCTGGCCGGTTTTCCCGGTTACCAGACCGGCTCGAATCGCGGCGATCAAATCAGCCGGGGCTCCTTGAACATGGAGGGCATCGTCGAGCGATTGTCCGGCTTCGAGTCGCCCGGCCAGTCGCTGAAGTTGCTCTCGTTGACGTTTCCGGCCCCAGGTCGAAAAGACGGCCAGTTCATCCGCTAACTTTCGTAGGCCTTGTTCCAGCGGCAATTGACTGGCCGTTAACTCGGCCAGTTGAGCTGCCAGATCTTCACTGGCTCCGCGAGACATCTTATCGTCTGTCGAGTTCTGTTTCTGCTCTTTGATCTCAAGTAAAGTCCAGCCTCGCCCATTTTTCAACTCCCGTTGAGCAGCTTCGACAGAATCCGCCTGCAGCGTCCCCGTCTGACGGTTCCCCGTCTGGTCGATCGCAATGTAGTGAAAATCTGGCATGACGGTTTTGAGTTAAGGCTGAATTTTGGATAAAGGTGTAGGCCAGGCAGTGCCTGACGTAATTGAGTAATGATCATTACGAGATCGAATTGTCTGGAGGCTTCGCTTCGCTGCGACCCCAGCCACCCCGATGAATTATTAAGTCATGAAAGTTGATCCAGTAAATTGACGAATGGCAGGAAGACGGTCAGCACGTACATCAATGTTGCACCGCCACCCACCAAAAACAGGAACACCAACGGTGCAAGGAGTTTGAGCCATTCCGTCAGCAGTTCCGCTTTTCTGCGATACAACTGCCCCGCATGATACAAAGGGCGGCTCACATCCGACTGCCCTTGACCGGACTGAATCAGCCAAGCCAGAAATGGTGGTAAAACGGCTTCCTGCAAATGTTGATCTGTTGGAGCCTGACTCATTCCAATCAAACTCGCATCTCCCGTCGCGGCTGCGGAAATCCGTAATGCTTCTCCATAGGGCACGTGACGGGAAATCATCATTGACATCATTTCCGTGAAATTCGCCAGCCGATGCAGCCGAAGAATATTGGTGACCCCCGGTACCAATCGCATCAGCGAAGCACCACCAGAAAGATTCAAACTTCGCCCATCGTTACTTCGCAGCCAGCTGAACCAGGCAGCGAATAAAATCAGAGGAGGAATCCAACCCCAGATCCAGGCAGTGGCATAAATGGAATCCATAAACTGCACGATTTGATTCGGTTGAAGGCGACTGGCTTCGTCGAATGCGAGATATCCTCGCACGGTCATCCTGCCTACAAACAGAAACAGCATGTAGGCAGTGAACATGACGAGCAGCGGATACATCATCGCCCGCCCGAGTCGCTGCCGGAGTGTGAACAATTGCTGGATATAATTCCCATAGGTTTCCAGAATGGTGCCAAGAATATCTCCCCCCTGCTCTCCCGCAGCGATGACTTCACGATACTGTTCCGGAAAGACATCACTTTGATGAGCAATCGATTCAGAAAGAGAAGAACCCAGTTCGAGATCCCGCACTAGTTTCTGCAATGTTCGGCTCAGCCGGGGGTGTGTCCCTTCTACAGCTGCCTGTAATCCTTCGACCAAACCTGCTTCACCACGCACAATCCCAGTTAGCAGATCGTTGAACTCATGGAGTTCTTCGAGCGAAAACTGAGACTTGAAAGGAAACATGGCAATGACTTTAAATTAATGTTGTCGTAGGTCAGGCACTGCCTGACGTGATTAATAATGAATGCTGAACTTAGTCAGGCAGTGCCTGACCTACGAATTTGAAATTTTTGAACAATTGAATTAACTGGCTCCTAATACGCGAATCATCTCCTGTGGACTGACGATATGCTCGTCTACTAAAGTCCTGGCACGATCTCGCAAACTGATCATACCGGATTCAGCGGCCAGTTCATTCAAAGTTTTCACATCCTGCCGTTTTAAGATCGCTTCGGATATCTCAGGCCAGTCGGGATCGAGATATTCAGACAGAACTTTTCGTCCCAGATATCCCGTCCCTCGACAAACATCGCAACCGACAGGTAAAGCGACCGATTCAAACTGACCGGATAATAATTCAGACGCGTCGGTAGAAATCTTTTTACAACGACAAAGAGCCCGCAGCAGACGTTGGCTGAAAACGGCCAGCAATCCACTTCTTAATAAATAAGGTTCTATGCCCATATCACTCAGTCTGCTGAGCGCTCGTGTGCAGGAACCGGCATGAAATGTTGTGAGGATGAGATTTCCAATCAATGAGGCTTGAAAGACCGTCTCTGCTGTTTCACGGTCTCGTATTTCGCCGACCATGATGACATCCGGGTCCTGCCTGACTAATGATCGTAAGCCTGTCATCATATCCATACCAGCTTTAGGGTTTGCAGAAGTCTGATCCACATGAGGAACCACCACTTCAACAGGATCCTCTAAAGAAACGAGACTCCGCTCCCCGGCTGATTTGTGTAACATTTCTCGCATCGCGGCATAAATCGTTGTTGTTTTCCCACTGCCTGCCGGACCAGTTAAGACAATGACACCACTTGTCTGCTCAAGTAAGTGATTAAACTTGCCTACGATATCCTCTGGTAAATCGAGATCATTGATCAACTCAAGGCGACCGGAATCTGCAAATAACCTGATAACAACTTTTTCACCAAACTGAGTGGGAAAAACGCTGATGCGTGTCTCTTCTCCGGCAATAGAAGATTGCAATCGACCTTCCTGCGGGACATCTACTCGATACGTTAATAAGTTGGCCAGCACTTTGAGGCGAGCGATGATGTTCGCAGCAAAAAGTTGTGGAAAACTCGTGACGGTTTGAATCACGCCATCAATTCTCCATCGCATTTCCAGGCCATCTCCTGTCGGTCGCAGGTGAATATCACTAGCACCACAACTGCGGGCTCCGGAAAGTATGTGATCGACCAGACGAGGCACCTGATCTGCTTTAAGGGATGAGGAATCCCCAGCGTGTTGTAAGAACCATTCACCAAGATCGACTGGAACTGCAGACATAAAATCGCCAGTGTTGAAAACCCGATTAATAAGAACGATGCAGAATCAGATGGGATACACAAAACTATTCGCGAGTGCTGAATGTGATGTGAGTAAGATCTGCGATTACAAACGTATTGAAGATGAAACGTGAGAGCGATAAGCCAGAACGGCCTCAACATGCCCCCACTCTCCAATCGACTCGGGAGAAACATCCAGTTTGCAAAGTTTGCTTTGTGATGGGGGGATCACCAGAGGCTGCATGACCACAGCCGCTGTTCGTGAAACAGAATGTAGTTGAGACTCTGCAACGACAAACAGCACAATAAACAGAGTAGCGATTACAGTAAGCTGCCGTCGCGCAGTCCGCTGCCAGGCTTCCTTGCGTGCCTGCCGCATCAACTGAAGGCGCAGACCATCCCCCGCCTTCACGGTCGGCGAAGAAAGGACGACAAGCTCTTCAATGGTTTGACAGGAATGGGACATGTTAATTTTCGGTTCTATTTTAAGTTCACTTCCAAGGGCGTTCCGGGAAATCCAATCATTTATCTTTGCACTTGTAATTTCATGGCAACATCTTCCCAGGCTGGTCGACCCGATTCATCAAACGCTCTCAAGGTTTTCGATAACTTCTCAATTCCATATCGATATCTACTGGCTACGGTATTGATGGACTCATTAGTGATTTCGGAAACTTCACGAAATGTCAAATTCTCCCAGAGATGCAAAGTAATCACTTCGGCTTGTATTGCAGGTAATTCCGCAAGAGCTTCATGAACGGCTTCCGTAATTTCCCAGGTATCACTTTGTAAAGAGGTACGAGCCGGGATTAATGGTAAAACATCGCAATGCTCAAACGGTTTTCGACGATACAATATGGTGTAAGCTTCATTCCGCAGGATGCGAAACAGGTAAGCCACCGGATGCTTGGATCGCACCAGCTTTTTCGGATTCCTGGCCAATTTCAACATGGTCGCCTGCACGATATCATCGGCTTCGGTACGATCTTTGACGAGAAAAAGAGCATACCGCAGAAGACGAGTCCCCGCATGGTCGTAAATAGAACCCAGCGCGTTAAGATCCCCACCAGAGAGCTGCCTGGCGTAATCCCTCAATTGCAATTCAAATTCTTCGGATGGTGACTGGTTCAAGTGAGCACATTTTTGCAAAGTTAATTGAAACGGCGTCTCCAAGACATAGGTTCAGTATGAAAGGGTTGGTACTACAAAATCAAGAGACTCCTGCAGTCTTGAATTTTGTCTATCATTATTTTTGAATTGATAAATTTTGTGTAAATAGGGATTTCATTGTCGAGTTGCTTGAAGAATCGCATCCTGAAATGCCTTGTCAGTGAAGCATCGATGCGATAGACATGAGTTTGTCATCCCACATAATCCCCCCGAAATTTGAAATCTGAACGACATAATTCAATACCATGGCCCACGACATCTCTCAACTTGATCAGTCTGATTTGACAGATGAAAAGATAGAGAAGAAGCCCGATCAGCAGATCGGTTTTCGCAGGAATTTCCTTTGGCGTTCCATGCAAATCCCTTTACAGCTTCTGTGTGTCCTTTGGTTTCGCTATCGCGCAAAAGGGATGGAACATATTCCAAGTGATACCGGGGCCCTCTTGTTGATCAGTCATCAAAGCTATCTCGACCCTGTATTAGTGGGACTTCCCCTGTCTCGTCCTGTCAGTTTTCTGGCACGGGAGAATCTGTTTCATGTGCCAATTGTCGGCTGGATTCTCAAAAATTGCTTTGTGATGCCGATCAATCGGGAAGCGGGAGGAATTGAAAGCTTTCGACTTTCAATTAAACGCATGAAACAGGGCTTTCTCGTTGCGGTTTTTCCTGAAGGAACACGTTCCACTGACGGTGAGATTGGAACTTTAAAACCCGGATTCATCGCACTAGCCAGACGAGCTGGTGTACCGATTGTTCCTGTCGGAATAGTCGGAGCAAATCGAGCGATGCCGCGAGGAGCCATTTTCATTCGCCCTGCTAAAGTTCGTGTCTATTTTGGTGAACCTCTCGATTTGGAGCGGGTCCTGGAATTATCGAAAAAGAATCAGGAAAACGACTTCCTCGATTATGTCCATGCTCACCTGCAAGAATGCAATGAAATTGCAGCGACTTTATAGCAACGACGACTCTCATTTGAATTCAAACCCATGACAAGTTCTCTTAGAGAAGCTATGCGACTCGATGCGGGCGTGGCCTATTTTGATAATGCAGCCGTGGCTCCACTGACCGCTGCTGCATATGAGGCGATTCTCCGCTGGGCCAGTGACATCTCTGGCCGTGGCGATGCCCGCTGGCCGCAATGGCGAACGGAAGTCGAAAAGACAAGACGAATTGCCGCCAGCCTGATCAATGCCGATCGCGAAGAAATTGCTCTCACACACAGCACAACCGAAGGCATTAACTTTGTTGCGGAAGGATTTCCCTGGCAGCCGGGCGATAATGTGGTCATTCCGGTGGGTGAGTTTCCCTCAAATCTGTATCCTTGGATGATGCTCGAATCTAAGGGAGTGGAACTGCGAAAAGTTGCGATGCCAGAGAATTCCTTAGATATCGAACGGCTCGGCAACGCCTGCGATTCTCGAACGCGAATCGTTTCCTGCAGTTGGGTGGGGTTTTCCCACGGCTATCGAGTCGATTTGAATCGGCTGACAGAAGTGACGCATCAGGCTGGCGCATTAATGATGGTCGATGCCATTCAGGGGCTCGGTATGTTCCCTCTGGACGTGAAAGCAACCCCGGTCGATTTTCTCTCGGCTGACGGACACAAATGGCTGCTCGGCCCTGAAGGGGCAGGAATCTTTTATTTGAAACGCGAACATTTGGATTTGCTCCGCCCCATCAATGTTGGCTGGAACAGCGTGGCTACTGCCGGCGAATTCGGACATGAGTGCATGGATCTACGAAAGACAGCAGGTCGCTACGAAGCGGGGACCTACAACATGGTCGGACTGGCCGGCTTCGGTGCCAGCCTGCAGATATTTCAGGATGTTGGCATTGAGAAAATCAGCCAGCAATTGAAGGAAGTCACCGATGATGTTGTCTCTTCTCTTCAATCAATTGGAGCAATTATTCATTCCCATCGAGAAGACAATCACTGGTCAGGAATCATCTCCTTTGATTTACCCGGAAAAGATCCGCTATCGGTCAAGCTAGCCGCCAGTGAAAAAGGCGTTTACTTCAACACCAGAAACGACCACTTCCGTGTCAGCCCGCATGCCTACAATTCCTCTGAAGATATCCAGAAACTGCTGGAAGTGTTGAGTGATTAGATTTCAGGGTGGCCCGGATAGCTCCGCTATCTGGGTGGACGAAGTCCATAAGAGGTCTTCAAGTCAATCGCTGAGTAAATATAGCTGCCTCTTACGGCTGTGCCGCACTGAAAGAATCTTTCGGGGCCACCCTATCAGTATAAGGCTCAAAATGACAATCGACTAATCGCCTGCTCAATAATTTCCTCATTCAATTGATCGACCAGTTCGGGGGCAACAAACAGCCGAACCTTTTTCACATAGTCGTCAAACTGACGGTGAGCCAAGGCTTCCACGACCGGCGAAACCGATGTCAAAGAACGGAATTTCTGATCCTTCGTGTAAAGCACATCAATCTTGAATTGCACTTCCCGTTTGGGCGGAGGAGCATCGATAAGAATTTGATGTGGGTTTGTTGAGACATGAAATTCCTGTTGAAGAATCTGCTGTAATTTCTGAGTGATCGGGATCAAATCTTCAAAGGGTCGATGAGCGAGCCGCTCATAAATTTCTGGATCATCGACCGCAGAGTATTCAACGACTCTCTTAAAAAGAGCCCTTTTCGAACCAAGAAGGCCTTCCACTAGCGACTCACAATTGCTTCCTTTGGCTGCTTCCCGCATATCGGCAATCGATTCCGATTCTCGCTGCCTGAAAAAAGCCTGCAGGTCGAGTCGATCGCGTAGTTCGTAAAAACTGCGGGCAAACATCGATGTCGCACTTCGAACAGCGTGATGCCAGTAAACTTCGCTGAACATGACATATCGGGCAAATACCATCAACTCGGCTGCGGTTTTCCCTTTCGAAGTAATCGCCAGTCCATCACCCGCTTCATTAACCGTTAAGGAAGTGATCAATCGATTGCGATCAAAATTCCGGCCGTAGGGAACTCCTGCATGCAGGCTGTCTCGATCGAGATAATCCATTTTGTCGATATCAATTGGCCCGGAAAGAATCGAGCGTAACAAACTCCGGGTCGATGATTTTCGTCGTGGCACCAGAATGTCGAGCACATCAGCAGGATCGATTTGCCATTCTGATTTTAAAACACGATTCAGTTCTGTCTCCCCCATCAGAAATTGATGAGCAAACTCTTCATGATCGGGGATACTGTCCAGAGCCATATCTTCGATCGGATGGCAAAAAGGCCAGTGACCAAGATCGTGCAAGAGAGCAGCCACGAGCAGTAACTCGGCATCTTTCTGAGTGCACAGAGAGGTAAATCGCTCGTTGCGACTCAAATGTGCCAAATATCGAACCGCATTGTGATAGACGCCCAGTGCATGTTCAAATCGAGTGTGCGTTGCACCTGGATAAACGCGAACGACCAACCCAAGTTGACTAATGTGCTGGAGTCGCTGAAACTCAGGCGTGTCGACCAGTTCACGAACGCGCGAAGTGAACGGCACATCCTGTTCACAGGGAATGCGAATAATTCCCCGCCCTGATTGATACGCGGCAATTTCTGGAAGGTCCCAGGCGGATCGGTCGGAACTCATCGATCAATCCCCCACTTCCAGCATCTTGTCGGTCGTCACGGGATCGACTTCCCGGCATGCTTTAGTCACCGTTTCCAGCCAGAGCGTTAGACGACTTTGCCAAACTTCAGGCTCAATTCCTTCGGGACAGACATCCAGAAATTCCTGAACGAGCAGACAAAACCGCAGCAGATGTCGAAACACAATCCCTTCCTGCTTCGTCAAGTCTCGACTTGTTACATAATTCTGAAAATTGCCGTCAAACTTGAGTAAGTCGCCGACGATCCAGACAGGAGTTGTTCGCAATCCGTGGACTCCCGGAAATTCCGATTGAAACAACATCCGAACTTTATCGGCAATCGGCGGAGGATAATCCTCATAGAAAATATCGTAAGGATCGCCGGGGAGTTCTGGCCAGATACGATGACTCGGAAGGATACCCCGTTCAATCAATTCAAAATCGACAAAGGATTTCGCCAGTTCTCCAGAGACCAGAAAATCGAGTGGCAGACGCACATCGCGGGCGACCGAACCGGGAACTTCCAACACACTTTCGAGAAGCTGAATCTGTTCGAATTCATCCGCTTTACCCATGATCTTCACGAGATAGGAACCGAAGACCGGATTGATACTGCGGAACCTTAAGAAGTCATCGAGCTTATCAGTCGGTGTGACTTTCTTTGGGATCCATTCAATTTCGCGAGGCACATCTACTGAAGTGGACTTCGATTTCGGCTTCGGCTTTTTTGAGGGTTCATCGGTAATGGCAGCCTGTAGCAGTTTTCCAAATGAGCCAATCGATTCTGTCGTATCCTCTTCCGGTTTGTCTTCTTCCTTGTCGTCTGCGGATTGATTGACCGACTTCGGCACGGGAGGTTCTGGATCGAGTTTGACGAAACCGCCTGCCCACATCGTTTTCAGCATCTGAAACAAATGTTTCTCGGCCTGTTCGCGTTCTTTACCAGCCAGCATCCGTCGCGAAACAAACTGCCGTAAACGCATCACATCGTCAGAGGATTTGATCAACCACGCCAGCATTCTCCAGGGGAGGTGCCCTTTGCTCGAAAGGTTAGCGGGGGGAGCCTGACGCAGTTTTTCGAATTGATCCTCATTCCAGTATTGCCGCTTGCTGTTCCGCGTCGGCATCTTCTTTTTCATCCGCTTCTTGGCTTTAATCAGCATCGGATCTTTGCAGTCTTCGGGGATTTGATCGTAACGCTCTTTCCAGCGGAGGATTTTGACATCGTCTTCATCAGGCAATGCAAACACAAATCCTTCGTGATCGTACTGCGGCCGCCCTGCCCGGCCAAACATTTGATGAGCACCACTGGCATCGATCAACTTCATTTTGCCCGGCGGGCCTTTGATTAACGATGTCAACAGAACTGATCGAGCGGGCAGATTAATCCCGGCAGCCAGAGTTTCCGTACACATGCAGACGGAAAGAAGTTTTTCCTGAAACAGTTCTTCGACGATCCGCCGATACTTCGGCAGAATTCCCGCATGATGCACACCGACGCCTCGCAGCAGAATCGGTTTTAATTTCGGACCGGCTCCTTGAGACCAGTCGTATTGTTCCAGTCGACCGGCCAGTTCTTTCTGACGCTCTTTCGTGACGAGCCGCTTCCCTTTGAGTTGCTCGGCAATCGTCCAGCACTGCGAGCGATTGAAGCAGAAGACAAGAGCAGGAACATAATTGGATTCATCATCACCAGCCGCCATGATTTCGAGTTGCTCATCGAGCAGTTGATCCGGCACCCAGCGAAAGTTCAGCGGAATTCGTCGATCTTCCGATTGCACCAGCCGCAGATTCCGCTTGTGCTGAGTCCGCAGCCAACCCAGAAACTCAATCGCATTTCCCACCGTCGCAGAAAGCAGCATCAGCCGGATATGTTTCGGCAACAACCCCAGAGTCAACTCCCAGACAGCTCCCCGTTCCGGATCGTTAAAACTGTGAAACTCGTCCATCACGACAGCGAATGTCTCATCGAAATATTGATGTTCGGAATCGAGCAATCGATTGAGTAGAATTTCGGCCACGACAACCAGAATTCTAGCATCCGGATTCACTTTGCGATTGCCGGTCACTAGTCCGACATCATCAGCCGAAAATCCCCAGCGGACCGCTGCATCCTGCAACTCCTGAAACTTCTGTTCGGTAAGGGCAATCAGCGGAGTTGTGTAATAGGCGACTTTATTGGTATGCAACGCTTCAAACAATGCGGCTTCGGCAATCAGGGTTTTTCCGGTGCCGGTCGGAGCACAAACGAGCACTCCTTCGTCAGCAGTAAACCACGTGAGTAACGCTTCCTCCTGAACCGGATAAGGTTCGTAAGGAAGTTCGTCCAGATACCGTGTCGCCAGTTCGTCCCGATCCAAAAGTTCCTCCAAAATTACGACTCATTGTATGAGAATAAGGGTGGCGGGGGCGCTCCGTGTTAGCGGATGTTCCCGGAAGTTTTACGATTCGGGGCTTCTCTTCGAGAACGCCCCCGCCACCCGTAATTTTATTTCATGTCTTCAATTAAACAGGCACACTTACCTGATTCTGATGCCGGGTTAATGCCGCATTCACAAAGCCCAGGAATAACGGATGTGGTGACAATGGTTTTGACTGAAATTCTGGATGGAACTGAACCGCGACAAACCAAGGATGATTTTCGACTTCGACAATTTCGACCAGAGTCCCTTCAGGAGATGTTCCGGCAACTCGCATCCCCGCTTCTTCGAGTCGTTCACGATACTCAGGATTGAATTCGTAACGATGCCGATGTCGCTCCTGAACGTCTTCCTGGCCGTATAATTGACGTGAAAGACTCTCTTCAACCAGCCGACAAGGCTGGGCCCCTAACCGCATCGTCCCACCTTTATAGGTGATTTTTTTCTGTTCTTCGAGCAGACAAATCACTGGATTCCCGGTTTGGCCTTCAAACTCGGTACTGTTCGCATCACTCAAACCGAGCACATTTCGGGAATATTCGATAACCGCACACTGCATTCCCAAGCAGATTCCGAAATAAGGAATCTGCTTCTCACGGGCATATTTCACCGCTCGAATTTTTCCCTCGACTCCTCGCATCCCGAAGCCGCCGGGAATCAGAATGCCGTCGACTCCCCGCAGCAGCAGTTCGGGATCCTCTTCTTCGAGTTCATCGGCGGAAACTCGTTTAATAATAATGCGAGTTTTTGTGGCAAAGCCCGCATGATCGAGCGATTCATAGATCGATTTGTAAGCATCACGGTGTTCAATGTATTTGCCAGCCACTGCAATCGTCACTTCGTGTTCCGGGTTGCGAATCGTATGCATCAGATTCTTCCAGTCATCCATTTCGAGAGGACCTGGTTGAATATGCAGTTTATCGCTGATCAGTTTATCGATTTTGTTTTCTGCCAGGCCGAGAGGCACTTCATAAATCGAGAGTGTCTTATCGATTTCTTCAATAACGGCTTGCTTTTCCACATTACAAAACAGTGCAATCTTTTCCGCATTGTCACGGCCGAGTGGTCGTTCCGTGCGGATGACCAGAATATCAGGCTGAATCCCGATTTGACGCAACTGACCGACACTATACTGAGTCGGTTTCGTTTTCAGTTCACGAGCAGCCTTCAAATATGGGACAAGTGTCAAATGAATAAACAGACAATTGTCGCGTCCCACTTCCAACGGCACTTGGCGAATCGCTTCCAGATACGGCAAACCTTCAATGTCACCAACGGTTCCGCCGAGTTCTGTAATCACGATATCGATATCGGGACCATCCAGTGAATAAATCGCTTCCTTGATTTCATCAGTCACATGGGGAATGACTTGAACAGTCGCGCCGAGATATTCTCCCCGACGTTCCTTATCGATGACCGATCGATAAATCTGCCCAGTTGTGAAATTCGACTTTCGCGAGAGTGGACTGTTCGTGAAGCGTTCGTAATGTCCCAGGTCGAGATCTGTTTCGGAACCATCATTGAGCACATAAACTTCGCCATGCTGATACGGGCTCATCGTGCCGGGGTCGACATTCAAATACGGATCGAGCTTTTGCATGCGAACATTTAGCCCGCGGCGTTCCAGCAACAGGCCCAGCGAAGCCGAGGTCAGTCCTTTACCGAGAGAACTGACGACTCCTCCGGTGACAAAAATATGTTTGGTCATTGCATACTACTCAGGGGCGAGGTGGGAAAATTCGAAAGTATTAATTTTGAAACCGTAGAGCGTGCTTTCAGCCTGTCCTACGATTAATATCAATTAGCGCGATCACTCTCTGGAGTGTCACTATTCATTTTTGAGGAGCAAACAGTTGCAAAGCACGACAACGGAGTGCGTTACAGTTATCAGACTACCAAAACTAAACCCTGAAAGGGTCTGGCATCACAGTGTAAGTTTTTTGAGTCACGCAAACCAGCGGCAGTCAAAGGTTTTTTAAACTCAGTGCGAGCTTTGATGCCGCTTCACAAATGCTGCATAATCTTCAGGAGTATCAATTCCGCTTGATGAAGAAGCAACCACCGTAACATGAATGTGGGCACCGGCTTGCAGCGCCCGAAGCTGTTCGAGTTGCTCGGTCGTTTCCAATATCGAAGCTGGCATTTTCACAAACGCTTGTAGAAAAGCCGTTCGATATGCGTAAAGTCCAATATGTTGCAACCACGGACTGGACTGATAAGGCGTTGGCTCATCCACAAACCACTCTTCACAGGCTCGATCCCGCGAGAAAGGAATACTGGCCCTGCTAAAATACAAAGCCCGGCCATCAGTCGCACAAACAACTTTAACGCAGGAGGGATCACGAACTTGCTCCGCAGACAGAATCGGATTGGCAAGTGTCGCCATTTCGCAGTCGGTTCGCTTCTCCAACGCGGCGATGACACGATCAATATGATCGGCATCGATTTCGGGCTCATCTCCCTGAATATTGACCACAATTTCCGGAGTTTCCGCAAGCGACTCCAATGCGACCGCTGCCCGTTCGGTCCCATTGGCACACTCGCCTGTCATACAGACTTCGGCTCCAAATTTCTGGCATTCTTCTGCAATTTCGGTGCTGTCTGTCGCAACCACAATTCGTTCGAGCCGTTTCGCTTTTTGAGCTGCTCGCCAGGTATGTTCCAGTAAACATTGCCCCGTTTCTTTGAGCAATAATTTGTTCGGCAGGCGGGTCGATTGTAATCGAGCAGGAATAACGCCAATAACATTCATGGATGAGATTTCTCTGAAAAAATGAGTCGTTTAATACTTGAACTGGTCGCTGAATTGATGACTGTCTGATTGTAGCATTCATGAGCGGAGCCGGATATGATTTTAACGCACACATCAACGCACGCCTAAGCGTGTACACACCGCAGATATTGCATATTTGAGAGAGGTCCTCTATGAGATTCTGGTCTTGTCTATTAAGTGGTCTGGTTTTGACCACTTCCCTAGCCACCATTCATGCCGAAGAAAAAATCAATTCGCTCACTGAATCCGAAAAACTGGCCGGTTGGGAACTGCTGTTCGATGGAGAATCCAAAGACGGCTGGCGAAATTATAAAAAAGAGACCATCAGCGATGGCTGGGTCGTCAAAGATGGAGCTTTGAGCCGTGTCGATAAAGGAGCCGGCGATATCATCACAGAAAAGCAGTATGAAAGTTTTGAACTTTGCCTGCAGTATAATATTTCGCCTGAGGGAAACAGTGGAATCATGTTCCACGTACAGGAAACTGAACAGAGACCGTGGCAAACAGGCCCGGAAATTCAGGTCCAAGATAACGTCAATGGGCACGATCCTCAAAAAGCGGGCTGGCTATATCAGTTGTACAAACCCGTTTTGCCCGGATGGATGAAAAAAGTGGAATCCGAAGCCGGTTTGGATACAGAGAAAACTCTGGATGCCAGCCGTCCTCCCGGAGAATGGAATGAACTTTACATTCGCATCACACCGGGACAATCCGAAGTCATGATGAACGGCGTCAGTTATTACCGCTTCCAGAAAGGGAGTGATGAATGGAATAAACTGGTCGCGGCCAGCAAGTTCTCAGCTTATGAAGATTTCGGCAAACCGACAAAAGGCCACATCTGCCTGCAGGATCACAATGATCTTGTCTCTTACCGAAATATCAAAATTCGTGATCTCTCCAAGGAAGTTCCCGATCCCGTTCACGGCAAACTGAATGTTAAAGCGGTTCAGGCTTTCCCCGATTTAACGTGGGAAAACTGCGAACCGATCGATGAAAAAGGCAAAGTCGCAGGTTTGCGACCTATCGTCATCACTCATGCTGGCGATGATTCCGGTCGGATGTTTGCTGCGACTCAAAATGGTTCGATTCATGTTTTTCCTGAAGGTGCCAAAACGAAGCAGACGATTGAATTTATCGATCTGGCTGATCGCGTCGCCCCTTATAAAGCCGCCAACGAAGAAGGCTTCCTGGGATTGGCGTTCCATCCGAACTACGAAGAGAACGGCAAGTTCTACGTTTATTACACATCCCTGGCCGATCCTCACACCTCTGTTGTTTCGCAGTTCAATGTCTCAAAAGACGATCCCAATAAAGCGGATCCGAAATCAGAAAAAGTAATTTGGAGACTTGAACAACCGTTCTCTAACCACAATGGAGGAACGATTGGCTTCGGTCCCGACGGCTACCTCTATATCGGTCTCGGCGATGGCGGCAGCGGAAACGATCCATTTGATAATGGACAAAATACCGACACCGTTTTGGGCAGCCTGCTGAGAATCGATGTCGACAATGCCGGTAAAGATCAGCCTTACGGCATCCCGAAAGATAATCCCTTTGCTTCTCAAAAAGATGCGAAACCAGAAATCTTTGCTTATGGATTCCGAAATATCTGGCGATTCAGTTTTGACCGGGAAACCGGCGATCTGTGGGTGGGCGATGTCGGACAGAATCTCTGGGAAGAAATTGACGTCGTCGAAAAAGGGGGCAACTACGGCTGGAACCGGTACGAAGGGACACACGTCTTCGGCAATCGTCCTCTTTCCGATGCCGATAATTCCATTCCCCCAGTCTGGGAATACGACCACCAAGTCGGAAAATCGATTACCAGCGGATATGTTTACCGAGGCTCAAAAGTGCCGGAATTACAGGGTAAATTCCTGTATGCCGACTTTGTGACCGGCAAACTGTTCGCTCTGGATTACGATGTCGCCAGCAAAAAGCTCCGCGGCAACTATTCCATCGAATCCAACAAAATGCCCGTGCTGACCTACGGCGAAGACCAGGATGGAGAAGTCTACTTCTCTGTCGAATCAGCCGACGGCAAAGGCATTTATAAGTTCGAAGCGACGAATTGATCAAATATTCGGCGACGGGTGGCGGGGCCGCTCTCGAAGAGCAGCCCCTAATGACCCGCTCGGATATTTCTTGACACAAAAAAAGCATCCTCAAAAACTGAGGATGCTTTTTTTATTGAGTGCGGACGAGAGGAGTCGAACCTCCACTCCCGTTAAGGAACACGGACCTGAACCGTGCGCGTCTGCCAATTCCGCCACGTCCGCAAGGCAAAAGGTGAGGATCACCTCCGAGTACGCAAAGTATATCGAGATCGTTACGTGAGACAAGTATCGGCGTCTTGTGTTCGCAAATCTGGCGAAAATTGTTGGATTCTGCCCGATAAATGAAGTTTTGGGCTGAAAAATGGTTTCTATGTTTGTCATTGGATACTCAACGATTACAAATCATCAAGCTTCTTCATTTATTACCGCTAAAAATGTCACTCATCCAACAAATATTTTCTGTGGTCTTCTATCAAACACCGATCGATCAAATCTTGCCATCCTTTGAAGATCCTCGTATCCGGCCATGTTGGGTCAGTCTCAACCTTTCCCGTCCAAGTTAGATGAACAACGACGATTGGCTTTTGCAAGTCATCGGTTATGAACAAAACGTCATCACAATCCGATCTTCTTCCAACTACACGAACATTCATTCCAAATAAAGTGTGGTTTTCACAAATCTCTATATGGAATTCGTTTAATACAAAATTGCCTTCATCGGAATATGGTTCCCACGGTTTCAACCATTCAAAGTTAGAAGGGATTTCTAACATCATTTTTTCTTCATAGCTTAACTGGGTCAATCGAACCTGATCTGGTTTTTCGGCCCAAACCATAATACGTGAAACAATCTTAGTACCTACTGCTGGGTAGTCTTCGGGAAAAGTTATTCTGTGCTTAGGATCGGTCTCGCGGATTTGGAAGTGAATTATCTCAAGGAGGGCAGGCACCTTCGGAAGTTTGTCCAGAGTCACCCAGACACCATAATGTTGCTGATCTCGAACAGTTCCAGTCATTTGTGTACCAGAAGGGAATTTTGCAACTAATTGATCCCATTCCTGTTGTGAGTAATTTATCGACATCTGAAATCACTCCCCAATCATTTTGACAAGCACCCGTTTCCGACGCTTCCCGTCAAACTCATAATAAAAAATATGCTCCCACGGGCCCAGATGCAATTTGCCATCGGTAATAGCCACGACCACTTCGCGGCCCATGATTTGGCGTTTGTGGTGGGCGTCGGCGTTGTCTTCTCCGGTGCGGTTGTGGAGATAGCCACCCTGTATGGGATCAATCCCCGGATTGAACGGCATGTAAGCCGGATTCGTTGTCGTTGATGAACACGGATGTGATGATGTGCATCGCATTTGTCAAACTCATTGCATTACAGGCTGCCGTTCGTGATTTCGGGTATGGCGAAAGAACGTGATGAAAAATGACTGCATCGATCATTTAATAGGAGCGAACTCCCAGGGATTCGTATTGAATCGTAACTCGAAATGTTGGGAAAGCAGCGAGTCATCAGGAACGAGCTTTAAATACTCGTTATTGAGCCGACATTCGTGCTCACTCAGTCTTTCGCCTAAATCAAAAAAATATTTCGCGTGCGATAATAAACTGGCAACGGCGTCTAGATCGAAGAATCGATATCCTTCTTGTGCCTCCGAGAACTCATCCGAAGTCATAATTTCAACAGCGTGGAGAACACCGCCATTCGACACCAAACCATGGGCGTATAATAACGATGATAAAGCAGCATCACCTGAAGCTGGCGACACGCCACCGTTTTCCATCGCCGCACGGTTCCAGACAAGATCGGCGGCGGTCAATTTATAAGACATTTTTACTCCCCAATCATCTTCACCAAAACCCGTTTCCGCCGCTTCCCATCAAACTCATAATAAAAAATATGTTCCCACGGGCTCAGATGCAATTTGCCATCGGTAATAGCCACGACCACTTCGCGGCCCATGATCTGGCGTTTGTGGTGGGCGTCGGCGTTGTCTTCGCCGGTGCGGTTGCGGAGATAGCCGCCCTGTTTGGGATCACTGCCCGGTTCAAACGGCACGAGTTCTTCGAGCCAGCGTTCGTAATCGGCGTGTAAGCCAGATTCGTTGTCGTTGATGAAGACCGAAGCGGTGATGTGCATCGCGTTTACCAAGCACATGCGGTTACATCCTTCCATTCGTGGTATCAGGAACGACGCGGAAGGAGGGGGAATGATCAATCAAACATCTTTGACAGCCTTGGCATCCGTTTGGTCACTTCAGCTTTATTGTCAACATCCCAGTCCTGGCTCTTCAACTCAGTTTGCTCGTTGCGAGCTGGGTATGGTGCCGTGTCCGGGTTGCCCGTCACCACCATCCAGGCACGATGGGCTGCGGCGTAGATTTCTGCTTCGGCCTCTTCGTCAGCCGAGACGACATCGACCAAGCTATCGGGATTTGCCATCGCGTTCTCGTAGACCTCCTGCCCCATACCAATCAGCCAGCATCGGTAATAGTAAGAGCCGTCGTCACCCGCTCCACCATTTATTAGGATGCAAGCTGCGATCTGATCGCAAGTGTAGGCGTCTTTCGCCAGTTGATCGAAAATGTGATTCCACTCCACAATCTTGTCACCATCCAACTTTTTCAACAGCTCAATTAGCCGAGGTTCGCAGTCTTTGGGATGAGCATCCTTCGATGGTCGTGATTGAGCCACGATCTTCCAGAATAGTTGTTTGTCCATATGACTTATTCCCCAATGATCTTCACCAGAATTCGTTTCCTCCGCTTCCCGTCAAACTCATAATAAAAAATATGCTCCCACGGGCCCAGATGCAATTTGCCATCAGTAATCGCAACCACCACTTCGCGGCCCATGATTTGACGTTTGTGGTGGGCGTCGGCGTTGTCTTCGCCAGTGCGGTTATGGAGGTAGCCCCCTTTGCTGGGATCACTGCCCGGATTGAACGGCACGAGTTCTTCGAGCCAGCGTTCGTAGTCGGCATGTAAGCCGGATTCGTTGTCGTTGATGAAGACCGAAGCGGTGATGTGCATGGCGTTCACAAGGGCCATGCCATCTTTGATTCCACTTTCTGCAACCAGTTGTTCGACTTCGCGATGAATGGAGATGATGGCCCGGCGTTGGGGGATGTCCAGCCAGAGTTCTTTTGTCAGTGATTTCATATCTCTATTCTATTCCTGTTCTGCTGATTATTGACACGAAAATTCTGTGATCAGTTCATTGAATATCAAATCTCGTGAACGTTAGCCGGTCTCCAGATTGGTGATTCCGAAGATGGACTCGTTATCAAGTTTCGGTGGGGAGCCGAGATACATCCGTTCGCAGCCGAAGACTTCTTCCATCTGATATTTGCGACAAAGTTCAATCGCCTGAGGATTGTTATCGGGGATATCCAGAAAAATCGGCTGGCCTGTCTGTTGAATTTGAAAAGCCTGAAAGAGTTGATCAGCAGTGTGCAGGGAGTCAGCAAATAAGGGGCCGATTTTCCAGCCGACTTGACATGGTCGCATCACGCCAAAACCTTTTAAAGTTTTGTTCTCAACAACTGCCAGCGAAATGGCTCCGGGTTGATGAATCCAGTTGGAGAGGGCCTGAGGTCGGGAGGCGGGAAAACATCTTCGGTCAAATTCAAGAACCGTTTCGAAATTGACAGTCTTCAAATCACAAATCGTTTCTGAAGTTTTGCACTCCGGCGACGGCTCAGTCAATTGAAAACGACGATGGCGGGTGTATTGCTGAAAGCCTCCCTTTTCGTAGAAAGTAACCATGGCATCAACACCATCGAGACCGATGGTTCCACCCGGTTTCAAGCGTGAGAGTAACTGATCTCTGCGAGCCAGCCAGAGTTTTGTTCCGAGCTTTCTCCCTCGAAATGGCTCATCGACAATAAACAGTCCCATGAAACCGTAGGAATCGCTGTGCCGGATAATCGCCCCTCCTCCGATGAATTTGTCATTCTCGCATAATGCGAGGAAGCCTTCAGGATCGAGATTCCAGAAACTTTCGACATCGTTTAAGCCGGGATTCCAGCCTTCATTGCCTGCCCAGTCAACGAGCAACTGGAGTTCCTCAAATTTCAGGGCACGAGTTTCAGCCATGCTCTCACTCCCTTCTCTGATGTGAGTCAACTCAAGTTGTCTATTGAGGCTGATAGTCTGGATTGAGCTTCGTCGGAACAGGAGCGTTCATCGATTTACGCCACTGCTTAAGATCGGCATGCATTCGAGAGGCAATTTCAGGATGAGCTTCAGACAGATTATTCTGCTCTCCGATATCGGCTTCGAGATCGTAAAGCTCGACGCGGCCATCTTCAAAGTATTCGTGGAGTTTCCATTTTCCACCGCGAACGACGGAGCCGGGACGGGTACGAAAGTCAGGATCGTGTGGACCTTCTTCAGGCTTTTTGATATTCCCGTAGCCCTGCAGATAAATGGGGAAATGCCAGTAGAGTTTTCGTTCAGCAAATTGCCCTTTACCAGTTAAGAGCGGGACAAGGCTCTGTCCGTCGAGAATTTTTTGTTCAGACGAATCAACCCCGGCAACATCGAGAAATGTTGGAAAGAAATCGAGGCCGGTTACGGGGGTCTCGTTAATTGAACCTGGTTCGACTTTTCCGGGCCAGCGAACAACCAGAGGAATTCGAATTCCCCCCTCAAAGTAAGACCCCTTCCCGGCTCGGAATGGGCTTTGACTCGAGATGATCTGCACGCCACCATTATCCGAGGAGAAAACGACCAGAGTATTTTCTTTCAAGCCGAGTGAATCCAGTTCGGCAATTATTTTGCCGATGCCCTGATCCATTTTTTCGATCATCGAAGCGTACGCCGCATTGACGTTTTTGCCTTTATATTTCTCGACAAACTCAGGAACTGGTTCGATTCCAGTATGAACGGAGTAATAAGACATGTATATGAAGAAAGGATCGTCGCGATGCTTCCGCATGAAATTGACCGCTTGATCGGCAAAGATATCGACGCGGTGGGTACCGACAGGATATTGATCGTTATACGATTTCATCGAACCTTTTTTGAATGGAGAGAAGTAGCCACCGGTCGGACTGCCGGAATCGTTGCCGCCAATGTTCACATCGAACCCTTTATTCAGTGGATTCTTTGTAATGTGCCACTTGCCGAGATGGATCGTTTTGTAGCCTTTTGCCTGCAGGACTTCGGCAACGGTTTCTTTATCCTGTGGGATGTGGACGGAGTTTTTGACAGGAATCAACTTGCGTTGACTCGACTTGCCGCGGTCAGAATTGCCGACTGTGTACACGCCGTGTCGAGGTGTGTTCTGTCCCGTCATGCAGCAGGCGCGGCTGGGAGCGCAATTGGCAGCCGGTGCATAGGCTTGAGTGAAAGTCATGCCTTCGGAAGCGAGTTGATCGATATTGGGTGTATGATATCGCTGAGAGTTGTAACTGACATCCTGAATGCCGAGGTCATCGGCATTGATATAGAGGATGTTCGGTCGCTCGTCTGCTTCAATCGGTAACGTCGGGATGGAAATGATTAGTGCAAAGAAAGTCAGCAGAATGAATCGATGCATCGCTTCTCCGAGAACTGTTCGATGATGGGATTGATTTTCTAAGACTGACGCTACTTGAACGTCCTAAGAAAATCAATTCTGCATCATCGGAAAAAGCTACTCGGTTATTCGATTAGAAGGACATCAATGCTCGCACGCCGAACAGATAAGCGGTATCGATCCCGTTTCTTGCAGGGTCAGTGATTTGAATATCGGGAGTGATCTGCACGTGGTCGGTGGCCTGAATTCTGTAGTAGAGTTCAATCCCCTGGCCCTGCAGTCCGAGGTTAAGTGCTGCTGAAGTAATCGGATTCAGTTCGTCGCTCGTTCCTAACTGATACCAGCCGATGCCGAAGTAATCCTTTTCTCGACCATGAATCATGGAGTCACCCCCGACACCGAAACTCAGAAAATAGGAGAGAGGATTCGTGGCGTCATCACCAATGGCGGCTCGTCCGAAGACACCCCAGCCGCGAGCCTCTTCAGTGCAGCAGCCTTTGTCATAAACCAGGTATTGATCAAAGTTCCAATAGGTAGACCAGGAACCGGACTGTTGTGGAATTCCTACAGGAGTAATCGCTAGTCGAGGATCTCCCCCAAGGCTTGCAAATTCACGGCTGCTCCAAGTCGCTCCAAATAATTGATGACCAGGTTTATTCATGAAGTTAGTTGGCAATCGTAATTCCGATGTCAAGACCGCTCCCTGATCAAACAATTGCCCAAATCCATCCGTCGTCGCAGTATCCACTGCATTGAGGACACTGAATGTATAAATCGGTTTCAAATCTTTCAGATAGCTGAACGAGACCCCCAGTGTTGAATAAGGGATGGTTCGCAAGGTAATCGGGTTAAATATGAAAGCAGTATTTGAGAATTGTTTAGTTCCGCGAGCATGTGCGAATGCGTTTGCATCGCCATCGAGGGTATCGAGCTTACCAAAAGAGACAGCGAATTCTTCGCTCAGGAATTGAGTAAAGAGAACATTGGTCAGGATCAAATCATTAGTGTCTGCTGGAAGTGCAGTCGGTAAGGCAGATGGCAGGACGCTTCCATCGGGCGGACCGCCAAACATTCCAAACCGATGCTCGGCTCCAATTTTCAGATACAACCCTTCCTTGCCGGCCAGCTTATCCATATCGAGCGTCGCAATGTAATCACCATGTCCGCCGTAATCAAATTCCTGTCTGACTCCCCCGGCTGCAACTCCTTGATACATTTGATAGAAGTCGGCTTTGAACGTAATGCCCGACTCTTCCAAACGCTTCAAAATGCTGGTCGATTCGCAGCATCCGCAGTAGTCGTCGACACAGGAATCTGCTGGAATGCAATCTTCACAGCAACTATCAGAGGAACTGCAAGTTAGCCAGTCAGTCAGAATGCAATCTTTTGCATACAGTGACGATGACGCGAATGCACTGTTGATTGCCATGAAGGCAAATAATCCAACTTGAATTTGGTACTTTTTCATCATCGAACAATCCGATTGTGAGGGAAGAAGTGGATATTCATCCGTATCCATTTCATCGGAATCTCAGAGAAGAATACTGTTTGATGTCTCAAAAATAGGGAAAGTGAGGATTATGTTGGTTATTCCAGCATTCTGTACCTACTCGTGGAAAACAAAGCACACCGCCCTGCCAAACAGAAAGCCGCCCAGAGTTTATCGTGTTTAACTGGTTGCTTCATGTCATAGACGGCAAACAGAATAAACACGCTTAACTTGATCACCTCTTGCAGATTTTGAGCTGACCAAGTTCAAGAGTCGTGTATCAAATTCGGGTTGCACAGCCATTTATTTGACTGGTGAAAAATCGGTGGGAACGAGGAATTCGAAATTGACTCCTCCTTTTTCCGTGAGTGAGCCGCCAGCATTTTCTTCGGAGGCTTTGCGAGCCTCTTGCCAGACAGGGTCTTGACCGAAGGCTTTGAAGGAGACACCGCGATCCATGATGCTTTTATGGGCGATCAGATAAACCAGAGTCTTCTCGGCTCCTTCCTGATCGGGCATCAAGTGAAAATAGGCGATGTTGTTGATACCGTGCTTCTCAAAGAGCTCAATCGTGTGGTCACGAAAACGGGCATCCAGATTTGATAGGTGCCCAGGAGTTGCGGTGTAGGTTCGCAGTTCGAACAGGCGAGCATCGTCTGCCGATTTGAAACCTTCTTTGGGTGAGAAATCGGTTTCGGTCAGAAAGACAGATTCTACTTTCTCCACCAGGGGACCATCTTCACGAGACTTTGCGAATGCGGACTTCCAGGCAGGATCGTTGACGAACTCCTTGAAACTCTGATCTCTGGCTTCGCGGGAAGGAAACGAAAGGAAATAGACCAATTGATTCTTATCATTTTCGTAGGGAACGAAATAAGCGAGATTGGTCATACCGTGCTTGGTGAACAGTTCACAGGTGTGATCGCGAAAGCGGGTCAGCAAATCATCGAGCTTCCCTTGATGAGCTGTGTATCTTCTCAACTCATAGATTTTTTCGGCCTGACAATTCGCAGCGAATGAACCGATGACAACAAGTGCGAGCAAGACTGAATGAATGAGCGATTTCATAAGTTACGATTCCTCAGTTGAAGTTATTGTAGTCGATGTTGATTCCCGATTCGCGTTTTTTGGAAGACTGGTGGCTCCCATCAAGCCAGAGTACCGACCAAAATAATGCCGTTCCAGCATCACCAGATAGCAGGGAACGAGAATCGGTCTGACTATAAACGTATCGAGTAGTACACCGAATGCCAACGCAAAGCCAAGTTGTTGCATGCCCAGAAGTGTTCCCGCCATCAGCGAGCAAAAGGTCCCGGCCATAATAAACCCGCAGCTGGAAATAATACTGCCTGTCTTTGTTAATGCTCGTAGGACACTGCGGACCGGTGATGTCGACTTGCGTTCTTCATCAATCCGGGAGACCAGGAAGATGTTATAATCTTCTCCAATGGCAATCAAAATCGTAAACAGAAACATGCGGACTTTCCAATCCAGTCCGGCAAAGTTTTCCGGGTCCAATGCCCAGAATACAGTCATCGTGACACCCATCGTGACGAGATAACTGAAGAAGACAGTCAGTATAAGATACATTGAGATGGCAGGCTTTTTCAGGATCAGCACCAGCACGAGATATACACCGATCAGCACCAGAATGTTTACGCGGATCTGATCTCGATCGGTCACCAGCTTCATATCACGAATGCTAGCGGTGGGGCCTAATGCATAGATTTCGGTCTCTCCCGGCAATTTTTCGGGAAGGATAATTTTCAGTTCCTCCAGTGTATTTTCGAGCTGTTCGATACTTCCACTTGTAAATGGATCCTGTTCAAAAACGAGATCGATTCGAGTGACATGTTCTGCCAGAGGCTGTTTCTTGCCGACATATTGTTTCATAATCCGCGCCCGTGTCGCCGCCCGTCGTGCTGCGGCAAAGGCACCCGAACCACTGGCGTTGGAATCGAGCGAGGCCTGTTTCTCCAGTCCCTGCGGCGTCATTCCTAAGGGATATGCAGAACTGAAAATATCGATCAAGCCTAACTGTTCCCGTTCCGAATAAAGCTGATCACTGACTTCACGGATTAAGTCAACTTGATCACTTTGGAAGAAATTCAACTCCTCATTGTGTAGCAGGACATTCGTCGGTCCGAGAGTTCCGGCTGGGAAATGTTCTTTCAGGGCACGCGTACCGATTACGCTTCGAGAGTCATCGGGAAGTTCTGAGAGTAAACCATAACTCAAATCGTTGTATGAGATAATTGCGATTACTGCGAAAGGGGCCATCGCCAGGACAAAATTTCGCCAGAGTCGACCTGGTGATCGAGAGATCACAGCCGCAAGGACATTCCAAATACGATCCAGTATTCCACTTTCCAGCAATCGACTTAGTGGAGAAGATCGTGCGATCCAGCCTGGTTGATCGCCCGGTTTTTCCAACGGCATATTCGGCCAGAATGCCCACCGACCACAAATTCGTAATAACGCTGGAGTGAGCGTCAACGTTGCAATAAGAGCCAGGAACAGACCAACTGAAATTCCGATCCCAGCCTGTTGAAACTTTTTATGCTCGGTAAAGATCATCATGCCGATTCCGATGATCGAAGTCCCGGCACTTCCGACTAATGGAGAAGCCGTACAATTGAGTGCATTCTCGAGGGCATCAGCATAATTGGTCCCCTGTTCCAACTCTTCCCGATAACGGGCGATCAGAAATAGGCAATAGTCGATTCCAGCTCCATAAGTGACGACCGTTACATAAATATCGAGGGATTCAAACAATCCGATCACATTGTAATAGGCAAGCGTCGCGAGCAGTCCCATCACAATATTGATGACAAAAAAGACGGTGATCAAGGGAAGCAGTGCCAGCAACGGAGCGCGGTAAATCCCAATCAGCATGATGACAACCAGTAAGATTGTGATCGATTCTGTCGCCTTGGCACTGTTGACCGCTTCGACATTCAAATCTCGACCGACAGTCGCTGTGCCGCTGATGGAAAGTTCGAGACCTGGGGGGATTTGCCGTCGAAATTCACGATCGTTGTAAACGAGATCCTCTATATCGGAGATGATTTCCACATTCCGGATGTCGAGAAAATCGTTGGGCAACTCGACAAGGACCATCGAGGCCTGTTTATCGTTACTGACGAGCAGTTGCCCCAACAGGCGATCCGTATAAGTCGTTACTGTACCGATGACTGGTTCAGGAACGTCTTTGCTCTCTTCCGTATTATTTCCTTCAGGCTCATTGTTGGACTCACTCTCAGAACTGGCATTGTCAATGAGAATCTGTTCGAGGCGAATTCGCAAAATATTTTCAATAAAATCGTAATCACTGAGCCGACCACGATCCTGTTCAGAAAACTCATCAGACGATGTCAATCCTTCTGGACGCGAAGTCCGCCTCACGCTGACAATTGCCAAACTGCGCAGGAGATCCTTATCGAAACTTTGTCGGAAGAAACGTTCTGCCTGAAGTGATTCTGCATTGAGGGGGAGGAAGTCAAATTCTCCAGGAGTGACAACCTCGGAAAACTTAGGGGCGATAGTTATTGCAATGATAAATGCAATAAACCAGAGGATGAGCCATCCCAACCAGAATTTGACGATCAGACGGCTCACCAATTTCATACGTTTAACAATTCCGAACCATACTTGGCATGAGGGCTATTTGCTTAGAGCAACTTGATCACTAAATTTCTGAGAACTGCGGTTGCAGAACGATCCTAATCATTATTTTTATACGTCCCTGCGAATGCTGATGTCATTTAAAATTGGCATCAATCGCCAGGATTTCTAATCATGAAATCACGCTGATATTAGACCGTGACAGAGGTACTCACAATGAAAATCGCTATCTGAATCTGGATTGGTATCTTATTGAAATCCGTTTTGGCTGATATTTACAGGACATCCGATTTGGTGACTATTGTAAACACATGATGTCTGCAAAGTCACGAAGGTCGGAAGAGTCTTTGGTAAGAGTGCATAAATCCCAGGCAAATGTTTACTTATGGACATCCTGAATTGGCGAACAATTATTTCGTTTTATTGCCAACCGCCCATTGAAGATACGCTTCCAGAAACGGATCGAGCTCACCTTCGAGAACGGTAAGGGGGTTTGCCGTTTTCAGTTCGGAACGGGTATCCTTAACGAACTGTTCTGGTTGCAGAACGTAATTTCGAATCGTTTCTCCACCGAACCCGATTTTTGATTTTTCACCTCGTTTGGAGGCAACTTCAGCTTCGTGTTGTTCCAGTTGTAATTGATAGAGTTTGGCCAACAACATTTTCCGAGCAGCCGCACGATTCTGATGCTGACTTCGTTCATTCTGGCAACGCACTACGAGGTTTGTTTCCAAGTGTGTCAAGCGGACAGCAGATTCTGTTTTGTTAACGTGCTGGCCCCCTGCTCCACCAGCTCGCATTGTGTCTTCTTTGACATCCTTATCCCAGTCGACTTCAATTTCGGAGTTGTCGTCGATTTCTGGAGTGACATCGACAGCCGCAAATGCGGTTTGCCTTTTGCCTGCGGAGTTAAAGGGACTCATGCGCACAAGACGATGATTTCCCGATTCCCCTTTCAGATAGCCATAGGCGTAATCGCCCTTAACGAGCAAGGTCGCGTGCCTAATCCCGGCTTCTTCGCCATCGGTTCGTTCTAACATTTCCAGAGCAAATCCACGTGTCTCCGACCAGCGAATGTACATTCGCAGCAACATCTCTGCCCAGTCGGCTGCATCAGTCCCCCCTTCGCCCGCTTGAATGGTGACGTAGGCATTCATCGCATCTTCGGGCTGACCGAGCATTGTTTGAAACTCGACCTGATTGAGTGTTTTTTCGAGACTTTTTACAGTTTGTTCGATTTCGACAATTGTTTCTGGAGACTCCTCTGCTTCTGCAAATTCCAACAGAACATCCAAGTCTTCAGCACCTGTCACAAGTTCTTCGAGTGGTGAAAGTAATGCTTTTAAACGGCTTAATTCCCCAACCTGCTTTTGTGCTTTATCCTGATTGTCCCAGAATCCGGGAGCCCCCATTAACTCATTGATCTCGACCAACTGCTTCTGTTTGCCGTCGTAGTCAAAGAGAGTCCTTTAACAGAAGAATGCGCTCGGACATATTCTGGCAGGTATCTCGTAATTCACTATCCATGTTATTAACTTTCAAAATGTTGCGGAACTCAGGGAGTCAATCAAAGATTGTAATCATTATGACAAGCCATCAAAAGCTATTGCCGTGCCTGATTTCATTTTATGTGATGCTCGTTTTGTGGTCAGGCTTCTGTTGATTTCGGTTGTTTCAAACCGATGCCAGAGTAGTAGAATCCGCGTGCGAACATTTTTTGAGGATCATAGAGATTCCGACCATCGAAGATGGCCTGGCTTTTGAGTTGCTGTTTCATGAAATTGAAATCGGGAGTTCGATATTCATTCCACTCCGTGCAAATCGCCAGTACATCTGCTCCTTCAACCGTTTCATATTGATGTTTGCAGTAAGTGATCTTATCACCATACACCGATTTGACATTATCCATCGCTACCGGATCGTGTGCCCGAATCGATGCTCCAGCTTCAAGCAATTGATCAATCAAAGTCAAAGCGGGCGCTTCGCGGATATCATCGGTACGAGGCTTGAAGGCCAGTCCCCAGATCGCAATGGTTTTGCCTTTGAGTTCGCTGCCGAAAAATCGCTGAATCTTCTCAAAGAGAACGCATTTTTGGGATTTATTGACGTTATCGACCGACTGCAGTAACTGAGAACTGACCTGATGTTCGGAAGCGGTCGCCATGAGAGCACGGACATCTTTAGGGAAGCAGGAACCCCCGTAGCCGACGCCAGGAAACAGAAATTGAAATCCAATGCGTTGATCGTGACCAATTCCTTTTCGCACTTCATTAACATCAGCACCAACAACTTCACAAAGATTGGCCATCTCATTAATAAAACTGATTTTGGTAGCCAACATGCAATTGGCCACGTATTTTGTCATCTCTGCACTTTCCAGCCCCATCACGAGAAACGGATGTTCGGTTCTCAGGAATGGTTTGTACAACTCTTCCAGAGTCTCGGCAGCTTCTGCAGTCATCACACCGACAACCACGCGGTCTGGTTTAGTAAAGTCGTCAATTGCACAACCCTCTTTAAGAAATTCCGGGTTGGAGGCAACATGGACCTCTCGATTCAATGATTTCTTGAGTCGTTCGTAGACCTTGCGATTGGTGCCAACTGGAACCGTACTTTTGCAGATGATAATGGCGTCCTCTTCCAGATGTGGAGCAACAGAATCACAGGCTGCCCAGATTCCGGAGAGATCGGCAGAACCATCTTCGTCCATCGGTGTTCCTACGGCCAGAAAAACACAACGAGCCCCTGGGACACATTCGGCGACATCAGTCGTGAACTTCAATCGACCGGCTGCTGAATTTCGCTTGACCAGTTCCGTCAAGCCAGGCTCATAAATCGGAATCTCTCCCTGATTGAGTCTCTCAATTTTATCAGCATTGATATCGACACAGGTCACATCATTTCCGCTTTCTGCGAAACAGGTTCCCGTGACTAATCCTACATATCCAGTACCAATGACAACAATCTTCATACTGATCCTCTGTCTATACTAAGCCTAAACGCAAACTGTAGTCGGAGCCAAAACGAAATTGTTCATGCGGTCGATCCGAGTGTTCTGGTCTTGGAATAAAGTTTATGGAATGCATTCCCATCGTAGTACGAATTTTACAAGGCCGCATCATAGAGAATCGTGAATTGCGACGCGAGACTGAACGTCCTCAGGAATCTTGACGGTATTGCTGTTGATAATATTCACGATATTCACCCGAGCGAATTCGATCGATCCACTTTTTATTCGAAAGATACCAGGCGACCGTCTCTCGAAGTCCAAATTCAAAGTCGACCTCTGGCTTCCAGTCGAGATCCCGTTCGGCTTTCGAGCAATCTATCGCATATCGCCGATCGTGACCGGGGCGATCTTTGACGTATTTGATCAGTGATTTCGGTTTTTCGAGAATTTCAAGCAGCAGTTCTGTCAGTCGGATGTTTTGCATTTCGCAACAACCGCCGAAATTATAAATCTCACCCGTTTTCCCAGATTGCAGGGCGGCCAGGATGCCCCGGCAATGATCACTGACATGAATCCAGTCGCGAACATTTTTACCATCGCCATAAACGGGTAAGGACTCATTCTCCTGTGCATTCGCAATAAATAGCGGCAAGAGCTTTTCCGGAAACTGATAAGGACCATAATTATTCGAGCAACGGGTGATGATCGCCGGGAATTCAAAGGTGTGGCAGTAACTTCTCACCAGCAAGTCGGCTGCCGCTTTTGAGGCCGAATAGGGACTGTTCGGTGCGAGGGGAGTTTCTTCAGTAAAGAAACCTTCATCTCCCAGGCTACCGTAGACTTCATCTGTTGAAACCTGCAAAAAACGTTCGACATTCTCGCGGCGGGAAGCATCGAGCAGAACTTGTGTCCCATTAATATTCGTCTGCACGAAGGGAGTCGAATCGAGAATACTGCGATCGACATGCGACTCGGCCGCAAAATTGATGACCGTATCAATTTGTCGTTCCTGAAAAATCTGCTCCACCACAGTAGAGTCTGTGATATCCCCCTGAATAAAGTGATAACGGGGATGCGATTCGACTTCAGCAAGATTTTCTGGATTTCCCGCATACGTCAATTTATCAAGATTGAAAATATGCAGTTCAGGAAGCAATTCCAGATGATTCTCCAAGAGTAGTCGAATGAAATTCGAACCGATAAATCCGCAACCGCCTGTAACCAGCAGATTCCGTGGGTAGTAAGTAGCCGTATCCATGAGCGATTTTGGAATCTTAAGGGCGAGTGACGCAGATTGAATCGAGCAAAGCACTGCTGGGCTAGCCAGCAGTGGCACAGATTAGTGATTTACTTGATGGGGGTTCCATAGATCTTGATCTCATCAAAACGACCGGGATCGTCGAACGAACCGATGCCGATGCGACCATGTTGAAAAGTCTTGTCAGTGGCAGTCATGATGGGAGTTTCCATGTCATCGAAATAGATTTCGATGGTTCCGTCCTGCACTTTGCGAACGACACGTGCGTGGTGCCATTCGTCATCCCAGTTTGTCCCGGGTGTCGTTTTCGTGGAAATCTTTGTGCGGGGAGCTTCGTTGACAATAAAAATCTGATTGGCGTGGTCGTCCGTTTTTTTGCCGAAATGGACATAATAGAAGTGAGATTCATCCTGGTAACCAAAAAACAGGCAGAGTGAACGATGGTTGTAGTCGGGGGAAGTGGATTGCAATTTCAAATCCAGGATCACATCACCATATTCTCCCGACTGATAGATGGCCCGATTATAGGGAGAGCGAACTGGCGGCTCGTAATTGCTCTTTTTCTTAATCAGGCTGAAAACATGGTTGTCTCCATCCTGCTGAATTTCCCAGGCTGCATCGTCTGTCGGTTTCCAGTTTTTTGTGCCGTGCTCGAAGTCTTCGGCTGTAATCAGAGGAAGCCCTTTGAGTGATTTGCCAGCAGGCTTTTCAGCTGAAGCTGTGATCGGCAAGACGAATGTGAGCAAAGCACAGATCAGGCTAGATTTATAAATTGACAAAAGCTTTTTCATGAATTGAGTCCTGGCAAACGCTGAGAGTAACAAAGGTTCAAACCATTAAGTTAGCCGACAGCAATTCGGTTCTCAATCATCGGGAAGATTTATCTATTGAATTGTCTCAAGTAAGAGACAGATTTGCTTCACAGAATAAGGGGGGAGCGCTCTTGAGTTGTAGCCCCGAATTGGAACACCTCCGGGGCTTCCGTTAAAGCGAAGCGGCACAAAGAGCATTATTTGATGAATCGATCAAGCAAGCCGCTGGTGGGGCGAATGGCGACGTTTTCGATCATTCCGTTGGCAAGCCGCTCATTGAGATTCAATTCCGTCAGCAGGGTTTGATACTGGTCGTTGATTTGCCCGTTAAATTTGTCGAGTTTTGAATCGATTTCACTCTGGGCAATCGCGAATGCTTCCCTTTGACGAAGATTCAATTCTTTCTGCAGGCTTTGCTGCAAGCCTGCGACTATCGTCTTGCCGATCTGAGAGTGGATTTCGAGAGTCGGCGATTTGATTGGTCCCGAAATACGAACTTCTCCTTCAATCTCATTGATCGACCTCAAGGCATTTCCCAATAAATCGGTGGGCGAGAAGGAACGGACATTCAACTGAGACAATGTTGTTGTGGTCAACTGGAGAGGACTCTCGACCAGGAAGCTGACGTCGTTCTGCTTCCATTTCAATTCCGCCTGCAGATTCAAACCGCTCGTCACGATGTGGAAATCAGCTACGAGTTGCTTTGCCTGCAGGGCGAGATTGAGTTTCTCATGCTTTGCAAGTTCCTGAGTTGGAAACTGATCCGTCGTTACATGACAGGAGAACTCCAGTTGAGGCGTAGAGGTTGTCTGATCCCATTTGCCATCGACGAGATACTGCCCCTGATGTTCAATCTCAAAGTGATAACTCATCGGCTTGCCATATTGCCGTTGATTATGAGTGATGTCCTGAAAATTACCGATAAAAGAGAGCGGTTTATCGTTCAGGTTCGCCAGTCCATTCAGTTTCATTTGGCGTATGAGGAAGGTTGGCAGGTTTTGAGAGGTATCGAAGTCAATCGTTCGACCGAGTTGACGCTCGGGCTCATAATCTTCCGTGGCAACGGCTAGACATTTCTGGACAAAGGGGATCCAGGCCGATAGTTTTTCGAATTTACGAGCCGCTTCCGGGCCGACGATTGCGATGGTTAAATCATTGGCATTTAAAGGGATGGCATCGATTTGTTGTCGAAGTTGTTCATAATCTCGATTCTTGGCAGATTCGAGTTCTACCAGATCGATGCGAACTAGCTGAGGTAATTCTTTGAACTCATTTTTGATCCGTTTACTTTCGTTAACCAGTTCATCCACTTTCCTGGCGATACGGGCAAATTCATTGAGTTTGTCGAGTGGGTTGCCTCGCTTGGCTTCTTCAAGTTGCTTTTTCAAGGAGTCAATTTCGACTTTTAATTGTTTCGACTCTAGCTCATACGACTGGAAACGATCCTGCCAATAACTTTCTTTGAGCTTGGCCAGTTGGACGGTTTCTAGCTTGTTGGGATCGTAAGCTTCGAGGGTCTGTTCGAGCAGACTTTGCAGAAATGATTGACCTGCCTGTTTGGCGTAATCGCCGATTACATGAGCTTGTTCTCCAAACGGAATGGACCACTCTCCGGCTTCGCTTTCAACATTTGCGAAGTCGAGTGTGGAATCGGTATTCCAGTGAATATCATCGATGTTTGCCTCATCGACGATAAATTTCTTTCTCAATAAAGCGTTGCGGTCCAGCTGAATATGAACTTTTCCAATTTCCAATGCGTTTGCACCAGCGTGATTCCGGCTGCCAATTTCAATCTTTTTCAATTCGAGATTGGTCTGAAAGAAATTGGAATTGAGTTGCTGGATACCGACAACGGTTTGAAGAGTCGCCGAGGCTCCTTGCGTGATCACCAAATGGAGCAAGGGTTCAAAACCAAAAGTGATCGTCGCCCAGCATACGATCGCCAGTGTGAGCCGCGGAACGAGATAACCCCAGCGGATACTGGGACGAAGAGAGTTCCGCTTCTTCAACAATTGTTTCGCGTTTGAAGGGCGCGCTGGCTGAATTCTGAGTTGATGATTCTTCCGCGCAAACTCCGCCTCCCCCTGCCCTTTGTTAAGAGCAAGATTGAAAGATGTCAGGGAATATGAATGAGAGGATTTCATCTAATGACCTCATGGGCATCGAAGGAGAGGGAATTTGATGGAAGCGATTTCCATAGCAGTTCAAATGGCAGAATTGATCTTCTCTGCCCATTCTGCTCCCCACAGCCATGTCGCAACTCGGTATTTTTTAATGCGAGCCGTTATGACTGGTTCGTACTTTCGGACAAGCGGCAGAATACAGCAATATGCTGGCAAGCTAAGCAAGCATCCCAGAAGTAACGAACCCATAACAAGGGTATTGTTAAAATCTGTCCAGGGGACGAGAGGTAGAGAATACAGCCAGTACCAAAGTGGTTGCAGAGTGTCTTGAGTAAGCACGAATTCGCCGAGCTTTGCGCAAATCGAATCCAAGGAAATAGAAACCCAGGAGAAGAGAAAAGTGCTGAAAAAAAGAGCGGGCAAGCTGATGCTAAATGAAGAAACCCCCATAAGCACAAGTAACGCCAGCAGGTTTCCCTTAGGAATCAATCCCACCATAAGTCCACAGGCGATGCCTGCAGCGATTTGTCGATGAGAGCACTCAGCTGTCAATGCACGAATAAATAGACGTAACGATTTCACGATAAACATGGTTTGTCCCCCGACAATTGCTCTAAAAAATGGGGCAAATCCCCAATCCGAGCCTCTTTTTGCAATCGACACAACGATTACGTTCCCCCCGTTTTAACTTATCGGTATTCTAAAGCCGTTTCCAAATTAATATTTCGAGTTCTGCCTGAGCAAATGCAGTATTTCGAGGTAACTAACGTACTCGCGAAAGCAAATCATATTTACAATGCTGTATTAAGGGGCTAAGTCAGAGGCCTGTTCCCTAATAATTCGATTTGTAAGATTTGCATAAACCATCAATGCCGATGTGCACGAACAGAGAGAGATGACAGAACGTCCACGAGTTGCATTGTTTGTTGAAACCTCCAGTGAATTTGGAAGGCTGGTTCTGCGTGGGATCAAGCAATATTTGCAGGCTCATACCTCCTGGTCGATTTATCTGCAACAAAGGGATTTACATACACGTCTCCCAGTCTGGCTGAATGATTGGCGTGGGAATGGAATCATCAGTCGTTCGACAAATCCTCAATTTGCCGAACTTATTCTGGAATCGGGTCTTCCCATTGTCGATTTGACGGATCGCTGGGGCGATTTGGGGTTACCTCAAATCTGGGCCGATCATTATGCGATCGGCCGAATGGCGGCTGAGCATTTGATTGAACGTCAGTTTCGCCATTTTGGTTTTGCAGGTTTTCAGGACGAATCCTGGTCGGAATTACGATATCGTGGCTTTCAGGATGCCATTCAGTCAGCTGGATTTTCCACCGCTTATTTCGTCTCGCCCTGGGAAATGACACCTGGCAAGAGCTGGGACGACGAATTTACCTCGCTGGTGAACTGGATCAAAACTCTTCCGAATCCTGTTGGAATCATGGCCGCGAATGATATCCGTGGCCAGCAGATTCTTGATGCCTGCTGTGAAGTTGACTTGGCGGTGCCGGAACAGGCCGCAGTGATCGGGTGCGATAATGATGCGATCCGCTGTGAATTATGCGATCCCCCGTTGACAAGCATCATGCCAAATGCCGAGCGAATCGGATATCGGGCCGCAGAATTGCTGGATCAATTGATGAACGGAATTCACAAGGATGAGACGCGGGAGGTTATCAAGCCGTTGGGGATTTTGACACGCAAATCAACTGACATTCTGGCAATTGACGATGCCGATATTGCCGAGGCGGTTCGGATTATCCGTGAACAGGCACTTTCCGGCTTACGTGTGGAAGATATTTTGGAATTGGTCCCAATTTCACGTAGCACTCTCGAACGTGGTGTGAGAAAGTATCTCAAACGCTCCCCACAGGCAGAAATTCGACGTGTGCAACTTTCTCATGCCTGCGATCTATTAGTGCAAACCGATTTAACGCTGCCTGAAATTGCCAGAAGATGCGGATTTGTGCATTCCGAATATTTCAGTGTTGTTTTCAAACGACAAATTCGCATAACACCAGGCCAATATCGAACACTAAACACGTCTTCCACGGCTTATTGACTGAAGTATTGCGAAATTCAGTCAGAAGATAATTCCAGATCTGCTGAATGAGTCACCAGATTAACTTTTTCCACAAAGATCAGAGAGGACACAGAGTTTTTTGGGAGAAGTCTCATCTATTTTTCTGAATGAATCAATAAAGTAAATCGGATGAGCAGAGATCTTCGACGAGGTCCATCCGTGGTTCATATTCAAGAATTGGCGTTTTGCAAAACTTCAGTTATTAATCATAAAACTGTGTAAATTAGTAGATCTGAATTCATCGAGATTCGATTGCGATTGATCAAGCGAGTGGAGGATCGATTTGTAAATGATCTGGTGCCGAATTTGGTTTGTAAAGTTTACTGAAAGCAGGGATCTCTCTTTTCTCAAATGGTCAATCTCGACTACATTTGGCGCATACATTTCACATCAAGTTCCGTTCTGTGAGCTTTCTCATTAACTCACTCAATCTCTCTCCATAAACTAGGTTTCTATCGTGCCGAGGTTTCGGTGTTTAATTCTGGGTTTACTCATACTGTGCGGTCTCGCTGCAGGTAGCGAGTATGTACTGCGATACCATCTTGATCTGGCAGCTCCGAAAATCGGTTTGAACTCTCAATACTTCGGCTGGACAACCTGCGATCACAGTTTTCTGGCGGCTCCTGTGAACCAAACGATCACCTATACGATTAAACCTGGAGTTTCAAATGAACTCCATTTCGGAAGTTCAGGATTTCGTCAGTCTGCAACCAAGGGCAACTCCACTGCACCTGAAACGATTTGTCTGGGAGATGAGCGGGTGCTCGCACCAGAAATCAAGCATCAGCAGACGTTTGTTGCTCTGTGGAGTCAAATGTCAGGTTCTTCCAGTGGAGGCGTCGCGGACGAAACCGTCCACAATGGCGGAATGCCGTTAGGGTGTCCCCTGTTGTGGCAAATTCAATTGGACGAAAGAATAATACCGCACCATCCGCGCCGAGTCGTTTGCTTTATAGGACGGCAAAGTCTGCAGAACGATTTCAATATTCGACGTTCAGTTGTTTTTGATGAAGATGGTCAAATTGTCGCCTGTAAACACCCCGGCATTAAGGCTGAAAACAGGAAGTCCACACAAGCCGGACAGAAGAATCCTTTGGAAGAGTATGCCCTGCTTCGGCTCGGATTTCCTTTCATCTGCAAACTCTTTTTAAACGATACGCCCCAAAGTGATCCATTACGGACTGCAGGTCCTTTGGTGACGAAGATCGAGGGCTCAAGAGAATTTCTCCAGTTGAGTCTACATCCATTGCTCAATATTGCCGAGCGTTGTCGAGCAGTGAACATTGAGTTTGTTGTGGTCTATCTCCCGGATCAAAGTGAGGTAATGGATCGTGAAGGAAACCAAATTCATGGGAATATCTCTGCAGATCATCGTGAGGTTGTCAGCGAGTATTTAATGGCTGCCGGGGTGCCGTTTATCGATTTGACTTCATTGCTCCAGTCAGATCCTCAAGTTTCAAACGCTTTTCTGAATCAGAGCGACCATTTCTCAGTGGTCGGTCATCAGATGATCGCCGATCTGCTCATACGATCGTTTAATCACACGCTGGCAGCGAAACCGATGGGAAATCGCGTCACGAATTGAAATAAAGTTTCGCTTATGTGTTAAGAGGCTTGAGTTCCAGTCGGAATCGCTCGAATAATATCTATGATTAGATAGCGATTTTCACAGTATTGATATCACATCCAGGATGAACCATGCACGCAAGTGAATCTACAGATCGTTATTTCCGAGAAGCTGCCAACATCATGGGACTCTCTTCCAATATGCAAACGCTTTTATTGACGCCAGAACGCGAGGTCAAAGTTCAGGTTGCCATGGAAATGGACAATGGAGAGATCGCTACTCACATTGGGTATCGGATTCAACACAATAAATCACGTGGTCCAATGAAGGGCGGGCTGAGATATCATCCAGAAGTTGATCAGGATGAGGTGCTCTCACTGGCAACATTGATGACCTGGAAAACTGCGATTGTGGACATTCCTTATGGTGGAGCGAAAGGTGGAATTCAAATTGATGCCCGTAAATTAAGCATCTCCGAGCTTGAACGATTGACAAGAAAATTTATTGACGAAATTCACGACATGATTGGGCCTGACAAAGACATCCCTGCCCCTGACATGGGCACCAATGCTCAAGTCATGGCCTGGATTATGAATCAATATCAGAAATATCATGGATTCAGTCCTGCTTGTGTGACAGGAAAGCCTGTCGAATTGCATGGGGCTGATGGAAGAGAAGAAGCGACCGGGCGTGGGGTTGGGTTACTGACCATCGCTCTGCTGGAAAAAATGAAGGAAGGAATTGAAGGCTCAAGAATTGCCATCCAGGGATTTGGTAACGTCGGACGCTACGCGGTTCAGTTTCTCCATGAACGAGGAGCAAAAATCATTTCGACGTCCGATGCCTATGGAGGATTGTTGAATGAAGACGGAATCGATATCCACGCGCTTTGCAATCATGTGGAGAAAACCGGCAAAGTCGTCGAATTTAATGGAGCTGATGCGATTGCGAATAATGAACTTTTGACCTGCAATTGCGATGTCCTGATTCCCGCTGCAATTGGTGGCGTATTGACACCAGAAATCGCACCGGACATTCGTGCCAAATATATCATTGAAGCCGCTAATAACCCGACCCATCCGGAAGCTGACCAGCTCTTAAATTCACGGGGCATAGTTATTCTTCCTGATGTACTCGCTAACGCGGGGGGAGTGACGGTCAGTTATTTTGAATGGGTACAGAATCGCCAGCATTTTCGCTGGGAGTTAGAGCGTGTCCGCCAGGAACTGGACAGTATAATGACGAAAGCCTTTGATAAAACATGGGATCTTGCAACCGAGAAAAAAGTCAATCTTCGTCTGGCAGCTTATCTTCTTGGGATTGGGCGCGTTGGCCGAGCTACTGTTATGGGAGGAATCTGAGATGAGTTCAAATATCACAGACTTAATTAACAATTCTCAAGCCACAGAGCTTGATTTTAAAGAATCACCGTTACTGAGAGGTTTAAACCAGAAGCAGATCGAAATCGTTGTCTCGGTAATGGAACATCTCTGTTACGAAGCCAATACGCTCGTTCTTAAGCAGGGAGAGCAGAATAAAGGGCTGTGGCTAATTAGCGAAGGTTGCTGTGAGGTCACACGTTACAGCCTAAACCATGAAAAGCATCGTGTGATTGCTGTGCTTGGTCCTGGCACAATATTTGGTGAGATGTCCTTTTTCCGTAAAACGCCTCACTCGGCAAATGTCAGAACAGTTTCCAATTCGACGGTTCATATGTTGAGCCAGGAAGCTTTTGAACAATTGCGACAGGATTCAAGTGAAATTGCAGCCACGATTTTAATCAATCTTGTTTCTGTTGTTTCCGAACGCCTCAAGTTGATGGATGGGTGGGTATGTGCGCTGACAGAACAAACCGAAGTTCCAGCCAATAACAAGTATGAAGAATGGCATGACTTCCGCGCCAAGCTTTATCGCGAGTGGAATTTCTGAATAATCTCATCTTGATGGCGGTTGGCTATTTGATGAATTCGATTGTGATTGTCACCACCTGATTCGATACAAGTCAGAATTGCACAACTCTGAAAACCTGAAACCGTGGCATTGATCTGGTGACAGGTTTGTAAATCATATCCCCGCTGACGGATCTTCCTCGCAAACCGCTTATTTCACCGTTCGCTCGTCACTGTGTCAGTTTCTTGCCAGGGAAGAATAAATACACGACAACGGGGGGCGTCATATTTATTTGACGGCCATTATTAAACCCTGAAAGGGGACGTGTGCCGCCTCACGACTAGATTTGCGAGTCTCCGTTAACGAATTCGCATTGCGTTGTCGGGCTGAAATAAAATGCTTCTCCTCAATTTTAAGTGTGTCACAGTACTGGTATAAATCTGATTCATCACCATAATGGATCGAGTCATGCTCTTTGGCTCGGTAAGGCAAGATTGTTTCGTTAAATTTGCCCGTGTCATATTCGACAGATTCCTGATTGATTTGCTGTTGAGGTCGTTCCGTTGGTTACTCAAAAACCCATCAATACAGAAGGTTCCTTTTTTCTGGTTGTTAGTGAAGGGGTGGCCTCAGAGCAGAGATTTCCCTTACATCCAGATCAAATCACCGATATTGGTCGGGCCGGTACCAATCGCGTCGTGCTTCGAGACGATATCTGTAGTCGCAATCACTGTGAAATCTTTCACATCAGCACTGGCTGGATGCTTCGTGATCGTTCGAGTCGAAATGGAACTTACCTGAACGAAACGCGGGTCGATCGTGATCGCCCACTCGTAGACGGTGACATCATTCGCATTGGCGAAACCTTGATGTTATTTACGACTGATGAGTCGGCATCGTTAAAACGCCGGGCACCGCGTACCGACTCTGACACCGCAACCGACCTTCGCATTCCTGACGAATCGGCTGCTTTGCCCGAGATTATCCATCGCCAGAAGCATTCTTCATTGAGAGATCGGGATGCCAACTCGCGAACAATCGATAAAAGTTCCAGTGCGAAACTTTCTCGTCTGTATCAAATCGCAATCAAAATGGGAGACGCCACAAGTTCTCAGGAGTTGGCTGATATTGTTCTGGATGGACTGGTTGGGATTACAGGAGCAGATATTGGAGCCGTGCTCACGCAGCCATCCAGTGTCTCCCGGCGTAGAAAAAAAGTCAATTCAACATCCGATTTGATTGTCACAAGTTATCGCAGTCTCGAAGGACAGCCTTATCACAAGGTCTCCACAACACTCACTCGTGATGTTCTCAAATCGGGCGAAGCAATCCTGGCTCGCGATATTTCGATCCGAGCAGATCTTTCAAGTCGCGATAGTCTTGAAGATATGCAGGCTCAAAGTTTAGTCATTGCCCCCGTGTTGGATGGCTCGGAATTATTTGGACTGATCCACCTGTATTCTACGAATCCAGAAAATCCGCTCGATGCCAATGGCCTCGATTATACCCTGGCTGTCGCCGACCAATTGGCAATTGCACTTAAAAGTCTATTACGTCAGCAGGATTTACAGGATGGTTTGCAAAAAGCGACCAGTGAAAATAAACAGCTTCGCGAACAGTTAGCAATCGAAAGTGAGCTTGTTGGAAGCAGTGAGGCCATGGACCACTTGAGAGAAACCATTGGCCTGGTCGCTCCGACCGATACTGCCGTTCTGATCCGTGGTGAGAGCGGCTCTGGAAAAGAACTGGTGGCTCGTGCGATTCATTTCAATAGTAAAAGAAAAGAGGGACCGTTTGTTTGCATGAACTGCGCAGCTCTGAGTGAAAGTCTGCTCGAAAGTGAATTGTTTGGGCATGAACGGGGAGCATTCACGGGGGCAACTGGGCTCAAGCACGGGAAATTCGAACAGGGACACCAAGGGACTCTATTCCTGGATGAAGTCGGCGAGATGAGCCCGGCAATTCAGGCGAAATTTCTTCGTGTTCTGGAAGGTCACTCCTTTGAACGTGTGGGAGGCTCGGTTCCCATTAATGTCAATGTGAGACTGGTGGCTGCGACAAATCGAGATCTGGAAAGGGCTGTCCGAGAGAATTTGTTTCGAAAAGACTTGTATTTTCGGCTGCAGGTTCTGGAAATTACTGTTCCGGCTTTGAGAGAGCGTATGGAAGACGTCCCTATCCTGGCTGAATTCTTTGCTCAGCGTTTTGCAAATAAATCAGGCCGGAGAGCCATTTCCTTTACAGATACAGCAATGAAAAAGCTGACTCGATACGAATGGCCTGGAAATGTTCGCGAATTGCAGAATACTGTTGAACGCGCCGTCGTGCTCTGTATTGGCGATACAATTCAGGGCGAACAAATCCTGCTCTCCCGCTTAGACGAGCCTGAACTGAATGAGATTCTTCCTCAAAAACCTCCTCAGAGTTATGCAGAGCTTTCAATCGAAGAAATCGAACGCGATCATATTCTGAGAACTTTGGAATCGACAGAAGGGAATAAGTCCAAAGCCGCACAGATTCTGGGAATCGAACGCTCGACGCTCGATAGAAAACTCAAGAAGTATGGTCTTAAAATCACCCGTGATTAATTCTTTTATCTCTTTGCTTGATTTCTTCCTGGAATTTCAATCCCTTTTCAAATCAGTGTCGATGGATGACAAGAAGCTGATCAGATCAAATTGCATGATCTTTGATCTGTCAATGGACAGAGTTGTGAGAATCTGTGGATTTTGTGCAAAATTTTATTGACATAATGCGACTTCAGCCCGAGAATCAACTACGGAGTCACACAAGGTTTCCTCCCACATTTTTCACACATGGAATCTTATTGAATTGAACGACCAAAGAGACGCTGCATAGTCGTATATTCAGTAGGACCTCGGATGCAAGTTTCCTCAATCGTATCGCGCTGATACTTCTGATTGAGTTGAATTGCATTTCGCAGAGGGGTGATTGAAAAATATTCCTACCTACTACGGAAGAAACTTACGCTCACCACACGTTAATCGACAAATGTTCACAGTTTAAGAATGGAGCAGAGAATGCGAAAATCGAAGAAAGTCGAACCAGATTATGAATTAATGTTCGACGACCAGGGCGCTTATGTCGCCGATTTCTCCGACGCTTTCGACATGGATGAGTTCGAAAATCTCGGGATTGACCCTGATACCCCGACGGATGCCAAACCTGGTTCGGAAGATAAGGTCATGATGCTGGCCGCACGCTATGCAGCAGGGATGCCACTTTGGCACGACAACGACTGTTACGATCATGCTCCCGTACTTGATGCTGATTTGCTCTCAGGTGTAGAGGGTGATCTAAACGAAGACCCAATCGAGGAAGAACTCCTTTAATGGATTTCTTCAGCTGATTGCATTGTTAATTCTCAGATCAATTAAAAACGGAGCCGATTGGCTCCGTTTTTTTTGTTTCACTGCAAAATGCAGGCATTACTCAAAGTCAACAATCTTGATGACTTCCAATTCGCGAATTCCTTGAGGTGTCTCAACACTGACTTTATCGCCAACTTTTTTCCCTTCCATCGCTTGAGCGAGTGGACTGGAAGTCAGAATTTTCATCGGTTCGCAGTCATAATCTTCTTCGCCGGGGCCGACGAATTCGTAGACTTCTTCGTCATTCCACTTCAGATCATTGACCGTCACTGTCGACCCGAACGTAACCACTCCCTTGGGCATATTGGCTTTATCGACAATATAGCAATTTGCAAGCTTGGTTTTGAGCTGATTGACTTTCGCCTGCGCCATCCCCTGCTGTTCAAGCTGTCCGTGATACTCCGTATTTTCTTTCAAATCGCCTTCAGACCGTGCCTCTGCCAGTCGTTCGGTGATTTCCGGAATCACAACGGACTCGAGATGCTTGATCTCTGCCTTGATTTTTTCATGGCCTTCACGCGTAATAGGTTGACGATCCATGAGTCTTCTCCTCCCGTAAAAAAAGACGGGTCGCAGCAAATTCGCTGCGCCCCGTTTAAGCATTATTTTACCGCGACACAATTGATACTCACCTGATGTTTCTGAAAATTCAGAATAACTCGGGAGCACGATCTGTGAAAATAGCAGTTTTCAATCATTATAGAAAGTGTGAAATCATTATATCACCACTTCCCGGCCATAAACACAATTAGACCAATATCAAATGCTATCTGCAGTCGCATGGACACCAAATGTCCTGAAAACGCTGTGTTTGCTCCTGCTGAACGCTCTAGACAGACTGCCAGGAACGTTCGGCTGCACTTTTCAGCACGGCATCACATACTTGTGCAGTTTCGAGGGCATCTCGGAATGTTGGATGGCAAGGTTCGCCTGTTTCCAGAGATTTCAGGAAGTCTGCCACCTGATTGACAAACGTGTGTTCGTAGCCGATGCAAAGTCCTGGAACCCAGTAATGATCCATATAAGGTTGATCACCATCGGTAATGTGGATAGTTCTCCATCCTCGGACGATCGATTCGTCAGAATGATCGAAATACTCCAGGCGATTCAAATCGTGCAGATCCCAGCGGATTGAGGCATTCTCGCCATTAATTTCAAAAGTATATAAGGCTTTATGACCGCGGGCGTATCGAGTCGATTCAAACAGTCCCAGCGAACCATTTTCGAAATGACAATGGAATAGACAGGCATCATCAATACCGACCTTTTCCACTTTTCCTGTCAGATTGTGCATTCGCTCTTTGACGAAGGTTTCCGTGACTGCGGAAACATCTTTGATCGACCCATTGAGCCACAATGCGGTATCGATACAGTGGGCCAGCAGATCGCCTGTCACGCCGGAACCCGCAGCTTTGGCATCCAGTCGCCACAGTGCTGCTCCTCCCTGAGGGAGATCAGAATTGATCGTCCAATCCTGCAGGAAGTTCGCGCGATAATGGAAAATCTTGCCAAGTTTTCCAGAATCAATAATCTGCTTGGCTAGAGTTACAGCAGGTACACGGCGATAATTGTACCAAACCGTATTCGGCACACCCGCTTTTTCGACCGCTTCGACCATCGGTAGAGATTCCTCCGTCGTACGAGCCAGTGGCTTTTCACACAGAACCATCTTGCCAGCCTCGGCAGCAGCAATCGCAACTTCAGCATGCTGATCGTTCGGAGTAACGATATCGATCGCATCAATATCATCCCGCTCAATCAGCTTTTTCCAGTCGGTTTCACAGGACTGGAATTGCCACTGATCGGCAAACGCCTGGGCTTTATCTTCCGTCCGCCCACAGACTGCCTGTAAAACAGGGCGATAGGCCAACTCCGGGAAGAAATCATTCACCCGTTTGTACGCATTCGTATGCGTCCGCCCCATAAATCCATAACCAACCAAACCAATGCGAAGTTCTTTTTGCATGTTTTCTCTCCAGATATTGAACCGCCAAGACGCCAAGACGCCAAGAAAATTAAGAGTTAAAATAACTACTCAACACAACTCTTTGGAGTCCGTCTTTTAATAGGCGAGTGTTAAAGTTAATTAATAATCCAAGATTCAAATTTGTAGCTCTCAGGTAACTGATAACCTGTGCTTTGTGTATTGGTGCCAACTCAGTGACTGCTTTTAGCTCAACAATGATTTTCGCAGTCGAATTTTTGACGAGGAAATCGAGACGATGCTCTCCAATACATTTTCCTCGGTATTGCAATGGCAGTGGAAGCTGTCTTTCGTAACTGATTTTGAGATGTTGAAGTTCCACTTCTAATGCTGATTCATAGATCGATTCCAGATAACCCGGCCCCAAATGTCGATGCACAGATATGCAAGCACCAATAACGTTTCTTGCCAATTCATCTTCATTTGAAGTCGGTTCACTCACATTCAAGACTCTTCTTTACTTGGCGTCTTGGCGGTTAATTCAAAATCAGTTCCAGCCGTGGGCGTCGCGGACTTTGATCATGGTTCCCAGAATCGTATTCCATGTGGAAGCTTTCTCGAGCATTTCGTTCGGGAACATGCATCCATCCCAGCAGATATGTTCGATTTCCCGGTCCGCTGCCCCTTTGAGCCAGTAGCCGGAGCATTTCACGATATCGAGCTTTCCATTCGGATCGTCAGCCGGGCAATGTTTACCGGTTTTGTCATGCGAGCCGGTTCCGTGGACTTCGCCATCGTTTTGAGCGACATGGAAGTCGATTGTCCAGGGGCGCAGGGCATCGGTCATGGTTTCGTAGGCTGTCCAGAATTCGCCATCGGTATAACCCGGCTTGAGCAAGGCGTTCTTTTCCGAATTGTAACCCATCAAGTACAGATAAGTGTGAGCCAGATCCGCCTGAAAACCCAGGGTAGCAGGACGATCGACGGCTTCGAGAAGATTGACCATGTCTTTCCAGGAGTGCATCCCGGCCCAGCAGATTTCTCCTTCTGCAGCCAGTCGTTCGCCATGGTCATCAGCAATGTCAGCCGCTTTGCGGAATGTTTCGGCGATCCGTTTCGTGCCCGCTTCCTGGTTTTTATCCCAGTCTGCAACACCTGTCGCAGAGTCGATTCGAATGCAACCATAGCTGCGGACGCCATGCTCATTGAAAATTTTGGCGATACGGCATGCCTTTTCGACAGCCAGCAAAAACTTCTCCTGAGCCTCATCATCACCCATAGCCGAATCACCGACCGTACCCGGCCAGATAGGTGCGACCAGGGAGCCGACTTTCAGATTATAGCCAGCGATTTTATCGGCAATTGCCTTCAAATCGTCCTCAGAGGCATCAGGATCGGTATGCGGATGGAACAGGAAATAATCAATCCCTTCAAACTTCTGACCATCGACTTCGGCAGCAGCAGTCAATTCCAGCATTCGGTCCAGGCTGATCGGCGGATGGTCAGTCCCCTCCTCTTTACCAACCAGTCCTGGCCACATGGCATTATGCAATTTGGGTTGAGTGTTCGACATTTTGGTGTCCTGTTTATGTTTGATTTAAGCGGATATCGATAAGTTCATCATTCAATCGAGCGGGGATTCCCAGACTGATCAATGGAGCGTGATATAATCTGGCGTAGATTTCAACTCTGCGGAAAGATTTTGAAAGGAATTCGGGACGAAGTCACTCAATTTAGAAGTTATAAGGGCTTCGGGTTACCGTTTCATCCAGTTTGCGAACAGGGTCGTGATGAGTTGAATTGCAGGATCCACTCTCACCAAGCGATAGAAACGAGATCTGGCAGATGAGGAAGATTGATTCTCCGAGTTTGGCTGATTGAGCAAATGTTCAACGTCTTGCCAGTTCAGTCCGTGATTCAATGCCTCGCTGCAAAATTTCTTCCTCCAGGAGGCCTGATAGTGATTTAGAATGATTTTTTGTCTTATTAATTCGCCTTGCTTGAAGTTGACATAGTATCCAACGCACAGCCCAAGTAAGACAGAAAACAGGCCTAGCAAGAACCAAACGTTAGCATCTCTGGATTGAAAAGGCCCCAATACGGATATCCCAATAATTCCCATCAAGAGCATACAGCCACACATACACGATATGAACAAGACTCGATTCACATGCTTCCACCAGAAAGTCGATTCGACTTCCTCGAATTCTCTCTCATCAGGTCCGAGATCTTGCAACTTGGGATTTGAATCATTTTGGTGGATAAGTTGCTGACTGGCATCCATTAAAATCCAAGGGACTACTTCATTCAATAACTGATTGTAATTGTTGTCTGTTGTTGGTGAGTGTTTCAGGATTTCAGGAAGATTGTTCACCAAAAGGTTACGGTGCCTTCTGAAGACTTCGAGTTTGTCGTCATAAATGCAGTAATCAACAATCAATTTGTAGGCAAAGTCATTTCGGCTTTCATATTTGAAAAATGACTTTTGAGATCGCGCAATGAAATATTTAATTACTTCTGAAAATTCGCGTTCGAAGTCGAGATTTTGGTCGAAGAATTGAGGATTGCTATCGAGAAAATATTCGATTTCCTGGTACCCTTCTCCTCGTTCCAGAACAGTCAGAGCAGGTAGAAGTCGGCTGGCCAGATAGATTAATGAATACTCACTCGAAATCGCGTGAAGTGTAGTTATTTTTCGCCATAACTTAATGAATCGAACTGTTGAGACCTTCCCATTCAATCCCTCGGATTCAGCTCGAATCAATTGCATCCATGCGGGTGTTGAAATGAACGAAAAAGAATAAGGTGGAAGTCTGTTGGCAAGCAAAGTGATCCACTCTTCCAGCTGCTCGTCGGGAATATTGGTTCGGGAGTATTCTAAGAGATACTCATTTAGTAATGGTGCACTGTGAAGGTTGTTTATCCCGCGGATCAGCCATTCAGCGAAATTTTCGTCTTCAGCAGTTTCATCAATCACGTCCGACAAGACTGCCAGAGAAAGAAAGTCTTCTTCAGTCTTATAATTCTGGTCGAGAAGAGATTGATAAATCTCAATAAGCGGACGTCCTTCCTGCAGTTTGGCGCACACATCGATCTTCGGCACTGATCTCTCTGAAGGGGGGACGGCAGAATGAGAGTCATCATGATTGGAGTGCGAGTGCCGCTCAGGTTCGGGTGAACGGAAGCGAGTTATATCAATGGTGTCAATGTTGTCATGAAAGATCTGAAGCAGACGCTCATAAGCGATACGGATTTTCTGAAATTCATCCGAGCTTTGTTCTGGTCTGAACTTTTTGATCAATCTGCCATAACTTCGCTTCAAGTCTCGGAGACTGAAGTCATCTTCAAGATCAAAAAATTTCTGTGGCTGACTTGGAAGCAATGACCAGTCAGGATTTGAATTGTGGTCATTGCTCATGGGGTTGTTGTAGCTTGCTCTGGTGCAGGTTGTGTGAGACTCTCTGCGGAATTATTCAAAGGCATTATTCCATTACCCTTAGTTTTACTCAGACGCTCAACACTATCCAGATATGCAGTTTCAGCCTCGACATACTCATCGAGTTCACCAACTGTGAGATTTTTTAAAAAAATCTTTTGTCTCAAAAGATTCTGGCGATTTCTCAGACTTGTTTCCATAAGTTGAATCAACTTGGCAAACGCATGGATACTTCTGAGATCTTTTACGACTCGACTGAAATTAGACTCGTCCTCATAAGGCATCTTACCGTAAAATATTCTCTTGACTGCGTCTTGATGTCTAGGATCTTGCGTTAGTGTCCAAACGGGAGCAGAATTAGTGCCGGTAGCAAAATGCTTCGTTGGATTAAATGGTTCAGCTTTCGGAAATTTAAGGATCTCTTCCCTTCGATTAACATAACTCACTTGATAATGATCCTGTCTGTGCAAGCAGGATTTGAGCGAGAAAAAAATAATCGGCAAGCAAATTAACAGGATTGCTCTGAAGATCGTATTTGAAGCATCAGCCTGCTCAGCATTTTCACTGGTCTCAGAAGCCGGTATTGTTTCTCTTGCTCGCCCCTTGAGAATCGTCTTGATTTGCTGAGGAGAGTAAGGAGTAGGATGATAAGTTTTCCTGGAAGCAGACTGGTCCTTAAATTTCCCGACATGTTGATTTCTACGTTTCATGGCGGTATGCGCATCGAGAGGCTGTGGACTCAGCATCCCGATGACATACTTACGTTCGGGGGTCATTTCCGAATTCGCAGTCATCTCGACCTCATCATGTCGCAGAAGGTGCCAGTAGTTCAGCCTTCGCTTCTTTCACCAGTTTGGAAACATATTCGACAGTCTGATCCAGAGGAATCTTTTCAGGACCTTCGGCTGTCCGGGCTTTGACTTCCGCGATGCCTTCCTGCAGGCCTTTTCCGCCGATGACGATGCGGAATGGAATACCGATCAGATCGGCATCTTTGAATTTGACGCCGGGGCGTGCGGGGCGATCGTCGAACAGGACATCAACCCCCTGCCCTTTCAGGTCGGCATACATTTTCTCGGCGATTTTCATCAGTTCTTCGTCATCGGTTTTCAGAGGAATGATCAGCACTTCGTATGGGGCAATTGAAATTGGCCAGAGCAAGCCGTTTTTGTCATGACACGTTTCGGCGAGACCAGCCACAATACGGTTCACACCGATGCCGTAGCATCCCATGATGATCGGTTCGCGTTTTTCATGTTCATTCAGAAATTCTGCACCCAGTGATTCGGAATACTTTGTGCCGAGCTTGAACACGTGACCGACTTCAATGCCATGGACGAATTTCATCGGCTCGCCACTTTTCGGGCATGGATCTCCTTCGCAGGCATCGCGGAGGTCGTAAGTCGTTTCGAGCTGATAGTCTCGACCGAGATTGACGTTCTTATAGTGCTGATCAGTCTCGTTGGCTCCCGAGATGGCATCGGTAATGAGAGGCACATCGTGATCGGCGATCACATCACATTTGATTCCAACGGGACCGGCAAAACCAATGCCAGCATTTGTCACAGATTGAATCGTTTTTTCATCGGCCAGTTCGAGAGATTTGGCTCCTAAAGCCCTTCGGATCTTTCCTTCGTTAGCATCGTGATCGCCGCGAAGCAAAACAGTGACGGGTTTCTCGTCGGCCACATAAATCAGCGTTTTGATCATCTGCTCCGGAGAGCATTTGAGAAACTTACAGACCGCTTCAATGCTGCCGGCCTTCGGAGTGTATACTTTCTCCAGTGCTGCGGAACTGTTTGATCCTGAAAGATCGGGTGTTTTACGGCCTGTTTCTGCACGCTCCAGATTAGCGGCATATCCGCTGGATTCGCAGTAAACAATCTGATCTTCACCATTCTCTGCAGGAATCATGAATTCATGAGAGGCGTCGCCACCAATCGGTCCACTTTCGGCTTCAACCGGAATATATTTCAGACCACAACGCTGGAAAATGCGGCAATAAGCGGCGTACATGGCGTCGTAAGAAGTATTGAGCTGATCCAATGTCGAGGCGAAGCTGTAGGCATCTTTCATCAGAAATTCGCTCGTTCGCAATACTCCGAAGCGTGGGCGTTCTTCGTTACGGAACTTGGTCTGGATCTGGTACAGTGTCAACGGGAGTTGACGATAGCTGTTGATGTGCCGAGAAATGAGGTCGGTAACCACTTCCTCATGAGTTGGCCCCAAAGCCATGTGGACTTTACGATCTCCACGCGTGACATCGAGCCGTACGAGGACCGAGCCGAAGGCTTCGTTGCGCCCGGTACGATCAAACAGTTCAATCGGCTGCAACGCCGGCATGTGCAGTTCGACAGCCCCGGCTGCTTCCATTTCTTCGCGAATAATTTGAGCCGCTTTCTGGACGGAGCGCCAGCCGAGAGGCAGATAAGTGTAAGCTCCTGCCATTAGCTGACGGATGAGGCCGGCCCGCAGCATCAATTGATGACTGGGGATTTCGGCATCGGCTGGAACTTCTTTCATTGTTGGGATCAGGCTTTGAGACCAACGCATGAGACGGCTTTCTATTTGGGAATCTGTAAATTGTTTGACAGGTATTGATCAGGTTGTGTCTGACGAAATCGACTAATGTCGTTGCATTGACACACTCGCTTGCGCTTTGTGCTTGTAAACTAATGGTATGGACGCATGCTCTTCTTTGAGCAGTGTAGCTAATCTGACTCAGACGGAAAGTCTGCGCGAACCTTGTCGCTGGTGGATGGGGTTTCTACACTTGAGGCATTCACTGACCGTCGCAACGTTTTGCAGGAAAAGAATTTGAGGCATGGCACGCCGTTATATCAATGAAATTGCCGATGGAGAATCCATCGAAGAGACTTATGTTCTGGCAGATCGACAACTCCGAGCCAATCGCAATGGAGACATGTATCTGCTGGCCGATTTGCGAGACAAAACCGGTTCCCTGCATGGGTTATTATGGAATATCAATGAAGATCTGGTCTCTCATATTCAGGTGGGCGACTACGTCACCGTTAAGGGGAAGGCTCAACTGTATAACGGCAATTTGCAGATGATTCTTTCGCGAATCGAGGTCATTTCCGAAGAGAGTGTCGACATTACTGAATTTCAGGCAGGTACCAATCAGGATGTCGATCAGTTATTCCAGAAGTTGACGGAAGTTCTTGGAACCCTGGAAGATCCTTCCCTGCGTCATTTGATGCAATGTTATCTCACGGACGAATCGATTTCGGCTCAATTAAAACAGGCTCCTGCGGGAATCAAAGCTCATCATGCCTACCTGGGGGGGTTGCTGGAACATATCGTGAATCTACTGGCTGCAGCCGATGGAATTGTCGGACTGTATCCGAGTGTGAATCGAGATTTATTACTGGCTGGGGTATTCCTGCACGATTTGGGAAAAATTCGAGAACTCGGCTACGATGGCACGTTTGTCTACACAGACGAAGGGCAGCTGATTGGCCATTTGATCATTGGGATTGAAATCCTGAATGAAAAACTGGCCGAAGCTGCGGAAACAGGGGTCGCCGTCAGTGAAGAAAATGTACTGCGACTCAAGCATATGATTGCCAGTCATCACGGAGCCTATGAGTACGGCAGCCCGAAATTACCGATGACGCCGGAAGCGATTGTGTTGCATCATCTGGATAATATCGATGCAAAAGTCAATGAATTTACAGCTTTGATCGAGTCCGATCCCAATCGAAATTCGAGTTGGACCCCCTTCAATCCGCGAATTGACAGGAAGATCTTTAAAGGAAATTCGGAATCCGATTCCTGATTCCCATCAGATGTACAGCGAAAGAAAAATATGGCATCGCTCAAACAGCAGGTTATCGACTATTTATCGCGAGCGAATTATCAGCCTTCAACACTGAAATCGGTTGCTAAAAAACTGGCACTTAAGAAGAAGGATCGTCATAAACTCGATCAGACGATCCAGGAACTGATCGATGGCGGGAAGGTCCAGCAGGGAGAAACCGGCTTACTGCATGTTGTCGACCGGACACATCAGCTGATCGGGATCTTCCGCAAAGTGACCAGCGGTAATGGCTATGTCATTTTGCATGAGCCTAAACCATCAGACATTACCGAAGATATTTTCATTGAACAACGTGATACAGGTGATGCACAAACGGGCGATGAAGTCGCTGTCGCGCTGAATAATCGCAGAAAATCGGGCAATCAGCGATGTGGTCGGATTGCAGAAGTGATTAAGCGAGCCCGAAATCGCTTTGTGGGCGTTTACTTCGAAGAAGAAGGCCAAGGCTACGTCTTCATCGATGGCAAGAATTACGAAGAGGCGATCTGGGTCGGAGACCCCGGAGCCAAGGGAGTCCGGCCGGATGATAAGGTCGTGATCGAGATGGTTCGCTTTCCGAATCATTACGATGTCGGCGAGGCAGTTCTTGTCGAAGTTCTGGGAGATCGGAATCAGCCTGGCGTCGACACTCTGACCGTGATTCACGAGTATGGTCTACCGACGGAATTCTCTGAAGAAGCTCTCGAACAGGCTACTCAACAGACGGAACAATTTGACGAAAAGAATCTCGAAGGACGTCTCGATCTGACTCTCGATCCGGTTGTGACTATTGATCCCATTTCTGCTCGGGACTTCGATGATGCCATCTCACTTGTGAAAACTGACAACGGTCATTTTCATCTGGGTGTGCATATTGCCGATGTCTCTCACTTTGTGACTCCGAATTCTCCACTGGATCGTGAGGCTTACAAGCGGGCAACCAGTGTGTATTTGCCGACGAAAGTGATTCCTATGCTGCCGGAAGTCCTCTCGAATGGACTGGCCAGTTTGCAGCAGGATCGAGTCCGATTTGTGAAGTCGGCTTTCATTGAGTTCAATGCAGAAGGAATTCCGGTTGATACACGGTTCGCCAATTCTGTGATCAAAGTTAAGAAGCGTTTTGCCTATGAGGATGTCTCTGCGTTTCTAAAGAATCCAGAGAAATATCGTGGTCAGTACGGTGAGACAATTACCGATCTGCTACTCAACATGCAGGATCTGGCTCGGAAGCTGCGAAAGCGTCGGTTCGATTCGGGTGCACTCGAGTTGAGTATGCCGGAGATCAAGCTCTCGTTTGATGCGGATGGAAAAGTCACAGGAGCATTTGAAGCTGATCATGATGAGAGTCATCAGATTATTGAAGAGTTCATGCTGGCTGCAAATATTGCTGTGGCAACTTCGCTGAATGACCGTGGCGTCAGTTTTCTACGACGGACGCATGGCGATCCTTCGGCCGAGAAGATGAAGGCGTTCAGTGAGTTTGTGGAGTCACTGGGGCTCTCGTTAACGCGATCGCAGAGCCGACATGATATCCAGGAGTTACTCGATGCAACTGCTGGCACGCCTTTACAGAAGGCTGTGCACTTTGCTTTTCTGCGCAGTCTACAGCAAGCGGAATACTCTCCTGAAGAAGTCGGCCATTATGCTTTGGCGGCTGAGCAGTATTGCCATTTCACCAGTCCGATTCGTCGCTATCCAGATTTGACGATCCATCGAATTGTCGATCGATTACTCATTCGCGGAGAAAAATACAAAGGGGAGAATCCCGAGTTTCTGAATAAAGTTGGCATCCACTGCAGTGATATGTCCCGACGAGCAGAACGAGCAGAGCGGGAGTTGACGAAGCTGAAGTTACTGGAATACATCGAACAGTTTGTTGGCCAGGAATTTGATGCCGTCGTGACTGGGGTGGAGCGATTTGGGATCTTCTGCCAATGTCTGGAAGTCCCAGCCGAGGGGATGGTGCATATCAGCTCATTGTCGGACGTCGACCAGTTCTATTTTGATCGCGATTTGAAATGCCTCATCGGCAAACGGACAGACATTCGTATTCGATTGGGAATGACCGTACGCGTCAAAATTACGCATGTCGATGTCGATCGCCGCGAACTGGACATGATGCTCATCAAAGTGATTGAAGAGAAATCTCCAAGAAAACGCAGCTCAGCCAAAAAACGCCCGAATAAAAAGACGGTTCCTAAGAAAAAACCGAATCCTAAAAAACGACGTCGATAAATAGTACCGCGGTTCAATGGAGCCTGGCTCTTATTTTGTCAGGTCATAACAGAGCAAAAGATCCTGATCTCTCAGGAAGAGTTTGCCATCGACAACAACAGGCCGCGCCCAAGCCATTTTGGAACTGCGTTCCGGCTGATCGAACTGGCTGATTTGTTTGAATTCCTGTGAATTGCATTCGATCAGATACATCGGACCATTTTCACTGCGAAAATAGAGATTGCCATCCGCAAAAGTAATAGCTCCTTTGCCGTTTCCAGAGAGGCGATCCTGCCAGGTGATGGCTCCGGTTTGAGCATTAAGGCAGGTCAGAATGTTATCGTTGGCTCCATAGATGAAACCATCGACTTCGACCATTCCGCCATGATGGTTTTTCATTTTTTCGGTTTTGTAAACCAATCGGGGACGCGGAGAGTTGTCACCCAAATCAAGCAAAGCCCCCCCTGTCCCGTATCCAGAAGCATAAAACACCTTGTTTCCGAGATCGATTGGAGAACTGCAATTTGCGGTGCCATTGGAAGCATTGTCATCGCCCCAGAGTGCTCGTCCGGTTTGTGCATCGACTCCAAACAAACCGTTGTGGCAAAAGTTGATGTATTGGGGCTTGCCATTGATGGTTGCTTTGATTGCTGAGGCATAACCCGTTTTTGGATTGCCAGGGATTGCTGCCTGCCAGAAGACATCTCCCGATCGTTTATTGAGTGCAACCATCGTCGCTCGGTCACCTCCAGGAGTGACAATGACTTTATCACCGTCAATCAGTGGTGATTCTGAAATCCCCCACACGATATTGGATGCTGAAAATCGATCCAGAATATTCACAGTCCACATCAGGTTTCCCCGCTCGGAGATACAACTCAGGTCTCCGGAGGCCCCTAAAGTGTAGAGTGTTCCATTATCAAATGTGGGAGTGCTGCGAGGACCGTTTCCCTGCCCATCCTGAAAGATCTCCCCCTGCCTTACCGACCAGAGTTCCTGACCGGTATTTGCATCTAATGAGATGATCGCTTCCTGACCTGCACGCGTTCCCATCGTGAAAATTTTGCCGTTGCCCAGACTGACTGCTGAGTACCCTTCACCCAGATTCCGTGCCGTCCATAGAAGTTTTGGACCATTTTGAGGCCAGGATTTCAGCAATCCGGTTTCTGGAGAACGGTTCTTACGATCCGGTCCAAGAAATTGAGTCCACTGGGACTCCGCTGTTTTTTCCGTTGAATTGTTGGTCATCTCCGTTTTCGAACTGGAGGACCCCGCAGATGTGTCAGTAGAAAGAGTTGCGGCATCGATTTTATAGAGTCGTTGAGCCTGCCCAGTGGAGGAGGTGAAAACAGTGACCAGATCGCCAACGATGATATCTGTAACACTTCCGGGACGCCGATTGACCGTGACTTTAAAATTCCGATCAGAAATATCAAAAGTTTGTTCGCTCTTATCGATTGTTGATAGAATTGAAATTCGTGTATTGTTGCCAGAGATCTTTGTGACCCGACCTGTAAATGTCTTCGCTTCAACGAAACTGACACCCAGGAACAATAGAGCAAACGTCAGGGTGAAGAAACCACGAAGCATGGCAGGATCCTTATTGGTAGATTCCATTGGTATTCAACGAAAAGACGTGAGAGATTGCGAATGCATGATCTTAAGAACATCATCACTGAATTTACTATTGCGAAATCACGATAAGATTACAATAGCTTTCAAATAACGGAACGAACTCCTTTACCTAAACGCCGCATTGTAAAGATTGTCTCAAAAATGAATGAATTGATCAAAAAAAAATTCTCTGATCTGGGTTTGACGCTTCCACCGGCTCCTGAAGCTGTTGGTTCCTATACTCCGGTTCTAAAAACGGGTTCGCTCGTTGTGACGAGTGGCCAATTGCCAACCATAGGCAAAGAGTTGGCTTTTCGGGGTAAAGTTGGACACGATTTAACCCGTGATGATGGCCGCAGTGCCGCTGAGGTCGCCTGCTTGAATGCTTTAGCTCAAATCAACAAGGTGATAGGGGGCTTGGAAAACGTAAAGCAAATTGTAAGGCTCGAAGGATTTGTACAATCGACAGATGATTTTACGGATCAGCCCTATGTCATGAACGGAGCCTCAGATTTATTATTGAAATTGTTTGGAGATGCTGGTCTGCATACTCGGTTCGCAATTGGCTGCAACGCCTTGCCACTGAATGCAGCCGTTGAACTTGCACTTTGGGTTGAAGTTTAAGACCAAATCAACCAACTGGCAATTGGCGCAATCCCCATTAGCGCACGAACAAACACCGCATATCGAGAAAAGTCGAATACGGTGTTTCTCTGTACGAGCTGATACTGCGACGAAGAAGCCTACTTCTTATGTCGAATTTTCGCGCGCATACGTCTTTTTTTACGACCGATTTTTCGACGTCCTTTACCTGTCTTCTTCGTACCCATGCAGTAAATACCCTCTCTGGAATGTTTTATAGTAGTGAGTCTTTGACGAAAATAATTGCCTGACACAAAGTTATCAAACCGTGCAGGAATATGCAAACAGGATGATCCGAAGCTGGATTTCATCCGTTTAAGGAATCATCGCTTAGAAGGAGAAGTCTGCAAATTAAGAAAAACTGCGGACAGAACTTCATATGTGAACTTGCGACACGTAAAAGATCGTATACCATGGAGATGCAGAATTTTCATTCTGTTTAGTGGAATTGACTTCCCTTCTCCCCACTACTCATTCATCAATTTCTGGTGATTCATAAATTTTTCTCGGTATCTCCATAATGAATTCTACTTCAAATGCTAGACAGAACGAAGGGATTTCCAGTCCTCAAACTGTGTTTATCATTGATGACAACACAGATGTGCGGGAATCGCTGTCATTTCTTCTAAGATCGGTTCAGTTGAATGTCGAGACCTTCTCGTCGGGACCAGAGTTTCTGAATTCGATAGATCCTCGCACTGATTGCTGTGCTATTATCGACATTTTAATGCCGACAATGTCTGGTACAGAGTTGTTAAGGGAGCTAAAGAAGAAAAAAATCTTCTTTCCAGTCATCATGCTCACGGCCCATGCTGATGTGCCGGTTGCAGTCGAGTCGATGCGTTTGGGAGCTTATCATTTTCTGCAGAAGAATTGTTTGGAGCAGGAGTTGATAGACTGTGTACAGAATGCATTGAGATTCAGTCGTTCGGTTCATCACGATTGCCGCAATGAAATAGAAATGCATAAGCTTCTGGAAAGTTTATCGAATCGAGAAAAGCAGGTGATGGATCTTGTTGTTGAAGGGCAAACCAGTCGACAGGTTGCTGAAAACCTCGGGATTGCTGTAAAGACCGTCGATGCTCATCGTGCCAACATGATGAAAAAGCTTAATGTCAACAATGTTGCTGAGTTGATTCATAAGGTTATTATGTACCGCCCAGATGAAGATTCTTCGGAATCCTGAGGCCTGCGTATCTCAATCGGGCATCTGTTGTGCTATTTTTATGGTTGTGTGGCAGATGTTTGGCTGGAAATTGAGCAGGCAAACGGTCTCAAAACTACTCAAGTAAACTACAAATTGCGATGGGTGTGAGATAACCTGATAATTGAATGCGTCTTATTCTTGATGTCGCTTGGATTCGCACTTCTGTTTTTCTTTTGGAGACCAGCGGATCGATCCAATTCAAGATGCAGACTAAAAAATCTCAATATTAGACGAAAGTGCCTGCTCTTTTGTCGAATGCATGAATCATTAAACCGAAATCTAAGCTGGAATGCAGCACTGGAAAATGGTTCCCATTAAATTAAAGCCTCGAGTTGTGTGCCACTGGCACCCTACTATTTAGTTGAAACGGGACACTATACCGCGTTCCAAATGAAAACCGGAGAATTTCAACGATTTTTTAGAACACTGGTTATCACCAGATGAATACCGGAAAATAATCAAACGCGGATGGCGGGGCGCTCTCGAAGAGAAGCCCCCGAATCGTTGAACTTCCGGGGGCCTCCGCCACCCCGGAGGTTGTGTTCAAGATGTTACAGGAAATCCGGTTTCCAATTGGAACAGGGTTTAGTGCGTCTTCCGTACTGATAAATTGGGTTAATGATTTTATACAGCACGAGGATGGAGTGCGTTTCAGTTTTTAGCGCCCCAAATAGAACCCTGACAGGGTACCAGGAAGTGTTTGAAATGACGGATCGCATCAGTTGGCATGGTACTTTTGTCACGAACACGTTCGCCGAGGCATTTTCGGTCACCGGTACCAGGGTCATAATTACCGCTGCAACAGAAAACTGGACGAGAATTGTTGCAAGCGAAGTCACCGGTTATGGCACAAGTGTAATTGCCTGTGATGCAGAAGCAGGGGTCGATAGATATCTGACTCCTGAACAAACTCCCGACGGACGTCCTGGTGTTGCGGTGATGTTTTTCGCATTCAATTTGGAATCACTGGCCAAAGCCGTCGTCAAACGAATTGGACAATGCGTTCTGACTTGCCCGACGACAGCCGTTTACGACGGTGTTGATGAGCCGATGGACGCTGAGAAACGGATCGATCTGGGGAAACAACTTCGCTACTTTGGAGATGGTTTTCAGGCATCCAAAGTGATTGGAGAGCGTCGTTACTGGCGAATTCCAGTTATGGATGGGGAATTTCTCTGCGAAGAACAAATTGGTTCATTTCGCGGAGTGGCTGGAGGAAATCTGTTGATTGGCGGAGAGAATCAACTCTCTGCATTGCAGGCTGCAGAGCAAGCTGTTCAAGCGATGCGGAATTGTCCGCAGGTGATTATGCCCTTCCCCGGTGGTATTGTCCGTAGTGGAAGTAAGGTGGGTTCTCGGTATCAGGCTCTCAGAGCCAGTACGAATGATGCTTACTGCCCGACTTTAAAACCTCGCACCAAAACAGATCTGTTGCCTGAGACATCGGCGGTTTATGAGATCGTTATTGATGGCCGGTCGGCTGAGCATGTGGGAGAGGCGATGCGAGCGGGGCTTGCGACACTGGCTGATTTATCAGGTGTCACTGAAGTCTCTGCAGGAAATTATGGTGGAAAACTGGGGAAGCATCATTTCCATCTGCGTGAGATACTCGATAAGTTTAGTTGATATCATCAAATTTATTAGTCTGTGATCTCTTAAGAGAAAATATAATCATCTTCAAGATTCCCCTGCCAACCCGACCATTCTCGCCTGAGCCAGCACCTATATGAGCATCTCTGAATCCAAGATCACCCCAAAAAACGGTCCATTCCTACTCAATTCGTCGCAGGGTGAAATTCTTATCATCGCAATATTGATTGCGTTAAATGCGGGACTATTATTGGCTCGTCTGGGATCATCGTCAGCCTTGGGAAGTGCGAATGATCGTTCCCGCTGGTGTACTGTCTGGTCGATTTCTGCTCGGGGGACTTTCCAGATTGATGAAATTATTCAGCGTTCCGGTTGGGATTCGATCGATAAAGTGAGGCACGAAGGTCATTTTTATTCAACGAAGCCGCCATTGTATCCGACGATGCTTGCTGGTCTCTATCGGCTGATCAATCAAGTGACTGGCTGGAGTTTAATCACGGAAACGGAAACGGTTTCCCGATTGATTCTATTGCTGGCAAATTTGATTCCCTTCTGGATCGCTTTGTTTGTCTTCTGGAAACTCCTGCTGCTCTATGAATTTCCTGCGGAAGTTCGAGTGATCATACTTGCAATGCTGGCCTTTGCGACTCCGTTTTTGCCTTATCTGACCGTACTCAATAATCACACGATCGCAGTTGTGACTCTCATTTTTGCGATCTATCCTGCCGCACGAATTCAAAAAGCCCACGCAACTCATGAATTGCTTTCAAGCCGCAAACTCGCCCTGCTTTATATGAATGCTGGTTTTTTCGCAGCTTTCACATGCTGTAATGAACTTCCTGCTGGCTTATTTGGAATTGCGATTTTTCTTGTTCTCTGCAAGGTGGATTGTAAGCGAACCTGGATGTGGTTTGTGCCCGCTGCGCTGGTTCCGCTGATCGCTTTTTTCGTAACCAACATCATTGTGACTGGCGGTTGGAAACCGTTTTATCTGTATTACGGCACTGAAAAATATGTCTACGAGCATCTGGGAATCCCGAGTTACTGGGCTGAACCTCGCGGAGTTGATCGCGCACGAGATACTGTACCACAATATCTATTTCACTGTCTGGTCGGACATCACGGCATCTTTTCACTCACGCCCATATTCTTACTGGCAATTCCCGGTTTCATTCGAGGGCTTCGTTCAAAAATCAGCTGGCAACGTATTTGGCATCTGATTGGTTTACTCCTCACTCTGGCGATTCTGGCTTTCTACTGGAAACGGACTGAGAATTACAATTATGGTGGCGTGAGTGTCGCTTTGCGGTGGACACTATGGTTGACACCTTTCTGGATGCTGGCGATTGCTGAGACTATGCGATGTTGCTCCATACGAAAATGGATAGCAATTTGCCTGCTGATCCTCACCCTGCCTTCCATGTACACTGCCTGGGGGCCGTGGAATACACCATGGCAACAACCCTGGTTGTTCAATGCAATGTCATCTCAAGGCTGGATTGATTACTCCGATCCCCCTCCGAAGCTCGAAAAACCAGCCCATAGTTGGTTAATCACTTTGCCTCAGTCAACTGAGGTTGATAAAGATTACTGGGTCGAGTTTATCACAGGGGAAAGCACATTACTGCGCATTGCCGATGCCGGCCCATCAGAATTTGAAGGTCAGCCAGCTCGAAAAATGACTATCGTGGAGCGAGATCATAATGATCAGCCTTTGAGGTCGCGAGAGTTGACTGTCAATACGCAAAGGGTTTTAGCTGGGAAAGATCCAGATCAGTTTTTGCTGGATTGGACGGACTCCAAAGCGAATACGACCAGAAATGATCAGGTCGTCTTTCTGAGGGGAATTCCTACATCGCGAACTTATCATCGAAATTTTGATCGTTACGTTTTCATTCCCGTTCGAGACGATGCGTTTCGATGTTTGCGACTCGCGGCTAATGTGTGGGATCCCCAGGCGATCCCTGAGAAATCTCGAATTGAGCGAGTTGATTTGTGGCTCTCTGAAGAAATTCCGTTTGGATTGGCGAAGATGCTGCAATCGGTTTCTACCAGCCCTGGCCGGGATTTAGTTTCACGAAAGAGCTGGCGAGCAGTAAAATTTAATGTTGTGGAATCCACACAGTAGTCTGACAGGGGATGGATCATGAAATGGCTGATGGCGCTCTCGATCACTTTCTTTCTCAATTCTTCAGCCTGGGCCGTTGAGCCTCCTCTCGTCGAAAAATATCTACTCTCTGGGGACCTTTCCAATGGAGAGCTTGTTCTCGAAGCGGCATTGGTCGATGCACCTGATAACGATCAGGTTCGCTTTGGACTGGGAGTGATCCGCCTGGTTCGCGGTGTCGAACGACTTGGTCAATCGTTAACATTTTACGGCGTGAAAACAACGCGAGTACCAGTATTGAGGTTACCTGTCCCCAGGAATCCCAATCCTGCAGTGATTACCTACACCGCTTTCCGTCGAATGCTCGACGACTTTTATAACGATCTTGAGTCTGTCGAAGAGACACTGTCTGCAATAACGGATGACAATGTTCAACTTCCATTGCATCTGAATAAAATCCATCTGGACCTGGATGGTAATGGGAAAGCCAATGAAGAATTCGGAGTGATTCTGAAATCCGTCGTCAGGCAGGATTTTGAATTTCTGAAAGAAAATCCCGATTTTGAAGTGCACTTCGACCGCGGAGATGTCGCCTGGTTACGGGCGTATTGTCATCTCGTGATGTCGATGCTCGATATGATGCTCGTGATGGATACTGAGGAATCTTTCAATATTACTGCTCACGATTGGTTTGAGAAGCCCGAACACAGATATGAAGGGACGCGGCAGGAGCAGTGGAAGAAACTAAGAGAAGTCAATAATGCGATTTATGTCAAAGAACCTTTACGCTTCAATCGTTTTCGCCTGCATCTGATTGCGGTGACGGAACTCAACCATGAAACCTGGAAACATATCCGACTGGAAGAAGATGATCAGTTGGAATGGCTGCCTAATCCTTCACAAAAGGGAGTGCTAGGACTCCCCGTTCGCGAGGAAATGATTGATGCGTGGCTGGCGATGATGGACGAGTTCAAGCGACTACTGGAAGGACAGAAAACCTTTCCGCGAATATTTGACATGCAAAAAAACGGCAAAGGTTTGAACTTCAAAATTATGCTGACTGATCCACCTGAAAAAATCGATTACGACAGTTCTCCTGACGAATGGCCAGACAAGTATTTTACAGATGATCCCGACGTGGACCTGCAGTTGCTTTTTCGTGTTTTTGGAATGTTCAGCAATCCGGCAGCCGTTGGATATTCGATCTGGTTCAACTAGAGCAGATTCAAAAATTACATGCAGCGTTCAGCATGAGCAAACACAGGGTCATAAGGACATTTGGTGTCCATGCGACTGCAGATACCCTTTGAAAATGGTCTAGGGAAGCTGATCAACCTCGCCCGGCTTCTGCCAGGGGACTTCGCCGTAGTATTGAATTTGACGTCTGAGGGCAGTCGACAATTCGTTGAAGATTTTGGGAGCCTTTTTCGACATCTCTTTTTGCTCCAGCGGATCGTTTTTCAGATTGTAGAGTTCGAGAGGCTGGAAGGGACTGTTCTGCAGCAATTTCCAATCCCCACGAATGACGGCTTCGATTGTTTTTCCGCCATAACGATTCCCCCCTTCTCTACGTGTGAAAAAGAGATGCTGGCGTAAATTGTCCTGGGGTTTCCCAAGTAATGTCGGCAGGAAGGATTTACTGTCGAGTTTGTCTTTGCTCTCGTATTCGATTCCAGCCGCTTCAAGGAGTGTCGGGAAAATGTCCATGCTCATCACGCGCAGTTTTGAGCGTGATCCCGCTTGAATCTTTCCTGGCCAGACTGCTCCGCCGGGAACTTTCAGACCACCTTCGTAAACACTCTGTTTGCCATCGCGGAGAGGGCCGTTGTTTGCACCAACCTCTATCTGCCCACCATTGTCGGATGTGAAAACAACGAGCGTATTTTCTTTTTGCCCAGTTTGTTCGAGACAATTGAGAACCTTGCCGATGCCATCATCGAGATGTTCGATCAATGCCACCAGTTTGGCACGTTTATCAGAAATGCCGGGTTCGCGCTCTTTTACTTTTTGGAACCATTCTTCTGGTGGTTGAATCGGTGTGTGAGGAGCATTGTAAGCCAGATAAAGGAAGAACGGCTGTTCTTTATTTTGTGCCCGTTGTTGAAGATACTCACAACTCCATTGAGTAAACAAATCGGTGGCGTGTCCTTTGGGATCGATCGTTTCATTATCCAGCCGCATATAGTTGATATCGTGGCGGCGGTGATCGTAATAGTCATCCATCATGTCGCCGAGATAGCCGTGGAAATGATCGAACCCGCGATCATTCGGACGATTCGGCTGCTCCAGTCCCAGATGCCATTTCCCTACAATAGCCGTGTGATAGCCAGAATCTTTAAGGACGGATGCAATTGTTGTGCAATCTGGAGCCAGATAACCCCAGCTGTTTTCGCTATGAGTCCGAATCACCCCCGGCACGCCCACACGATCCTGATACATCCCCGTCAGCAAAGCGGCTCGGGTTGGCGAACAGACCGGACAGTTCGCATAAAAATTATCAAACCGCATCCCTTCGGTCAGGAACTGATCGACGTGCGGTGATTTTAAATCAGTTGCTCCGTATGCCGATAAATCTCCATAACCAAGATCATCAACCAGAATGACAATCAGATTCGGTGATTGAGCGGCCAGTGTCATATTCTGTGACCAACTCAAGATTAGCAGGCAGATCGTAAGAGATTTGATGTAGCGCATGAAGTTCCTCATTATCCAATAGCAAGACTTGAATTGTTGTTTTGATTCCTGATGAAGAGCCTGATTTTGCTCATCCAATGATTCGCTTAATCTGGTCCATTTGCCCGATGGCGGCATGATGGCCAAGTTCAATTAATCGCGGAGCAGCTGAAAAATCGTACCAGGGGACATGGGCAACATTCGGACGGATGACAACCGACGCGTGCGGCCGGACTTGTTTTCGCCAGTAATTCTCGCCAATTTCATCGACGCGAATCAATACTTCCAAAGCCGTTGAGGGACGAATGCCGGGAGTGATTTCCGTATTCACCTCGACGGCTATAACGGGTGCATCGCCATAGGATTGAGCGATTCGAGCAGGTAGCGAGCAGAATGTACCGGTGTCGCACAATAATAAGTCGTTAAAAGGGACCGGCGGAAAGATTCCCGGCAATGAAGACGATCCGCGGACGGCATCGCGTACCGAACCATTCTCGATCACCACCTGATGTCCACTGAGTAAATCGACCGCGACAATCGAAAGCGGAATCGGTAGTGACTCGATGTTGACGTCTTCCAGTAAATTTATGACGACATCTTCCAGTAAAACCCCCGGCAGCATGCCCGGTTGTGTAATGATGCGTCGAAACAAGCTGTTCGCCTTTAAAAACTGCTGGATTCGCATGTACCAGGCAAAATATCCGCTCGTTTCTCCATCAGCAGACTCACCTTTAATTCCAAAAAGAGTATTCTGATGAACCTGGAAACGCTCGGAAAGCAAATAGTGCAAAGCATCGCGTCGGATCTCAGAAATATCTTTGCCGCTCGCGATCAGTGCTCCAACAAGGCTGCCCATGCTTACGCCGACGATACGTTTGATTCGATAACCTGCTTTTGTTAGCGCATCGATCACCCCCAGGTGAGCCAGTCCCCGGGCTCCACCTCCACCTAATGCCAATGTAATATCTTGACTCACGTGTAACCTGCCTGAAATTCCAAATCTCAAATGAAAGAATTCTAATACGTACATTGTAACGGACCGCTGGCACTGAGGAAATTGCCAGACGAAGTTGCGGGAGGGTTGAATGGTCCAAGCTCAGGACTATACTTTGTCAAAGGAATGCTTGTTCAAATCGCATCAACTCCCGTGTTACACGGTCAGCTTTCGTTGATGCGTTCACGATGTACAAAGACCGGCGGGTCGGATGTCATCGACTACTGTACAGAGAAACCACAAACACCTCAGGAGAAAACCATGTCCGCACAAATCGGTCAACCAGCACCAGAATTCGAACTTCAGGCTTACAACCGCGACAAAGACAACACCGACGGTCAATTTTCAACCGTCTCTCTTTCAGGATTGAAGGGGAAATGGGTTTGCCTGTTCTTCTATCCTCTCGATTTCACATTTGTTTGCCCGACCGAAATTGTCGCATTCAACGAAGCATTGGGCGAATTCGATGATCGCGATTGTGCGTTGTTGACCGCCAGCACCGACAGTGCCTACAGCCACAAAGGCTGGTGTGACAGTCACGAAGGCCTCGGCAAATTGAAGTACCCGATGCTGGCCGATACCAATCACAATCTGTCACGAGCTTACGGTGTGCTGCATCCTGAAAAAGGAATTGCTTACCGCGGCATTTTCCTGATCGATCCTAACGGCGTATTACGATACATGGCCGTCCACGATTTGGGTGTTGGTCGAAATGTCGAAGAAGTTCTGCGAGTTCTCGATGCTCTGCAGACTGATAAACTCTGCCCATGCAACTGGAAAAAGGGTGACGAAACGATTAATTAAATCGGAGCCGGAAAATGTCCCCTCTCCCTCTGGGGGAGGGTTAGGGTGAGGGAAAATCGATGTCATACTTTAGTATGAACGTCTAAAAAAAAAACCTCAACCGACCTTCGGTCACCTTCTCCCCAAGGAGAAGGAAAGACTATGCAACCATTTTGTTTTCACACAAAAAAACGGCAGTCCCAATGACTGCCGTTTTTTATTTGCATGATCAACAATTGATTATTTTTTCTTGGCTTTTTCAATGCGTTCTTCTTCCTTGCGGCCTTTCAGTGCCTGCAATTCCTCGGATTGCCCCCAGACATAGAACAGGAATCCTGCGACAACTCCAACAGCAGTTGCCGATAAGACAGCAGCCGGGCTATTGGTGAAGGTCGAGTTTTCGGTAGCCGCCTGAGTTGTCAGGATCAAGCCGACGAGGCTGATAATCAGTCCTTGAGAATCCGTCAGAATTTGAGCAAGGCTGAATCCGCCATGCATCAAGACAGCCAACTTGGCCAGAACCAGTTGAAGTGCAAAGCTGACCACGCCACTCACCATAAACGTGAATGCCAGCCAGTGAAACCAGGAAAATGACAGGAACTCGGCCATCTTATAAATCGGCTCTAAGACACCAGCTGAGTACTCCTGAGCCTGTTCTGATTCATCAACCTGGTTAGCAATTTCTTCGGTCTTTTTGCTTGCCATATCGATAGCATCTTTGGTTGTTTCCTTAATTTTCTCCACGGCTTCTTCAGTTGTTTCCGTCATTGTCGGAGTCGTGGATGATGCTTCGGGAGTCATCGTTTCGGAAGTCGATGCAGGCGTCGCTTCAGTGGTAGTGACAGGATCGGGAGCCGTGACTTCCGGCTGAGCCAGGCAAGTTGAGAACATTGCCAATGCAAACATGGACATCAAAAACGGGGTGCGAAGTGAATTCATCTTGTTCTCCTGAGCGCAAATCTTAGTGGGATTGGATGGGGTGAATTTGAAATCCGTCGAAAGTCTCAACAGGCCCTCTCCATAGAGTTATTCGTACGAGTCACTTCAATCTTAATCGATTTTTTGAAAAAGTAGACAGCTTTTGTGAAAGACTGGATCAAGGAATCATAAAATTTTAGACATGGGCGAGAAATCAACATGCGATAATGTCACTTAGTGGCTGTGTTGTCGTGGCAACACGAAAGTTTCTCAATTTTCAATGAGATTGGAGTTTCCGGTAAATAGTGGACTCCGCATGGAGAGGGTATGCTCTCAGAGAAGAGGCGAGTTAGCCGGATTCATCATATGCTGATTAACAGAGGAGGCGTTATTCGGAGGAGTTTGAGCGGGATGTCACTGAAGAAGACTTCCGTGTTATTCGGCCTTGATCAAAACCAGGGTTAGATCATCTTTTCTAGGACTATTCAGTCGAAAGTCAGACAAATCATTTTCCAATTTTTCTAAGCCATGCTGATTGGAAAGCTGGCTTGCTGACCGGAATGATTCCAACAATCGCTCTCGACCGAAAATTTCTCCTTCCGGACTTTGCGTGTCAGGTGCTCCATCGCTGTAGAGTAAGACTTGTTCGTTGGATTTCAGGTGGAGTCGTTTTACTTCCCATTGAGCATCCTCATCAATTCCTAAAAGCATTCCAGTGCTGTTTAACAGAGAAATTTCATTCGAGGTATTGAGGAGATATCCGGGATCATGACCTGCACTTGCCCAGCAAAACTCAAAAGTCTCCGGATTCCAGCATCCCAGAAACATCGAGGCAAAATTCCCGGGTAACACGGTTCTGACAAATCGCCGATTGATTTCGGAAATGATTGAAACGGTATCGAAGGGAGGCTGTTCTGCAGCCGAAAGCAAGAGTGATTTCAGCATCGTTGCCCCCATCGCAGCTGGTATGCCGTGGCCTGTAACATCGGCCAGACAAATGAGCCAGGTTCCATTTGACAGGGGGACAAAATCGTAGTAATCACCTGCAACTAAATCGGCTGGTTGAAACAGGTGAGCGGCCTGCAGGCCCGGCAAGCGAACCTCAGATGGTAACAGGTATTGCTGAATCTGCTGAGCTTTGACCATTTGCAACTGACGTTCACGATCATTGTTCTGCAAGGTTTGGCTCATCGAATTAATGGCCTGCGAGAGCCTAAGCATTTCATCACACTTGAACAGCGGAGACTCCGCTCCAAAATTACCAGCTGCGATTTCATCGACCGTTTCCAAAAGCAAATTCAGCGGCTTCCCAACCACTTGCACTAATACGACATTCACAATCCCCGCAGCGATTAAACCGAGTGACCCCAGTACGAAAAGCTGTAACTGGAGATCCTGACGAATCGTTTTGCGGACGGCGTTTAAGTTTTCTGAGACATAAACAGTAATCCCATCTCCTGCATAACTGGCAGCTACCAGCATGTGGTCCGCAGCCTGCTCACGATGATCTTTGGATACAGCGGCTTTGGCAATCGTTGAAAATAATTCAGGAGGTTCATCCAGATGTGCTTGAGCCTGGATCAGCTCTCCATTGATCTTCACGGCGATACTATGGCATTGCAAAGTCGCTTTTTGCATTTGAGCACAAACGGTATCAATATAGCTCTGAATATCTGCGGTATGATGATCGCTCTGGAGGTGACTGGCGGCACCGTGAATAGCAATTGCTTCATCGTTAAGGCTGAGATACTTTTTGTGGACTTCATTTTCCATTTCACTGCTGTATCGAAAAATCAACAGAGCAACAATAGCGATGCCCAATACGCTATTAACGATTAGCAACAACTGAAAGCTGATTGACCAGGGTCGCGTCCCATAGTTCCACCATTTCGAAAACAACGTCTGCATTACTCATTTTCCAAGGCTCAAAGTCTCAAGTTGATTACTGGTTTTAGCGAAAACACTGCCCAAATGCGAACAGGATTTGGACAGTGTAAGATTTGATCATTTATGATTTTCGAATATCAAAGTGAATAATCATGCTAAGCCACTTCTGCGATAGCGATTTCCAGGATGACTCCCTTAACGAGTCGGATTTTTCAACTCACTTTAGTTCACTTCAACGCCTCATCGCCTGCTATCGAATTGAAACTTGCAGGTATCAGGGTTGCCTTAATGCCATGACGATTGGCGTTCGGGCTGCCTGGATAGCCGGGATGATTCCGGCCAGTACTCCAACTATTGCGGAAACCAGTAAGCCAGCGACTGCCAGGTGGATTGATGGTCGAAAGGCAATCGTGACACCTTCTGCTCCAATCGCCAACCCGCCCCAGGCAAGGATGGAAAGAGCGAATGCGGTTCCCAGTATGCCTCCAGCCAGGCACAGGAGCAGGCTTTCCGCGATGACGATGCGAAAAACGCGAGCAGGACGCACTCCGACGGTCTGCAGCACGGCGTGTTCCTTAATTCGGTCCTGAACAGCCATCACCGTTGTCGTCGCAACCAAGGCAAGTACGAGACCGACGCAGGCGTAGCCGAGATAGTGGGCGAACCCGATCAGGTCGACCAGGTCAGAAAGTGTGCTTGTCTGAAAGGCTCCTTTGCGACGGGTGGTCGTGGCAACCGGTCCTGCACGGAGTGCCTCGTCAATAGAAGATGCGACTTCATCGGGATCTGCATTGTCCGTGAGATGGACTTCATGTTGGGTCACCAAGCCAGCCGAATCGAGTCCGCGTGTGTATTGCAGAAATTCCAGTCCTGTGTAAATTAAATTCTCTTCTGCGGGAACATGTGACGAGAAGATCCCCACCACCTGGACATCCAGATCGCCAATCGAGAATTGATCGCCCGTCTTGAGGTTTCTCCGCATTGCCACATTCCGCCCCACGATTGCTGCATCGCGGCGGCTTTCATAATCGCTCCAGTTACCTGAGATCAACTTCAGGTTCCGAGCCGTCTGCAACTGCTTTGGAGGAGCCCCGTTGAAAACCACAATATCGAGACTTGCCCGACAGTTGTTCGTCCATACCTGCACTGGCATCACATCTTTAACGCCCGGAATCTCGGCGATTCTCCGCGCATAATCTTCAGGCAATCGACTGCTCGTTGGACAGAAGCGGTTTTCCTGAAAGACAATCAGCGTTCGCTGGGCATCTTCATCGAAAGTGAGCCTCTCCAATCCCTCTTGAACAGAACCGACAAAGCAAAACACGAACATCGCCACAGCTGCTCCGCTGACAGTCAACATCGTACGCGCTCGATGTCGCCAAATTCCTTTGAGGACGTAGGATACGAGTCGAAACATTATTGACCTCCTGTCAGTTGAACATGTTGACCAGAATGGGTTCCGTTTGAATGACCGGAGTCACTCTCAAGAATTTTTCCTTCGTTGAGCACCATCTGACGGGAGGCAATCTGCGATGCTTCACTGTCGTGCGTTACCATCACGAGAGTGATATCGAGTTCTCGATTCAGCCGCTGCAACAGGATTTGAATCTGGTCGCTGGTTTTCGTATCCAGGCTTCCGGTCGGTTCATCGGCAACGACCACCTTAGGATGAGCCACGATTGCACGGGCGATGCCAACCCGCTGTTCCTGTCCTCCGGACATCTGACGGGGATAATGATCGGCTCGATCGCTGAGACCGACCGCTTCGAGGGCGAGTTCGACTCTTCGCCGTCTTTCTGCAGAAGTCAACGGCAGCAATAGAGTCGGCAATTCGACATTTTCGTAAGCCGTCAGAACGGGAATTAAATTGTGCGTTTGAAAGATATATCCGAGATTAGCCGCCCGCCAGTCGGCGAGTTTGCCGCGGGATAATTTTGTCACCTCCACCCCATCGACAACAATCGTTCCCTGATCCGGCTTATCGATGCCGCTGATGAGATTCAGCAGCGTACTTTTCCCAGTTCCACTCGGTCCCATGAGCAATACAAAATCGCCCTGATGAATATCCAGATCGACGTCATTCAGCGGAGAGATAACTTCACCTCCTTTGCTGAACGACTTCGAGAGATTGCGAATTTCGACAAGTGCCATGATGCGTTCCTTTATATTTATGATCGCCCTGCGATCTTTCTCTCAGTTTCCCAGCGAGGCTTCACCAACAACTTCCAGTGCAGCGCCCGGCTTCATCCTCTGTTGTCCTGTGGCGATAACTTTAGAAGTTGGATTGAGTCCGCTGACGACTTCCACAAATTCTTCCGTACCAGCCTTTCCAAGCGTGATTGGTTGCAGCTCGGCTGTTCTGTCTGCAGTCACAATCCAAACCGAGGTTTCCCCTTCCGACGTAATGATCAAATCTCTCGGAATAAGCAGCCGCTCAGTTTCTTGCACATCTTCCCGTTGCGATTCTGGAACTGGTGGTGCCAGGAAGGTCGCGGTGACTAGCATTTCGGGTCGAATCGTAGTCGGTGGGTCATCAATTGCGACCTTGACCTCCAGTGTGTTTTTCTGAATATTCGCAGTCGAGGTCGGCAATAGCACTCGTCCCTTGATCGGATTTTTTGAGGAAGCGGTTTGAATTTCGACTGGTTGTCCCGGCTGGACGAGTGGGACATCTTCAAGACGGACATCGGCCCGGACCTGCAGTTTTGCCGGGTCATACATTGTGACGACCGTGCTGGAACTTTGGCCGGCTGACGATTCCATTCCCATCACGCGCGATCCTGGACTTGCGACGAGATTGAGCACAAGGCCTGTAAAGGGACTGCGAACGGTCGTGCGATCGAGATTCAGTTGTGCTTTTTCGACAGCCAGTTCGGCTTCAACGACTCGTGTTTCTGCATAATGCTGTTTAGCGCGGGCATCATTGAGTTGTTGCGATTCCTCAATCAAAAGCTCAAGTTGAGAACTCAATGCGGCGACTTTTTTCTCCAGCGTGGCAACTTCTTTTTGGAGATAAGGTCCTCGCTGATTGAGTTCTGTCAGTTGCGATTCTGCATCGGAGTATTCGGCACGAGCCTGCTGAATTAGCCGACCGGCGACTGCCTCTTCAGCGGCTTGTTTTCCTTCGTAGTTCTGTTTTGTATAGAGTAAGCGAGCTTCGGCAGATTTGATCAAATGGGGAAGTTTCGCAAGAGTCGTTCTTGTCTGAGCCAGCGAAGATTCCGCATCCGCCAGAGTTGCTTCCAGATGAACGGGGTATTTCACACGAAGCTCTGCGGCTTTGAAATCAGCTTTTGCACTTTCGAGTTCCGCCTTTCTCAACTGCAGTATTGTTTGTGCTTGTCGGAGCGCGAGTTGGGCGTCAATGTCGATCAGTCGAGCAACCGGCTCTCCTTTGTTAACAGACTGTCCTTCCACCACCAGGAGTTCTTCGACGACTCCCTGGGCAAGAGCCGCCACGTTAATAGGCGTCGGTCGCGGTTCCACCCAACCTGCCGCCTGGAACAAAGGCGTTCCTTGTTGTTGGACTTCCGCCCGGCTAGTCAACACGGGGATAACTGTAACTTCGTGACGAGGCATCAGTTGCTCACTGATTGCAACAGACAACAAGGCAACAAACCCCAACAGAATCCCGCCGGGAATCAGGTAGCGCGTAAGCAAAGGCTTTCGCCGAGCTTTTGGCCCTGCTGTCGAATTTCCAGGCCGATCGAGCGCCAGTTCACGCAGGTCGAGTTGAGGTCTTGTTGCTGTTGTCATTTTCTGATCCAAAATGAGAGACTGGGGTGGTGCCGCCCGATAAAACGAACGGCTCCACTCGTTCTCGTTCAGTTACTCTTTCACATAAATCTGGTCAGCGAGTACGGACAAATTGCCGTCGTCGTCCCGCTGAGCCGTTCCATGAACAACCACCATATTCAGCTCCTTCACGCCCAACAGTTTCCGGGCATCCTCAGAGACCGGCTTCCCTTCCGTGTTGACGACCTTGACCGTGGCGATGTTTTCCTTCACCTGATTCTGTTCGCAACAATAGTCCCAGGGAGTGGGGCAACCTTCATCTTCCGAGCAGTAGGGCACTTTGGGATCGACAATTGTGAAAGCGGCCAGTCCATCAATGAAGGGCTTCGAGGAACCACCGATTCTTCCGACAAGCACAACTTCCTGTTTATCCTGGCTCGTTCCACGGGCCTCACCCACTGGAAGTGCTCCCGTCGGTTCCGTACTGGCGAGATAGGTGCTGTCCGTTTTCCCTGTCGATGTCGTTGGACTTCCCGATTGGTCGGCACATCCAATAAGCAGAGTAGCCGAGAGAGTGGCAAAGCCGAACAGGCTGAAAAATTCCTTTTTCATGATCTTCCTTTCAATGCGTTGAAAATTTATCTCCCTGAGGAGATCGTTAAAATACAGTGATTCAAATTGCTTTTAGACTTTCTGCAACCGGAAGTCGCAGTGCTTTCATGGCTGGAGGCAACGCCCCCAGTATTCCCAGTAGTAATCCCACGCCGCATCCGACGAGCAGGCAAACGCCATCCACTCGCAACGCGAACGCTCCCATCGTGAAACGAACTGCGACTCCATTGAGAAACAGGAGCGCTATCGTAGCCGCAAGGAGTGAACCCGCAGCAGCGAGTAAGGCTCCTTCCTGCAGAATGCTCATCAAAATGGCCCGCCGTCGATAACCGACGGCCTGCAACGTGGCGATTTCTCGAATCCTTCCTGCAATTGCGCCATACATCATGTTCAAACCGGCAAAGCCCCCTGCTCCGGAAACCAGCAGTACGATTAACCACGCGAGGATGCGCATTGGCTTGTAATGTTGTTGCAATGAAGCGTAGTACTCGACTTCGCCAACTGCCTGCAGTTCCAGATCCGTTCGTTCTTTGCAAAACAGAGCCACAGTCGCAGCAGTGGACTTCGGAGTAAGAGCCATCGCCACAATGCTGATGTCCTGTCTTTTTAACGCCTGCTGAAAGTCGGGCAGTCGACACCAGATTTCTGATTCGTAAGCTGCTCCTCCAGCGGAGAAACGACCACTTATCGTCCAGGATTTCTTTTCAATCGTAATCTGTTTTCCGACGGCCAGGTCCTCAACAGAGCACCCCAATTTGGCGGCTAGCAGTTTGCCAACGATTACTTCTCCTGCACCGGGCCATTTTCCCTCCGTGATCCGCACGCTACGCCGGACAAGTGGTGCGGTTTGGGTGACGCCACGGATCAAACCGAGTCCTCCTTTTTGATTGTCACCTGTCTGCACTCTGGTGCCGAGATACAACTCGGGCGAAATGTAATCGACACCGGCCCGCTGCTGAATACCATCCAGACTGGCTTTGAGCAACGAGGGAGTACGTGCAGGGACTGCTGAATTTTCGATATTTTCCTCTGCGCCCAGTGAGTACACGAGCACCACCGAAGGATCTCCACTGACAGCCAGCGAACGCTCCAATCCACGAATGAAACCAACAACCACGAAGATCAACAGAATCACCGTCGAGAGCGCCCCCAACGTCAACAACGTCCGAGTCGGACGACGCATCAAATTACGAACGCCATATTCCCAGGGGAGTGATCGTTTACGAAACATTCTGGTGCTTTCCTATTTTCCAGGCTTTGAGCTGGTAGGAATAAATCATAGAGAACGCCTTTTATGAGACTGGAGAATTAATCTGCATAATGCGCATCAGGTTACAGTAGATACATTCGGACCTCGCATTTTTCATGGCGCACGTAAGGAGTAGATTGGCCACGAATTGGCAGCAAACATCAGTGGGCGTAAGCGACGCCCTCAAAGCGAGATTAGATCAACAGCGAATGGTGCTGGATACAGAGAGTCAATCCACTCAAAAGAGGACCGGGCGGAGACTCGCTCCAATATGCTCGAGGATTCTCCACATGCGAGAGCTGTAAACTCAGAACAAGTTCTAGTGATGCGATAACGTCAGTCATACCTGCAACATCGAAGTCGAACTTGTCAGCAGAAACGACCGCTCCATGACAGAGACAATTTGAGCAGGAATCGTCATCCCCGGGAACCGCAGGTAATTTTCCAGAACTTTCCTGTGTGCATTTCTGAGAACAGCAACAGCAGGTCTTGTTAAAATTTACTTCCGCATCATCCCCCTGATTGGCCATCACAAACATGCAGCGGTATGGACAGATCAGAATCGTAAATACCAGAAGTGTGAAAAAACTCGTTTTCATAAATTCATCTTAGGCCTTCTGAATCAAGTGTCAACCGCAGTATATTCGAGTCACTCCTGACAAGCGATAAGCAGATTTGTCCATGTCAACAAATATGGAATCAACTCTGGATTCCTGCGAGCAGTCCTTTCATTTGCCCGGGGATTTCTACGAGTCTGCCTCTGTGTCGTTATTGAACTCTCTGTTTCTTTGAACGACAATTTTATCTCATAAATGTCTTCCGCTTCTCAATATTAAGTACGTATAGTATGCTGATATCACGTGCTCGATGATTCAGGTATGGACGAAAGTCATTCCGCTAATTGGAGTCAACTATGGAGTTTTGCGCTCCCAGCCCCAATGAATGTCCATTGGGAATCGAGTCGGTATCGCGACGAAAGTCGCTGCAAGTGATTGGGGCCGGACTGGCTGCTTTCTACGCTCCACTTACATATACTGAATCGCGGATTGAAGCGGCGGTACGCTCTGGAGCTGCCAAGCGAGTCATCATGATTTTCAATTGTGGTGCGCCCAGTCATCACGATTTGTGGGATCCTAAACCGCTGGCCGACTCAACGGTACGCGGGGAATTTCAGCCCATTGATACCAAAGTCTCGGGAATTCAGGTCAGTGAATTATTACCCGAGATGGCTAAGCGGATGGACAAACTGGCTATCGTACGCAGCGTGCATCATAAACACTCGGCTCACAATTCAGGCATGTACTGGTCGATAGCCGGTCGGCCGTACAAGCAGGATTCAACGCTGATCAACCCCAGCCCAGCTGACTTACCGAGTTTTGGCACGTTGATTGGCTGGCTTGCCAAAAGAGATGGCTACAGCAAAGCGGTTCCGCCTTATGTGATCACGCCCAAACCTCATTGTGATAGTTTGGTGTATTTGACACCGGGACAGTTCGGTGGTTGTCTGGGTGTTAAGCACGATCCGTTTGTTGTCAATGATGATCCCAACTCTAGCGATTTCAAAGTGCATAATCTTTCTTTGATGGAAGGGATGACAACAAAACGGTTTGAAAGGCGACTCGATATCATGCAACAACTTGGTTCATTGACACAACCGATTTACTCTCAAACAGCAATTGAAATGGAGACGTTTCGAGCCGAAGCATCGCGCGTGATTTCTTCTGGAGAAGCCGGGGAAGCATTCGATTTGTCCAGAGAACCGGACGAAGTTCGCGATCGGTACGGTCGACACAGTTGGGGACAATCCCATTTGCTCGCACGTCGGCTGATTGAAGCGGGAACCAAATTCGTATCGACCGTCAACGGACCGAGCATCACTTGGGATACTCACAAAGACAATTTTAACAAATTGAAAAACAGACTCGTGCCGCCGATGGAAAAGGCATACGCAGCTTTGCTGGATGATTTGGAGGAGCGTGGCTTGCTCGATGAAACACTCGTGATTTGGATGGGCGATTTCGGGCGGACACCGAAAATCAACAACGACGCCGGTCGCGATCATTGGCCAGGGTGTTACTCGGTTGTATTGGCCGGGGGCGGAATTCGTGGCGGTCAAGTAGTCGGTTCGTCGGACAAGATCGGGGCTTATCCAGAAACCAGGCCCGTCACGCCAGGTGATATTCACGCAACAGTATATCGCGCTCTTGGCTACAATCCCTCAGAGATCACCTATCAATCTGTCGATGGTCGTCCAATTCCGCTGACCGAAGGGACTCCGATTCCCGAATTGCTCAGTTGAATCATTCTAATTAATCGCAATCGAGTTTGGCATGACGATCATCAGTCCTCGTGCCCTGTTCCAATTAAATAATCAGGGTGGCAGTGGCGAAGCCAGTGTCACACAACTCGAAGTATTCAGCGGAACAATCCATTAGTGATATTTCAATGACGATAATAGTCAAACGACAAGAATAATATCACATCAGTAGCAGAAGATTCATACGCGGCGAGGAACCTGAACTGAGAATCCTTATCGACATTGATGGTTTTGACATTGATATGAAGTTTTGCAAATTCCATTAAATCATGACCCGACGCGTTAGCGAGGGGCCCTTGTGGAATTGTTAATCTACTGAATTTGGTCTTTGGCAACCCCATTAAACGAATCGATAATTACCCCGCGTTTATGCTTCACAGATCAGTTTTTCACGTGAAATAACAGTAACCAACTGGATATAGAGTTAACCGAATTATTAATCGGAAGCCGTCCCCTCGCTGACGCGTCGGGTTAAGATGTTCTCGATATTTCATACGCTGACTTCTCATTCTTTTGAATTCTAGCGTTTTGCAAAACTTCAGATTGATGTTTCATGCAGGGTTCTATTTTCTTAAATCTGGCGTATGAAATCCGAAAATAGCTGCGAACGAAACTAATCATTGTATTTCTCGCCGTCTCACGAATAGCGAGTCATGTCATTACGATGCACGTCATTGTGAAAATATAATGAACAGTGATTTGACCTGATTGTCAAATCTACTCCTCAGCGATACGATCATTTTATCAATGGTATGTCAATTACACATCAATTCCATTTGTGACTGCCAGGGTTTGTTTTTCAATACTATCTGTCAGATTTAATCATGAACGCCATTGCGAATTCGCAGAAGGCGAATTCTGTTTTCTCTTTGATGATTGGTTGTCGTTATGAGGATTGTGCTGCTCTCAATTGCGGTTTGTCTTGTGGGGAGCGCGTGCTCAAATATTACGTCAGCGCAAGATTCAGCGACAGCCAGGCTGAGTAAGCAACAGGCTTCTGAGATTGCAGCCATACACCAGGAATCGAAAGCATTTATCACGGCTTTCAACGAACACGATGCCAAAGCGGTTGCGGCATTATGGACCGAAGATGGTGAGTACATTGATGAATCTGGAAATACGCTCTCTGGCCAAGCAGAAATCGAGAAGGCATACACCGAGTTCTTTGAGGCAAGCCCCAAAGCGAAGATGAACATTGTGATCGATTCCTTACGCATATTGAGTGAGGGATCTGCCATTGAAGATGGACGTGCAATCGTAGAACCTGTATCCCCAGGCTCAACAGGGGTCACTCAATACACGGTCTTTCATGTCAAGGTCGATGGAAAATGGAAGATGGCATCGGTCCGCGATACCGTTATCCAGGCATCGCCTGCCTATCATGCACTCAAAGATTTTGACTGGTTCATCGGTTCCTGGGTGGCTGAAGAAAACGGAGTCAAGCTCGAGTCGAACTGCCGCTGGATTGCAAATAAGACTTTCATCGAGCGACGACACTCGGCGACACATCACGATGGATCAAAAAGTGAGGGCTTGCAGATTATCGGCTGGAATCCGTATGCCGGCCATATCCAGTCGTGGGATTTCAGTTCCAACGGCGGAAATGCTGCCGGTGTCTGGCTTCCAACAGAAGGTGGTTGGACAGGGGAAATGCAAGGCGTCGCCGGAGATGGCAGCGTGACTTCGGCAGTCAATTATCTCATCCGACTTGATGACAACGCTTATGTCTGGAGATCGACTGATAGAACACGTGGAGGCCAATCCCTTCCTGAGGCCGATGAAGTCGTCATCAGGCGATCTGTTCCCGTCGAATAAATTCATCGAAATGAACACACATTTTGTTACTTCAAAGAAAGTCAAACCCATGGTTCGACAAGCATTTCCTATCGTCCTGATGTCGATGCTCATTGCGTGTCTCTCTCTAGACGCTTGCTGGGGGCGAGGCTTTGGCGGCGATGACCGTACTGACGGTGGAGGTTTTCGTGGTGGTGTCGGTGGGGACGATCGGGGTGTAGACGAACGTGCCGACCTGGATCGTGAAGATGGGGATCGTGAAGGCGGGGATGACTCAGAAGCCAGAGACCGAAATGTTTCCAATTATGAAGCCGCGGGTGGTTCAGTGGATCGCTCTCAACTCAACACCTACCACGGCCTTCCCTCAGACAGTGGAACCAATCATGTGAATTACACGAACCGATCGAACGTTTATGCCCGACCAAACGACTACAATGTCAACCGTGAAGCCGTAAAAGGACCGTATGGTGGCTACGCGGCTGGTGGAAGTGTCACTGGTCCAGATGGTAATACCGCTTATCGAGGAGCGGCGGTTGGCCCTAACGGAGGAACTGCAGCAACACGGGGATACGATGGCGCGAATGGTGTCGACTCCAGGCAAAGTGCCGCCGTCGGCCCTTATGGAAATGCAGTCGCTGGAACGGCTGTGCGAGGACCTAATGGTGGATATGCTGCAGGTCGAGCTTATTCGGGACGTTACGGCGTGGGTGCTGGTTACGCAGCAGCGACTCCAGCCGGTCGCTATGCAGCGGGTGCTGCTGTTCGCTCGAATTTCAATCACTGGGGATACTACCGAACGGGCTGGTATGGCGAGCATCCTGGAGCATGGTATGCAAGAGGCTGGGCAGCAGATTCTGCCTGGCGATGGGCCACATGGGATTCCGTTAGTTCCTGGATGGCATACGAAGAGACGACTCCCATTTATTACGACTATGGGAACAACATCACCTTCGAAAACAACAATGTCTACATGAATGGACAGCAGATTGCGACCGCGAATGTGTATTACAATCTTGCAAAAGAACTGGCCATGTCTGGAGTGAATGCTCAGGTTTCCAGTGATGATCAATGGATGCCTTTGGGAGTTTTCGCGTTGAGTCAGTCCGATTCGCAGCAATCCGAAATCACGCTGCAAATCGCTGTCAATAAAGCAGGTATTATTCGTGGAAATGATACGAATGATCCAACGAACCAGACACACATCTTACAGGGAGCTGTCGATCGGAAAACTCAGCGAGCAGCTTTTATTGAGGGAACAAATTACGCGGATGTCTTCGATATTGGTCTATGTAACCTGACGAAGGATGAAGCACCGATTCTCTTACACTTTGGGCCTGGAAAGACTGAGACCTGGCAACTGACCCGTCTGAAACAACCCGGCAATCAGCAATAACTACCACGAACTGCCCACTCTGAACATGACTGGATTAAGGATTATAACATGACTGCATTTATTCAAATTGCACGTGGCACTATTCGCCCGTTATTTCTTTCGATCGCTTTTGTCACAATGCTTACCGGCAATTGCCTGGCTCAGAAATCGCCCCCAACTGGGTCGCCAGCTGCGACTACCACAATTGATGGGAAACAACTTCCCGCTCCCGATCCGAAATTTGGTGGCGTTATCAAACCGGATGCTTTGCAATCGAAGCCTTGGTGGGCACCGAGAATTGTTCCTCCCCAAGATGCCCCTAACGTACTGCTCATCATCACCGATGACTCTGGATTTGGTGTGCCGAGCACCTTCGGCGGTGTCATTCCGACTCCTGCGATGGATCGTGTTGCGAATAGTGGCCTGCGATACAATAACATTCACTCGACAGCGCTTTGTTCACCCACCCGTGCGGCACTGATCACAGGACGCAATCATCATTCGGTTGGGTTCGGTGTGATCTCCGAACAGTCTACGGGGTTCCCCGGATATAACAGCATCATTCCGGAAGACAAAGCCACCATCGGACGAATTCTGCTCGATAACGGGTATGCCACTTCATGGTTCGGTAAAGACCATAACACTCCGGCATTTGCCGCCAGTCAGTTGGGGCCGTTCGACCAATGGCCAACCGGCATGGGCTTTGAATATTTCTACGGGTTTGTGGGCGGTGATGCGAATCAATGGCAGCCGAATCTCTTTCGAAATACAACACAAATTTACCCCTTCGTAGGGAAGCCGGGCTGGAATCTCGTGACCGCCATGGCCGACGATGCGATTAAATATCTGAATCACATGAACCAGACGATGCCGGACAAACCGTTCTTTGTAAAGTATGCCCCCGGCGCCACTCATGCTCCTCATCATCCAACCAAAGAATGGGTCGAGAAGATTCACAATATGCACCTCTTCGATGAGGGCTATGGCAAACTTCGCGAGCAGATTTTTGAAAACCAGAAAAAGCTCGGTGTGATTCCTGCTGACACCCAGTTAGCTCCCTGGCCCAATGATGTGCTCAAGCCCTGGGATCAGCTGACAGCTGAAGAGCAGAAACTTTTCATTAAACAGGTCGAAGTTTTTGCCGCATTTTCTGCATACAACGATCACGAAATCGGTCGGGTCATTCAGACGATCGAGGACATGGGTAAGCTCGAAAACACGTTAATCATCTATATCAATGGAGACAACGGCACCAGTGCCGAAGGTGGGCCTCTGGGCACGCCGAACGAAGTGGCCTTCTTCAACGGCATCAACATGATGCCAGTTGAGGAGCAGATGAAATGGTATGACGTCTGGGGAACCGAAGAGACTTATAATCATATGTCCGCAGGTTGGTCTTGGGCTTTTGATACGCCGTTTACCTGGTTCAAACAAAATGCTTCAAAACTTGGTGGAATCCGGCAGAACATGGCCATCTCCTGGCCGGCCCGAATCAAAGACAAAGGGGGCATGCGCGAGCAGTTCTGTCATGTGATTGACATCGTTCCGACAATTCTCGAAGCCGCAGGAATCCCGGAGCCTGAAACGGTCGATGGTATTCCTCAGCAACCGATGGAGGGTACGAGTCTTCTCTATACCTTCGATAAAAAAAATGCGAAGGCTCCTTCTCAGCATCAAACACAGTACTTTGAAATGATGGGCCAGTGGGCGTTGTATCATGAAGGCTGGCTACTGAGCACGAAGGTCAATCGTGCACCGTGGGAAGCATTTGGAGTTGCGAATCCCGATCCACTCAATAATCAGATACTTGAGCTGTATAACTTGAACGAGGATTTCAGTCAGTCCAATAATATCGCTGGTAAAAATCCTGACAAAATAAAAGAGTTGAAGGAAGTGTTTATTGCTGAAGCGAAGAAGTATCAGGTGTTCCCAATGGATGCCTCGGTGGCCGGTCGCCTGGTTGCTCCACGACCGAATATCACAGCCGGACGGACAGAGTTCGTATATACACTCCCCATGACCGGTCTTCCCCAGGGAGATTCACCCTCTATCCTGAATAGCTCGTATACCATCACTGCAGACATCACTGTTCCTGAATCGGGAGCAGAAGGAATGATTCTTACCTCAGGTGGCCGCTTCTGTGGCTATGGTTTCTATCTACTCAAAGGTAAGCCTGTCTTCCTTTGGAATCTCCTAGACTTGCAGCGTATCAAGTGGGAAGGCAAAGACGCACTCGCTCCTGGAAATCACACACTCGAGTTCGATTTCAAATACGAAGGACTGGGTGCAGGGACGCTCATGTTCAACAGCATGAGTGGTCTGGCTCGTCCTGGCACAGGCATACTCAAAGTCGATGGCAAAGTTGTTGCCACGCAAAAGATGGAAAAGACGATCCCCATGATTCTGCAATGGGACGAGAGTTTCGACATCGGTTCCGATACTCTGACAGGCGTTAACGATGCGGACTATCAGCCTCCATTCCCGCTGACGGCAAAGCTGAACAAGCTGACGCTGAAAATCGACCGCCCACAGTTATCACCAGATGACATCAAGAAGCTTGAAGCTGCAATGCGTAATAACAAATCCAGTGAATAAGAGTTGAATAGACCGTCCAATAATTGAAAGTGAAGCGAGCGACCTCATGCTGCATCTTAGCGTCATGGGGTCGCTTTTTTATTATGTCTGAACCACGTCAGCGGAAGCCCCCGAAATTTCTACAAGAAGGCGAAGAGATAATCTCATTGATTCTCCCATTTTGAAGATGTTGGTTCCAGTTAGTTTCATCTCATCCATAACCATTACACGAGAGTCAACAACAAGAAATCCCAATAGTCATCCCTGAAATAATGTCTTGAATCTTTCATGGTAGGCTGGAAGTACAGAACAAGCTGACTTAGATTGCAAGGAATTCTGCTTCCTACCCCCAAAACCTTGCAATTTGAGTCCGGCATGAAGCCTAAGCAGCGTTCACAGGTCAGTCAGCTGAATCTGTTTCAATCGCACTTCGATCAGTTGCTCAATCTCCCCCCCCTCTGTCTCCTGGCTCGCAAAATTGACTGGCATCGATTCGATCTCGCCTTCGCCGATTGTTACAGTCCGGAAATGGGGGCTCCCGGGAAAGACATTCGCCTGCTCGTTGGACTGCACTCTCTCAAGCACACGTTCAATGAATCGGATGAATCGCTGCTGGAGCGCTGGGTGGAGAATCTGTACTGGCAGTATTTCTGCGGCCAGGCCTTCAAGGCATGCAAAGCACACCGTCACTACGCAGCATGAAGTCCCTCTCCACGCGACGAGTCTGGTCAAATGGTGGCAACGAGTGGGAGCCAAAAAGCTACTTGCCTTGCTAACCGAAACGGTCGCGATTGCCGTAAAAAAACAAGCAGATCTCGAACAAAGAACTGGCTTAGGTCAATGTCGATACGACAGTTCAGGAAAAGAACATCACACATCCCACCGATTCAAAGTTGCACCCGAGGGCGATCAACAAATTGACGACAGCCGTAAAAAAAACGGGGAATCAAACTACGGCAAACCTACACTCGTGTTGCCAAGGCAGCGGCCTGCATGGTCGGTCGCTACGCGCATGCCAAACAGTTTAGACGGATGCGAAATCGATTGCGAAAGATGAAAACCTGGCTGGGTCTTGTCATTCGGGATGTGCGTCGCAAGATGCCGCAGCCGGATGCGGCTCTGCAGGAACTGCCAAAGCCAAAAAGGCAGCAGGACGTGGCACTGAACTGGCCGTTCGGCGATTTGAAGCCGAGGTTCGCAAGAACCAAAGTATGAAACTGATTATTCAACAGGAGATTGTTGACGTCGAGAACAAAATCAACTTCAACGTTGGTCGGTACCCGCAACATGTCGATCGGATTTCAACGAATTATATTGATCTGCACCTGCATGCATTAAGTGCAGGTGTGCCTTCACAATTGCTGCAAAATCGATACGATATCCGCGAAGCAGAGCGGGAACTGGCTGCTGCCAACCTGGATATCAAAGTCGCCCGAGCCCGATTCTATCCTTCTCTGGGGCTCAGTGCAGGTGATGGGTATCAGACTGTCAATACTTAGTATTTGTTCCTGACACCGGAGTCCCTGATCAACAATGTCGCCGGTGATTTAGACCATTTTCAAATGGTATCTGCAGTCGCATGGACATAAAATGTCCTAAAAACGCTGTGTTTGCTCCTGCGGAACGCTGCAGGTAATTTTTGAATATGCTCTAGTCGCACCGCTGATCAACAAGAAAGCCATCCGTGCGGATTACATGAGTGCAAACTCCAAGCAGTTGCAATGCATTTACAACTACCAGCGTACGGTTCTGGATGCCTACACTGAAGTCGTCAATCGAATCGCCAGGGTGGATAATTATGGCAAAAGTATCAAGATCAAAAAGCAGCAGTTAGCCGCTCTCGAAGCCTCTGTCGAAAGTGCGAATCAGCTGTTCCAGAACGCCCGCGCTGGATATGTCGAAGTCATGCTGGCTCAGCGTGAAATGATCGAAGCCAGGATGGTCATCGTTGAAACCAAACAGGAGCAACTGTCGGCTATGGTCAGCGCCTATCAGGCACTCGGCGGTGGCGGCAGCGGTAACTTTGGCACGAACTGCAAGCCTGGACAAGTCCATGTGAAATGTAAGTAATGCAGGAGAATTAGATCTTTTTCGGTTATTTATTCTCTAGCCGCATGGACATCTGAATTTACAAATCGAGGTCTTATCTCCAGAAGATCGCTGCATAGTATTTATGAACATGCTCTTGAGTATATTCATAATTTATTTGCAGCGATCTACGAGGAGAGACTTATCGATCTTATTTATTAGAGCATTTCTAAATGCAGTGTGCCTTCGCATGTACCAATATTTCCCTAAATCGCTGCATTTACTCAGGCAGAACGCGGAAAATTGATTTTGGAAATGCGATAGAGCTTCCACATGACCACAAGTGTTCGAACGAAACACCCCTAAAATTCTCCAACGACTTCTCCACCATTTCGTGTTGCGAGCGAGTTCAAAGTGGTGCGATCAACATTCTCGCTGATGAATCGGACAGAACCATCGCCGAGCAGGAACTGAGCCCCCCCTTTATGGTAACTGCGATAGTTACTCGTAGCATGACTGGTGGCTGAGCAGTTACTGACTTGGGCGTCATCAACCAGCGTATCAGTCGTTACGGGTTTATTCATCTGGTCGAAAGTGCTACCGAAAATACTGGATTGGGCAGCTAGTCCTGCTCCCTGAAATGTTGTTCCATTTGGCTGAGGGATCATCCAGGCCTGCGTCGCTGGTCGATTGGGAGAAACAGGAGTCGTACAGTTTTGACCGGTACAAAGTAGGAACTTGGTACCTGTCGCCCCTTCTCCCATTGCTATTGTATTTGATGACCCATCGACGAGATCGCGGAAGCGGGTTGAGAGATTTGTATCAAACATTCCGACCTGTGAACCCATTGTGCTTGGGTTGATGCACCAGCCCCTGTGTGATCCTTTGGAAAATAAGTAGGTCGTGATTGCGAAATCAGTGCCAACGGGAAATGAGCCCAATGCAGCTAATTCGGGAATCGATGTCACTTGAGTTCCGGCATTGGATGGGCAGATGAAGCCGGAAACAACCGTTTTTGCGACCTGCGCTGACTGTTGCTCCCAGGGCAACGAGTCATTATAGAGATCTTTAAGAGCTGATTCTTCAAAGTAAGGCAGCAACGACGCATTGGCATTTGCATAAAAGTTGCTGGAAGGTGTACCACTTGTACTCCATTTCACACTCGCTCCGAGTGGAAACATGGTGAAAACATCGTGATAGTTATGCAGTGCAAGTCCAAACTGCTTCAAGTTGTTCTTGCACGATGAGCGACGAGCCGCCTCTCGAGCCTGTTGCACCGCTGGCAGCAATAATGCTACCAATATCGCAATGATCGCAATAACAACGAGTAACTCTATTAATGTGAAACCTCGAACGTGTTTCTTCATCAGGCTATAAACTCCTAAAAATTCCAAAGTGTGAAAGAGTATTTGTTTTGTAACCTGAAACGTCAGGGTACACAATTATTCAACAAGCCGTTACATTTCCTGAATCGCTACATAATAATATAATAATGTATCTATTATCCTGCAACAATCAGAAATGAGCAACTAAAATTGCTAAATGATAACAAATCTTCGGAAATCGACTGCTGTAAGTGGGTGAATATCCAAAACGGAGCACAAAGCTGGCCGCTTGTTGGTTTGGATAAGCGAGTTCACTTATTGCGAGAAATCCGTAACTTGTTACATCGAAACTCGCGTGAGTGGATCGAGATCTGTTCCCAGGCGAAGTCACTCACGACGCAGGCGCAAAGGAGTGAGGAAATCCTGGCTGGCCCTGTCGGAGTCTCCCGATACCTGACGATTTTGAGTTCCAATCTGGAAAAGCTCGTCAATAAAGAGGCCATTTCGTCTGATCGTTCAATCACTTCACTTTCCAGCGGAAAGTTGCAGGTCAATGTATTTCCTGTGAGCCAGGTCATGGATCAACTGTTGTTTCCGGGCCTCAAAGCCGCAGTCTGGATAAAGCCAGATATTAGTCGAGATCAAATTCACGGGGATCTGCTGGAACCTATTTTGGATCCACCGAACCCTGCACCTGTCAGCGTTGTGCTGGGGGCAGGCAATGTCTCGGCGATTCCCCTGACAGATGCACTCGCCAAGTTGTTTCAGGAGAGCCATGTTGTTCTGCTCAAACTCAATCCGGTAAACGAATATCTCAAGGATGTGTTCGAGAAAATCCTTGCCCCTGTCATCACACCGGGTTGGATGAAGATTGTCACCGGGGATGCTGCTGTTGGTAAAGAATTGATTGAATCCCCGCTCACGAATTCAATTCACATTACAGGCTCCCAGCAATCTCACGATGCTATCGTCTGGGGTAGCGATCTCAGTCAGGCGAGTGAGCGAAAAGCAAATGGGACGCCCCTGCTGGAGAAACCAATCACGAGCGAACTGGGCAATGTCAGTCCGTGGATCATCGTTCCCGGAAAGTATTCCAGTCGTGAACTTCGCATGCAAGCCATGAATATTGCGGCTTCGCTAACAAACAATGCCGGTTTCAATTGTGTCACGACAAGGGTTATCGTGACCAGTCGATCCTGGCCGCAGCGTAGTCAGTTTCTGACAGAACTTCGTCAAAGCCTGAAACAGATTCCGGCTCGTGTCCCCTACTACCCGGGAAGTGCAGAACGATATCAAAGTTTTTTAAATGGGCCTGCTCCAATCGCTGAGGATGGAACGCTCGAATGGCGTTTGCTGGAAGATTATCCATTGGATAATGAGTCCAGATTATTTTCCGAAGAGTCTTTTTTACCGGTCAGTATTGAAGTTGCATTGAATTCAGAAACTGCGGAGCGTTTTTTACACTCAGCCGTCGAATTCTGTAACGAGGGGCTTTACGGCACCCTGTCTGTTGCCATCACTTGTACAAATCGCTTTCGTAAAGAGCATCGAAAACTATTATTCGAACAGGTTGATCATTTAAATTATGGCAGCGTGTGTATCAATCAGTGGCCTGGGTTAGTTTATGGATTGATGACACCTCCCTGGGGCGGAGCGCCAGATACTAATTTAAACGATGTCCAAAGCGGACAGGGGTGTGTCCACAACCTCTTTTTCCTGGACAACTACGAAAAGACCCTTTTTTCGGGGCCATTGTGTAATTTTCCAAAACCGGTCTGGTTTGCAAATCATTCTCGCTCTGAGGACGTTGCCTGGAAACTGCTGGATTATTATTGCGGCCCATCAGTTCTAAAACTTCCTGGTTTGATTGCGACTGCGTTGCTGGGTTGAAAGATACGAGAATTTTTTGCATTACGTTAGGAGTCCAGAAATGGCAAATATTATTGAACAGAACTCTATTCAGCGGTTTCGGCAACTACTGTCACGATTTCCGTTCCTGTTGTTTCTTTTCCTGTGTCATACACTGATTCCAGAAGTGGCTTGCTTGTCTGATGATTCAAGTGTTCGCGATAAGAATCCATTTGTTCCGCGTACGTATGTGATTCACAACGGCCCTGAGGCCGCGTTTCAACTTCAGGAGCGACTGATCGATTCCATACCCGGAGACATCATTCAGCTGGAAGCTGGGAAATACCGTTTCGATAGTCAATTGGATATCACTTGCGACAACCTCACGATTCGTGGTCGTGGTCCAGACAAAACAATCTTATCATTTCAAGGCCAGGACGTTGGTAGCGAAGGTCTGATAGCGACCGGAAATGCGTTTCTGATTGAAGATCTGGCCGTTGAAGATAGTGTCGGTAACGCGATTAAAGTTCTTGGTGCCAACGGTGTGATTTTCCGCCGCGTTCGTACGGAATGGACAAATGGTCCAGATGCGGACAATGGAGCTTATGGAATTTATCCTGTTCAGTGCAAAAACGTATTAATCGAAGACTGCACGGCGATTGCCGCTTCCGATGCAGGCATCTATGTCGGTCAGTCAGAAGATGTCATCGTTCGCAACTGCCGCGCGGAATGGAATGTTGCCGGAATCGAAATCGAAAACACTTTACGGGCTGATGTCTATGACAATGTCGCGACCAACAACACCGGAGGGATTCTGGTTTTCGATTTGCCCGGCTTGCAATTGACCAACGGAGGACATGTCCGCATTTTTAATAATCGGATTTTCAAGAACAACACCAAGAACTTTGCACATGCCGGAAACATGGTCGCAGCGGTTCCGCAGGGATCGGGTTTAATGATTATGGCTACCGATCATGTCGAAGTTTTTGACAATGAAATCGCCGACAATCAAACATCCGCGATCTCGATTGTCAGTTTTCTAATTACCGAACGACCAATCAAAGATCCAGCCTATGACCCCTACCCTGAGGGAATCTGGATTCATGACAATCAAATCCTCCGTGGCGGCAATCAACCTGCTGGTAAATTTGGGGCTCTTCTGGCCCCCGTTATAGGCCTGCCCTTCCCTCAGATTTTTTATGATGGAATTATCAATGTACGGAAACTTGTTAACGGCAAGATGCCAGACGAACTCTCTATCAAATTTTCCAATAATGGTGAAGTGACATTTGCCAACGGCAATGTCGCTCAATTGACTCCCGAAAATGTGCTTCTCGGCAAGTATCATGTCGACCGAGACCAGAAGAATTATACAGGCAGGTTGAAATCGCTATCGACTGTCAAGCTGTCTGACTTTCCGGCTCCTCCCGTGAATGGCAATCCCGCTGTTGAAGTCTACCGACAGACACCGCAAATGCTTTCGGAATGGAATCTCTTTGCAGGAGATCCCCGAGATCAACAACCTGCGGAGGGGATTTTCAGATACGATTTGAATACACCATTATTTTCAGATGGAACTGCCAAGTATCGATTCATTCGTCTGCCAACCGCTGGGGCAATGGTTTTTGAGCCGACAGCAGTTATGAAATTTCCTGTCGGAACAGTCATCGTAAAAACATTTGCAATGCCGCACGATCAGCGAAGTCCAGAATCCGGTCAGCAACTACTGGAAACACGAATTGAAGAGCATCGCAACAATGGCTGGTATGGCTACTCCTACATTTGGAATGAGGAGCAAAGTGATGCCAGGCTGGCTCTTGGGGGAGGCCGTCGGGAGGTGAAGTGGTTGGACGATTCTGGTAAGACGGTCAGCAATCAATATCAAATTCCAAACGCAAATCAGTGCATTACCTGTCACGGGCAGGAAGGAAAGTTTCAGCCGCTCGGTCCTACTGCGAGAAACCTGAATCGATTGTTGTTAGACAGCAGCGAGAATCAACTGGCTGAATGGCAAGCCAACGGTTGGCTGAAAGAATGTCCCGATATTGAGAGTCTTCCTGCATTGCCAGTCTTTAATGACCCGTCCACTGGTTCAATTGAACAACGAACTCGCGCCTGGCTGGATGTGAATTGTGCTCACTGTCACAATCCCGTTGGCTCGGCTCGAACTTCTGGACTCGACTTATCCCTGTTTCAGAATACTCCCGCGAAATATGGTGTCTGGAAATCGCCTGTCGCAACGGGCCGCGGGTCGGGGGGCCGTAAATTCGATATTGTCCCAGGCAAGCCAGATGAGTCGATTCTCGTTTACCGGATCGAATCAAACGAACCAGGTGTGCGGATGCCAAATCTGGCTCGCAATCTTTCCCATGCCGAATCGATCGAGCTGATTCGTGCCTGGATCGAAAGCATTCCCGACAATTCTTCTGTGGATCAGGATTGAGGTGAGTGCAAAACCATGTCCGATGATTGGCTGGTTTCGGAGGCAGGATGCCTTATCGTCTTGTACTTCGGTGTCAATAATCGATTCCATTCCAAGAACGGCCAGGCGACCATTTCGAGGGCGTTGGTCGGAACTCCCTTGGCTCCCATTTTTTCGTGGCATTGGCCGGGCACATAGTAAGTGCAAAAGATGACATCGAGGAAAGGAAAAATATTCGCCAAGTTCATGCCGTAGGCGGCAGGTTCATCAGCATGATGCCAGCGGTGGTAGCGGGGAGAGGCGAGCAGATATTTGAAGGGGCCATGATCCCAGTCAACATTCATGTGCGTGTACATATTGTGCAGAATTCGCAGCCCAGCCACGCCTCCGAGGACGGCATAGGGAAGATTCAACCAGGAGAGCATCAGAATGTAAGAGACCTGCATCACAAACGGTTCGAGCAAATGGACGCGGCCTGTAGTCAATACAGTCGGATGTGGATCGCTATGATGAATGGCATGGATTGGCCAGAACCACTTTGAAGAGTGCATAAGCCGATGGTTCCAGTAGTCTGCAAAGTCGAGAGCAAGCAGGATCAGCGGGATCAGAATCCAAGTTGGAGTTGTTTGCCAAGTGCTCGCTTCCAGATGGGGAATGGATAGGGAGCTGTAAGCTGTCTCGGCCCAGTCGACGAGAATGACAAAAATCGGTGCGAGTGCTCCGTTCATCAGAATCATAAGCACGTTTGCAAAGCATGAAGAATACGCCAGCCCCGACCAGGGTAATTTGCCCCGACGCCGAATCCATTCAAATACCAACACGGCCAGGCTGGCCTGAAACATAAGTAATATTCCGTCCGTATTCGCATACCAGTCCCTGCACCGCTCCCACAGGAATGTGATCGTATGGCCCATATCCATCACTATTCTTTTCGTACCATGTTTCAAAAATGCAACGCTGTACAAACTTAGAACATGTGAGCGGTGAGATGGGAAAAATTAAGAAATTCTGGTTAGGATAAGATCATTTGATTGAGCATTGAATTTCTACATGGTTTGTTTGAATGGATACCAGCGATTATACGGGACCATCAAAACGGCATTCCTGATTGAGGAAACTCGCTTGTTACTTTGCAGGCAGAACATTGATTGTTCAATAAGAATGAAGGTTGGATATGCAAACTGAAGTGATTATTCTGAGATGCCCTGAGTGTGAAACGGAAGTTGGGCACACGGTGTACCACAATGGCTTTCGGGCAGCTGCAACGTCGATTGGCCCATCAATTATTGAATGTCCTCAATGTGCATTTCAGGTAGAAACCGGTCAGAAGGAATGGGCTCAGTTCGGATTGGTCAGAAAAAGCTGGTATGTGATTTCGCGGTTGTTCTGGCTGTTTGTTGCATCCATATTTGTATGCGGTGGATTTGCAGCTTTATTCAACAGGCTCGCACTCGATCAAGGCTGGATTGTCAAAGAACAGTCTAACTTATTGATGTTGAAAACCTACATCATCGCAACTTTGGTGCTGAGTTGTCTTTTTATTCGCAGATCATGGAAAGAAATACACGACTCGCTTCAACGTTATCATGCAGTTGATCCAAAATAAAGGACGCACTTGATCGCATATGTATTCGTAATAGCGATTATTTCCTGATGCTTCATGTTTGTTCCGAAAGTTGGGGAATCTCTTCTTTATTGCTGACATCCCCCCGATTGGGCTAATAGGTTTGTCTCCTGATCCGGAATGCTCTATGTTTATGGACTGAAAAGGCTGGCAGTCATTTTCGCTCAGTGAACTGTACCGCGATTTGTGATCATTCTTGGAAAGTCTGGCCTGATGTTATTACCTCTATTCAGTCGTTTTGCTGCTCTTAGTTTCCTCCGCTCCTTAGGACTGATGCTCTTTCTTCTCTCGCTACTCTCTCAATTACTGCAGGCTCAGGACAAGCTGGATCATCGGAAGCTAACTCACTATTTGAATGATGAGGGGGAAGCGGTTCCAATTCGTTCAACTGACGATTGGGAGAAACGGCGAGCCGATGTTTTGCAGAACATGCAGCAGGTTACGGGAACGCATCCCGGGCGACGGACAAATCTCCTTTTGCAGGTTCATGTTCTCGAAGAAGTTGTAGAGAAAGCATATCGTCGTCAAACGATTACCATCGACTCTGGAGACGGTGATCGTATCCCGGCATTGCTTTATATCCCTAACACTGCGAATCCGAATCAAAAGAGGCCTGGCATTGTTGCCCTGCATCCTACTGGTGCTGCGGGGAAACTTATTGTGGATGGATCAACTGAGCGGGAAAACCGTCAATATGCTCGCGAACTTGCCGAGCGGGGCTACGTCGTTGTCGCGCCAGACTACATTACATTCGGAGATTATGAATACAATTTTGAGACGGATAAATACCAATCCGGGACGATGAAAGGGATCGTGAATCATCAGCGATGTCTTGACCTGCTCCAGTCGATGCCGGAAGTTGATGCGGATCGTCTTGGAGTGATTGGTCACTCTCTGGGTGGTCACAACGCGATTTTTCTGGCTGTCTTCGACAATCGAGTCAAAGTTATTGTATCGAGCTGCGGCTGGACTCCCTTTCACGATTATTATGAAGGAAAACTGGCCGGCTGGACCAGTGATCGTTACATGCCCCTCATTCGCGAACAGTATGAGTTGGACCCGGACCAGGTTCCGTTTGATTTTCCCGAACTGATCGCAGTGCTGGCGCCCCGTCCTTTTTTATCAATCTCCCCGCTCCATGACAGCAACTTCGAAGTCTCAGGTGTTCGTCAGGGAATTCAAAATGCTCGACCAGTTTATGAGTTGTATCAGGCCTCCGAACAGTTGAGACTTTTGACGCCAGACTGTGCCCACGATTTCCCCCTGGAACTCCGCGAAGCGGCTTATCAATTTATTGATGAGGAGTTGAAGCTGGACCCAAAATGAAAAGTTGAATCGAATGGTCGATCGGACGGTTAAAACAAGTTGATGCGGAATGAACCATTAATCCACTTTCAGCGAATTCAGCTCGATTCATGCTTGTCTGGCCCAATTGTAGTCTTTCTGGTTGCGAAAGCCGTTCAGATGAATCGTTCCATTCGGTTCGATGTCGATAATCGAATAGCCGTTACTTTCAGTACCAGAGCCCTCGACCATTGCGACCATCGTACAATAGTGAATACCGCCGATTTCATTGAGGTCGTTCTGATGGCTGTGTCCTTGAAAGACGGCTAAGACTTTGCTGGAGGATTCGAGAATTTTTCTCACGGCGGCATTGTTCTTGACGCCGTGATTATTGTTTACGTCCAGCCGTTGATGTGCGAAGACTATAACCTGCTTGTCCGTCGCATTGAGATCAGCCTTCAGCCATTCCAGTTCAGCGGCTGGGATATTGGCATCAGTCCACTGAAAATTTTTCCGGGCGTAGGGCACGCCATCACTGCGGAAACAGGAGTCCAGCACGACGAAGTGGAAGCCGTCGCGATCAAACGAATAGTAGGACTTCTCCTGGCCAACTTCTCCGAGAAACTCTTCCTTCTTCAGTGTGTCCACACAATGGTTACCTAAGACGTAATGACGATTTTTACAAATAGCCGAGAATTCTCGGTTCACCGTCTTGAGATAATTTAGCTCGACATCGACTGAACTGGCTGCATCGATCAAATCACCGAGTTCTACAATAAAATCCGGTTGATCCTGCTGAAACTGATTTGAGGCTTCTTCAAGCTTATGGAGAGTCTCTCGATAATGTCGTGATCCCCCGGGTGGTTTATCCGCATAATGCAGATCTGTCACGAGTCCGAATCGCAGGCGTTTTGCATTCTCTTCTGCATGCAACAATTGACTTGGATTTAGAGAAGCTGCTGTCAGTACAAGTGCCCCGTTCTTGAGGAATGCTCGTCTTCCAGGTTGAGTAGGATGTTTATCTTTGCTCATTGTGTCTCCTCAAATTATTTTGATTTCAATATGTAGCCGGTTTCTTCATCGGGGAGTGCCGTCTGGACACTTCCACTACACCCCTTCTCTTTCTCGCATCGTCCACTTGCGACAAGCAATCGTCCGCCTGAGAGTCCTTCGATTCCTAACGAGCAGTTCAATTTGTGTCGTCCAAGTAGCTTAAAATCGGCATCGGTGACGAGTAATATTTTCGGATCTCCATAGCAGCCAAACCACCAGCGGTTATGCGCGAAGGTTGCGGTTTGAATCCCAAGAAAGGTCTGACCGCTTTTAACAATATGCTTTTTCTGGAATTGAAATTTGCTGTCGTATTCGTATACGTAATTCACTTCAACATCACCAGGTAATCCTCCGACAACGAAAAAGTGCCCATTGCGGAAACCGATCCCCCCTGCCCCGTGAAAGACTTCCTGCGTTTCATATCTGGCGAGTTCTTCCAGAGTATCCGCGTTGTAAACGTATACCCAGGAATCGGCATTGCCTTTGGGATCGTTGAATTTGCCAAGGTTCACAGCGACATAAAGTTTATCGTCATGGAAGCAGAGATCTCCGTGATGATTGGCAACGGGAATTTTATGTTGCAGTTTTCCTGCCATGTCTGTTTTCACGAGAGTTGTTGTAAAAGACCAGTACATCGCTTTTTCGTCCGTGCAGACTCCCTGCAAATGGTGTGGATAAGTTCCTTCACAATCAATCGTGAACCAGTTGGCTTGCAACTGAGAGGTTATAACTGGTGTCTCAGCGTTGACCATCGCAGTTGTTGTTAACATGCAGAGCATTACCGGCCAGATTGACTTTGGGGACATGATTTTCCTTTAGCGAAAGCTCAAAATTCGTTTTTGTAGTTTAAGATTGTAATTGTTCATAGTTCTAATCTTACTGCAAGTGGACAGAACCTGAAGCTCTGCGATCAAGCGAAACCTTCGCGAACTATTAACCGATGATTTACGTATTGAGACGTCTTGTTGAGGAAACCAAATGCAGAAATTGCTAAGATAAACAACCCTCGATCTAAATCTCAAATTGAACTTATTGAGATAAAAGCTATCAGTTCAGAAATCTGATCTATTACTGGAATAAAAAATGAAAACACTTCTTTTTCTCGCATTTTTACTCACCGCTTCGACCGTTCAAGGCGAGCCCACCAACGCGAAAGAAGCTGCAGAAAAGGAGGCAGCAGCCAATCAACTGATCGATGAACAGTACGCTGCTCTCGTCGCGACACTTTCACCAGCAGAGCAAGCCTGGGAGCAAGTCCTGCAGGAAAATCTTGGCAGCTTCTATTTGCCAATTCATAAGCGTCAAAAAGTAGCGGGACGTTCCAATGCCTGGGATTTCGTCGATGATGATCCGAAACTCCCCCGTGTACTACTTATTGGAGATTCGGTTTCACGTGGCTATACACAAAGCGTTCGTAAGGCTTTGGCAGGTAAGGCGAATGTTCATCGTGCTCCAGCAAACTGCGGTCCGACTGCGACGGGCTTGAAGAAGATGGACGTCTGGCTGGGCGATGGCAATTGGGATGTCATCCACTTTAACTTTGGAATTCATGACCGAAATACTCCGATTACTGAGTACAGTGAGCGTCTGGAACAGCTTGTTGAACGAATGCAGAAGACCGGTGCGAAAATCATTTGGGCCAGCACGACTCCAATCCCCGATGACGAATCGAAAAAACAAACCGCACAGTCAATCGTCGATCGAAACGAGGCAGCTGCTCAGATTATGGCCAAACACGGTGTCGCGACTGACGACCTCTTCACCCTAATCACACCTCATCTGGAGGAAATGCAGAACCCCAATGACGTTCATTTCAATAGTGCAGGCTACGAGTTTCTCGGACAACGCGTGGGAGAGGCGATTTTGAAAGCTTTGAAATAAGTTCAATCATATCGCAAATATCAAGATGTCCCAATTTATTGCAATAGTCGCCTACCGTTGTCTCATCAATTGTATTTCGGACAAATCACTCGATATTCAAGTTCAGTGGTTTAACGTAAATAACATTGATGAGGTGTTCGTCAGCAGATTTGGCAAGCCCCAATCTGTTGTTACATGAACGATAATGGTGAAACCGTTTCCTGGGAGCTAGCAGAAGTCTTTGCCATTGAGCCATTTGTACCAAAAATTTCGGGAGAAGAAATTGTCGGGTTTATTGCCTCAACAGAGGAACTCAGTGATCTTGCTTAAATCTGTTGAGGAACAATTGAGTTTAAAATCAGTTCTCAAAAAATAAGGCAAGATGGAATCGCGATGATCCCATCTTGCCTGTGAGAGTTTGATGCTAATCATAAATACTCAAACAAATCGTTAGTTCTTAGCCAGAGGCTTTGATTCTTTTTGCTGAGATTGTTCCAGATCGAATCGATCAAGATTCATGACCTTATCCCAGACGGCAACGAAGTCTTTGACGAATTTCTTCTTGGCGTCCTTGCTGGCATAAACTTCTGAGATGGCTCGAAGTTGGGAGTTTGAGCCGAATACGAGATCGACAGAACTGGCTGTCCATTTGACTTTGTCTGTTTTGCGATCGCGTCCTTCGTAGAAATGCTCGCACATGGGTGAGATCTGCCATTGGGTGTCCATGTCCAGCAGATTGACGAAGAAATCGTTGGTCAATGTTCCTGGTTTATCTGTAAAGACACCAAGCTTCGCGATTGGGCCACCACCTGCGTTAGTTCCCAGTACTCGCATTCCGCCGACAAGAACTGTCATTTCTGGAGCTGTCAGCGTGAGCAGATTTGCTCGATCGACCAGCAACTCCTCCAGAGGCCTGTGATATTCGCGATTGTGATCGAGATAGTTACGGAAGCCATCTGCGGTGGGTTCCAGGGGAGCGAAGGCCTCGACGTCAGTCATCTCCTGAGTGGCGTCGGTACGCCCGGGAGTGAATGGAACCACAATCTCATGACCGGCATTCTTGGCAGCTTTCTCAACAGCTGCGCATCCACCCAGAACAATGATATCTGCAAGGGAAACTTTTTTATTGCCGGACTGTGAGCTATTGAAATCCTTTTGGACCTTTTCCAGCACATTTAAGATTTGTGCCAGTTCTTTTGGCTGATTGACCGCCCAGTCTTTCTGCGGTGCAAGGCGAATGCGGGCCCCGTTCGCTCCACCACGCATATCAGAACCGCGGAAGGTTGAAGCTGATTCCCAGGCTGTCGAAACTAACTGGGAAACGGTCAGGTCTGTATCAAGAATACTTGCTTTAAGGTCAACGATATCCTGTTCGTCGATCATTTCATAATTGGCAACCGGGACGGGGTCTTGCCACAACTGTGGTTCCGGAACGAGCGGGCCGAGGCATCGTGAGTAAGGGCCCATGTCGCGGTGAGTCAGTTTGTACCATGCCTTGGCAAAAGCTTTTTGGAACTGGTCCGGGTTTTCGTGGAATCGCTTTGAGATTTTGGCATAAGCCGGGTCCATCTTCAGTGCGATGTCTGTTGTAAACATCATCGGTGCGTGAGTCTTTGAGGGATCGTGAGCATCGGGCACGGTCCCTTGTGCAGACTTATCTTTTGGAGTCCACTGATTCGCTCCAGCCGGGCTTTTCGTTAATTCCCATTCGTAACCAAACAGGTTGTCGAAGTAACCATTGGACCACTGAATTGGATTTGTGGACCAGGCTCCTTCCAGGCCGCTGGTAATCGTATCACCAGCGTTGCCAGTTCCAAAAGTATTTTTCCAGCCGAGACCTTGTTCGACCAGACCGGCTCCTTCAGGGGCAGGTCCGACATTTCCTTCCGGGCTGGCGGCTCCATGAGCTTTCCCGAAAGTGTGTCCACCCGCAATCAAAGCCACGGTTTCTTCATCATTCATGGCCATGCTGCCAAAGGTTTCTCGAATGGCGATCGCAGCAGCCATTGGATCCGGCTTGCCCTTGGGGCCTTCAGGATTGACATAAATTAACCCCATCTGGGTCGCAGCGAGTGGATTTTCGAGTTTTCCATCGACTTCATATCGCTTGTCTCCCAGCCAGGTACTTTCAGGTCCCCAATAAACATCCTTTTGTGGCTCCCAGACATCTTCTCGACCGCCGGCGAATCCAAATGTTTCAAATCCCATCGATTCCAAAGCGCAAGTGCCTGTCAAGACCATCAGATCAGCCCAGGAGATTTTACGTCCATATTTTTGCTTAATCGGCCAGAGTAATCGGCGGGCTTTGTCCAGGTTGGCATTGTCGGGCCAACTGTTCAGTGGAGCGAACCGTTGTGTGCCATCGGCAGCACCACCACGACCATCAGTAACTCGATACGTACCCGCACTGTGCCAGGCCATACGAATGAAGAATGGCCCGTAGTGACCATAGTCTGCTGGCCACCAGTCCTGGGATGTTGTCATTAAGTTCTTGATATCTTTCTTAACTGCATCAAGGTCCAGTTTCTGGAATTCCTCGGCGTAATTGAAATGGTCCCCCATTGGGTTGCTCTTGGCGGAATTCTGATGAAGAATGTCCAGATTGAGCATGTTTGGCCACCAGTCGCCATTCGACATTGTTCCGGCAGCTGTAATCCTTTGAGATGGTGGCTGGATAGTTCCCATCACAGGGCACTGACTGATATCCTGGCTGGTCCCAGGCTGTTTCGCGGTTTCTTCAGCAAATGCCGACGCTGAAATGCATAGCACCGCACAGCTCGACATAGCTCGAATAAAGTAAGACTTGGTGTTCATGATCTCTCCTGAGTAAAGTGAAATTCGCCGCAGACGATCCGATTCTGATCGTTGTATCAACAGATTATCAGTTGAACCATAAAAATAGTCCAATGCATTCCAAGGATTATAGCTATGCGTATTGTGCATAGCTGGGATGGAGTACTGTTGTGGAAAAAAGCATTCACTGAATTGACCTGCGTACCTTCAATACCACACACTTTAGAACTCACATAACGATTCGACGATATTTTCAGTGAAAGACAATACGATAAATGAGAAAAAATATTTTCGTCAGCCTGTTTGCATTCTTCATATTTTCGCAATTTCTCGAAACCAATGTGCTGGCTGAGCAGCAACCGAATATTCTATTTTTCTTTGCCGATGATCAGCGAAATCATACTTTGGGGTGTGCAGGACATCCTGTTGTGCAAACACCTAACATCGATCGGCTTGCCGACAATGGCGTGCGATTTGAAAATGCATTCGTAACGACATCGACATGCTGGGTCAGTCGCGCGTGCTTATTCACGGGATGTTACGAGCGAAAACATCTTTATCGCGTCAAGCCTGGGCCTTTGAATCCGCAATTGTGTGAGACCTCCTATTTCAGCGTGCTGAAAAAAGCTGGCTATCGAACCGGGCATATCGGTAAAGAACATGTCCAGTTAGACAAACAATCGGCAACTCAAATGTTCGATGTGCGACGAGTACTCGGACGTAATCCTTACTTCAAAGAACAGCCGGATGGCAGTTTGCGACACGAGACTCAAATTCTCGGAGACTGGGGAACTGAATTTTTGCAGGAGCAGCCGGACAATCAACCATTCTGTCTCACAATCAGTTTCAATGCGACCCATGCTGAAGATCGCGATAAGCGGCCGGGGATTGGACATTACCCGTGGCCTAAAGTCATGGATGGGAAATATGAAAATCAGATGATGCCTCTACCCCGATTGAACGATCCGGCGATTTATGAATCGCAGCCAGACTTTTTGAAAGAGTCGATCAATCGTCAAAGATACTTCTGGCGTTGGGACACGCCCGAAAAATATCAAACGAACATGCGTGCCTACTTTCGTATGTTAAGTGGGATTGATCATGTCGTTGGACGTCTTGTTAAGCAGCTTGAAGAACAAGGTCTGGCCGACAATACAATCATTATTTACTCCGCCGATAATGGCTATTACCTGGGTGATCGTGGTTTTGCTGGGAAGTGGACTCATTATGAGGAATCGCTACGAGTCCCGATGATCGTGTACGATCCCCGTCTGCCTGAAAACAAACGAGGTCAGGTCCGTTCCGAAATGGTTCTCAATAGCGATCTGGCATCGACCTTTATTGAATTCTCAGGAAACGAAACACCCGCATCGCATACCGGTCGCAGTCTTGTACCTTTGATTCAAGGAGAAAAAACCAATGACTGGCGAACGGATTTTCTCTGTGAGTTTCTGGCAGTCCCCAAAACCATTCCAAAGTGGGAAGGTGTCCGCGATAATAATTGGGTTTATGCTCGATACTATGTCGAGAGATCCGAAGGTGAACCCTACGAATTTCTGCACGATTTGAAAGCCGATCCCGATGAGCTCAAAAATATTGCGAAAATTCCTGTCGATGAGATGTCTGAGTCTCAGAAAAAAGCTTTGAAAACACTGCGAAATCGCTGTGATGAACTGATTGCTCAGAATGGCCCGTCGATGAAAGAGTTAATGCGAAGGGATGAGAAGAAGAAAAATTGATTGAGTCAGATTAAGCAAAGCTGGTCCATCAATTTGATATGCACAATAAAAACAGCCGGAGCATTTGCCCCGGCTGTTTAATTTTCTTTAAGCAGATGAGCAGACTTGGACGTCAGCTCCTATTGTGTGCTTACATATTGATTTCAAATCCCTTGCGGTTTTCTCGTGCCAGGAATGAATTTGCCTGTTCGTCTCCGACGACTTCTCGCTTAGCGGGATCCCATTTGAGCTCCCGGCCTAAACGCATGGCAATGTTAGAAAGGTGGCAGATTTCCAGCATGCGGTTGTGAGACCAGACATCGGAAATCGGCTGCTTGCGGGAGTGCATCGCTTCGATGAAGTTGGCGGTGTGGTTTTCACTGACGGGGCCGCCGTAGACTTCTTCGATGGCGCCTTCAGGCAGAGGATTCTCTTTGAGATCTTCAACCGGTGTTCCCGTAATTTTGCCACGGTTGACGAAAAATCGACCTTCGGTCCCTTCGAACAGAATTCCGTTATCCCCTTCACTGGTGATAATCATCTCGACATCGTTTGGCATGTCGACCTGAATTTTGAACTTCGTAGCCGTGTTGTATTGATCGTGGACGACGGGATATCCGTCCTTGTATTCAACAGGCAACGTGTATTCAAGTGGAGCGATCCGGCTTGGTCCTGTTTCTGTGGCGCCGAGTGCCCAGCAGGCGATATCGACATGATGGGCGCCCCAGTCAGTCAGTTTTCCGCCAGAATATTCATGCCAGTTTCGGAATGAATAGTGGCAGTTGCTATAAAGAGGAACTCCCCCACCGTAACCTTTTCGCATTTCTGGAAGGGCCCGATAAGGAACTTCGGCAGCTGGTCCGAGCCAGAAGTCATAGTCAAGCTCTTTTGGAACGGCAACTGCAGGGATCACTGGTGATCCTGACATTCCGCCAATCCCACAGGTCACTTTCTTGACGGTTCCAATCCGCCCATTCTTAACTAAAGCGACGGCCTGCAAAAATCGCTGGCCAGATTCACTTCGCTGCATTGTGCCGACCTGAAACACACGGCCAGTTTCTTTAACGACCTTCTCAATCAGCTTACCTTCGTCGATAGTCAGCGTGAGTGGCTTTTCGCAATAAACATCTTTGCCTGCATACATCGCTTCGACGGAAATCTTGGTATGCCAGTGATCTGGCGTCGCAATCATAACGGCATCAATATCTTTGCGATCGAGAACCTTACGGTAATCGCTATAGGCATCTGGTCTCTTCTTTTGAGCCTTATCTGCCTTTTCGATATTTTCACCCAACACGTTCTCATCAACATCGGCCAGAGCCGCGAAATCAGCGAATTTGAATGACTTATTGGTGATGCCCCAACCCTGGTTTCTTAGACCAATTGTTGCAAAGACAGGGCGTTCATTTGGAGATTCATACCCCATGGCTCGGTTTGTGTTCGGCAACACAATACCAGCGGCACCTGCAGCTGCCATTCCCTGAAGAAACTGGCGACGTGATTGTTGGGAAATTGTCATCTAAAAAAATCCTTTGAATGTATTTGAGTTATGGTAATGGAGCCAGTATTTCTAGATGCTGAGCCACATTATCCTGTTTCTGACGCTAAGAGATTAAGTCGATGGAATGCGATAATGCATTACATCAACAAGGAAACTCTCTTTTATGTATACTATGAGACCAACTTTTGGGTTCTGATGCAATTATGAGGATGTGAAAATCTGAATCAGGAGAGGATCTCGTGGATCACATGGCCGTGGACATCGGTCAGGCGGCGGTCGACACCATCGTGGCGAACGGTCAGCTTTGTATGATCGATGCCGAGTTGATGCAGGATGGTCGCATGGATGTCGTAAACCTGTGTCGGATTCAACCGGTCGAGTGGTTTATAGCCCCATTGATCAGACTCACCATGAGAAATTCCGCCCTGAATCCCCCCGCCGCAAAGCCAATTAGTGAAGACATAAGGATTGTGGTCCCTGCCCTTTCCTGCCTGACTGCTGGGCATACGTCCGAATTCGGTTGTCCACAACACAATTGTATCTTCTAGCAATCCTCGTTGTTTCAGATCCTTGATTAAGGCAGCAGTACCAACCGCCATACCATGGGCTAAAGGGCCGTGGTCCCGGGCGATATCTTCATGGCTATCCCAGTTTCGTCGGGGGAAGCCGTTGTCGTTGCCAGACCAGATCTGTACAAAACGGACACCGCGTTCGAGGAGACGCCGGGCTGTCAGGCATTTTCGACCAAAATACTCAGCTTCTTCGGGAGGGTTTATTTCCGAAGGATAAGTGGCCCCCATGCGATCGAGCCCATACATTTTTAGAATGTGTTCAGGCTCGCCGGAAATATCCATCGCTTCCGGGGCACTCAACTGCATCGCTGCTGCCAACTCATAAGCGCGTATCCGGGCATCAAGACGGGAATCTCCGGGACGTTGTTCCTGATAACCGCGATTGAGGCGATTTAGCATTGCCAGACCTGCGGCATCGCTGTCCTGAGTTGCGAAGTCGGCCTGAGGCATCAGATCTTCAATCGGATTCTCCCGCTGTGGAAAAATGGACGTTCCCTGAGCACTGGCGGGTAGAAAAGCCGAGCCCCAATTCTTGGGACCGTTACTCGCAAAACCACGATGATCCGGTAAGACGACAAACGTCGGCAGATTTTCATTGATCGAGCCAAGCCCATAACTAACCCAGGCTCCCATGCCGGGAAAACCTGGTCTCTGAAATCCTGTGGCCTGCAGATAGGTCGCTTGAGAATGCACGCCTGTCTTGCCAATCATGTTGTGAATAAAAGCAATGTCATCAACACACTCCCCCATCGGTTTGACGACATCACTGAGCATCTTGCCCGTCTGGCCATAAGGCGCGAACTCGAATGGAGACTTCATCCAAGGTCCTAGTCCGTTTTGAAATGTTTCCACATTTTCACCGAAATCGGAAGCTTCGCCATGATGCTTTTCGAGGAACGGTTTATGATCCCAAAGATCGACATGACTGGCGGCTCCAGCCATAAAGAGTTGCACAACCCGTTTTGCTTTCGGCGGATGATGCAAAACCTGAACGGCTCCTGGAGACGCGGCACAATTATCCTCTTGCAGCATGGCAGCCAGCGCCAGGGCACCAAAACCGCTACCGGCTTGTGTCAGAAATTCACGACGATCGGTCATTGAAATCAGTCCAGATAAACAAATTCACTGAGGTTAAAGAGATAACGGCACATGTTATTGAGTCCGTACTGACTCGCAAACTTGACGAGTTCTTCACGTTCGACTTGAGTGGACTCTCGCTGGGTCGTCAGTTGAATCGCCAGATTGACCTGCTCCTCTAAAGAATCTGAACTCTGCTGAAGTCTTTGAGCAAATCTCTCGGACATCACCAGATTGAATTGATTGTTCAACAGGGAAAGGGCCTGGAGGGAAGTCAATGTCTCAATTCGTTTCGGAGTACTCTGAGAGGAGTCTGCACAATCGAGTGTTGTCATCCACGGATTGGGTTGTGATCGCACGATGAAGCGATAGATACTGCGTCGATGCGATTTCGGATCAGTCGGGTCAAACTTGCGATATTCGTAATGCGGGGAATGTTGAGGATGCTCCAGCTCAAAGAGATAAAACCCGGGCCCCCCCATCGACTTATCCAAAGCCCCGCTGACGGCTAGAATCGAATCTCGGATTTCTTCCGCTTCGAGGCGTCGTCTGTTCATTCTCCACAAATACTGATTACTGCCATCAATCGCTGCGTTTGTTTCATTGTGCTCAGATGATTGCCGATAAACACTGCTGGTCACGATGAGACGATGCAGTGCTTTTAGAGATTGCTCACCATCGCGGAATTCACAAGCGAGCCAGTCGAGTAATTCTGGATGAGTTGGTGGAATTCCCATATGTCCAAAATCATTTGGTGTGGCAACAATTCCCTGGCCGAAATGGTACTGCCAGATCCGATTGACGATCGATCTCCACACCAGAGGATGCTCAGATTGTGTCAACCACCGAGCCAGTTCTGCCCGACGCTCTGCCTCGGAAAGTGAGTTGTCAATTTGCCAGTCATCATCTGCCTGGAGTGGCAAAACACCTGGCCCCATTTTCTCCGCAGGCGTTTGCACATCCCCGCGTAGCAATAGGTTGACAGTACGGGGTTGACCCTTTGTCGGTTTGAAATTTCCTTGCGGATTGAAGTGTGTGGCAGCTGCGTAAACCATGGATCCTTTGGGGAGTTTCTCCAAAGCTGCTTTAGTATTAGCAATTGTTTTCTTCAAGGTCTCACGACGAGTGACACGCTCTGGTGTTTCAATCTCTGTCAAAATTCCATTGCGCTCTGCTTCTAATTTCTGCAACTGCGAAGCAATTGCGGGACTGCCCCCCTTGGCCCATTTGCCATCAATCAGGTTTGCTTTCTGCCACCGTGGTGGTGCTTCGATGGAATCGAGAGCCGTCACGAGTGCCTCGGCTGCAAGGTTTGAATCATCAATGCCAGAGACCTGGACTTCGGCTAATGCGAAGATGAAGTCATCCTTCCGCTCGGCCAGTTTAGTCGCTGTAATCCGAACTCGCCGGACGAGATCAACTTGGCAACTCAGTTCAATCGGACTCAGACCCGGATTAGGTAAGTCCACCTGAGTGTAGTCGGCAATGGTTTGCCACTCGTGTTGATCAGCAGAGTTCTCATCAGCAGTCACTTCAACTTTGAAGCGTAGTGGAAATCCAAAACCGGCTCCGATCCCCGCATACTCATCATGGCAGGGGTGCAGCACAATCTGCGATACCTCGGCAGCCTGTGGGAGTGCAATTTCAACCCATTTGGTGGTGTCGGCAGCGGCGACGATTGAACTGTGATATCCGAATTCTGAATCTTTGGTGACTTTTTGCTCGGCTTGCAGATTTGCGATTTGTGTCTTCAGTTCGGCGAGACGTGTTCCTCCCGCATCATCAATCTCTTTTTGCAGCTTCTTAAGTTCTGCATCCGATGTTTTCACCAGTGATTCGAGTTGACGCCGTTCCGATTCGATTTCTGGATCCAGGTCGTAAGGTCGCTCTGCTCGATCCACAGCAGCGAACACCGACTGGAGTCCGTAGTAATGCTGCTGAGTGAAGGGATCGAACTTATGATGATGACATCTGGCGCATTGAATCGTGACACTGCAGAACGTATTCAACGTATTGCTGACCATGTCGTCCCGGTCGAGGTTCCGTGCTACTTTGCCGTCAATCTTTGCTTCAGAAACTTCAACATGCCCGATGAAGTCCCAGGGACCAGCTGCGATGAAGCCGAGTCCGAGAATTCCATCCGGTTCGCCGGGGAACAGCACATCCCCTGCGACCTGTTCCTGAACGAAACGCGAGTAAGGTTTGTCCTCATTAAGTGAACGGATCACATAGTCCCGGTAAGGCCATGCGTTTGGCCTAAGTTTATCTTTGTCATAGCCGCATGTGTCGGCATATTTGACGACATCCAACCAGTGCCGTGCCCAGCGTTCTCCGTAATGTTTTGACGCGAGAAGTCGATCAACCAGCTTTTCATAGGCTTGAGGATCTTGATTGTTAACAAAGGCTTCCGTTTCTTCCGGCGTGGGTGGCAAGCCGATCAGGTCAAATGTTAAGCGACGGATCAAAGTCCGACGGTCCGCTTCAGCAGAGTGAGTAAGACCTTGCTCCTGGAGTCGTTTCAGGATAAAGGCGTCGACGGGAGTTTTGACCCAGGGATCTTCAACGACAGGGACCTCTGCCTTTGCGACGGGTTGAAATGACCACCAGTCGAAGTCACTGACTTGCGGCTCATGGAGATGCAAATCCTCGGGCCATTTCGCACCGGCTGAGATCCAGTCTTTAAGCAGTTGAATCTCTTCATCAGTCAAAGGAGCGGCATCTTTGGGCATCTCCGCTTTGCCGTTCTCGGGAGTGATCAGATCGATGAGATAACTCGACTCGATATCCCCCGCTTCGATGTAACCGCCAGCAAATGCAGACTCAGCCGACTGCATCGAAAACTCTCCGGCATTCTGTTGATCGTTATGACAGGTGACACAACGACGTTCGAGAATTGGTGCGATCTGATCCCTAAAGACATCCTCAGCCTGAATATTCAGTGGTGTCAATAAAAGCAGGAAGACTAACGTCGAAATATATTGTTTCTTCATTTGATTCATGAAGACCCCTGACGATTTAAAATCAACTCGTGAAACTCAATAAAACGATATACTCAGGATACATCGAATTTATATGACATTAAAGGTCAAAGATATGAGAATGCACTGCTTTCAAGTTTTCTTCCGCCATTAAGTCTGTCCTTTTATTCCTCAATTGACCTGAAATAGAGATTCAGGGATGAATATGATAGTTATGGCATTGCAGACAATTATCGCCCGCTAATTGTTTTTGATGGCAATTCGCACAATTCTGTTTGCTGGGAGAGATCAGGCCGAGTGTGGAATGATAATTATTATCTGAATGCGGCATACCGTCGGTTTGAGAGAAGGCTGGATTAACAAATTGTGGGTCGGCTGGATTAAGTGGATGACAGGATTGGCAATCTTGGATCCTGCTCGGATTTTGCTCCGACGATTGAGTTTGCGAACTGATGAATGTGAGATGGGGACCGTGTGAGAAAAAGGTGAACTCCCTTTTCGATTTCATTTCATGAGAAGATTCCCAGTTAATCGCGAAGGAACCGTCTGACGTTTTATCGAACGTATGACACTTCATACAACGCCCTGTCGCCCCTGGGGTCACACGTTCTTGAAACATTCGCATGAAAAGATTCTGTGAATACGACGAAGTGTTCTTTTCATGCTCAGCTGCTTGACTGGCTAGTAAATCGAGCCAGGTTTTCAGCAAACGGTCTTCGTGTTCACTGGCACGATAAATTAATGCGGATCGACTTTTAACGATTGCCCAATTCCCGATGACTTCTTCATCGGTTACAGGATTCTCTGAATTTCGAATGGTCTGGTATCGCGCTATCGCCTGGAAAAACAGGGATGAATTCAATGCTTCAACACAATCTTGTATCTGTTGTGGATTTGTGTTGGGCGGGCAGATTATCTGCAACCGACGTAAGACGGCTGCTGACTTAGTTGTATTCAACTCTTGAATCAATCGATTCCAATTCGCAACGATGATAGTGCGGACTTGATTGAGTTGATCAGTTTCTTGTTCATTCGTGCCCTGTGAAAGCGACTGCAAAACCTGTACAGAAGACTCATCAGCTGCAAGCATCATTTCCAGAAAGAGGGGGACTTCAAAGCCGAGTATTTTGCTAAGTGGTGAGAGTTGAGTTGTGGCAATCTTTGAAGGCATTTCATTGATCTCTGGAATCGATTTGAGAAACTCGAAATGATCGAGCCGCATTGGGCTGGGCATGTTGAAGTCTCGAATCTGAGAGTCATGGCAGGAGCCGCACATCTGTTTGTAACTGGCCAGATCGAGTGTCGCTCGATTCGAAGAGAGTGTGTGACAATCACTACAGTTATTCTGCGGAATCCCGTTTGGCATTAAGCGTTCATAGTTCTGGAAATGATGCTTCAAATGTGTCACATGATCGAAATGGATCCCTGCCCGTGAAGGAGGTTTGATTTCGGGATGTCCACTTGCAAAGGAGTGAAACGTTTGTTGGTGACAGCTTTGACACTGTGCATTGGTCAGTTTTGTAAGATCGTGCGAATTTCCATGATGTTCCTGATGGCACGTTGCACACGCCAGTTCACCGGCATCGGTCGTTTCATGAGAAGTCAACATACGAGCCAGACTCTGACGGATTGTGTGTTGCGGTTCAACAGATTTGCTCTTTAAATAAGTCGTCAGTGCAATAGTTGTTTCGCGAGGAAGGCTATGGGCCATTAAAGCGTGTTTGCCGAAGTCATCGTGACAATCAATGCATTTCTGGCTTTCCTGAATTCCATGATTTCCACCAAGTGCGAAGCCAAGTAAATTCTCTGGAGATTGCGAAGCGGCTGTATGGCAGGCCTGACAACCGCTTTCAATGGCCGCGTGTGAAGATGACAATGGACCTGGGGAGATGACAGATGAAGTATTCAAAACATTATGAATTGATCCACGACCGCTGCCGCCGAGGATGATAAGGCAAAAACCAAGTGAAATTGCGATTGTCAGTCCGGTGAGCAGTCGGCGCTTACTTCGCAGACTTCGCACTGGCTGGCAAGAAGTGGGAATGTGTGGGCACGTTGCATTTTTATCAGGACACGGACTTGCCGGTATTGGTCCTTCATGACATTTCCCTCCGAAAGCGTTTGGTCGAATGCAATGCCATGTGTTTCCATCGAAATAAGGAGAACAGATTTTCTGGACGCAGCATTCGCCTTTCGCATTCGGGCCAATTTCACAAGGATGGCCTTCTGCTAAATGGCCACAATTCCATTTACATTCAGGGTGTTGGTATTTGGCGGTATTGAACAGTTCCCATGATCTTTTCCGACTCATGAAAGCCCTCCCGACCAGGCATGCACGAGTAAACTGTGGAAAAACATGAAAATGAGTAACGAGTATGTTGCCGGGATATGTATGAATAACCAGACTTTGAGAGCACCCTGCATAACATATTGAGCATCGAGTTGATATTTGCGCTTCAATAGCTTTTCGATTTCATTCATTATCTGCTGTTCATCTTCATTCATGTAACGACGATGATCAGTGACTGCCTGCAAGACAATTCGCCAGCGTCTGCTGGAGTTTCCCAGTAAATGTGAAAGAACAGCCGGGCGTCCTACAACGAATGCGCGAAGGTTATCGCGGTAGAACTCTGGGATTTCTGTCTGACCAGAATTTGAGCTGCAGTTGAGTGACAGGATTTCAATTTGATCATGCAGTTTTCGTCTCAAAACGGGGATGTATTCAAAGAAAACCTCATCTCCCAGATTCGACAATCGACTGGGATATGTTCTTGTCATGTACAATCCAATGATTCCACTAAAGAAGACGAGCAGGTAATTGAGTGCCAGTATGCTTTCGAACATGCCTGTTGGAACATTGAACTGGAGATGAATTGCAAAGACAAGAGCAGTCAATAATCCGCAATAAATATGAAACTGCATCCAGAGTGAGGAACTTCCGAGTGGAAGTGAGGGTAACTTTTTTCGGAGATTATACAGAGACAGATACACGATCATAACGGACAGCGTCCATCCAGATATGTAAGAACCTGATAATGTTGTCTTTTTGATAATCCAGACCAGCATGATTGCAGCAGCAATCAGCAGGGTAAAAACGAGACTGAGTGTGCGGCGAATCGTAAAAGACTTCATCGTTTGAACCATTGAGCAGCCGTTTCATAACTTCCGAGATCGAGTCGGACCAAGGCATCGTGCGGGCAGGCGTTCTGACAGGCAGGTCCGGTGATCTGATCGGAACATAAATCGCATTTGGTTGCTTTTTCAATTGGCTGCCACTCTGGATCCAGTGGTGTCAATTTACGGACAACCTGGGTTCCATCCGCCTGACGTTTTGTTGTCTGAGTTGGGTAAATGAGGTTTCCATTTTGATCTCGTATCTGCACCATCCGGATGGCATCGTAAGGGCAATTGTTTGCACAGGCACCGCAGCCGATACAGGTCAGATCGTTCACAATGACCTCGCCTGCCAGAGAATTACGATGAATGGCGCCTGTGGGACACTGAATCATACAAACCGGATCGGCACAATGCATGCAGGCATTGGCGATCATGTATTTATCATGCACTGGCCCCTGCCTTAAGAAGCGGGGATTCTGATCGTGAGTGGCTGCACAGGCGCGGACACAGTCGTCACAGCGAGTACAACGATCCAAGTCAATTACCATCGTCGCTGAGCCGTTGACGAATCGTCTTTCCACCAGAAATTCCATCAGCCCATTGTCCAAATGGGTAGTATTCTGCGGAGTGTTCGATCCCTTCAGACCTGAATAAGTTGTTTTATTTTTTTGGCGATCAAACAACTCTTCGAGAACGGCCAATTCAAAGATCGCACTGGGGATAAAAACAACAGTGACATAACCAACTGCTCGCAGGGAATGATGTAAGTGTGTCGGTTTGCCATCCCGCCAGCTTTCAACAACCTCGGCAACACCGAAAGCGTGCCCCGGTGTGAGGTAGCTGATAGTTCGATGGCCATTGTTATATCGATGGCTGACTCGGGCAATCCCGCTACGAATAATATAGATACCTTCGACATAATCACCTTCTCGAGCAATGAGAGGCTCATGAGCCAGATTGGAAGCCGTTCCATGCTCGACCAGACTGAGGAACGAATCGACTTGATCGTATTTTCCATATGTTCTGAGTTCGGCATGATTAAATACATGCTGCGAGAGTGATCTTTTACGTTCGTGATCCTCCTCAGTGGCATTTTCGTCGATTGACAAGTGCTCGAAGTACGACGAATTCTTCAAAAACGAATATAAGCCGTAGGCACGAAATCGCATGTCGATTTGCGTTTTGAGCCAGGGAGCTTTATTCATCAAATCGCGTATTCCCTGCCAGCGAACCTCGAGGATTTCGCAGTCTCCATCGGCAAAAACCGTCGCCGATCGTTCGAGGCGGCCCAGTGCAGACTGTTCCCCAAAAAAATCGATGGCATCGATTCGCGTGGTCTTATGGCAATCGACAATATGATTGAAGTCCTGGAGATAAATTCGAGATGATTTCGAATTTTCTGAATAGGCTTGCGGTGCGTATGAAGCGAGATCACGCTGTTCGATTTCAGGGGATCGATTGAAGCACTGCTTGAGAATTTCCAGCACACTTTTTCGTTTTCTTTGTGGCTGCCCAAGCAATTCGGGAGGAATACTGTTTTGGGCTCGCTCGATAACGACTCTGACAGAACCGGAAAGGAGGAAAAAAGCTGAATTGCCCCATTCCCCTTCGCGAATAATGATTTCTCCTTCTTTGCAATTCATCAAACGGGAATCGTTTTTCAGAATGCCTGCAAGCGGTAATCGGTCATTGAAGTTTTCCGGATCGATCATCCCTTGGGAAAACAGCGGCATTTGCAAGAGATATTCAACATTTTCGTCAGTCATCTCATCGCAAAAGGGAATTCCCCAGCGTTCCAGACGATTGATTTTCACTTCACTCATTCCGCTCGATTTCCTTTCCGGATTCCCTTCGTTTTGCGTCTCCGAAATTTACGGTTGCAGGACATCCCCAACGGGATTACCGGTATCTTCAAAAAAGACATCGAGTGCTTCGAGCTTCGAGCCATTTCCCAAGGCAGCCATGAACTGGTTGGCGGCTTCAGAAATCACGCGTGCGGAATCTGCGGCAGCTGCACGCGTTGGCTCATCCAGATCATCGAATTTTTCAAACTCTTCGAGTACGATTGTTAACGATTCGACAGCTTCTTCATTCAACGGAGGGACAACGGAATCATCCGGTTCCAGCAAGACTTCAACATACTCATCCAGAAAGTCGGCACCATCCTCGACGATTCCGATCAGGTCATCTGCATAGCGATTCTCAAACGCTTCTTCATTTGGCAGGTTTGCCAGATAATTGAAGGCAACTTCCATGCGGGCGAGTTGTTCGACAATCATGTAAACACGTTGGCGCTGAGTGGGAGATAAACCCCGACGCAAAGTATCCAACGTAGGAGCCTTGGCATTATTCCTTTGATTGAGGTGGAAATTATGACGAACTTCTCCACTCAAATAGGGAATGAGTTCAAATTTATCGAAACTGACAGGATGGCCAATTTCTTCACTGATCAACTCGGGATCACCAATCAGATGACAGCTCATACATTGTTTGGCCATCAGGTATTGCCTTCCAGGACGGACCATGCCCGCTTGATCACAAAAGTCGATACGGCTTTGGAAATGCTGAGAAGTTTCCTGTTCTAAGCGAGTCGTGTTAGGTCCGTAAACGGCATGACGATTCAACCAGCCCCCTTCACCGCCGGAAGCTCCGTGACAAGACTCGCAGGAGGTTCCTGTTTCAACAAACTTTCGACCGAAACGCTGCTCTTTAGGAGCCGTATGACATTGATAACATCGGTCGAGTGAACCATGCTTTTCAAAATATCTTTTGGCGATGGTATCTTTATTCAACTCAAAGCGATTAACGGTATTGTTGAAATGTTCCGTCGAAAGCCAGGATGCAAACTCGGAGCGATGGCAGTCCAGGCAGGCACGAGCACCCAGAAATAATGAACGATCATTTGAGCGATGATATTCCTTGCGGACTTCAGTTGAAACTGACTTGATGGTTGAGGGCTGATTGTCATCAGCACCATGCAGGTTCATCCAACCTGTGAAAATAAACAACAGGCTTCCACAACAGAAAACTGAAATCATCCTGATATTATTACCCAAGAATTTCCTTACGGCCACCTGAGACTCCCAGTCTTGAGAATACTGTCCGAATACCTTCGATCCATTTTCACCTATGGTGTATAAGGAGTTCCTTTGGGCTTGTCGAGATCATCGACCAACTTGTCCAATTTCGCAAGGTCGTCTGCATCTGCATCCTCGGCAAAAGACTTTACAATATCTGAGAGTTGATTGGCGGCAGCTTTTGCTCCGGGTTGATCTTCAAACTTACGACCAAGATCGATCTTTTTGACAGCTTTCAAAGCAGCTTTGATCTGATCGTTATCGACCGCTTCTCCAATTTCCTCATCGAGATATTCGTAAGCGTCTTCTGCTCGACCAGCCCATCCGCGACGTCCAGCATAGCTTTCGTTGAGATTAGCGGCATCTATGGAAGCCAGATTTCGCAGACAGATTTCCAGTTCCACAATTTTCCCAATGACCAGTAATTTACGTTTCCGTTGTGCGGTTGTAGTACCGTATCGAGCCATGAGCAATGACGGTGAATCTGCATTAACTGACTGATCGACCTGGAAGTTGTGGCGAACTTCTCCCTGCATCCAGGGAATCAGGTCGAAACTGCTTTGTCCTGTTTTATGTCCAGCCGCCAGAAGTTTTTCGTCTGCAATGATATGACAGGAGTAACAGTTTTTGGCCAGAATATTGGCATCGGCCGGGCGGACCATACCAGCTGCTTTGCATTTGGCGAGTCGTTCTTTGAGATGCTCCTCGGTTTCGTCTTCTCGCTTAACATCTTTTCCACCGTAATCGGAGTGGATTTTAAACCATCCCTCATCACCGCCAGCGGGAGAGTGACACGATTCACAGGAAACACCAACCGCTCCCGCAAATTTAGCGGTCTCTGTGTGTGGAGTTGAGTGGCAGTTTTGACAGACCTTTGTATTTCCGTAGGCGGCTGCAATTTTCTTACCAGAACTGGAATCGATTCGCTCAAAATTCTTGGCATGCATAGAAGCCGACCAGGCTGCATGTTCCGATTTGTGACATTCTTTACAGGATTCCGCACCCATAACTTTTGCGGGATCGGTAATGAGATGACCTGTTGAACTGCGAACCGGATCTGGTGAATCCGTTTCATCATCCGAAACGGCCAATGTCGCACTGCTCCAAATCATGAGCAGCATTCCTCCGAACCAGAGTAGGTTTCTCGATGAACGAAATGGCTGAGTGGTGGACATGAATGGTTTCCATTTGGCTGTTAAACAAGGATTTCAGATGCAATGTCAATCGATACTACGTCAAAGGAATAAGTCAGGCATCCAGAATGAGTTCGCTTTTGGGATAGGAAATACAGGCGAGGCAGGAACCTTTATCGATATTGATACCAGGTTCAACCCTGCAGCCGACTTCACCTGATTTTACTGCGATCTCACAGGAACCACAACTGCCTGCACGACAGCCTGAGTCGATATTGATACCTGCTTCAAGTGCCAGATCCAGAAGACAATTGTGTGATCCATCCCATGTCAAATTTCGGTTTGATCGATTAAATTGAATCGACAGCGTTTTTTTCGAATCCAGCTTATCGTGCTTGAGTTGAGTCTCGTCTTTGTTGGCGACCTTACTGAGAGTTGCCCGTCCGAATGCTTCCCGATGGATATGATCTTCAGCAACCCCCCAGTCGCGTAAGCCAGTTACGATGGAGTCCATCATTTGAGGTGGACCGCAGATGTAAAAATCCAGATTGGTAACTTTAACGAGACTTTTTATCAAATTGATGTCGATGTGGCCGGATGTGTCATAATCGCGTTCGCAGAGATCATTCTCTCCTGGTTGGCTATAACGGACATGCAGGTGAAAATTCTCGTGCTTCTGTTCCAGTTGTCGCAAATGGTCTCGCATGGCATGATCTTCGCCGCAGCGGACACCGTAAAGAAACCAGACATCATTACCAGTTTCCGATTCCAGAATGGCATTCGCAATACTCAGGACTGGTGTCACTCCAACACCACCGCCAATAAGCACGACGGGTTTACTATTGGCAGGATCGAGTGAAAATTCTCCTCGAGGAGCTTGCAAATCCAGTAGGTCTCCGACGTTAACCTGATCGTGCAAATAATTAGAAATTAAGCCGGGAGGTATATTCGTTCTCGCGGGAGGAGGAACGCGCTTGACCGTAATTCGGTAATACTGCTCTCGCGGGGCTTCCGAGAGTGAGTAGCAGCGCACGACAGATTTCATTTGCCCCTTATTGGGATCTGGCACTTGAAAGCGGAAGGTGACAAATTGGCCTGGAAGATATCGAGGCAGAGGCTTGCCATCGTGAGGGACCAGATAAAAAGAGCAGACATCCCTTGCCTCTTTTATCTTTTTACTCAACTTGAACTTTCGATATCCATTCCAGTGCATCTGCTGAGATTCACGTTGCACTCGGAGCGCCTGAACCGCCGCAATCTGCTCGTCCAGCAATTGGAGAGTCCGTTGCGTACGATGTCTCGCATTGGAATGACTTTGTACTGCAGCAATAATCGACTGCAATAATCGTACAGAAACCAAAGCGACCAGAATGACACCTAAAATTTGCATAAATCGTTACGTCGTAAGTGATACAGTTCAATTCATATCAAGTATAGGTTAATAAATACTGACTATGAATTGAAATGAAAATTAATTCCGCTGCTCTCTCTTATCGGTTTTCCAGAGCAAGATCTCCCAGTTCACTTAACGTGCTGTGTTCCGCTTTTCCACGAATGAACATTGAAATCATTTTGATCAATGAGAGAAGTCATCGGTTAACTACCGAGTCAATCATTGATCAAAAGGCACAAGTCAAATGGTTTATATCATACCAGACACCAAGGTTCCCTTTAGCAGTCAGACTGAGTCAATATTCCACGACCAGCATGTTGCCCGTCACTTTGGGGCGAACTGGTAAAGTTTGCGGGCAAGGCGTTTCGATCATACAAACTCGAAATTTAATGATCGAGTTTCAGTCAGCTATAAATCTGAATATACCGATTTTGCTTTTAACTCTTTGTTTTTCGATATTGCAGTCTGCGCCTGTCCATCCTATGTGAATCGCCTGGGGCAAGTCGCGTTTTTTCATTTGTTCAGGTTCTTAATGACGTCTCTTTCTCATTACAAGACTCTGATTCGCGTATTTGCTTGCTGGAAGGCAGGTTTGTGTACGTTCGTTTTCTTACTGACTGGTTCTGTACCCGCTTTTGCACAGACGGGTGGAGAGGATTCTGAAGGGTTATCGCAGCAGGAATATTCCGCTTTAGCTCAGTATGTCGTCAGCGATAAAGATGAAGTCCTCAAACAGGCGATCGACCAGGCGCATGCCGATTGCTTCAAGAATGATTGCTTCCCCTCTGCGAAGCAATGTGCGGTTTGTCACCCGCAGCATTATCGGGAGTGGTCTGTATCACCTCATGCCTATGCTCAGTTGAGTCCAGTATTCAATGCGATGTCGAATAAATTGAACAAACTCAATAATGGCACTTTGGGAGATTTCTGCATTCGTTGTCATACACCAGTTGGCATGGCGATCAACGAGCCAATGAATATGAGCAATCTGCATCGGCATCCTACTTCCCGGGAAGGTGTGACTTGTGTGGATTGTCATCGGATTAATCAAGCCTGGGGGAAAGGTTCGGGACGACAGGCTTTGGTGCCGGGAGATATTCATCAAGCAGTTTATGGTCCGATTGGCAGTCGGGAATTGAACAAAGTTCTCTCGAATCCCGATCATTACGGCGTCTTGAAAACTCGAGAAGAGCCTGATGTTCGAGGACGCGATATTCACTCCAAATCGTATCGCTTCTTCCAGTTGACGACACCTGGTTTCTGCGGTACGTGTCATGATGTCTTCGCGCCAAACGGCTTCCGGCTTGAAGATGCGTTTTCGGAATTTAAGCATTCCCCTGCTGCTCTGGTCGATGGGCAGAACTGTCAGGATTGCCATATGGGCAAAATTCCTGGGGAGGCAAAGGGGTATTCTTACGGTCCGGCTGCGATTGTCGGGAATACTGCCACCCCGCCCCGTAAGCATTCCAATCACATGATGATCGGGCCGGATTATTCCATCATTCATCGAGGATTGTTTCCACACCACCTGAATGCCATCAAAGAAAAGTACGAAGTCGATTTGATTGACAAGGCGACTGAAGGTGTTGTTCAGGAAACCGGACTCGCCACAATGAAACAATGGCTCTATTTCGATGATGCTGCCGGTTGGGGGAAGCCTGAGTTTGAACGAACGGTTTCAGCAAACAGGCATTTCCCGTCACCCTGGGATAATCCCCAGAAACGAATTGCTGCTCGTAAGATTCTGAACGATCAATATCAATTGCTGGCAGAAGCGACTTCAGCCCGATTACATCTCCTGAGAGTTGGCTATAGGCTGGGCGATGTTGAAGTGCTGCATTGCGATGATGATCATCTTGAATTCAAAGTTCCTGTGATGAACGGCACAACTGGCCACGGTGTGCCAACTGGCTTTGATGCAGAACGGCTTGTATTTTTGCGAGTGCATGTCTGGGATCCCAAAGGACGGCTCGTATTCCAGTCGGGCGATCTCGATCCCAATGGCGATGTTCGCGATAGTCACTCGCTCTATGTCCACAATGGTGAACTTCCATTGGATCGCAGTCTGCTTTCACTTCAGTCTCGCTTTGTCACACGGAATATTCGCGGAGGCGAACGGGAACAGGTGCTCAATGTGCCTTACTCATTAGATCCCCTGCCCTATACGCGGCCGGAAACTCGACCATTTACAGTTCTCGGTCGGCCTCAGGGAGCCAGAAAGCATAAGCAGAATATCGAAGTTTATGGAATCACTCGTGGTCATTATGAACTGGGACGACATCAGATGCAGGGGTGTGGAACATATACGGTTCGAGTGCAATTGATAGCCGGAATGGTTCCCGTCAATCTTGTTCATGAAATCTCAGATGTCGGATTTGACTACTGTATGAGTGCCAGCGATGTGGCTCGAGGTGTCGTTGAAGGGCATCTGGTTTTGCATGAATGCATCAAACAGGTGCAGGTGAAATAGTTCTATCTATGAATCGACGAGATACTCAGATATGGAATAAAGGTTTTCGCAAATTAGCGTTGAGTATAATGCTGCGCGGCTGTGGTTGTTGTCTGGTAATCTCGAGTTTACAGTCGAATATTATCGCAGAGGATTCCCTGGAACTCTTGCCTCTCCCACTACCTCCAGAGAGTGCCAGCGAATTAATCATTCCTGAAGAAGAATTCCAACTCCACGATTTTCATTATTACTCGGGACCGGGCAGCATCAGTCCGTTTGCCCCCCCGGTTCAATACGATCATTCTGTCGTCGAAGAAGAACCTCCTTTGTTCTCGGAATTGAGCGAAGGCTTTCTTCATGCACTGGAATCCCCCGCTGAACCCATGGCTCATCTGTTCGAGCATCTCCTCTGTTCAGAACATGTCGAACCTCATACAGGTTTAGACCGACACGCCATTGGCATTCAACCTGTGCCGGACAGGCCTCCTTTGTTGCTGGAACTCAATGAAGAGTTTCTTGCTCCTGGATTTTTGCGACAGGGAATTGTCACGCCGACTGGTGCAATCTGGCGACCTTCATTGTGGGTGTTTGGTACATTCCGGACAGGCATCAATCATTTCGAGAATGGTGTCTCACCTGATGTGACCGAGTGGGCCAATCGCCTGGATTTGTTTACACAATTAAACCTCTCCGGCACCGAACGAGTCCTGCTCGGATTGCGACCTCTAGATGAACAGAATAACGGCACCCGACAATTTTCCGGATACGATTTCCGCAACAGCAGTGGACTCGATGGCCTGAACGATCAGATTCAGACATTGTTCTTTGAAGGCGACTTTGGAGAAATCTTTCCGTATCTGGATCCATATGATCGCAGGGCACTCGATTATGGTTTTTCAGTCGGTCGTCAGCCGATGTCATTTCAGCAGGGATTGATGATTAATGAAGATCGCATTGACGCATTGACGATCACGCGGAATACACTCAATGGCAACGGTATCCTCAATTATCGGGGCACATTCGTGTATGCCTGGAATGATATTAATCGGGATAACCTCACCGGGCCAAATGTTCTTGGTAACGACAATCAGATGATCGGCTATTTTACAGAAACCGATATTCGTTCCAGTACTATTAATGCCGACTTTGCCTATGTCTGGTCAAATAGCGGAGCGGATGATCTGGCGGTGATGGGCTTAAGTGCTATTCAACGAATTCATGGCTTTGAAAACACCTACAACTCTTCCGCTCATATTCTCGCCTCGTTTCCAACAAATGGAGAAACAAATCTGGCTGGTCAGGGAGAATTGCTTTTTCATCAACTTTCGTGGACCCCGCATCACACAAATGATTTGATTTTCCTCAATACTTTTTGGGGAATCGATCAATTCACATCTGCCTCCCGTGGTCCACTTGGTGGTGGACCACTTGGTCAAACAGGACTCCTGTTTTCGGCAGCCGGTCTGGGTAACTATGGTGCCCCACTCGATAACAATGCGAGTAATGTAATCGGCGGAAGTCTTGGTTATCAGTTATTCTTCTGCGATACACGCGAGCAGATTATCTGGGAAATTGGTGGACGGCAGGATACAGACGGCACGAACGATGCCGCGATCGCAACCGGGATTCGCTATCAGAAAGCCCTCGATCAGCACTGGTTCTTTATCATGGATACCTTCGCTTCCAAACGGGAATCCATCGATCCCGGACATGGAATTCGATTCGAACTGCAATCAAAATTCTAGTTCTACTTGAATTGGAATATTCAGCCTGAGAGTCTCTGTAAAAGTAGATTAGGCTTGAGTCAACCTGTGATGACTGATAAGCTTTTGCTTATTGGATTCTCCCCCCGTTTACTCCTGCCATAAAGTCTTTGCCGTGCAATTATTGAGAATACGCTCATTTATTGGCATGTTGCTACTCACATCGCTGTGGAGTCTCTCAACTCTCAATGCAGAAGACCTCTCTCCGGAAGATGTGACTTTCTTCGAAAACAAAATCCGTCCAGTTCTCGTCAAACATTGTTATGAATGCCACTCAGTTGATTCCACTGAACTGGGTGGCGGCTTAAGGCTCGATACTCGCGATACAGTGATGAGCGGTGGGTTATCTGGACCGGCTCTAGTCCATGGGAAGCCAGAAGAAAGTTTAATCATCCAGGCACTGAGATACGATGGCACAGAAATGCCGCCTGAGGAGCCGCTCCCGGAGGCGATCATCAACGACTTTGTGAATTGGATTTCCCGGAATGCCCCTGATCCGAGAGTTCCTCAGGCGGCTCCAGTTCCTAAGCAAGAGAAAACGGAATCGGATCTCTGGTCGCTGCAACCAGTTGTCGATCACCAAGTCCCAGACGTCAAATTAGTCAATTGGCCTCGGAATGATATCGATCGATTTATACTGGCACGCATTGAATCTACAGGGTTTTCGCCAGTCGAAGAAGCCTCTCCCCGTGTATTGGTTCGTCGCCTCTATTACGATTTAATCGGCTTGCCTCCGACCTTGAAACAGGTCGAGGAATTTGTGACGGACTTTAATAGCCGTGGGCAAGTCGCAGTTCAGAATATCGTTGAAGAATTGCTGGCGAGCCCTCAGTTCGGAGTCCACTGGGGTAGACACTGGCTGGACGTGGCACGTTATGCCGAGTCGAATGGAAATGATGGCTTGAGTCGAAACCCGACTTTTCCTCATGCCTGGCGATATCGTGACTATGTGATTGAATCATTCAATAATGACACGCCTTACAATCAATTTCTGAAAGAACAACTGGCCGGGGATTTACTGCCAGCTGAGAGTGCTGAAATTCGAGACCGATATCTCATCGCGACTGGTTTTCTGGCATTGTCTGCTAAGCCTGCCAAGGCGATGAATAACGATTTTCACATGGATGTCGTCGCCGATCAAATTGATGTTGTTGGACGAGGCTTGATGGGCATCAGTGTTGCCTGTGCCCGGTGTCACGATCACAAATTCGATCCGATACCAACCCGAGACTACTACGCCATGGCAGGCTTATTTACCAGCAGCGAAACAATGTGGGGGCTGGCTGGTAATGAAAAGTTGACAGCTCCACCGACCGACCTGCATGTATTGAAAGCGGCTGAGAAGGTTATGCCACCAGAGGACTTTGTTGAAACTGTCGTGCTGCTGGAGTCGAATACTGGCAAGCCGAAAGCGATTCCGAAACCAAAATGGGAAATCGGAACGCCACTGGCGATGGGCGTTCGAGATAATAAAGAACCGGCTGACTGCAAAATTAATATCAATGGAGATTCCAAAAAGCTTGGCGAGGTTGTTCCACGGGGATTTCTTTCAGCTTGCCAAATTGATGAAGCGTCGCATTTAGGAATTGATTCCGCTACCAGTGGGCGTTTGCAGTTGGCAGAGTGGATGACTCATGAGAATCATCCACTGACTTCCCGTGTGATGGTCAACCGAATCTGGCAGCATCTTTTTGGCGAAGGAATCGTCCGCACTCCAGATGATTTTGGGAAATATGGAGAACCTCCCACGCATCCGCAATTGCTCGACCATCTGGCTATTCGTTTTCAGAAAAATGGCTGGTCAGTCAAGCAAATGATTCGAGAGATCATTTTGAGTCGAACGTACCAGCTGAGTAGCAATGTCGATTCTCAACTTCTCAAAGGGGATGAGGAAAATAAATTACTGGCCCGACACAATCGCAGCAGGCTGACCGCCGAAGAGCTTAGGGACAGCATACTGTTACTCAGTGGTCAACTCGATATGACTCCGGGAGAAGGATCGCTGATTCGTCATCGAGATATATTGGTCAATTTGGCTGGCAACCTCCATCAGCCTAATCGGCATCGCAGTGTTTACCTATGTTATTTGAGAAATTCACCTCCACCAGAACTGGCTGCATTTAATCTGCCAGAGTTCACGTCCGTGACGGGAAAACGAGATGACAGCATTGTCCCAGGTCAGGCATTGTATCTCTACAACAATTCTTTTGTCATTCAACAAGCCGAACAGTTCGCGAAGATTCTTTTGGATTCCGATACAACTTCCTCAGAACGAGTTAATCTTACCTTTGAGAAGATCCTGTGCCGAAGTCCCAGTGCCGATGAAATGCAGGCTTCTCTGGAATTGATCGATTTCACTCAGACAGAAACCCAGAATGAGTTGAAATCATGGAGCAGTTTTTGTCAGTCTTTGTTGATGACGAACGAGTTTCGCTACATTGATTAGCGGGCAAATGTGACAATAATTTTTCAAACTAATATGATATCGAGCCATCATTATGACACATTCTCGTCGAAGCATGTTGCAAACCGTTTCCTGTGGTTTTGGATATCTGGCTTTGCAGGCATTGTGCGGGCAACCCGCTCAGGCTGAGAGTTCGGGAAGAAGTCTTTCTGCGAAGACACCACAATTGCCTGCCCGGGCTAAGCGTGTCATTTTTCTCTGTATGAGTGGCGGGCCGGCTCACATGGACACGTTCGATTACAAACCACAAACCGGTGACAAACCGCATCCCGGCTCCGCGTTTGAATTCAAGCAATATGGGGAAAGCGGTCTCCCGATATCCGAGTTGCTTCCTGAGACCGCTCGTCATGCCGACGACTTGTGCGTGATCAATGGGATGCATGCCGACACGACAATTCATGCCCAGTCCTTCCTGCAACTCCATACGGGAGACCGCCTGCGAGAACGCCCCAGCCTGGGAAGCTGGATCACTTACGGCCTCGGCACAGAGAATCAGAATTTGCCGGGGTTTCTCAGTTTTAACACGTCGAAAAGTTCCATTTATTCCAGTTCGTTTCTCCCCTCGATTTATAATGGGACCCCCATCGGCGTTAACGGCGAAAGTATGGCACAAGCGACCATAAGTAATGTCACCAGTACGCATTTGCCCTATTCGTCAAAAGAAAAGCAGCTCGATTTCGTTCAGCAAATGAATCAACAACATGTGCTTGAGCGTCCGGGGGATCAGCAACTCGAAAGTGTCATCGAATCGATGGAACTCGGCTTCCGCATGCAAATGTCCGCTCCCGATCTGCTCGATTTGAGTTCAGAAACAAAAGCGACTCTGGAGCGTTATCGTGTTGGCCAGAATACAGAACAGATTGGAACCTGCAAGCCCAGCGATTTTGGTCGTCAGTGCCTGTTAGCCAGACGTTTTGCGGAAGCGGGGGTGAGGTTTATCGAAGTGAATCACGGCAGTTGGGATCAGCATAAAAATCATCGTCGCGATTTGACCGCGAATTGCAATGCGACTGACGCCCCTGTCGCCGCACTGCTCGAGGATCTTAAATTACGAGGCATGCTTGATGACACTCTTGTCGTTTGGGGAGGAGAATTCGGACGCCCTGGTATCACACCCGGAAATAAAAAAGATGAAACCGGTCACAACTCTCGTGGTTTCACCTTCTGGATGGCTGGAGCGGGTGTCAAAGGGGGGTACGTTCATGGAAAGACCGATGATACAGGAGCGAGGGCGGTCGAAGGAAAAGTCCACTTCCGTGACCTGCATGCAACGATGCTGAATGCTTTAGGATTACCACCAAACGACTTGAAATACTGGCACGCCGGTCGAGACCATCGTCTGACTGGTCCAGAAGGTGGCAAGGTTGTGACGGAACTGTTTGCCTAAAGTTGTGCGTATCGCCAGTTGAAGTTATCTCTCAGTGTATCATTTGATAAACGGTCAGTATGAAATCTTGTCACGCTTTTCTGTTGTTGATCACCTTAGTTTGTGTCTCTGCGAACGAACTTCTGGCAAAGAAGACGAGCGAACAAAAGCGTCCACCTAATGTGCTGTTTATCGCGGTCGATGATCTGGCCTGTACGCTGGGATGTTATGGAGATCTGATTGCAAAAACCCCGAATATTGATCGACTGGCGGCCAGTGGAGTCTGTTTTCTGAGGGCCTATAATCAACTTCCGTTGTGCAATCCGACTCGGGCCTCGATCATGACGGGCTTACGGCCCGATACCATTAAGGTTTACGATCTCGATCGACATTTTCGAGATGAAGTTCCGGATGTGGTCACCCTGCCCCAAGCCTTTCAAAACGCCGGATATTTTGCGGCTCGGGTTGGAAAAATCTATCACTACAATGTCCCAGCCGCTATTGGGACAGATGGCTTTGATGATCCGCCATCCTGGAATCAAACGGTCAATCCGAAAGGTCGGGATAAAGCTGAGGAAGCTTTAATCTATAATGCGGAACCACATCGAAAAATCAGTGGAGCTTTGAGCTGGCTGGCAGCTGAAGGAGAGGACACCGAGCAAACCGATGGAATGATTGCGTCCGAAGCGATCAAGCTCATGCAGGAAAGGCAAAAGGAACCTTTCTTCCTGGGGGTTGGCTTCTTTCGGCCTCACACGCCTTATGTCGCTCCCAAAAAGTATTTTGACATGTACCCGGTGGAGACGCTTCGGCTCCCTTTTGCACCTCAAGGGGACCGTGACGATATCCCCACTGCTGCATTCGCGCACAATTGCCCGGTTCCTAATTACAACCTTGATGAAGCAACTTTATTAAAGGCGACTCAGGCTTATTATGCCTGTGTCAGTTTTATTGATGCTCAGGTCGGGCGATTGTTAAATGCACTCGATGCACTCGAGTTGACTGACAATACAATTGTCGTTTTCTGGAGTGATCACGGTTATCATCTCGGTGAACACAATGGCGTTTGGCAGAAACGAACTCTGTTTGAACAGGGAGCAAGAGCTCCATTAATCATCCGAAATCCTTCTTCAAAAGGCAGCGGACCTTGCCAGCGAATTGTGGAATTTGTTGATCTCTATCCAACATTAACGGAACTGGCAGGAATACAATCTCCAGAAGGACTGGAAGGTCGAAGTTTGAGCCCTTTATTGAATGATCCACTTTCTGACTGGGAGGGTTATGCGATCACACAGGTTTTGCGGCCAGCCGATGATCGGCTCCCGGAGCAAGTCATGGGATGCAGTATTCGAACGGAACGATATCGTTTTACAGAATGGGGAGAAGGCAAATACGGCTCTGAACTTTACGATCATCATGCCGATCCGGGAGAATTCAATAATCTGGCGATTCAACCAGATGTTCAATCGAAGACAATTATGGAGAAACTTCGTCCGTTATTGCGAGCACGAGCCTCTGGGAAAACTCCGAAAGTGCCTGTCAATCCAGAACGTCTTTGATCACTTTGGCTGAATTGCCTCTGGAAAAACTGCTCATTCATTCCTAGGATAAAAGAACAGTCCCAACGCTCGCTTTTACTGATCGCAATAAATTCAACGGAGTTTTGAATGTCTTACGGATTGAAGTTCACATGTCTGGCATTGATTCTGAGTTTTCAGACCGCTGCTGTGGCGGAAAACTGGCCCCACTGGCGAGGAGAAGCAGGTAATGGAGTTTCGACCACCGCGACCCCTCCATCCAGTTGGTCAGACTCTGATCATATCAAATGGAAAGTGGCAGTTCCTGGAAGGGGTTCGAGCTCTCCGATCATCTGGAAAGATCGGGTCTATGTAACTTCCGCTGAAGAAATTGATCGAAGTGCAGCTGGCTTGCCTATGTTTCGATTCGTGACCCTATGTTATAACCGCAGCAATGGTGAATTGGTTTGGCAGAAGACTGCTATCGAAGCCCAGCCTCACGAGAGAACGCATCAAACCAATGGATTTGCCTCAGCTTCACCATGTACCGATGGAACACACCTCTACGTTTCATTTGGCTCGCGCGGCTTGTATTGCTACACACTGGATGGCGAGTTGGTCTGGAAAAAAATGTTGGGCCAGATGCAAACTCGAAATATGTTCGGTGAAGGGAGTTCACCAACCTTGGCAGGCAACAAGTTGATTGTTCCCTGGGATCACGAAGGGCAATCGTATTTGTTTGCTCTGGATAAAAAGACAGGCGAAACGATCTGGAAAGTGGAGCGGGATGAACCAACCTGCTGGGCAACGCCGCTAATTGTGGAACATGCTGGTCAGCAACAGATTATCATGAACGGCGAAAATTATGCCCGTGCTTACGATCTTGAAACCGGGAAAGAATTGTGGCGTTGTGGAGGCCAGACACAACGTCCAGTCGCCTCACCCGTGCAGCTGGATGGACTGGTTATTGTTGGAAGTGGATTCCGAGGCGCATTTGTCGGAGCCTTTGAACTGGATGGAACGGGAGATATCGGCGGGACCGACAATGTCGTCTGGTCACGAGATCGTGACACGCCCGATATCGCTTCGCTACTCCTGACCGAAGGACGACTCTACTACTACAAAGCAAAAACCGGACTTCTCACCTGCGTTGATGCGAAAACCGGCGAACCCTATTACAGTACAGAACGCATCGGGCTAAGCAACATCTACGCCTCACCAGTTGCAACTCCAGATTACATTTATCTTTCTGATCGCGATGGCACCACCGTTGTGATTGAGAATTCTCCTGAACTAAAAATCGTCTCAACGAACAGTCTTGGAGAAACAATCGATGCAACACCCTCCCCTGTCGATGATCAACTTTTCATCCGTGGAGACAAGCATCTGTTTTGCATCTCTGATTGAGTGACTACGGTTTCTTTAAGTTATAAATCGAATCTATTGGGACTTTTCTTCGGGGTGCGGAGCCGTTTGGAAGTTCTTTTTTAAGACGGTCTTTCACTTCCTGATAGGCTGTTCCACCGGCTAGATTCTTGAACTCATTGGGATCTGCATTTAAGTCATACAATTCTTCAAAGCCGTCGGCATAATGTATGTAGCGATATTGTGTGTCGGAAATCGCATGCGAAGGGGTTTGATCACTTCCGAAACAGTGTGATGTTAATGAGAGCCTGTTCGTTAGTTCTTCTGGTTTCCGGATTTGTGGAACCAGTGAAACTCCTTCACATTGTTCAGGTATAGGTAAGTCTGCCAGTTCGCACAGGGTTGGAAAAAGATCTGTCAGAGTGGTTGGTTGCTGGCAGGTCTGTCCATCGGCACTCATCTCCGGAGCATGAATGAAGAGCGGAACGCGGGTTGTCTGGTCCCAGAGACAGAATTTCTCCCAGTTCTCTTTTTCCCCGATATGAAATCCATGATCCGTCCAGAGAACAACGATTGTATTCTCTTTCAATGGAGAGGCATCAAGGGCATCGAGCAATCGGCCAAGTTGATGATCGGTATAACTGATGCATGCCAGATAGCCCTGCATAAACTTTTTCCATTGTCCGTTATCAGTGACCCATTTGTGCCAGTGTTGTCGTTCCGGAATTCTGGCATCATCGAGATCGTCCTCCCGGTGAGCTGGCAGTTGTATGGATTCCAATGGATGCATATCGAAATAGGCTTGAGGAACTTCAAATGGGATATGCGGACGAAACAAGCCCACGGCCAGGAAAAGTGGTTTCTGATGTGATTTGGAAAGCTGTTCAGCAGCCCAGTCGACAACCATGTGATCCCCCGTTTGTTCATCAGGCACCTGCAACGGTTTGGCTCCAAATAACTGATAGCGACCGCCTAAAGGACGACCGGGAGTTAAACCTGATTTTTCATCGGAAATCAATTCAGGGCGTGGCCAGTCTTTGGAAATGGGATCGAGCGGATCTCCACGATATTCGTCCCAGACATTCGGATCATTCTGAGAGTCTCCAGGAGTCCACTGCAGTGTATGAAAGAGCTTGCCTCCACCAACTGCGTAGTAACCATGATCTCTAAAATGTTGAGAGATGGTTGTCGCATTTTTCAGTTTCGGGGATTCATCTCTCCAGCGTGGTCCGTGGGCTTTAAACAAATTCGTATAAATTCCCGAACTCACTGAATGGACTCCTGTCATCACTGCAACCCGGGAAGGATGACAGGCCGGAGCCGCACAATGGGCATTTGCAAAAGTGACACTCCGTCGGGCCAGCCTTTCAAAATTCGGAGTTTTAACGCCAGGTTGGTTATCAAGCGGAGAGATGTAATCGTTCAGATCATCGATCGCGATAAAAAGAACATTGGGCTTAGGCTGCTCTGCGTGCAATTGCTGGCAGCCGATAATGAACACGCATAATGTACCAAGACATATCCGATTCATAGTTTCTTTCATGGATTATTACTCTGCCGATATTAATCTTTTTATGTCACAAGCCTTCAACTTTTATTCAGGCTTAGGTTTGTGATCGTGCATTTCTCCATGGTGATGTTTCATATGTTCGGGGAGGTGTTTGCCACCCGATTCCAGAAATGCATGCAGGTCCAGTATCTCGTCCTGTGTTAATACATTAATCAGACCAGTTGGCATGGGTGAGACCTTGGAAATGATCATTTCATCGACTTGCTTTTTCGGGAGCACTGTCAACGATTTTGGGTTCAGAAGATTTGTGGCGATATGATAAGCCTTGTCATCTTCTTTCATGATCACGCCAATAATCACACGACCTTCGTCGGTGATGAACTGTGTATTACGGAACTTTTCATTGATTTCGCTGGAGGGTTCTATGATTTGTTGGAGCAACTTACGGCCTTTCAGCTTTTTGACTGATTCCAGTAAATCCGGTCCCAGGTTCACACCATGACCTGCGACCACATGACACTGATTACACTTTGCTTTGACAAAAGCTGTCATCCCGCGAATATCCGTGGCTGCTTCAGCCGGACGATTTATGGGGACATTTTCAAAGTCGGAAAACTTCCATTCTTGAACCGTTTTTGGCTGGCTGGCAGCGAGCATCTGTTGAGCCTCAGCTTCGTTCGAAGCGACGACCATTAAGCCATTCATCACAATCCAGTGGCCTGGGAATGTACACACATATGGATAGACACCCGGCTCTTCAGGAGCGTTAAATCGCAAGACATCGATTTGTTTGGAGCGGTTAGGGCCGACCATGGATGTATTTTGAAGGATCAGGTCCATCTTTTCACGTGGGATAAAGTCGGACTTGGCATTGCGTGGATCTTTCGCCATTTCATTGGCAGCCATGCCGACTTCAGCCAGCGCGCCAGGTTTGACGATGACCAGATTGTGATCGGTTGCATCAGGATTTGTGAAAACTAATTTGACGGGTTGTCCCGGTTGGACGTTAAAATCCGTTATCGTGAACAGCATGCGTTCGGGAACGGTGGAGATCGTGAGAGACTTCAGATTTTTCTGCTGGTCAAATTTTCTCTGAATTTTAGTGGGTTTCGGTTCCCTAATGACTTTCTCGCGAGCGGCCTGTCTCATAAGACGAGCTATGTCATACTCGGGATGATTTTCCCAGTAAGGACGCAACGCTGCAGAGCCCATTGCGGTGAGGATACCGTATTCCGTATGGGCCTTCATTGGATGTTTGAAAACATCAAGCACAGCCTTAAAGGATTCTTCTGTTCCAAGGTAACTGGCTGCGATAGCCGCTTCCATTCGCACGATGGCATTGGCATCATTGGCCGCATTATTCAGTAAGGTTGCGGAATCATCCATATCAGAACTGACATATCGCAACTGCTGAGTTGCTGCCGCCCGGGCGTGATGATCGTCACAGCTGAGTAGATCACGCAATAAATCGAAACGATCGAAACTGCCGTTACGACTCATCCAAAGTGCTTCAAGTTGATGATGGCGATAACGAGGATCGCTCTGGTCGAGATTGTCCAGCCATGCGGTCAACTCCCGTTGAACATCTGCAGCATCACGACTGCGTAACTCCCGTCGTACCCAATAACGAAGTCGCGATTCCGGGCGTTTGAGTAAGTCCAACAAATCTGGAATCGTCGAGGAGGCGATATCAGGAGAATCGACTTCCGGCATCACTTTCGGGATGATTCTCCAGATTCGTCCCGAGTTTCGATCGCGGCGTTCATCTCGCAGGGAATACTGCATGTGCCCTTTGATTGGGTTGTACCAGTCACAAATATAAAGAGCGGCATCGGGGCCATAACGGAGATCGACTGGGATGAAACTCAGATTGGTCGAAAAGAGTAAGTCGCCGATGTATTCCTCTTCGTAGCCGAAGTCCCGTTGATGCCAGCGATGAAATTCGATGCGATTCGTTGGCTTGTAACGAGCTTTGACGAAGCAGCCTTGAAGATCAGCCGGATATCCAGGGACATCGATAAATTCATGTCCACATGTTCCAGAGTAAGCCTGTAGGTCCTTTGGCCTTGGATGTTGTTGAGGATATTCAGGATCGGTTGCATGAAATGCAGCTGCATAAATCGGATGGCTGGCGACATGCTGGCCCCAGTCATCAAATGTGACGCCCCATGGATTTGTGCTGGGATAGGTTCCAAAACTGGTTAATCGATGATCGCGTGGCTGAAAACGGAACCAGCCGCTGTTCTGCTGCCGGACTGGTCCATAAGGTGTTTCCACTTGCGAGTGATGAAAGATCGATTCGCGAAAAATGAGATCCCCTTCCGGCGACCAGATAAAGTCGTGTAAAGAATGATGGGAATCTTCCGTACCGAAGCCGGTAAGCAGAATTTCCTTTTTGTCGGCTTTCAGGTCTCCATCGATATCCCGCAAGAGTGATAATTGCGGTTGCTCCGAGACGTAAACACCTTCTTTGCCTAAAACAAATGAGAGCGGGATATGGAGGTTATCTGCAAACACGGTGGACTTATCGGCTCGTCCATCATGGTCGGTATCTTCCAGAACAACCAGTCGATCATTCGGCTCCTGCCCCGGATAGACGTGGGGATAAGTCGTCGAACAACTGACCCACAATCTGCCCTGGGCATCCCAACGCATTTGGATTGGATTGGCGATTTCAGGAAACTCTTCTTCTCCTGCGAACAGATTGATCTCAAAGCGGGGATCAACCTGAAAGGCTTTCATTTCCTCGGCTGCGGTCATCCACTGGTTAGCTCCGCGTGATTCATCAACAGGAGGAAGTTGCGGCAGTTGACTGTCGTCGACTGTAATCTTTTCAGTTTTGCCCTGCATGAAATTCCAGATGGCCTGATCTCGATTTGCGACCATCAAATCGAAATTTCTCATCGCCGGGAGGAAGTCGAGATAGCCGTAGGTTTTATTTCGACCACCTGTGTAGTAGAAGGTATTGAGAGGACGAAAGCGGCGGAAATACTGACGGTTCTTATCAATTACCGCCTGCCTGAGAGACTCATTGATTTGTGGAGCATCAATTCCAAATGTTTCTTCAAAGAGTAGTCCAGATATGAATTTGTCACCGGCTTCATTCAGATGCACTCCATTTATCGTCAGATCGGTTTCAGGATCTGACATTGCCTCTGTCGATTTTGCATAGAGGTTCACAAACCCGACTTGCTGCTCTTTGGCAACTTCCTGCATGATGGCGGTGTATTGTTTGAGACGATCATTATTCAATGAGGCGGCATTGACTGCAGAAATGTCCTCGTTGCTTGTTGGTGATACGAGAATGATTTTCGGAGCCGACTGGCTATTGTAAGCCTTCGATTTGAGATTCTTCAGATACTCAGATAATTGTTCTCGAAACTTATTGAGACCATCTTCACCGGCAAAGGATTCATTGAATCCAAATGCGGCAAAGATGACATCTGCTTTTTCATGGAGCAGGTGCTGTTCGGTGTCGGCAAAATTATCGGGACGTGGTTGCAGCGAGATTTCATCAGCCGACCAGGCCAGATGGCGAACTTTGAGTTGATGCTCCGGAAAATACTGATGCAGCATCGATTCAAAATGTCCGAAGTTCTGATTGCGTTCGAAGAGCGTATTGCCAATCAAAGCAATTGAAGTATGAGGCTTCAAACTCAGAGGCAGTGTCGTTTCAATCGGAGTCGCCTCTTCCGGACGGGGAGCGGTGTTGGCGTAAATGCCAAATCGATCGAATTGATTCTCGCTCGATTCATTTTGAGCTTGAACACGCAGATGGCTTGAAACGAAAATAACGCAGGTTAACAGCAGAAAAGATTTTGCAAACTTCATCTGTGCAGACTTCTTTCGGAATGTTTTTCGATTCGTTAAGAATCGATGTCACCAAATAGTGGCATGTGTGTTCGTTGATGTATGAGAGTCTGCATCCTAATACAACGACTTCGCAATTTCATCTCTTCGGGGAAGAAACGACGAGACGTATTTCAATAAAAAAACAGAGCCACAAATTTGTGGCTCTGTTTGATCTATTCCAAGATTATTGCTCAGGTATCAATGAGCGTGATCATGGTCATGATCGTCGTGGTCGTGAGTGACTGTTCCGCGGAATGATTTTCCGTTGATCATCAGCACGAGTGTCGGTGCTGCTCCTTCTTCATCCAGATGAGTTGCAAGCTCTGCATCGCTGGAAACAAATTTTGAGGATTTGCCTTCAGGATCATTCGCATCGGGAGTTGCAGCCAGCTTGAACTGTTCGGGAGTTCCATCGTGTTTAACATTGATGGTGACTTCGGTTGCTTCAATCGGCTCGGCTTCGGTTGCTGAGGCATTCAGAACATAAATCGTAACGGTTCCAGCGGCATCATCGTGGACCAGTTCGGCATGATATTCTTCATTCCCCAGTTCGATCAGACTCCCATGATGGGGACCTTCGCTCGGGTGAGCATGATCGCCATGATCGTGGTCGTCATGGTCGTCATGTCCTGATTCTGATTCTGTTGTATTCGTACCTTCAGTTCCAGGCTGGGGAGTGCAACCCAGAAATCCGAAACTGAGGACAGTGGCAGCGATCATCATTTTTGTCGTGTGAAATTTCATTCTTATCTCCTGAAGATGTTTTTACTCAAAATTGAGTTTAGTTTTTAACGGGTCTAGAGTATTTTCAAAAATGAACTGCAGCGTACGGCAGGAGCAAACTCAGTGTTTTACTATCATTTGATGACCATGCGACTGCAGAAACCATTTGAAAATGGTCTAAAAGTGGTGTCTGATTAAAAATACTGATTTGGGCAATTAAAAATTTTAGATGCTACTTGGAATTCCTTTCGTTTTGAGTCGTAAAATTACGGACCATTTCTTCTTCGGATTCTTCAATTAATTCGATCTGGGAATGGGAAGCTCCTACGACGCGTTGAGCTTCTTTCAGTCCAAATATCCAGAACAACGCGGGGTGGACGAAGAAGTCGAGGAGTGTTGAACTGATCAATCCTCCCAGGATGACAGTTGCGACGGGATACAAAATTTCCTTACCTGGTTCACCAGCAGCCAGGACAAGTGGGACAAGTCCGATGCCCGATGTGAGGGCAGTCATCAGCACGGGGGCGAGTCGTTCGAGACCAGCTCGAACAATCATCTCCTTCGACCAGCTTTCTCCCTCGTACTTCACCAAATGCAGATAGTGATTGAGTAGCAGGATTC